>NZ_JAQQGK010000001.1:0-1186975 GCF_028550695.1 Pseudomonas sp. BLCC-B112
GGTTTCCCCATGTGAGAGTAGGTCATCGTCAAGATTAAATTCCGAAACCCCAATTGCGAAAGCAATTGGGGTTTTGTTTTTGCGCGACAGAAAAGCTGCAGCGGTTTCTCTTCCGCTCTTTGCTCGGTCCGGCTGCCACCGTCCCGTGACAGTGCTAAGGTTCCGGCCTAGCTTTTTGTATTCTCCAAGGAAGCCCTTATGCCGGACGCCTCGTCCCTCACCCCAGGTTTTATGGTGGTTCACGGTAACCGCCTGGACGAGTTGCGCAGCCTGGTGGTCAGCTGGATGCGGCGCTACCCGCTGGCCCCTCTGGAAAATGAAATCGCCCTGGTGCAGAGCAATGGCATCGCGCAATGGCTGAAGTTGGCCCTGGCTGAAGATCCTGAAGAGGACGACTCCGGCGGTTGCGGCATTGCCGCCGCCATCGATGTGCAATTGCCTGGCAGCTTCATGTGGCAGCTTTATCGTCTGGTATTGGGACGCGATGAAATCCCGCCTAAATCCCTTTTGGACAAAGCCCCGCTGACCTGGCGTCTGATGCGCCTGCTGCCAGAACTGATCGATGAGCCCCACTTCGAACCCCTGCAGCGCTTCCTGACCCACGACAGTGATTTGCGTAAACGCTACCAACTGGCAGAGCGCCTTGCCGACCTGTTCGACCAGTACCAGGTCTATCGGGCCGATTGGCTGGAGGACTGGGCCGCTGGACGCCATTCACTGCGTAACGTTCGTGGCGAAGCCAAAGCCCTGACCCCGGCCAACTGCTGGCAAGCCGAACTGTGGCGAGCACTGCTTCTGGATGTGGGTACCGAGGGCATGGCCCAGAGCCGAGCCGGAGTCCACCAACGCTTTATCGAGCGGATCAATAACCTGGATCAAGCTCCCGCTGGCCTGCCGTCACGGGTGATCGTTTTCGGTATTTCTTCCTTGCCGGCCCAGGCCTTGGAGGCTTTGGCCGGATTGGCCCGTTTCAGCCAAGTCCTTCTCTGTGTGCACAACCCCTGTCGCCATCACTGGGCGGACATCGTTGCCGACAAGGATCTGCTGCGCCATCAGTACAAACGCCAGGCGCGCAAAGCCGGTATGCCACTGGCCCTGGACCCGCAAACCCTGCACCAGCATGCCCATCCGTTGCTGGCCGCCTGGGGCAAGCAGGGCCGTGACTACATCAACCTGCTGGACAGCTACGACGACCCCAACAGTTATCGCGCGGCTTTCCGCGATGGCCGCATCGACCTGTTCAGCGACAGCCAGCCACGCACCATGCTTCAGCAGCTGCAGGACGATATCCTCGAGCTGCGTCCCCTCAACGAGACTCGCGAACTGTGGCCCGAAGTCGATCTCCAGCAGGACCAGTCGATCCGTTTTCACATTGCCCATAGTGCCCAGCGCGAGGTGGAAATCCTCCACGACCAGCTCCTGGCACGCTTCAGCGCCGAGCCCGACCTGCGGCCTCGCGACGTCATCGTCATGGTCCCCGACATCGACAGCTACGCCCCGCATATCCGTGCGGTATTCGGCCAGTTGGAGCGTGATGACCGACGTTTCATTCCCTTTACCCTCACCGACCAGGGACAGCGCGGTCGCGACCCGTTGCTGATCGCCGTCGAACACCTGCTCAAACTCCCGGACAGCCGCTTCCCGGTCAGTGAGATTCTCGACCTGCTGGACGTCCCGGCATTGCGTGCGCGTTTTGGTGTCGATGAAGCCGACCTGCCTACCTTGCACCGCTGGATCGAAGGTGCCGGCATCCGTTGGGGCATGAACGCCGAACAACGTGCCGAATTGGGACTGCCCCAGGAGCTTGAGCAAAACAGCTGGCGTTTCGGCCTGCGCCGAATGCTCCTGGGATATGCGGTCGGCCGCTCCGATGCCTGCGACGGCATTGAGCCTTATGACGAAATCGGCGGCCTGGATGCCGCGCTGATCGGCCCCTTGGTCGCACTGCTGGATGCCCTGCAGATTGCCTACCAGCAACTCACTCAGCCTGCTGTGCCAGCCCAATGGGGCGAGCGCCTGCAGCACTTGCTGGAACAGTTCTTCCTGGCTAGCACCGAGCATGACGATTACCTGTTGGGCCAGCTCGAGGACCTTCGGGAAAACTGGCTGGAAACCTGCGACTCCGTCGGTCTGCAAGATCAATTGCCCCTGACCGTGGTGCGTGAAGCCTGGCTGGCGGGCCTTGATCAGGGCCGCTTGTCCCAGCGCTTCCTCGCCGGCGCCGTGAATTTCTGCACCCTGATGCCGATGCGTGCAATCCCCTTCAAGCTGGTGTGCCTGCTGGGCATGAATGACGGTGACTACCCACGGGCGCAACCGCCCCTGGACTTCGACCTGATGGGCAGCGACTACCGCCCCGGCGACCGTTCCCGACGCGAAGATGACCGCTATCTGCTGCTCGAAGCGTTGCTCTCAGCCCGGTACCAACTCTATGTCAGTTGGGTTGGCCGCAGCATTCGCGATAACAGCGAACGGCCTGCCTCGGTGCTGATCGGCCAGTTGCGCGATCATCTGGCCGGTGGCTGGCGATTGGCCGATGCGCAGCAGTCCCTGCTTGAGGCCCTGACCCAGGAGCACCCGCTGCAGCCCTTCAGTGCCCGCTACTTTCATGACAATGACGTCCTGTTCAGTTACGCCCGGGAGTGGCAGGTATTGCATCAGGCCCCGGCAAAAACCGGCACCACCGAACGCCTCGAGCCTTATGTACAGGATGAGCCCTTGAGCCTGGCCCAGTTGCAGGATTTTCTGCGCAACCCGGTACGGCACTTTTTCAGCCAACGGCTCAAGGTGTTTTTTGAAGCCATGGAAGCACCACTGGCTGACGAGGAGCCCTTTGTCCTCGACGCCCTGCAACGATACAGCCTGAGCGACAGCTTGCTGGAGGCCGCATTGAGTGATGCCGCACACCCGGATCAGGCCTTGCAGGCCCAGGCGCAAAGGCTGCAAGCCAGCGGCCTGTTGCCTATGGCCGGTTTCGGCGAGTGCCTGCAGCGCGAACTGATGGAGCCCCTGCCGGATTTGTTGCAGCGCTACCGGCAACTGCTGGATCTGTGGCCAACCCCGGTCACCAGTGCATTGCCTGTCAGCCTGGAATTGCAGGGTGTGCGCCTGGAAGGCTGGTTGAGCCACCTGCATCAACGGGCGGATGGCGGACTATTGGCCGTGACCACCATTCCCAACGGCATAGGTTCGCTCAAAACCCGCAAATGGCACCGCTTGATCAAGCCCTGGATCAACCATCTGCTGGCCTGCGCCAGCGGTTACTCCCTGACCACCGCGTTGGTGGCCAGCGATGACAGCCTGCTGTTGCCGCCGTTGGAACAGGATCAGGCTCGGGCGGTCCTCGGCAATCTGCTGCTGGCCTGGCAATCGGGCATGCGTCAGCCACTGCCGGTGGCTGTCAAGACTGCCTTCGCCTGGCTGGGCCAGACCGATCCTGACAAAGCCGCTGCCGCGGCCCGCAAGACCTACGATGGCGATGGTCAGAACAGTGAAGGCGAGCGTCGAGAAAGCCCGGCATTGGCTCGGCAATTCGCCGACTACAACGCCCTGATCGCTGATGAAACCTTCAGCGGCTGGGCCGAGACACTCTATCGCCCCCTGCTGGACGCCCCCTGGCGTTCAGCCCTCGGCGAGGAGGCCGGCGCATGACTCAACAAGTCCCTCTGGCCCTGGCCTTCCCCCTACGGGGCAGCCAACTGATTGAGGCCAGTGCCGGCACCGGCAAGACCTTCACCATCTCCGCGCTCTATCTGCGTCTGGTGCTGGGCCACGGTGGCGAGTCCGCAGGCTTTGGTCGCGAATTGCTGCCACCGCAGATCCTGGTGGTGACCTTCACCGATGCGGCCACCAAGGAATTGCGCGAACGCATCCGCACCCGTTTAGCGGAGGCCGCACGTTTCTTCCGTGACGAAACCAGCGCCCCCGACAGCCTGATCGTCGAGCTGCGGGAGCAGTACCCCGCCGAACAATGGGCCGCCTGCGCCAACCGCCTGGACATCGCCGCGCAGTGGATGGATGAGGCCGCCGTCTCCACCATTCACAGCTGGTGCCAACGCATGCTCCGCGAGCACGCTTTCGACAGCGGCAGCCTGTTTACCCAGACCCTGGAAACCGACCACAGCGATCTGCTGGGTCAGGTGCTGCGCGATTACTGGCGCTTGTTCTGCTATCCGATGCAGGGCGATGCGCTCAACTGGGTGCGCTCCAACTGGGTCGGCCCGGCCCAATTGCTGCCCCGGGTGCGGGCAATGTTCGGCAGCGAGCGTCGTGAGCCGTCGGAACAGACCCCCAGTGAATTGATCGAAGCCTGTTTGCAGGAGCGTCGGGAAGCGCTGGTGCAACTCAAGGCGCCCTGGCGGCAATGGGCGGTGGAGTTGCGGGAGATCTGTCTGCAAGGCGTTGCCAGCAAGAGTGTCGACGGCCGCAAGATGCAGGCCCGCTTCTTCGAGCCCTGGTTTGAAAAGATCATTGCCTGGGCCGAGGACGAATCCGTTGAGCAGTTGGATATTGGCACCGGCTTCACCCGCCTGACCCCAGACGGAATGAGCGAGGCCTGGAAAGGTGAAGCTCCGCAGCACCCGGGGCTCGATGCGATGGCTGGACTCAAGGCCAGCCTCGACGCCTTGCCCAGCCCGGACGCCGCAGTCTTGCAGCATGCAGCGCAGTGGGTCGGTGCGCGTTTTGAAGAAGAGAAGCGTCGCCGCGCCGAAATGGGCTTTGACGATATGTTGCTGCGTCTGGACAGCGCCCTGCAAAGCGACGGCGGCGAGCGCCTGGCGACTCTGATCCGCGAGCAGTTCCCGGTGGCCCTGATCGACGAGTTCCAGGACACCGATCCGGTGCAGTACCGGATCTTCGAAAGTATCTACCGCATCGAGGCCAACGATCCCGAAACCGGGCTGTTCCTGATTGGCGACCCCAAGCAAGCGATCTACGCCTTCCGTGGCGCCGACATCTACACCTACCTGCGGGCCCGCCAGGCCACAGCGGGACGCTTGCATACCCTGGGCACCAACTTTCGTTCCAGCCAGGCCATGGTCAGTGCGGTCAACCATGTGTTCCTGCAAGCCGAACAGCGCCAGCAAGGGCAGGGGGCCTTCCTGTTTCGCGAAGAGGATGGCGAGAACCCGGTGCCCTTCCTGGCGGTAGCCGCTCAGGGCCGCAAGGAACGCCTGCAGGTGGATGGCCAAGCGGTACCGGCGCTGAACTTCTGGCAACTGCCCTCGGAGCAGCCGCTGTCCGGGGCCCAGTATCGCCAGCAGCAGGCCGCGGCCTGTGCCAGTGCCATTGTCGATCTGCTCAATGGCGGTCAGCAGGGGCGCAGTGGTTTTGCCCGCGACCAGCAGGAACTCAAGGGCCTGTTGCCGGCGGATATCGCCATCCTGGTCCGCGACGGCAAGGAGGCCCAGGCGGTGCGCGGTGAACTGGCCGCCCGCGGGGTGCGCAGCGTGTACCTCTCGGACAAGGACTCGGTGTTCGCCGCCCAGGAAGCCCGGGACCTGCTGGTGTGGCTCAAGGCTTGCGCCGAACCGGATGTGGAGCGTCCGCTGCGGGCCGCCCTGGCCTCCCTGACCCTGAACCTGTCCCTGGTGGAACTGGAGCGGCTGAACCAGGACGAACTGGCCTGGGAAGCCCGAGTCATGCAGTTCCGCGGATACCGCACGATCTGGCGCAGCCAGGGCGTGCTGCCGATGCTCCGACGCTTGCTCCATGATTTCCAACTGCCCCAGGCGCTGATGGCCCGCAGCGACGGCGAGCGGGTGCTGACCAATCTCCTGCACCTGTCTGAGTTGTTGCAGCAAAACGCTGCGGAACTGGACGGTGAACAGGCGCTGATCCGCCATCTGGCCGAGCATCTGGCGTTGTCCGGGCAGGCCGGTGAAGAGCAGATCCTGCGCCTGGAAAGCGACGAGCAACTGGTCAAGGTGGTGACCATCCACAAGTCCAAGGGCCTGGAGTACCCCTTGGTGTTCCTGCCCTTCATCTGCTCCACCAAACCGGTGGATGGCAGTCGCCTGCCGCTGCATTACCACGATGCTGCCGGCAAGGCCCAGGTCAGTTTGCGACCGACGCCGGAGCTGATCGCCCAAGCCGATGAGGAGCGTCTGGCGGAAGATCTGCGTCTGCTCTACGTGGCCCTGACCCGGGCCCAGCATGCCTGCTGGCTGGGAGTGGCCGACCTCAAGCGCGGCAACCACAGCAGCTCGGTGTTGCACTTGTCGGCCCTGGGCTACCTGCTTGGCGGCGGTGCCCTGTTGGGCGAGTCCAAGGGATTGCTGCGCTGGCTCCTGGACTTGCAGCAAGGCTGTGAGGCCATCGGTGTCAGCGAGCTGCCTGCGGCCGATGACCAGCGCTTTTACCCACCGCGCAATGACGCCAGGCTGCTGGCCCCGTTGCAGCCGATTCGACGGGCGGCGGAGAACTGGTGGATCGCCTCCTACAGTGCCTTGCGCATCAGCGATACCTTGGGCAGCGGCAGCACCGAAGCACCGGAAAATCCCCAGGCACAGAAGCTCTTCGACGATGAGCGGCTGGACCCCGAGGCCCCTCGGGAAGTCGTCGCCAGTGGTGGCGATATTCACCGGTTTCCCCGGGGCCCGAACCCCGGCACTTTCCTCCACGGTCTGCTGGAATGGGCCGGGGAGGAGGGTTTTGCCGCCGCCCCCGCGGTGATCGAGGATGCCATCGCCCGCCGTTGCAATCGTCGCGGCTGGCAAGGCTGGATTTTGACCCTCAGCGATTGGCTGCAGCACTTGTTGCAGGCGTCCCTGCCTGTGGGGGATGGGCAACCGCCAGTGGTACTGGGGAGACTGACCCAGTACCGGGTCGAAATGGAGTTCTGGTTTGCCAGCCACAAGGTCGACGTGCTCAAGCTCGACGAGCTGGTGCGCCAGCAGACCCACCAGGGCGCGCCTCGGGTCACCGCCGAGCCGGTGCTGCTCAATGGCATGTTCAAGGGCTTCATCGACCTGACATTCGAACATCAGGGCCGCTATTACGTGGCCGACTACAAATCCAACTGGCTGGGCGTGGACGACGCGGCCTACACCGAGCAGGCCATGGAACAATCGATTCTCGACAACCGCTACGACCTGCAATACGTGCTCTACCTGCTGGCGCTGCACCGGCAGTTGAAGGCCCGGCTGGCGGACTACGATTACGATCGGCACATCGGCGGCGCCTTGTACCTGTTTTTGCGCGGTAGCCGCTCCGCGAGCCAGGGCGCGTACTTTGCCCGGCCGCCACGGCAGTTGATCGAACGCCTCGACCGCATGTTCCAGGGCCAGCCCGAGCCGCCCAAGGCCGAGCCCGCCTGGGAACAGGGAGTGCTGTTATGACCCAGGATCTGTTTGCCCAGTTGGCCGAGCCGCCAGCGCCCCAGTTAGAGCTGGCGCCCCTGGCTCGCGCCGAAGACCTGCTGTTGTTGTTAGAGCGCTGGGTCGAGCGCGGCTGGCTGCGGGCCCTGGACAAGGCTTTTGTCAGTTTCCTCCATGAGCTGGACCCCGGCTGCGATCCGTTGGTGCTCATGGCCGCGGCCCTGACCAGTCACCAGTTGGGTCATGGGCATGTCTGCCTGGACCTGTTCGAAACCCTCAAGGAGCCGGATTTCGCTCTGTCGCTGCCGCCTGAAGGGGATTCGCAAGGCGGTGCCACGGTGCTGCCTTCCCAGGTGTTGGCGAATCTGGAGGGGGCTCACTGGTGCAAGGTCCTGGCCGGCAGTCGGCTGGTGGCCCTGTCGGCTGATCACGGCGAGGCGTCCCAGCAGCGGCCGTTGGTGCTGTCCGGAAAGCGCCTGTACCTGCGGCGCTACTGGGCCTATGAACGGCGGATCGACAATGCCCTGCGCCAGCGCCTGGCGTCGACGGAAGCAACTCCGGAGAATCTGGCCCAGCGCCTGGACGGGCTGTTTGGCCCGGCCAAGGCTGCCGGGCCCATCGATTGGCAGAAACTCGCCTGCGCCCTGGCGACCCGAGGCGCCTTCAGCATCATCACCGGTGGCCCCGGCACGGGCAAAACCACCACCGTGGTGCGTCTGCTGGCATTGCTCCAGGCCCCGGCGGTGGAGGCGCGCAAACCCTTGCGCATTCGTCTGGCGGCGCCCACTGGCAAGGCCGCGGCCCGCCTTACCGAGTCCATCAGCCTGCAAGTGCGGTCCCTGGCAGTCGCCGACGAGGTACGGGAAAAGATCCCCAGCGAGGTGACCACGGTGCACCGCTTGCTGGGCAATCGCCCGGGCACCCGGCATTTCCGCCACCACGCTGGCAACCGTCTGCCCCTGGATGTGCTGGTGGTGGACGAAGCTTCGATGATCGACCTGGAAATGATGGCCAATCTGCTGGACGCCTTGCCCATTCATGCCCGCCTGGTGCTGCTGGGAGACAAGGATCAACTGGCGTCGGTGGAGGCGGGGGCGGTGCTCGGTGACCTGTGTCGCGATGCCGAGGCCGGCTGGTACAACCCGCAGACTCGCGCCTGGCTGGAAGCGGTCAGCGCTGAGAACCTGGGCGCCAGCGGCTTGCAGGAAGACACCGGGCACCAGCATCCCCTGGCGCAGCAGGTGGTGATGCTGCGCCACTCCCGGCGCTTCGGCGAAGGCAGTGGCATTGGCCAGCTGGCGCGCTGGGTCAATCAACAACAGGCCGAGGAGGCCCGGCGCCTGCTGGCGGCTCGCAGCCATGCGGACTTGTACAGCTTGAGTCTCAAGGGCGAGCAGGACCGAGCCCTTGAGCGCCTGTTGCTGGAAGGCCACGGCGAGGGGCCACAAGGCTATCGGCATTACCTGAATGTGCTGCGCAGTCAGCGTCCACCCGCGGACACCGCCCTGGAAGACCGCCGCTGGACTGATTGGGCGCGCAACGTCCTGCAGGCCTTCGATCGCTTCCAGTTGCTCTGTGCCGTGCGCAAGGGGCCGTGGGGCGTCGAAGGATTGAACCTGCGGATCACCCAGGCATTGTTCAAGGCTCGGCTGATCGACAGCGACCAGCAATGGTACGAAGGTCGCCCCGTGCTGATGACCCGTAACGACTATGGTCTGGGCCTGATGAACGGCGATATTGGCATCGCCCTCAAGCTGCCGGAACATGAGGGGCCGCAAGCCGGGCGTCAGGTGCTGCGGGTAGCTTTCCCGCGCAACGATGGCCAGGGCGGGGTACGCCTGGTACTGCCGAGCCGGCTCAATGATGTGGAAACGGTCTACGCCATGACCGTGCACAAGTCCCAGGGTTCAGAGTTCGCCCATACTGCGCTGATCCTGCCCGACGCCCTGAACCCGGTGCTGACCAAGGAATTGATCTATACAGGAATCACCCGGGCCAAGGATTGGTTCAGCCTGATCGAGCCTCGGGCCGGGGTGTTTGAAGAGGCGGTGCGGCGCAAGGTCAAGCGCCTTAGCGGGTTGATGCTGGAACTGGACTGAGCACTGCGTTGCTGTCCAGTGCCCAGCACCGTTTTGGGGCGCTGGGCTCGCTGCATTTTCCCGGGCTGTGCTATCGTTGCGGCATCATTTCCGTGAAATTCAAAGAGAATCCCTGCATGGACGTGGCTGTCTTCAGGACAGAGCGCATTTTGGGGTGGAGGCAGTGTGTACTGTCGACCATTCTTTGCCTGTTCAGTCTGCTTGCCATTGCGCAGCCAGAGCCGTCAGCCTCTACCAGCCTGGCGGAACAGCGGGCCAAGGCAGTGACGCAAGTGGTGCTGGGTATCCTCAGCTACGCTCGCTGGCCCGTGGAACCTGCAGAACTGCGCCTGTGCGTGGTAGGCCCGACCGAATACACCGACGATCTGCTCAAGGGCACTACTCAGGCTACCGGCCGTCCGGTGCTGGTGCGTCGCTTGTTGGCCAGCAGCCCGGCAATCGTCAGTGAGTGCGACTCGGTCTATGTCGGCAAACTGAGCAACGATGAACGGAGCCGCCTGTTCAATTCGCTGATCGGCCAACCCGTGCTGAGCATCAGCGAGGGGGGCGATCAGTGCACCGTTGGTAGCCTGTTCTGCCTGCGGGTCAGCGACAACCAAGTGTCGTTCGAGGTCAACCTGGATTCAGTGGCCCGCAGCGGGGTGAAGATCCATCCCAGCGTGCTGCAACTGTCGCGTCGTCGCCCGGCGGCGCCATGAAGCTGTTCAAGCCCAACGCCCGCCCGACCCTGCGGTCGTTATAGGTCGCGGTCACCTGATCGTCGCCCTGTTGGCGATCTCCATGGCCAGCCTGTCCCTGACCTTCCTCGGGGTCCTGGCATTGCGCGTCTATGCCGATCACAACCTGCACCTGATTGCCCGGTCCATCAGCTACACCGTGGAAGCGGCGGTGGTGTTCAACGACAGTGTGGTGGCCACCGAGGCCCTGGCCCTGATTGCCTCAACCGAAGAGGTGGCCGATGCCAAGGTCTATGACAACCAGGGCCGTCTGCTGGCCAGTTGGCAACGTCCAGAAAGCGGTCTGCTGACCCGTCTGGAAATGCACGTTGCCAGTGCGATCCTGGAAAAGCCCATCAGCTTGCCGATTCTTCATCAGAACCGAGAAGTGGGCAGCGTCAATGTCACCGGCCATGGCGGCAGTCTGCTGCGCTTTCTGCTCAGTGGTCTGGTGGGTATTGTGCTTTGTACCGCCTTGAGTGCCTGGGTGTCGCTGTACCTGGCACGCCGGCAACTGCGGGGGATCACCGGGCCCTTGCGCAGCCTGGCGGAAGTGGCCCACGCGGCGCGGCGCGAGCGGGCCTTTGATCAGCGGGTGCCGCCGGCGGAAATCGCTGAACTGGACAACCTCGGCAACGACTTCAATGCCCTGCTCGATGAGCTGGAAGCCTGGCAGACTCACCTGCAAAGCGAGAATGAGACCCTGGCTCACCAGGCCAGTCACGACAGCCTGACCGGCCTGCCCAACCGGGCGTTTTTCGAGGGCCGGCTGATTCGTGCACTGCGCAGCGCCAACAAGCTCAACGAGCGCATGGCGGTGCTGTTTCTCGACAGTGACCGGTTCAAGGAAATCAACGACAACTTCGGCCACGCCGCGGGTGATGCGGTGCTGGTGGCGGTTGCCACGCGAATTCGCGCGCAACTGCGTGAAGAGGATCTGGTGGCCCGGCTGGGCGGCGACGAATTCGCCGTGCTGCTCAGCCCGCTGCACCGGGTTGAAGATGCCCAGCGCATCGCAGACAAAATCATCCACAGCATGGACATGCCGATTCAATTGCCTGGCAACCTGTCGATCATGACGTCGCTGAGCATCGGCATTGCCGTGTACCCGGATCATGGCGTGACTCCCGGCAGCCTGTTGAACGCTGCCGATGAGGCCATGTACCACGCCAAGCGCGGCTCGCGAGGCGGGCAACACACAGTGGGGGCGGAGCTCCCTATCGTTCAGGTTCAAAACAGGAGCTAATTCCCTTGTTCTCAATGACGCAACGTACGGTTCGACTGTTCAGCACCCTGGTATTGATGGCCCTCTTGGCCCTGACCGGCTGCCAGAGCGTGCCGCCCAAAGGTCTGACTCCACAGCAGATCGCGGTACTGAAACAGGAGGGCTTCGAACTGACGGATGAAGGCTGGGCCTTCGGCCTGTCGGGCAAGGTGCTGTTTGGCAGCGATGTGGAGACCCTGAACCAGGCCAGCACCGAGATCGTCCAGCGTATCGGCAAGGCCCTGCTCAGTGTGGATATCCAGAAGGTCCGGGTCGATGGCCACACCGACGCTTCGGGCAAGGAGGCCTACAACGTGCAGCTTTCCGTGCGCCGGGCCAAGAGCGTGGTCAAGGTGCTGACCCAGGTCGGCATGCGTGAAGAGAACATCCAGCTGCGCGGTCTGGGCAGCAGCGAGCCGGTGGCTTCCAACAGCACCGCAGCCGGGCGCACCGAGAACCGCCGGGTGTCGATCGTGGTGATCGCCGACTGATCGGCGATCCACATTTTTGCGGCTTTAGCTTGGCGGTCGCTAAAGATCAGGGGGCGGCGAACAGCATGCTGCGACTGTCCCCCATGAGCAGCGGCCGATTCTGCTCGGTCACCTCGCGGATGTAATCCCACAACAGGGTAATCCGCTTCAGTTTGCGCAGGTCTTCGCGGCAGTACATCCAGAATTGCCGGGTCAGGTTGATCTCCTTGGGCAGCACCGGCAGCAGGCGCGGGTCCTGGGCCGCCAGGAAGCACGGCAGGATCGCCAGCGAGCGGCCCTGCTGCGCCGCCACGTACTGGGCAATGACGCTGGTGCTGCGCAGGTTGGCGCTGGCCCCGGGCACCACATTGGCCAGGTACAGCAGCTCGGAACTGAACGCCAGGTCGTCCACGTAGCTGATGAATTGATGCTCACTCAGGTCCCCGGGGCGGCGGATCGGCGGGTGGCGGTCGAGGTATTCCTGGGTGGCGTACAGCTGCAGGCGGTAGTCGCACAGCTTGCAGCACACGTAGGGGCCGTGCTCCGGGCGTTCCAGGGCAATGACGATGTCCGCCTCGCGCTTGGACAGGCTGATGAAGTGCGGCAGCGGCAGGATGTCCACTGAGATCGCCGGGTACTCATCGAGGAAGTGGCTCAACTGCGGGGTGATGAAGAAGCTGCCGAAGCCCTCGGTGCAGCCCATGCGTACGTGTCCGGACAGCGCCACGCCAGAACCCGAGACCTGCTCGCACGCCATGTGCAGGGTGCTTTCGATGGACTCGGCATACCCCAGCAGGCGCTGGCCCTCGGCGGTCAGAACAAAACCGTTGGTGCGGGACTTTTCGAACAACAGGGTGCCCAGGGCGGTTTCCAGCGAACCGATGCGTCGCGACACCGTGGTGTAGTCCACCGCCAGGCGCTTGGCCGCGCTGCTGGCCTTGCGGGTGCGCGCCACTTCGAGGAAAAACTTCAGGTCGTCCCAGTTCAGGGTGCTTAGCGAGGTGATGTTTTTTTGCATGATGGACCGGTTTTTATGTGCGTTCTTATTAGAAGTTTGCACATCTATACTCCAAAAACCGTCCGACACCAACTCGCGACAGCCCCTCTTTCAAGGCGCTTGCCCGCCTTGGTTCCCTGCATAAGAACTCAAGAAGTCAGGAGACCCCATGAACGCATCCCTCAAGCCCGACGGCACCACCCTGCAACAGGTCAAACTGCTGATCGACGGTGAATGGGTCCAGTCCCAGAGCCAGGAATGGCACGACATCGTCAACCCGGCGACCCAGGAAGTGCTGGCCAAGGTGCCCTTTGCCACGGCCGCTGAAGTCGATGCCGCGATCGCCGCCGCCCAGCGCGCTTTCCAGACCTGGAAACTGACTCCGATCGGCGCGCGGATGCGCATCATGCTCAAGCTCCAGGCCCTGATCCGCGAGCATTCCAAGCGCATTGCCGCAGTCCTCAGCGCCGAACAGGGCAAGACCCTCGCCGACGCTGAGGGTGACATCTTCCGCGGCCTGGAAGTGGTGGAGCATGCCTGCTCCATCGGCACTCTGCAGATGGGCGAGTTCGCCGAGAACGTCGCCGGCGGAGTGGACACCTATACCCTGCGCCAGCCGATCGGTGTGTGCGCCGGGATCACCCCGTTCAACTTCCCGGCGATGATCCCGCTGTGGATGTTCCCGATGGCCATCGCCTGCGGCAACACCTTCGTCCTCAAGCCTTCCGAGCAGGACCCGCTGTCCACCATGCTGCTGGTGGAGCTGGCGGTGGAAGCCGGGGTCCCGGCCGGCGTGCTCAACGTGGTGCACGGCGGCAAGGACGTGGTGGATGCGCTGTGCACTCACAAGGACATCAAAGCCGTGTCCTTCGTCGGTTCGACCGCGGTCGGCACTCACGTCTATGACCTGGCGGGCAAGCACGGCAAGCGCGTGCAATCGATGATGGGCGCCAAGAACCACGCCGTCGTGCTGCCCGACGCCAACCGCGAACAGACCCTCAATGCCCTGGTGGGCGCAGGCTTCGGCGCTGCTGGTCAGCGGTGCATGGCCACCTCGGTGGTGGTGCTGGTGGGCGCCGCTAAACAATGGCTGCCGGACCTCAAGGCCCTGGCACAGAAACTCAAGGTCAACGCCGGCAGCGAGCCGGGCACCGATGTTGGCCCGGTGGTGTCCAAGCGCGCCAAGGCGCGGATTCTGGAGCTGATCGAAAGCGGCGTGAAAGAAGGCGCCAAGCTGGAGCTCGATGGCCGCGGCATCCAGGTCCCGGGCTACGAGCAAGGCAACTTCATCGGCCCGACCCTGTTCTCCGGGGTGACCCCCTCTATGCAGATCTACACCCAGGAAATCTTCGGCCCGGTGCTGGTGGTGCTGGAGGTGGACACCCTGGATCAGGCCATCGCCCTGGTCAACGCCAACCCCTTCGGCAACGGCACCGGCCTGTTCACCCAGAGCGGTGCGGCGGCGCGCAAGTTCCAGAGCGAAATCGACGTCGGCCAAGTGGGTATCAACATCCCGATTCCGGTGCCGGTTCCGTTCTTCAGCTTCACCGGCTCCCGCGGCTCCAAGCTCGGTGACCTGGGCCCGTACGGCAAGCAAGTGGTGCAGTTCTACACTCAGACCAAGACCGTCACCGCCCGTTGGTTCGACGATGACAGCGTCAACGACGGTGTGAACACCACCATCAGCCTGCGTTGAGGAGCCTGACATGAACATTGCATTTATCGGCCTGGGTAACATGGGCGCACCCATGGCCCGTAACCTGATCAAGGCCGGGCATCAGCTGAACCTGTTCGACCTCAACCAGAGCGTGCTGGCGGAGTTGGCGCAACTGGGCGGGCGTGTTGCTGCCTCGCCCAAGGCGGCTGCCGAAGGCGCCGAACTGGTGATCACCATGCTCCCGGCCGCCGCCCATGTGCGCAGTGTGTGGCTGGGTGAAGACGGGGTGCTGGCGGGGATTGGTCGCGGCGTCCCTGCGGTGGACTGCAGTACCATCGACCCGCAGACCGCTCGTGAAGTGGCCGCTGTGGCTGCCAAGCAAGGTGTGGCCATGGCCGATGCGCCGGTGTCCGGCGGCACCGGTGGTGCCCAGGCCGGGACCCTGACCTTCATGGTCGGCGCCAGTACTGAGCTGTTCGCCACCTTGCAGCCAGTGCTGGCGCAGATGGGGCGCAACATCGTGCACTGCGGCGAAGTGGGCACCGGGCAGATCGCCAAGATCTGCAACAACCTGCTGCTGGGGATTTCGATGATCGGCGTCAGCGAAGCCATGGCCCTGGGGGATGCCCTGGGCATCGATACCCAGGTGCTGGCGGGGATTATCAACAGCTCCACCGGCCGTTGCTGGAGTTCCGATACCTACAACCCGTGGCCTGGAGTGATTGAAACCGCCCCTGCGTCCCGGGGCTACACCGGCGGCTTTGGTGCCGAGCTGATGCTCAAGGACCTGGGGCTGGCCACCGAGGCCGCCCGTCAGGCTCACCAGCCGGTGGTGCTCGGCGCCGTGGCCCAGCAGTTGTACCAGGCCATGAGCCAGCGTGGGGAAGGCGGCAAGGACTTCTCGGCCATCGTCAACAGCTACCGCAAACCGCAGTAAGGCAAAGATTGTGTAGCCGCCGCCGCAGGCTGCGAACGGCCCGAAGGGCCGCAGCGATTTCAAGCCTGGCGAAGATTGGTGTTGAACGCGGCCCCTTCAGCCGGGGCGTTTGCGGGAATCTGCGTCGGGCAGGTTCCCGCTTTTTTGTGGGTTCAGTTCGGGCGATTGGCAGCGGTGTGCGGGGGAGGGTTGAGACGGGTGTCGAGGCCGAAGCGTTCCTGGATCACCACCTGGTACAGCCCTTTGGCCAGCAATGGATTGATCAGAATGTTCCAGCTGTGCCGGGACACCGATGAGGGCACTAGCACGAATGGATGGTCGGCCAGCAACTGGTCGGCGAATTTCTGCTGGCCGGCACTGGGGATGCCCGGGATCAGCCAGTTGGGATTGGGCAGGCTGCGTTCATCCACGCGGTAGATGGCCGACGGGTCCTGGATCAGGGCGCCAGTGAGGACATGGGGCACGTTATCCAGTGCGGCAAAGCCCTTGTGCACCGCCACTTCCAGAATCGCCGTGGCCGGATCGGCGCTGCCATATACGGCCTTGACCCCTTTGGAGTTCCAGCGGCCGCCACACAGCTCGGCACCGATGCCACTGTCCCAGCTGTCGGCGTGCCGGGCGGCGTCCAGTCGCCAGAAATGAATCTCGCTGCTGCCCGGAATACTGATCACTGATAGACCCCGTATTCCAGGCGGGTGAGGAACTCGTCCACCAGTTCGAAGCCGATGGGGTTGGTCAGCAGATCCACCGGTTTATGGCCGTCGAGGCCCATCACCGGCTTGGCCATCCAGTCCTGTGCCTCTTCACTGCTGCCGAAGACGTCCTGGGCCTTGGCCAGCACCTGGGCGAAGCGTACCGCGCGGGCACTCTGCTCCGGGTTCAGGGGTTCGTCCGGGGTTTTCAGGCGCCGATGCAGGGTGCGTTCGGAGAGGCCGATGATCTTGGCCAGGACCTGTTCGTCCTTGAGCATGGGGACCGAGGAGACGAACTTGATGATCGCCGTCAGAGGGATGCCTTCCTCGGTCAAGCGATAGATCGAAATGCGGTCGTCAAACCGTGCCCGGCCACCCAGGAGGATGTCCGCAGACTGTTCTTTCAATACCAGTTTGCCCCGCCGCTTGGGGGCAATGCCGGTGCCTGTCAGCGCAACCATGAGTGCTACTCCTGCCTTTGCCATTTGGCAGTGATTATATAGACATTTGGCGGAGCACGTTGTGTTCAATGGCAATGCCGGAAGGGGAGCCCAGGTCGAAGGGGCCCCCCGGTGTGTTCTGACTCAGGCAAACACGAAGTATTTGCGCACGGTTTCCACCACTTCCCAGGTGCCTTTCATCCCGGGTTCCACCACGAAGATATCGCCGGCACGCAAGTGGATGGGATCGCGGCCATCCGGGGTGATCACGCAGTACCCTTCCTGGAAATGGCAGTACTCCCACTTCTCATAGGCCACTCGCCACTTGCCCGGGGTGCAGATCCAGGTGCCCATGATCTTGCTGCCGTCCTCGCTGGTGTAGGCGTTGAGGTTGACGGTGTGGGGATCGCCCTCGAGTTTTTCCCACTTGCAGGCGTCGAGGACGGGCAGTGGGTGGGTATCGCGCAGAACGGTAATAGGTTGCGACATGCTGTGCTCCTAGCGGGCAGAGAACTGAAGACGCACCCTATAGCGCCCGACGTTCAGGGGGATGTCTGTTCTCGACCTCGGGGTATCCAGAAGCGCAATGCGAGAGTTGCTGCCGGCTGGGGGGGAACGGGCGGCTGGCGCTTGAAACATTCCCTCGACAAAGGGCAGTTTTTTAGCAGGATTTGCGAAATATCTGACGATGCCCGAGTTATTTCGCAAGAATCTTTACTGGTATCGCTCGTATCATTCAGTCCGGAGTGACCGAGAGCCGCACGAATGGAAAATACACCACGCTGGTGGGATATCAGCCCGCCTTTGAGTACCGCGACCCCGACCTGGCCGGGGGACACGCCGTTCCAGGAGGAGCGCGTCTGGCAGTTCGGGCCCGAATGCCCGGTGAATGTCGGGCGCGTAACCCTGTCGCCCCACACTGGCGCCCATGTCGACGCACCCCTGCATTACCGGCCGGACGGCTTGCCCATCGGCGAAGTGTCGCTGGATGTCTACATGGGCCCGTGCCGGGTCCTGCATTGCCTGGACAGCGGCGCCCTGGTGCAGCCCGAAGCCGTGCTCGGACGCTTGGACAACTTGCCTGCGCGAGTCTTGCTACGCACTTATCCACAGGCGCCGCTGAGCACGTGGGACCCGGACTTTACCGCGGTAGCTCCAGCCACCATCGAACTGCTGGCCAGCCTCGGCGTGCGCCTGATCGGCATCGACACCCCGTCCCTCGATCCCCAGCAGTCCAAGACCATGGATGCTCATAACACCGTGGCCCGCCACGGCATGGCGATTCTTGAGGGGATAGTCCTGGATGAGGTTGCCGAAGGCGACTACGAACTGATTGCCCTGCCACTGCGCTTTGCCCACCTGGATGCCAGTCCGGTGCGGGCGATCCTGCGCCCCCTGGCCGATTGATTCCTACAATAAATACACAGCTGGCCGTCCGCGCCGTTGTGCATCCCGCCCCGGGTTGCACAGCCTGCGGGTGGTAACCGCTGCCTGAGGCGAGGAGCCCACGCCATGAGCCAATGTCCTTTTTCAAGCAACCCACCGGATGAATGGCATAACGCCGAGCTGAATTTCTCCGATTCCATGAGCTACGGCGACTACCTGGACCTGGGGCGTATTCTCAGCGCCCAGCATCCGCTGTCGCCGGACCACAACGAAATGCTCTTCATCATCCAGCACCAGACTTCGGAGCTGTGGATGAAGCTGATGCTTCATGAGCTCAAGGCCGCCCGCGAGCAGGTGCGCCAGGGCCAGTTGCCCCCGGCGTTCAAGATGCTGGCGCGGGTGTCGCGGATCTTCGACCAGCTGGTGCACGCCTGGGCCGTGCTGGCCACCATGACGCCGTCCGAGTACAAGTCGATCCGCCCGTACCTGGGCCAGTCCTCGGGCTTCCAGTCGTTCCAGTACCGGGAAATCGAATTCATCCTCGGTAACAAGAGCGCGGCCCTGCTGCGGCCTCACGCCCACCGTCCCGAGCTGCTGCAGTCCCTGGAAGAATCGATTGCCACGCCGTCCATGTATGACGAAGCGATTGCCCTGATGGCTCGCAGCGGCTTGAGCATCGACCCCGCGCGCCTGGCCCTGAACAGCACCACCACGACTCAGCATGACCCGTCGGTGGAGGCGGCCTGGCGCGAGGTATACGCCAACCCTTCGGCCTATTGGGACCTGTATCAGTTGGCGGAAAAGTTCATCGACCTGGAGGACTCCTTCCGCCAGTGGCGCTTCCGTCACGTGACCACCGTGGAGCGCATCATCGGCTTCCAGCCTGGCACCGGCGGCACCGAAGGCGTGGGCTACCTGCGCAAGATGCTCGACACCGTGCTGTTCCCCGAGTTGTGGCGAGTGCGATCCTCGCTCTGATCCGCAAAACGCTCCGCCTGCCGGGGCGTTTTCATTTGCCTGCCGGCGTCTGATTGCCTGAATCCCTAATGTCGCCGCAGCCGCAGGCTGCGATCGCCTGCGCAGCAGACGCGCTCTTGAGGTCTGGAAGGTCCTGCGGACCTTAGCGCAGCCTGCGGCAGCGGCTACAGAGGTCGTTGCAGAGCGGTAGGCATTGGCGACAGTTGCGCTCTGGAGATAAAGTGGCTGCCTTAAGTGCAGAATTTTTACTCTCCCAGGCAGACCACATGTCCCGGACCTTCGAGCTTGAAACCCTCAAGATGCGCCTCAGCGACCCTGAGTTCCGCCCTCTGGACCTGCACCAGCGCATCCAGCGTGCGTTGCGCGGGCTGATCCTCGATGGTGCCCTGGGGCCTGGGGTGAAGTTGCCGGCCAGTCGGGCCCTGGCCAAGTCGCTGGCGGTCTCCCGGGACACCGTGGAAAACGCCTATGTGCAGTTGCAGCGCGACGGTTTTATCCAGCGCCGCGAAGGTTCGGGGAGTTATGTCTGTGAAGCCATCGGTGCCCAGTTGCGCGGCTCGGTCCGCCGCCGCCAGCAGTTGCAGGGGCAGCCTGGGCACAGCCGAGAGCCTGGGGCGGGCCTGAGCCGGCGCGGCGCGCTGCTGTTGCAAAGGGGCGGCGTCAGCGATCAGCAGGCCGTCACCGCCTTTGCTACCGGGCTGCCGGAAACCCGCAGCTTCCCGCTGGATGTCTGGGAACGCCTGCAACGCCAGGCGCTGAAGGATTACCGCGCCAATGTACTGCTGCATGGTGATCCCCAGGGCGCGCTGCCCCTGCGCAAGGCCATTGCCGCCTACCTGAACCTGGAGCGCGGAGCCAAGGTGCAGCCCGAGCAGATCCTGGTGCTGAGCAGTACCCGCCAGGCGCTGTTTCTGTGCGCGCAACTGCTGGTGGACGCCGGCAAGCCGATCCTGTTGGAGAACCCGGGCTACTTCGGCGCACGCAAGGCATTCGAGGCCGCCGAGGCGCGCATCGTGCCCATCGATGTCGACAGCCAGGGCATTCGCACCGACCTGCTGCGGGCCGACCGCAGTGGCGCCCGCTGTGTCTATGTGACGCCGTCCCATCAGTACCCCACGGGCGTCACCCTGTCCCTGGAGCGCCGCCTGGAACTGACCCGCTGGGCCGCCGAGCAGGAGAAATGGATCATCGAGGACGACTACGACAGCGAGTTCCACTACGACGGTTTGCCCACCGCCTGTGTCCAGGGCCTGGACCCGTATCAGCGCACCCTTTACATCGGCACCTTCAGCAAGACCCTCTACCCGGGCCTGCGCATGGGCTACATGGCTCTGCCCAGCGAGCTGGTGAGCGCCTTCAGCGCGGCCCGCAGCATCATGGACGGGCACACGCCGCAGATCCTCCAGCTGACCCTGGCGCGGTTCATGGAGGAGGGGCACTACAACGCCCATGTGCGGGCCATGCGCAAGCTGTACGCCGAGCGTCGGCAAGCCATGCTCGATGCCATCGGGCGGCATTTGCAGGGCATTGCCGTGGCCTTGCCGCCACCGGGCGGGTTGCAGATTCCTTGCCTGCTGGAGCCCGGCTGGAGCGAAGCGTTGACCCAGCAACGAGCCGCCAGGGCCGGCATCCAGTTACCAGGGCTAGGCCGGCTGTATGCCGGGGAGCACAAGCAGCCAGGCTGGTTGCTGGGCTACGCCTCGCTGAGCGCCCATGAAATCGAAACGACCATGGCACGCCTGGCCCAGGCCCTGAAAAAGGCCTAGCCAGGCGCTGGCTTTCAGGGTTTGACGGTACGGGCGGTCAACAGAGTGGCCCGGCCATGGATCAGCAGGTGCGCGGTCAAGCCGGCCACCAGCCCCCAAAAGGCACCGCCGACCCCGAGCAGGGTGACGTTGGCCGCGGTGGCGAGGAAGGTGATCAGTGCGGTTTCCCGGGTGGCCGCGTCGGCCATGGCATTGGCCAGGCTGCCGCCGATGGCCCCCAATAGCGCCAGGCCCGCCAGGGCGCTGATAAAGGTCTTGGGCAGCACCATGAACAGGCTGGCCAGGGTCACGCCGAAGGTGCCCACCAGGATGTAGAACAGCCCGCAGGCGATACCGGCGATGTAGCGTTTTTTCGGGTCAGGATGGGCGTCCTTGCCGGTACAGATCGCCGCAGTAATCGCCGCCACGTTGAAGGCATGGGCGCCGAACGGTGCCATCAGCAGCGAACCCAGGCCGGTGACCGTGAGCACTGGGTTGGCGCTGGTGCTGTAGCCGTCATTGCGCAACACCAGCATGCCGGGCATGTACTGGCCGGTGAGGGTGATGACGAACAGCGGCAAGGCCACTCCGAGCAAGGCCTGCAGGGAGAACTGCGGCGCGGTGAATATCGGTACGGCCAGGCTCAAGTGCACTGCAGAAAAGTCGATCCGCTGCTGAGCGATGAGCAGCCCCAGGCCGATGACCAAGATGCCCACCACGGCAAAGCGCGAGGTGAAGCGCCGCAGCAGGGCGTAGGACACTAACAGCACTGTCACCAATAGCGGGTCGGCGCTGGCGCCGCCAAAGGCATTGATCCCGAACTGCAGCAGAATGCCCGCCAGCAGGCCGGCGGCGATGCCCTTGGGGATCATCCGCACCAGCCTGTCGAAGGCCCCGGAGCCGCCGAGGATGATGAACCCCAGGGCCGAGATCAGGTAGGCACCGATCACCTCGGCATAGGGCGTGAACGGCATCACCGTGGCCAGGAACGCCGCGCCGGGTGTGGACCAGGCAGTGATGATTGGCGCCTTGTAACGCAGGCTCAGCCACAGCCCGGTCAGGCCGACACCGACCGACACCGCCCAGACCCAGGACGCGGTCTGGGCCTCTGACAGCCGCGCCAGCTCGGCGGCCTGGAACACCAGGACAAAGGTTCCGCCGTAGTTCACCAGCACTGAAATCAGCGCCGCCACGGTGGGCGAGAAAACATCGGTCCAGCGCAGGCTTGTCGCCGTTCTGTTCATCAGCCGCTCTCCATCCAGAAACAGGCTCCCAGGCTCAGGTGCCGGGAGGGAGTCGATTCTAGAGAGAGGGCGGACTGTTGTTTCAGGCCACATTCACTCTAATTGGCAGACCGCTTTTACGCCGCCGACAAAAAAGCCCGGCCTTGATCCTGGCCGGGCTTTCGGGTGTTGCAATCGTGAGCTTAGTGCAGGGCGGGCTGTCCGGCCTTGCGTGCATGACTCAGGCGGTAGAAGCCCCAAATCACCAGGACCCACACCGGAATCGCATACACCGAGGCGCGGATGCCCGGGATCATCCACATCACGCCGATGATCATCACCATGAACGCCAGGCACAGGTAGTTGCTCAGTGGCGACCAGAACGCCCTGAACGACGGCACCACGCCTTGCTCGGCCATGGCCTTGCGAAAGCGCAGGTGGGTCAGGCTGATCAGCGCCCAGTTGATCATCAGTGCAGCCACCACCAGGGCGAACAACAGCTCCAGCGCTTCGTGGGGCGCCAGGTAGTTGACCAGTACGCAGAGCAGCGTGATCAGCGCGGAAATGCCCAGGGCCAGAATCGGCACGCCCTGCTTGTTGAGCTTCATCAGCGCTTTGGGCGCGTCGCCCTGTTCGGCCAGGCCATAGAGCATGCGGCTGTTGCAGTACACACCGCTGTTGTACACCGACAGTGCTGCGGTCAGGACCACGAAGTTGAGGATCTGCGCCGCCGCATCACTGCCGATCAGCGAGAAGATCTTCACGAAAGGGCTGCTGCTGTAGGCGTCGCCGCCGGCGTTGAGGCTCACCAGCAGTTCATCCCACGGATACAGCGACAGCAGCACGGCCAGGGCGCCGACGTAGAAGATCAGCACCCGGTACACCACCTGATTGATGGCCTTGGGAATCACTTTACGCGGCTCGGCGGCTTCGGCAGCGGTGATGCCCACCAGTTCCAGGCCGCCGAAAGAGAACATGATGAAGGCCATGGCCATCAGCAGGCCGGTGCCGCCGTTGGGGAAGAAACCGCCGTGGGACCAGAGGTTGCTCACCGACGCCTGGCTGCCGCCGCTGCCGCTGAACAGCATGTAGCAGCCGAGGACGATCATGCCGACGATGGCCACCACCTTGATGATGGCGAACCAGAACTCGGCCTCACCGAAGAACTTCACGTTCATCATGTTGATCAGGTTGACCAGCACGAAGAACACCGCCGCACTAACCCAGGTGGGGATTTCCGGCCACCAGAACTGCACGTACTTGCCCACCGCGGTGAGCTCGGCCATGCCCACCAGGACATACAGCACCCAGTAGTTCCAGCCGGCGAGAAAGCCGAAGTAGCCGCCCCAGTACTTGTGGGCGAAGTGGCTGAAGGAGCCGGCCACCGGCTCTTCGACGATCATTTCCCCCAACTGGCGCATGATCAGGAAGGCAATGAACCCGGCAATCGCATAGCCGAGGATCATCGAAGGTCCGGCGGACTTGAGCACCCCGGCCGAGCCGAGGAAGAGTCCGGTGCCGATCGCCCCGCCCAGGGCGATCAACTGAATATGGCGATTCTTCAAGCCACGCTTGAGTTCACCTTGTTGCAAGGTTTGATCCACTAATGTGCGCTCTCTTCTAGTTGTTATCAGGACCGATCCCGTGGTGAACGGGACCGATCGCGGCTCAATGCTGACGGGATCAGATATTACTCTCGGTAAACCGCTCGTAATACAGCTGAACGCGGTTAAGTTGCTGTTCTTGCAGCCAGGTTCGGATCGAATCGACCATCGGTGGCGGTCCGCAAACGTACAGGTCGCTGTCTTGGTCGCGCAGTTCGCTGCTGTCCAAGTGCTCGGTGATGTAGCCGCGCTTGCCCGACCAATCCGGGTCGGCGTCGCTGATCACCGGGGTGAAGCGAAACCCTTGCAGGCGCTCGCCCAGCGCCTGGATACGCTCCAGTTCGCACAGATCGGCACTCTGGCGCACGCCGTAGTACAGGTGCACCGGTTGCTGGCAGCCCTGCTCGACGATCTGTTCGAGCATCGCCAGCAGCGCCGACAGCCCGGTGCCGCCGGCCACCAGCAGCAGCGGCCGGCTGATCTGGCGCAGATAGAAAGCCCCCAGCGGCGCCTCCAGTTCGATGCTGTCACCCACCAGGCAACGCTCGCGGATGTAGTTGCTCATTACCCCGTCGGGCAGCAGGCGGATCAGGAACTGCAACTGGTTGTCCGCTCCTGGCCGGTTGGCGAAGGAGTAGGCCCGGCTGCTGTCGGTGCCGGGAACTTGCAGGCGTGCGTACTGGCCGGGGAGAAACTCCAGCGGTGCCTCGCTGCTACCCAGGTCCAGGTGCAGGATGGCGGTGCTGTCCGAGACTTGGCGCACGTCGATCACCGAGCCGGTGCGTCGCACCGGATCGGCGTTGTGGCACAGGCTGGAATCGAAGTCGAAATAGAACGCCGCATCGGACTGCACCCGGGTCTGGCAGGTGAGCATCTTGCGTTGCTCCAGGTCCTGGGGCGAGAGGGCTTCCTCGTCCACATAGTCCTGGCTGTACAGGCCCGACTCGCAACGGCCCTGGCAGGTGCCGCAGACGCCTTCGCGGCAGTCCAGGGGGATCTTGATGCCGTTGCGCAGGGCAGCGTCGAGCAGTATTTCATTGGCCTTGACCGGGAAGAACAGGGTCTTGCCGTCGGCAAAGCTGAACGCGACCTTGTGCGTCATGAAGAGATGTCCGTCGAGTCAGAGGTGGTAGAAGTCGAGCACCGAGTTGATCGTGTCGTTGAGCAGCAGCACGTGCTTGCGCTGGATCAGCCAGCTGTCGCCATGGGGCTTGAGGTCGTAGGTGGCGTGACCGTAGAAGTCCTCGGAGGTGGCCAGGCGATAGAACAGCGTGTGCCAGTTCAGGCGCACCTGCAGCAGCCCGTTGTCGCCCTCGGCGATGCGCAGGTTGCTGACCATGTGCAGGGTGCGCGGCATGGGAATGGTCGAGGCCGCCTTGCCGGTGCGCAGGCGGAACACCCGGTCTTCCAGGCCCGAACGGTTGGCGTAGTAGATCAGCGACATCTCGCGTTTCGGGTCCCGGGTGTAGACGTGTTCCGAGTCCCATTGCGGCAGGTGGAACTCGCTGTCCACGGCGAACAGCTGCAGGTAGGCGTCCCAGTCTTGGGCGTCGCACAGTTCGCACTTGCGATAGAAGAATTGCTCGATCTGGTACTGCAATTGCGCATTCATGTTCATACCTCACGCAGTTTCAGGGACTGGCGCTGCAGGCCGTCGAGGAGGAATTTCTGCCAGTTGCGGTGCTGGTTGACGTACAGCCCTTCATGGGTGATTTCGGTGCCGGTCATGGCCGGTTGGATGCCCAGGTTCTCGCTGTTGGCGGTGGGGCCGGTGGCCCAGCGGTGATGGCCGCGCGAGACATCGCTCCAGCGCTCCAGGCGCCCCTGGAAGCCGCGCTGGGCCTCGCGAAACTCCACCAGGTCGTCCGGCGTGCCCATGCCCGAGACGTTGAAGAAATCCTCGAACTGGCGGATGCGGTTTTCCCGGTCGGCGTCGCTCTCGCCCTTGACCCCGATGCACTGGCTGATGATCTCGGTCTTGTTCCAGGCGATGGGGCGGATGATCCGCAGCTGGGAGCTGATCTGGTCGAGGAAGAACAGGCTGGGGTAGATGTTCAGGTTGCGCAGGCGGTGCATCATCCACTCGGCCTTGGCCTGGCCGTGCTCCTCCACCAGGCGCGGCATGATGCTGGCGTAGCCGGAACGCACCGCCGGGTTGGGCATTTCGCTGAACAGCACGCTGTGGCCGTTGTTGAAGGCGAACCAGCCGTCGTCGGTGCTGGCGTCGCCGGCGCCGAGCTTGCTGTAGTCCAGGGTGGCGCTGCTGCCGGTGCCGTTGTCACGGTTGACCTGCTGACGGTGCTGCACCGTGGCCACGTAGTTGTAGTGCACGGTGCTGACGTGATAACCGTCCAGGCCGTTCTCGTTCTGCAGCTTCCAGTTACCGTCGTAGGTGTAGGCGGACTTGCCCGGCAGTACTTCCAGCTCACCGTTGGGGGACTGGGCGACCATCATGTCGAAGAAGATCCGCGCGTCGCCCAGGAAGTCTTCCAGGCTGTTGTCGGCGGCCACGTCCAGGCTGATGAAGACAAAGCCCTTGTAGCTGTCGATGCGAGCCTTCTTCAGGCCGCGGGTGGCCTTGTCGAAGCCTTCGTCGTATTCCCCCGGCGCCTTGACCTTCACCAGGCGCCCGTCGCTCTTGTAGCACCAGGCGTGGAATGGGCAGGTGAAGGTCGACTGGTTGCCCTTGCCGACCCGGGTCAGGGTGGTGCCGCGGTGTTGGCAGGCGTTGATCAGGGCATTGAGTCGGCCCTCGCCATCGCGGGTGATGATCATCGGCTGGCGCCCGGCGCGCATGGTGATGAAGTCGTGGTTGTTGGGCAGTTCGCTTTCGTGACAGGCGTAGATCCAGTTTTTCTCGAAGATCAGTTCCATCTCCAGATCGAACAGCTCGGGCTCGGTGAACATCTCCCGGGCGATACGGAACACTCCGTCCGCGGGGCGGAAGTCCAGGCAGCCGTGGATGAAGTCTTGCCACTGCTCGACGCTTCTTGCACCACTCATGAGTCGGTACCTTTTTTATTCAGGTCAATCGGGTGCATTCATTAGAGAGAGTGCGGGGCGCCGGTGGCTATCCGCTTAGTCGGCCAAGGCCATCCATAAAATTGCCTGGGTAGTTGTGACCCAGCTGCGACCCACCTTTGAGCGGATCGGCGATCGACAGCTGCACCACGGGGCGCCGATGGGCTACTGTGAGCCCGGCCAGAGAGGACGATGGGGGCGGGTTATCCACTTAGTGGGCGATTGCTATCCACTGGGTTGGCAGCGTTGCCGGCTGGCGCAAAACTTGCCCTGTCGCACAAGACGCGCCGTCAGAGCGCGCTGAATAATAATTGCCGTGGGTGCGCCGTGATGAATAGCAAGGCTGATGGGCTGTTTCGCGAGATTCGTATCGATCGCTATGACCTTGAAGGGGCCAGGAGCTGGATGGCGGGTATCTGTGGGCCGCACCGCCTGGAAACCGCTAACCCCGAACGCATTCGTTTCCACCACAGTGCCAACGTCCTCAGGTCCCGTGCCACGACCCTGGGCATCATCGAATACGGCACCGACGTGGTCGTCGATATCGAGGACACCGAGCGCTTCAGCAGCTACAGCCTGAGCCTGCCCCTGTGCGGCGAGCAGGAGCTGAGCAAGGACGGTCGCCTGCTGCGTTCGGACCCTGACCAGGGGGTGATCATTGCCCCCAACGAAAGCCAGGTGCTGGCCATCTCCGGCGACTGCCGCAAGTTGCAGGTGGTGATTTCCCGGCCGGCCATGAGCGAAGCCCTGGAGGCGTTGCTGCAACGCCCGGTCGAGCAGCCGCTGCGCTTCGAGCCTGCCATGGACGCACGGCAGGGCGCCGCCGCGGCCTGGTGGCGCATGGCGCATCACTTCATTGGCGAACTGGCCCAGGGCAACGAACTTTACGAGCAACTGGCCTTCACCCGGGAGATCGAGAGCTCCCTGATCAAGGGGCTGATCCTGGCCCAACCCAACAACTACTCCGCGGAGCTGCAGGCGATGCTCGGGGTCAAGCTGCCGCATTACCTGGTGCGGGCCCGCCAGTACCTGCACGAGCATGCCCGAGAGGCGGTACACCTGGAGGACCTGGAAGCCGCCGCCGGTGTTTCACGCTTCAAGCTGTTCGAGGCCTTTCGCAAGTACTTTGCCCTGTCGCCCATGGCCTACCTCAAGCGACATCGACTCAATGGCGTGCGCCAGGACATTCTCGAACACGGCGCCGCGCGCAATATTTCCGAGATTGCCCTGGCCTGGGGCTTTACCCACCTGGGGCGGTTTTCCGCGGAGTACCGCAAGCTGTTCGACGAGGCGCCGAGCGCCACAGTCCAGCGCCACCAGGCGCGGCGCCCGGTGGGGTTCTAGGACGGACTACTTGCGCAGCACCAGATCCAGCAGGCCGTCCTGTTCCTTGATCTTCTGCAGGACGATTTCCGAGCGGATGTCGGTAACCCCGGACGCGCGGTTCAGGTGATTGACGATGAAATCCGAGAAGTGCTTGAGGTTGCGCGCCCGGATGCGCAGCACGTAGTTGCTGGCGCCGGTGATCACGTAGGCGGCCACCACTTCCGGCCATTGCTGGACCTTGCTGATAAAGGTCTCGTGCCAGCCTTCCACGTCCTGGCGCAGGGACACGTGGACGATGGCTTCCAACTCGATCCCCAGACGCTCGGCGTTGAGCTGGGCGCGATAGCCGCTGATGATCCCGTCGCCTTCGAGCATGCGCAGGCGGCGCAGGCAGGCGGAGGGTGAAAGGGCGACTTTCTCTGCCAGTTCCTGATTGCTGATACGCCCATCCTGTTGCAGGAAGTGCAGGATGCGCAGGTCGGTGGAGTCGAGGGTCATGGCTGGCATAAATCCGCGTTTTTTATTGAAGGATTAGAATTTTATTCGAGATTAGTACGATAACGCGCTGCACTTTGCACGAAAATTCTAGCTGGCTTCGTCCATTATTTCCTGGGTTTGCGGGTCGCCCAGACCCCGTGCCCGGCCCGCGCCTGGCGTACATGACCTTGACCAAGACAGGACTTCCAATGATCGATAAAAACCACTGCCTGCGTCTCGATGAACAGGACCCACTGGCGCCGCTGCGCCAACAGTTCGCCTTGCCCGAGGGCGTGATCTACCTTGATGGCAACTCCCTGGGTGCTCGCCCTGTGGCCGCCCTGGAACGGGCCCGGCAAGTGATCGAGCAGGAGTGGGGCGATGGCCTGATCCGCAGCTGGAACAGCGCCGGCTGGCGTGACCTGTCCCAGCGCCTGGGGGACCGACTGGCCCCGTTGATCGGCGCCGGCAACGGCGAAGTGGTGATCACCGACACCACGACCATCAACCTGTTCAAGGTGCTCAGTGCGGCCTTGCGAGTGCAGGCCGAACGCGCCCCCGAACGGCGGGTGATCGTTTCCGAAAGCAGCAACTTCCCTTCCGACCTGTACATCGCCGAGGGCCTGACCCAGATGCTTGAGCAGGGCTATTCCCTGCGCCTGGTGGACAGCCCGGAACAACTGCCGGCGGCAATCGACCAGGACGTGGCGGTGGTGATGCTCACCCACGTCAACTACAAGACCGGCTACATGCACGACATGCAGGCCGTCACCGGACTGATCCACGAAGCCGGCGCCCTGAGCCTCTGGGACCTGGCCCACTCGGCCGGCGCAGTGCCGGTGGAGCTGAATCGCAGCGGCGCCGACTACGCCATCGGCTGCACCTACAAATACCTCAACGGCGGCCCGGGTTCGCAAGCCTTCGCCTGGGTTGCTCCTGCCCTGTGCAATCTGGTGACCCAGCCACTGTCCGGCTGGTTCGGCCATGCCCGGCAGTTCGACATGGCCACCCAGTACGAGCCCGCCAGCGGTATCGCCCGCTACCTGTGCGGCACCCAGCCGATCACTTCGCTGGCCATGGTCGAGTGCGGCCTGGAGGTCTTCGAACAGACCGACATGCAGAGCCTGCGGCGCAAGTCCCTGGCCCTGACCGACCTGTTCATCGAGCTGGTGGAACAGCGTTGCGCCGGCCATGACCTGAAGCTGGTGACTCCGCGGGATCACGCCAAGCGAGGCAGCCACGTGAGCTTCGAACACCCCGAAGGCTACGCGGTGATCCAGGCCCTGATTGCCCGTGGTGTGATCGGCGATTATCGCGAGCCACGGATCATGCGTTTCGGCTTCACCCCGCTCTACACCCGCTTCAGTGAGGTCTGGGAAGCGGTGCAGATTCTCGGTGAAATCCTCGATGAAAAAACCTGGGCCCAGGCGCAATTCCAGGTGCGTCACAGCGTGACCTGAGACGGTTTTATCCCTGGGTTGCCGCAGCCAGCGGCGACCCGGGCAAGCGGCACAAGGACGAGCTGCCCTATCGATTTATACGTGCACACAACAATAAAGAGGCACTCAAAGTGACCACCTCCAACAAGGGTTTCGAAGCGATTTCCAATCGCGAGCACGGCCTCAGGCGGCAGTTGACCGCCGGCCAGATGAGCATGATCGCCATCGGCGGGGCCATCGGCACCGGCCTGTTCATGGGCAGTGCCTATGCCATCGGCTATGCCGGCCCCAGCGTGCTGTTGAGCTATGCCATCGGCGCGCTGATCACCCTGATCCTCATGGGCTGCCTGGCGGAAATGACCGTGGCCCACTCCACCTCCGGTTCCTTCGGCGCCTATGCCGAGTTCTACATCAGTCCCCTGGCCGGGTTCCTGGTGCGCTATGCCTATTGGGCGGCCATCGTGCTGGCGGTGGGCGCCGAGGTCACGGCCATTGCGATGTACATGAAGTACTGGTTCGCCAACGTCCCGGAATGGGTGTGGATCGTCTCCTTCTCCAGCGTGCTGATTCTGCTTAACGCCATCAGCGTGAAGACCTTCGGCAACTTCGAATACTGGTTCTCCACCATCAAGATCGCCGCCATCGTCGGCTTCATCATCCTCGCGGTGTATGTGGTGTTCGGCTCCGGCAACCCCGATTACGGCGTGCACAACTACAGCGCCCACGGCGGCTTCTTTCCCAATGGCTTCGAGGGCATGTGGATCGCGGTGATCGTGTCGATCTTCAGTTACCTGAGCGTGGAAATGATCGCTGTAGCGGCGGGGGAGGCCAAGGACCCGCAACGTGCGGTGAAGCAGGCGTTTCGCGCCACCATCGTGCGCCTGGTGGTGTTCTACCTGCTGACCCTGGCCCTGATGCTGGCCATCGTGCCCTGGGTCCAGGCCGGCAAGGCCCAGAGCCCGTTCGTCACGGTGATGCAGACCATCGGCATTCCCGGGGCCACCGGGGTGATGAACTTCGTGATCCTGATCGCCGCGCTGTCGGCGATGAACAGCCAGCTCTACATCACCACGCGGATGATGTTCAGCCTGTCCCGCGCCGGTTACGCACCCAAGTCCATGGGCGCCCTGAGCAAGAGCGGGATTCCGCTCAACGCGCTGCTGCTGTCCAGCTCCGGCATCGCCCTGGCGACCCTGGTCAACGTGCTGTACCCGGAAAGCTCGTTCACCCTGATGATGGCGATCTCGATGTTTGGCGCGATCTTCACCTGGTTCATGATCTTCCTCACCCACTACTGCTTCCGCCGCTATCACCAGCGCCATGGCGAGCAGCAGCTGTCGTTCCGCATGCGCCTGTTTCCCTACAGCACCCTGTTGGGGCTGGTGCTGATGGGGGCGGTGATGATCACCACCTTCTTCACCGAGGCGTTCAAGATGACCCTGGTGTTCGGCGTGCCCTTCCTGCTGTTACTGACCCTGGTCTACTACCTGTGCTTCCGTAAGCCCAGGACGGTCGCCGGTTTGTCGGAAGTCTGAGGCAAGGCCTCCAGGGCCGCCTACGGGCTGCCCAGGGGGCACTCTTCGCGAGCCTGTTGCAGGCGGGTCTCGAAGACTTCGAGCCGGCGCTGCAACTGCTGCAAGTCATCGATCTGTTGTTGCAGCTCGCGCCTCTTTTGCGCCAGGGCGGCCTGGGCGCGGTCCCAGGGAAAGGCCTGGCCCTGGTGCGTGGCGAACACCTGCTGTAATTCCTTGAGCTTGAACCCCAACTGCTGCGCGCATTTGATGAACATCAGTTGCTCGACGCTCTGGGCGTCATAGAGGCGGTAGCGACCCTGACGCGGAGCTTCGGGCAACAGGCCGATGGCTTCGTAGTGACGGATGCTCTTGACGGTGGTCCCGGACAGTTGCGCGGCTTGGCCGATGTACATGAAAACTCCTTGTTCAGTACCGGTTTCGGGCGGTGGACAGCGTTGCGCATTATCCGGTGGATTCACTGCCTGGCAAGGTACTGCGCCTGCATCAGCCAATCCGCCTTGCGTTCTTCGCTGGCGTCCAGCACCGGGCCAAAGGTCAGGGTGCGCAACGGCTTGATGCCGCAGAAGGCCAGGGTGGTGCGGCGCATCTGCTGCAAGCCGGGCATGCGATAGAACCAGCGGAAATACCAGGGCGGTGTGTCCATGGTCACCATCAGGTGGGCGGTGCGGCCCTTGAGCAGTTGCTCGGGAAAGGCCTTGCCGGGGCGGTACTTGAAGGCGAAGCCCGGCAGCAGCACACGGTCGAGAAAGCCCTTCATCAGGGCTGGAATCCCACCCCACCAGATGGGGAAGACCCAGGTCAGGTGCTCGGCCCAGAGGATGTCGGCCTGGGCCCGTTGCAGGTCTTCCTCCAGAGGCTGGATCTGCCGGTAGCCTTCGCGCAGCACCGGATCGAAGCGCAGGTCGCCGAGCCTGAGCTGGCGCACGTCATGCCCGGCTTCCTGCGCCGCCTTCACATAGCGCTCGCTCAATGCCGCGCACAGGCTGTTGCGCGAGGGGTGGCCGAGAATCACCAGGATGCGTTTGCTCATTACCGTGGTCCTTGAGGGATAAACCCCAAGGCTAAAGTCTGCCCCTAAGGGGAGAGTCAAGGCGGCAGCAGTGCCGCGCACAAACCTTGGGCATACAGCGGCAGCGTTGCGAAGTCACGGGCGCACAACAGCAACCGGCGCCGGGCCCAGGCTTCGCTCAGAGGGCGGGACTGCAATGGCAGGTGACGGTTGCGCTCCAGGGCCGCCAGGGGCACCAGCGCCAGCCCAGCCCCACGGGCCACCATGCGCAGCAGGGCGTCGAAGCCTTCGGCGCGGATGCGCAATTGCATGCGTCGTCCCAGGTGCAGGGCCTGTTCCTCCAGATACACCGCCAGGGCGCTATGGCTGGCCAGGCCAACGTAGTCGTGGGCCAGGGTGTCGTTGAAGCTGAGGTTGGGCTGCAGGCTCAGCGGGTGATCCTGGGGCATCACCAGGACCAGCGGATCATCACGGAAAGGCCGGCTCATCAGTCCCTGAATGTCCACCGCGTCGGAGACGATACCCAGGTCTGCCGCACCCTGGCGCAGGGCGTGGGTGATGCGCTGGCTGGGCAATTCCTGCAGGTCGATATCCACCTGGGGCTGGTTGTGCAGGAAGTCCGCCAGCAACTCCGGCAGGTACTCGCTGAGGGCGGTGGTGTTGCACAGCAAGCGCACCTGGCCCTTGATTCCCTTGGCGTATTCGGCGAGGTCCTGTTGCAGGTGTTCGGCGTACAGCAACAGCGTACGGGCATGTTGGGCCAGGGCCTTGCCGGCGGGCGTCGGGCGAATGCCGCGGCGCCCGCGTTCGAGGAACTCGATGCCCAGGGAGGCTTCCATGGCACGGATTCGAGCGCTGGCGGCGGCCAGGGACAGATGGCTGCGAGCGGCCCCGGCGGTGATGTTGCCGGCGTCGAGAATGTTCAGGTACAGCCGCAGGTCGATCAGGTCGAAGTGCATGGGGCATTCCTCGGGGAACGGGGTCTCTTACGGAGGCCGTGCAGATGTTTTTGTAGGAGCCGGCTTGCCGGCGAAGAGGCCTTAGGATTTTGCATCGGGCTTGAGTGCGCCTTCGCTGGCAAGCCAGCTCCTACGGAGGTACGGGCAATAGGTTTTGGTATGTGCCTATTGCCTGACAAGAGGCTGGCTCAGTATATGGCAGATTTTCAGCTCGGCGGGTAGGGCGCAGGATAGGCCCATGAACAGCTCTCTCGCGTTTTATCAAAACCTCGGACTGGCCCTTTCTCTGCTAGTCATCGGCACCTTCGTACTGGCCGGCATGGTCAAGGGGGTGATCGGCCTCGGCCTGCCCACCATCGCCATGGGGCTGTTGGGGCTGGCTATGGCTCCGGCGCAGGCTGCAGCCTTGCTGATCATTCCGGCGACCCTGACCAATCTCTGGCAACTGGCCTTTGGCGGGCACCTGCCGGCCTTGCTCAAGCGCCTGTGGCCGATGTTGCTGGCGATCGTCGTCGGCACGGCCGCCGGTTCATTGTGGCTGGGCATCGAGGGCGGGCATTGGGTGGTGCGGGGGTTGGGCGCGGCGTTGCTGCTGTATGCCCTGAGCGGCCTGCTGTTGCCGACCCGGCGCGTGTCGCCGGCCCAGGAGCGCTGGCTGGCGCCGCTGTGCGGGCTGGTCACTGGGGTCATCACTTCGGCCACCGGTGTGTTCGTGATCCCGGCGGTGCCCTATCTGCAGGCTCTGGGCTTGAACAAGGATCAGTTGGTGCAGGCCCTGGGCCTGTCGTTCACGGTGTCGACCCTGGCCCTGGCCGCCGGCCTGCTGTGGCGCGGCGCCCTCGGTGGCGCCGAGCTGGGGGCTTCCTTGCTGACCCTGGCCCCGGCGCTGTTGGGCATGTGGCTGGGGCAATGGTTGCGCCAGCGCATCAGCACCTTGCTGTTCAAGCGGGTGTTCTTCATCGGCCTGGGGCTGTTGGGCGGGCATCTGTTGATCAGCGGCTAGACCTTTGGCTCAGCGGCCAGCCGCGGCCGGGCTGAGCATGTCGATGGCGCGGATCTCGAAGTCGCGCTCCAGGTAGTCCATGCGCGCGTCGAGAAACTGCTGCATGTGCGGCAGGCCAGAGTGGCTATCCAGCGCCTCCTGGGAAGCCCAGACCTCGTAGAAGATGAACAGGCTCGGGTCTTCCCGGTCCTGCAGCATGTGGTACTCGATGCAGCCAGCTTCAGCGCGGCTGGCGGCGACATGGCTCAGGAAGAACGCCTGGAAGGCGTCGGCGCGCTCGGGACGGGTCTTGGCGTGAAGGATAAAGGCCTGGGGCGTGGACATGCGCAAAGCACTCATTGACGGGGAAGGTGCTGAAAATCCTAAGGCAAAGATCGGCTGTCGATTCGTGCGTTTTAGTCAAATGTATTTTGAGCAACCCGGGCTTATTCTCCGCTCCCTGCCTGATTAACCTGCCGCCATCGTTTGCAACCTTCACAACCCGTCGCTGCCGATGCGCGATGGGCTGTCCCCGATGAGGCCGGATCATGAAAAAAGTACTGCTGCTCAATGGCGCCAAACAGTTCGCCCACTCCGATGGCCGTTACAACGCCACCCTGCACGACACCGCCCTGGCGGTGCTGGATCGCGGTGGCCTGGAGGTCAAGGTCACCCATATCGACGAGGGCTACGACATTCAGGAAGAAGTGGCGAAGTTTCTCTGGGCCGACGTGATCATCTACCAGATGCCCGGCTGGTGGATGGGCGCGCCGTGGATCGTCAAGAAGTACATCGACGAAGTCTTCACCGAAGGCCACGGCAGCCTCTACGCCAGCGATGGCCGGACCCGTTCCGACGCCTCGCAGAAATACGGCAGCGGCGGCCTGATCCAGGGCAAGCAGTACATGCTGTCGCTGACCTGGAACGCGCCGCAGCAGGCCTTTGACGATCCGACCGACTTCTTCGAAGCCAAGGGCGTGGACGCGGTGTACTTCCCGTTCCACAAGGCCAACCAGTTCCTCGGCATGCGCGGTTTGCCGACCTTCCTCTGTGTCGACGTGATGAAGCGCCCGAACATCGAAGCCGACGTGCAGCGCTACGCGGAGCACCTCAAGGCGGTGTTCAATCTCCAGGGCTGAATCCGGCTACTATTGAGCGCCTTGAAGCGGGCCTGCGGTTTATCCAGGGCCCACCCGCGCCGATAAAGGACTCCCGTGAAAGCCCGATCCGACGAGTTGCAAGTCTTGGTTTGCGTCATCGAGTGCGGTTCGATTTCCGCCGCCGCCGAGCAATTGGCCCAGACCCCTTCGGCGGTCAGTCGCACCTTGTCGCGGCTGGAGGCCAAGCTCGACACCACGCTGATCAATCGCACCACTCGACGCATGGACCTGACCGAAGAAGGGCGCTACTTCTTCGAGCAGGCCAAGCTGATTCTCGATCAGATGGACGAACTCGAAGAGCGCCTGTCCTCGCGCCAGCGCAATCCGTCCGGGCGTTTGCGGATCAACGCCGCGTCGCCTTTCATGCTGCACGCCATCGTTCCCCATGTGGCCGAGTTCCGTCGCCTGTACCCGGACATCCAGCTGGAACTCAACAGCAACGACCTGATCATCGACCTGCTGGAGCAGAGCACTGACATCGCCATCCGCATCGGCGTGCTGGCGGACTCGACCCTGCATGCCCGCTCCCTGGGCTGTAGCCCGCTGCATATCCTCGCCAGCCCCGATTACCTGGCCCGCCACGGCACGCCGCACAGCGTGGCCGAACTGGCCGAACACACCTTGCTCGGCTTCACCCAGACCGAAACCCTCAACCACTGGCCGTTGCGCCATGTGCACGGTGATCGCTGGCAGATCCAGCCGGACATCAGTGCCTCCAGCGGCGAGACCTTGCGCCACCTGGCGCTGGAGGGGCAGGGGATTGCCTGCCTGTCGCATTTCATGACCATCGACGACATCCGCGCCGGGCGCCTGCAACCGGTGCTGGCCTCGTTCAACAGCGGCTACCGCCAGCCGATCAACGCGGTGTACTACCGCAACTCGCAACTGGCCCTGCGCATCCAGTGCTTCCTGGATTTCATCCAGGGCAAGCTGGCCGATTACGCCCACCCCGAGTTCCAGGGCTGAAAGCCCCGTTCCCCGCCTATCACCCGTAGGTTATCCATGGCTGAGGCTTGGGACGTTCGTGCCACGATTGGCGATTGCTCAAACCCCCGTCTCGGGCCTAAGGTTCTTGCCGTTCAAAAACAAGAAAAGGAAGGACTTTATGCGCATCCTGTTGTTCAAGACCCTGGCCCTGACGGCCGCCATCGTCGCCAGCAGTTCGGCGTTCGCCGTGACCCTGGAAGGCGGCGCGGTGGCTGCGCCCAACCAGTACGGCGCCGATGTCGCGGCGCAGATCCTGAAGAAAGGCGGTAACGCGGTGGACGCCGCGGTGGCCACGGCCTTCGCCCTGGCAGTGACCTACCCCGAAGCCGGCAACATCGGCGGCGGCGGTTTCATGACGATGTTCGTCGACGGCAAACCCTACTTCCTCGACTACCGGGAAACCGCGCCCAAGGCCGCGACCCGGGACATGTACCTGAATGAAAAGGGCGAGGTGATCGAGAACCTGAGCCTGGTGGGCGCGCGCGCCGCCGGGGTGCCGGGCACCGTGATGGGCCTGTGGGAAGCTCACCAGAAGTTCGGCAAGTTGCCGTGGAGCGAGTTGATCACCCCGGCCGTGGGTTACGCGAAAAACGGTTTCAAGGTGGCGGACAAGCAGTACCAGTACCGCGAGGATGCGTTGAAGCTGTTCAACGGCAGCACCAACTTCGGCGATTACTTCGGCAGCATGAAACCCGGTGAAACCTTCCGTCAGCCGGAGCTGGCCGCGACCCTGGAACGCATCGCCGACCAGGGCGCCAAGGAGTTCTACAGCGGCAAGACCGCCGACTTGCTGGTGGCGCAGATGCAGGCCGACAAGGGCCTGATCACCAAGCAGGACCTGCAGGACTACAAGGTCCAGTGGCGCCAGCCGCTGCAGGTCAGCTTCCGTGGCAACACCCTGTACACCGCACCGCCACCCAGCTCCGGTGGGGTGGCCCTGGCGCAGCTGATCAGCATCAAGGAGGAGCGCGCCGCGGACTTCAAGGGCGTCGAGCTGAACTCGGCCAAGTACATCCACTTGCTGGCGGAAATTGAAAAGCGCGTGTTCGCCGACCGTGCCGACTACCTGGGCGACCCGGCGTTCTCCGACGTGCCGGTCAAGCAGCTGACCGACCCGGCCTATCTGAAAAAACGCGCCGCCGAGGTCAACCCGAATGCCATCTCGGCCACCGAGAAAGTGCGTCCCGGGCTTGAGCCGCACCAGACCACCCACTTCTCCATTGTCGATGCCCAGGGCAACGCGGTGAGCAACACCTACACCCTGAACTGGGATTACGGCAGTGGCGTGGTGGTCAAGGGGGCGGGCTTTTTGCTCAACGATGAGATGGATGACTTCAGCGCCAAGCCCGGCGTAGCCAACGCCTTCGGCGTGGTGGGTGGCGATGCCAACGCCATCGCCCCGGGCAAGCGCATGCTGTCGTCCATGAGCCCGAGCCTGGTGACCCGCGATGGCAAGGTCACCCTGGTGCTGGGCACCCCCGGTGGTTCGCGGATCTTCACCTCGATCTTCCAGGTGCTGAACAACCTCTACGACTACAACCTGCCCCTGGAAAAAGCCGTGGCCGCGCAGCGCGTGCATCACCAGTTGCTGCCCAAGGACACGATCTACTACGACGCCTATGCGCCGCTCACCGGCAAGGTCGCCGATGAGCTGAAAACCATGGGCTACACCCTGGAAGACCAGGGTTGGGAGATGGGCGACATCCAGGCGATCCGGGTCAACGGCACCCAGCTTGAAACCGCTTCCGACCCCCGCGGTCGTGGTGTCGGCAAGATCGTCAAATAACCACAACCCTCTGTCAGCGCCGGCTTGCCGGCGAAGGCGCGCTCAAGCCCGGCACTCGGTGTCGGGGCGCTTTCGTCGGTAAGCCGGCTCCGACCGCTCGCCTGTCTAGGCGCCGACCACGCAATTGCGTACCATTGCCCGCCTTTTTCTGCTCTCCCCCGGGCCGCGTCCGCCGGTCCGCCTATCAGGTCAACCATGAAAGCAAAACGTCTGCGCGCTGATGTCCTGGCCGGACTCACTACCTCCTTCGCCTTGCTCCCCGAATGCATCGCCTTCGCCCTGGTGGCCCATCTCAACCCGTTGATGGGCCTGTACGGCGCCTTCTTCATCTGCACCCTGACCGCGCTGTTCGGCGGTCGGCCGGGCATGGTGTCCGGCGCTGCCGGTTCCATGGCGGTGGTGATCGTCGCCCTGGTGGTGCAGCACGGCGTGCAGTACCTGCTGGCCACGGTGTTGCTGGGCGGGCTGGTCATGGTCGCCTTTGGCCTGCTGCGCCTGGGCAAGTTGGTGCGCATGGTGCCGCACCCGGTGATGCTGGGGTTCGTCAACGGCCTGGCGATCGTCATTGCCCTGGCCCAGTTGGAGCATTTCAAGAGCGGTGAGCACTGGCTCAGCGGCCAGGCGCTGTACCTGATGGCCGGGCTGGTGGCGCTGACCATGGCCATTGTCTACCTGCTGCCACGCCTGACTCGGGCGGTGCCACCGGCCCTGGTGGCGATCCTCGGCGTCGGCGCATTGGTGTACCTGCTGGGCCTGCCGACCCGCACCCTGGGGGACATGGCCCACATCGCCGGCGGCCTGCCGAGCCTGGCGCTGCCCCAGGTGCCGTGGAACCTGGACACCCTGGGCATCATCGCGCCCTACGCGTTCCTGATGGCCATGGTCGGCCTGCTGGAAACCCTGCTGACCCTGAATCTCACCGACGAAATCACCGAGAGCCGTGGCTACCCGGACCGCGAATGCGTGGCCCTGGGCGCGGCCAACATGGTCTCGGGGATGTTCGGCGGCATGGGCGGCTGCGCGATGATCGGCCAGACCGTGATCAACCTCAGTTCCGGTGGCCGCGGGCGCTTGTCCGGGGTTGTGGCCGGGGGGCTGATCCTGCTGTTCGTGCTGTTTCTGTCGCCGCTGATCGAGCGCATTCCCCTGGCGGCGCTGGTAGGGGTGATGTTCGTGGTGTCGCAGCAGACCTTTGCCTGGGCCTCGTTGCGAGTGATCAACAAGGTGCCGATGAACGATGTGCTGGTGATCATCGCGGTGACCGTGATCACAGTCTTCACCGACCTGGCCATGGCGGTGTTCTGCGGCATCGTGATCGCGGCCCTCAACTTCGCCTGGCAACAGGCCCGCGAGCTGTACGCCGACGCTCACCTGGAGGCCGACGGCAGCAAGCGCTATCAGTTGCACGGCACGTTGTTCTTTGCTTCCACCACGCCGTTTCTCAATCAGTTCGACCCGGCGGGTGACCCGCAGCACGTCACCGTCGACTGTCGCCACCTGAGCTTTGTCGACTACTCGGCCATCGCCGCCCTGAAAACCTTGCGCGAGCGCTATGCCAAGGCCGGCAAGCAACTGCGGGTGCTGCACCTGTCGGAGCGCTGCAAGAAGCTGCTGAAACGAGCCCGGGTGCAACACGACTGAAGCCCGGGGGCGAGTGGCAGTGCTCGCCCGTTTTTCAATGCGCGGGGATGAAAATAGCCACTACCGATTTTCATCGCTCGCGCTTTTGCATAGCTGTTCGCGACAAGGCCTGCCTCTTTACGAAAATTAGTTTCACTTGGTTTGAAACAAAACTCCTTAAGTGATTAAAGAGTTTCACAACCATTCGAAAGTGACGCTGTTTTCAAGGAGAACACCATGGCTCCCGCAACGGGTTATTGGCTGCTGGGCTACGCCGCAGTCGCCATCATTGCGTTGATCGTGTTGATCGCCCGCTACCGACTCAATCCCTTTATCGTCATCACCCTGGTGTCCGTCGGCCTAGCGCTGATGGCCGGCATGCCGCCGTCCGGTGTGGTGGGTGCCTATGAAGCCGGGGTCGGCAAGACCCTGGGCCATATCGCCCTGGTGGTGGCCCTGGGCACCATGCTCGGCAAGCTGATGGCCGAATCCGGCGGCGCCGAACAAGTGGCGCGGACCTTGATCGACCGCTTCGGCGAGCGCAACGCCCATTGGGCCATGGTCTGTATCGCCTTTCTGGTGGGGCTGCCGCTGTTTTTCGAAGTGGGTTTTGTACTGCTCATCCCCATTGCCTTCACCGTGGCACGGCGGGTGGGGGTGTCGCTGCTGATGGTGGGGCTGCCCATGGTCGCCGGGCTGTCGGTGGTCCACGCTCTGGTGCCGCCGCACCCGGGGGCGATGCTGGCGGTGCAGGCCTATCAGGCGTCGGTGGGGCAGACCCTGCTGTACGCGATCCTGATCGGCGTGCCCACGGCGATCATCGCCGGTCCGGTGTATGCCCGGTTTATCGTGCCGCACATCCATCTGCCGGCCGAGAACCCCCTGGAGCGTCAGTTCATTGCCCGCGAACCCCGGGCGCGCCTGCCCAGCTTTGGCCTGACCATGTTCACCATCCTGCTGCCGGTGGTGCTGATGCTGATCGGCGGTTGGGCCAACCTGCTGGCGGAGCCCGGCACCGGGCTCAATCAGTTCCTGCTGTTTATCGGCAACTCGGTGATCGCCCTGTTGGTGGCCACCCTGGTGAGTTTCTGGACCCTGGGGCTGGCCCAGGGCATCAACCGTGAATCGATCCTCAAGTTCACCAACGAGTGCCTGGCGCCCACCGCCAGCATCACCTTGCTGGTGGGGGCCGGTGGTGGCCTGAACCGGATTCTCATCGACTCCGGGGTCACCGAGCAGATCGTCGGCCTGGCCCATGAATTCCAGCTCTCGCCGCTGTGGATGGGCTGGCTGTTTGCGGTGTTGATGCGGGTCGCCACCGGTTCCGCCACCGTGGCCCTGACCACCGCTTCCGGGGTGGTGGCGCCGGTAGCCGTCGGCCTGGGGTATCCCCACCCGGAACTGCTGGTGATTGCCACCGGGGCCGGTTCGGTGATTCTGTCCCACGTCAACGACGGTGGCTTCTGGCTGGTGAAGGAATACTTCAATATGACCGTCATTCAAACCTTCAAGACCTGGACCGTGCTGGAGACGCTGATTTCGCTGATCGCCTTCGGCCTGACCCTGGGACTCGCGGAGCTGTTGTAGATGGACATTCTTTATCAGATCCGTTCGCGCCTGGATGACTTCAGCGCCGGGGAAGGGCGGATCGCCCGCTTGCTGCTCGACGACGTGGGCTTTGCCGCCTCCGCCAGCCTCGACGAACTGGCCCAGCGCGCCGAAGTCAGCGCCGCCACCCTGTCGCGCTTTGCCCGCAGCGTCGGTTGCCGCGACCTGCGCCAACTGCGCCTGCAACTGGCCCAGGCCAGCGGTGTCGGCAGCCGCTTTCTCGACCCGGCGGGGGCGCCCGAGCAGTCCGGTTTCTACCGGCAGATCCTGGGCGATATCGAGTCTGCGCTGCATCAGCACCTGGCCGGTTTCGAGGAAACGCAGTTTGCCGATGCGGTGCGCTTGCTGGGGCGCGCACGGATGATCCACGCCTTCGGCATGGGCGGCTGCTCGACGCTGTGCAGCGATGAACTGCAGGTGCGCCTGGTGCGCCTGGGCTACCCCATCGCCGCCTGCCACGACCCGGTGATGATGCGGGTGACCGCCGCCGCCCTGGGGCCGCAACACGCGGTGATCGCCTGTTCCCTGACCGGCATCACCCCCGAATTGCTGGACGCGGTGGCCCTGGCCCGCAACTACGGTGCCGGCATCCTCGCCATTACCCTGCCCGAGTCACCCCTGGCCCAACTGGCGGACGTGGTGCTGCCTCTGCACAGCGCCGAAACCTCATTCATCTACAAACCCACCGCGGCCCGCTACGGCATGCTGCTGGCCATTGATGTACTGGCCACCGAGCTGGCCCTGGCCCTGCCCGATGACAGCCAGGAACGCCTGCGGCGAATCAAGCTGGCCCTGGACCATTACCGGGGCGGCGACGACTGCCTGCCCCTGGGAGACTGACATGCGCTACGACACGCTGATCCGCAACGCCCTGATCATCGACGGCAGCGACCGCCCGGGCTATCCCGCCGACCTGGCGATCGGCGACGGTCGCATCCAGCGCATCGGCGACCTGTGCGCCGCCACCGCCGAGCACGAGATCGATGCCGGCGGCCGGGTCCTGGCCCCGGGTTTCATCGATGTGCACACCCACGACGACACCGTAGTGATCCGCCAGCCGCAGATGCTGCCCAAGCTCAGCCAGGGCGTGACCACAGTGATCGTCGGCAACTGCGGGATCAGCGCTGCGCCGGTGAGCCTCAAGGGCGATCCGCCGGACCCGATGAACTTGCTGGGCGAGCGCTCGATGTTTGTCTATCCGCACTTTCGCGACTATCGCGCGGCGGTGGATGAGGCGCGCCCGGCGGTGAACGTCGCGGCCCTGGTGGGGCACACGGCGCTGCGCAGCAACCACCTTTCGGACCTGCATCGCACCGCCAGCGCTGGCGAAATCGCGGCCATGCGCGAGCAACTGCGCGAAAGCCTGGAGGACGGCGCCCTCGGCCTGTCCAGCGGGCTGGCCTATGCCAGCGCGTTTTGCGCCGAGACCGATGAAGTGCTGCAACTGGCCCAGGAACTGACGGCGTTCGGGGCGGTGTACACCACCCACCTGCGCAGCGAGTTCGAGCCGGTGCTAGAGGCCATGGACGAAGCCTTCCTGATCGGTCGCGCGGCCCGGGCGCCGGTGATCGTCTCCCACCTCAAATGCGCCGGCGCCGGCAACTGGGGACGCAGCCCGCAACTGCTGGCGGCCCTGGAACAGGCGGCCCAGGATCATCCGGTGGGCTGCGATTGTTATCCCTACGCCGCCAGCTCCTCGACCCTGGATCTCAAGCAAGTCACCGATGCGTACCGCATCACCATCACCTGGTCCACGCCGCACCCCGAACAGGGCGGTCGTGATCTGAACGAGATTGCCGACGAGTGGGGCGTCAGCCTGTTGGCCGCCGCCGAGCGCCTGCAACCGGCGGGGGCGGTGTACTACGGCATGGATGAAAGCGACGTGCGGCGCATCCTCGCCCATCCGCTGTCGATGATCGGCTCCGATGGCCTGCCGGAAGATCCCTTCCCTCATCCACGGTTGTGGGGGGCCTTCCCTCGGGTCCTGGGCCACTTCAGCCGCGACCTGGGCCTGTTCCCGCTGCACACCGCGGTGCACAAGATGACCGGGCTTTCGGCGGCGCGTTTTGGCCTGCACCAGCGCGGCGAAATCCGCGAGGGGCATTGGGCCGACCTGGTGCTGTTCGATCCGGCGCGGGTGCGCGACGTGGCCGATTTCAAGCACCCGCAGCAAGCCGCGCAAGGGATCGACGGGGTCTGGGTCAATGGCGTGCGCAGCTACGCCGAGGGCCAGGCCAACGGTCAACGCTCGGGACGTTTCTTACCGCGAGAGGGGGATTTGCGCCGGGGCTTTACATCCGTAGTCTGATTCTTTGATCTTCATCACAGTGATGGCGCTGTGCCATTAAAGAATCCTTGCGCGGCGCCGAAGTGCTGGGAATCGCCACCTGTAGAGTCGGCCTATTTCAGTCAGGGAGTCATGCAATGAGCTTTGGCAAAACCACCCCCATCCTGCGGATTTTCGATGAAGCCAAGGCCCGGGAGTTTTACCTGGACTTCCTGGGCTTCAACCTCGATTGGCAGCACCGCTTCGAGGACAACTTCCCGCTGTACATGCAGGTGTCCCGGGGCGATTGCGTGCTGCACCTGTCCGAGCATCACGGCGATTGCACCCCGGGCGCGGCGCTGCGGATCGAGACCGATGAACTGGAAACCTTCCAGCAGCAATTGCTGGCCAAGCAGTACCGTTTTTCCCATCCGCAGATCCAGGCCATGCCCTGGGGCAGCCAGGACATGACCATCAGCGATCCGTTCGGCAATCGGCTGGTGTTCACCAACGCCATCAGCGTCTGAGCGGGCTCAGGCCTTGCCGGCGTTCAGCGCGGCCTGACGAAACTGTCCCGGGGTCAACCCGGTGCGGCTCTTGAAGCTGCGGTGAAATGAACGGGATTCGGTAAAGCCCAGGCAATCGGCGATCCCCTGGATCGACAGCTCGCTGTGGCGCAGATAGTGCTCGGCCAGCTCCTGGCGCAAGTCATCAAGAATCTGTTGGTAGGACGTGCCGGCCTGTTGCAGCTGGCGCTGCAGCGTGCGTTCGGACATCTGCAACTGTTCCGCCACCTGCTCCTTGCGCGGCAGACCGTCCTTGAGCAACTGGCGCAACACGTTTTGCACCTGCAACGCCAGGGGCGCATCGGCCAACGAGGCCATCATCGCCTGGGCGTGATCCTCCAGGGTCTTGAGCAGCCGCGCATCGGCCTGGCGCAAGGGCAACTGCAGGTAGTGCAGCGGTGCCACCAGGGCCGAGCAGGCTTGCCCGAACAGCACCGGGCAGCCGAACAGGGCCTCGTACTGCGCCACCTCGGCCGACTCCGGCAGCGAGTGCTCGAACCACACCGCAGTGGGGGAGAGCTGCGAGTCGGCGATCCAGCGCGCATACAGCAGCCAGGAGGCGAGCACGTTTTCCACCAGATGCCGGCGAATGTCCGGGCGCCGATGACGGCAGCTCCAGATCAACCGCACCTGACCGCCCGCCACCTCGGCCCGGCTGGTGCCCATGTCCCCCACCAGCTTTTCGAACGGCATGATGCGGCCCATGGCCTCGCCCAGGGTGGCGCAGTTCATGGTGATGTAGCCCAGCACATTCCAGGAATTGGGTTTGACGAAGCGCGCCGAATTGAGCCCGAACAGCGGGTCGCCGGAATGCTGGCAGAAGTAGTCGAGCAACCGCTCATGTACCTCCACTGGCAGGCGCAGACTGGTGTCGTTCAACTGCGCGGCCTCAAGCCCCGCCGCCACCAGCGCCGGCGCCGTGGCAATACCCAATTGTTCGGCATAGAGCAGATATTTGAGCAAGGGTGGGACCGAGGTAAAACCGAGGCTGGGCATCGAGATATTCCTGGTGACAGATCCTTCGGACAGCAGGACGCAGACCGGGAAAGGTAAGGGCAAACCCCAAGTGCTGTAAATGGCCGGCGACCCCGCTTCTTGTAGCCGCTGCCGCAGGCTGCGACCGGCCCCGAAGGGGACGCCGCCCTTGAGGGCCTCGGAAGGCCCTGCGGGCCTTGTCGCAGCCTGCGGCAGCGGCTACAGGGATGCGATAAAGTTTGCCTCTGATGGCGGATTTTCGCTTTGATTTGTAGGGCATTTCCGCGAGAATCCACCCGTTACATTTCAACTGTTTGCATGGCTTGTGCCTATCGAATGTCCAGGGCTAGTCTTCGGCCGTCGCTGCATTTCAGCGATCGGGTTTGGTAGCCCGCATCACTTCAGGCACAAGCGCCGCTGACTTTCGACAGGCCTTAATCTGTCGACGTGTTATGGCGGCTGTGCGCAGGGCACCTCGTGTGCGCTGGGTTTCCTGGAGTCCCGGTCTACCAACCTGCGTATGGCCGCCACCTTGATCGTTTGGTAGCGATGCGTGGCGGTTCAACTTCTCCAGGAGTTTTGCCGTGAAGAAAATCGTTCCCGATCCACCCGTTCTGCAACCCAGCCGTGAGTTGATCACTGCGCTGGAAGAATCCAACAAGACCTTGCTACAGGCGCTGCAAAACACCGCGCTTTCGCCCCCTTTGCATGAGCACTTCACTGCCACTGGCAGCACCCGCTTTGGTTGTCGGGATGGCGAGGGTCGCCCGCTGTTCGCGGTACGTGAAGGCTTTAATGCCGAAGAGGCGCTGCTGCACGTTTCATTGCTGCTCAAGTGCGCGGAAGAGACGGCCGACGAAATCACCAGTGCCAGCGGCATCGAGCGCGGGCTGATCTGGTCGATGATTCATTCGGTGGAGATGGCGCGGGCGGTGGTGGATGCGCTGTTGGATGGCGCTAGTAAACCGGCGGGGTAGGGCAGGACGTCGCCGGCAGGGACCGGGCTAACCTAAACCGGTAGTGGTACATCAAGCGTGTTTGCAATCACGCTTGTAGCCGTGTCAATTAATGGCGGTTGCGTGCTGGCGGATTTTCGGATCCACCAGGTTTGCTTCTTCCTGGCATTGCAGGCCTGCACGCAGCCGCCACCCTTGTTCAAGCTCTTGAGGGCCTAGGAAGGCCCTTCGGTCCTTGTCGCAGCCTGCGGCAGCGGTTACAGGACCGAAGGGGCGTGCCGCGAATCAGACGCGGAAGTGGCTGACCATCATCTGCAACTGGCCGCCCAGGCGCGCCAGTTCAACACTTGAGGCGGCGGTTTCGTCGCTGGCGGCGGCGGTCTGTTCGGACACGTCGCGCACGTTGATGATGCTGCGGCTGATCTCTTCGGCCACGGCGCTCTGTTGCTCGGCCGCGGCGGCGATCTGCTGGTTCATCGATTGGATGTTGGACACGGTGCGGGTGATGCTTTCCAGCGAGGCACCGGCCTTGCGGGTCAGCTCGACGCTGCTGTCGGTCAGGCTGCGGCTGTTGTTCATCACCGTGGCCACTTGCTGGGTGCCGTTCTGCAGGCCGGCCACCAGTTCTTCGATCTCTTCGGTGGACTTCTGGGTGCGCTGGGCCAGGGCCCGCACTTCGTCGGCGACCACGGCGAAACCACGACCGGCTTCACCGGCACGGGCGGCTTCGATGGCGGCGTTCAGCGCCAGCAGGTTGGTCTGTTCGGCCACGGCCTTGATCACGTCCATGACGCTGCCGATCTTGTCGCTTTCCTGTTGCAGCACGGTCATGGCATCGGTGGAGCGCACCACTTCGCTGGCCAGGCGCTCGATCTGCTCGATGGCCTGGGCCACCACTTTGTCGCCTTCGCGGGCTTCGCCGTCGGCGGCGGCTGCGGCCTGGGAAGCTTGTTCGGCATTGCGCGCGACTTCCTGCACGGTGGCGGTCATCTCGTGCATGGCGGTGGCCACCTGGTCGGTTTCGACTTTCTGGCTGTTGACCCCGGCGCTGGTTTCTTCGGTCACCGCGGACAGCTCTTCGGCGGCGCTGGCGATCTGGGTCACGCCGTCGCGGATGCCACCGATCAGTTCGCGCAGGGTCACGCCCATGCGCACGATGCCTTGTTGCAGCACGCCCAGTTCATCGCGACGGGTCACCCGCAGGTTTTCGGTGAGATCGCCCGAAGCGATGCGCTCTACCACGGCCAGGGTTTCCCGCAGCGGACGGGTAATCTGCCGGGTGATGATCACGGCAGCCAGTACGCCCACCAGCAGGGCCAGCAGGGTGCTGATCAATTGCAGGCTGCGGGCCTGGGCGCTTTCGATATCGCGGCGCTCCAGCTGGATCTGGTACAGGGCGTCGCTGCGGCTGACGATGTCGGCGCCCTGCTCGGTCATTTCCTTGCGCGCCTGCACGGCGTCGGTGAAGGCGACCTTGAAGGCCTGCAGCGAGCTGCGGTAGCCGCTCAGTGCGGTTTCCAGCTGTTGCAGGGCATCACGCTGGGTGCTGCTGAAATGGCTCTTGAGCTGATCCATTTCGGCAATGGCCGCGTTGAGCTGGGTGACGGCTTTCTGTTCGGTGTCCGGGTTGTTGGTGGTGACATAGCCGCGCACTTCATAGCGCGCCAGTTGGAAGGCTTCCTTGGCCTGGGTGATGGCCTGGAACTGCGTAAAGCGCTCGTCGCTCAGTGGCAGTTGCTTGACCCAGGTGTTGATGCCATTGATCAGGTCATTGGCGCGTTCGGCGTTCTGGTTCATCGCCAGGCGCGCAGCGTCGCCGGTGCGGTAGGCATTGCGCATCTTGTTCAGCGAGTCCTGATAAGCGCTGATGGTCGCGCCCAGGCCTTGCAGGAGCTTGATGTTTTCCGGGCTCTGGAACGTGGCCAGGAGTTTTTTCTGCTGGGCGCTGAAATCATCCAGGGTCTTCTGCACGCCCTGGGCGGCGGTTTCGTCGCCGTTGGCCAGCATGTACTGCAGACGGGTGACCCGCAGTTTGGTCAGGCCGCTGTTGAGCTGGGTGATGTCGCTCATCCAGTTACTGCGGTCGATCAGGTTGCCCAGACTGGTCCAGCCGGTCAGTGCCAGGATGCCGGTGAGGGCCAGGACCAGGCCGAAACCCAGGCCCAGCTTAAGGTTGACGCTGATGTTGGCAAACCAACTACTCATTGAATTCCTCCAGGAACATAGCTCTTCTTGATCTTGAGTTGGCTGGAAGATTGTTGTTGTTGGTGACCAGCAAGGTGTTTTGTAGGGGGTGTATCGGCGGGATGTGCCATAGCTGAAACGATTTCGTCCGCATTGTCCCAAGACAATGTTTTCGGCGATGGACGGTTATTTTGCGGGATGAACCACCCGTGCGTTGAGCTTTTTTTCACATTGATTTCACCGCTCCCCCACGGTGTGCGCCCTAGAGTCGGTCCGGTTGCTGCCAGCGTGCCCGGCAGCGCTCAATTGTCATCCGGGTTCTGTAGCCTCGCTACGCGCTGCTCAAAAAACCGGATCACCCTCAAAGGGCGGCAGGACTGTGGTTACAAGACTCGTGCTGGCGGTGGCCAATAGGCGTTCCCTGGTCCGTTACAAGAATGCACTGGCGCTGCTGGGCGTGTTGCTGCTGCTCCCCTTGAGTCTGTACCTGCTCAAGCCAGCGGCGGTGCCGGATCTGGCCCACGGCAACGTGGCCGCAATCTGGTGCTGGTGACCCACAGTGAATGCGTGGACCAACTGGAGCAGGAACTGAAACTGTCGACCCCGACCCTGGGTTACGGCGCCTCGCTGTTCGTGTCTACCGATACCCTCAACGGGGCGCCGAAGATGCTCGGGATGATCGAGGCCAGTGACTGGCGTTCGGTAAACCTCAAGCCCTGACGGCCCCCGGGGCCGGCCGTCGCGGCCGGTGATCAGGCTCAGGGGGCCAGCAGGTCCGGATCTGCGGGAGGGGTTGCCGCAGTAGCCAGCGCGCCGGGCGCAGGACCTTCATTGATCCGTTGTGGACTGATCAGATTGGTGAACTCCTCGATCAGGCGCTGGATCGCCTCCGGCGGCTCGCAGTCGCGAAACTCCATGCAGATCTGCACTTCGTCCGGGTCGCGCTCCTGGCCTTCGCGCTTGCCGCTGCCGAAGGTGACGAAAAACTTCTCGCTCTGCAGCTCGCCATTCTCCAGGTCGTGGCTGGCCTTCTGCAGTTCGGTGCCCTGCATGCGCACCGACAGGTCGACGGTCATCTTGTGCAGGGCCAGGCCCTTGGGCGAGACCAGGGCAATCAACGGGACGTTGATGATGTGCTGTTCGTTGAGGGCCACCTCGACCATCTTGGCCTTCATCGGCGTACCCAGGTCGTTGACGTTGTAGTCGAAGAACTGGTCGAACAACTTGATGTATTGCTGGGCGATCAGGTTGTGGGTCGCAGCGGCGGCCTGGTGCATGCCACGGGTGATGTGGCTCAGGTCGCTGGCGGACATGGGCTCCTTGCGACGGGAAAAAAACGCCATGGATCATGCTCCTTGTTCGATGGCTGAAGTGCCCCGCCGTGGCGGCGGGGCGGGTGGGTCAAGCGTGGTTGTCAGGGCTTGTTGCCGCTGTTTTCCGCCGGAGCATCGGGCATTTTCAGCGCGTTGGCGGTGGGCAGCTTGTCGGTGTCGGTGGCGGTGGCGCTCGGCAGCATCACCGGTTTGGTGGCGGCGTCGGTGAGGAAGTCGATCACCCGCATCAGGGCTTCCGGTGGGTCCTGGCGGACGATCTTGGTGCTGATGGCGTAGCGTGCCCGGGTGTCGGTCTTGCGGGTCTGCGTGGATTTGTGGCTCGCCGCACCCTTGACCGAAACACTGAACGGGCCCCAGCCCATCTTCGCCTCGAAACTGCCGGAGGCTTCAGTGGAACTGGTGTCCTCGGCCATCTGGCTGATGGTCAGCTCGAACTCGATGGAGCCTTCCTCGATGGTGATGTTGGGGTGACTGATGGCCGCCAGCAGCGGGATGCGCATCGACTTCTTCACCGTACCCTTGTAGACGCCCTGGTCATCCACCAGGGTTTCGTCGTAGTCGAACTGCACCGATACCGCCTGGCCGTTCTGGATACACACACCCATGAGGAAGTCCGCATAGGCTTTGCTCGCGGCGACCTGCGCCTGGATCATTGCCATCAACGGACCGGTGATCATCTTGTCCAGGGGCAGGGCGGCAATCACGCCGCCGATCAAGCCCTTGTCGATATCTGGCATGGTCAATCTCCTTATCGTTTATGCGCGAGTTGCGCCCTTGCACCTTAAGCAAGCCCGCGCCGCCGATTCAGCGGGAATCGATTACCGGTGAGTGTTGGCTTCCAGGCGGCGGATGTTGCCGATCTGCCGCAGGCTCAGGCCGTACTTGTCTGCCAGGACGCTGCGGGAGATGCCTCCCAGGCTTTCCAGCTGGATGTGCTGATTGCGGATCTGCCGGCAGAAGTGGTCGGCCTTGGGGATCTCCAGGGCCAGTCCGGCGAAGCGTTCGATCAGGGCGTTGAGAGCATCGGGAGGCAGGATCAGCGCCAGCGAAGTGCGTTCGGCGTGCTTGGGGATGTACTTAGGACGGCCGCCGTATTCACGTGTCAGGCGGTAGGCGTTTTCCAGGCCGATGCAGTCGATGAGGGCCTGGAGTGAATGGGGTAGCTGGCGAATATCGATAAGACTGAGGTCTTTCACGTCCATTTGGTACCTCCTTGGAATTATGAATACAGCTGGTTCGATCCTAAGGAGGTGTGTCGTCCTCTGTTCAGTGGGAAATTTCCCCCCTATTAAAGGGAACTATTACATTCTGATGTTGTATCGGTCGCTGGTGATGCACTGGATTTTCTTCAACTGGAGGAGGAAATATCCATGTCACGCTATGCGATTGATTTCAGTTTTATCGCCGCTCTGGAAGGCGGTGCCATGACCCGCGGTTATGTGCCTGATGCGGCCAACAGCAAGAGCGGGGTCACGGTGGGCACGGGCTTCGATCTGGGGCAGCGAGGGGTGAAGGATTTGCAGGCGCTCAATCTGCCGGCAGATCTGGTGCGGCGCTTGACGCCCTACCTGGGCCTGACGGGGCTCAAGGCCAAGGCGTTTCTCGATGGCCAGCCCTTGAGCATCGGCAGTGACGAGGCCGAGCTGATCGATGAGGCGTTCAAGGCGCCCTTTGTCGATCGCCTGGCGGCGAACTACGCCAAGGCCAGCGGGGTGGATTTCGCCCAACTGCCGGCACCGATGCAGACCGTGATCGCCTCGGTGGCCTTTCAGTACGGCGACCTGGCCAGCCGCACGCCGAAGTTTTGGGCCCAGGTGGTGGCCCGCGACTGGTCCAGTGCCCTGGCCAACCTGCGTAACTTTGGCGACAGCTACGGCACTCGTCGGCGCAAGGAGGCCGATCTGCTGAGCTCGCAGATCGCTTCATGAGCCTTGCCGCCCAGGCTAACGGCCTGGGCGGCTTGTCGGTTTCAGGGGCAGGGGATGATTTGCAGCAGGCTCGCACTGCCCATGTGGCTGGTGTCATCGGGCCGGGTGCCGGTGGGCAGCGAACGCCAATCCACCAACAGGCACAGCGCCTTGAGGGACTTGCCCTGGGCCTGGCCGATGGGCGTGGCAAACTCATGGCGGTACAGCGCCTGGGTGGTGTTTTGCGCGGTTACGCTGCTGGCATTGCTCAAGGTGGTGCGAGCCATGTCCGGCAGTTTGTCCTGGGTGATGGTGAAGCGCGGTTGTTCGCCCGCGGTATTGAAAGCGCCCTGGTCCCGGGCGCGTTTCCACAGCTGCTGCCATTGGCTGCTGCCGGCGGTGCTCCCCAGGGTGGCGGCGTAGGCCTTCAGGGTTTCGGCCGGGGTGCTGGTGGTTTCCAGGGCGTGGGCGGCGCTGGCCAACAGGCTCAGGCCGATGATCAGTGAACGCAGAATCAACATGGGGCAACTCCTTCTGCAGGCCGCTAGGGCCCGACACGAACACAGGGAGGACCCCGGCGACAGGGCATCGCCGGGGGACAAGGCTCAGCGGGCGTCGAGGTAGTCCCAGCGCAGGCCTTCCTTGTTGTTTTTCGCCGTCAGCTCCTTGGCCACGGTGTTCTCGATGGCGTTGACGTTGATGTTTTCCACTTCAAGGATGTTTTTGTCCGCCAGTTGCTTGCGGAACTCGGCCTTGTTGGTGAGGAACTGGCAGGCGTGCCCCAACTCATGCATCAGCACCAGGGCCGGGGACAGGCGCTCGACCCGGTCACTGGCGAACAGCGCGAGGAATTTCTGGAAGTTGCTCAGGTCCGGCTGTTTGTATTGTTTTTCGATGGCGTACACCTGGGACTTGAGGTTCCACACCACGCGTCCGGCGGACGTGGTGGAGTTGGCGGCCGGAGGAATCCAGCGGTCGGTCTTGTCCGCCGCCGAGGAGTTGGTGACTTCCACGGTCAGTTCCTCTTTGACGGCGATCAGCTCGTCGAGGAGGAAGTTGGCCAGATCGGATTGGCGCAGGTAGCGGCAGGCATCGTCGAAGCGCTTCTGGGCGACGGCCTGGTCCAGGGTGGAGGTGGTAACGGTGATGCTCATGACTGACTCCTTGGGTGGATTGCCCGTCGTTGGGCAGGAGTCATGGTTTCAAGGGCGGCGTGCGGGTATCAGCGGGAAAGGGTTCAAGGGGTATGGGCGGCGGGGATGGGCAAACGGCACCTGATTCAGGTGCCGTTTTTTTGCGCTTCAGCCGGCGGGCGCCAGGCTGACGAAGTAGTAGGCCTGGCGGCCGACCATGAGGGTCTGCTGGATCTGCAACGGCGGCTTGGGCGCCTCGGCGCCGCCCAGTACCGCCATGTGCTGCGGCGATTCGGCGAGAAAGGCCAGCAACTGCGCCTCGGTCTGCAGGTCCTTGAGCAGGCTCTGGGTGTAGAACACGCTGGCGCCGGCGATGCGTTCGTTGGCCTGGTACAGCGCCAGCTGGTGCCCGCTACCCTGCAACGCCATGATCCGGTCGGTCACCGGAACGAACGACAGCTTGCGGTCGGCCTTGGGCGCAGCCCATTGAGCGTTGGCCAGATAGCCGCCGATCACCAGGGCCATGAGCGTTATCAGCAAGCCCTTGCGCTGGCGCCCCACGGCACTCCAGAAACCCGTGCCCAGGGCCCGCGGGGCCAGGCGCTGGTAGAGCACCGCGGCATATTCCGCCGCCAGCACCGCCGCCGCCGGGGTCAGGGACATCAGGTACACCGTGCGTTTGCTGGAGGCCAGGCACAGCAGGGTGAATTGCGCCAGCAACCAGAGGCTGAAGAACAGCAGGTAGCGGTTCTGCACCAGGGTTTTACGAAAGTGCCACAACCCCAGGTAGACCAGGATGTTCCACGGCAGGAAGGCCTGGGGCAGCTTGGCCAGGTAGTAATAGAAGGGTTCGTAGTGCCCGGCCTCGACAAAGGAGCCGCCGAAGCGCCCGACGCTGTTGGTCCACAGCACTTCGCCCAGGGCTTGCAGGCCACCGCGCTGGTAGAGCAGGTACAGCCAGATCATCAGCGGCACCAGGCCCAGCAGGGTCAGCAACCCGGGGCGCAACCAGTGGCTGAGGGTGAAGCGTTTTTCGATCAGGCTGTCGGCCAGCAGGTAGGCGAAGATCACCACCCCCGGCATGGCCAGGCCCAGCACGCCCTTGCTCAGGGTGGCGATGGCAATGCCGACGGCGAACGCCAGCCAGGCCAGCAGCGCCGGTTGCTGCTCGGCCTGACGGCGCTGGGCCTGAAAGAACGCCAGCAGGGCCAGGGTCACCCCCAGGCTGAGCAGGGCATCTTCACCCACGCCGCGCACGTTGCTCCAGTAACTGGCCATGGTCGCCAGCATCAGCCCGGCCACCGCGGCCAGGGTGGCCGGCCGGCCGAAGCGGAGCAGCATGGCGTACAGCAGCATCACGCTGATCAGCCCGGCGAAGGCCGAGGCCAGGCGCACCGCCAGCGGCGTGCCGCCCAAGGCGCGGATGGCTCCGGCGTCGAGCCACAGGCTCAGGGGCGGTTTCTCCAGAAACGGCGTGCCGAACAGGCGCGGCGTGACCCAGTCATCATCCAGGTGCATTTCCATGGCGATCCCGGCGACCCGGGCTTCGGTGGAACCTTGCAACTGGTGGTTGCCCAGGGCGAAGAAGAACAGCAGGCAGGCCAGCAGGAACAACAGCGGAGCGGGTCGTGACATGAATTTTGCGCCGGCAGATCGAGGGGCGCAGCCGGAAGGCCGCGGGCAAGCGCAAAAGTATACGGAGGCAACTCTTAACAAATTGTGAACAAGTAGGGGGAAAAGGTGCGGTTCGGTCTTGAGGGCTCAGGCGGACCGGCTCGCGCGGTGTTGGGGAGTTGATCAGCGCAGATGACGGCCGCTGCGCCACCAGAAAACCAGCCCCAGAAAAGCCCCCGAGCAGCCGAACAATGGCGCCAGCGGCAGGTAGCGTGGCAAACCGTCGGGTAGCGGTTCATCCTCGTAGCGGTCGGTATAGAAGCTGGAGGGCACCAGGCTGGCTACCACGGGAATGGTCGGCATCGCCGCCAGTGCACCGCAGAACAGGTAGATCAGCACATTGCGCCAGGCAAACCGTTGGGCCAGCCAGAAGAACAGGGCGCAGGGCAGGGCCGTGATAATGCCGATCAGCACGCCACTGACCACCAGGGTCAGCAGGCCCACGAACAGCGTCTGGGTAATGATGTCTGCGTTCAACGAGCCGGCGCTGGCCAGCATCGCCAGCATGATCAGCAAGGCCAGGATCACGGCCATGGCCGTGACGCCGATGAAGTAGGCGGCGAACCAGTCTTCTGGCTGCACGCTGCGTTGGGGTGGAGTTGTTACGGACATGGAAAAGATCGCTATATGGGTGGCTGCTTTGGCCCTGCTCAAGGGGCGGGTTGCTTGGCGTCGGGCCGGTGGTGAATAAAGGCTCGGCTCAGCGCAAGTGACGCCCGCTGCGCCACCAGAACACTACCCCCAGAAACACCCCGCAGCCGCCGAACATCGATGCCAGCTGTAAATAGTGCAGCGCAGCGCTGACGCCGTGCGGGAGATTGAAGAGTTCGGGGAGCATCTGGGTCATCACGGGAATGGCGAACTGCGCCGCCAGGGCTCCACTCACCAGGTAGATCCACAGGCGGCGCCAGATAAAGCGCTGGGCCAGCCAGAAGAACAGGATGCACGGCAAGGCGGCGATCAGGGTAATCAGCACCAGGCTCACCATCAGCACCGCCACGCTGAACGACAGGGAGTTGAGCAGCGATTGCCACGGCGTCTGGCTGGTGCTCAGCAGGATCAGATTGACCACCAGCATCAGGGCCAAGGCCAGTCCCGCAACGCCGATGAAGTACGTGGCGATCCAGTGATAGGGGCTCAGGGTGCGAACGGAATTGGACGTTTGGGGCATGGTGGGCACGGGCTTCAGGCTGAGGATGACCGGACCCAGGCTATCGGCAAGCAGGCGGTTTGATTGTGGAGTTTGCGTGGTTTTTTCGCGGTCAATGTTCTCTGGTGGATGACGTCGGGGCAGAAAATCCCTTATACAGGCAGCGGCCCGTCGACTGTTCACGGGCCCGGCTTGCGTCACCCACCCAGAAGGAGATGGACATGTTCAAGTTCCTGACGATTACCGAGTTGCCCCGTACCCCTGCGCATCGAGATACAGGCTCCGTTAGCGGAGCGATCAATGCCTGGGAGCTGAAAAATCGGGCTCTCAATACCAAGGGGTTTGTTACATGTCCAAAGAATTACTCGGAGTTTCTGCTGTAGGGCTGATGGTGCTGGGCGAGTTTTGCGCCATCTACAGTGAAGTGGTGGTGGCGCGGCTGGCCCATTCCGGCAACACCTCCGGTGCCGAACTGGCGTTGCCGGTGCTGATCATGTGCCTGGGCGGTATCTGCCTGCTGGCGGCCTACTGGCTGGGTTACGTGGCGGTTGGCGACATCTGGATCATCACCGTGGTCTCGGTGACGTCGCTGCTGCTTCTGGAGCCGCTGGTGATCTGGGCGCTGTTCCAGCAGGCGCCCGGGCGCGGCGCCTTGATCGGCTTCTGCCTCGGTGCGCTGGGGATGTTGTCCGCCGTGTTCCTGTAGCACGGCCTCGCTCAGGCTCGGGTCCTTCAGGCCCGGGCCCGGGCAAAGTAACGACTGGGCGCCTCGCCCAGGACCTTGCGAAACACACTGCTGAAGGCACTCGGGCTGCTGTAGCCCAGGTCGCTGGCGACCCGGGTCACGGCCTCGCCCTGGCCCAGGCGCACCACGGCCGCCAACAGGCAGGCCTGCTGGCGCCATTCGACGAAACTGATGCCGGTGTGCTGGCGAAACAGTCGGGTGAAGGTACGACGGCTCATGCCGGCGCGCTCGGCTATGGCATCGATCCCCAACTCCAGCGATGGCTGTTCCAGCAGCTCGCGACAGACCCTGGCCAGCCGCGGTTCGTCCGGCAGCGGGGCGTTGAGGGTCAAGGCCGGCATGCTGGCGACTTCATGCAGCAGCAGGTTCATCAACTGCCCCGGCACACCGTCCCTGGCGTAGAGCGTGGGGAGGTGCATGGCCCGCAGCAGTAGCTGGCGCAGCAACTCGGACACTTCCCGCACCTCGCATTGCTCCGGTAAGCCCAGGCGCTTTGCTGCCCGGGGGCGCACATAGGTGTTGAGCATGGTCACCGGCCCGCTCATGTGCATGGCATGGGTCACCCCGGCCGGCACCCAAATGGCCCGCTGTGGCGGCACCACCCAGTTGCCCTGTTCGGTGTAGACGCTGATGACCCCGGTGGCGGCGTAGGCGAATTGCCCGCGTCGATGCTGGTGTTCGGCGAAGTACTGGCCGTCCGCATAGTCGATGGCCGTGACCAGCGCGTCTCGGGGGATGTTTTCGTAGGGATCGATATCGATAGGGTGCATGGCCCGAATCTACTGATAGTTGACCTGATACTGCAAGCGGGCCATGGCGTGCTCCGGCGATAGTTCGGCCCCGGCCGGGGATTTGCTCGCGGCCGCCTTTCCTGGACCGCGCGACATGCAGAAAAAACACCTGTTCCTGGCTTTGCTGGTGACGGCCTTGTGGGGCCTGAACTTCCCCATCACCAAGCTTGGGCTGGCGAGTATCGATCCATTGCTGCTCACCGCCCTGCGCTTCACCCTGGCGGCGTTGCCCTGGGTATGGCTGATACCTCGCCCGCCGGTGGCATTCGCCTGGTTGGCGGCCTACGGGCTGATTTTCGGCGTGGCCATGTGGGCGCTGATCAACCTGGGAATTGAGCAGGGCGTGGCTCCGGGCACGGCTTCGCTGTTGATCCAGTTCAGCGCCTTTTTTTCCCTGGGCTGGGGCGTGTTGCTGTTCGGCGAGCGCCTGCGCTGGCAGCAGGTTCTGGCCACGGCCATTGCTTTGTGGGGGCTGCTGCGGATCATCGGCGACAGCCCCGGGCACGCCACCAGCCTGGGTTACGCCTTGCTGCTGGTGAGCGCCTTCAGCTGGAGTGTGGGCAACGTCATCATCAAGCGTTGTGGGGTTCGCGAGGTGTTCGCCTTCGTGGTCTGGGCCAGCCTGTTTGCGCCGTTGCCGCTGCTGGCGTTGACCTGGATAAGCCATGGGAGTGCGCCGTTTCTGCAACTGGCCGGGCAGGTGTCTGTCAGTGCGGCCTTGTCCCTGATGTTCCAGGTCTATGCGGCAACGCACTTCTGTTACTGGGGCTGGAACCTGTTGCTGCGGGAGTATCCGGTCTCTCGGGTGGCGCCCTTGTCGTTGCTGATCCCGGTGTTCGGCATGGCCGGGTCGGTGTTGATCCTGGGGCAGCGGGTCGGGGTCGATGAGGCTGTATCCATGGGCCTGATCCTGCTGGCGCTGGCAGTGGGGCAGTTCGACTGGCGCCGGTTTTCGGCCCTGGGGCGCCGTTCCCTGTAGCCGCTGCCGCAGGCTGCGAACGCTCTGGGCGGCACTCCGTCGCAGGAGGCGCGCCATCACAGGTTTATGTGGAAAACGTCAGGCAAGGCCCTGTGGGCCTTTTCGCAGCCTCGCGGGCTCGGCAGCGGCTACAGTCGGTGGCGCAGGCGGGTTTCTTATCCTCGTTCAGTCACCGTTCAGGGGTATCGCGCGCACCATGTCCAGCCTTACGCCGAGCTTATGGCACGGCACTTTCTGGTGGGGCGAAGATGGTTCGAGAAACGCGTTTCGGGATTGAGTCCTGGGGTATCTACCTGGTGGCCCTGCTGCTGTTCACCTTTGGCATCTGGGACGAGCAGCCCCAGGGTTTCGACGGCCGTTGGGCGCTGTTTCTGCAGGAGATGTTCCGTCACGGGCCGAGCCTGTTCCCCACCACTTACGGCCAGCCCTATCCGGACTATCCGGCTACCGCGACCTTCTTCAGCTACCTGTTTGCCCAGGCCTTCGGCGCCCCCAATCACTTGGCCAATATCCTGCCCACTGCGCTGGCTTCGGCCGGGGTGCTGGCGTTGCTGTATCGCCTGCTGGCGCCTTCGGGGCGCACCTGGGCGCTGCTCGCGGTACTGCTGACGGCGCTGACCAGTCAGCTGTTGGACAAGTCCCGCTCGGTGTGCCTGGACCAGATGGTTTCACTGCTGTGCCTGGGGGCTTTCTACCTGCTGCACAGCGGCGAACAGCGCGGCTCGCGGCTGCGGCCACTGATGGTGCTGCCGCTGTTCGTGCTGGCCTTCGCCATTCGCGGGCCCTTGGGGCTGGTGGAAGTCTGCGGCGTGGTCTGCACCTATTGGCTGTTGGGCGAGAGCCGTACCCAGGAGGCGCGCCGTATCTTGTTCAAGCGCGTGCTCGGCTACGGCTTCAGCGGTCTGCTGTTGCTGGCAGCCTGTTGGTGGCTGCTGCTGAAGCTGGCTTATCTCAGCGGTGGCGAGGCCTTTGTGCAGCAGGTCTACCACATGCAGGTGGGCGGGCGTCTGGATGAGAGTGGCGAGCCGTTCTACTTCTACTTTCAGTTGGCGTTGTACCGCTACTTCCCTGTGGTGCCCCTGGCCCTGGCGACGCTGTGGATGCTGCGTCGCCAAGTGTTCCGGCGCCATGCCGACCCGCAGCTGCGCCTGGTACTGCGTCTTGGCGCCTGCGGCCTGATGATCCTGCTGGGCTTGTCGGTGCCGCATTTCAAACGCGCCTATTACATCTTGCCCATGGTGCCGATGTTCGCTGCGGTGGCCGCCTACGGCCTGCTCATGGTCCGGGGCAGAATGGGCAAGATGCGCAGCGCCTACCTTTGGTTGGTGGGTGCGCTGCCGGGGTTGTGCATCCTGGTGCTGCTCGTTCTTAAACACAGCTGGCACAAACACGGTTACTGGCCGCCGGTGTCCATGCCGTTGCTGATCGCGATCTTTGTCCTGTTGCAACTGCTGGCTCTGTACTGCTGGCGCAAGACCCTGGGCAGTTTCGGCCGGCGCCTGGTACTGCTCAGTGCCCTGGCCCTGGCGGCGCAATGGACGCTGCTGGTGGCAGTGCTGGACCCGGCCAAGGACCTGCAATTCGACACCCAGGTTTTTGTTTCCCAGGTGGAGCAACGGCGCGCAGCCGAACACGGCCCCCTGGTGTTCTTCAATCTGGGCCAGGACACCTGGGCCGTGCGCTACATGATGAACCTGGACCACGACGAACAGCCGCTGTTTGTCAGCGGCGATGCCCCCGGACAACTGGACACATTGCCCCACGGCTCCTGGGTGATCGTGGCGCGCAAGGATCGAGAGAAGCTCCAGGGCACCTCGCTGGAAAACCAGCAGCCGGTGTACGAGGGGCGCTTGAATGACAATCCCTGTTTGGTGTTTCAGTTGCAGTAAGTCCTTGGCAGCGAGTGGTGCGGGTCGTATTTTTGGCCACTGCGATCCGCGTTGAAACCAGGGAGTGGTCATGGAATGCCAGGTTCGTCCGGCCCTAGAGGCCGATGCCGCGAGAGTCAGCCAAGTGATCCTGGCGGCCCTGCTCACCAGCAATGCCCAGGACTATCCCGCCAGTGTGATCGAGCGGGTCAAGGCCAGCTTCACCACCGATTCCGTGCGCCAACTGATGCAGCGCCGGCAGATGTTCGTCGCCCTGGTGGACGGGGAATTGCTGGGCACCGCCAGCCTCGACGGGCGCGCGGTGCGTTCGGTGTTTGTCGATCCGGCGTACCACGGCCATGGCCTGGGCCGGCAACTGATGGCCGCGGTCGAGCAGGCGGCACTGGACTCGGGTTTGACCTCGCTGGTGGTGCCCTCGTCGGTCACCGCCGAAGGCTTTTATGCCCGCCTGGGTTTTGTCCGGGTACGCGAGCATTACGAGGGCGAGGAGCTGACGTTGATCATGGAGCGGGCCCTGAGCCCTTGAGGAAGAACACGCGGGGCGGGCTTCTTCGGTGCTGATGCCGCTGCGAATTGAGCCCGCAGACTGGCGACCGCCGAGTGCGCTGGCGCCAGGTGATGAGCGCCACTGAGGTCTTGCAAATAGACATAACTTGCAACTCTTGCATTGTTGCGAAACCCCATGCGGCTATTTAGTTTTTTCCTCACAACGCCGGGCCCCTCTGACAGCTAATCGCTGCCATGTCGGAGTTGCAGTTTGTACAACTTCGACACTGGGAGGCGCACTCATGACAGCCCTTGAATCCTTCTTTTTTGCTGAGTTTCTCGGCACCGCTACGTGGCTTTGGTTCGCGTTTATCAGCATCGTTGTCGGCCTGCTGGTCTTCGACCTTGGGGTGTTACACCGTGAGCATCGAGAAATCGGCGTTCGTGAAAGTCTGCTGCTGTCTGCGGGCTACATCGCGGCGGGCTTGCTGTTCGGCCTTTGGGTCTGGCAGGTCAAGGGCGGTGACGCGGGGATGGATTTCTACACCGGCTTTTTGATCGAGAAATCGTTGTCGATGGACAACGTGTTCCTGATGGCGATGATCTTCAGCTTTCTGTCCATTCCGCGGCAGTATCAGCATGAGGTGCTGTTCTGGGGAATTCTCGGCGTGATAGTGCTACGCGCCATCATGATTGGCCTCGGTGCGGCGCTGATCGCCGAGTTCAGTTGGATTCTCTATGGGTTCGGCGTCTTCCTGCTGCTGACTGGGGTAAAGATGCTGTTCAGCAAGCTCGATGATCACCCCGACCTCAGCGAAAACCTGCTGGTGAAGTTCCTGCGCAAGCACATGCGGGTGACCGATCGCCTGCATGAAGGGCGCTTCTTCGTCCGCCAGGCCGATGCCAGTGGTACGTCCGTGGTCTGGGCCACGCCGTTGTTCCTGGCCCTGGTGCTGATCGAGTGCGCCGACCTGGTGTTCGCGGTGGACAGCGTCCCGGCGATCTTTGCCATCACCCAGGACCCGTTCATCGTCTACACCTCGAACATCTTCGCCATCCTCGGTCTGCGGGCGTTGTATTTCGCCCTGGCAGCGATGATTCACCGCTTCGCCTATCTCAAGTACGCCCTGGCGCTGGTGCTGGTGTTTATCGGCGGCAAGATCTTCATGGTCGGCATCATCGGCAAGATTCCAGCGGTCATTTCCTTGAGTGTGACCCTGGCTTTGCTGCTGGGCGGCGTGCTGGTATCGCTGTGGAAAACCCGCGGGCAGGTGTCTGCTGGTCCGCAGGTTTAGATCCCGATGGACAGCAGCCTTGTTGGGGCATCAGACACCTGGACCGGGCGCGCATTCCCGACTGAGTGCGTGTCCGGCTTCATTCGAGCGCTACAAAACAGCGCGGTAGGTCGTGCTGCCGCGCTGTGCTTTTGCGAGGCCTGCTACCTCTAGGGCCTGTGGCGACTGCCATCGAGCAAGGCATCTACCACCGCTCGCGCCATCTCCACCGAGTGCACCAGGGACCAGATCAGACCGCGCTCGATGCCACTGCCGCGCTCGGTGATTTCATCGGAGACTTCTTCGGCGCTTTTGAGCAGCAGGGAGACGTGGAGCAGGGCTTCTTCGGCGTTGATGCCGCCGCGTACTGAGAACAGAGAGTCGCGACTTACTGGGGTGCTGATGGTTTTTTTCAGTGACTGGATCAGAGGTACATCGGCAGGCTGAAGTGACAGTTTCTGCCGGATCTGCTGATTGGCCAGATCGTGCTCGGGGTTTCTGCCGCGATGGGCTGCAGTGTGGGGAGGATCGGGGACGAGCTTTTTCATGGCGTAACTCCTAGTACAGAGATAGGAGCCTTCACCGTCGCTGCTAAACGATAGGGTGGCGGCCGTTCGCAGGTTAGCAGACCGGTGTACTAGGAACCCGGCGCACCCGAAGGTGCCCTGCGCACGGCCGCCATAAAGCGGAGCCAAAAAAAGCGCCACGTAATGGGGGCGCCATGCGCCTAGTTACACGTCGAGCTGCTAAACCCGGTCACTGAATGTGCAGTGACGGATCGAGGCTAGCCAGGGTGAGGGGGTAGGCGCAAGCGGCTAGGAGTTTCTAGGAAAGTTCTCACAATAGAAAGAGACTTAACGCTGCTTTGGGGCAACCAATGCTCGGTCCGTGAGAGTGGGGAGGGGCGGTTGGCGATGGTGGCTGAACGTTAAGGCCAGCATCAACAAAACCCGCGCAAGGCGCGCTTTGTTGGTGCTTCGTTTGGTTGGCTACCAGGAACCCCGATATCGTCTAGCGCTTGCGCCACGGCGAGAAGTGCGTCCCCGGCGGTGTAGAGGATGGTCACATGCTCATCGTCGAAGTACAGCGTCGGGAAAAGCTTGCATGGCGTAGGGCTTTCGGAATGAAAAGCGATTGGAGTTGAAGGTAATTAGAACGTTTGTGCAAAGCTCGGATTGTATTTGGCGAAGTTCAAATCCTGATCCTCGCCAGCATATCTTCGCCGTCTGCATCCATACCAACCTCGACAAACCCGAAGCTGGAGTAAAACCCTTTAGCTACGATGTTCTTGGGGTTGTAGCAAATTTCAATTTCTTTCAAATCTGCGATCTGTTTTATTTCATGGAGGGCGAGACCCAGCGCTACTCTGCCGATGGATTTCTGCTGATGTTCTTTGTCCACCATAAAGCGCCAGATAGAGACTTTGCCTTTTGATTCCTGCACCCACATAAAAAAGCCTACAGGCTCTCCATCCGCGATTATGGCGCGTGTGAAGTAGCCTGGGTTGTACGCAGCCTCAACGAGCGACCAGGTATTACTTGCCACGTAGTCTTCCTGTTCTTCAGTGACCTCCAGTTCACAAATCGCCTCATAGTTTTGTTGCGTTATTTGGGTAAGTGAGATTTTCATAGAGTCTCCTGAGTTGGGGTGTTGATGAGGCTCAATTAACTTTCATGGGTATTTAGTTCATCCTGCGCCTTCACCAGCAGCGCGGCGAACAGGTCGGCGCTGTCCTGCGGCAAGGCTTCGCATTCTTGCTGTTGCTGTTCGCAGCAGTGCTGCGGCGGCGGGGGGGATTCCGGTTAGCTCTCCGTGCAGTTCCAAGTAAGGTTTGAATTCCTCTCCGGCGTTCGTGCGGTTTACGTCGTCACCAGGCTGCGTTCGTCGGTTGTGGCCGCCGTACATCGGTGCCTTTGGTTTGTGTCCTTACTCTTTCGTATGGTCCAGCCATTCTTGGTAGGTGATACGGCTAATGTGTTCTGTCCGATAGTCTTGGAGGAACTGGTTGTATTTGTTTTCTTCCGTGTGATGAAAGCGAAAGCCACACTTCGATTGAGCAGCATAGGACTGGATGTTGTTGGCGAAGTAACCACACCAAAGTGCTTTGAGGTTCAGGTTTTCAAAGGCGTGTCGCATCACTTCACGTACTGCTTCCGGAATCAGGCCTTTACCCCAGTACGGCACGCCGATCCAGTAGGCGATTTCCCCTTCCTGCTCACTGATTTCAAAATTGCTGTTGCTGCCTATGAGAATGCCCACACAACCAACAGCACGGCGATTTTCCTTCAATTCGACCGCGTACACCTCGGGGTGATTGAAGACCGTACGGATGATGTCGGCACTGTTCTCCACACTGGTGTGGGGGGGCCAGCCAGCGATAGGGCCGACTCGGGCGTCTTTGGCATATTCGTATAGATCATCGGCGTCTGTGTCCTGCCAGGGGCGCAGCAAGAGTCGTTCTGTTTTAAGTGTCATGTCCTGTACTCGTAATGGATTGATTCGTTCAGGACAGAGTATTGGGAGGCATATCATCGGTACACGTCAGTACCTCGGCTTTTTCGGTACTTTTAGAAACAGCTGTGCCAAGCGGTGATAGGATTTTGGCTCTTGTTTGTTGTAGCGCTGGGTCACTATGCATCACATTCCGAAACTTTCCGTTCCTGGCGACTTGATGCGGATGGGAGAAACCACGCTAGCGGAAGGGCTAGGTTTACCGCTTTCCTTCGGTCACGCATATTTGACGCTGCTGGTGTGCCTCTCCGGTAGTGCCCACTTCACACTTAACTTCAAAGAGCATGCGGTTAGGCGCGGTGCTGTGATGCTGCTGGCTGAGGACACTATTGCCTTGCTCAAACGTCGCTCGCGCGGCTTCAAGGTGTTTTTCTGCCTTATGCCGAAAAGTTTTGCCGCGGAGGTTGCCTACCCACTGCCAAATACGTTGTTCGTATTTCTGCATGACCATCCTCATTGCGTTCCATCCAGGGACGACATGCCGTTGATAGAGGGCTGGGTGACGCAGATGCGGAACATTGCGCAGACCTGCCCCACCTACCAACGCATCATGTTGCGCAATCAGTTGCAGAACCTCTTTTTGAAAATAGCCGAGCAACTTCCAGCCAGCCAAATAGAAAACAGGGGATTCAGCCGGAGGGAAATGCTCAGTTGGCGCTTCTGGGAATTGATAGGAAAACATTGTGTGCGCCACAGAGATGTGAAGTTCTACGCCGACGCACTGAATATCACGCCGTTCTACCTGTCGCAGTTGACCAAAGCGTTTTTCAATGACACACCCAAGGGCCTGATTGATCGGCAGGTAACCTTGGAAATCAAGGCGCTTCTTTCATACAGTGACTTGGCTATTGGCCGTGTGGCCGACGAACTGAACTTCGCCGACGCATCTTACTTGTGTCGCTACTTCAAGCGCCAAACGGGGATTTCGCTGTCCCGTTATCGTAAGCACAAGAGGGAGGATGGGGGATAGGACTGACCTGCGGTCGAAATAGAGGAGCGAAGGTGCACTACATTTTGATTACATATAGAGCGTTCGCTTTAGGTCGGCTACCGCATTTCACAGCAAGCAGCATTCTGCAGATTCTGTTGAGAATCGGACTGCCTAAACGGATTGAATCGTGACTGGTTAAAACGCCTTTTTTGCAAACGACTAACTGAAATCTGAGTTCGGAAGCCTTTGCCGAAGTAAAGAACTCAACTTCGGACGCATTATTTTCTTCTGCAGAAACCATGGCCGACTTTTTCAACGGAGTCAGCCAAATGCAATCACTCGAATACGTCTACTAAATCAAGGCGGTTCAGCACTCTATGACATCATTCGGTATTCCAAAAACTACCCCTGAAGGGCTTGGAATACCTTGTGGAATACAAGAAGGTGGGGATTTTGTCGGACGTCTGTGGACGCTATTAGGCGCCCAGGCCCTGTATTTTCTGGATCTCAGGCACAAAAAAAGACGTCCAAGGACGTCTTTTCTTGTTGAGTTGGTGGAGCCGGGGGGATTTGAACCCCCGTCCGCCAGTACTCCGCTGTCGGTACTACATGCTTAGCCGTGTCTATTGAGTTAACCCTCAGCGACCCGACGGGCAGGGTGCTTTGGGCGAGTTGTGTAAGTTTTAGCCGCTTCGTCCACAACGTACTGCACGGCGATTCTGTTCTATATGACAATCATTTTGGGTTTACAGACATCCCCTGATGATTGCTGGACCCGAAGGTACCAGGGGGGAAGGGCTAAGGCTGCTTACGCAGCGAGAGCGTAATCCCCGTAGGTTTCGTCATTGGCAACTATAGGAAGTTGCAACAGTGGATTTACGAGTTCTGTTACCAACTCGGCATGCACCTAAAGTTTCGCAACCGGCGTCGAATCCTAAACGGCCCCGAACCTGTTGTGCATTACCAACAGGTGGGCGGATTCTACGCTAAGCGAGCGCAGAAGGCCAACCCGAAGGTTGGCCTATGTATCGGCCTATTGACCGCCCTTGGTGTTGTTCTGCAATTGCTGGATCGCCTGGGTGGTCAGGGAGATGCAGTTCTTGGTGCCTTCCTCGGTGCCTTTGGCCTGTTCGGCGGTGGCTTGCTGGACCTTGGCGTCGATGTTGCTGCTCAAGTCCGAGCTCATGGCCTCGGTGCTGACCTTGGCATCCTTGATCTTTTGCAGGTTGATCTGGCACAGGTCCTCTTGCCCGGCGGCAAACACCGGGGAGGCCAGCATCGCGGCGGTGATGAACAGTCCAGCCAGTGCGGAACGCTTCATGGTTATCTCCTTGATCGCAGGGGCTCGGCGTTGCCGGTCAACAGGACGGGCGGCCGAGTGGGGCTAAGCCCTTTTTGTGCGGGCCTGGAAAATGGACTACAGCGGTGCGCCGGGGTTCTGTTTTTTTTGCGATGAACTGGAACAGCCGTTATCGCGTTTAAGCAGGCACAAAAAAGGGGCGAAGCCGCCCCTTGTTGTCCTGCCCCTGAAGTCAGACCGCTTTGGCCCGGGTGACCCGGTCCACCAGGTAGACCAGCCCGTGATAGTCGATCCCGCCGTGCTGGCTGAGGCCGATTTCACAGGTGCGGCTGGTGGAGATGCCTTCGCTGCAATACTGCACCGCGTCCTTGAGGCTGCGCAGGGAGTGGGCATTGAGCTCGGGGGTGGTGAAGCCCTTGTCGCCGGCGAAACCACAGCAGTGGATGCCTTCGGGGATCACCACGTTGTTGCTGCAACGCCGGGCCAGTTCGATCAGCGCCTGGCTCTCGCCCAGGTGCTGGGTGCTGCAGGTGACGTGCACCGCGATTGGCGCTTCCTGGGGGGTGAACTCCAGGCGCTCCAGCAGGTGGGTGCGGATGAAGCGCACCGGGTCGTAGAGGTCCAGGCGCACATCCCCCAGGTCCTGCACCAGACGCAGGGTGCAGGGACTGGTGTCGCAGTAGATCGGGTCAAGGCCGCCACGGCTGGCGTGGAGCAGGGCGCCGATCAGTTCCTGGCGTTTGTCTTCGGCCTGGGTGGCGTAGCCCTTGGAGGCGAAGGGCTGGCCGCAGCAGAGGTTGTCCAGGTTGTCCGGCAGCACCACTTGATAGCCGGCCTTTTCCAGCAGACCGCGGGTTTTTTCGTAGAGCGACGATTGTTCCTTGTCGCCTGCTGCTGGCCCCATCACTCGGGACACGCAGGCCGCCAGGTACACCACCCGCGGGCGCGCGTCGCTGACGCTCGGGCTGAAGCGAATGGCCTTTTCCGGCTGGGGCATGGCGTTGTTCCACTGCGGCACCCGGCCTTTGGACAGGCGCGTCAGGCTCGCCGACAGCTTGCTCAGGCGCGGCGCTCCCAGGAGCATGCGCGCACCGTTGGCCACGTGCAGGGTGAAGCGCGCGCCCTGCAAGGTGCTGGCGAAATGCGAGCCGAGCCAGTCGGCGGTGCCGGTGTGAGTGGCGTGCTCGCTGCGCAGTTTCTTCACCAGCTCGCCGGTGTTGATGCCCACCGGGCAGCGCTGGGCGCACAGGCCGGTGGCGGCGCAGGAGTCGATGCCCTGGTACTGATAGGCCGCTTCCAGCTCGGAGGTGTCGATGCCGGCGCGTTTACGTGCCTGGATATCACGCCAGATGACGATGCGCTGGCGCGGGCTCAGGGTCAGGCCCTTGGATGGGCACACCGGCTCGCAGAAACCGCACTCGATGCACTTATCCACAATTTCGTCGGCCGCCGGCAGCGGCTTGAGATGCTTCAGGTGGATCTGCGGATCTTCGCTGAGCACCACGTCCGGGTTGAGGATGCCGTTGGGGTCCAGCAGGCGCTTGAGTTGCCACATCAGCTGGTAGGCATCGCTGCCCCATTCCAGCTCGACGAAGGGCGCCATGTTGCGTCCGGTGCCGTGCTCGGCCTTCAGCGAACCGCCGAATTCCACCGCCACCAGTTGCGCCACGTCGTCCATGAACGCCTGGTAGCGGTTCACTTCCTCGCTGCTGTTGAAGCCCTGGGTGAAGACGAAGTGCAGGTTGCCCTCCAGGGCATGGCCGAACAGGATCGCTTCGTCGTAGTGGTGCTTGTCGAACAGCTCGATCAGGCGGTTGACGCCGATGGCCAGCTGTTCCACCGGGAAGGTTACGTCTTCGATGATCACCGTGGTGCCGGTCTTGCGCACCGCGCCCACCGCCGGGAAGGTGTCCTTGCGGATCGCCCAGAGCTTGGCGTTTTCCTGTGGGTCTTCGGTGAAGTCCACCTGTTTTTCCACCGGGAAGGCGGCCAGGGAATTCATGATCTGCGCCAGTTGCTCGTGCAGTAGCGATGAGGACGCGGCGCGGGACTCGATCAGCAGCGCGCAGGCGTTGGCCGAGAGTTGCTGGACGAAAGCCGGCATGCCGGGCTTGTCCTGCACCGAGCGCAGGCTGCGGCGGTCCAGCAGTTCCACCGCCGACACCGGCTGGCTCTTGAGCACGGTCACCGCGTTGCAGCAGGTTTCCACGTCGGGAAAGACGATCAGCGCCGACGCCTTGTTCGGGTGGTCGATCACCGTGTCGTAGGTCACCGCGCTGATAAAGCCCAGTGTGCCCTCGGAGCCCACCAGCAGGTGGCTGAGGATGTCCAGCGGTTCGTCGAAATCCACCAGGGCATTGAGGGACAGGCCAGTGGTGTTTTTCAGCCGGTATTTGTGGCGGATCTTCGCTGCCAGCTCGCTGTTGGCGCGGGTGCTGCGGCCTAGTTCGGCTAGGCGCTCCAGCAACGGACCATGGCTGGCGCGGAAGGCGCTAACGCTGGCCTCATCCTCGGTGTCCAGGCGCGTGCCATCGGCCAGTACCAGGCGAATGCCGGCCAGGGTGTGATAGGTGTTCTGCGCGGTGCCGCAGCACATGCCGCTGGCGTTGTTGGCGACGATGCCGCCGATCTTGCAGGCGTTGATCGAGGCGGGGTCGGGGCCGATCTTGCGCCCGAACGGCGCCAGCCAGGCATTGGCCTGGGCGCCGATCACACCAGGCTGCAGACGAATCTGCGTACCCTGATGGCGAATCTCCTTGCCGTTCCAGTTATCCCCCAGAACGATCAGCACCGAGTCGCTGATGGCCTGCCCGGAAAGGCTGGTGCCGGCGGCGCGGAAGGTCACCGGCACGCGGTCGCGCTGGGCCAGCTGGAGCAGGGCGACCACTTCATCTTCGGATTCGACGCGGATCACCAGCTTGGGGATCAGCCGGTAGAAGCTGGCATCGGTGCCGAAGGCCAGGGTCGAGAGCGGGTCGTCGAAACGCCGCTCCTGGGGAATCAGTTGCTGGGCATCACGTAGAAAAGCGGCCGGTAGGCTCATTGGTCCTCCAGGATCAGCACCACCAGGTCTTTCGGGCCGTGGGCGCCGTAAGCCAGGACTTGTTCGATATCAGCGGTCTTCGACGGGCCGGACACAAGAAGCGCGTTGGTCGGCATGCCGGCGGCCCAGTTCATCTGTTGCTGCACCTGATAGAAGTTGTCGCGGATTTCGCTGGCCTTGAGCAGGGCGAAATGCACCGGCGGCACCAGGCTCATCAGCCGCGGTTCTTCCCGGGTTGGCCAGAGGATCAGGCTGCCGGTGGCAGCGATCGCGCCCAGGGTGCCGGTGAGGCTGGCCGGGGTGTCGTTGAACAGCTCGGCTTTCCACTCTTCCACCGGGCGGTCGTAGGCCTTGAGCGCCGGCAGTTGCGGGTGCTCGGCCCAGTGCTGGGTGACCCGCTGGCCGTGGGGCGTGCTCGGGGCGATCAGCAGGCTGGGCAGTTGGCGCTCCTGCAACAGCCGGCCCAGCAGTTCAGGCCAGTCGGCGCCGGTGCTCAGGTGGATCTCGGTGTGCACCGCTTCCATCTGTTTGCGCAGTTGCGGAATGCGTTGTTCCGCCGTGTAGCTGTAAGGCTCGGTGACCAGCGCCTCGTCGAAGTTATCCACAATCGGCGTGGTGCCGGCGAGGCTGTTGCGCAGCTTGGCGAGGATATTGTGTTTCGCGCTCATCAGCGGTCTCCCTGCTTGTCCAGGTGCTCACGGGCCAGGTCATGCAGCGACCGGGCGGCGGGTTTTGGCGCGCTGTGGTTCTGCGTCCAGGGGCCGACCTTGCTCGGGGTGAGGGCGCGCAGGCGGGTGGCGGCCAGGGTGAACAGGCGATACAGGGGCGGCGAGCTGTTGAGGCGGGCCCAGGCGTTCCAGATGAAACGCTCCTTGCGCGAGTACTTGCTGCCCTGACCGCGCATCACTTGATGGGGGCTGTCCGGGGCCTTGACGTTCTCTTCCCGCAGGCGTCGCAGCAGCGCCGGGATCGGGATCTTTACCGGGCAGACTTCGCCACAGGCGCCGCACAGCGACGAGGCGCTGGGGTGATCGGGAACCTTGGCCAGGCCGACCATGTGCGGGGTGATGATCTTGCCGATCGGCCCCGGGTAGACCTCGCCGTAGGTGTGGCCGCCGACCCGGGTGTAGACCGGGCAGTGGTTCATGCAGGCGCCGCAGCGGATGCAGTTCAGGGTCTGGCGCAGTTCGCTGTCGGCAAAGGCCTGGCTGCGGCCGTTGTCCAGCAGCACCAGGTGCACCTCCTGGGGGCCGTCCAGCTCATGCTCTTTGCGCGGGCCGGAGATCATGTTGACGTATGTGGTGATGGGCTGGCCGAGGGCCGAGCGGGTCAGCAGTGAAAGAAGGGGAACCACATCGCGCAGGTTCTCGACGACTTTCTCGATCCCGGTGACGGCGATGTGCACCGGCGGCACGGTGGTGGACATGCGCCCGTTGCCTTCGTTTTCCACCAGCAGCAGGGTGCCGGTCTCGGCCACGGCGAAGTTGACGCCGGAGACGCCGATATCGGCTTCGAAGAATTTCTGTCGCAAGACCTTGCGACCGATCTGAATGAGTTGGTCAACGTCCTTGGTGTACTCCACGCCGAGTTTGTCGTGGAACAAGGACGCGACCTGACCGGCATTCTTGTGGATCGCCGGCATAATGATGTGTGAAGGCTTCTCGTGGTCGAGCTGGACGATGAACTCGCCCATGTCCGACTCAAGGCATTCAATGCCTTGTTCAGCGAGGACATGGTTCATTTCCATCTCTTCGCTGACCATCGATTTGCCCTTGATCACTTGCCGCGCCTCGTGAGCGCGGATGATCGAGAGGACGATGCCATTGGCTTCGTCCACCGTTTCCGCCCAGTGCACTGTCACACCGTTGCGGGTCAGGTTCTGTTCCAGGCGCTCGAGCAGGTCGGGCAGCTTGGATAACGCCCGGGCGCGAATAGCGTTGCCCAGGGCGCGTAGGTGTTCTCTTTCGTGGGCATCGCTGAACGAGGCCGCACGCTTGGCCATGAGTGAGTCCATGGCGCTGCGAAAGTTGTTTCGCAGTTGTTTGTCCCCCAGGGCTTCGTGGGCCCGGGTTCGGAAATCGTCCGCCACGTTGGTGGTCGGAATCAGCTCGGGGGTGCTCATTGTGCACCTCCGGTACGTTGCCAGAGGAAGCTCGCCAGGTGCTGGCCGCGCAATGCCTCTTGCTGTTTCTCCAGCGCGCCGTTGATGTTCATCAAGCAGCCGCAATCGGCACTCAGTACCTGATGCGCGCCGGATTCCTTCAGCGCCCGGGTCTTGTCCGCCACCATGGCGCCGGAGATGTCCGGCATTCGGACGCTGAAAGTCCCGCCAAAGCCACAGCATTCGCTTTCGTGGCTGTGTTCTACCCGTTCCACGTTGCTCAGCTGTGACAGCAACTCACGGCCGTGCAGGTGGGTGTTCATTTCCCGTCGAGCCGAGCAGGAGGTGTGCAGCGCCACCTTGACCGGGGCGCCGCTGTCCTTGAACTGCACCTTGCACACGTGCAGGAGAAACTCGGCCAGCTCGTAGGTGCGGGCGGCCAGGGCCTGCACCTGTTTCAGGGTTTCGGGCTCGTCCTGGAACAAGTCCGCGTAATGCTCGCGCAGCATGCCCGCGCAGGAACCCGACGGCACCACCACCGGATAGTCGCCGGCAAACAGCGCCAGTTGCGAGCGAGCCACGGTGCGCGCCTGCTCGGTGTAACCCGAGGTGTAGGCGGGTTGGCCGCAGCAGCTTTGCCCTTGCGGGTACTCCACGCGAATCCCTTCGCGCTCCAGCAGGTGAATCGCGTCCATCCCGGCTTCGGGATAGAACAGATCGACCACGCAGGTGCCGAACAGGTAAACCCGCGACGGCTTCGCGCTGGGGTACTGCCGGGGGGCGGCCAGCGGTGGCGCGACACGAGTCGCATTGGGCACGGCGTTGTAGAAAAGCTCGCTCATCAGGCGTGTCTCCGGGTGGTCCCGGTTATTCGTCCGTCGCGGCGGCTGAAAGATAAACCAGCAAGCTTTCAGCAGCCTTGCAGACCGGGTGGTGAATGCGGACGCCGCGGGTAAGGGCGGCGTCGGTTCTTTCGGTGTTGCTTAGTGCACTAGCATGCCGGTGAACCAGTAGGCCTGGGCCAGGGTGATCAGGCCGACAATAGTGGCAAAGAACAGGCTGTGCTTGAGGGTGAAGCGGAATAGATCCGACTCCTTGCCCACCAGGCCGGTGGCGGCGCAGGCCACGGCGATCGATTGCGGCGAGATCATCTTGCCGGTCACGCCGCCGCTGGTGTTGGCCGCGACCATGAGGGTGTCGTTGACCCCGATCTGGTGCGCGGTGGTGGCCTGCAGCGAGCTGAACAGGGCGTTGGACGAGGTATCGGAACCGGTGAGGAACACCCCGAGCCAGCCCAGGAACGGCGAGAAGAACGGGAACGCCGCGCCGGTGCCCGCCAGGACCAGGGCCATGGTCGAAGACATGCCCGAGTAGTTGGTGACGAAGGCGAACGCCAGCACCATGCCGATGGACAGGATCGGCCAGCGCAGCTCGTAGAAGGTCTCTTTTAAAGTGGTCAGACCAGTTTTAACGTTGATCTTCAGCACCAGCATGGAGATCAGCGCGGAAAAGAAAATCGCCGTGCCGGTGGCGGAGATCGGGTCGAGCTTGAACACCGCCGGGATGGCGGTGGGTGTGGTCACAATCGGCGCCATCTTGATCACCAACTGATCCAGATGCGGGATGGCGAAGTTGAACACCCAGCTGTACATCGAGCCGCCGGCGGCGAACATCGCCTTGAAGGGCTTGAGGGTCCAGATGGTCACCAGCACGGTGAGGATCAGGAACGGCGACCAGGCCTTGAAGATCTGCCCCAGGCTGTAGGGCGAAGCGACGGTGTTGCGTGGCTGACCGAAGCCGCCGACGCAGGCGATGACGGCCGCGCTGGAGGTGGCACCGGCGATCTGCGCACCGGCGGTGCGCTTGGGCTGCCAGATTTTCAGGAACAGGGTCAGGGAGATCAGGCTGGCCAGGGCCGAAGTGATGTCCGGCAGTTCCGGGCCGATGAAGTTCGAGGTGAAGTACTGAGTGATGGCAAAGCTCAGACCGGCCACCAGCGCGGCGGGCCAGGTCTCTTTGACGCCACGCATGCCGTCCATCATGAACACCAGCCAGAACGGCACGAACAGCGACAGCAGCGGCAGTTGGCGGCCGGTCATGGCGCCGATCTTGAAGGCGTCGATGCCCGTCACCTGGCCGGCAACGATGATCGGAATCCCCAGGGCGCCGAAGGCCACGGGCGCGGTGTTGGCGATCAGGCACAGGCCGGCGGCGTACAGCGGGTTGAAGCCCAGGCCCACCAGCAGGGCGGCGGTGATCGCCACTGGTGCGCCGAAGCCGGCCGCACCTTCGAGGAAGGCGCCGAAGCAGAAGCCGATCAGTAGCACCTGCAGGCGCTGGTCATCGGTGATCGACAGTACCGAACTGCGGATGATTTCAAACTGGCCGCTTTTCACCGTCAGTTTGTAGAGGAACACGGCGGCGACAATGATCCAGGCGATGGGCCACAGACCGTAGGCAAATCCATAGCCAGCGGCAGCGAAGGCCATGTCGGCGGGCATCTTGAAGGCGAAGATCGCCACCAGGATCGACAAGGCCAGGGTGATACTCCCGGCGACGTGTCCTTTGAGACGGAACACGGCCAGAGCCAGGAAGAAGAACACGATCGGGATAACGGCGGCGAGGGCGGACAGGCCGAGGCTGCCAAGCGGGCTATAGAGCTGTTGCCAGGTTTGCATAATGGGGTGGCCCCTAATTGTTGTTGGTCAGGCACTGCTAGCGTCTTGGTTAATTGGTAAGACCAATTTACAATCGCTGTTGGCTAGGGTAAAAGCCTTGTGCGCGGTGTGTCAATTTGCCGCCCTAAAACTTTTGTCGAATGCGCTACGGCGCGGGCATCTGATCGGTGCAAAAGGCTTCCTTCTGCTAGGTGTTGGCGCGCCGTGAATAGGCCAGAATAGAGCCCCCCGGCGAAGGGTCGGGAGGGTGGAGAGTGAGTTATGGGGTTTGATCAGATACGCCAGCGCCGTTTGTCCGACGATATTGTCGAGCGTCTGGAAGGGATGATTCTTGAAGGCACCTTGAAGGCTGGCGAGCGGCTGCCGGCCGAGCGCGCCCTGGCCGAGCAGTTCGGTGTCTCCCGGCCCTCACTGCGCGAGGCGATCCAGAAACTGACGGCCAAGGGCTTGCTGATCAGCCGTCAGGGCGGCGGCAACTACGTGGTGGAATCCCTGGGCTCGACCTTCAGCGATCCTTTGCTGCACCTGTTGGAAAACAACACGGATGCCCAGCGCGATCTGTTGGAGTTCCGCCATACCCTGGAGGCGTCTTGCGCTTATTACGCGGCGTTGCGCGCGACGGCGGTGGATCGTGAGCGGCTGACTCAAGCTTTCGAGGAGCTGCAGGATTGTTATTCTCGCTCCGACGATGTCAGTCGTATCGAGGAGGGGGCGGCGGATGCCAAGTTCCACCTGGCGATTGCCGAGGCCAGCCATAACGCGGTGTTGCTGCACACCATTCGCGGCCTGTTCGACCTGCTCAAGCGCAACGTGGTGACCAACATCGGCGGCATGTACAAGCAGCGCACGGAAACTCGCGACATGCTGATCAGTCAGCACCGCGATCTGTACTTGGCGATTATTGAAGGGCGTGCGGAGGAGGCTCGGGAAGTTTCCAGTCGGCACATTCTTTATGTGCAAGAGGTGCTTGAGGAAGTGCGTCAGGAAGTGCAGCGAGTAGCCCGGGCCGAACGGCGCAAGGGCATGTAATGCAAATCGCCGGCAAGCTGGCTCCTACCTGGGTGTTGTAGGAGCCGGCTTGCCGGCGAAAGCGACCTCAAGGCAGGAAGGTCAGTCTTCCTTGCCCTTGGTCCGCACCGCACGTTGCAGCTCGCGATCGGAATCGCGCTCGCGTTCGGTATGACGCTTGTCGTATTCCTTCTTGCCCTTGCCCAGTGCAATTTCACACTTGACCAGGTGCTTGCTCCAGTAGAGCGAAAGGCACACACAGGCGTAACCCTTTTGCTGCACGGCGGCGAACAGCTTTTCCAGCTCGCGCTGGTTGAGCAGCAGCTTGCGCGAGCGCGTCGGGTCGGCAATGACGTGGGTACTTGCAGTGGTCAGCGGGGTGAAATGGCTGCCGAACAGCCAGGCCTCGCCATCCTTGAGCAGCACGTAACTGTCCACCAGTTGCGCCTTGCCCGCCCGCAGACTCTTTACTTCCCAGCCGGCCAGGACCAGTCCAGCCTCGAACCGATGTTCGATGAAGTAATCGTGACGCGCCTTTTTATTTTGCGCGATGGTCCCTGTTGGGTGTTTCTTCTGTTTAGCCATAGGGGCGGCATTATAGGGAGTTGCGCGCGCGTCGGCTACGGTGACGCAGCGTGCTTGAGCAGGTTGATTGAATCCCGGACAATGCGGCCTCTTTTTTTCGGTTGGGCGCGTTAACGATGTCGACAGACAGGGTCTCTGTCCACGGCGGCTGGGCAAGCCGCTGGGTCTTTATACTCGCTGCAACTGGTTCGGCCGTGGGCCTGGGGAGCATCTGGAAATTCCCCTACATGGTCGGCGTCTATGGTGGTGGTGCTTTTGTCCTGGTGTTTCTGGCGTGTATTGCGCTGATCGGCTTGCCGGTGATGCTGGCGGAAACCTTGATTGGCCGTCGGGCACGGCAGAGTCCGGCCAATGCCCTGAAGGTGCTGGCTCTGGAGGCGGGGCATTCGGCCAGGTGGTCCTGGGGCGCCTTCGCCGGAATGATCACGGCACTGCTGATTCTCTCCTTCTATAGCGTGGTGGGTGGTTGGTCCCTGGACTACATCATCGATATGGGGCGCGGCGACTTTCAGGGTGTCACGGCGGATCAGGTCAGTGTGTACTTCTCCGCAGTGACGGCCGACCCGTGGCGACTGACGCTTTGGCACACGCTGTTCATGCTGCTGTCGGCATTGGTGATTGCCAAGGGAGTGGTCGCTGGGCTTGAACGCAGTTTGCGGATCATGATGCCGCTGCTGTTCGTGATGCTGTTGGTACTGCTGGGCTACAGCATGACCACTGGGCATTTCATGCAGGGCCTGCATTTCATGTTCGACTTCAGCCTGGACCGCTTGTTGGACGGGCTGCTGCCGGCCATGGGGCATGCGTTCTTTTCCCTCAGCGTGGGGGTTGGTTCGATCATGATCTACGGTGCCTACATGCCCAAGCATTCGTCCCTGGCTGGCACCGTGGTCGGTGTGGCGCTGCTGGATACCTTCGTTTCGCTGGTGGCGGGGATGGCTCTGTTCCCCATCGTATTCGCTGCCGGGCTGAATCCCAGCGAGGGGCCGGGCCTGATGTTCATCAGCCTGCCGTTTGCCTTCGGCAATGTGGCGTTCGGCCAGCTTATGGGCGTAGTGTTCTTTATCCTGGTGGCGATTGCTGCCTGGAGTTCGGCGATTTCCTTGTTGGAACCGATGGTGGCTTATCTCGTCGAGAGGACTAAAATCCGCCGCGGCTGGGTGACATTCTGGCTGGCGTTCAGTTGCTGGTTCGTGGGATTGGGAACGGTGTTCTCTTTCAACATCTGGCAGCAGGCCAAATTCTTCGTGAACGAAGGCGGTGTTTTTCATCTCTATCGATGGGGCGCGGCCGGCGGTCTGGATTTCTTTGGCGTAATCGACTTTTTCACCTCGCGGATCATGTTGCCTCTTGGCGGTTTGTGCTTCGTGGTGTTTGCAGGTTGGGTGATGGGCCGTGAGGCTGTTCGTGATGAGTTGTCGTTGCGTAGTCCGTTGTTGTTCACCCTGGCCTTGTTTTTGATGCGCTATGTGGCGCCCGTCGGCATTCTTGTGGTGTTTGCCGCCCAGTTGTGGAAATGAAGCTCACATGACGACCCATATTCAACGTTCGGCCCTTTTGCCCTATCCGGCGCAGTTTCTGTATGACCTGGTCAATGATGTGGCCCGTTACCCGGAGTTTCTGCCCTGGTGCTCTTCGGCCGAGGTGCTGGAAAACAGCGAGGAACGGATGCGTGCCAGCCTGGCGGTGGCCAAGGGCGGCATGAGCCAGCGTTTCGTGACCTGCAATACCCTGGTGCCGGGACAGTCGATCGAGATGAACCTGGAAGAGGGGCCGTTCAACCAACTGCATGGGTTATGGGTGTTCAAACCGTTGGGGGAGAAGGCCTGCAAGATCAGCCTCGATCTGTCGTTCGACTACGCCGGGCCGTTGGTGCGTGCCACTCTGGGGCCTCTGTTCAATCAGGCGGCCAATACTCTGGTGGACGCATTCTGTCAGCGGGCCAAGCAACTGCATGGTTGAGCCTCTGATTGTCATAGAGGTGGTTCACGCTGCCGTCGACCGCCAGGTGTTGCTGAGTGTGCAAGTGCCCCAGGGTTCGACTCTGCTTGCAGCGTTGGAGGCTTCTTCTATAAAGGAGCATTTTGCGGGGCTGGATCTGGCGGCGTGTCCGCTGGGAATCTTCGGAAAGCAGGTATCCGATCCTGGGCAATATGTAGTTCAGGCCGGAGATCGAATTGAAATCTATCGTCCGCTGTTGGCCGATCCGAAAGAGGTGCGGCGTCTGCGTGCCGCTAAGGCGGCCGAGTCTCGTAAGCGTGAACAGTGATCGTTAGTGACAGCCAATAAAAAGCCCGGGCATGCCCGGGCTTTTTTATTCGCCACAAATTATTGCGGAGAAGTGTCCAGTGGTTCAGGAGTAGGCACTGGTACGGTTTCGACGCCATCCACATCCTTCTGGATCTGGTCCAGCAGCGAACCCGGTTTGACCGGTTTCTCGGCTTTTGGCTTCTCGGCGTTCTCGGCAGGGGCGGTAACGGTGTTGCCGCTCTCCTTGCCCAACAGGGCTTCGTCGCGGCTTACGCCTGGCATGAAGTCGCCGGCCAAGCTGACCAGTTGGTCGTTGCCGTTGAAGATCAGGCTGACGCGTTCCTGTTGGCGTTCACCGCCACCAGGTTGCAGGCTGTAGAGATAATCCCAGCGATCGGCATGGAACGTGTCGGTCAACAGAGGGTTGCCCATGATAAACCTTACTTGCCGTCGGGTCATTCCCGGGCGCAACTGGTCTATCATGTCCTGCGTCACGACATTGCCCTGCTGGATGTCGATTTTGTAAACCCCGGGGAATGAACAACCGGCGAGTGCGAGCAGTCCCACGAAGGTGAAACTGGTTAGCAAGAGCTTGGTGTTTTGCATCGGTGGGCGACTTCCACTATCTTGGCTGGGACAACGTAAACCCCGATCATACCCGCATTAAGAGAAGCTGCGAAGCAGCATCGGCGAGAAAGCTGACCATGGTTGAAAATAGCGAACTACGTAAAGCCGGCCTTAAAGTGACTCTGCCACGGGTCAAAATTCTACAAATGCTCGACTCCACCGAGCAGCGGCACATGAGCGCTGAAGATGTCTACAAGGCGCTGATGGAAGCTGGTGAGGATGTGGGTCTGGCCACGGTTTACCGTGTACTGACTCAATTCGAAGCAGCCGGACTGGTGGTGCGCCATAATTTTGATGGCGGTCACGCTGTATTCGAGCTGGCGGATGGCGGTCACCACGACCATATGGTCAACGTGGAGTCTGGCGAAGTGATCGAGTTCTTCGACGAAGAAATCGAAAAGCTTCAGAAGGCGATTGTCGAAAAGCACGGTTTCGAGTTGGTGGATCACAATCTTGTGCTGTATGTGCGCAAGAAGAAGTAAGCCCCTCACGCGACTTTTAAAGTCGTGAAACGATCGAAGGCGACCTAAGGGTCGCCTTCGTGCTTTCTGTCTATATAAAAGAAGCGCTGAGGCTTCAGGCTTTGGCGGTGACCACCATCTTTTTGGCGTGGGCCAGGGACTCTTTGGTCAGGTCGATGCCGCCGAGCATCCGCGCAACTTCCTCGATCCTTTCGCTCTTGCCCAGCTTGGATACTGCTGTATGTGTCGCATCGCTGCCTCGTACCTTGTGCACGAACAGGTGCTGGTGCCCTTGGGCGGCGACCTGAGGCAAGTGAGTCACAGTCAGCACCTGGCCGCGTTCGCCGAGACGGCGCAGCAACTGGCCGACGATCTCCGCTGTCGGTCCGCCAATCCCCACGTCGACTTCATCGAACACCAGAGTGGGAACCCGCGAGGTCTGCGCGGTAATGACCTGGATCGCCAGGCTGATACGGGACAGCTCGCCGCCGGAGGCAACTTTTGCCAGGGCCTTGAGCGGCTGACCGGGGTTGGCGCTGACCAACAGTTCAACCTGCTCCAGGCCATTGGGTAGCAGCTCATCGCTGGTGTTGGCGCGAAGCTCGATGGTGAAACGCCCTCCAGGCATACCCAGGCGCTGAATTTCCATCTCTACTGCACTGGCCAGGCCGGTCGCAGCTTGCTGGCGCAGTTGGCTGAGCTCCAAGGCTTTTTCATGGTAATGCCTGGCGAAGGACTGCAGCTCTTCGCCGAGCTGCTCGATGGACTCATCGTTTGCGTCAAGGGTCTCGATCTCATCTAGCAGGGTTTGCTGCATGGCTGCGAGTTCGAAGGGCTGGATGCGGTGCTTGCGTGCCAAGGTATAGATGGCGTCGAGGCGTTCTTCGAGTTGTTGCAAGCGTGCCGGGTCTGCGTCGAAGTGATCGAGGAAGCGGTTTAGTTCGCCCACGGCCTCTTCAACCTGGATTTGTGCGCTGGCCAGCAGATTGGTGGCCTCACCCAGCGAGCCCGATGAATTGCCAATACTGGACAGACGGTTGAGGCTGACGGTCAGCGCGTTGAGGACATTGCCGGAATCACTTTCGCTGCATTGCTCCACCACCTGTCGGCAAATACCCAGCAGGGTTTCAGCGTTGGTCAGGTTCTTGTGTTCCTGCTCCAGTTCCTCGAGTTCGTTCTCCCCCAGGCCGAGGTTCTCCAGCTCCTCGAGCTGATAGCTGAGCAGTTGGTGACGAGCTCGTTGTTCATCGCCGGAGTTGGACAGGCGTTCCAGTTCCTGGCGTGTCTGGCGCCAGCGCTGGGCGGCCAGCTGCACCTGGCGGGCGAGATCGGTGGCGCCGGCGTATTCATCCAGCAGGCGCCGATGGGTATCGGTCTTGAGCAGTGACTGGTGCTCGTGCTGGCTGTGGATGTCGATCAGCAGTTCGCCTAGGGCCTTGAGGTCTCCGAGCGGGCAGGGCGTACCGTTGATATAGCCGCGGGAGCGTCCTTCGGCGGTGATCACCCGGCGTAGTATGCACGGCCCGTCGTTATCCAGATCGCGCTCGGCCAGCCAACTGTGGGCCTCGGGAATGTCCGACAGGTCGAAGGTGGCAAGGATGTCGGCCTTGTCGGCGCCGGGTCGTACCACGCCACTGTCGGCGCGATCGCCCAGGGTCAGGCCGAGCGCGTCGAGCATGATCGACTTGCCGGCGCCGGTTTCGCCGGTAATGACGCTCATTCCGCGATCCAGTTCCAGATCCAGGTGTTCGACGATGGCGTAATTGTGTACGGACAGGTGCACCAGCATTAAGGCCGCTCCCAAACTAGATGTCTGGTTATTTATACAGTGTTTTGTTTCGGGCTGACAATGCTTTCCCTTAGCTCGATTTGCTTGGTCATTCTGGCTTTTTAGTGCCTCGGGAGTGCCCGCGTACAGGATTTATCCGGTCGGAACAACTTTTGCTGTGGCTGCGGGCTTGAACCCTGAAAATGCGACCCCATATAGCTGTGCAGAAGAGTGAGCCTGGCTCACAGACGATATTGAAAGGAGAATTTCATGGCTGACGAACAGACGCTGGATACGCAAAATCTAGACGCCAATCAGGCCCCCGAGGCTTCGGGTGAAGACCTGGTGGCTCGTGTACAAGTGCTCGAAGAGCAACTGGCTGGTGCGCAGGATCAGGCTTTGCGTGTTGCGGCCGATCTGCAAAACGTCCGCCGCCGCGCCGAGCAGGATGTGGAAAAGGCTCACAAATTTGCTCTCGAGAAGTTCGCCGGTGACCTGTTGCCGGTGATCGATAGCCTGGAGCGTGGCCTGGAACTGTCCAATCCGGACGACGAAAGCATTCGCCCAATGCGTGAAGGTATCGAACTGACCTTGAAGATGTTCCACGACACCCTCAAGCGTTATCAGTTGGAAGCCATCGATCCTCACGGCGAACCGTTCAACGCTGAACAGCATCAGGCCATGGCCATGCAGGAAAGCGCGGATGTAGAACCCAATAGTGTTCTCAAAGTGTTCCAGAAGGGGTACCAGCTCAATGGTCGCCTGCTGCGCCCGGCTATGGTCGTGGTCAGCAAGGCGCCTGCACCGGTTTCGCCTTCGATTGACGAAAAGGCTTGAAAACGGCTGTAGAGCCCCCATCTAACAGTCAAGCGTTTAAGTGCTACCGCAGTTTGCCACCACAACTGCGGCATCCAAATCCAAAGTTTCGGGAGAGTTAACATGGGCAAAATTATCGGTATTGACTTGGGGACCACCAACTCGTGCGTCTCCATTCTTGAAAACGGCAACGTAAAAGTTATCGAAAACGCTGAAGGCGCGCGTACCACGCCGTCGATCATCGCTTATGCCAACGATGGCGAGATTCTGGTAGGTCAGTCGGCCAAGCGTCAGGCTGTTACCAACCCGCACAACACCCTGTACGCAGTTAAGCGTCTGATCGGTCGTCGTTTCGACGAAGAAGTTGTGCAGAAAGACATTCAGATGGTCCCTTACAAGATCGTCAAGGCTGACAACAACGACGCCTGGGTTGAAGTGAACGGCCAGAAAATGGCTCCGCCACAGATTTCGGCTGAAATCCTTAAAAAGATGAAGAAGACCGCCGAAGACTACCTCGGCGAAGCAGTGACCGAAGCGGTCATTACTGTTCCGGCCTACTTCAACGACAGCCAGCGTCAGGCCACCAAGGACGCCGGTCGTATCGCTGGTCTGGACGTCAAGCGCATCATCAACGAACCAACCGCAGCCGCTCTGGCTTATGGCATGGACAAGGCCAAGGGCGATCACACCGTGATCGTTTATGACCTGGGTGGCGGTACGTTTGACGTTTCCGTGATCGAGATCGCTGAAGTCGACGGTGAGCATCAGTTCGAAGTACTGGCCACCAACGGTGACACCTTCCTGGGTGGTGAGGACTTCGATATCCGTCTGATCGACTACCTGGTTGATGAGTTCAAGAAAGAAAGCGGCATGAACCTCAAGGGTGACCCGCTGGCCATGCAGCGTCTGAAAGAAGCTGCCGAAAAAGCCAAGATCGAGCTGTCCTCGAGCCAGCAGACCGACGTCAACCTGCCGTACATCACAGCAGATGCCACTGGTCCTAAGCACCTGAACGTGAAGATCTCCCGCGCCAAGCTGGAATCTCTGGTTGAAGACCTGGTTCAGCGCACCATCGAGCCATGCCGCATCGCTCTGAAGGACGCCGGTATCGACGTTGGCGCGATCAACGACGTGATCCTGGTCGGCGGCCAGACTCGTATGCCGCTGGTACAGAAAGCCGTAACCGACTTCTTCGGTAAAGAAGCTCGTAAGGACGTCAACCCGGACGAAGCGGTTGCCATGGGTGCGGCGATCCAGGGTGCGGTTCTGGCCGGTGACGTGAAAGACGTACTGCTGCTGGACGTTAGCCCGCTGACCCTGGGTATCGAAACCATGGGTGGCGTGATGACCGCGCTGATCGAGAAAAACACCACGATTCCTACCAAGAAATCCCAGGTGTTCTCGACTGCCGATGACAACCAGGGCGCCGTGACCATTCACGTACTGCAGGGCGAGCGTAAGCAAGCCGCGCAGAACAAGTCCCTGGGCAAGTTCGACCTGACCGACATTCCACCTGCTCCACGTGGCGTGCCGCAGATCGAAGTGACCTTCGACATCGACGCCAACGGCATCCTGCACGTAGGTGCGAAGGACAAGGCTACTGGTAAGACTCAGTCGATCGTGATCAAGGCCAACTCCGGCCTGTCGGATGAAGAAATCCAGCAGATGATCCGTGACGCTGAAGCCAACTCGGAAGAGGATCGCAAGTTCGAAGAGCTGGCCACTGCCCGTAACCAGGGTGACGCGCTGGTGCACTCGACTCGCAAGATGGTGGCTGACGCCGGCGACAAAGTGACTGCGGAAGAGAAGACCGCGATTGAAGCTGCCGTGGTTGCTCTGGAAGCCGCTGTCAAAGGCGACGACAAGGCTGCCATCGACGCCAAGGTCGAAGAGCTGTCGAAAGTCTCGGCCCCGGTTGCCCAGAAGATGTACGCCGAACAGGCTCAGCCTGCTGAGGGTGCAGCACCGCACGCTGAGTCTGCTGAAAAAGCCGACGACGTCGTCGATGCCGAGTTCGAAGAAGTAAAAGACCACAAGTAATGGCTTGTTGGTCGGCCGGTTGACTGCCTTTGGGCGGTGACTGGTAGGATGTCGCCGCGCGGGAGCTTGCTCCCGCGTTGGCGTGTCTGGAGTCAGCGAATTTTGATGGTGTGCAACTTCCGTTTGTGCGCTGGCGGTCGGGTCGGAGAAGCTCCTGCTTTCCGGCTGCGATGACCGCAATGATCGACCTGCAACCAGGTCGTCTATCCAAGACCAGGATCGTTGAATTGACGTGAGTTGGGTCCGGGCCTGTATTGGGGCTCAGCGAGTTTGGCAGAGCTCAGGAGGGTTTGCCGGGCGTCCTTAAGAGTGCAAAGACTTATGGCAAAGCGTGACTATTACGAAGTATTGGGTGTGGAGCGTGGCTCCAGCGAAGCGGAGCTGAAAAAGGCTTACCGTCGCCTGGCGATGAAGCATCACCCGGATCGTAATCCCGGCGACAAAGCGTCGGAAGACATGTTCAAGGAGGCCAACGAGGCCTACGAAGTGCTGTCCGACTCCAGTAAGCGCGCAGCTTATGACCAGTATGGTCATGCCGGTGTCGATCCGAGCATGGGTGGTGGTGGCGCCGGTTTTGGTGGTCAGAACTTCTCCGATATCTTCGGTGATGTGTTCAGTGATTTCTTCGGTGGCGGTCGCGGCGGTTCTCGCGGTGGCGCGCAGCGCGGTAGCGATCTGCGTTACACCCTGGAGCTGAATCTGGAAGAGGCGGTGCGGGGCACCACGGTTAACATCCGTGTGCCAACACTGGTCAATTGCAAGCCGTGCGATGGTTCGGGTGCCAAGAAGGGCTCGTCGCCTGTCACTTGCCCGACTTGCGGTGGTATTGGTCAGGTGCGCATGCAGCAGGGCTTCTTCTCGGTGCAGCAGACCTGCCCGCGTTGCCATGGTCAGGGCAAGATCATTTCCGATCCGTGCGATTCGTGCCACGGCGAAGGCCGCGTCGAAGAGTACAAGACGCTGTCGGTAAAAGTGCCGGCAGGTGTCGATACGGGTGACCGTATCCGTCTGTCCGGTGAGGGTGAGGCGGGAACCCAGGGTGGTCCGACTGGTGACTTGTATGTGGTGATCAATGTGCGCGAGCACTCGATCTTCCAGCGTGACGGCAAGCACCTGTTCTGCGAAGTGCCTATCAGCTTTGTTGATGCGGCCTTGGGCGGCGAGCTGGAGATTCCGACTCTGGATGGTCGGGTCAAGCTGAAGATTCCTGAGGGGACTCAGACCGGCAAGCAGTTCCGGATTCGTGGCAAGGGCGTTGCTCCGGTGCGTGGCGGCGGTGCTGGCGATCTGATGTGTCGGGTTGCGGTGGAAACGCCAGTGAACCTGAGTCGTCGTCAGCGCGAGCTGCTGGAAGAGTTGCGCGGTTCGCTGGATGGCGACAATTCGCACTCGCCGAAAACCACGGGTTGGTTCGAGGGCGTCAAGCGCTTCTTCGGCGATCTGTAAGGAGTAATGCATGCGACGTATAGCAGTGATGGGCGCCGCGGGGCGCATGGGCAAGACTTTGGTCGAGGCTGTGCAGCTGCGCTCGCCGCTCTCTGGGTTGACGGCGGCGATCGTTCGTCCTGGCAGTTCGCTGGTGGGTGCGGATGCAGGTGAGCTGGCGTCCCTGGGGCGTCTTGGCGTGTCGATGTCCGATAGCCTGGAGAAGGTTGTCGATGAGTTTGATGTGCTGATCGATTTCACCTTGCCGGAAGTGATGCTCAAGAACCTGGCCTTCTGCCGTAAGGCGGGCAAGGCCATGGTGATTGGTACTACGGGTTTGGGCGCCAAGGAAAAGCAATTGCTGGCCGAGGCGGGCAAGGATATTCCCATCGTCTTCGCTGCCAACTTCAGTGTCGGGGTGAACCTTTCGCTGAAGCTGCTGGATATGGCGGCTCGGGTGCTGGGTGATGATGCGGACATCGAAATCATCGAGGCTCATCACCGTCACAAGATCGATGCGCCTTCGGGTACTGCCCTGCGCATGGGTGAGGTGATTGCCAATGCCTTGGGGCGCGACCTGCAACAGGTTGCGGTCTATGGTCGCGAGGGGCATACCGGTGCGCGTGAGCGCGAAACTATCGGTTTCGCCACTGTGCGTGGTGGTGATGTGGTGGGGGATCACACTGTGCTGTTTGCCACTGAGGGCGAGCGCCTGGAAATCACCCACAAGGCCTCCAGTCGCATGACCTTCGCCAAGGGGGCGGTACGTGCTGCCCTGTGGCTGGATGGTCGCGAGGCCGGTCTTTACGACATGCAGGATGTGCTGGATTTGCGTTGAGATGCATCTGAAGTGGGGTTGAGGCTGTCCTTCAGCCCCGCTTCGCACCGCTAGGCGATGTTCTGTCGCATTCCTCTGCCTTTAGGGCTCATTAGCGGTGGACCGAAAAAGCCTTTTTCTGTAAGCTACAGCTTTAGTGTGTCCACTAAAAGCGCGCAGATAATTCGACGAAGAAGCGGGGTGACGTGTCTATACGTCATTCCGCTTTTTTGCAACCTGCGATCGCCCTTTCAGGCTCTATTTACGGGAGGTCTTCTTGACTAAGCCAGCCATACTCGCCCTTGCTGATGGCAGCATTTTTCGCGGCGAAGCCATTGGAGCCGACGGTCAAACCGTTGGTGAGGTGGTGTTCAACACCGCAATGACCGGCTATCAGGAAATCCTTACCGATCCTTCCTACGCCCAACAGATCGTTACCCTGACCTATCCCCACATCGGCAACACCGGCACCACGCCGGAAGACGCCGAGTCCGACCGCGTCTGGTCGGCTGGCCTGGTTATCCGTGACTTGCCGCTGGTGGCCAGCAACTGGCGTAACACCCTGTCCCTGTCCGATTACCTGAAAGCCAACAACGTCGTGGCGATCGCCGGTATCGACACCCGTCGCCTGACCCGCATCCTGCGTGAAAAAGGTGCTCAGAACGGCTGCATCATGGCCGGCGACAACATCTCCGAAGAAGCGGCGATTGCAGCAGCGCGCGGCTTCCCGGGCCTGAAAGGCATGGACCTGGCGAAAGTCGTCAGCACCAAGCAAAGCTACGAATGGCGTTCGACTGTCTGGGATCTGAAAACCGACAGCCACGCCACCATCGAAGCCGCCGATCTGCCGTACCACGTGGTTGCCTATGACTTCGGGGTCAAGCTGAACATCCTGCGCATGCTGGTGGAGCGCGGCTGCCGCGTGACCGTTGTGCCTGCTCAGACCCCGGCGAGCGACGTCCTGGCCCTCAAGCCGGATGGCGTGTTCCTGTCCAACGGTCCTGGCGACCCCGAGCCTTGCGACTACGCGATCAAGGCCATCAAGGAAATCCTCGAGACCGAGATTCCGGTGTTCGGCATCTGCCTGGGTCACCAATTGCTGGCCCTGGCTTCCGGCGCCAAGACCCTGAAAATGGGCCACGGCCACCACGGTGCCAACCACCCGGTCCAGGACCTGGACACCGGCGTGGTCATGATCACCAGCCAGAACCACGGTTTTGCGGTGGATGAAGCCACGCTGCCGGGTAACGTCCGGGCGATCCACAAGTCGCTGTTCGACGGCACCCTGCAGGGTATCGAGCGTACCGACAAGAGCGCGTTCAGCTTCCAGGGCCACCCTGAAGCCAGCCCGGGCCCGAACGATGTGGCGCCGCTGTTCGACCGCTTCATCAACGAGATGGCCAAGCGACGCTAAGCGCTCGCCTTGAAAATGTAGCGAGCAGCGCTTGAGGGCGGCCCCGGCGAGTCCGGCGGAATCCCCTCAGGCGCCTCAGAGAATGTTCAAGACGGCTTGCCGACTGACCTGCGGATTTGAGTGACAACCCATGCCAAAACGTACAGACATTAAAAGCATCCTGATTCTTGGCGCTGGCCCGATCGTGATCGGCCAGGCCTGCGAATTCGACTACTCCGGCGCCCAGGCCTGCAAGGCCCTGCGCGAAGAGGGTTACCGGGTCATCCTGGTGAACTCCAACCCGGCCACCATCATGACCGACCCGGCCATGGCCGACGCCACCTACATCGAGCCGATCAAGTGGCAGACCGTTGCCAAGATCATCGAGAAAGAGCGTCCGGATGCGCTGCTGCCAACCATGGGCGGCCAGACGGCTCTGAACTGCGCTCTGGACCTGGAGCGCGAAGGCGTTCTGGAGAAGTTCGGCGTAGAGATGATCGGTGCCAATGCCGACACCATCGACAAGGCTGAAGACCGTTCGCGCTTCGACGCCGCCATGAAGTCCATCGGCCTGGCGTGCCCACGTTCCGGTATCGCTCACAGCATGGAAGAGGCCAATGCAGTCCTCGACAAGCTGGGCTTCCCTTGCATCATCCGTCCGTCCTTCACCATGGGCGGCACCGGTGGCGGTATTGCTTACAACCGGGAAGAGTTCGAAGAGATCTGCGCCCGCGGTCTGGACCTGTCGCCGACCAAGGAACTGTTGATCGACGAATCGCTGATCGGCTGGAAAGAGTACGAGATGGAGGTGGTCCGCGATAAGAAGGACAACTGCATCATCGTCTGCTCCATCGAAAACTTCGACCCGATGGGTGTGCACACCGGTGACTCGATCACCGTGGCTCCGGCACAAACCCTGACCGACAAGGAATACCAGATCCTGCGTAACGCCTCCCTGGCGGTACTGCGTGAGATCGGCGTGGAAACCGGCGGTTCCAACGTGCAGTTCGGCATCTGCCCGAACACTGGCCGCATGGTCGTGATCGAGATGAACCCGCGGGTGTCCCGTTCCTCGGCACTGGCGTCGAAAGCCACGGGTTTCCCAATCGCCAAGGTCGCGGCCAAGCTGGCGGTGGGTTACACCCTGGACGAGCTGTCCAACGACATCACCGGCGGCAAGACTCCAGCCTCCTTCGAGCCGTCCATCGACTACGTCGTGACCAAGCTGCCACGTTTCGCCTTCGAAAAATTCTCCAAGGCTGACGCGCGCCTGACCACCCAGATGAAGTCTGTGGGTGAAGTCATGGCCATCGGCCGGACCTTCCAGGAATCCCTGCAGAAAGCTTTGCGTGGCCTGGAAGTTGGCGTTTGCGGGCTGGATCCGAAGCTCGACCTGAGCAATCCGGAAAGCATGAACGTGCTCAAGCGCGAGCTGACCGTGCCAGGCGCCGAGCGTATCTGGTACGTGGCTGACGCCTTCCGTGCCGGCATGACCGTCGAGCAGATCTTCGGCATGAACATGATCGATCCTTGGTTCCTGGTGCAGATCGAAGATCTGATCAAGGAAGAAGAGAAGGTCAAGACATTGGGTCTGTCGGCTATCGGTCGCGACCTGATGTTCCGCTTGAAGCGCAAAGGCTTCTCCGACCAGCGTCTGGCCAAGCTGCTGGGTGTGACCGAGAAGAACCTGCGCACTCACCGTCATAAGCTGGAAGTGTTCCCGGTCTACAAGCGCGTCGACACCTGCGCCGCCGAATTCGCTACCGACACCGCGTACTTGTACTCGACTTATGAAGAAGAGTGCGAAGCCGCGCCATCGACCCGCGACAAGATCATGATCCTGGGCGGCGGTCCAAACCGTATCGGCCAAGGTATCGAGTTCGACTACTGCTGCGTACACGCTGCACTGGCGCTGCGCGATGATGGTTACGAAACCATCATGGTCAACTGCAACCCGGAAACCGTTTCCACCGACTACGACACCTCTGATCGCCTGTACTTCGAGCCAGTAACCCTGGAAGACGTGCTGGAAATAGTCCGCGTTGAGAAGCCAAAAGGCGTGATCGTTCAGTACGGCGGCCAGACGCCTCTGAAACTGGCTCGCGCCCTGGAAGCGGCCGGCGTGCCAATCATCGGCACCAGCCCAGACGCTATCGACCGTGCAGAAGACCGTGAGCGCTTCCAGCAAATGGTTGAGCGCCTGAACCTGCGTCAGCCGCCAAACGCCACCGTGCGCAGCGAAGACGAAGCGATTCGTGCCGCGACCAAGATCGGTTATCCGCTGGTGGTGCGTCCGTCCTATGTTCTGGGCGGCCGTGCGATGGAAATCGTCTACGAGGAAGAAGAGCTCAAGCGCTACCTGCGTGAAGCGGTGCAAGTGTCCAACGACAGCCCGGTGCTGCTGGACCACTTCCTCAACTGCGCCATCGAGATGGACGTGGATGCGGTCTGCGACGGTACCGACGTGGTGATCGGCGCGATCATGCAGCACATCGAGCAGGCCGGCGTTCACTCCGGTGACTCCGCGTGCTCCCTGCCGCCGTACTCGCTGCCGGCGCACATCCAGGATGAGATGCGTGAGCAGGTCAAGAAAATGGCCCTGGAGTTGGGCGTGGTTGGCTTGATGAACGTACAGTTGGCCCTGCAGGGCAATGAGATCTACGTCATTGAAGTGAACCCGCGTGCTTCCCGCACCGTGCCTTTCGTGTCCAAGTGCATTGGCGTCTCCCTGGCGATGATCGCGGCTCGTGTGATGGCTGGTAAGACCCTGAAAGAGCTGGGCTTTACCAAGGAAATCATCCCGAACTTCTACAGCGTCAAGGAAGCGGTGTTCCCGTTCGCCAAGTTCCCGGGTGTTGACCCGATCCTCGGCCCAGAGATGAAGTCCACCGGTGAAGTCATGGGTGTGGGCGATACTTTCGGTGAGGCTTTCGCCAAGGCCCAGATGGGCGCCAGCGAAGTGCTGCCGACTGGTGGTACTGCATTTATCAGTGTTCGTGACGATGACAAACCTCTGGTTGCAGGCGTGGCCCGTGATCTGATCAACTTGGGCTTCGAAGTGGTCGCTACTGCGGGCACCGCCAAGCTGATCGAGGCGGCCGGCCTGAAAGTGCGTCGTGTGAACAAGGTGACTGAAGGTCGTCCTCATGTGGTCGATATGATCAAGAACGACGAAGTCACCCTGATCATCAACACCACTGAAGGTCGTCAGTCGATTGCTGACTCTTACTCCATTCGTCGTAACGCCTTGCAGCACAAGATCTACTGCACCACCACCATTGCTGCTGGCGAAGCTATCTGCGAAGCGTTGAAGTTCGGTCCAGAAAAAACCGTGCGTCGCTTGCAGGATCTACACGCAGGATTGAAGGCATGAATAAATACCCAATGACCGTCCAGGGCGCTCGCGCCCTGGAAGAAGAGCATGCTCACCTGACCAAGGTCGTGCGTCCTAAGCTCAGCCAGGACATCGGTACGGCCCGCGAGTTGGGTGACTTGAAGGAAAACGCTGAATACCATGCTGCGCGTGAACAGCAAGGCATGGTCGAGGCTCGGATCCGTGATATCGAGGGCCGTCTGCAGAACTCGGTGGTCATCGATGTCACGACCATTCCTCATACCGGCAAGGTGATCTTTGGCACCACGGTCGAGATCGCCAACGTCGAGACTGACGAAAGCGTGACCTACCAGATCGTTGGTGAGGACGAGGCTGATATCAAACTCGGTAAAATCTCCGTCGGCTCGCCGATTGCTCGTGCCTTGATTGCCAAGGAAGAGGGTGATGTGGTAGCGGTCAAAACGCCTGGCGGTGTAATCGAGTATGAGATTGTCGAAGTCCGTCACATCTGAAAGAAGGCGCCCGCTGCATGCGGGCGCCATGCTTTGGCAACTGACCCAGATGCTGTGGGTCGGCGGCTTATGGCTGTTGCATCTCGGTTTGTTTCCCGTCCTGGGCCAGATTGGCCTTGCTCCCTTGCTGATCGAAGAGATTTCTACCCTGCTCAGTGCTTTGTTGGTGGGCTTTTCGGGGGCGTGCCTGGTTCTACAGACGCTGGTGCTGATTCAGTCCGAAGGATTGAGAAGTCTTTGGCGGGATATTCGGGGGCAACTGCTGTTGATGGCAATGTATGCGTGCGGCATGTATTTCGCCGTGCGTATTCTGTTGCCGGAAGCTCAACGCTGGCAGTTGTTCAGCTATCTGGTTCTGGGATTTTCCGGCTTGGTACTGGTATTGCAGCCGGTGCCAGGATGGGGTGGAAGGGTGCGCCAGGCACACCCTTGACCCGAGTCGACGTCAGTTGAAACGATGGACGTTCGACAATTGCTTGTTTACCTTGGCGTTCTTGCGGTAGATCAGCGCCATCTTGCCGATGACCTGCACCAGATCCGCTTTGCCGGCCTTGCACAGTTCGGCAATGGCTTCCAGGCGCGATTCGCGCTCGAGGATGTTGAGCTTGATCTTGATCAACTCGTGATCGCTCAAGGCGCGTTCAAGTTCGGCTAGCACACCTTCGGTCAAACCGTTGTCAGCCACAGTCAATACTGGTTTCAGATGGTGGCCAATGGATTTGTACTGTTTCTTCTGCTCTTGAGTGAGCGGCATAATCTGACCCCTGCGTCTGATCTTGTAAAAAGCGGCGGCCAGTTTACCCGAGCGAGTCCGGGACCGCCCAGTTAATCACGACCCGTTTTATTTTGAGGTGGCCCGTGGCCCGTTCCAAAACTAGCCATAACTGGCTGAAAGAGCACTTCAACGACCCATTCGTCAAAATGGCGCAAAAAGATGGGTACCGTTCCCGTGCCAGCTACAAACTGCTGGAGATCCAGGAAAAGGACCGCCTTATCCGTCCTGGCATGAGTGTTATCGACCTGGGGGCTGCCCCGGGGGGCTGGTCGCAGGTGACCAGTCGTCTGATTGGTGGTCAGGGGCGATTGATCGCCTCGGATATCCTGGAAATGGACAGCATCCCCGATGTGACCTTCATTCAAGGTGACTTCACCGAGGATGCGGTGCTGGCGCAGATTCTCGAAGCTGTCGGAAATTCAGAGGTTGACCTTGTGATTTCCGATATGGCCCCCAATATGAGTGGGTTAGCAGCCGTGGACATGCCTCGGGCGATGTTCCTGTGCGAATTGGCGCTGGATCTTGCGGGTAGGGTACTACGGCCAGGTGGTGATTTTCTGATCAAGATTTTCCAAGGTGAAGGTTTTGATGAGTACCACAAGAGCGTTCGGCAGATGTTCGAGAAAGTGCAGATGCGCAAACCGACATCTTCCCGTGACCGTTCTCGGGAGCAATATCTGCTGGGGCGGGGCTTTCGTGGTCGCAGCGAGTAAGTAAGGTTTTTGACTGGGGTGATAGGATTTTCGTATTTCGCCCCGTCAGATTAAACGCATATTGTGTAGTCTAAGTTTCACATAGGGTTACAGACAGCGCCTGCCAGAGCTGTAGGTAATGTAGTAAGTTAGGCCGGTGAATATCATGCGAAGCGCGCGCCAGTAGCGGCGCTTGCTTCAGAGGGTAGTTAATTGAACGACATGGCAAAGAATCTGATCCTTTGGTTGATCATCGCTGCCGTCCTTGTGACGGTGATGAACAACTTCTCCAGCCCTAACGAGCCGCAAACCCTCAACTACTCCGACTTCATCCAGCAAGTTAAGGATGGCAAGGTCGAGCGCGTAGCTGTTGATGGCTACGTTATTACCGGCAAGCGCAGCGATGGCGATACCTTCAAAACCATCCGTCCTGCCATTCAGGACAATGGTCTGATCGGCGATTTGGTGGACAACCATGTCGTGGTCGAGGGCAAGCAGCCCGAGCAACAAAGTATCTGGACCCAACTGCTGGTAGCCAGTTTCCCGATCCTGGTGATCATTGCCGTCTTCATGTTCTTCATGCGGCAAATGCAGGGTGGGGCAGGTGGCAAGGGCGGGCCGATGAGCTTTGGCAAGAGCAAGGCGCGTCTGCTCTCTGAAGATCAGGTGAAAACCACTCTGGCTGACGTTGCTGGTTGTGACGAGGCCAAAGAGGAAGTTGGCGAGCTGGTTGAATTCCTGCGTGATCCAGGCAAGTTCCAGCGCCTGGGCGGCCGTATTCCTCGCGGCGTGCTGATGGTGGGGCCACCGGGCACCGGTAAGACCTTGCTGGCCAAGGCCATTGCGGGCGAAGCCAAGGTACCGTTCTTCACTATCTCCGGTTCCGATTTCGTCGAGATGTTCGTTGGTGTTGGTGCCAGCCGTGTTCGCGACATGTTCGAACAGGCCAAGAAACATGCTCCATGCATCATTTTCATCGATGAGATCGACGCTGTCGGTCGTCACCGTGGTGCCGGCATGGGCGGCGGTCATGATGAGCGTGAGCAGACCCTCAACCAATTGCTGGTTGAGATGGACGGCTTTGAAATGAACGACGGCATCATTGTTATCGCCGCCACCAACCGTCCTGATGTGCTTGACCCAGCGCTGCTGCGGCCCGGTCGTTTCGACCGCCAGGTGGTGGTTGGTCTGCCGGATATTCGCGGCCGTGAGCAGATTCTCAAGGTCCACATGCGCAAAGTGCCAATGGGCGAAGATGTTGCTCCGGCGGTGATTGCGCGTGGTACGCCGGGCTTCTCCGGTGCCGACTTGGCAAACCTGGTGAACGAGGCCTCGCTGTTCGCGGCTCGTACCGGTAAGCGCATTGTCGAAATGAAGGAATTTGAACTGGCCAAGGACAAGATCATGATGGGCGCAGAGCGCAAATCCATGGTCATGTCCGAGAAAGAGAAGCAGAACACCGCTTATCACGAAGCTGGCCACGCCATTGTTGGTCGAGTTGTGCCTGAGCATGACCCAGTCTACAAAGTCTCGATCATTCCTCGCGGCCGGGCATTGGGCGTCACCATGTTCTTGCCGGAAGAGGATCGCTACAGCCTGTCCAAGCGAGCCCTGATCAGCCAGATCTGCTCGCTCTATGGCGGTCGTATTGCAGAAGAGATGACGCTGGGTTTTGACGGTGTGACCACCGGTGCATCCAACGACATCATGCGCGCCAGCCAGATTGCTCGGAACATGGTCACCAAGTGGGGGCTCTCCGAAAAACTCGGCCCGCTGATGTATGCGGAAGAAGAGGGCGAAGTGTTCCTGGGTCGCAGTGCAGGCAGTCAGCATGCAAGTTTGTCCGCTGAAACAGCGAAACTGATCGACTCCGAAGTGCGCAGCATCATTGATCAGTGCTATGGCACCGCCAAGCAGATCCTCACTGATAACCGCGACAAACTGGACGCCATGGCAGATGCCTTGATGAAGTACGAAACCATCGATGCTGATCAGATTGACGACATCATGGCCGGGCGTACTCCGCGTGAACCTCGTGATTGGGAGGGCGGTTCGGGTACTACTCCTCCAGTAGTGCAAAACGAACGTCCGGAAACACCCATCGGCGGCCCTGCTGCCGACCACTAAGGTTTTAAATGACTTCTGTTCCTTCCTCCACCCGGTTGCCTTGCGGCAACCGGGTTCTTGATTTGGCCCGTGCGCATGTCATGGGCATTCTCAATGTAACCCCCGATTCCTTCTCCGATGGCGGTCGCTTCAGTCAACTGGATGTCGCCTTGCGGCATGCCGAGGCCATGGTTCTTGCTGGTGCTACGCTGATCGATATCGGTGGCGAGTCGACGCGGCCGGGTGCTCGTGCGGTATCGCCCCTGGAAGAGTTGGAGCGTGTGGCTCCGGTCGTGGAGCGAATTAATCGCGAGCTGGATGTGGTTATTTCCGTTGATACCTCGACGCCGGCCGTCATGCGTGAAACTGCTCGCCTGGGAGCGGGGTTGATCAATGATGTGCGCGCACTGCGCCGTGATGGTGCCCTGGATGCGGCGGCCGCTACTGGTTTGCCTGTATGTCTGATGCATATGCTCGGTGAGCCTGGCGATATGCAAGACAACCCGCATTACCAGGATGTCACTCGGGAAGTGAGTGAGTTTTTGGTTGAGCGGATGGCGGCGTGTGCGTCGGTGGGGATCGAGGCTGGGCGGATTGTTCTTGATCCGGGCTTTGGTTTTGCCAAGACCCTGCAGCACAACTTGAGTCTGTTCAAGCATATGGAGGCCTTGCATGCCCTTGGGCGTCCCCTGCTGGTCGGGGTGTCGCGCAAAAGCATGATTGGCCAGTCCCTGAATCGGCCTGTAGCCGAGCGATTGCACGGTAGCCTGGCACTGGCGGCACTGGCGGTGACCAAGGGCGCGAAGATTATCCGCGTCCATGATGTCGCCGAAACGGTGGATGTGGTGCGAATGATTGCGGCAGTGGAATCCGCTGAATAAGAACGATGGAGTACTTATGACTAAGAAATATTTTGGCACCGACGGCATTCGTGGTCGTGTGGGCGAATACCCTATTACTCCAGACTTCATGCTCAAGCTCGGCTGGGCGGCGGGCATGGCTTTCCGCAGCATGGGGGCTTGCCGTGTGCTGGTAGGTAAGGACACGCGTATCTCTGGCTACATGTTCGAATCGGCTCTCGAGGCAGGGCTATCTGCTGCCGGTGCAGATGTCATGCTGTTGGGGCCGATGCCAACTCCGGCTATCGCCTATCTGACGCGCACCTTCCATGCGGAGGCCGGGATTGTCATCAGTGCTTCGCACAATCCCCATGATGACAACGGCATCAAGTTCTTCTCGGGTGAGGGCACCAAGTTGCCTGACGAGGTGGAGTTGATGATCGAGGAGTTACTGGATGCGCCCATGACCGTGGTGGAGTCGAGCAAGCTCGGCAAGGTGTCGCGGATCAACGATGCATCGGGGCGCTATATCGAGTTCTGCAAGAGCAGCGTGCCATCAAGCACCAGTTTTGCAGGCTTGAAGATCGTCCTGGACTGCGCTCATGGCGCCACCTACAAGGTCGCGCCGAGTGTATTCCGCGAGTTGGGTGCGCAAGTCACGGTTCTATCTGCGCAGCCTAATGGCTTGAACATCAACGAGAACTGCGGTTCGACTCATATGTCGCAACTGCAGGCGGCGGTCCTGGCTGAGCACGCGGATCTGGGTATTGCCTTTGATGGCGACGGTGACCGGGTGCTGATGGTCGACCAGACCGGTGCAATTGTTGACGGTGATGAGCTGCTGTTCATCATCGCCCGGGACCTGCATGAGCGTGACAAGTTGCAAGGCGGTGTAGTCGGGACGCTTATGAGCAATCTGGGGCTGGAGCTGGCTCTGGCGGATCTGGGTATTCCTTTTGTCCGGGCCAACGTAGGTGATCGTTATGTGATTGCTGAGCTGCTTGAGCGCAACTGGTTGGTGGGTGGAGAGAATTCCGGCCATATCGTGTGCTTCCGCCACGCGACCACCGGTGATGCGATCATCGCTGCGCTACAGGTGCTGATGGCGCTCAAGGCGCGTGGTGAAAGTCTGGCGCAATCACGCCAAGGGCTGCGCAAATGCCCTCAAGTGCTGGTCAATGTCCGTTTTGGTGGTGGCGAGAGCCCGGTTGAGCATCCTGCTGTGAAAGAGGCTTGCGAGCGCGTTACGACCGCTATGGCGGGGCGTGGTCGGGTTCTGCTGCGCAAGTCCGGTACTGAGCCGCTGGTGCGTGTCATGGTCGAAGGTGACGATGAAGCACAGGTTCGCGCTTATGCTGATGAGCTGGCAAAACTGGTTGCTGAAGTTTCTGCCTGATTTCGGCTTGCCAGTGTTGTTTTGGTTGGGTAACATCTGCGCCCACTTTGACCGACGAGGTACAGCATGCGTCGCCCTATGGTAGCTGGTAACTGGAAGATGCACGGTACCCGCGCCAGCGTCGCTGAGCTGATCAACGGCCTTCGTCATCTGGCCTTGCCAAGCGGTGTTGATGTCGCGGTATTCCCGCCTTGCTTGTATATCAATCAAGTGATTGATGGCTTGAAAGGCAAGTCGATTCAGGTCGGCGCGCAGAACTCTGCGGTGGAGTCCATGCAAGGTGCGTTGACGGGCGAAATCGCCCCGAGTCAATTGGTGGACGCAGGTTGTTCCTTGGTGCTGGTTGGGCACTCTGAGCGCCGCATGATAATGGGCGAGCGGGACGCGACGCTTAACCGCAAGTTCGCGGCAGCACAGGCTTGTGGCCTGAAGCCGATTCTGTGTGTGGGGGAGACCCTCGAGCAGCGCGAAGCGGGGAAGACTCTGGAAGTTGTCGGGCGTCAGCTGGGCAGCATCATTGAAGAGTTGGGTGTTGGCGCATTCGCCAGTGCTGTTATCGCTTACGAGCCGGTCTGGGCCATTGGTACCGGGCTGACTGCAACACCGCAACAGGCGCAGGATGTGCACGCAGCCATTCGCGCGCAGTTGGCGGCAGAGAATTCTGAGGTGGCACGAGGAGTGCGGCTTCTATACGGCGGCAGCGTGAAGGCGGCCAATGCGGTCGAACTGTTCGGCATGCCGGATATCGATGGGGGGCTCATTGGTGGAGCTTCCCTGAATGCAGATGAGTTCGGTGCGATCTGTCGCGCCGCGGGAAACTGAAAAAATGCTGGAAACAGTCGTAGTCGTTTTTCATCTGCTGGGTGCCCTGGGCGTAGTTGCTCTGGTTTTGCTGCAGCAGGGTAAAGGTGCGGATGCTGGCGCGTCTTTCGGTGCAGGTGCTTCAAATACTGTGTTCGGAAGCCAAGGTTCCTCTACCTTTCTTAGTAAGTTTACTGCTATACTTGCCGCCGGTTTCTTCATAACCAGCTTGGGGTTAGGTTACTTTGCTAAAGAGAAAGCTCATCAGCTGACTCAAGTAGGTTTGCCAGATCCAGCAGTACTTGAAGTACCAAAGCAAAAACCGGCTTCTGATGATGTCCCGGTGCTCCAAGAGCAAAAGTCGGCCAATAGTGCGACTGACGTACCTCCAGCTCCAGAGCAGAAGTAAGAAGAGTTTCACGCAGTAACGTAGTCTATGCCGAGGTGGTGGAATTGGTAGACACGCAACCTTGAGGTGGTTGTGCCCATAGGGTGTAGGGGTTCGAGTCCCCTTCTCGGTACCAATTGTCAGGAGAGCCCGCGGTTGCGGGCTTTCTTGTAGGTGGAAGGTTACATTGACCCAAAAAGGGATCAGTCGTATACTTCCGCCCCAGCTTTGTCGCGGGGTGGAGCAGTCTGGTAGCTCGTCGGGCTCATAACCCGAAGGTCGTCGGTTCAAATCCGGCCCCCGCAACCAGTTTTAGCGGAGCCCCTTTTCAGGGGCTTTTTGTTAGCTGGACACTTTATAACGCCGCTATTCAACGGCGTTTCCGGGATGGGCGCTTCGCCCATTTTTTATTTGCACAAGCATGCACGAGGGGGTTCAGGTGTCGAGCAAGCTAGAACAGTTGCAGGCCTTGTTGGCCCCGGTGGTCGTGGCCCTTGGCTATGAATGCTGGGGTATTGAGTTTTCGGCTCAGGGTCGCCACTCATTGTTGCGCGTTTATATCGATAAAGAAGGCGGCGTGCTGGTGGACGATTGCGCCATCGTCAGCCGTCAGATCAGCGGTGTTCTCGACGTAGAAGATCCGATTTCCGTTGAATACACCCTTGAGGTTTCCTCTCCTGGCATGGAACGCCCACTGTTCACCCTTGAACAGTTCGCCAAGTATGTCGGTGAGCAAGTGAAGATCAAGCTGCGCTCGCCTTTCGAAGGTCGGCGTAATTTTCAGGGCCTTCTCCGCGGGGTGGAGGAGCAGGACGTCGTGGTGCAGGTGGATGATCACGAGTTTCTGTTGCCGATCGATATGATCGACAAGGCCAACATTATTCCCAGTTTTGACTGAGACGCGGATCCCGCGGATCCAATGGCTTGCGAAAGGCGAGGCGTACGATGAGCAAAGAAGTACTGCTGGTTGTTGAGTCGGTATCCAATGAAAAGGGTGTACCGGCAAGCGTGATTTTTGAAGCGCTGGAGCTGGCCCTGGCCACTGCTACCAAAAAGCGTTTTGAAGACGAAGTGGACCTGCGTGTGGAAATCAATCGCCACACCGGTTCCTATGAAACTTTCCGTCGCTGGACGGTGGTTGAAGAAGCCGATCTGGATGATCCAGCGGTCGAGACCTGGTTGAGCAAGGCTCGTGAAACCCATCCCGACGCCAAAGTCGGTGATGTGATCGAAGAGAAAATCGAATCCATCGAGTTCGGCCGCATCGCTGCCCAGACAGCCAAGCAGGTCATTGTGCAGAAAGTTCGCGAAGCCGAGCGCGCACAGGTGGTTGATGCATATCGCGAGCGCCTGGGAGAAATCATCTCCGGCACCGTGAAAAAAGTGACACGTGACAACGTGATCGTTGACCTGGGTAACAACGCTGAAGCGTTGCTGGCCCGTGAAGACATCATCTCCCGTGAGACTTTCCGGGTTGGCGTGCGCCTGCGTGCGCTGCTCAAGGAAATCCGCACCGAGAATCGCGGCCCGCAGCTGATCCTGTCGCGTACCGCACCGGAAATGCTGATCGAGCTGTTCCGTATCGAAGTGCCGGAAATTGCCGAAGGCCTGATCGAAGTCATGGCCGCCTCCCGTGATCCGGGTTCGCGCGCCAAGATCGCAGTCCGCTCCAAAGACAAACGCATCGACCCGCAGGGCGCGTGCATTGGTATGCGCGGTTCGCGCGTCCAGGCCGTATCCGGTGAGTTGGGCGGCGAGCGCGTGGACATCGTCCTGTGGGACGAGAACCCGGCGCAGTTCGTGATCAATGCCATGTCGCCGGCTGAGGTCGCGGCAATTATCGTTGACGAAGATGCCCATGCCATGGACATCGCCGTTGGCGCAGACAATCTGGCTCAGGCCATCGGTCGCGGTGGTCAGAACGTGCGTCTGGCCAGCCAATTGACTGGCTGGACCCTGAACGTGATGACCGAATCGGACATCCAGGCCAAGCAGCAAGCAGAAACCGGCGACATCCTGCGCAACTTCATCGACGAGCTGGAAGTTGATGAAGAACTGGCACAGGTTCTGGTTGATGAAGGCTTCACCAGCCTGGAAGAGATTGCCTACGTACCGTTGGAAGAAATGCTCAACATCGACGGCTTTGACGAAGACATCGTCAACGAGCTTCGCGCTCGGGCCAAGGATCGCTTGTTGACTAAAGCCATCGCTACTGAGGAAAAGCTGGCAGACGCCCATCCGGCCGAAGACCTGCTCTCGCTTGAGGGTATGGACAAGGATTTGGCGATGGAACTGGCGGTGCGCGGCGTAATTACCCGCGAAGACCTGGCCGAGCAGTCTATTGACGACCTGCTCGACATCGACGGCATTGACGATGATCGTGCCGGCAAGTTGATCATGGCCGCCCGAGCCCACTGGTTCGAGTAATTAGGCGCGGCCTGAGGAGAGAAGTGCATGACGCAAGTCACGGTGAAACAACTGGCCGATGAGGTCAAAACACCGGTAGAGCGCCTGCTGCAGCAGATGCGTGAGGCAGGTCTGCCGCACACCGCCGCCGAGGAACATGTGAGCGACAGTGAGAAGCAGTCGTTGCTGACTCATCTGAAAAGCAGCCACAAGGCGAAAGTGGAAGAACCACGCAAGATCACTTTGCAGCGCAAGACCACCAGCACCCTGCGTGTTGCTGGTAGCAAAAGCATCAGCGTGGAAGTGCGCAAGAAGAAAGTCTTCGTGCAGCGCAGCCCGGAAGAAATCGAAGCCGAGCGTCAACGCGAACTGGAAGAACGCCGCGCAGTAGAAAATGCTGCTCGTCAAAAGGCTGAAGAAGAAGCCAAGCGTCGCGCCGAAGAAGAAACGCGTCGCCAGCCTGCTCCGGTTGCCGAGCCTGTTGCCGCGCAAGCTGCTGCAGCCCCTGCACCTGCGCCTGTGGTCGAAGCTGTGCAAGAAGCACCAGTGGCCGCTCCGGCGCCGGTTGCCGAGCGCAAGAAAGACGAGCAGCGCCGTCCGGACAAGTCTCGCAACGACGACAACCGTCGCAGCGGCGATGGCGAGCGCAAAAACGCTCCTCATCGTGCTTCGGTCAAGGAAAAGGCGCCAGCGCCGCGCGTTGCTCCACGTACCACCGACGAAGAAAGCGATGGCTTCCGTCGTGGTGGTCGCGGCAAGGCCAAGCTGAAGAAGCGCAACGCTCACGGTTTCCAGAGCCCAACCGGGCCAGTGGTACGTGACGTGCAGATCGGCGAGACCATCACTGTGGGCGAACTGGCCCAGCAGATGTCGGTCAAGGCTGCCGAAGTCATCAAGTTCATGTTCAAGCTGGGCACTCCAGCCACCATCAACCAGGTTCTGGATCAGGAAACTGCCCAGCTGGTTGCTGAAGAACTGGGCCACAAAGTGACCCTGGTCAGCGACACTGCCCTGGAAGATTCCCTGGCCGAGTCCCTGAAGTTCGAAGGTGAAGCGGTTGCCCGTGCGCCGGTCGTGACCGTAATGGGCCACGTTGACCACGGTAAGACCTCGTTGCTGGACTACATCCGTCGCGCCAAAGTGGCCGCGGGCGAAGCCGGTGGTATTACCCAGCACATCGGTGCCTACCACGTAGAAACCGAGCGCGGCATGGTCACCTTCCTCGACACCCCAGGTCACGCCGCGTTTACCGCCATGCGTGCCCGTGGTGCCAAGGCTACCGACATCGTGATCCTGGTGGTTGCAGCGGACGACGGCGTGATGCCGCAGACCATTGAAGCCGTTCAGCACGCACAGGCTGCCGGCGTGCCGCTGGTGGTTGCGGTGAACAAGATCGATAAGCCAGGCGCTGATCTGGACCGTATCCGCAGTGAGCTCTCGGTTCACGGCGTGACGTCGGAAGATTGGGGTGGCGATACGCCGTTCGTACCGGTCTCCGCGAAAATGGGTACCGGTGTCGACGACCTGCTCGAAGCCGTTCTGCTGCAGGCCGAAGTACTGGAACTCAAGGCGACTCCTTCGGCCCCAGGCCGTGGTGTCGTGGTGGAATCCCGTCTCGACAAGGGCCGTGGCCCGGTAGCCACCGTGCTGGTTCAGGACGGTACTCTGCGTCAAGGCGACATGGTGCTGGTCGGTTCGAACTACGGCCGCGTGCGCGCCATGCTCGACGAGAACGGCAAGCCAATCAAGGAAGCCGGTCCTTCCATCCCGGTCGAGATCCTCGGCCTGGACGGTACCCCGGACGCTGGCGACGAGATGAGCGTAGTGGCCGACGAGAAGAAAGCCCGTGAAGTGGCTCTGTTCCGTCAAGGCAAGTTCCGCGAAGTCAAACTGGCTCGTGCTCACGCCGGCAAGCTGGAAAACATCTTCGAAAGCATGGGCCAGGAAGAGAAGAAGACGCTCAACATCGTCCTCAAATCCGACGTCCGTGGTTCGTTGGAAGCTCTGCAAGGCGCTCTGAACGGCCTGGGCAACGACGAAGTGCAAGTGCGCGTAGTGGGCGGCGGCGTCGGTGGTATCACCGAGAGCGACGCCAACCTGGCACTGGCCTCCAACGCTGTACTGTTCGGCTTCAACGTGCGTGCCGATGCCGGTGCCCGGAAGATCGTCGAGCAGGAAGGTCTGGATATGCGTTACTACAACGTGATCTACGACATCATCGAAGACGTCAAGAAAGCCCTGACCGGTATGTTGGGCAGCGACGTTCGGGAGAACATCCTGGGTGTTGCCGAAGTTCGCGACGTGTTCCGCTCGCCGAAGTTTGGCGCGATTGCCGGTTGCATGGTCATCGAAGGTGTCGTGCACCGTAACCGTCCAATCCGTGTACTGCGTGAAGACATCGTTATCTTCGAAGGCGAGTTGGAATCCCTGCGCCGCTTTAAGGATGACGCGTCCGAAGTACGTGCCGGCATGGAATGCGGTATCGGCGTGAAGAGCTACAACGACGTCAAAGTCGGTGACAAGATCGAAGTCTTCGAGAAGGTCCAGGTTGCTCGCAGCCTCTAACTCGCGCACTTCAAGAGCCCTGGTGGCCCGTAGCATGTCCATGCACGGCACCGCCAGCGGCCTCTAAACGCAACGCCCGGTCTGGCTCCTGCCAGGCCGGGCGTTTGCCGCTTTCAGACCACACGGGTTTCACCGTGAGGCAGTAACAGGTAACAAGACATGGCAAAAGAATACAGCCGTACCCAACGCATCGGTGATCAGATGCAGCGCGAACTGGCGCAACTGATCCGTCGCGAAGTCAAGGATCCACGCGTCGGCCTGGTGACCATCACCGCCGTGGAAGTCAGCCGCGATGTCGGTCACGCGAAGATTTTCATCACCGTGATGGGCCAGGAAAACGCCGAAGAGATCGCCCAGAGCATCAAGGTGCTGAACTCGGCGGCAGGTTTCCTGCGCATGCAACTGGCCAAGGAAATGAAGCTGCGCAGCGTGCCGCAACTGCACTTCCATTACGACGAAAGCGTCGCCCGCGGGGCGCACCTGTCGGCCCTGATCGAGCGTGCCGTGGCTGAAGACAGCCAGCATGGCGACGCGCCTGCCCCTGAAGACGCCAAGGAGTAAGCGGTGGCTCAGGTCAAGCGTATCCGTCGTAACGTCAGCGGCATCATCCTTCTGGACAAGCCGCTGGGCTTCACCTCCAACGCGGCCCTGCAGAAGGTCCGCTGGTTGCTCAATGCCGAGAAGGCTGGTCACACCGGCAGCCTCGATCCCTTGGCCACCGGTGTGCTGCCGCTGTGCTTCGGCGAGGCCACCAAGTTCTCGCAATACCTGCTCGACTCCGACAAGGGTTACGAAACCCTGGCGCAGTTGGGCAAGACCACCACCACTGCGGACGCTGAAGGCGAAGTTTTGCAGACCCGTGAAGTGACCGTTGGTCGTGCCGATATCGAAGCGGTATTGCCGGAATTTCGCGGCGAAATCAAACAGATACCGCCGATGTACTCGGCCCTCAAGCGTGATGGCCAGCCACTCTACAAACTGGCTCGTGCAGGGGAAGTGGTGGAGCGCGAACCGCGTTCTGTTACTATTGCGCGCTTGGAATTACTCGCCTTTGAAGGCGACACTGCGCGCCTGGCGGTGGACTGCAGCAAAGGCACCTATATCCGCACCCTGGTGGAAGATATTGGTGAAAAGCTCGGCTGCGGTGCTTACGTTGCAGAACTGCGACGGACCCAGGCCGGACCTTTCAGCTTGGCCCAGACGGTCACCCTGGAAGAGCTTGAAGCCGTGCACGCCGAAGGCGGCAATGAAGCGGTAGATCGCTTCCTGATGCCATCGGACAGCGGCCTGCTGGATTGGCCACTGCTGCAGTTCTCGGAGCACAGCGCGTTCTACTGGCTCAATGGCCAGCCGGTACGTGCCCCGGATGCACCGAAGTTCGGCATGGTGCGGGTACAGGATCACAACGGTCGCTTCATCGGTATCGGTGAAGTGAGCGAAGACGGGCGCATCGCGCCGCGTCGACTGATTCGGTCAGAATGACCGGACGAGGGTGGCTGTTAACAGGCACGGTCACTACTCATTTATAGATACAGGGATTTGTCCCTGGCCTGTTGAAACTGTTCTTGAACAGTTTCCTGATATAAGGATTGCCCACATGGCACTCAGCGTTGAAGAAAAAGCTCAGATCGTAACCGACTACCAGCAAGCTGTTGGTGACACTGGTTCGCCAGAAGTGCAAGTTGCACTGCTGACCGCCAACATCAACAAACTGCAAGGTCACTTCAAAGCCAACGGTAAAGACCACCACTCCCGTCGTGGCCTGATCCGCATGGTAAACCAGCGTCGTAAGCTGCTGGACTACCTGAAAGGCAAAGACCTGAGCCGTTACAGCACCCTGATCGGTCGTCTGGGTCTGCGTCGCTAATCAGCGATTGCGCTATGAGGTTGGTTGTTTGCCATGCGTCAGCGGTTTTTCCGCCGGCGTATGGCAGGCTCCCAGCCTCAAGTTTTATCTGCTGCACCGTTTTACCTGGACAATAAAGGCTGGGCCGATTCCCCGCATTGCCCAAGAATTTCGCAAGAATCAAGTTTCCCCAAGAGCCACAAAGAAGGTAGGACACCGTGAACCCGGTAATCAAAAAATTCCAGTTCGGTCAGTCGACCGTAACCCTCGAGACTGGCCGTATCGCCCGTCAAGCTTCCGGCGCAGTATTGGTCACCGTTGACGACGACGTCAGCGTATTGGTGACCGTGGTTGGCGCCAAGCAAGCCGATCCAGGCAAGGGCTTCTTCCCTCTGTCTGTTCACTACCAGGAAAAGACTTACGCTGCCGGTAAGATCCCTGGCGGTTTCTTCAAGCGTGAAGGCCGTCCTTCCGAGAAAGAAACCCTGACCTCGCGTCTGATCGACCGTCCGATCCGCCCTCTGTTCCCAGAAGGCTTCATGAACGAAGTGCAGGTTGTCTGCACCGTGGTTTCCACCAGCAAGAAGACCGATCCGGACATCGCTGCGATGATCGGTACCTCGGCTGCCCTGGCGATTTCCGGCATTCCTTTCGACGGCCCGATCGGCGCCGCTCGCGTGGCTTTCCACGAAAGCACCGGCTACCTGCTGAACCCAACCTACGAGCAACTGGCTGCTTCGAGCCTGGACATGGTTGTGGCCGGTACCGAAGAAGCCGTACTGATGGTTGAATCGGAAGCCAAAGAGCTGACCGAAGACCAGATGCTGGGCGCTGTACTGTTCGCCCACGACGAATTCCAGTCGGTGATCAAGGCTGTCAAAGAGCTGGCTGCCGAAGCTGCCAAACCTACCTGGGACTGGGCTGCTGCCCCAGAAGCCACCGAACTGCTGGGCGCTATCCGTGCCGAGTTCGGCGAAGCCATCTCCCAGGCTTACACCATCACCGTCAAGGCCGACCGTTACGCTCGCCTGGGCGAGCTGAAAGACCAGGTGGTCGCCAAGCTCTCCGGTGAAGAAGGCCAGCCTTCGGCTGCCGACGTCAAAGCTGCTTTCGGCGAGATCGAATACCGCACCGTTCGCGAAAACATCGTTAACGGCAAGCCACGTATCGACGGCCGCGACACCCGCACTGTACGTCCGCTGAACATCGAAGTCGGCGTCCTGCCGAAGACTCACGGTTCGGCCCTGTTCACCCGTGGCGAAACCCAGGCCCTGGTGGTTGCGACCCTGGGTACTGCCCGTGACGCACAGCTGCTGGACACCCTGGAAGGCGAGAAAAAAGACCCCTTCATGCTGCACTACAACTTCCCTCCGTTCTCGGTGGGCGAGTGTGGTCGCATGGGCGGCGCTGGTCGTCGTGAAATCGGTCACGGCCGTCTGGCCCGTCGTTCGGTCCAGGCCATGCTACCAGCCGCTGACGTGTTCCCTTACACCATCCGCGTAGTATCGGAAATCACCGAATCCAACGGTTCCAGCTCCATGGCTTCCGTGTGCGGTGCTTCCCTGGCGCTGATGGACGCTGGTGTACCGATGAAGGCGCCGGTTGCCGGTATCGCCATGGGCCTGGTTAAAGAAGGCGAGAAGTTCGCCGTCCTGACCGACATCCTGGGTGACGAAGACCACCTGGGCGACATGGACTTCAAGGTAGCCGGTACCGCCAAAGGCGTCACCGCGCTGCAGATGGACATCAAGATCAAGGGCATCACCGAAGAAATCATGGAGATCGCCCTGGGCCAGGCCCTGGAAGCTCGCCTGAACATCCTCGGCCAGATGAACCAGATCATCGGTCAGTCCCGTACCGAGCTGTCGGCCAACGCACCGACCATGATCGCGATGAAGATCGACACCGACAAGATCCGTGACGTCATCGGTAAAGGTGGCGCCACCATCCGTGCGATCTGCGAAGAAACCAAGGCTTCGATCGACATCGAAGACGACGGTTCGATCAAGATCTTCGGCGAAACCAAGGAAGCTGCAGAGGCCGCGCGTCAGCGCGTTCTGGGCATCACCGCGGAAGCCGAGATCGGCAAGATCTACGTCGGCAAGGTTGAGCGCATCGTCGACTTCGGCGCCTTCGTCAACATCCTGCCGGGTAAGGACGGTCTGGTGCACATCTCCATGCTGAGCGACGCTCGCGTTGAGAAAGTCACCGACATCCTGAAAGAAGGTCAGGAAGTGGAAGTGCTGGTACTGGACGTGGACAACCGCGGTCGTATCAAGCTGTCCATCAAAGACGTGGCAGCAGCCAAGGCTTCGGGCGTTTAATCGTCCCCTAGCCATACGCTGAACAAGCAAACGCCCCGACTGGTTCGGGGCGTTTTGCTATGTGCGCAAAGGCTCCTGGTTGCCGGCCTTGGGCGCCGGTGCTAGGTTTTAACCCACGCCGGTGTAGCTCAGTCGGTAGAGCAGCGCACTCGTAACGCGAAGGTCGCAGGTTCGATTCCTGTCTCCGGCACCAGTCACTTCAACATCGGCATGCCAGTAGGTCTCATCTAGGCTGCCCGACAATCATCCCCTCGAAACCTAGCGCTACCAACGACATGTATTCGTGCCAACTAATGGCGCGACTGCCGCACCAGTGACAGGCTGTTGGCGAACATTGAAAGGCCGCTGGGATTCATCTTCATTCCCTGTGGCCACGTTGTTATCCTCCAGGCGCATCTCGCGGCTTCTCATGAAATCGTTACGGCATCCTCAAATCCCAGCGGGGGAACTGAGCATTTTTTCTAGAGCGCAATGACACGCCCTGAGGTGGAGGTAACTTCAGCTTCAAATGAGGCTGGTGGTCGGTATGAAGCAGTTTTGGGTCACAGTTGTGTATGCCGGCGTTGGTTTTTGGCTAGGGGCTCACCGCTTGGTTCCCCTATGGTTGATCGTCGTTCTGGCAGTGTTAGGCGCGGGGTTATGTGGAGTCGCCGAGTGGGTCGAGCGTCGAGAAACGCATGGCGAGCGCAAACCATGATGCGAGCCGATCTTCATGAGCTTCTGGTGCTCTCTGCAATGTTTCCCTCCTGGTCGTGGAGGCATGCGGCAGCGCGTCACGTCATTGTGGCCACGGAGGGCTCCGTCATCCGCTTGTACTGGATGTTATGTCTGTAAGAATTTCGCTGCCAACTGTTTGTGCAGCGACTCAATGCTGTGGGTGTATGACGTAGCTTTGGCGGGACGTAAATGGAACAATGGCACATTGTCATCAAGGAGCGTGCAGGGTGAAGAAATGGAAATTGGCGCTACTGGCTATGGTATTTGTGTCTGTAGCTGGTTGTTGGCAGGGCGATTATGCGTTCGAGGGAAAGTATTTCGCCACTGAAGGTGAGGACTGCACGACGCCGTCCAGCGTCACGGATCGGGAGCAATACTTTTTAGATATAACCAAGCAGGTACACAACGGCACAGCACTTTACTCGGCTAAATTTCCAATCGCGGCGCGGGCAGGAGCCCCTATTGTCGCCGCTCAAAGCGTCTCGGCAACAGACGATGATGAGCTTACCTTCAACTTCACCAAGCCAGAGGTGTCGGGGACGTTTTCAGGTAGCCCGGCAGTCGATATTGTCATCACCGTCATTCCTAACAAGAGTAAGGATGGTCATCTTTGGCTCAAAAAGGCAGAGCTCACAAGCGTGAGGAATGGAAAGGTCAACGAAGCTGATCTTCTTGCGAACCTGAGAAGAGCCACAACTATTGGCGAGACAGGTGCCTGTTTGAGGAAAGACAACGACTGACAATGGGCACGGTGGGGCATGTTTCTTTCAAGGGTGAGTATTTGGTGGGTGCTTACCCAATAGCAGGGCACATAGATCATTGCGGGTTATCTTCGAGTCTCCACGCATTGCCATCACTAGAGATATCAATCGATCTTGCCCCTGTTCGCTGGATGTTACGGCGCCCGACAACTCAAATGCTTTCAAAGCCTGAATGACCTTGTCTGATCCGTGGATCACTATCTTGCATTTCGTAAGCGCTGCATCAGCCAGCACCTTTTGCCTATCTGGTGGATTTGCTGAGACCGAGCGCGCCACTGCCGACAAGTATTCTGCATACGCTTCATTCCGCAGCGAATGCCTACGTTTGCTGCGCTCGATCAGAGTGCCAGATGCGAATGCCAAAGCAGCGGCCAGAATGGCGACCAGCAAAGGAATCCAAATGGTCCAGGCCATCGTGCCATGCTCCTAAATAATCAGCGGCTCCAACTGCCGCTCAAGACGGTCAGCCAGTGAGGCGGTTTCTGCTCGATAGCTGGCCAGGCTGTGATGGGCGGCCGTGTCGAAAGGCATCGTGCCGGTGGCCCACTCAAGAAGCCCCCTGGGCTCTGTGCCCGTATGGTTTTGGAAGTCACTGAACCAGATGCCTTGCTGATACCGATGAGAATCGAGGCAATTCTTGCACCGGACGCGCTTTACGTCCGATGTACCAGCGAGGTTGTGGTTGTTCCGACCGCAGGCAGATTTGCCACTTTCATACATGTAGTGCGTGATCATGGTAAACCCTTCAGCTAGGCTTGCTGGCGTTGAGATGCACGTTCAACGCATTCCGCATGTACTGGATGGAGTCTGGCATAGGGTGGCTCTGGCCAGGTTTGGTTTTGCGCTCATGCCTGGAACATTCCCACTTTACTTTCTCTCCCGATTCTTTGGGTGCTGTAGTGGGTGGTTCGACAGTCGCGGTTGAGGCCGCCTCCTGTTTCGATTTGGTTCGAAACAGATCAGGCGCGGCCGTCCGATGTCAATCCGAAGCGTACGGCCGCGCAGCGACTGCTGCCTGTAAGGCTTGTTAGCAGTGGCAGAGGTCAGGCGACTAGCTTGAGCAGATTCTCCAACAGGTCCTTGAGTTCAGCGCGATCTACCCCATTGTCATGATATGTAGAGCGATCAATGATCTGCGTAGCTGTCATTAGCGGCCAGAACTTGTCAATCACATCGTCTGGCTTCATGCCAACTGCCTTGCCGATGATTTTCTTGGCGTCGCAAGTGTCTGTGAACGTAACCCTTTTTCCGCTTTGGGCATCGATCATGTCGGGGCACAAGTAGTTTTCGATTTCACGTTTACGCGTCGAGTAGAACGCTCGTCCCTGTCCCTCGACTTCCTGCTTACGTTTCAAGATGGCTGCAACCTGCTCCGGGCTTCCGCCAACATCGGAGTCCAAAAACACACACCAAGGCAGTCCAAGGTCGTCCGCAAGATTGAGGGTTACCCAATGCTTAACGCTGCCACAGCCACCAATTAGGATCGGGACGATTCCCGCGTCTTCCAAGCTGGATGGGAGGTGTCCCCCTGCTTTGAGGGTATTTGAAGTGTGACGGAGGAAGGTGACGTCGGACTTGCCCTCCACCAGGACGACCCCTTTTGCTCGTTCCATTCCTGTCTCGGGTAGTACGCCTAGACTCTCTGCGGCTTCCGTAAGTACTTCCTTGGTTGGCATTTTTACAATGGGGACGCCTTGTTCGTCTTTGGTTACGTAACGGATGCCGTTGATGGGCATCAGGCCAGCTAACGCAGGGACGTGGGTGGTGACGATGATCTGCCTATTGGTTTGATTGGATAGCTCCAGAAGGGCCTTCATCAACATCATCTGATAGTTGGGGTGCTGTGAGGTTTCCGGCTCTTCGATTGCGTAGATCACGTTGCGTGGGCTACCAGCCACTGCATTTTTTTCGGCCTCAGCTCGGAAGAAGTTCAGCAAAATGAGCCTACGTACCCCGCTGCCGCGTTTATTTATGGGGATGCCATTCTCGCCCTCAAGAGTAAAGCTGAAGCTCCACTTGGGCTTTTCTTTGAAACGGGGAGTCAATTCATTAGCCAACTCTGGAGCCATTTCTCGAAGTTTGTCGAGGGTGCGTCCAGCAACGTCCAACACACTGCTCTCGATCTGCCGCTCTAGCTCACTGATCTGCTCCTGTAGCGCTGCTTGGGCTTCCTTGACCGCCTGCTGTAGAGGGTTCTTGGCCTCGGCATCACCGTCGCTGCTCTCCCTGTCCGCCTTGAAAAGCGCGAATGTTGGCAGCATCGCCTCGATCTTATCCCAAACAGATTTGCCTTCTGTGGACAGTCCCTTACCTACATCAAGAAGTGTCTCTTGGCAGGCAACATCTCCGGCCGCATCGCGAATGGCTTTCCGCCATTGGGATGCCACCCGCTGATCTGCTACTCGATCAGCGATCTCAAACTGTGCGCCGAGCTTTTTCAGTTCGACCATTTTCAGACTGAGTAGGCTAGCGAGCGCTTTATCAGCCGGATGCTCACAGCGGATGGCTGTACTGTCCAGTTTGCCGGTGCTCGCTTTGAACGTTTTGACCACCTCAAGGACGCCAGCCGCATTCAGCAGGTATTCCTGCGATAGCGAGGTGTGTACATTTTCATCCAGCACCAAAGCCTCAGGAAGGTCGTCAAACTCGCAGGCAATCTCGAACTGAGTGTGACCCTCGGCTAGACTGAAGCAGTTCATATCACTCTTGTCGGGTTTGATGTCTGCGCTGTCGAAGAAGATGGCCAGTGCTTCCAGGATGGTCGACTTCCCAAAGTCGTTTCGACCCACAATGCCGGTCATAGATGAATCGATAGGAATGACGGTGGGTGTTCTATAGCCGCGAAAATGACTGAGCTTGACGGTCTTAAGGCGCATCGTGAGATCCCTGATCTGTGTATGTCTTCGTTTCCTTACCAACCGCTGTCAGCCCTCAACGGCAAAAAGTCACGTCCATTCTGCCGGAAGGAAATTTCATCAAGAGGCCTCAGGCATCGATGTGAACCCGAGGCTCCACTGAGCCAGTGGATCTTCGAATCACGACCTGTAGGTAGCTGCGGTGTGGTTAGTCGCTCGGGTGCGTATTGACTATAGGTAGAGGATGGCAAAGCGCCAGGATGAGTACCTTCATGGGAGTCTGAACGGTGGATAGCCTTTGTTTATTTGGCTTGTGTTGTCCGAATTCGACTCCTGTCTCCGGCACCAGTTTTCAACATTCGAATCGTTTGCCGTTGTCCATGATGAGCATGTAACCAAGCCTTCTTGGCGCTGAATGCTTGCCCCTCTAAATGAGCTAATGATCCAGCTGCGCTGAGCTCACTCTTTGCACTGTTAGCTTGTATTAAGTGTTCGGTTAAGTTTGTTCTAGGTTTCTTGTGCTATTTGGTTCGGAAGTTCTTACTGTTTGACGATGTGTATATTAATTTTATTAGGGTGTGCTAGAGGCGTGGTCAAACTATGGTCGTGCTCGCCTGGATTCAATTCGCAGTAATTTATTTTTGGTTGGTTTAAGGTTTTCTGATGAGTTTGAGACTTCTGCTCTGCTAGGTATGCCATCGCTTCATGTTGCGTATACATCGATGGTGTCTGGGAAAAGTAATGCTCATAATGATCTCCTGGAATCATGGAGTGTCCGGTGTGAGCAAGTTGAAATTGGTGTTGGTCGGTGCGGTGTCGCTATCCCTTGCGGCCTGTGAGAAAGCCCCTTCGTATGAGTTCGAGGGAAAGTACTTTGCAATGGAGGGCGAAGCGTGTGCGACTCCAGACAATGCGAAGGATCGTGAGCAATATTATTTGGAAATAACCAAGCAGATACAGGGCGCAAGCGTTTTGTACTCCGCTCATTTTCCCACTGCTGCAACAGCCGGGCTGCCTGTTGTCAGTGCGCAAAACGTCTCTCCCAATAAGGATAATGAACTGACTTTCAATTTTTATGAGCCTAAGTCAAACGTTACGCCTCCGGGGATGACGAAATTTAATATGGTCATTTCTGTTATTCCGAATCAAAGCAAGGAAGGTCATTTGTGGATGACCCGAGCTGAGATGAATATGGCCAAGGATGGGACAGTGAAGAAGTACGATATCTTGGAAAATCTCAGAAGGTTTCTGGACCTTGGCAAGGTAGGGGCCTGCTTGAGAAAAGAATCAATCGCGGGCTGAGTGGGAGCAAGCGTTGGGGGCGGTCGAGTTTGTTCATGGTACGTTTGAGTTCTTCGATCATTTGCGTCTGATCACTGAGGGTTTTCTGTCATTTTCCCGGTAAGGTTGGGATTCTTTTCAGGCGCTCCTGCGTTCTGCGCAGAGTCTTGTTCCTTCAAGGACTCAGCCAGCCGGTGCCTGAGGGTGGCCTGGAAAACCGCGGTTTTTCTGCAATGGGTGCATCAGGTCATATAAATCGTCGCCCAAAGGTCCTATATTCGGTTGCTGTCTGAGTACCAGCATGCTGTTTTCAGATGATCCCGAATGGTTCTGAAGGCCAGATAAATCGACGGTTGTAACGGTTTTTTGCGGCAGAGAGATCCCAACGATCCAGATCCATCTTCCATTCCCATGATCAGAGAGAACGAGATGATTCCTAAAGAGGCAAGAATCGACGTAGCGCTTGAACGGTACCTGGCTGCCACGCCTTCCTTGCAAGAGGAAATCAGCGCCCTGAGCCCCGAAGAACAGAAGCAGCAAGCGCAATGGGCGTTTGAGGACGAGGCAGAGTCTCGCGGCATCGAGCCGTGGGAACTGGTGCTCGATCTGGTGGCCGAGACACCGGAGGAACTGAAGGCTATGCGCCTGGAGGTGCATCAGGAGGTTGCTGAAGCGCTGGGCATGGACCTTGAGGATTATCTGCAGCTCAACGAGATCGACAGTTGAGCCCGACGCCAGCCTTAATCAGGCTGGCGTTTTTCATGGATCAGATGCTCAGCCGCATGGACAGGTCCAGGGCTTTCACATCCTTGGTCATGGCACCGATGGAAATGTAGTCCACCCCGGTTTCGGCAATCGGGCGCAAGGTGCTTTCGTTGATTCCCCCGCTGGCTTCCAGCTTGGCCTTGCCGGCATTCAGACGCACAGCTTCGCGCATATCGTCCAGGCTCAGTTCATCGAGCATGATGATGTCGGCACCGGCTGCCAGGGCTTCCTTCAACTCCCCAAGACTTTCCACTTCCACTTCCACCGGCTTGCCCGGGGCGATCTTGTGGGCGGCGCTGATGGCCTGGGCGATGCCGCCACAGGCGGCGATGTGGTTCTCCTTGATCAGGAAGGCGTCATACAGACCGATACGGTGGTTGTGGCAGCCGCCGCAGGTAACCGCGTACTTCTGTGCCAGGCGCAGGCCGGGAAGGGTCTTGCGGGTATCCAGCAGCTTGACCTGGGTATCGGTGACAAAGTCGGCCAGATAACGGGCGCGGGTGGCCACGCCGGACAGCAGTTGCAGGAAGTTCAGAGCGCTGCGTTCGCCGGTGAGCAGTGAGCGGGCCGGGCCTTCCAGGTGGAACAGCGCCTGGTTGGGGACCACCCGCTCGCCGTCAGCCACTTGCCAGTGCACGGCAACCCGCGGGTCCAGTTGGCGGAACACCGCATCCACCCAGGCTGTACCAGCGACGACCGCCGCTTCGCGAGTGATGATGGTGGCTTTGGCCAGGCGTTCGGCCGGGATCAGTTGCGCGGTGATGTCGCCGCTGCCGATGTCCTCCAGCAACGCGCGGCGCACGTTGGCTTCGATTTCGGCGGTCAGGTCGGCGAGGCGTAGATTCGGCATAACGGGCTCCACAAACTAAGTGCGCCGATTATAGGGGCATGGGATCGGCGAACCCAAGGTGGCAAATCTCGGCGAGTCTTTGACGAACCTGTCTTTCGTCGATTTGTCTGATAAGCAAGAGTGATTTTTCTAGTTTGCCTGAGGGTTATTTCCGGATAGGTGGCAGAGTCTGCTGGCGCAAGAGGGGACTTTTACAAGATAATATGACTTGTAATTGACGTCATAGCTTTGACGTGTCTTTGGCTCCCCCCTAAATAAAGTGCAGTGGAATGCATTTGCCTCCGCTGAGAGCCGACTGTGAGCGCCGTCGGCTTGACTGAACCTTGATTTCGAACCGAAGAAACACCTTTCCAGGAGGCTTGGATGCACAACGACGGGAATGTAGTGCCTTTGCACAAGGCGGCTACAGATCAGGCGACCGCTTCGCCGCTTGCCCGCCTGCCGGTGATTCTGCTTCAGGTTCGAGACAAGGCCGCCCAGCAGCTGCGTCACGGTTTACAGGAACTGTTCGATAACGCCGACGACACGCTGTTCGAAATGGCCGATCGGGCGCAGAACAATGTCGAGCAGAACACCCTGTTTGAGGCCATGCGCGATCTGCGCTTGAAGCGCAAAAGCATCGAACGCGGTTTTCTGGAAAAGTTTTTCGAAGCCTTCGCTGGCCTGGTGCAGTACGACCCGGCCCTGGTCATTCCCCATTCGGTGGCTTACGACCCTTCTCTTGACCCTTCCCGGGATGATCTGGAAAAGACCGTGGCCGTGGATGCCATGGTGGCCAAGGTTCTCAACCGGGACGGCTTCGCCCTCGGGCAACTGACGGCGCGCCTGGGCGTGCTGCTGGGCCGGCGCTTGGCGGATGCGGAAAACCCTCTGGCTCCGGCGCTGCTCTGTGAGTACTTCCTCCAGGCCGGACGCAGTTTGGGGGTGGAGATCAAGGTCAAGTTGATCATCCTCAAGCTGTTCGAGCGGTACGTGCTCAGTGATGCCGAACTGCTCTATGGCGAAGCCAACCAACTGTTGATCGCCACTGGAATCCTGCCGGAGCTGATGCCGGCCCCGGCGCGCCGGGCCTCGGATCGAGCCCAGTCTGAAGCCCAGACCGCCACTGCCGATGGCGGTGCGCACAAACCGGGTCAGAGCCCGCTCGACGAGAGTGTGCAGGAAGTCTTCGCGGCCTTGCAGACACTGCTCCTGCATGTGCGTGGCAGCGTTGCCCCGACCCTTGAGGCCAGCGCCGAAACCCAACCGATTTCGACCCGTGACCTTATGCGCCTGCTGTCCCATCTGCAGCAATACGTGCCGGCCCCCAGTGCCCAGGAAGATTTCGACCTGCGCAATCAGCTGGAACAACTGCTCACCCGGGTCAGCGTCAAGAGCGGCAAGTCCCGGGTCGTGGATGTTGCCGACGAGGATGTGATCAACCTGATTGCCATGCTCTTCGAGTGCATCCTTGACGACCGTAATCTGCCGGAGTCCCTCAAGGCGCTGATCGGCCGCCTGCAGATTCCCATGCTCAAGGTGGCGGTGCTGGACAAGAGTTTCTTCAGTCGCGGCAACCACCCAGCGCGGCGCCTGCTCAATGAAATCGCTGCCGCAGCGATGGGCTGGGGTGGCTGCGATGACCATCAGCGCGACAGCCTGTATCTGCGAATCGAACAAGTGGTGCAACGCCTGCTGAGCGAATTCACCGACGACCCGGCGATCTTTTCCGAGCTGCTGGCCGATTTTCTCGCCTTTACCGCCGACGAACGACGTCGTGCCGAGTTGCTGGAGCAGCGCACCCGAGACGCCGAGGAGGGGCGGGCCAAGGCGGAGCTGGCGAGACGGCGGGTGGAACAGGCACTCAATGAAGCGCTGCTGGGCAAGGTGCTGCCGCACACAGTGGTGGATTTTGTTCGCGATGCCTGGAGCCAGGTGCTGTTGCTCAGTTGCCTGAAGCACGGTGATGACTCTGCCGAATGGCGCACTGCTGAGGGCGTCATGCGCGAGCTGATCTGGAGTGTGCAACGCCACGAGCAGCCGGACACCGCAATGCGCCTGCTGGCCCTGGTGCCGGGACTGCTCAAGGGCCTGCGAGACGGTTTGAGCAGCGCAGCTTTCGATCCTTTTGCCACTAGCGAATTCTTCAGCCAGCTGGAGCTTCTGCACCTGCAGGCATTCGAGCGTGAAGCCCAGGCACCGCAACAGCGAGTGGTGCCCCTGGGGGCCGAGCCTAGCGATCTGATCGTGGTGGCCCAGGAGATCGTCCTGCCCAGCGCCGAAGAAGGCCCTCTGGAGGCCGCTCCGCTGGCTCTGCCGGCCAATGACCCCGGTGTGTTGCAAGTGGAGCAACTGCGCTTGGGGGCCTGGGTCGAGTTTCAGGAGGACGAGGACAATACCTTGCGCTGCAAACTGGCGGCGATTGTTCCCCATCCCGTGGCCAAGTACGTATTCGTCAACCGCACCGGAATGAAAGTCCTGGAGCGCACGCGCATGGGCCTGGCCCTGGAGTTTCATCGCGGCGCGGTGCGGGCGCTGGACGATACCTTGCTGTTCGATCGGGCCCTGGAATCGGTGATCGGCAATCTGCAGCGACTCAATCACGGCAAGTGATCGCAACCCGAGGGGGTAACGCGGCATACTGGGCCACTCAAGGCTTTAGTTGAAGGAATCGGTATGCGGCTGGACCCTGCCACGGGTTGGTGTCACGGCGTACGGCACTGCCCGTCAGTCAATTTCAATGAACGCCCGGCAGGCGAGATCTCCCTGTTGGTGATTCATAACATCAGTCTGCCGCCGGGGCAGTTCGGCACCGGCAAGGTGCAGGAATTCTTCCAGAATCGCCTTGATGTCACAGAGCATCCCTATTTTGCCGGGATCGCCGACTTGCGCGTGTCTGCGCATTTTCTGATCGAACGTGACGGCGCGGTCACTCAGTTTGTCTCTTGTCTGGATCGGGCCTGGCATGCCGGCGTGTCGAGCTTCGAGGGGCGGGACACCTGCAACGATTTTTCCCTGGGCATTGAACTGGAGGGCACTGACGAATTGCCCTTCACCGACGCCCAGTACCGTTCCCTGAGTGCCCTGACCAAACAATTACAGGCGGCTTTCTGCGCCATCACGCCACAACGGATTTGTGGTCATAGCGACATCGCTCCCGGGCGCAAGACCGACCCGGGCCAGGCTTTTGACTGGGCACGTTATCGTGCCGCCTTGGAGAAGGGAGAAGGACAATGAGTTTTCTGGTGTTGCTGCTGGCGGTGTGGATCGAGAAATTCTCGGCCTTGCGCCAGCGGGTGCAGCGCGACGGTTGGTGGCTGAAGGAGTTGGCGCGGTTGGAGGCCAGTCCGCGTCTGGCGGGGCATCCATGGTGCCTGTTGCTGGTGCTGGTATTGCTGCCGGTGGCTTTGCTCGGTCTCTTGCTGCTGGTGCTGGAGCCGGTCACCTATGGACTGTTGGCCCTGCCGGTGCATCTGCTGGTGGTGATCTACGCTCTGGGCCGGGGCGATCTGCTCGGTGGCCTCGGGCCGTTTCGCGATGCCTGGCGCCGTGAAGACCTGCAAGCAGCGGTGCATGTGGCCAAGCGTGACCTGAACATTGACGCCGACAATGGCGAGCAACTGCTGGAACGGGTCCAGGGCTATCTGCTGTGGCAGGCCTTCCAGAGCTTCTTCGTGGTGATCTTCTGGTACTTCCTGCTGGGCCCGGTGGCGGCCTTGAGCTATCGCCTGCTGGCGTTGGCTGCCGAGCACGGCAAGAATCCCGCCCTGGTGGAGCGTGCGGCGCAGTTGCGCCATGCCTTCGACTGGTTGCCGGTGCGCCTGCTGGCGGCGAGCTTCGCCCTGGTGGGCAACTTCGTGGCCGTGAGCCGGGTGATGCTCCACGAGTTGCTCAACTGGCACATCAGCGCCGCGCAACTGGTAGAGAAGGTCGGCCTGGTGGCCGCCGAGATTCCTCCCCCTTTGGCCGGGCCCGAAGGCATCAATAGCCTGGACCGCATCTGGGAGCTGCAGCTGCGGGCGGCCGTGCTCTGGTACGCCGGTTTTGCCCTGTGGACCGTTCTCGCCTGAATCTGTGCCCCTGGCGCAGCGAGCCAGTCTGGCTCGCTGCGCCAGCCCGGGCCACGGGCTCGATCCACCGCCCCGATCCACCGCCCATGCGCGGTTAACTTTAAGTTACAAAACCTCCCCCGAAATTGAGCTATACAGACGGAGCGCCGAATAGTGGCTTTCTGCTGCCTTCGCCTGCCGGCCCATAACAATAAAAGAAAAGGGAGACTTCCTTGTGAAGAGCTTGCTCTATCCCGCTGTCGCGCTGATGAACCGCCTGAGCTTCGGCATGAAGTTCAGCCTGATCAGCGTGCTGTTCTTTGTGCCCATGCTGGTGACCAACTTCTATCTGGTACGCGACTCCTACCGGGAGTTCCAGGGCACCCGGGTCGAACTGCAAAGTCTCGACCTGTTGGGCAGCAGCCTGGCCCTGCGCCGGGACCTGGAGACCCTCAACAACCTGGTGCAGATCAACGCCAGCCTTGGTCAGTCCGGCAAGGCAGGGGATCTGGAGGGCAAGATAGTCGCCCTGGAAAAGTCCGTGCTCGAGCGCATGCAGGCTCTTGAGGCCGTCACTGTCGATCCCCAGCAGGTCGAGGTGTTCAACGCCAAGCGCGACGAGCTGGTGGCGGCCTTCAAGGCCCAGCAGGTGGAAAGCTCGCTGCTGAACAAAAGCGGGCTGATCGGCAAGCTGCTGGGCAGCGCGCAACTGTTCAGCCAGATCATCGCCAGCCAGTCGGGCCTGAGCCGCGATGCTCAGGGCGATATCCGCCAGCTCAGCGAGCTGATCACCAGCGTCACCCCGCAAGTCACCCAGACCCTGGGAGAAGGTCGGGCCATGGGCGCCTATTCCCTGGGCCAGGGTTTTCTCAACTCTTCATCCAGCACCCGCTTCGACGAGCTGCTGGTGCAGATCGAAAAGCTTCAGGCCGAGTACGGACTCAAGCTGCAGGATGCCCTGGGCTCCAGCCGCGCCGCCCACGACGCCCTGGACAGCCTGGCCAGTGCCAGCAAAGGCAGCCTCAAGCAGGCCAGCGAACTGTTCGAAGAGCAGGTGGTGATGGCCGATACCCTGGACGCGCCCTGGCAGGGGTTCTACGACCAGATCAGCAGCCTGATGGCGCAGACCTATCAACTCAACGAAGGCACCTTGAAGTTCCTTGATGTCGAGCTGCAAAAACGCCTGGAGCAGAACCGCAGCCACATGGTGCTGCTGGTAGCGGCCCTGGCCCTGGTGTTTCTCTCCATCGTTTATCTGTACGGCGGCTTCTATGCCTCCACCCGCACCACCCTGCGCCAACTGGGGGCGATGATGGACAAGGTGGCGGCGGGGGACATGACCGTCACCTTCACCGCCCACAGCCGTGATGAGCTGGGCGAACTGGGCAGTGTGTTCAACGGCACGGTGCGCAAGATCCACGACCTGATCGAACGGGTCGGCCATACCGTCAGCGAAGTGGAGCGCCAGGCCGGACAGGTGGAAAGCGTCTCGGCCCAGAGCAACCAGGCCGTGGCCGGCCAGCGCAGCCAGATCGAACAAGTGGCCACGGCCATGAACCAGATGTCCGCCACCTCCCAGGAAGTGGCCCGCAGCGCGGCGGCGGCAGTCAGCAGTGCCCACAGCGTCAACGACGAAACCATCAGCGGCCGTGGGCTGGTGGAGTCCCAGCAAGACAGCATTGCTCGCCTGGCCAGCGAGATCGATCAGTCGGTGCGGGTGATCAACCAGTTGGCCAGCGACAGCCAGTCCATCAGTCGGGTGCTGGAAGTGATCAAGAGCATTGCCGAACAGACCAACCTGCTGGCCCTGAATGCCGCCATCGAGGCCGCCCGCGCCGGCGAGCAAGGCAGGGGCTTTGCCGTGGTGGCCGATGAAGTGCGGACCCTGGCCAAGCGCACTCAGCAATCCACCGAAGAAATCGAGGAGATGATCGGCAAGCTCCACGGCGGCGTCGGCGCGGCGGTCAAGGCCATGGGCAGCAGTCACGCCATGGCCAATGGCACGGTCGACCAGTCGGAAAAGGTTCAGCAGGCCCTGGAAAACATCCTGGGTGCTGTAGGCATGATCGTCGACCAGAACCAGCAGATCGCCGCCGCCGTGGAGCAGCAAACGGCAGTGGCCCATGACATTGACCAGAACATTGTCGAGATCAATCGCGCCGGTGAACGCACTGCCGAAGGCGCGCACCAGACCGAGGATGCCAGCCGCCAGCTGTCGGCCCAGGTGGTGCAGTTGAAACAGTTGATTGGGGCTTTCCGCGTCTGACCGGGGAGGAGGCGATCGTTACGGCGTGCCTGAGGGCCAGCCGAACAGCTCGCAGGCATTACCGGTGCTGGCCCTGGCCAGTTGCTCGGGAGCGATACCGATGATGTCTGCCAGGGCGCTGCAGATCGCCGGTAGATGCTGCGGACTGTTGCGCTGGCCGGGAAACATGGCGGGCGCCATGTCCGGCGAGTCGGTCTCCAGCACCACAGAGTCCAGGGGCAGGTCGGCCAGGACCTTGCGCAGGCGCAATGCCTGAGGCCAGGTAGCGGCGCCGCCCAGGCCCAGCTTGAACCCCAGCTTGATGTATTCCCGGGCTTCCTCGCGGCTGCCGGCAAAGGCGTGGATGATGCCGCCGCGCTTGAGCTTGAAACGCTTCAAGGTGGCGATCACCGCCGCGTGACTGCGCCGCACGTGCAGCAGGGCGGGCAAATGAAAGTCCGCCGCCAGCTGCAACTGGGCCTCGAACAGCGATTGCTGGCGCTCGCGGTCCAATTGCGCAAGAAAGTAATCCAGGCCGATCTCGCCCACCGCGCACAGCTGGGGATGCCCTGCCAATCGCGTCAGCCAGTCCCCCAGTTGCTGGAGGTCGGCGGGTTGATGAACGTCCAGATAGACCGGGTGCAGGCCAAAGGCGGCGTGCAACTGTGGGGCGCGTTGCACCAGATCCCAGACGCGCTGCCAATTGGCCTGATAGACCCCCAGCACCACCATTCGCGAGACGCCCCGGGCGCGGCTGTCGGCCAGCAGCGCCTCACGGTCGTCGTCGAAATCCGGAAAATCCAGATGGGTGTGGGTGTCGATCAGTTCCACGGTTCAAGCCTGCCGGATGCGCTGTTTGAAGGTCCGGGCGATGGCCTGGACGCCGGGCTGGTATTGCCCTTCTTCGATGGCGGCCAGGGCCAGTTGCAGGGCTTTCTCGGCGATCAGCTGGTGCTGCTGGGCCATGGCGTTGACCGGCAGCGGCAAGAAGTCCAGCAACTGGGTATCACCGAAGGTGCCCAGGCGCAGCGGCCGGGATTTGAGCGGGAAGTCGTGCAAAGCGTCGAACACCCCCTGCAGCAGCACATAGGAGGTGGTCACCAGGGCATCCGGCAGGTGCCCCAGGCGCTGTAGCAACTCTTCCATCAACTGCCGGCCGCAATCACGACTGAAGGCTTCGCCGTGCTCGATCAGCACCTCACCGCCGAAGCCTTGCAGGGCCTGGCGGAAACCAGCGGCGCGCTCCTGGCTGATGCTCAGTTCCGGGCGCGCGCCGATCAGCACGATCTGCTTGGGCTCGGGCTCAAGCAGGCTCTGGGTCAGCTGCAGGCTGGCGTGCAGGTCGTCGCTGATCACCGAGCAGAACAGCTCGGACGGCATCACCCGGTCGATGGCGATGATCGGCAAGCCCTGGGCCTGCAATTGCTCATAGCTGTCGTCTTCCGGCGGCAGGCAGCTGGCGACGAACAGCGCATCGCAACGCCGCGCGCGAAATAGTTGGAGCAATTGCCGCTCGCTGTCCGGCGCATCGTCGGAGCTGGCGATCAGCAACTGATAACCCCGGGCCCGAGCACCTTGCTCCAGCAGCTTGGCGATGCGCGCGTAGCTGGGGTTTTCCAGGTCCGGAAGAATGAACCCCAAGGTCCGGGTGTGGCGGCTGCGCAAGCCGGCGGCCTGGGGGTTGGGGGTGAAGCCGTGTTCCTCCACCACCGCGCGCACCCGTTCCACGGTGGCGTTGCTGATGCGTTGTTGTTCGGCCTTGCCGTTGATGACGTAACTGGCGGTGGTGACGGACACACCGGCCAGGCGAGCGATATCACTGAGTTTCAACCCGGGATTTCCTTGTTTTTGGTGCTTGCCCCGACATTTTCGCCAATCCTACCTGATCTGGGCAGGCGACCAACGTCGGAACCGGCCATCGAGCAGAAGGACTTCAAGGCGCCGAGATTATCGAGTAACTTAGCAAACTTGCTAGATTAAACGTTTCAGCAGGCGTATTTTCTAGGCTAGATCATAAACGGAAAACTGCCCCTGCCCGGTAACAAGTCCCGTTTGTGGCCCTAAACACGCCTACGCTGCTTACTTAAAACAATACCTAGCGCCGCCCCCTGCCGCGCTAAATAGGAGAAGCCATGCTCGAGCTCACTGTAGAGCAGATATCCATGGGCCAAACGGCTGTGGATAAGTCCGCGGCGCTGCATTTGCTGGCCGACAAACTGGTGGCTGACGGCCTGGTGGCCGAAGGTTATCTGGCCGGCCTCAAGGCCCGCGAAGCCCAGGGCTCGACCTTTCTCGGCCAAGGCATCGCCATCCCCCACGGCACCCCGGAAACCCGCGATCAGGTGTTTGCCACCGGCGTGCGCCTGCTGCAGTTTCCCGACGGCGTGGACTGGGGCGACGGGCAGATCGTCTACCTGGCCATCGGCATCGCGGCCAAATCCGACGAGCATTTGCGCCTGCTGCAACTGCTGACCCGGGCCCTGGGGGAAACCGACCTGGGCCAGGCCCTGCGTCGTGCCAGTTCCCCGGAGGCCCTGCTCAAGCTGTTGCAGGGCGCGCCCCAGGAACTGGCGCTGGACGCGCAGATGATCGGCCTCGGGGTTGCGGCGGAAGACTTCGAAGAGCTGGTCTGGCGCGGCGCGCGCCTGCTGCGCCAGGCCGAATGCGTGAGCAACGGCTTTGCCGCGGTGCTGCAACAGGTGGATGCGCTGCCCCTGGGCGACGGCCTGTGGTGGTTGCACAGCGAGCAGACCGTGCTGCGCCCGGGGCTGGCGTTCGTCACCCCGGACAAACCCATTCGTTACCTGGGTCAGCCCCTGAGCGGCCTGTTCTGCCTGGCCAGCCTGGGAGAAGCTCATCAAGCCTTGCTGGAGCGTTTGTGCGCGCTGTTGATCGAAGGCCGGGGCCAGGAACTGGGCCGCGCCACCAGCCGTCGCGCGGTGCTGGAAGTGCTCGGCGGTGAGTTGCCGGCGGACTGGCCCAGCGCCCGCATCGCCCTGGCCAATGCCCACGGCCTGCATGCCCGCCCGGCCAAGGAATTGGCGCAGTTGGCGAAGAATTTCGAGGGCGAGATCCGCATCCGTATCGCCGATGGCGCAGCTTCGGCGGTCTCGGTGAAAAGCCTGAGCAAACTGCTGAGCCTCGGTGCTCGACGCGGCCAGGTGCTGGAGCTGATTGCTGAACCGAGCATTGCCGCTGATGCCTTGCCGGCCCTGCTGGCGGCCATCGAAGCCGGCCTCGGGGAAACCGTTGAGCCCCTGCCGGCGGCCAGCGCTCCCCGGGAAGAACCGCAGGAAGTCGTGGTGCCGCTCAGCGCCCCGGCCTCCGGCAGCCTGATCCAGGCCATCGCCGCCGCTCCCGGCATCGCCATCGGCCCGGCCCACATCCAGGTTCAGCAAGCCATCGACTACCCGCTGCGGGGTGAGTCCACCGCCATCGAGCGCCAGCGCCTGCAGCAGGCCCTGGCCGACGTGCGCCAGGACATCGATGGGCTGGTCCAGCGCAGCAAGTCCAAGGCCATTCGCGAGATCTTCATCACCCACCAGGAAATGCTCGACGACCCCGAGCTGACCGACGAGGTGGACACCCGCCTCAAGCAGGGCGAAAGCGCGGAAGCGGCTTGGATGACCGTGATCGAAACCGCCGCCAAACAACAGGAAGCCCTGCAGGACGCCTTGCTCGCCGAACGTGCCGCCGACCTGCGGGACATCGGCCGCCGGGTACTGGCCCAGCTGTGCGGCATCGAAACCCCGGCCGAGCCGGACCAGCCCTACATCCTGGTGATGGACGAAGTCGGACCCTCGGACGTCGCGCGCCTCGATCCGGTCCGGGTCGCAGGCATTCTCACCGCCCGCGGCGGCGCCACCGCCCACAGCGCCATCGTCGCCCGGGCCCTGGGCATTCCGGCCCTGGTGGGCGCGGGCGCCAGCGTGCTGCTGATCAAGTCCGGCACGCCCTTGCTGCTGGACGGCCAGCGCGGTCGCCTGCATGTCGACGCTGATAGCCACACCCTGCAGCGGGCCGCCGAGGAACGTGACACCCGCGAGCAACGCCTCAAGGCCGCCGCCGAGCAACGCCATCAACAGGCCCATACCACGGACGGTCATGCCGTCGAGGTGTTCGCCAATATCGGTGAAAGCGCCGGTGTCGCCGCCGCTGTGGAAAACGGCGCCGAAGGCATCGGCCTGCTGCGCACCGAACTGATCTTCATGGCCCATCCCCAGGCCCCGGACGAAGCCACCCAGGAAGCCGAATACCGCCGCGTACTCGACGGCCTTGCCGGGCGTCCGCTGGTGGTGCGTACCCTGGATGTGGGCGGTGACAAACCGCTGCCTTACTGGCCGATCGCCAAGGAAGAAAACCCCTTCCTCGGCGTGCGCGGCATCCGCCTGACTCTGCAGCGGCCGCTGATCATGGAAGCGCAATTGCGCGCCCTGCTGCGCTCGGCGGACAACCGCCCGCTGCGGATCATGTTCCCCATGGTCGGCAGCGTCGAAGAATGGCGCCAGGCCCGGGACATGACCGAGCGCCTGCGCCAGGAAATTCCCGTGGCCGACCTGCAACTGGGGATCATGATCGAAGTGCCGTCCGCCGCCCTGCTGGCGCCGGTGCTGGCCAAGGAAGTGGACTTCTTCAGCGTCGGCACCAACGACCTGACCCAATACACCCTGGCCATCGACCGTGGCCACCCGACGCTCTCTGCCCAGGCCGATGGCCTGCACCCGGCGGTGCTGCAACTGATCGACATCACCGTGCGTGCCGCCCATGCCCACGGCAAATGGGTCGGGGTCTGCGGCGAACTGGCGGCCGATCCGCTGGCGGTGCCGGTGCTGGTGGGTCTGGGGGTGGATGAACTGAGCGTCTCCGGGCGCAGCATCGCCGAGGTCAAGGCGCGGATTCGCGAACTCAGCCTGACCCAGGCGCAAACCCTTGCTCAACAGGCTTTGGCCGTCGGCAGCGCCCACGAAGTGCGTGCCCTAGTGGAGGCCATGTAATGGCGAAGATTCTCACCCTGACCCTCAATCCGGCGCTGGACCTCACTGTCCAGATGGCGCACCTGGAGGCGGGGCAGGTCAACCGCAGCGATGCCATGCACACCCATGCCGCAGGCAAGGGCCTGAACGTGGCCCAGGTGCTGGCCGACCTCGGTCATCAACTGACCGTCAGTGGCTTTCTCGGGGAAAACAATCCACAGGCGTTTGACGCGTTGTTCGCCCAGCGCGGGTTTGTCGATGCCTTTATCCGCGTGCCCGGCGACACCCGCAGCAACATCAAGCTGGCCGAAAGCGACGGGCGCATTACCGATATCAACGGCCTTGGGCCCGAGGTCAGCGAGGCGGCGCAACAGGCCTTGCTTGAGCGCCTGGAGCAGATCGCTCCCGGGCATGACGCGGTGGTGGTGGCCGGCAGCTTGCCGCGAGGCGTCAGCCCCGAATGGTTCCAGGCGCTGTTGCTGCGCCTGAAAAGCCTGGGCCTGAAGGTCGCCCTCGACACCAGCGGCGCCGCCTTGCGCGCCGGCCTGACGACGGGCCCCTGGTTGATCAAGCCCAACACTGAAGAACTGGCAGATGCCCTGGGCAGCCCGGTGCTTGGCGTGGCGGTGCAGGCCGAGGCGGCGCGTCTTCTGCAGGCCCAGGGCGTCGAGCACGTGGTGATTTCTCACGGCGCCGAAGGGGTGAACTGGTTTAGCGCCGGACTGTCCTTGCAGGCCCAGCCGCCCAAGGTCAGCGTGGTCAGCACCGTGGGCGCTGGCGACTCGCTGCTGGCGGGCATGCTCCACGGCCTGCTCGGCGTCCAGCCGTTCGAACAGACCCTGCGCACCGCCACGGCGATTGCCGCCATGGCCGTGACCCAGATCGGTTTCGGCATCAGCGACAGGGCCCAACTGGCCCGGCTGGAGCAGGGGGTGCGCGTGCATCCCCTCCTAGAACAATAAGAGGGTTGCGTATGAAGTTAGCCATTATTACCGCCTGCCCCAACGGCATGGTCACCAGCGTGCTCTGTGCCCGCCTGCTGGACGCTGCGGCCCAGCGCCAGGGCTGGAGTACCAGCGTTGAAGTGCACGATGACGCACACCCCGAGCGCCAACTGTCAGCGGCCACCCTTGAGGCCGCCGAGTGGGTGCTGGTCGTCAGCACCGGGCCTGTGGACCTGTCGCGTTTTGTCGGCAAGCGGGTCTACCGCAGCACTCCGTCCCAGGCTCTGCAGGACGTCGACGCGGTGCTGCGTCGCGGCGCCGAAGAGGCTCAGATCCATGTCGCCACCGAGGCCAGTGCCGAGCCGGTGGTCGAGGCGGGCAAACGCGCGCCGCGCCTGGTGGCGATCACCGCCTGCCCGACCGGTGTGGCTCACACCTTCATGGCCGCCGAGGCCTTGCAGCAGACCGCCAAGCGCCTGGGCTACGACCTGCAAGTGGAAACCCAGGGCTCGGTGGGCGCCCGTAACCCGCTGAGCGCCGAAGCCATCGCCGCCGCCGACGTGGTGCTGCTGGCGGCGGACATCGAAGTGGCCACCGAGCGTTTTGCCGGCAAGCGCATCTACCGCTGCGGCACCGGCGTGGCTTTGAAACAGTCCGAGGCGACCCTGAACAAGGCCTTGGCCGAGGGCCAGCTGGAGTCCACGGCTGCCGGCGCCCAGGCAGCGGCCAAGCAGGAAAAGACCGGGGTCTACAAACACCTGCTGACTGGCGTGTCGTTCATGCTGCCGATGGTGGTAGCGGGCGGCTTGATGATTGCCCTGTCCTTCGTCTTCGGCATTACCGCCTTCAAAGAAGAGGGCACCCTGGCCGCGGCCTTGATGCAGATCGGCGGCGAGACTGCCTTCAAGTTGATGGTGCCGCTGCTGGCCGGTTACATCGCCTACTCCATCGCCGACCGGCCGGGTCTGGCGCCGGGGATGATCGGCGGCCTGCTCGCCAGCACCCTGGGCGCGGGTTTTATCGGCGGCATCGTCGCCGGGTTTCTGGCCGGTTATGCGGCCAAGGCGATCAGCCAATATGTGCGACTGCCGCAAAGCCTGGAGGCGTTGAAACCGATCCTGATCATCCCGCTGCTGGCCAGTCTGTTTACCGGGCTGGTGATGATCTACGTGGTGGGCAAACCGGTGGCGGGCATGCTCGCGGCGCTGACCCACTTCCTCGACAGCATGGGCACCACCAACGCCATTCTGCTGGGGGTGCTGCTGGGCGGGATGATGTGCGTCGACCTGGGCGGGCCGATCAACAAGGCGGCCTATGCGTTTTCGGTGGGGCTGCTGGCCTCCCAGAGTTATGCACCGATGGCCGCGACCATGGCTGCGGGCATGGTGCCGCCGATTGGCTTAGGGATTGCCACCTTCATTGCCCGACGCAAATTTGCCCAGACCGAACGCGAAGCCGGCAAGGCGGCGCTGGTGTTGGGGTTGTGCTTTATCTCCGAAGGGGCGATTCCGTTTGCCGCCAAAGATCCACTGCGGGTGATTCCGGCGAGCATTGCTGGCGGCGCGCTGACCGGGGCTTTGTCGATGTACTTTGGCTGCAAGCTGATGGCGCCCCATGGGGGCCTGTTCGTCATGCTGATCCCGAATGCCATCAACCATGCGTTGCTGTACCTGCTGGCGATTGTCGCGGGGAGTTTGCTGACGGCGGTGGTATATGCGGTGGTGAAACGACCAGAGACCGTCGAACTGGCCCTGGAACCGGCCAAGGCGGCCTGACCTCCACGGCACATCCGTTGCGGCGCAATCCCGCAACGGCACCCGTTGTAGCCGCTGCCGCAGGCTGCGAACGCTCTGGGCAGCACTCCGTCGCAGGAGACGCGGCGATCTCAAGGTCGCTGGAAATCATGCGTCCGAATCTTGGTCGATCTTAGCCTTTGGTGGTGTTCACGGTCGGCCAAGTCTCTTTCTTTTGTAAGGCGTTTCCGAGACACTCCTTGGCGCTTGCGGCTGGGTACTCGGCTCACTAGGCTCGGTTCGTCACTGAATGTTCAGTGATCGGGTTTAGCAGCCTGATTCCAAGACACGCAAGTATTGCCCCTGTCCCGGTTGGCTTTTGGCCTGCCGAGTTCTGTTATGGCGGCTGTGCGTGGGGCGCCCTTGGGTGCGCCGGATTCCTTGGACCGGTCTGCTAACCCGCGTACAGCTGCCACCTTACGTTTAGCAGCGTCAGGTGGTGGCTCCATCCCAAGGAGCTACACCATGAAAAAGATCGTCCCCGATCCGCCTGTTTTCCATCCTTCTTCCCGTCGTAATCCAGACCACGATCTGGCCAATGAAGTCATTCGCCATGCGCTGGCCAACACCCGCGTAAACGGCTCGTTGATTGCGGCTCTCCACCCCACCGCCGCGGGTCCTGCGGGCACCGACTCGCCCTTCACCGTCCGCCCCGGCATCAGCGCCGAGGAAGCCTTGCTCCACGTTTCCATGCTACTCAAGGCGGCCGAAGAGGTGTCCGACGAGATCACCGAACATGCCAGCGGCATCGAGCGTGGCCTGATCTGGTCCCTGGTGCATTCGGTGGAAATGGCCCGCGGCGTGGTGGATGCCTTGCTTGATGGCAATCGCTCGGTTCCGTAGTCGAGGTTTCCGCTCTTTTGGCAAGGGGCTTCGGCGCCCTTGCCATTACGTCCAGACGGGTTGTCGTTCAATCGGCGGTCTGGTTCTTCACCATGAGCAAGGCTGCACCCATGGCCATCAGTACCCCGCCAAAGAATCGGCTCTGAACGCTCAGGGCCGATGGGCTGCGCAGATACTGTTGCAGTCGGTTGGCGCTGTAGGCGTAGGTTGTCATCACCAGCGTATCCACCAGGGTCATGGTCATGGCCATGAGTGCAAGTTGAGGGACTAATGGAAGTGCCTGGTTTATGAACTGGGGCAGGATGGCCACCATGAAAATAATGCCCTTTGGATTGGAGACGTTAGTTGCAAATCCGGTGAGGAAGAGTCGAGTGGTCGGGACGCTGGAGTGTCCAGCTTGAGCCTGGCTTTGAGTCCCGGCGCTGCGCCATTGAGCGAGTCCGAGCCAGATCAAGTAGAGGGCGCCAATGACTTTGATCACTCCGAACCAGAATCCGGAGGCCAGTAACACAGAGCCCACTCCCAATCCTGCCAACAAGAGTATGAGCGCGCCACCGGCTTCCAGGCCGGCAATGGTGAAGAGGGTCCGGCGCCAGCCAAGAAGAGTGCCATGACTCATCGCCAGAACAGCGCCGCTGCCTGGAGAGATACAGATGAAGATGCAGGCTATTAAGTAAGTGATCCATGTTTCAGCTTCCACGTTAATCTCCAGTCTTTGGCTGTTATTAAGTTGGCCGGTATTACGATTGCTGGGGTCAGTCCATGTGACTGGGGCGTATGCCCAGTCCGGCAGAGGCATCAATGATGCAACCATGTAATACAGTGGATTCAGGTTCTAATAGTTTGGCGATCCAGTGAGCTATTTCTTCAGGCTGGATAAGACGCCCTTTCGGGAGTTTTTGGACAAAGTGTGCACGCTCTGACGGGCTCAGTTTATTCAGGGTACTGGCCTCAAACATTGATGTTTCGGTCGCTCCAGGGCAGAGGGTGAACACATCGATGCCAGAGTCCGTGTTCTCTGTGGCTATCTGTCTGGCCAGGTAGCTCAGGGCCGCCTTGCTCATTCCGTCGCTGTAGCGAAAGCCGGGAAACGCGGCGATGCCTCCTCCCACCGATGAAATAAAGATTATCTTTGCGTGGTTGTTTTTGATCAGGTTCGGCTTGAGCCGCCGATACAGGGATAGCGGCCCCAAGGCATTGATTTTCAACATGGCCTCATCTAACTGATCTTCAGAAGTATCAGGGCTATTGGCATAGTTGTTTACGCTGGCGGAACCCACACCCGCATTGAAAATAATGCCGTACCAATCTGATATCTCACTAAAGCCGCCAGTGTTGATGGAGTCAGGGTCCGCCATATTCAAATAGTGGGCGAACACCTTGTTGGGAAACTCACTGCATAGTTTCTCAGCGCTTTTTTTTGATCGGCAGTAGGTGAAGTGCATTTCGTAGCCCTTGCTTACCAACAGGCGAATGACTTTTTCGCCTATTCCTTTTCCGCCACCGGTTACCAAAATTCTTTTTTTATTATTCATGTTCGACTCGGTTGGTTGTATCGGAAAGGGCGAGCTTAGCGTGTCGGTTGTTTCGGGTAGGTGGGATCAAACTTGATGTAGAAGTGATTTTTCAGATGCGGCTAGTGATTGTTCTTGTTGTGTTGTAAGGCCGGGTTGCAGGTTAAAGGCGGCTGGCTCCAAGCCTCTTGTCACACCCCCTTCATCCCCGCTGACTAAGGTTGCCTTTTGACCATTGTCAGGGAGTCACCATGAGCGAGTTCAACCTCGGCCGTCGTCGGATCATGCAAATCGCCGGGGCGGGGCTGTTGCTGCCGAGCCTGGCGCCGGCGGTGATTGCTTCGGTCAAGGATCGGCCGCAGCTCACCGATGGAGTGCAGTCCGGGGATCTGCAGGGGGATAAGGCGATGATCTGGAGTCGCACGGATCGCCCGGCGCGGATGGTGGTGGAGTGGGATACGCGAAGCCTGTTCGGCAACCCTCGGCGGTTCATCTCGCCGCTGGCCGATGCGCGCACGGATTTTACCGCGCGGGTGGAATTGACCGGGTTGCCGGCCGATCAGGCGATCTTTTATCGGGTGAGGTTCGAGGATGCCCAGAGCGGTGTGGCCAGTGAGCCGTGGTTCGGCCATTTGCGCAGTGCGCCGACGCAACGCCGGGATATCCGTTTTGTCTGGAGCGGCGACACGGTGGGCCAGGGCTTCGGCATCAACCCGGACATCGGTGGCATGCGCATTTATGAGGCCATGCGCCTGCGTTTGCCGGACTTCTTTATCCACAGCGGCGACACCATCTACGCCGACGGCCCGGTGCCGGCGCAGTTGACCGTGGAGGACGGGCGCGTCTGGCGCAATATCACCACCGAGGCCAAGAGCAAGGTGGCTGAAACCCTCGACGAGTACCGGGGCAATTACCGCTACAACCTGATGGACGAGAACCTGCGTCGCTTCAACGCCGAGGTGCCGCAGATCTGGCAGTGGGACGACCACGAGGTGGTCAACAACTGGTCGCCTGGCAAGCAGTTGGACGAGCGCTACTCCGTTAAGGACATCCAGACCCTGGTGGGCCGCGCGCGTCAGGCGTGGCTGGAGTATGCGCCGATGCGTCGGCAGAGCGCCGATGGCGGCGGGCGGATTTACCGCAAGCTCAGCTATGGGCCGTTGCTGGATGTATTTGTGCTGGACATGCGCAGTTATCGCGGGGCCAACGATGACAACCTCGGTGGCGAGAAACCCTTCCTGGGCCGTGAGCAGCTGGATTGGCTCAAGCGTGAACTCAAGGATTCACAGGCCCAATGGAAAGTGGTGGCGGCGGACATGCCCATTGGCCTCGGCGTGCCCGATGGCGAGGTCAGCCCCGGTGTGGCGCGCTGGGAGGCCGTTGCCAACGGCGACCCGGGACCGGCTCAGGGGCGTGAGTTGGAGATTGCCGAACTGCTGGCGCATCTGCGCAAGCATCAGGTGCGCAACCATGTATGGCTGACGGCGGACGTGCATTATTGTGCCGTTCACCATTACCACCCGGATCGCGCGGCGTTCCAGGATTTCGAGCCGTTCTGGGAGTTTGTTGCGGGCCCGCTGAATGCCGGGAGTTTCGGGCCCAATGTGCTGGATAAAACCTTCGGCCCGGAAGTGGTGTTTCAGAAGGCGCCGCCTGCGCAGAACACTTCGCCCTTTGCCGGTTTCCAGTTCTTTGGCGAAGTGCAGATCGATGGGCAGACGGCAGAGCTGAAGGTGATCCTGCGGGACCTGGATGGCGTGGCGGTGTACGAGCACAACCTGCAACCGGTGTAACCCTCCTCACCAGCATCCCGTTCCGTAGGAGGAGGGGGCCGCAGGATCGATGTAGGAGCCGGCTTGCCGGCGAAGCGCCTGACGCCTCAGTAAACGTCGCGGCGGTAGCGCCCCTGTTCGATCAGGCGTTCGACCTGGTCTGTGCCCAGTACCTCGTTGAGCACCTGATCCACCCCTGAAGCCATGCCCTGCAAGCTGCCGCAGATGTAGATCGCGGCGCCGTCGGCCAGCCATTTTTTCAGCTCGTCGGCCGCTTGGCGCAGGCGGTCCTGGACGTAGACCTTTTCGGCCTGGTCCCGGGAGAACGCCAGGTCCAGGCGGCTCAGGTCGCCCCGGGTGCGCCATTCCTGCAGTTCATCCTTGCAGTAGAAATCATGCTCGGCGTTGCGCTCGCCAAAGATCAGCCAGTTGCGTTGCTGGCCATCGGCGATCCGTGCCTTGAGCAAGCTGCGCAGGCCCGCCAACCCGGTGCCGTTGCCCAGCAGAATCAGCGGGCAAGGTTCGGCCGGCAGGTGGAAGCCGCTGTTGCGGCGCACCCGCAGGCTGATGCTGGAACCCACCGCGGCATGCTCGGTGAGCCAGCCGGAACCAATCCCCAGGCTGCCATCGGGGTGGCATTCCTGACGCACCAGAAGTTCCAGGCAGCCGTCGGCGGCAATCGAGGCGATGGAGTATTCGCGCATGCTCAGGGGCACCAGGGCGTCCACCAGGGCCTGGGCATGCAGCCCCACCAGATGGCTGCGGTTGTCTGGCAGCTGGCGGCTGCCCAGGGCCTGTTCCAGGCTTTCTTGCAGGCCATCCAGTTGCACCGGGGTGTTGCCGGAGAGGCCCAGGCCGGCGAGGAAATCCACCACCGCGCCGCGGCTGTTGCGCGGCATGACTTCCACCAGATCCCCGGCCAGCCAGCTACTGGTACTGGGGGCCAGCAACTGCAGCAGGTAGACCCCGGAACCGCTGCTTTCAGGGTTGAGCAGGGTTCGGGTGTTCAAGGTCCAGTTGTCGAAGGCCGGGGCCTGCCACAGGTCCACGGGAGCCTGTCCGGTCAGTTGGCCCAGTTGCTGTTGCCAGTGGCGCAGGGCGTAGCTGTCGCCGCTGTCCACTTCGATGGGGGCGAACAGGGTGTTGCCGCCCTGGCTCGACAACCAGTCATGCAGGCGCCGGGCAAAGCCGCAGAAGTGCTGATACTGGCGGTCGCCGAGGCCGAGCACGGCGTATTGCAAGCCCGCAAGCGGCAGCTCGCGGCCCAGCAGTTTGCGTTCGAAGCCGCGGGCGCTGTCCGGGGCTTCACCGTCGCCGAAGGTGCTGACTATGAACAGCGCGCGTTGGGCGCTGCGCAGATCCTGTTCGCTGAGGCTGGCCAGCGACTGGACCTTGGCGCTGACCCCGGCAGCTTGCAATTGCCCGGCAGTCTGCCAGGCCAATTGTTCGGCAAAACCGCTCTGGCTGGCGAAGCCGATCAGCCACGCGGAGCCATCGTCGGCGCTGCTTTCCAGGCCTTGGCGTGCGTTCTTGATCTGGCGCTTTTTGCGCCGGCGATCCAGGTACAGCAGCCAGCCGGTGACGAAGAACAACGGCATGCTCAGCGAAGCCAGGGTCAGCACGATGCGTCCGATCAGGCCGAAATAGCTGCCCACGTGCAGGGCGTAGACGCTGGTGAGCAACTGCGCCTTGAGGCTCTTGTCGGCGTAGCGCTCATGACGGCTGATGACCCCGGTGGCGGGGTCCAGAGTGAGCTGGTTCAGGGCGCGATCGTGGGGCGAATCCTTGAGCAGGTAGAACACCGTCGCCGGCTGCCCGGCCACGGCGGGCATGCGGATGTTGTAGCCGCTGAGGTTTTTGCCGGCAGCGCTGTAGATGCTGCTCCACATGGCGTTGTAGTCCGCCACGGGGGCGGGGCCCTTGGGCGGTGGGCCGCCGCGACCACCGCGCTGGCGCTCACTGTGTGGCGAGTCGGAGAGCAGTTTGGTCAGGCCCTCCCGGTACCAGTCGTAGGACCAGTACAGGCCGGTGAGGGCGAACAGCAGGTAGAACAGCAGGCACCAGGTGCCGAACACCGCGTGCAGGTCCCAGTTGAAGCCGCGGCCTTTCTTGGCCCAGTCCAGGGTCAGCCATACGCGCCAGTTGCCGACCTGACGCGGCCAGCGCAGGTACAGCCCGGACAGGCAGAAGAAGATCAGGATCAGGGTGCAGGCGCCGGTGATCTGCCGGCCGGTGTCGCCGATGGCCAGGAAACGGTGCAGCTGCAGCATCAAGCCGAAGAAGTCCTGGCCGACCGCGTCGCCCAGGAACTCGCCGGTGTAGGGATCGAAGTAGCGCATCTGGCCACGGCGCTCCCCTGGCGGCGGGGTGAAGAACACCCGCGCGGCGTTGCCGCTGTCGGTTTCCACCCAGAGCATGGACACGGTCTTGCCTTCGGCGGCCTGGATTTTGTCCACCAGTTCGGCGGGTGGCAGCACCCCGGCGGGCAGCTTGTCGACTTGCAGCACCGATGGGTTGAGGGCGCGCAGGATCTCGTCCTGGAACGACACCGTCGCCCCGGTGATGCCCATCAGGGCCAGGACCAGCCCCGCGCTGATGCCGAAGAACCAGTGCAGCTGGAACAGGGTTTTCTTCAACACGTCACTCGCCTTGTTCGTCCAGAGAGAGAAAACACGGCGCGCAGTATGCCGTGGGTTGTCGAGAAGCATTCTTTTTTACACGCAAAAGCCCCAGGCATTGCAATGCGTGGGGCTTGGCGGCCTGTGGCGGGGGCCACAGGCGGTCGGCTGCTGGGTCAGAAGTGGAAGTTGGCGCTCATCAGGGCGGTACGGCCGGCGGCTACGTGGGCGTAGTGGGTCTGGAACACCTGGTCGAAGTAACGCTTGTCGGTCAGGTTCTGCACGTTGAGCTGCAGGTCGACGTTCTTGGTCAGCTTGTAGCTGGCCATGGCGTCGTAGCGCCAGTAGGACGGGATCTCCACCGAGTTGGCGATGTTGCCGAACTGCGAATCGACGAAGGTGGCGCCGGCGCCGACAGTGAGGCGTTCCGGGATCAGGTCATAGGTCGACCACAGGGTGAAGTTGTTCCGTGGTGTGCTCGGGGTGTGGTTGCCCTCGTCCACCGCCAGGGTGGTTTTCACCACTTCGCTTTCCATGTAGGTGTAGCCGCCGTAGACCTTCCAGTTGCGAGTCAGCTTGCCGCTGTAGGTCAGTTCCAGGCCGTTGACCCGTTGTTCACCGTCCAGCACCTGGGTGGCGCCGCCATCCGGGTCGTTGATCCGCGCGTTGGTCTTCTCGGTGCGGAACAGGGCCGCGGTCAACGACAGATCGTCATCGAAGAAGTCCCACTTGGTGCCCACTTCGTAGTTGCGGTTCTTTTCCGGGTCCAGGCTGCTGTTGTTCGCGGCCAAGTCCAGGCCGCCGTTGCCGCTGGTCTCGCCCGCTGGGTTGCTGGAGGTGGAGTAGGCGGCGTAGACGCTGCCGTTGGGCAGTGGTTTGTAGACCACGCCAACTTGGTAGTTCCACAGCTGCGAGTTGTTCTCGCGGGAAAATTCACCCGCCGGGGCCCGAGTGGCGAAGCCGCTGGAACGAGTCTGGTAGTCGTCGAAACGCAGGCCCAGGTTCAGCGACCATTGTTCGTTGAACTTCAGGGTGTCGAACACGTAGGCCGCAGCGGTCTTGGTGTCGGTGTCGGTGTAGGCCGCGCTGTCCTTGATGGTGCCATTCCAGCCGGCGCCCGGCGTCGGGTTGTTGAGGCTGGTGCAGTCGCCGTTGGCGATCAGGGCCGCGTTACAGGTGCTGCCGTTGACCGCCGAGGTCACGTCGTAGGCACGGTTGTGGGTATCCACGTAGGAGAACTCGATACCGGTCACCAGGCTGTGCTCGATGAAACCGGTGTCGAACTTGGCGCTCAGGTCGGTCTGGTTGGTCCAGCCCTTGGAGGTCGAGTTGCGGCTTTTCGGGCTGCGGTAGACGGTGCCATTGGCCACGTTGCCACGGCTGTCATCTGGGTTGGTGACGATGTAGTCCAGGGTCGAGCGCGACAGGCGGAAGCTGTTGGACAGGGTCAGGTTGTCGTTCAGATCGTGTTCGATCTTGATCGTGCCGCTGTCTTCGCTGGTCTTGCGGTAGTCGCGGCCGGTGAGGCCGTAGAAGTTGTCACGATTGACGCTGACCGGTTTGTCGACGTTGTACTTGCTGCGACGAGTGCCGCTGTTGGTCAACGGGATGCCGTAGTCCGGGATGTCGTCAGTGTTGAGGTGGTAGTAGCCCACGGTGACCCGGGTGTCGGTACCCAGGCCGAACGCGAAGGAGGGCGCCACGCCCCAGCGGCTGACTTCCACGGCGTCGCGACCGGCCACGTTGGCCTCGTGCTTCATCAGGTTCAGGCGAAAGGCCGAACTCTCGGTCATCTGCTGGTTGAGGTCCAGGGTGGTGCGTTTGGTCTGGTCCGAGCCCCAGGTGAACCCACCGTTGTAGGAGTTGCCCAGCTTGGCGGTCTTGGACACCAGGTTCAGGCTGCCGCCGGTGGAACCGGCACCGGTAAAGGCCGAGCCAGGGCCCTTGCTGACTTCGATGGACTCGACGTTGAAGATCTCCCGGCTTTGCGAGGCAGGATCACGCATGCCGTCGATGAACACGTCGCTTTCGGCGTTGAAGCCGCGAATGATCGGGCGGTCACCGGCCGGGTTGCCGCCTTCACCGGCACCAAAGGTAATCCCGGGTGTGGTGCGCAGGGCATCCACCAGGCTGGTGGCAGCAGTGTCGCGCATCACTTGCTGGGGAATCACCGTCACGCTTTTCGGCGTTTCCCGCAATGGTGCTGTGTATTTTTTCGAGGAGGAGGAGTCGACCTTGTAAGACGTCTGCTCCTGGGCCTCACCAGTAATGCTGGTGGCATCCAGGGCAATGGCCTTGCCCGCGGTCTTTTGCTGGGTGTCTTCGGCGGCCTGAACCATATGGCCCGCAGAGCCGGCGGTAATCGCCACGCCAATGGCGGAGGCCAGCAGGCGTGGTGAACTGACAGCGGATGGTGGTTGTTGGCGTGACATGGTGGTTCCCCTCCCCAAGGATTTGAGGTCGCGGAATATAGGGGAAAGAAACAATCGTTATCAATTGCGAAACGTTACTATTCGCACTGAATTTACAATCTTTACAATTTATCCTTACGGTTTTTGCGCGCTCATTCGTCACCGGGTTTTACACAGTCAATAAGAATCAATACCATTGAGGACCTTTCGCTGCTCAGGTACCTGGCCATGTTGCTGCACATCCCCGGCGTGTTCACCCGTGATGAAGTAGGGCGCATCCGTGAAGCCCTGGAGCAGGCGGACTGGGCGGATGGCAAGATCACCGCCGGTTACCAGTCGGCCAAGGCCAAGCACAACCTGCAGCTGCCCGAAGGGCATCCGCTGGCCCAGGAGATCGGCGCGGCAATGCTCGATCGCCTGTGGCAGAACCCGCTGTTCATGTCCGCCGCCTTGCCGCACAAGGTGTTCCCGCCGCTGATCAACTGCTACACCGCCGGCGGCAGTTTCGACTTCCATATCGACAACGCCGTGCGCCAGCCCAAGGGCAGCGCGGAGCGGGTGCGCACCGATCTGTCATCGACCCTGTTCTTCAGCGACCCCGAGGATTACGACGGCGGCGAGCTGGAGATCCAGGACACCTACGGCCTGCAGCGGGTCAAGCTGCCGGCGGGGGACATGGTGCTGTACCCCGGCACCAGCCTGCACAAGGTCAACCCGGTGACCCGCGGCGCTCGCTATGCCTCCTTCTTCTGGACCCAGAGCCTGGTGCGCGAAGACAGTCAGCGCGCCTTGCTGTTCGAGATGGACGGAGCGATCCAGGAACTGACCCGGGATGTGCCCGAGCATCCATCGCTGATCCGCCTGACCGGCACTTATCACAACCTGCTGCGGCGCTGGGTCGAGGTGTAGGCGGTGACTGTTCAACTTCGCCGCGAGGAAGTCCTCGACGGCGCGCAACTGAGCGCCATGCTCCAACAGAGTCCGGCCCGTGCGGCCCAGGCGATATTGGTGGCGGCCCGAGAGGGGCTGGTGGAGGCCCAGGCGCTGCTGGGACAGATCCTCCTCGACGGCCACGGCATCCAGCAGGATCAACCCCTGGCCTTGCGCTGGTTCGAAATCGCCGCGCGACGTGGGCACCTGATGGCGCGCAACATGCTCGGCCGCTGCCATGAGCATGGCTGGGGTTGCCCGGCGGATGCCGCCCGCGCTGCTGGACACTACCGATTGGCCGCCGAAGCGGGGCTGGATTGGGGCCTGTACAACTACGCCAACCAGCTGGCCACCGGCCGTGGTGTGGCGCAGAACCACGCCCTAGCACTGGCCTGCTATCGCCGTGGGGCAGAGCTGGGGCATGCCAAATCGATGAACCTGCTGGGGCGTTACCTGGAGGAGGGACTGGTGTGTCCGGCTGACCCGCAAGCGGCCCATGAATGGTATCGACGCTCGGCCGAGGGCGGTGATTTTCGCGGGCAGTTCAGTTATGCAGCGGTGCTGGCGGATGCCGGTCGTATCGACGAAGCCGTGGATTGGCTGCAGCAGGCCCTGGCGGGCGGCAACCTGAATTTCCTGCGGGTGGCTTGCGCTGCGTTGCTCAATGCCACGCATCCAAAGATTCGCGAACTGGCCCAGGCCTATCAGCGGCGCGCAGCGCAATTGGCGGATGAACGGGATGGCGAGCAGCTTGCAGACTTGGCCTGAGTGGGGATGACGCAAGGAAAAGTCTCATGAGTGATTCCCAGGTCTCTTTTGGCCTGCCGTCTTTCAATGTCGCCACTCGCAGGACACTGGAAGCAATGGCCGATGTCGATTGCGCAAGAGTGATCGACCATCAGCAAGTCGTGGCGTTGGCTGCGAGCTTGAGTCAGCCTTGTCCTTTGCCAAAGCCGCCGCCACAAAAAGCCAAAAGCCCATGACAGGTCATGGGCTTTTTCTTGCAGCTTGTCGCTAGCAGCTAGCCACTGTCCTTACAGGTAAAACGCCTTCAGCGGCGGAAAGCCGTTGAATTCCACCGCGCTGTAGCTGGTGGTATAGGCGCCGGTGGACAGCCAGTACAGGCGGTCGCCGATGGCCAGGTTCAGCGGCAGGCCGTACTTGTAGTTCTCGTACATGATGTCGGCGCTGTCGCAGGTCGGGCCGGCGATCACCACTTCTTCCACTTCACCTTTCTTCTCGGTCCAGATCGGGAACTTGATGGACTCGTCCATGGTTTCGATCAGGCCGGAGAATTTGCCCACGTCGGTGTATACCCAGCGCTCCACGGCGGTGCGGGATTTACGCGCCACCAGCACCACTTCGCTGACCAGGATGCCGGCGTTGGCAATCAGCGAACGGCCAGGCTCAAGGATGATTTCCGGCAGCTCGTCGCCGAAGTCTTCCTTGAGGAAGCGGATGATTTCCTCGGCGTAGGTTTCCAGGCTGTTGGTACGGGTGATGTAGTTGGCCGGGAAGCCACCGCCCATGTTGATCAGTTTGAGCTCGATGCCGTCTTCTTCCTTCAGGCGTTCGAAGATCACTTTGACCTTGGCGATCGCCGCGTCCCAGACGCTGATGTCGCGCTGTTGCGAACCCACGTGGAACGACACGCCGTAAGGCACCAGGCCCAGGTCGCGGGCGAGGATCAGCAGGTCCATGGCCATGTCGGTCTGGCAGCCGAATTTGCGCGACAGTGGCCAGTCGGCGGTGGTGGAGCCTTCGGTGAGGATGCGCACATAGACTTTTGAACCCGGGGCGGCCTTGGCGATGTTGCGCAGGTCGGCTTCGGAGTCGGTGGCATACAGACGCACGCCCTTCTCATAGAAGTAGCGGATGTCCTTGGATTTCTTGATGGTGTTGCCGTAGCTGATGTTGGCCGGGTTGACGCCGCGGCCCAGCACTTTGTCCAGCTCGTAGATCGAGGCGATGTCGAAGCTGGAGCCTTTTTCGTGCAGCAGGTCGATGATCTCGGCGGCCGGGTTGGCCTTGACCGCGTAGTAGACCTTGGCGAATTCGAAACCGGCGCGCAGGTCGTCATAGGCCTGAGCGATCATCTGGGTGTCGATGACCACGAACGGGGTTTCTTGCTGGTCGGCGAACGCCTTCATTTTTTGAAAGGTTTCGCGCGCGAAATAGTCTTCGACGTTAATCGACATGCGTTGGGAGCTCCTACTGGCAAACGTTAGAAATCAATGGGTGCAAATCAGAACGTCCTCCGTATCCCCACTTTGGTTCGCCTACTTCCCAAGGCATGTCGCCGAAAGCAAAAAGGCCATGGGAAAGTTTCCCTTGGCCTTGCTGTCTCGTCGTCAGTACTTGAGCCGGATGGATCGTTTCCAGCATGGACGTTCGGCGCGAACTTTAGGTGGTGAGGGGCCTGAGATCAACAAAAAATGTCGCGTTTTTGCACTTGTCTGACGTGCGTAAACGACACCTCTCTTTGTAGCCGACACAGATGACGGACAGATGTTCCCGAAGATTTTCCAGGTGTTAAAAATACCTGCACGTTCGACGCTTTTGCGCTCCAAGTGTCTGGAAAGTATGAAGGCGTCAACATCGGCGACGTTAGCGACGAGAGGCTGGTCAGAGGGGGATCTTGGCTGTTTCGGAAGGTGCCGCCGGACGGCGTTCGCGGGGGCGGCTGTTGATATTTTTTTCCGCCATGTAAGTGGGCCGAAAAACCAGTGGCGAGGGTGCTTGCTCCCGGTGAACTGCGCAGCAGTTCCACTCTTTTTGGCAAAGAGGGGCCGCTTCACGGCCCAAGTGCAGCAAGCGCCCTCGCCACAGGTTCGTTATTGGCTATTTATTGATCAGGCGACCACTGCCTCAGCCGGCGAGACGATGTTGGTCTTCATCCCCCGCGAACGCCCGGAGCTCAGGTAGGCCGCAATGGATTCCTGGGTCACCTCACCGAGAAATACCCGCTCGGCATCCAGCACCGGCAGCCACGAACGGTTGAACTCGTACATGCGCGACAGAAGAATCCGCAGGTGTTCGTCGTAGGCGGCGGTGGCGTTGAACTCCCGCAGGAACTGGGCGCAGGTGCCGGTCTGACGGTGCAGGTCGCGACGGCGTACATAACCCAGGGCCTTGTTCTCGGCGCAGGTCACCACCACGTAGCGGCGGTCGTGTTCGTCCATCAGGTCCAGGGCCTCGGCTACCGGGGTTTCCGGGCTCACCGACGGTGCGTTGTCCGCGGCGTCTTCGGCCTTGACCAGCAGCAGGCGTTTCAAGGTGCTGTCCTGGCCGACGAAGTTGCTGACGAAGTCGTCCGCCGGGTGCGCCAGCAAGGTGTCCGGGTGGTCGATCTGCAGCAGCTTGCCGGCGCGGAAGATGGCGATCTTGTCCCCCAGCTTGATGGCTTCGTCGATGTCGTGGCTGACCATGATCACGGTCTTGTTCAGCGCTCGCTGCATCTCGAAGAACTCGTTCTGGATCATCTCGCGGTTGATCGGGTCCACCGCGCCGAAGGGTTCGTCCATCAGCAGCAGCGGGGCGTCCGCCGCCAGGGCGCGAATCACCCCGATGCGCTGTTGCTGGCCGCCGGACAGCTCACGTGGATACCGATGCAGGTACTGCTTGGGTTCGAGCTTGATCATGCTCATCAGCTCACGGGCGCGGTCGTGGCATTTCTGCTTGTCCCAGCCCAGCAGCTTGGGCACCACCACAATGTTTTCCTCGATGGTCATGTTGGGGAACAGGCCGATCTGCTGGATCACATAGCCGATGTTGCGGCGCAGGGTGACTTCGTCGAGGTCGGTGGTGTCTTCGCCGTTGATCAGGATCTTGCCCGAGGTGGGCTTGATCAGGCGGTTGATCATCTTCAGCGTGGTGCTTTTGCCGCAGCCCGAAGGGCCGAGGAATACGCAGATCTCGCCTTCATTGACGGTCAGGCTTACGGAGTCAACGGCGGTGATGGTCTTGCCGTTGCTTTGGAAGGTCTTGGTCAGCTTTTGAAGTTCGATCATTTGAGCAGTCCTTTTGGTGTCAGCGAGCGTTGCAGCCATTGCAGAAGCAGGTCGGCGAAGATGGCCAGGAGACTGACCAGTAGCGCGCCGACGATCAGCATCGACATGTCGCTGCGGCTGATGGAAGCAAGAATGAGTACGCCCAGGCCGCCGGCGCCAATGGTGGCGGCGATGGTCATGACGCCGATGTTCATCACCACGGCGGTGCGCACCCCAGCGAGGATCACCGGCACCGCGATCGGCAGTTCGACCATGCGCAGGCGCTGGCCGAAGGTCATGCCGATGCCGCGGGCGGCTTCGCGGATGCCCGGCTCGACGCCGGTCAGGGCCAGGTAGGTGTTGCGCATGATCGGCAGCAGGGAATAGAGGAACACCGCCGTGATGGCCGGCAGCGGCCCCAGGCCCTGGCCGAACTTGGAGTAGAACGGCAGCAGCAGGCCGAACAGGGCGATGGAGGGGATGGTCAGCAGCACGGTGGCACTGGCCTGCAACGGGCCGGCCAGGGTCGGGAAGCGGGTCATCAGGATGCCCAGGGGCACACCGAAGACAATCGCCAGGGTCACGGCGATGCCCACCAGGGTGATGTGCTGCCAGGTCAGGTGCAGGACCTGGGCCCAATCGAGATGGGAAAAGGCGTTCAAGAATTCCATGTCTTCTCCTCTCTATTAGTGGTTGATCGGATGCTGGCGCAGAAAATCTGCGGCCACGGCGGATGGGCTTTCATGGTCGACGTCGACCCGCGCGTTCAGCTGGCGCATGGTTTCGTCGTCGAACAGCGCCGCCAGCGGCGTGAGGTCCGCCGCCAATTGCGGGTGGGCGTCGAGGTACGCCTGACGCACCACGGGGGCTGCGGTGTAGTCCGGGAAGTAATGCTTGTCGTCTTGCAGCAGCTTGAGCTTGAAGGCGTTGAGCCGACCGTCGGTGGTGTAGACCAAACCGGCAAATACCTGGCCATTGCGCAAGGCGGTGTAGACCAGGCCGGCGTCCATTTGCCGGGTGTTCTTGCGGGTCAGGTTCATGTCGTACAGCTTGACCATGCCGGCCAGGCCGTCGGAGCGGTTGGCGAACTCGGTGTCCAGGGCCACCAGGCGGTTTTCCTTGGGGTTTTCGGCCAGGGCTCGGGTCAGGTCGCTGATGCTGTTGATCTGCGGATGTTCCTTGGCCACGTTCTCCGGCAGGGCCAGGGCGTAGGTATTGCTGAACTTGGACGGCGCCAACCAGACCAGGCCTTTTTTCGCGTCGAGTTCTTTGACTCGGGCGTAGGACTGCTGGCTGTCGAGTTTCTCGTCGATGTGGTTGTAGGCCACCAGCGAGACCCCGGTGTATTCCCAGATCAGGTCCAGCTGGCCGCTTTCCTGGGCGCTGCGCGCCAGGTTGCTGCCCAGGCCGCCGGTGACGCGGGTGTCGTAACCCTTGCTGCGCAGGTACTGGGAGGTGATTTCCGCCAGCAGGGTCTGTTCGGTGAAGACCCGGGCACCAATGCGGATCAGTGGTTTTTCCGCGGCTTGCACCCATCCAGCGAAAAGCAGGATGCAGCCGAGTATCAGGCTTGTTTTTTTCATGTTCATTCCTTGGCGCTTACGGACTTAGGACGGGCGCAGACCACGTTCCAGCCAGAGGCGGCTGGCCAGGGTGACCAGACCGTCGAGGAGCAAGGCCAGCAGCGCAGTGCAGGCGGCGCCGAGCAGCAATTGCGGCTGATTGTTCAGGGCGATGCCGGGGAAGATCAGGCTGCCCAGGCTGTTGGCGCCGATCAGGAAGGCCAGGGGCGCGGTGCCGACGTTGATCGCCAGGGCCACCCGCACGCCACCGATGATGATCGGCACGGCGTTGGGCAATTCGACTTTCCACAGCACCTGGCGCGGGGTCATGCCGATGCCGACGGCGGCTTCCTTGAGGGAACCCTGGACGTTTTTCAGGCCTTCGTAGGTGTTACGCACGATGGGCAGCAAGGAGGCGAGGAACAACGCGAAGATGGCCGGACCACTGCCGATGCCGAGAATCCCCAGGGCGATGGCCAGGACGGCCAGAGGGGGGACGGTGTTACCGATGTTGAACACTTGCATGAAGCGTTCGGCGCGTCCGACCATGCTCGGGCGGCTGAGGAAGATGCCGGCGGGGATGCCCACGAGCAGTGCGGCGAGCATGGACGCCAGGACCAGGAACAGATGAGCTTGCAGGTAGAACAACAGATCGTCGCGGTAGTGTTCGATCGTCGTGATGCCGATCCAGTGGACCAGCAGGGCCAGGAGGGCGATGACCGCAGCGCCTCCTATCAGCCCTTTGCCATAGCGAATAGCCACAGGCGGACTCCTTTTTTCAGTCGGCGGGCACTTTCCCGTGTGGCAAGGCCATTCCTGGCTGCCGCGAAAGTACGCGCGAAAAGCAGCTCGTCGAGTGCCGGCAAAGCGGCGGGTGAACGAGCCATGAGCGCAGCTTCGTCAAGCTAACGTGCTGATATTTCAGCCCCTGACGACAGCGCGTGACAGGGGAGTGGACGTCTCCACGTTTTAAAAGGTTCCATATTTGGCAGCATTTAGCCACCGTTTATCTGCCGCGCGGTGGCCTGGGCGACGGGGGCAGCGGTGGCCCGCAAGGCTTTGTGTGGGCTATAATCTGCGCCCTTTTTTGATCACCGCCAGGCGATTTCCCATGACCAACCAGGCCGCCGAAGTCGCGAAACGCCGCACTTTCGCCATTATTTCCCACCCGGATGCGGGTAAGACCACCATCACCGAAAAGCTCTTGCTGATGGGCAAGGCGATTGCGGTGGCGGGTACCGTCAAATCGCGTAAGTCCGACCGCCATGCCACTTCCGACTGGATGGAGATGGAGAAGCAGCGGGGTATTTCCATTACCACGTCGGTCATGCAGTTCCCCTATCGCGAACACATGATCAACCTGCTGGACACCCCGGGCCACGAAGACTTCTCGGAAGATACCTATCGCACCCTGACCGCCGTGGACTCGGCGCTGATGGTGCTCGACGGCGGTAAGGGCGTTGAGCCACGGACCATCGCCCTGATGGACGTCTGCCGCCTGCGGGATACGCCCATCGTCAGCTTCATCAACAAACTCGACCGCGATATTCGCGACCCGATCGAGCTGCTGGACGAAATCGAAGCGGTGCTGAAGATCAAGGCCGCGCCTATCACCTGGCCGATCGGTTGCTACCGCGACTTCAAGGGTGTGTACCACCTGGCGGGCGACTACATCATCGTCTACACCCCGGGCCACGGCCACGAACGTACCGAAACCAAGATCATCGAGAAACTCGACTCCGACGAAGCCCGTGCCCACCTGGGTGACGAGTACGAGCGTTTCATCGAGCAGTTGGAACTGGTGCAGGGTGCCTGCCACGAGTTCAACCAGCAGGAGTTCCTCGACGGCCAGTTGACCCCGGTGTTCTTCGGTACCGCCCTGGGCAACTTCGGTGTCGATCACGTACTCGATGCCGTGGTGGACTGGGCGCCGCTGCCGCTGGCTCGTGTTGCCAACGAGCGTAGCGTCGCGCCCCAGGAAGAGAAATTCAGCGGTTTCGTGTTCAAGATCCAGGCGAACATGGACCCCAAGCACCGCGACCGTATCGCCTTCATGCGCATCTGCTCGGGCAAGTACGAGAAGGGTATGAAGATGCGCCACGTGCGCACCGGCAAGGACGTGCGCATCGGCGACGCCCTGACCTTCTTCTCCTCCGAGCGTGAACAGCTGGAAGAAGCCTACGCTGGCGACATCATCGGCCTGCACAACCACGGCACCATCCAGATCGGCGACACCTTCACCGAAGGCGAGGCCCTGGGCTTCACCGGTATCCCGCACTTCGCCCCGGAACTCTTCCGCCGCGTGCGCCTGAAGGACCCGCTCAAGTCCAAGCAACTGCGCCAGGGCCTGCAACAGCTGGCCGAAGAAGGCGCGACCCAGGTGTTCTTCCCGGAGCGCAGCAACGACATCATCCTCGGCGCCGTCGGTGTGCTGCAGTTCGATGTGGTGGCCAGCCGCCTGAAGGAGGAATACAAGGTGGAGTGCTCCTATGAGCCGATCACCGTATGGTCCGCCCGCTGGATTGAGTGCAGCGACAAGAAGAAGCTGGAAGAGTTTTCCAACAAGGCGGTGGAAAACCTGGCGTTGGACGGCGGTGGTCACCTGACTTACCTGGCGCCGACCCGGGTCAACCTGGCGCTGATGGAAGAGCGCTGGCCAGACGTGAAATTCCGCGCCACCCGCGAACATCACTAAGTTCGCCTGTAACACCCCAAGCCCCGCTGTGCAGACAGCGGGGCTTTTTGTTGCGCGCAGGATAGGCCCGCCGCCCCGTAGGAGCTGGCTTGCCAGCGAAGGCGGCGGACGCGGCGGAGCATGGCTTGCGGGCCTCTTCGCCGGCAAGCAGGCTCCTACCGGTTGTGGTGTATTTCAGGGAGCGCCGTTAGTCGGAAGGGCCCGGCAGGTTTGGCTGTCGATAGCCTGCTATCTGGAAAAGCCGGGATATCGGGACTAGGTTTCAGACAGTGCTGTGACCTTCGCAAGCTTGGGCGCAGCCTTTGATGATTCACCTGTGAAGGATGGAATCGGCTATGAATATTTTTCAACGCACGCTGTTGCTGATCAAAGTGCTGGTGATGCTGTCGCTCGGAACCTCGGCGGCCTGGGCTCACAATCTGCTGGAGGTCAAGGAGCCGGGCTTTTCGTCGACCATAGGCGAACCGGAACAGATGCTCGCCCAGTCCGAGTCGGAACCGGGGGATGAAGGGCAGGGGGGCAGTTCGGGCGATGACGATCAGACCACCGACGATGACGACGAGGGTGACAGCCAGAGCTAAAAGAAAACCCCTGGCCACGGACTGATGCGCAATCCATTGCCAGGGGCGAGTGGAACACTGTACAGGCGCTCCCGGAGTGTTTCGGGAGCGCCTTTTTCATGTCCGCTTAAACCACAAACTGCTCGGCGTAGTGGCAAGCCACCTGGCGGCTGTCGAGCTGGCGCAGGGCCGGCTCTTGCGTGCTGCAACGCTCGGTGGCGTAGGGGCAGCGCTTGTGGAAGGCACAGCCGGGTGGAGGGTTCAGCGGGTTGGGCAATTCGCCGACGATCTTGATCTTCGGCTTGTCCGGGTCCGGATGGATGGTTGGGGTCGCCGACAGCAGCGCCTGGGTGTAGGGATGCAGGGGGCGGGTGTAGATGTCCTCCTTGGGGCCCATTTCCACCGGCCGGCCGAGGTACATCACCAGCACCTGGTCGGCGACGTGACGCACCACCGCCAGGTTGTGGGAGATGAACACGTAGGCGGTGTTGAATTCCTGCTGCAGGTCCATGAACAGGTTCAGCACCTGGGCCTGGATCGACACGTCCAGGGCCGAGGTTGGCTCATCCGCCACCAACACCTTGGGTTGCAGCATCATCGCCCGGGCCAGGGCAATGCGCTGGCGCTGGCCGCCGGAGAACATATGTGGGTAGCGCTGGTAATGCTCGGGGCGCAGGCCCACCTGCTTCATCATCGCCTGGACTTTTTCCCGGCGTTCGGCGGCGGACAGCTTGGTGTTGATCAAGAGCGGCTCGGCCAGTTGATCACCAATCTTCTGCCGTGGGTTGAGCGAGGCATAAGGGCTCTGGAACACCATCTGCACGTCTTTGCGCAGTTGCTTGCGCTGGGCCTTGTCGGCGCCGGCCACTTCCTGGCCGGCGATTTTCAGCGAGCCGGAAGAGGGTTCCTCGATCAGGGTCAGGGCCCGGGCCAGGGTGGACTTGCCACAGCCGGACTCGCCGACCACGGCCAGGGTCTTGCCGGCTTCCAGTTCAAAGGACACGCCGTTGAGGGCACGCACGGTGGCATGGCCCTTGAACAGGCCACGGGACACTTCGTAGTGACGGGTCAGGTCGCGGGCGGTAAGAACGACGGCCATTACGCCACCTCCTGATTGAGCGGGTAGAAGCAGCGCACCAGGCTGGCGGCTTTCGGGTCGAGGCTGGGGCGTTGCTGACGGCAGTTGTCCTGAGCATAGGGACAGCGTGGCGACAGCAGGCAGCCTTGTGGGCGGTCATAACGCCCGGGGACGATACCCGGCAGGGTCGAGAGGCGGGTGGCGCCCAGGCTGTGCTCGGGAATCGCCGCCAGCAGCGCTTCGCTGTAAGGGTGCGCGGGGATGTCGAACAGCTGCGGCACCTGGCCGACTTCCACGGCTTGGCCGGCGTACATCACGCAGACGCGCTGGGCGGTTTCGGCCACCACGGCCAGGTCGTGGGTGATCAGCACCAGGCCCATGTTCTGCTCTTTCTGCAGGTTGAGCAGCAGGTCCATGATCTGCGCCTGGATGGTCACGTCCAGAGCGGTGGTGGGTTCGTCGGCGATCAGCAGCTTGGGTTCGCCGGCAATCGCCATGGCGATCGCCACCCGCTGGCTCATGCCACCGGAGAGCTGGTGCGGGTAGGCGTCCATGCGGCTGGCAGCGCCGGGAATCTCGACCTTTTCCAGCAGCTCGATGGCGCGCTTGCGCGCGGCCTTGCTGGACATCTTCAGGTGCAGGCGCAGCACTTCCTCGATCTGGAAGCCCACGGTGTAGCTGGGGTTGAGCGCGGTCATCGGGTCCTGGAAGACCATGGCCAGGTCCTTGCCGACGATCTGCCGGCGCTGGCGGGCGCTGAGCTTGAGCATGTCGCGGCCGTCGAAGCTCAAGGCATCGGCGGTGACGATGCCGGGATGCTCGATCAGCCCCATCAGCGCCATCATGGTCACCGATTTGCCGGAGCCGGACTCGCCGACGATGGCCAGCACTTCGCCCTTGTCGACCTTGAGGTCGAGACCGTCCACCACCGGCACCGCCGTGGCATCGCCGAAGCGTACGTTGAGATTCTTGATTTCTAGCAATGACATGGGAATCTCCTCAGGCGGCGTTCTTGAGTTTCGGGTCCAGCGCATCGCGCAGGCCGTCGCCCATCAGGTTGATTGCCAGCACGCTGAGCAAAATGGTCAGACCCGGCAGGCTCACGACCCACCAGGCGCGTTCGATGTAGTCCCGGGCCGAGGCCAGCATGGTGCCCCACTCTGGAGTTGGCGGTTGCACGCCGAGGCCGAGGAAGCCCAGGGCGGCGGCGTCGAGGATGGCCGAGGAGAAGCTCAAGGTGGCCTGGACGATCAGTGGCGCCATGCAATTGGGCAGCACGGTGATGAACATCAGGCGCGGCAGGCCGGCACCGGCCAGGCGCGCGGCGGTCACGTAGTCGCGGTTCAGTTCGCCCATCACCGCGGCACGGGTCAGGCGCACATAGGACGGCAGGGACACCACGGCAATGGCGATCACGGTGTTGATCAGGCCTGGGCCGAGGATGGCGACGATGGCCACGGCCAGCAGCAGCGAAGGCAGGGCCAGCATGATGTCCATCAGGCGCATGATGGTCGGGCCCAGCAAGCGCGGGAAAAAACCGGCGAACAGCCCCAGGAGGATGCCCGGGATCAGCGACATCACCACCGACGACAAACCGATCAGCAACGACAGCCGAGAACCCTGGATCAGGCGCGACAGCAGGTCGCGGCCCAGTTCGTCGGTGCCCAACAGAAACTGCATCTGCCCGCCTTCGAGCCAGACCGGCGGCGTCAACAGGAAATCGCGGTACTGCTCGCTGGGGTTGTGCGGCGCCACCCAAGGGGCGAACAGCGCGCAGAACACGATCAGCAGCATGAACAGCAGGCCGGCCACTGCGCCTTTGTTGCGCGAAAAGTGCTGCCAGAATTCTTTGTAGACGGACGGATAGAGCAGGCTTTGATCGACTGCTACTGAGGAAGTTGGAGTGCTCATTAGTCTTGATCTCAGCGCTGGTGACGGATGCGTGGGTTGGCAAAGCCGTAGAGGATGTCCACCACGAAGTTGACCATGATCACCAGGCAGGCGATCAGCAGGATGCCGTTCTGCACCACGGGATAGTCCCGGGCGCCGATGGCTTCGATCAGCCACTTGCCGATTCCCGGCCAGGAGAAGATGGTTTCGGTCAGCACGGCGCCGGCCAGCAGGGTGCCGACTTGCAGGCCAACCACCGTGAGTACCGGAATCAGTGCGTTGCGCAAGCCGTGGACAAACACCACCCGGGCCGGCGACAGGCCCTTGGCCTTGGCGGTGCGGATGTAGTCTTCACGCAGCACTTCGAGCATCGAGGAACGGGTCATCCGCGCGATCACTGCCAGGGGAATGGTGCCCAGCACGATGGCCGGCAGGATCAGGTGATGCAGGGCGTCGAAGAAGGCGTCGGTGTCTTTGGCCAGCAGGGTGTCGATGAGCATGAAGCCGGTTTTCGGCTCGATGTCGTAGAGCAGGTCGATGCGTCCGGACACCGGGGTCCAGCCCAGGCTTACCGAGAAGAACATGATCAGGATCAGGCCCCACCAGAAGATCGGCATCGAGTAACCCGCCAGCGAGATGCCCATGACCCCATGGTCGAACAGGGAGCCTCGCTTGAGGGCGGCGATCACCCCGGCCAGCAGCCCGAGGATGCCGGCGAACAGCAGGGCGGCCATGGACAGTTCCAGGGTCGCGGGGAACAGCGAAGTGAATTCGCTCCACACACTGGTGCGGGTGCGCAGGGATTCGCCCAGGTCACCGTGGGCGAGCTTGCCGATGTAGTCCAGGTATTGGGCATACAGCGGTTTGTTCAATCCAAGGCGTTCCATTGCCTGGGCATGCATCTCGGGGTCGACCCGACGTTCGCCCATCATGACTTCCACGGGGTCGCCGGGAATCATGCGTATCAAGGCGAAGGTCAGCAAGGTGATGCCGAAGAATGTGGGGATCAACAACCCCACACGGCGGGCAATAAAACTAAACATCTTCTGAAGTACCTCAATCAGCCGGTTAGGCGTTCCCGCCGCCCTTGGGGTCAAGGGCGGCGGGCGTTTCTTATCACTTCACTTGGGTGGTCGCGAAGTTGTTGGTGGTCAGGGGGCTCTGGTGGTAACCCTCGACGTTCTTGCGCATGGCGGTGAACATCTTCGGATAGGCCATGGGAATCCATGGTTGATCCTGTTGGAAAATCAGCAACGCCTTTTCATAGAGCTCTGCGCGTTTGGCAGGTTCAGCGTCGGAACGGGCCTGGTCGATCAGGTCCTGGAACTCCTTGTTGCACCAGCGGGCGTAGTTTTCGCCGTTCTTGGCGGCGTCACAACTCAGGTTCGGGGTCAGGAAGTTGTCCGGATCGCCGTTGTCACCCGCCCAGCCGGCCGACACCATATCGTGTTCGCCGTTTTTCGCACGCTTGAGCATCTCGCCCCACTCCATGACGCGGATCTCGAGCTTGAGGCCGATCTTGGCCAGGTCAGCCTGCATCATCTGGGCCCCCAGCAAAGGGTTGGGGTTGGTTGGGCCACCGCCATTGCGGGTGAACAGGGTGATGACCGTGCCATCCGGCACGCCGGCTTCCTTGAGCAGGGCACGGGCCTTGTCCAGGTCCCGGGCCGGGTTCTGCAGGCTGGTGTTGAAGCCCAGCAAGGTCGGAGGATAAGGACCGGTACCCACCAGGGCGTTGCCTTTGCCATAGAGACTGTTGACGTAGGCTTCCTTGTCGAAGGCGATGTCGATGGCTTTGCGTACCCGCACGTCGCTCATGTATTTGCGCGTGGTGTTCATGGCGATGTAGCCGGTGGTCATGGCGGCCAGCTCGTCGACCTTGAGGTTGGCGTCGGCCTTGATGCTGGGGATGTCATCGGGCTTGGGGTACAGGGCGATCTGGCATTCGTTGGCCTTGAGCTTCTGCAGGCGCACGTTGTTATCGGTGGTAATTGCCAGCACCAGCGGGTCCGCCGGTGCCTTGCCCCGGAAGTAGTCCGGGTTGGCCTTGAAGCGGACCTGGGCGTCCTTGGCGTAACGCGTGAAAATGAACGGGCCGGTGCCGATGGGCTTGCTGTTGAGGTCGGCTGTCTTGCCTTCCTTGAGCAGCTTGTCGGCGTATTCCGCCGGGAAAATGGAAGAGAAGGCCATGGCGATGTCGGCCAGGAACGGTGCCTCGCGGCGGGTCAGGGTGAAGACCACGGTGTGGTCGTCAGTCTTCTCGACACTTTTGAGCAGTTCCTTGAAACCCATGCTTTCGAAATAGGGGAAGCCGACGCTGGATTTGTCATGCCAGGGATGCTTCGGGTCCAGTTGACGCTGGAAGCTCCAGAGCACGTCGTCGGCGTTCATGTCGCGGGTTGGGGTGAAGTAGTCGGTGGTGTGGAACTTGACGCCTTTGCGCAGGTGGAAAGTGTATTGCAGGCCGTCCGGGCTGATCTCCCAGGACTCCGCCAGGGCGGGCTGGATGTCCGTGGTGCCGGGCTTGAAGTCCACCAGGCGGTTGAAGATGGTTTCCGCCACCGCATCGGCAGTGACTGCAGTCGTGTACTGGACCATATCGAAGCCTTCCGGGCTGGCTTCGGTACAGACCACCAAGGGTTTGGCTGCGACGCCCATGGCGACGCTCAGCAGTGCGGCGCCCATGGCCGCTCTCAGGGGAAGCATTTTCATCAAGAACCCTCTGCAATCAATTGAACCAGATTAGCTTGAATGGCGGATTCGTCATGAGTCCGCCCTTCAACTGGTGGGTTAGAGAATATTGAACGGGATGGTGGTGACCAGACGGAATTCATTGATGTTGCCGTCGGCCTGGTTCTCGCTCGCGCGGTGAGTGGTGTAGGTGGCGCGGATCGCCGTCGCTTTCAGCGGGCCGCTCTGCACGGCGTAGGAAGCACCGATGCCGTATTCGTAGTGGTGTTCGCCGTCCATTTTCTTCACGTCGTAGGCCGTGCCGGTGTAATGGGTGCCGTCGATGCCCCAGCCACGGGCCTGGTAGATGTTGAACTTCAGGCCGGGTACGCCGTATTCGGCCATGTTCAGACCGTAGGCGATCTGGAAGGATTTCTCGTTCGGGCCGTTGAAGTCCGAGAGCAGGGAGTTGGCCAGGTAGATGCCGTTGGTTTCGTGCAGGTAGTCGAAGTACTCGTTGCCGCTGACTTCCTGGTACGAGAAGGTCAGGCTATGGGCCTGGTGGGTCAGGCCGAGAGACAGGGAGTAGGTATCGTTGTCGATATTGCCCATCTCTTTCTTGCCGGTGTCGACGGTCTTGTAGTAGTTCAGCCCGGTGGTCAGGCTCAGTACCGAGCTGTCGCCCAGCTCGTGGGTGCCGCCGAAGTAGTACTGGTTCCAGAAGTCTTCCACCTTGGAGGCGTAGAGGCTGGTCTTCAGGCTTTTCAGCGGCTGGTAGTTGAGGCCGACGATGCTCACGCGGTCGGTCTCGGCGGTGTTGTTGGTGTATTCGGAGCGGAATTTCGACAGGCTCTGTTCGGTCCGTGGCGATACCCGGTCGAAGGTGCCGGCATCGAACGACAGGTTGTTGAATTCTTCGCTGTGGATGCTCACCCCTTCAAAGCTCGAAGGCAGTGCACGGTTGCCGATGACATCGACGATTGGCGTGCTGAAGTTCTGCCGGCCGGCGGTCAGGGTGGTGTTGGACACGCGGAACTTGACGTTGGCCAGGCCCAGCTTGCTCCACTGGCCCACGGCATCGCCGTCGGAATGGGTCAGGGTGCGGTTGTTCTTGCCGGCGATGTGCTTGCGGTCACGATCCAGGGCAATGGCGTTGTAGGCCGCGACTTCGGTGCTGACGCCCACGGTGCCTTCGGTGAAGCCGGAGCTGTAGTTGAGAATGGTGCCCTGGACCCAGTTGATGCGGCGTGGGGTCGAGGTTGCTTGACCGTTATGGTTGTACGAAAAACGATCATCGCGACGTTTCAGCTCGTTGGCGTACCAGTTGCGGGTGGTACCCGACAGGCTCTGCCCTTCGATGAAGCCTTTGGTCTCCGCCTGGGCATTGGTGCTGTTCTTTACAGTCGGTACGAAGTCCTGGCTGACGTTCTCCGCATAGGCCGTGGCGGTGATGCTACTGATAGCCAAGGCTAACAATGCGCTGCTGCTCAGTTTCATGGGTGAAGCTCCTTTGCTTTCTTTTTAAGTGCCGGTTTTTTTGGGCCGGCTGTTTTTGGAACTCATTCAAGGCTTCGCAAACGTTTGCACGCGACTCAGTCGCCGAATTCAGGCAAAGCGCCTGCGTGAGGGCGAGAGTCGCCCTCAGGGTTCTGGCTCATCGGTTATGGGGTCAGGCTGACACCTGAGAAGGAGTTGCGGCCGAAGGGACTGACCTTGAAACCCTCGACTTTCGCACTCAACGGCTGGTTGATCGTCGAGTGGGCCACAGGCGTGATCGGCACTTGCTGCTTGAGCAACTGCTGGGCCTGCTTATAGAGCTCGGTGCGCTGTTCACGGTCGGTGACGACCTTGGCTTGCTTGATCAGCTGGTCGTATTGCGGGTCGCACCACATGGAGTAGTTGTTGCCGCCGATGGCGTCACAGCTGTACAGGGTGCCGAGCCAGTTGTCCGGGTCACCGTTGTCTCCGGTCCAGCCGATCAGACTGATGTCGTGTTCGCCGTTTTTGGTGCGCTTGATGTATTCGCCCCATTCGTAGCTGACGATCTTCACCTTGAGGCCGATCTTCGCCCAGTCGGACTGGAGCATTTCGGCCATCAGCTTGGCGTTGGGGTTGTAGGGGCGTTGCACGGGCATGGCCCAGAGGGTGATTTCCGTGCCTTCCTTGACCCCGGCAGCCTTGAGCAGCTCACGGGCTTTTTCCGGGTTGTAGGCAGCGTCCTTGACCGTCTCGTCGTAGGACCACTGGGTGGGCGGCATGGCGTTCACCGCCAACTGGCCGGCGCCCTGGTACACGGCATTGAGGATGCTCTGCTTGTTCACCGCCATGTCCAGTGCCTGGCGCACTTCGAGGCGGTCGAAGGGTTTGTGTTGCACGTTGTAGGCGATGTAGCCGAGGTTGAAGCCGGGCTTCTCGATGACTTGCAGTTTCGGGTCGTTTTTCAGGGCATCGATGTCGGCGGGACGCGGGTGCAGGGTCACCTGGCATTCGCCGGCGCGCAGCTTCTGCACGCGTACCGAGGCATCGGTGTTGATGGCGAAGATCAGCCTGTCGAGCTTGACCCGGCTCGGGTCCCAGTAATGCGGGTTGGCGGCGTAGCGGATCTGCGAGTCTTTCTGGTAGCGCTGGAACACGAAAGGTCCGGTGCCGATGGGTTGCTGGTTGATCTGGCTGGGCGTGCCGGCCTTGAGCAGTTGCTCGGCGTATTCGGCGGAGAGGATCGCGGCAAAGCTCATGGCCAGGTTCTGGATGAACGCGGCGTCCACGGTGTTGAGGGTCATGACCACGGTCATGGGGTCGGTTTTTTCGACCTTGGCGATGTTCTTGTTCAGGCTCATGCCGTTGAAGTAGGGAAACTCCGTCGGATAGGCCTTACGGAACGGATGTTCGGCGTCGAGCATGCGATTGAAGGTGAACAGCACGTCGTCGGCGTTGAGGTCACGGCTGGGCTTGAAGTAGGGAGTGCTGTGGAACTTCACCCCTTCACGCAGGTGAAAGCTGTACTTGAGGCCGTCCTCGGAAATATCCCAGCTCTTGGCCAGGGCCGGCAGTACGTTGGTTGCGCCTTTTTCGAACTCCACGAGGCGGTTGTACAACGGCTCGGCGGCATCGTTGTCGGTGGCGGTGGTGTACTGCGCGGTGTCAAAGCCTGCGGGGCTGCCTTCGGAACAGAACACCAGGCTGCGGTCGGCAGCGCTGCAGATCGAACTGGTGGCCAGCAGGGCCGAGAAAATCAACGAATGACGCATGACGGTCCATCTCCATTTTTTGTTGTGATGATCAATGGACCCTGGCTCCTTCCTGGAGCCTGTACAGGCCATTGATGCCCAACCATGGCTGCAGCAAATGCCCACCGATAGACGCAGTTTTGCCATGCCTCGACGTTAGGAGCCGAAGGCTGGGTCGTATATGCGCTGTACCTGAAAGGCTTGTAGGAATCGGCTCTAAATTCGAAAGATCACGTCCAAAAGGACGCAATCTCGACCCCAGGGCCGGACGCTTTCAGGGGGGGCGGTAAAACAACGGCGACACCAGGGACGTCGCCGTTGCAGAACCTTATTTGCCGATGCCTACGCCGTAGAAGGAGTTCAAGCCAAAGGGGCTGATCTTGAAATCCTGCACGTTGGCGCGCATGGGTTGGAACACCGTCGAGTGAGCGATAGGTGTCATCGGAACGGCATCTTTGAGAATGTGTTGCGCCTGCTTGTACAGCTCGGTGCGTTTGGCCACATCCGACGTGGCCTTGGCTTGCTTGATCAGGGCGTCATAAGGCTTGTCGCACCATTTCGAGAAGTTGTTGCCGTTCATTGCATCGCAGCCGAACAGGGTGCCGAGCCAGTTGTCAGGGTCACCATTGTCGCCGCTCCAGCCGATGATCATCGCCTGGTTCTCGCCGCCTTTGGAGCGCTTGATGTACTCGCCCCACTCGTAGCTGACGATGTTGACCTTGAGACCGATCTTGGCCCAGTCGGACTGCAGCATCTCGGCCATCAGTTTGGCGTTCGGGTTGTACGGGCGCTGTACCGGCATGGCCCAGAGGGTGATCTGGGTGCCTTCCTTGATGCCCGCTTCCTTGAGCAACTGCTTGGCTTTCTCGGGATCGTACTTGGCGTCCTTGATGCTGGTGTCGTAGGACCATTGGGTCGGCGGCATGGCGTTGACCGCCAGTTGGCCGGCGCCCTGGTAGACCGAGTCGATGATCTGCGGCTTGTTGACGGCCATGTCCAGTGCCTGGCGAACCTTGAGGTCAGCCAGCGGGTTGGCGTCGGTGCGGCCCTTGAGCACCGGCATCACGTTGTAGGCGATGTAGCCCAGGTTGAAGCCTGCCTGTTCAGGCATCTTCAGGGTCTTGTCTTCCTTGAGCGCCTTGAGGTCGGCCGGGCGCGGGAAGAGGGTGATCTGGCATTCGTTCTTCTTCAGCTTCTGGATGCGCACCGATGGGTCGGTGGTGATGGCGAAGATCAGGTTGTCGATCTTCACGTCTTCAGGTTTCCAGTAGTCCTTGTTGCCGGTGTAGCGGATGTTGGAGTCTTTCTGGTAGCTCTTGAAAACGAAGGGACCTGTGCCGATCGGTTTCTGGTTGATATCGCTGGTCTTGCCTTCCTTGAGCAGCTTGTCGGCGTACTCGGCGGACTGGATGGAGGCAAAGCTCATGGCCAGGTTCTGGATGAATGCGGCATCAACGGTTTTCAGGGTGAACTTGACGGTCTTGTCGTCGACTTTCTCGACCTTGGTGATGTTGGTGTCCATCCCCATGTCGGTGAAATACGGGAATTCGGTCGGGTACGCCTTACGGAACGGCATGTCCTTGTCGATCATGCGGTTGAAGGTGAACAGCACGTCGTCGGCGTTGAAGGTACGGGTCGGGGTGAAGTACGGCGTGGTGTGGAACTTGACCCCTTCGCGCAGGTGGAAGGTGTAGGTCAGACCGTCGTCCGAGATGTCCCAACTGGTGGCCAGGCCCGGAATGACTGCGGTGCCGCCACGTTCGAACTGGCTGAGGCGGTTGTAGAGGGTTTCGGCTGAGGCATCGAAGTCGGTTCCGGTGGTGTACTGGCCAGGGTCGAAACCGGCCGGGCTCCCTTCAGAGCAGAACACCAGGTTAGTCGCCGCGTGGGCGAAGGGGGTGCTGGCCAGCAAGCCGGCACTGACTAAAAACGGAAGGACTGCTTTTTTGAACATGGTGGCCTCATGATTTGTTGTCATTTTTGGAGTAGAGGGCGACCTTGTGAGTCGACCCGCCGATACTTATGCAGCCCTCATACCCATTGCAAGATGCAGGGCCGACACAAGTCTCAAAGAGTGGAACGAACGTACACGAATGACGCATTTGTATAAATGTTGACGCATTTGACCGTTTGCGCAGGTCTTTTCTGGTGCATGCATTGCTTTTCTATTGGGCAAACAGGGCTGTTAGCGCCCCCGCTTGGTGCATCAATGGAACGGGTGCCGACTGGCTTGTGCTTGAGCCGCCAGACCTTTTCAGGCAGGCGCAAATCTTCGACGCATCCGGTTGACCGGATGGCGTAGAACGACGGTGTAGGGGAGGCCGTTGGAGACGGTTGCCCGGGACCTTGCAGGCGATGGCGAATGGACAGCGCATCGTCGGCGGTGTTGAAGTCGTGGCTCGCAGTGAAGTTGTCACTGTGGAGGTTGCTGGTGGCGCGTGACAGTGGCGTGTCGAGGATCAGCCCCGCTGTCTGCCAAACCTGAAGCGGAAAGGTCTTACGCATGCAAACCTCATTTTTTCTTTTTCTAGGGCATATCTGAGGATTGGCCTTGTGGGCCGCGGTAACTCGCCTTTCTATGGGGCGTGAATGCAGCCCCATGGACCCTGTGCGGCGATGGCGATCACTTGTTGTGTTGTTGTTTGTCAATTCGCCGATGCCGAAATTAAGTCATGCTGAAATCGTGGTCAACGAAAATTAAGCCTGACTAACATTTCTCTTGCGCACAGGTACCTCTGTAAGGTTCGGCAGGCGACTGCGGGTGGGGCTTACGCCGCCGAATGGTCGTCGAACAGGCCCATGGTCGTGACCGTCAGGACTTCCGCCGGGCCGTTGCCGACATTGGCCAGGCAGTGGGTCTTGGTCGAGTCGAAGTGCACCGAGTCGCCGGCGCCAAGTGGATATTGCTGACCTTCGATGGTGTAGACGATCTGTCCCGAAAGAACGTAGGAAAACTCAGAGCCATCGTGGGAGATCAGTTCCGACTGATAGCCCACCGGGATGTTCATTTTCACCGCGTTGATCAGGTTGCCGGGAAAGGAGCTGGACAGCCGTTCGTAGGCCAGTGGCTGACCTTCGATGGTGTAGCGCACGCGCTTGCCGTCGTGGGAGTCGGGTTGCGCCTGGGTCGGCTGGTCGAACAGAGCGTTCAGCGGAACGTTCAGCGACTTGGCAATGTTGACCAGAGACGAGATCGATACACCGGTGAGATTGCGTTCCGCTTGGGAGAGGAAACTGGCGGTCAGGCCGGATTCACTGGCAATTTGGCGCAGGGTTTTCTTGGCGGCGCGGCGATAGCGGCGCAGGCGTTCGCCGATGCGATCTGCGGTCATTAGAGAGACTCTTATAGGAAAGAAGCAGTATACCCGGCAGACACCCATGACGCCTGGCAGGCGCAATACCGAGGTGCGTAACTTTAGCATCACCCTGGTGGCCGAACGCACCTACCCTGAGCCGAGTTCGTCGGGTGCCGGTTGAAATGCCTGGTCACGAAAAACGGCGGTGACCTCGGTTTGCGCTGGAGGTTACCGCCGTTGGGGGACGCTGGGAGAGGTTTACGGCATCAGCACTTCGATGGCGCCATCGGCGGTCATGCTGACCTGGCTGGTGCCAGCCTCGACTTCCGGAGTCACGGGCGCCGAATCCATGCTGGCGGCCTTCATCATCATTGGCGCACGCAGGTAGGGCTGTGGATAACCGTTGCTGTTGAGGTTCAGGTTGACGATTTTGTAGCCCTTTCCACCCAGGGCTTCGGTGGCCAGTTGAGCACGGGCCTTGAACGCCTTGACCGCGTCCTTGAGCAGGGCATCTTCGCTGGCCTTGCGGGTCGGGTCGGCGATGGCGAAGTCCATGCCAGCCATTTTCAGGTCGCCCAGCAGTTCGCCGGTGAGCTTGGACAAGGCGGCGAAGTCGGAGCTTTCCAGGCGCAGTTCGGCGCGCTCACGCCAGCCGGTGATCTTCTGGCCTTTATCGTCGTAGATCGGGTAGCTGTTGCGGCTGCCCTGGCGCAGCGTCACATCCTTGACCTGGCGGGCCTGACCCAGGGCCTTGTTCATGATGCTGGTGATTTCTGCAGCAAGCTTGGCTGGGTCGCTGTTCTGCGACTCGCTGTAGAGGGTCACGATCATCAGGTCCCGTGCCACTTCCTGGCTGACTTCGGCCCGCAGGGAAATCTGGTTGTAGTGCAATTCATCGGCGGCCAGGGCGGGCAGACTGGTGAGGGTGCCGGCGCTGAGGGCCAGAAGGGCGAGGCTGCGACTGAAATGCTGCATGGAAACTCCTTGAGTGCGGTCCGCAGGATCAGCTCAGAGCCTGCGTGAAACATTCAGACAGTGTGGGGCTGCGGCAAGTTTCAAGCCGCAAGCTGCATGTTGAGAGCCAATACGCTTGTAGCTCAAAGCGTGCAGCTTGCCACTGTTTTTCTGTGACGCTTTGCCGCAGTTTTGCCTGTGGCGGGGGCTGCTTGGTTATACTCCCGCCGATTGCCCTGGAGCGCTCATCAGGAGAGCTCATGCTCGCCCCCTTAAAATTATTGTCTGCCACTCGTCAGAACCTCTGGCGCCTGACCTTTATTCGTACCCTGGTTCTGGCTGCTCAGGCCGGCTCGGTGGGGCTCGCCTATTGGTTGGAACTGTTGCCACTGCCCTGGTTGCAACTGGGCGTCACCTTGATGTTTTCCATGGTGCTCTGTGCCTTCACCGCCATCCGCTTGCGAACCTCGTGGCCGGTGACGGAGCTGGAATATGCCCTGCAACTGGCTTGTGACCTGTTTATCCACAGTGTGCTGCTGTATTTCTCCGGCGGCTCTACCAACCCCTTCGTCTCCTATTATCTGGTGCCCCTGACGATCGCCGCCGTGACCTTGCCCTGGCGCTATTCGGTGGTGCTGTCGGGTATTGCCCTGACCCTCTACACCTTGTTGCTGGCGCGGTTCTATCCCTTGCAGACTTTCCCCATCGCCCGGGAAAACCTGCAGGTCTATGGCATGTGGCTGAGTTTTGCCCTGGCGGCTGCGGTGATCACCTTCTTCGCTGCACGCATGGCCGAAGAGTTGCGCCGTCAGGAAGAATTGCGGGCGATCCGCCGTGAAGAAGGCCTGCGCGATCAGCAATTGCTGGCCGTGGCGACCCAGGCCGCCGGTGCCGCCCATGAGTTGGGCACGCCGCTGGCGACCATGAGCGTATTGCTCAAGGAGATGCGCCAGGACCATCCCGACCCGCTGTTACAGGATGACCTCAGCGTGCTCCAGGACCAGGTCAAGTTGTGCAAGGAAACCCTGCAGCAACTGGTGCGCGCCGCCGAGGCCAATCGCCGTATGGCGGTGGAGATGCAGGAAGTCACCCAGTGGCTGGACGAAGCCTTGAATCGCTGGCACCTGATGCGTCCCGAGGCCAGCTACCGCTTTCATCTGCTGGGAGAGGGACCAGTGCCGCGCCTGGCGCCGCCGCCGGACTTGACCCAGGCCTTGCTCAATCTGTTGAACAATGCAGCCGATGCCTGTGCCGAAGGTCTGGAGGTGCGCCTGGACTGGGATGCGGAAAACCTCACCATCAGTATTCGTGACCACGGCGCCGGAGTACCCTTGGCCATCGCCGAGCAGATCGGCAAACCGTTTTTTACCACCAAGGGCAAAGGCTTCGGCCTGGGCCTGTTTTTGAGCAAGGCCAGCGTGACCCGCGCCGGTGGCTCAGTGAAACTCTACAGTCATGAGGAAGGCGGAACGCTCACCGAGCTGCGCCTGCCCCGTGCCGCCCGAGGAGACGACCATGAGTGAAGAGATCCAAGTCGAAGGCGAAGAACTGCCGCATCTGTTGCTGGTGGATGATGACGCCACCTTTACCCGGGTAATGGCACGCGCCATGAGCCGCCGGGGCTTTCGCGTCAGTACCGCAGGTTCCGCGGAAGAGGGCCTGACCATCGCCCAGCAGGATTTGCCGGACTACGCCGCGCTGGACCTGAAGATGGATGGCGACTCCGGGCTGGTGCTGCTGCCCAAGCTGCTGGAGCTGGACCCGGAAATGCGCGTCCTGATCCTCACCGGTTATTCGAGCATCGCCACGGCGGTGGAAGCCATCAAACGCGGTGCCTGCAACTACCTGTGCAAACCCGCGGATGCCGATGATGTGCTGGCCGCGCTGCTCTCCGAACATGCGGACCTGGACACCCTGGTGCCGGAAAACCCGATGTCCGTGGACCGTCTGCAATGGGAGCACATCCAGCGTGTGCTGACCGAGCACGAAGGTAATATCTCCGCCACTGCCCGGGCCCTGGGCATGCATCGCCGTACCTTGCAGCGCAAATTGCAGAAGCGTCCCGTGCGTCGCTGAACCGCGACTGAATGAATGTCGCTGGACACCGTGAAAAAGCGAGCCGATCTACTAAGATCGGCTCAACGCTTGTCCTTCTCCCTATCGAGCCACAACGATGAATCAGAACGCTGAGTACTCCGCGGTCAACGATGCTGTGCGCGGTCAATTCTTTCGCCGGGTCTGGGCCATGATTACCCCTTACTGGCGTAGTGAAGAGAAGGGCAAGGCCTGGCTGCTGCTGATCGCGGTGATTGGCCTGTCGCTGTTCAGTGTCGCCATTTCGGTATGGATCAACAGTTGGTACAAGGACTTCTACAACGCCTTGCAGAAGAAGGACGAGGCGGCTTTCTGGAGCCTGATCCTGTATTTCTGCGGGATCGCCGCGGTGGCCATTCTCGGTGCGGTGTATCGCTTGTACCTGACCCAGATGCTGACCATCCGTTGGCGCGCCTGGCTGACCGAAAGACACTTTGCCCGTTGGCTGGGCAACAAGAACTACTACCAGCTGGAGCAGGGCGGCTACACCGACAACCCCGACCAGCGGATTTCCGAAGACCTCAACGGCTTCACCACCAACACCTTGTCCCTGGGCCTGGGATTGATCCGCAACGTGGTTAGCCTGGTGTCCTTCTCCATCATCCTCTGGGGTGTATCCGGCAGTATCGAGGTCATGGGCTATACCATTCCCGGCTATATGTTCTGGTGCGCCCTGGTGTATGCGGTGGTCGGCAGTTGGCTGACCCACCTGATCGGGCGTCGCTTGATCGGCCTGAACAATCAACAGCAACGTTTTGAAGCCGACCTGCGTTTCTCCATGGTGCGAGTCCGGGAGAACGCCGAGAGCATTGCCCTTTACGACGGCGAGAAGAATGAGAACCAGCGTCTGAGCAGCCGTTTCAGCAAGGTCTGGCACAACTTCTGGGACATCATGAAGGTCTCCAAGCGCCTGACCTTCTTCACCGCCGGTTATGGCCAGATCGCGATCATCTTCCCGTTTATTGTCGCCGCGCCGCGTTACTTCGCCGGCAAGATCGAGCTGGGAGAGCTGATGCAGATCAACTCGGCGTTCGGCAATGTCCAGGAGAACTTCAGTTGGTTTATCAGCGCTTATTCGGAGCTCGCTGCCTGGCGCGCTACCTGTGACCGTCTGTTGAGCTTCCGCCAGGCCATGAGTGAAAACGAGGAGCGTCCTCCGGCGATTGACGTGCAGCACCAGGGCGAACAATTGCAGGTGCGTGATCTGGGTCTGGATCTGGCGGATGGCCGTCATTTGCTGGCCGGTGCCCAGATGACCGTGAATCCTGGCGAGCGACTGATGCTCAGTGGTCGCTCCGGCAGTGGCAAGAGCACCCTGTTGCGAGCCATGGGACGCTTGTGGCCGGCGGGGCACGGGAGCATCTTGCTGCCGAACCAGCGCTACCTGTTCCTGCCGCAGAAGCCCTACCTGCCTATTGGCAGCCTGCGGGAAGCCTTGAGTTATCCACAGTCGGGCGACAGCTATCCCCAGGAGCGTTATGCACAGGTCCTGGAAACTTGCCGCCTGCCCCATCTGGTGGCGCGTCTGGACGAGAGCAATCACTGGCAGCGCATGTTGTCGCCGGGGGAGCAGCAGCGGCTGGCGTTTGCCCGGGCGCTGCTCTATGCGCCGCAATGGCTGTACATGGATGAGGCGACTTCGGCCATGGATGAAGAAGATGAAGCCAATCTGTACCAGGCGTTGATCGATCAGTTGCCGGGGCTGAGCATTGTCAGCGTCGGCCATCGCAGCAGCCTCAAGCGCTTCCATCCCCGCCATGTACGCATTGAGCAGGGGCATTTGCTGGAACAGACGGTGACCGTATGACGCTGGCCAGGTAAGCCTTGCCGCTTGGCTTGAGTGCGAGGTTCGGGAGGACGTCTCGGTGAAATCAGGGGTTGGCGATCATTGAGGGCAATGACGCCGGCTGCGCCAGGGCCATGAACCGGCGCTGGCGCAGCGGAGCAGGAGGCCTGCTCGCGGGTGAGCCCGCTCCTACAGCGCGCGGTTAGGCTTTGTGCAGGATCGAACGGTCAACTCGTACGGCCAGTTGGCCGCTTCCCGGCTTGGCGTTGAAGGCCACGTTGCCGTGTTCATCCACGCAGGCGCGGGCAATGGGAGCGCCGTTGAGCAGCAGCTCCAGAGGTGCGTCCTTGAGGGATTGACCGGAGGCCAGTTGCAGTTTCAGGTTGATAGCCATGGTGATTTCCTTATCAGGCGTTACGGTCGATGAAGCGGCTGGCGTTCTTGTCGATGGAGCCGATCAGCTCCGGCGAGCCTCCGCGGAACTGACGGAACACATTGCGTCCGGTGGCGCTGCTGTTGCTGGTGCCGGCCGGGATGCTCAAGGTCGGCTGGAAGCTGTCGCCCAGTTCCATGTAGGCCGACCAGGGACCTATGTATGACTCATTCAAGCCGTTGGTTTCGCTGAGGGCATAGCGCACCGCCTGGCCAGGGAGCCAGTTGGGCTCGCTGGGGGTGTGGCTTTGCCAGCCATCGGCCAGGATTGTCGGGACCGCGCTTGGGGTTTCCAGGTAGCCCGTCGGCTTGTTCGGGCTGTAGTTCTTCAGCAGCAGGTAGGTGCTCCAGCCCCACCAGTTGTCGATGGTCTTGCTGTCATTGAGATTGTTGACGTCGCTGCGGCGCAGCACTTTGTCACCGCTCATCACGAACAGTGGCGAGAAATTGCCGCTCTTGGCGGCATTCAGATCCGGTAAGGCCTTGAGAGCCGCGTAACTGGCGGGCGCCGGCAGGTTACCGCTGAGGTAGCAGGTAAAGATCTCGTCTGCGGAACGCTGCACCGCCTGTTTCACCTGCTGGCGATTGCGATGATCGACGCTGTCGAAATAACGCTTGTCGCCGTAGGCGTGCCAGCGGTCGCCCTGGGCGTTACTGACATTGAGGCCGAACTTGCTGTCCTCGTCGTGCATGAAACGGGTAATCAGCGAGCCCAGGTCGCTGGGGGTGACCACCGCCGCCACCTGTTTGCGTGGCACTCGTACATGGCCGGCAGAAAACAGGTCGGTGAGGAAGTGGTCGGCGAAGGCGTTCATCGCATAGGCCAGTTCCAGTTGCTTGTCGTCGGCAGTCTTACCCGCCAGGACCGCTTGTTGCAGTGCGGCCGTGTGCCCGGCGATATAAGCCGCCAGGGCCCATTCGCCAAAGTGGTCGGCATTGTTGGCCGCCAGCTTCAGGTAGCGCCCCAGAGGGAACAGGGCGGAGACCGCGCTGCCGCCACCGGTGATCCGGTTCCACTCTTCAGACAGGGTATCGCCCAGGGCGTCATAGGCTTCGTGGGGCTGTTTGCCGTCGCGGATCGCCTGGTTGGCGGCAACGATTTCCTTCTGCATCACCGCGAGGATCTGTCGTGCTTCGTCTTTCGCCGCCGGCAGTACTGCCAGCGAGTTGAAGGCCGCGGTAAAGCGTTGCACTCGATCAGCCGGCGTTGCGCCTTCGCAGATCGGCTGCTCGGGAATGCCGTAGAAATCGCCGCCCAGGGCAACCACCTGGCCGTAAGTCAGGGCCAGGCCGTTGGGCAGGTGCAGTTCGACCTGCCACGCGGGGATGGGCGGCGCATCCTTGACGAAACGCAGCAGGGTGCTGTCGCCGATGGCGGTGTGTTCGCCGCCCTCGAAACGCAATTGAGGCAAGCCCCTGGCGGACTTTTGCGGGGGGCGGGGCAGGTCTTCCGGGCGGTGGTACTTGATGGTGTGGTGGCCGTCGGTGACCAGCACCAGGGTGTCGCCATCGCCGGAAATGGCGATGCCTTGTTCAGTGAACAAACGGTCCAGATCGGCAATGATCTTGCCGGCCTGTTGTGGCTGTTGCTGCATCTGTGCAGAGAGTCCTGACATTTCTAGCTCCTTGATATGTCATGGTTATGCTTGATTTAACTGTATGTATATACAGTTATCGTGAGCATAATTGAAAATGACACGCCGTCAAGAAGACGGTTACGTGAGGGCGGGTTGATTGGATTATCATTAGCGCCCTAACGACAGGCTCAAGGTCCCCCCGCGCATGCTGGCTATTTTTTTCGAAACCCTGGCGATCACTGCGCCGGTGTTTGCGATGCTGTTTCTGGGGCTGCTACTCAAGCGGGTGGGGTGGATCAACGACAACTTCATCCATACGGCGTCGGCCCTGGTGTTCAACGTCACCATGCCGGCCTTGCTGTTTCTCGGCATTGTCCATGCCGACCTGCATGCCTCGCTGAAGCCTGGCGTGCTGATCTACTTTTCGGTGGCCACCCTGGTCTGTTTTGCCCTGGCCTGGGGCTGGGCCATCTGGCGTTGCCCGAAGGTGGATCGGGGGATCTATACCCAGGGGGCGTTTCGCGGCAATAACGCGATCATCGGCCTGGCCCTGGCGGCCAGCATGTATGGGGATTACGGGATTTCCCTGGGGGCGCTGCTCGCCGCGTTGGTGATTCTTTACTACAACACCCTGTCGACGGTGGTCCTGGCGGTCTACAGCCCGGCGATCAAGTCCGACCCTTGGAGCATCTGCAAAAGTGTGTTCAGCAATCCGTTGATTGTCAGCGTGCTGGTGGCTGCGCCGTTTGCCTACTGGCAGATCAGCCTTCCCGGCTGGCTGGAGACTTCGGGAAAGTACCTGGCACAGATGAGTCTGCCTCTGGCGCTGATCTGCATCGGTGGCACGTTGTCCATGGCGGCCTTGCGCAACAGTGGGCGGATGGCCATGAGCTCCAGCCTGCTGAAGATGGTCAGCCTGCCGACGCTGGCAACCTTTGGCGCTTGGTTATGCGGTTTTCGCGGGGCGGAACTGGGGATTCTGTTTCTGTATTTCGGCAGTCCGACTGCTGCAGCGAGCTATGTCATGGCCCGGGCGGCCAATGGCAATCATGAGCTGGCGGCGGCCATTATCGTTATCACCACCGTGATGGCGGCAGTGACCACCAACATTGGGATCTTTGTGTTGCAGTGGGGTGGGTGGATCTGAAGCTGTTCACCGTCAAGCCGGCTCTTATAAGGCGGCGCTAGGAGGCGGCTTGTCGGCGAACAACGGGTTCACTGCGGCTGCTGATAAGCGTCAATCACTTCCTGGGCTGCGCGAAACGCATCGATGGCGGCCGGCACTCCGGCATACACCGCGCAATGCAGCAGCGCTTCACGTATCTCTTCCACGGTGCAGCCGTTGTTCAGGGCGCCACGCACGTGGCCCTTCAACTCCTGGGGACACTTCAGCGCGGTCAGCGTTGCCAGGGTGATCAGGCTACGGGTTTTCAACGGCAGGCCATCACGGTTCCACACGCCGCCCCAAGCGTGTTCGTTGACGAACTCCTGCAGTGGCTGGGTGAATTCGGTGGCGTTGCCCAGAGCTCGGTCGACGAAGGCGTCGCCCATCACTTGGCGACGCATTTGCAGTCCGCTTTTCTTGTTTTCGCTCATGGCGCTTCTCTCTTGTGTTGGCGGCGCCAGGCCCGTAGCGAACTGAACAGCAGAAACGCCACCAGCGCTGGCAGGACGAAAAACAGCATCAAGTGTTCCAGCTTTCCCGCCAGGGGCATGCCCGTGGTGAAGGACACTACGTGCAGCCCATAGGCCAGGTACAGGCCGAGAAACAGCAAGCCTTCGGCCCGGGTCACGCGATACCCCGAATAGAACACCGGCAGGCATAGCACTGCGACGCCAAGCATCACCGGCAAGTCGAAATCCAGGGCGTTGGGCGAAACCGAGAGCGGCGTCGGTGCCACCAGGGCGGTAAACCCCAGGACCCCCAGCAAGTTGAAGAGATTGCTGCCGATGACATTGCCCACGGCGATATCCCGCTGGCCCCGCAGGGCCGCGAGCAGGGAAGTGGCGAGTTGGGGCAGGGAGGTGCTGACGGCAATCACCGTCAGTCCCATGACTCGCTCCGACAAGCCCAGGTCGTCGGCCACGGTGACGGCGGCGCCTAGCAGCAAGTGTCCGGCGAAGACCAGTAGCCCCAGGCCGATAAGCACCATCAGCATGCTGCTGAACCTGGGCGCGAAACCGCGCTGGCCGGCTGGAGCGGGCAGGTGATGGCGTGCCGAGTGCCGCGACTGGCGCAACAGCAGGAGCAGGTACAGCACCAGGGCCGCCAGCAGGATGACACCGTCGGAGGGGGTGAGACGCTCGTTATAGGCCAGGATGAATACCAGCAGGCTGGCACCGATCATCAACGGGATGTCCAGGCGCACCAGCTGTCGCGATACCCGCAGCGGAATGATCAGGGCCGATAGACCCAGGGTCACCAGGATGTTGAAGATGCTGCTGCCGATCACGCTGCCCACGGCGATATCGGTGTTGTCGGCCAGGGTCGCCTGCAGGCTGATGGCCATCTGCGGCGCGCTGCTGCCGAAGGCGACGATGCTCAAGCCCATGATCAGCGGACGTACATGCAGGCGCGCGGACAAACGTACGGCGGCACGCACCAGCAACTCGGCGCCGGCGATCAGCATTACCAGGCCGCAGATGAGTTGGATCAGGCTGAGCAGGGGCAGTTCGGCAAAGGCGGTAATGGCTCGGGCTCCGTCGGTCAGTCGCTGAGGGCTTGGATGCGTACTTTGGCGGTGCCGCTGCGCAGCATGCCCAGCTGTTGCGCGGCAGCGCGGGATAAGTCGATCAGGCGGCCGCGGGTGTGCGGGCCACGATCGTTGATACGGACTACGACGCTTTTGCCGTTGCCCTGGTTGGTGACTTGCACTCGGGTGCCGAACGGCAGTTCGCGATGGGCCGCAGTGAGGCCGTTCTGATCGAAGGGCTCGCCGCTGGCGGTGCGTTTGCCATGATGGCGGGCGCCGTAATAGGAGGCTGTCCCGGTCTGGTCATAACCTCGAGGGTCGATGATATGGCTGCTAGCGCAGCCCGTGAGCAGAGCGAGCAGGGCACAGGCCACGAACCAGGGACGGGGAGTCATTATTCGCAGGAGCTGGCTTGCCAGCGAAGACGGGCTTGCATCCCCGCGATTTCGACTGACAAGCCAAGGCTGCATTTTTCGATCAGCCTTCGAGCTTGCTTTTCAGCAGCTCGTTGACCTGTTGTGGGTTGGCCTTGCCCTTGGAAGCTTTCATCGCCTGGCCGACGAAGAAGCCGAACATCTTGCCGCGCTTGGCCTCGTCGGCGGCGCGGTACTGTTCGACCTGTTCGGCGTTGGCCGCGAGCATTTCATCCAGCACTGCGGAGATCGCGCCGCTGTCGGTGACTTGCTTGAGGCCGCGCTTGTCGATGATCTCGTCGGCGCTGCCCTCGCCATTGGCCATGGCTTCGAACACGGTCTTGGCGATCTTGCCGGAGATGGTGTTGTCCTTGATCCGCAGCAGCATGCCGCCCAGTTGTTCGGCCGAGACCGGGGCTGCGTCGATTTCCAGGCCCTGCTTGTTGAGTAGGCTGCCCAGTTCGACCATGACCCAGTTGGCGGCGAGCTTGGCGTCACCGGCAATGCTGGCGACCTTCTCGAAGTAGTCCGCCTGCTCGCGGCTGGTGGCCAGGACGCTGGCGTCGTAGACCGACAGGCCGAACTGCTCCTGGAAGCGCTCGCGTTTCTGCGGTGGCAGTTCTGGCAGGGTGGCGCGTACCTGGTCGAGGAAGGAATCCTCGATAACCACGGGCAGCAGGTCCGGATCGGGGAAGTAACGGTAGTCGTTGGCTTCTTCCTTGCTGCGCATCGGACGGGTTTCGTCCTTGTTCGGGTCGTACAGGCGGGTCTGCTGGATCACTTTGCCGCCGTCTTCGATCAGATCGATCTGGCGACGGATCTCGCTGTTGATCGCCTTCTCGATGAAACGGAACGAGTTGACGTTCTTGATCTCGCAGCGGGTGCCGAACTCGACCTGGCCCTTGGGGCGGACCGAGACGTTGCAGTCGCAACGCAGCGAGCCTTCGGCCATGTTGCCGTCGCAGATGCCCAGGTAGCGAACCAGCGCGTGGATCGACTTGACGTAGGCCACGGCTTCCTTGGCGCTGCGCATGTCCGGCTCGGACACGATTTCCAGCAGCGGCGTGCCGGCGCGGTTCAGGTCGATGCCGGTGGCACCGTTGAACTCTTCGTGCAGGCTCTTGCCGGCGTCTTCTTCCAGGTGCGCGCGGGTGATGCCGACGCGTTTCATGGTGCCGTCTTCCAGAGGGATGTCCAGGTGGCCCTTGCCGACGATTGGCAGTTCCATCTGGCTGATCTGGTAGCCCTTGGGCAGGTCCGGGTAGAAGTAGTTCTTGCGGGCGAACACGTTGTGCTGGCCGATCTCGGCGTCTACCGCCAGGCCGAACATCACCGCCATGCGCACCGCTTCCTGGTTCAGCACTGGCAGTACGCCGGGCATGCCCAGGTCGATCAGGCTGGCCTGGGTGTTGGGCTCGGCACCGAAGGCGGTGGAGCTACCGGAGAAAATCTTCGATTGAGTGGTGAGCTGGGTATGAATCTCCAGCCCGATCACGACTTCCCATTGCATGTGTGTCTCCTCAGAAGCCGGTTGGGGTGCGGGTGTGCCAGTCAGTGTTCAACTGATACTGGTGCGCAACGTTGAGCAAGCGGCCTTCCTGGAAATACGGGGCGAGCAGTTGCACGCCGACCGGCAAGCCGTCGACGAAACCGGCCGGCATCGACAGGCCCGGCAGGCCCGCGAGGTTGGCGGTGATGGTGTAGACGTCTTCCAGGTACGCGGCGACCGGATCGCTGCTCTTGGCGCCGAGCTTCCAGGCCGGGTTGGGCGTGGTCGGGCCGAGGATGATGTCGACTTCGTTGAAAGCGGTCATGAAGTCGTTCTTCACCAGGCGACGGATTTTCTGCGCCTTGAGGTAGTAGGCGTCGTAGTAGCCGGCGGACAGCGCGTAGGCACCGACCATGATCCGGCGCTGCACTTCGCTGCCGAAGCCTTCGCCACGGGAGCGCTTGTACAGGTCTTCAAGGTTGGCCGGGTTCTCGCAACGGTAGCCGAAGCGCACGCCGTCGAAACGCGACAGGTTGGAGGAGGCTTCCGCCGGGGCGATCACGTAGTACGCGGGAATCGCGTGCTGCATGTTCGGCAGGCTGATTTCCTTGATCACCGCACCGAGCTTTTCCAGCTCCTTGATGCTGTTGTGGATCAGTTCGGCGATGCGCGGGTCGAGGCCGGCGCTGAAGTACTCCTTCGGCACGCCGATGCGCAGGCCCTGCAGCGAGCCGCTGAGGCTGGCGCTGTAGTCCGGCACCGGTTCATCGATGCTGGTGGAGTCGTTCGGGTCGAAGCCGGCCATGCCTTGCAGCAGGATCGCGCAGTCTTCGGCGGTGCGTGCCAGCGGGCCGCCCTGATCGAGGCTGGAAGCGTAGGCGATCATGCCCCAGCGGGAAACGCGACCGTAGGTCGGCTTCAGGCCGGTGAGGTTGGTGAAGGCGGCGGGCTGGCGGATCGAACCGCCAGTGTCGGTGGCGGTGGCCGCAGGCAGCAGGCGCGCGGCTACGGCGGCGGCGGAACCACCGGACGAACCGCCGGGCACGTGCTCCAGGTTCCACGGGTTTTTCACTGCGCCGTACCAGCTCGACTCGTTGGCCGAGCCCATGGCGAATTCGTCCATGTTGGTCTTGCCCAGGGTCACGGCCCCGGCAGCGGCCAGCTTGGCGACCACGGTGGCGTCATAGGGCGCCTTGAAGTTGTCGAGCATCTTCGAACCGCAGCTGGTGCGGATGCCTTGGGTGCAGAACAGGTCTTTGTGGGCGATCGGTGCGCCCAGCAGGGCTCCGCTCTCACCGTTGGCGCGACGTTCGTCGGCGGCCTTGGCCTGGCCCAGGGCCAGGTCTTGGGTGAGGCTGATGAAACTGTTGATCTGCGGATCCAACTGAGCGATGCGCGCCAGCAGGGTCTGGGTCAGTTCTACAGAGGAAAACTTCTTGTCGGCGAGGCCGCGGGCGATCTCGGCCAGAGTCATGTGGTGCATTGCAGGCTCTTTCCCTTTAGTCGATGACTTTCGGAACCAGATACAGGCCGCTTTCGACCGCTGGTGCGATGGACTGATAGGCCTCGCGATGATTGGACTCGGTCACAACGTCTGCGCGCAGGCGCTGGCTGGCTTCCAGAGGGTGGGCCAGGGGCTCGATACCATCGGTATCGACTGCCTGCATTTCATCCACCAGCCCGAGAATGCTGTTAAGGGCGGAGGTGATGTGTGGAAGATCGCCTTCATTGAGCTTGATGCTGGCCAAATGAGCGATTTTTTCCACGTCGGAGCGTTCAAGCGCCATGGGATTCTCCAGTGGAAAACAAAAACGGATTTCGTCCGCGTGTTAGATTGTCGGAACACTACCGCATTTCTACGGTCTTATGGCCGCGATTGTGGGGTTTGGTGCACAGAAAAGCGGCCAATTTAACATATTGGCGCCTTGCCCAAAATCCCTGTCGTTGTTAGAGTTTGCCGCACTTTTTTACCCACGCGTTGCCTAGGGTCCCTTTCCCATGTTCAAGAAACTGCGTGGCATGTTTTCCAGCGATCTTTCCATTGACCTGGGCACTGCCAACACCCTTATTTACGTGCGCGAGCGCGGTATTGTCCTGAATGAACCATCGGTTGTGGCCATTCGGACCCACGGTAATCAGAAAAGTGTTGTTGCGGTTGGTACTGAGGCCAAGCGCATGCTCGGTCGTACTCCGGGCAACATTGCCGCCATTCGTCCGATGAAGGACGGCGTGATCGCCGACTTCAGCGTCTGCGAAAAGATGCTGCAGTACTTCATCAACAAGGTTCATGAAAACAGCTTTCTGCAGCCCAGCCCTCGTGTGCTGATCTGCGTTCCATGCAAGTCCACCCAGGTTGAGCGTCGTGCCATCCGTGAATCGGCCCTTGGCGCCGGTGCCCGTGAAGTGTTCCTGATCGAAGAGCCAATGGCCGCTGCGATCGGTGCCGGCCTGCCGGTTGAAGAGGCCCGTGGTTCGATGGTCGTGGACATCGGTGGTGGTACCACTGAAATCGCCCTGATCTCCCTGAACGGTGTGGTTTACGCCGAATCCGTACGTGTTGGCGGCGACCGTTTCGACGAGGCCATCATCACTTACGTGCGTCGCAACTACGGCAGCCTGATCGGTGAGTCCACCGCTGAGCGCATCAAGCAGGAAATCGGTACTGCCTACCCAGGCGGCGAAGTACGTGAAGTCGACGTACGCGGCCGTAACCTGGCTGAAGGTGTGCCACGTGCCTTCACCCTGAACTCCAATGAAGTGCTGGAGGCTCTGCAGGAGTCCCTGGCAACCATCGTTCAGGCGGTGAAAAGTGCCCTGGAGCAATCGCCTCCGGAACTGGCTTCGGACATCGCCGAGCGCGGCCTGGTGCTGACCGGTGGTGGCGCTCTGCTGCGTGATCTGGACAAGCTGTTGGCCCAGGAAACCGGTCTGCCGGTGATCGTTGCCGAAGATCCGCTGACCTGTGTTGCTCGCGGCGGTGGCCGTGCATTGGAAATGATGGACAAACACACCATGGACCTGCTCTCCAGCGAGTAACTTCGCCGGTTGCATCTATGCTGTTGCGCTCACAGGCAGCACTTTGCAGTGCTGCCTGTGGCGTTTATCTTCTGTCAATCTGCATCCAGGCCGGTTTGATGCCGTATGAATAAACACAACATTTGCCTGGGAGGAGCGGCTTATTAAACCGCTTTTCGCCAAAGGCCCCTCATTGGGCGTGCGCCTCCTGGTGCTGGTCGTACTGTCGGTCGCACTAATGGTGGTCGATGCCCGCTTCACACTGCTCAAGCCAGTGCGTAGCCAGATGTCGCTGGTGTTGATGCAGTCCTACTGGATCACCGACCTGCCGCAGCGGCTATGGCAGGGCGTTGCCAGTCAGTTCGGCAGTCGCACCGAGCTGGTCGCTGAAAACGAAAAACTCAAGACCGAAAACCTGCTGCTGCAGGGGCGCATGCAAAAGCTCGCAGCCCTGACCGAGCAGAACGTGCGTCTGCGCGAATTGCTCAACTCTTCGGCACTGGTCAACGAGAAGGTCGAAGTGGCCGAGTTGATCGGCATGGACCCCAACCCCTTTACCCATCGCATCATCATCAATAAAGGTGAGCGTGATGGCGTGTTCCTCGGCCAGCCGGTGCTCGATGCCCGTGGCTTGATGGGGCAGGTGGTGGAGTTGATGCCTTATACCTCGCGCGTCCTGTTGCTGACCGACACCACCCACAGCATTCCGGTACAGGTCAATCGCAACGGCCTGCGGGCCATTGCCAGTGGCACTGGCAACCCGGAGCGCCTGGAGTTGCGCCACGTGGCCGACACCGCCGATGTCAAGGAAGGCGATTTGCTGGTCAGTTCGGGCCTTGGCCAGCGTTTCCCCGCTGGATATCCGGTGGCCACGGTCAAGGAAGTGATCCACGATTCCGGTCAGCCATTCGCCATTGTGCGAGCGGTGCCCACTGCTGCGCTGAACCGCAGCCGTTACCTGTTACTGGTATTCAGTGATCCGCGCACGGCCGAAGAGCGGGCCAATGATGCGGCCCAGGCTCAGGAAGCCCAGGACCAGCAGGGTGGCAATCCCACCCCGGCGGTGCCGGCCACGGTGCCCAAGCCTGCGGTGACTCCAGCTGCCACTGCCGCGCCTGCCACTGCCCCCACTGCTGCACCGGCGGCTCCGGTCAAGCCGGCCGCCCATGCGCCGGCCAAGCCGGTCAATAAACCTGTGGTGAAACCGGCGGCCCAGCCTCCGGCTGCGGCACCGGCCACCACCGGAGGAAGAGAATAATGGCGGGTAGCACCTATTCGCAAAACGGCTGGATCGTCTGGCTGACGTTTCTGATCGGCATGCTGCTGAGTGTGTCGCCTTTGCCTCAGTTCATGGAAATCCTGCGCCCGCTATGGCTGGCCCTGCTACTGGCCTTTTGGGCCCTGGCCCTGCCGCACAAGGTGGGCATGGTCACGGCTTGGTGCCTTGGGCTGGCGGAGGATGTGCTTTACGGCACGCTCCTGGGGCAGAACGCCTTGATCCTGACTCTGATCACCTTCCTCGTGCTATCCCTGCAACAGCGTCTGCGGATGTTCCCGATGTGGCAGCAGAGTTTGGTGATCCTGGTGATCTTTGGCTTGGCGCAGTTGGTCCAACTCTGGCTCAGCGCCCTGACCGGTAATCGCCAGCCGACCCTGGCGCTGGTCCTGCCAGCCCTGGTCAGTGCGCTGTTGTGGCCGTGGGTCAGCTTTGGCCTGCGTGGGTTGCGCCGACGTTTCAAAATCAATTAATTCGGTCAGGCATTGGCCCGCACCTCGACAGGGAGATGTCTTGATGAATCCGCTTTACCTCGCTTCCGGTTCGCCCCGTCGGCGTGAGCTGCTCACCCAGATCGGTGTGCCCTTCACCGCCATCAGCGCGGACATCGATGAAACTCCGCTGGCTGATGAATCCCCTGCGGCTTATGTCGAGCGTCTTGCCCGTGGCAAGGCGGCGGCCGGGCGCGCCCTGATCACCAGCAGCGAATCCCGGGCCCCGGCCTGTGTGCTGGGAGCCGATACGGCCGTGGTGCTGGATGGGCGGATCCTCGGCAAACCGTTGGACCAGGCCGACGCCCTGGCGATGCTCATGGCGCTGGCCGGGCGCGAGCACGAAGTGTTGACTGCCATTGCCCTGCTCGACGGGGAGCGCTGCGAGTCGAGAGTGGTGCGCAGCCTGGTGCGGTTTCGCGCCATCTCCCCTGAGGAAGCGAGCATCTACTGGGCCAGCGGCGAGCCTCGGGACAAGGCCGGTGGTTATGCAATCCAGGGGCTTGCGGCGGTGTTTGTGTCAGGGCTCAATGGCAGTTACTCCGCTGTGGTTGGCTTGCCGGTGTGCGAAACCGCAGAACTGCTTGGCCATTTCGGCATACCCTGTTGGCAAAACCTTCCAGTGCGCTAAAGCGCCGTACCCGACTGCTGCGGCCTTCTATGAACACGCCTGAACGAGACACTGCCATGAGTGAAGAGATTCTGATCAACATCACGCCGATGGAATCACGGGTGGCGGTGGTCGAAAACGGAGTGCTGCAAGAGGTTCACGTCGAACGGACCCAGCGCCGCGGTATCGTTGGCAACATCTATAAAGGCAAGGTGGTGCGGGTATTGCCCGGCATGCAGGCCGCTTTCGTCGATATCGGCCTGGACCGCGCAGCGTTTATTCATGCTGCGGAAATCTCCACCCGTGAAGGTACGGCGGTGGAAAGCATCAGTGCCCTGGTGCATGAAGGGCAGAGCCTGGTGGTGCAAGTCACCAAGGACCCCATCGGCACCAAGGGCGCCCGACTGACCACCCAGTTGTCGATTCCTTCACGTTATCTGGTGTACATGCCCCGTACCGCCCATGTCGGCATCTCGCTGAAGATCGAGGATGAAGCCGAGCGTGAGCGCTTGAAGCAGGTGGTCAGCGACTGCGTGGCCCAGGAAGGCATCAAGGAGGCGGGCGGGTTCATCCTGCGTACTGCCGCCGAGGGCGCCGGGGCCGATGAGATCCTGATGGACATTCGCTACCTGCGTCGGCTCTGGGATCAGATCGGTGTTCAGATCAAGACCATTGGCGCGCCCAATGTGATCTACGAAGACCTGGGCCTGGCGCTGCGTACCCTGCGGGATCTGGTGAGCCCGAAAATCGAGAAGATCCGCATCGACTCCCGGGAAACCTTCCAGAAGACCACCCAGTTCGTTGCCGAGCTGATGCCGGAAATCGCCGATCGCCTGGAGCACTACCCCGGTGAGCGGCCGATCTTCGACCTGTACGGCGTCGAGGATGAAATCCAGAAGGCCCTGGAGCGCAAGGTGCCACTCAAGTCCGGTGGTTATCTGGTGGTGGACCCGGCAGAAGCCATGACCACCATCGACGTCAACACCGGGGCCTTCGTCGGTCATCGCAATCTTGAGGAAACCATCTTCAAGACCAACCTCGAAGCCGCTACCGCCATTGCCCGGCAACTGCGCCTGCGCAACCTGGGCGGGATCATCATCATCGACTTCATCGACATGGAAGACGAGGAGCATCAGCGTCAGGTACTGCGGACCCTGGAGAAGCAGCTGGAGCGCGATCACGCCAAGACCAACATCATCGGCATCACCGAACTGGGCCTGGTGCAGATGACCCGCAAACGCACGCGCGAGAGTCTGGAGCAGGTGCTCTGCGAGCCCTGCAGCAGTTGTCAGGGACGGGGCAAGCTGAAGACCCCGGAAACCATCTGTTACGAAATATTCCGTGAAATCCTCCGTGAGGCCCGGGCTTATCAGGCAGAAGGGTATCGAGTGCTGGCCAATCAGAAAGTGGTGGATCGTCTGCTGGACGAAGAGTCGGGCAATGTGGCGGAGTTGGAAGGTTTTATCGGCCGTACCATCAGGTTCCAGGTCGAAACCATGTACTCCCAGGAACAATACGACGTGGTGCTGCTCTGATTTCCCGTGTTTTACACCACTGGAAACGGCTGGCTTCAGCTTTTTGCATGACTTTTGCCATGGGAGCCAACTGAGATGGAGCGGCTGATCCGCTTGTTCACCACGCTGATTCGCTGGGGGCTGGGTTCCTGCGCGTTGCTGTTGGTGGTGACGGCCTTGTACGTCAGCCTGGGTCGGGAACTGACTCCGCTGGTGGCTGAGTACCAGGCCGAGGTCGAAGCCAAGGTGCAGCAGGCCGTGGGGCTGCCGGTGCATATCGGTAGCCTGGAAGGGCGTTGGAGCGGACTGTCGCCGATTCTCCTGGCACACGATGTGATGGTGGGCGAGGGGGCCAACGCCCTGCGCCTGGACCAGGTCAGCGTGGCCCCGGACATGCTCGGCAGCCTGTTGGCCCGTGACCTGCGCATAGGGCGCCTGGAGCTCAGCGGTCTGAGTCTGAGCCTCAAGGAAGGCGCGGACGGCCAATGGCAATTGCAAGGCCTGCCAATGCAGCAGGACCAACCCATGGATCCGGGACAACTGCTGACTCGCTTGCAGCAAGTCGCGGAACTCTCCCTGTTGGACAGCCAAGTCACTTTACTGCCGCAGGATCATTCGCCGCTGGCCCTGACCTATGTCGGACTCAATCTGCGCACCGGTCCCAGCCGCCAGCGCCTGGACCTGCGCCTGACCCTGCCTGATGGGCAGCCCCTGGCCGTCAACCTGCGCACACGCATCCAGGCGGATGCATGGCGCGACGCCCGGGCCGAGCTGTACCTGAGCCTGCCGCAAAGTGACTGGTCGCGCTGGCTGCCGGCCCGTGTCACTCAGCAATGGAAACTCTCCGAACTCAAGGCCGGTGGCGAGCTGTGGCTGACCTGGGCCAAGGGCACAGTGCAGAGCGCGGCGCTGCGCTTGAATGCGCCACAGCTCAGCGGCGCCTATGCCGAGCGCACGCCAGTCACCCTGAAGAATCTGGCGTTGAATGCCTTCTTCCAGCGCAGCGATCAGGGCCTGCAGGTACAACTCGATTCCCTGGCGCTGAGCCTTGGCGAAACCCGTTGGGAATCGCGTCTGCAACTGCAGCAAACCCAGGCCGGCGATAACCGTGAAGAACTCTGGCATCTGCAAGCCGACCGCCTGGACCTGACGCCGCTCACGCCGATCCTCAATGCCCTGGCACCTTTGCCGCAAGGCCTGGCCACCACCATCGAGCGCTTGAAGGTTAGCGGCGGGCTGCGCAATGTGCTGCTCGACTATCGCCCCCAGAACACCGGCGACCAGCGGCTGAGCTTTGCCGCCAACCTTGATCGGGTCGGCTTCGACGCCTATCACGGCGCTCCGGCGGCGCGAAACGTCAGTGGCAGCATCAGCGGCGACCTGGGCAAGGGCGAGCTGCGCATGGACAGCAAGGATTTCTCCCTGCACCTGTACCCGATCTTCGCCAAGCCCTGGCAGTACATCCAGGCCAACGCCACCCTGACCTGGAAGCTCGACAAACAAGGTTTCACCCTGATCGCGCCCTACCTCAAGGTGCTGGGGGAAGAGGGCAAGATTGCCGGCGATTTCCTGATCCGGCTGCACTTCGACCACAGCCAGGAAGACTACATGGACCTGCGGGTCGGCCTGGTGGACGGCGATGGGCGCTACACCGCCAAGTACCTGCCCCAGGTGCTCAGTCCGGCGCTGGATGAATGGCTGCGCACGGCGATCCTCAAGGGCGCGGTGGATGAGGGGTTCTTCCAGTACCAGGGTTCGCTCAACCATGACGCTATCGAGGCGGCTCGCAGCATCAGCCTGTTCTTCAAGGTGCATGACGCCGAACTGGCGTTCCAGCCGGGCTGGCCGCACCTGAGCAAGATCAGCGGCGATGTGTTTGTCGAAGACAGCGGCGTACGCATCGTCGCCAGCAAGGGGCAGCTGTTGGATACCAAGGTGCGGGATGTTTTCGTCAACATTCCCCATTCCGTTGCCGGTCAGAGCAGCCACATGTTCATCGACGGCAGTTTTGCCGGCGGCCTGGGTGACGGGGTGAAGATTCTGCAGGAAGCGCCGATCGGCACCGCATCGACCTTTGCCGGCTGGCAGGGCGAGGGCGACCTGCAAGGCAAGCTGAACCTGGACATCCCCCTGGTCAAGGGCGAGGAACCGAAGATCCTGGTGGACTTCAAAACTGACAAGGCGCGCCTCAAACTCAGCGAACCCGAGTTGGAACTGACCCAGCTCAAGGGCGACTTCCGCTTTGACAGTGCCAGGGGCCTGAGTGGCTCAGGGATCAGCGCCCAGGCTTTCGATCGGCCGGTCACGGCGCAGATTTTTGCCGATGGCAAGCCAGGCAAGCCCAATACCCGAGTGGTTGCCAAGGGTCAGGTTACGGTGAAGAAACTCACCGACTGGTTGAAAGTCAGCCAGCCGTTGCCGGTGTCCGGCGAAGTGCCCTTTCAGTTGCAACTGAACCTTGACGGTGCCGACAGTCAATTGATGGTCAACTCCAGCCTCAAGGGCATGGCGGTGGACCTGCCGGCGCCGTTTGGCATGGCTGCCAGCACCGGGCGTAACAGTGTGTTTCGCATGACCCTGCAAGGGGCCGAGCGGCGCTACTGGTTCAAATACGGCGAGTTGGCCGACTTCACTTTCGCGGCGCCCAGCGGCAAGCTCGCCGAGGGTCGGGGCGAACTGTTCCTCGGCGATGGTGCGGCCTTGCTGCCTCCTGGCAAAGGGCTGCGGGTACGGGGGATTCTCTCCGAGCTGGATGTGGAACCGTGGAAGGCCCTGGTGGATCGCTATGCCGGAAAGGACCCGGGGGGCAGCGCCAAGCAGTTGCTCAGCAGTGCGGACTTCAAGGTCGGCAAGCTCAGCGCCTTCGGCACCTCGCTGGATCAGGTCAACCTGCTGCTGAGCCGCAAGCCCACTGCCTGGGAGCTGCAGATCGACAGTCAACAGGCCAAGGGCAAAGTCGGGATTCCCGATGCCAAGGTGGCGCCAATGGTCATCGACATGGCGTATGTGCGCCTGCCGGCCGCCGACCCGACGGCCCAGACCGATGAAAATGCACCTGATCCTTTGGCTTCGGTGGACCCGAAGAACGTTCCGCCACTGGATATATCCATTGCCCAATTGTTCCAGGGCCAGGACCTGATCGGTCGCTGGGCGCTCAAGGTTCGGCCGACGGCCAAGGGCATGGTCTTCAATGGCCTGAACCTGGGCCTCAAGGGCATGCAGTTGCAAGGCGAGGGTGGCTGGGAAGGTCAGGCCGGTGCCAGCAGCAGTTGGTACCGTGGCCGTATTGGTGGCAAGAACCTGGCGGATGTGCTCAAGGGCTGGGGCTTCGCACCGACCGTGACCAGTGAAGACTTTCACCTGGATGTCGATGGCCGCTGGCCGGGCTCACCGGCCTGGGTGGGCTTGAAGCGCTTCTCCGGCAGCCTGGACGCCACCCTGCGCAAGGGGCAGTTCGTTGAAGTCGAAGGCGGGGCCCAGGCCCTGCGGGTATTCGGCCTGCTCAACTTCAACTCCATCGGCCGGCGCCTGCGCCTGGACTTCTCCGACCTGTTCGGCAAGGGCTTGAGCTATGACCGGGTCAAGGGCGTGCTGGCGGCGAGCAATGGTGTGTATGTCACTCGCGAACCGATCACCCTCACGGGGCCGTCGAGCAATCTGGAGCTCAATGGCACCCTGGATATGGTGGCCGATCAGGTGGACGCCAAGCTGCTGGTGACCCTGCCGGTCACCAACAACCTGCCGATTGCCGCGCTGATCGTCGGGGCGCCTGCGGTGGGTGGGGCGTTGTTCCTGATCGACAAGCTGATCGGAGACCGCGTGGCGCGCTTTGCCAGCGTCAAATACAACGTCAAAGGCCCGTGGAAAGATCCCCAAATCACCTTCGACAAGCCGTTTTGAGAATCCTCGATTCGTGCCTATGGAGTAGCATGGCGGCCTACCCTACAAGGAGTTCGCCATGTCTCTTGCGGTGATTCAAATGGTCAGCCAGAGCGATGTGCTGGCCAATCTGAACCAGGCTCGGAGCCTGCTTGAGCAAGCCGCCGTTGCTGGTGCCAAGCTGGCCGTGCTGCCGGAAAACTTCGCCGCCATGGGCCGCCGCGACATGGCGGCCATCGGTCGCGCCGAAGCCCTGGGCGAAGGTCCGATCCTGCCATGGTTGAAACAGACCGCCCGCGACCTCAGGTTATGGATAGTGGCCGGCACCTTGCCGCTGCCCCCCGAGGATCAGCCCGAGGCCAAGGCCAACGCCTGTTCTTTGTTGGTGGACGATCAGGGACAGATTGTGGCGCGCTACGACAAGCTGCATCTGTTCGATGTCGACGTGGCGGACAATCGCGGACGCTATCGCGAATCCGATGACTATGCTCATGGAGACCGCGTGGTAGTGGCGGATACGCCGGTGGGTCGGTTGGGGCTGACGGTTTGTTATGACCTGCGCTTTCCCGAGCTGTACAGCGAATTGCGCGCCGCCGGCGCTGAATTGATTACCGCGCCTTCGGCTTTTACCGCGGTGACCGGCGCCGCCCATTGGGAGGTGCTGATCCGGGCCCGGGCCATTGAAACCCAGTGCTACCTGCTGGCGGCGGCCCAGGGTGGCGTGCATCCCGGCCCACGGGAAACCTACGGCCACGCGGCCATCGTCGACCCATGGGGACGCGTGTTGGCGGAGCAGGATCAAGGTGAGGGCGTGCTGTTGGCCGAGCGCGACAGCAGTGAACAGGCGTCCATCCGGGCGCGGATGCCGGTGGTCAGTCACCGGCGCATTTTCTCGCAAGGCGTTCAACGGCTTGCATAAGTACGACGAATTTAAGGCCAAAGCATATGAGCGGGTTGTTGTCCTCAGTCAGTGAACATCTTCTAGCCCCTGGCGGCGTGACCATCGAAAGCTTGCAGGGCGTGCTGGGGGATCTGGCCGGCCCGGGCATCGATGCCGCCGACCTGTATTTCCAGGGGCAGATTTCCGAGTCCTGGTCCCTGGAAGACGGGATCGTCAAGGAAGGCAGTTTCAACCTCGACCAAGGGGTGGGTGTGCGTGCGCAGTCCGGGGAGAAGACCGGCTTTGCCTACAGCAACGCCATCACCCTGGAAGCCCTGGGGCTGGCGGCCCGTGCGGCGCGTTCGATCTCCCGGGCCGGACAGAACGGTACCGTGCAGGCATTCACCAGCCAGGACGTGGCGCAACTGTATGCGCCGGACAATCCTCTGGAAGTCATCAGCCGGGCCGAGAAAGTCGAACTGCTCAAGCGAGTGGACGCGGCGACTCGTGCTCTGGACCCGCGTATCCAGCAGGTCAGCGTGAGCATGGCTGGGGTCTGGGAGCGGATTCTGGTGGCCTCGACGGACGGCGGCCTGGCGGCGGATGTGCGGCCGTTGGTGCGCTTCAACGTCAGCGTCATCGTCGAGCAGAATGGCCGCCGCGAGCGCGGTGGTCACGGTGGCGGCGGGCGTACCGATTACCGCTATTTCCTCACTGAAGATCGGGCCATGGGCTATGCCCGTGAAGCGCTGCGTCAGGCCCTGGTCAATCTCGAAGCCATTCCGGCACCGGCGGGCACCTTGCCGGTGGTACTCGGCTCCGGCTGGTCCGGTGTGCTGCTGCACGAAGCCGTGGGCCACGGCCTGGAAGGCGACTTCAACCGCAAGGGCAGCTCTGCCTACAGCGGCCGCATGGGCGAGAGGGTGGCCTCCAAGCTCTGCACCATCGTCGACGACGGCACCCTGGCCGGTCGCCGCGGTTCCCTGAGCGTGGACGACGAAGGCACCCCGACCGAATGCACCACCCTGATCGAGAACGGTGTGCTCAAGGGCTATATGCAGGACAAACTCAATGCCCGCCTGATGGGCGTGGCCCGCACTGGCAACGGGCGTCGTGAGTCCTACGCGCACTTGCCGATGCCGCGCATGACCAACACCTACATGCTGGCTGGCGAAAGCGATCCGGCGGAAATCATCGCCTCGGTGAAGAAGGGTATCTACTGCGCCAACCTTGGCGGCGGCCAGGTGGACATCACCAGCGGCAAGTTCGTGTTTTCCACCAGCGAGGCGTATCTGATCGAAGACGGCAAGATCACCGCACCGGTCAAGGGCGCGACCCTGATTGGCAATGGTCCTGAAGCGATGAGCCGAGTGTCGATGGTGGGCAATGATTTGTCCCTGGACAGCGGCGTTGGCACTTGTGGCAAGGACGGGCAATCAGTGCCGGTAGGCGTCGGTCAGCCGACCTTGAAGATCGATGCGATCACCGTGGGTGGCACAGGGGCATAAGAGAAGAGGGCGCCGGGTGAACTGCTGGGCAGCTCACCCGTGGAGGACTCAACGCAGACCGCGTTGGGTCTCGTCCAGCTCGCGGATGTACTTGAAGATTTTACGGCTGGAGGCCGGCGCCTTGTTATGGGCCACCTCGTGCTGGGCCTGACGAATCAGGGAGCGCAGTTGCTGGCGATCGGCGTCAGGGTATTCACTGACGAACTTTTCCAGAACGTCATCGCCGCCGCCGATCAGGCGGTCACGCCAACGTTCCAGGTTGTGGAAACGTTCGTTGTACTGCCGGGTGGAGGCGTCGAGTTGGTCGAGCAGTTGCAGAATCGCGTCGGTGTCCTGGTCACGCATCAGCTTGCCGATGAATTGCAGGTGGCGCTTTCGGGCGATATGGGCGACGTGCTTGGGCGCATCCGCCAGGGCCCGGCGCAAGGCGTCGGTCAACGGCAGTTTGTTCAGCAAGTCAGGCTTGAGAGTGGTAAGGCGCTCGCCGAGATCAACCAGAGCATGCAGCTCGCGTTTGACCTGGGATTTGCTTTTCTCCCCATCGAGGGAGTCGTCGTAAGAATCAACCATGGTGGCAGTCCGCAAAGAAACGCCGCCATGATAACCAGTCGAGGGCCGCTTGTCCGGCCCGGTCGCTCGCCGGCCTTAATCGAAAGCAGAATTTGAGTGGAGAACAGCATGAGTGCAGCACAAAGCGTCGGCCCACAGGCTTTGCCGGCCCTGCAGGAGCAAGTCGAGCAGATCGTTGCCGAGGCCAAGCGCCAGGGGGCCAGTGCCTGCGAAGTAGCGGTGTCTCTGGAGCAGGGCCTGTCGACTTCGGTGCGCCAGCGGGAAGTGGAAACCGTGGAGTTCAACCGCGACCAGGGCTTTGGCATCACCCTCTATGTGGGCCAGCGCAAGGGTTCGGCCAGCACCTCTGCCAGCGGCCCCGAGGCCATTCGTGAAACCGTGGCCGCGGCCCTGGCAATCGCCAAGCACACCTCCGAAGACGAAGCCTCGGGGCTGGCCGATGCATCCTTGATGGCCAAGGACCTGCAGGACTTCGACCTGTTCCATGCCTGGGACATCACCCCAGAGCAGGCCATCGAGCAGGCCTTGGCCTGTGAAGCTGCGGCCTTTGCCGCCGACAGCCGGATCAAGAATGCCGACGGCACCACCCTGAGCACCCATCAGGGCTGCCGGGTGTATGGCAACAGTCACGGTTTTATCGGTGGTTATGCCTCCACTCGCCACAGTCTGAGTTGCGTGATGATTGCCGAGGCTGACGGCCAGATGCAGCGCGACTACTGGTATGACGTCAATCGCCAGGGCCAGTTGCTGGCCGACCCTGCGAGCATTGGTCAGCGTGCTGCCCAACGCGCGGCCAGTCGACTTGGCGCCCGCCCGGTGCCGACCTGCGAAGTGCCGGTGCTGTTTTCTGCGGAACTGGCCGGCGGCCTGTTCGGCAGTTTTCTCGGCGCGATTTCCGGCGGCAATCTGTATCGCAAGTCATCCTTCCTTGAAGGCGCCTTGGGCCAACAGCTGTTTCCCCAGTGGCTGACCATCGATGAGCGTCCGCACCTGATGCGCGCCATGGGCAGTTCGGCGTTTGATGGTGACGGCCTGGCCACTTACGCCAAGCCTTTCGTCAAGGACGGGGAGTTGGTGTCCTATGTGCTGGGCACCTATTCGGGTCGCAAGCTGGGCATGCCGAGTACCGCCAACGCCGGTGGCGTGCACAATCTGTTCGTCACCCATGGCGATGAAGACCAGGCGGCGCTGCTGCGGCGTATGGGGCGTGGCCTGTTGGTGACCGAGTTGATGGGGCATGGCCTGAACATGGTCACTGGGGATTACTCCCGTGGTGCGGCGGGTTTCTGGGTCGAGAATGGCGAGATCCAGTTCGCGGTGCAGGAAGTCACCATTGCCGGTAATTTGCGGGACATGTTCAAGCAGATCATTGCCGTGGGTAACGACCTGGAACTGCGCAGCAACATCCGCACCGGCTCGGTGCTGATCGAACGCATGACCGTCGCTGGCAGCTGACTGCCCTCCTGAGTCACCCAAACGCGCCACCTCCCCGGGTGGCGCGTTTTTTTATGCCTGGCGCTTTCTAAGCTGGCTTGCCAGCGAAGGCGTCCTGACGCTCGATACCCGGCACAAGGGCTCATTCGCCGCCAAGTCGGCTCTTACAAGGGTTGGGCAAAATTCGTACAAGTCAGATTGATTTGATTCTCAATATCATTTAATAATGAAAATCATTATTCAATGAGCCCAGGTCATGAGTTCTGCCTTGCACGAGCAGCCCTACCTCGAAAGCTGGCGCTGGATGAGTCGCCAGATCCGTTGCGCACTGGAACCGGACGAACCGCGTCTGATCGAGCATTACCTCGCCGAGGGCCGCTACCTGGCCTGCTGCACCGCGATGTCGGCCTGGACCGTCGCTGAAACCTCCTTCCGTTTGTTGATCGATACCGCTACCGATACTGCGCTGCCCTGGCACTGGCGCAGCCTGTGCCTGGATCAGGCCTGGCGGCCATTGCGTGACATGGAGCGGTTGTCTTTGTGCAAGTGCCGGCTCAAGCGCTGGCAAAGCCATGCCTGGCAACTGGCGACCTGTTCGCTGCTGCCTTCCATTCCTCTGATTGAACTGGTGCAAGGATTTCCCGATGAGTAATACCCGTATCGAACGAGACAGCATGGGCGAACTGCAGGTCCCTGAGCAGGCCTTGTATGGCGCGCAGACTCAGCGCGCGGTGGATAACTTTCCCATCAGCGGGCAACGTATGCCGGCAGCCTTCATTCGTGCCCTGATTCTGGCCAAGGCTGCAGCGGCCGAGGCCAACGTCGAGCTTGGGCAGCTCAGCGCGTCCCAGGGCAAGGCCATTGTCGATGCCGCCCAGGGGCTGTTGGAAGGCGACTACATGCAGCACTTTCCGGTGGACATCTTCCAGACCGGCTCCGGTACCAGTTCCAACATGAACGCCAACGAAGTGCTGGCGACCCTGGCCAGCCGCCTGTTGGGCGAGCCGGTCAATCCCAATGACCACGTCAACTGTGGTCAGAGCAGCAACGACATCATTCCCACCACCATTCACGTCAGCGCAGCCCTGACCCTGCATGAGCAACTGCTGCCGGCACTGGTGCACCTGGTGGAGGTCATCGAACGCAAGGCGGTGCAGGTGCATCCCTTCATCAAGACCGGTCGTACCCACCTGATGGATGCCATGCCGGTGCGAATGAGCCAGGTGCTGGACGGTTGGGCGCAGCAGCTCAAGGCCAATATCGCTCACTTGCAGGACCTGCTGCCGAGCCTGCAGGCCCTGGCTCAGGGCGGCACCGCCGTGGGTACTGGAATCAACGCTCACCCCGAGTTCGCTGCGCGCTTCAGCCGGCAGTTGAGCAAGCTGACCCAGGTGCAGTTCACCCCGGGCAAGAACCTGTTCGCCCTGATCGGCTCACAGGACACGGCGGTCACGGTGTCCGGCCAGCTCAAGGCCACTGCGGTGTCGTTGATGAAGATCGCCAACGACCTGCGCTGGATGAACTCCGGTCCACTGGCGGGGCTTGGCGAGATCGAGCTGGAGGGGCTGCAGCCGGGCTCGTCGATCATGCCGGGCAAGGTCAATCCGGTGATTCCGGAAGCCGTGGCGATGGTCGCGGCCCAAGTCATTGGTAACGACAGCACCATCACCGTGGCCGGGCAATCGGGCAACTTCGAGCTCAACGTGATGCTGCCGATCATTGCCCAGAACCTGCTCGGTAGCATTGAACTGCTGGCCAACTCCAGTCGCCTGTTGGCGGACAAGGCCATTGCCAGCTTCAAGGTCAACGAGCCCAAGCTCAAGGAAGCACTATCACGCAACCCGATCCTGGTGACTGCTCTGAACCCGATCATCGGGTATCAGAAGGCCGCTGAAATTGCCAAGACTGCCTACAGGCAAGGTCGCCCGGTGATCGACGTGGCACTTGAACTCACTGATCTGCCACGCAGCCAACTTGAGGTCCTGTTGGACCCGGAAAAACTCACCGCAGGCGGCGTGTAACTCCCAACACCGCTTTGGAGGCTCACCATGGAGCACTGGAAACGCACGATCGAAAGGGCCAATCGCCTCTTTATGCAGGGCGAACTGGTGGATGCTCGCGAGTTCTACCTGCAGGCACTGGCCTTGGCTCAGGTGTTGTTCGAGCGCTGGGGGGATGCCGACGAGGCGGTGGCAGCCTGTGTGATTTCCCATCACAACCTGGCGGACCTGCATTTGCGCCTGAACCAGCCGGAGGAGAGCGCAGAGTACCTCTGCGCGATCCACCAGCGCCTGCTGCAGACCATGCAGGACAGCCGCCTCAGCCCTGCCTTGCGCGAGGCGGCTTTGCGCCAGAGCAGCAAGACCTACGTCGAACTGCTGAATTTCATCGGTGATCACGGTGAGTACCCCCGTACTCATCGTTTGCTGGACAGCAACGTCGCGGGCCTGTCAGCCGACAGCCCGCTAGCCGACAGCCCCTCTTACGGAGCCCATTGATATGTCCTTTACCTTGCCTGCACTGCCTTATGCCTACGACGCCCTGGAACCGCACATCGACGCGCAGACCATGGAGATTCACTACAGCAAGCACCACCAGACCTACATCAACAATCTCAATGCCGCTGTAGAAGGCACTGAATGGGCGGGCTGGGAAGTCGAGAAACTGGTGGCCAGCGTCCAGCAACTGCCGGAAAAACTTCGGGCCGCGGTGATCAACCAAGGGGGCGGCCACGCCAACCATTCGCTGTTCTGGGCGGTCATGACCCCGGCCGGCGGCGGTAAGCCCGAGGGTGCCCTGGCTCAGGCAATCGAGCAGCAACTGGGTGGTTTCGAGCGCTTCAAGGAGGCGTTCACCAAGGCTGCGCTGACCCGTTTCGGCAGTGGCTGGGCCTGGCTCAGCGTGACTCCGGAGAAAAAACTGCTGGTGGAAAGCAGCGGTAACCAGGACAGCCCGCTGATGAATGGCAACACGCCGATTCTCGGTCTGGACGTGTGGGAGCACGCCTACTACCTGCGTTATCAGAACCGTCGGCCGGAATACATCAATGCGTTCTACAACGTGATCAATTGGCCGGAAGTCGCTCAACGCTATCAGGCCGCGATGGCCTGATACCTCCATTCATAACAAGACCTAAGGCCGACTATGGGCACTGAAACACTGGCGATCAGCAGCGGACGGATGTTTCGTTATGCCTTCGGTTCGCTGTTGCTGTTGGCGGGCACTGCGCTGCTGGTGGCTCAAGGGCTGAGCTGGCTGGATCTGGAACCAAGGTTGTTGCGCGCCTTGCAGGGTGGCTCGATCTGCGCGTTGGGCACGGCACTGGGGGCGGTCCCGGTGCTGGTGATCCGCAGAATGCCGATGGCCGTGAGCGATACGTTGCTGGGTTTTGGCGCTGGGGTGATGCTGGCGGCGACGGCGTTTTCGCTGATCGTTCCCGGTATTGCCGCTGCTCAAGACTTGGGCTTGTCTGCCTGGGGCTCCAGTGGCCTGGTTTGCGCCGGCATCATGCTGGGGGCTTTTGGCTTGTTCCTGGTGGATCGCAAGGTGTCGGGAGCCAGCCCCGAAGTGCTGGTAGGTACGGCGGAGCATCCGGTGATTGCGCCACGCATCTGGCTGTTTGTCTTTGCCATCATTGCCCACAACATTCCGGAAGGCATGGCGGTGGGGGTGTCGGCAGGGGGCGGCATGGCGGACGCGGACAGCTTGGCCATGGGGATTGCCCTGCAGGATGTACCGGAGGGGCTGGTGATCGCTCTGGTGCTGGCGGGGGCGGGGATGTCGCGGGTCAGGGCATTTCTGATTGGCGCCGCTTCAGGCTTGGTAGAGCCGGTCTTTGCCTTGCTCTGTGCCTGGTTGGTGAGTCTGGCGCAGGTGCTGCTGCCGCTGGGGTTGGCCTTGGCGGCGGGAGCCATGTTGCTGGTGGTGACTCACGAAGTCATTCCCGAGTCCCGCCGCAATGGTCACGAAAAGCTCGCCAGCCTCGGATTGTGCATCGGCTTTTGCCTGATGATGGTGATGGACACGGCGCTTGCCTGAGGGCCGTTTGGCGAGTGGCCCGCAGGGGCTTACTCGCCCTCGTCGAAGTAGTTGTTGATCAATGCCACCAGCGCATTCAGCGCTTCCTGTTCCTGCTCGCCTTCGGTCTTCAGATGGATCTTGGTGCCCTTGCCTGCGGCGAGCATCATCATGGCCATGATGCTTTTGCCGTCCACCATTGACTCCGGGCTCCTGCCGGCGCGGATCTGGCAGGGGAACTGTCCCGCTACACCGACGAATTTGGCTGAGGCGCGGGCGTGCAAACCCAGTTTGTTGATGATCTCGATTTCCAGAGCTGGCATCGCGGGGTAGATCCTTTCAGCTAAGGTCGCGGTGGCGAACCTGGACGTTCTTCAGGGTTTTTTGCAACACCTTGCCCAGGCGCTCGGTCAGGTACACGGAGCGGTGATGTCCGCCGGTGCAGCCAATGGCAATGGTCACGTAGGCGCGGTTGCTGGCAGCGAAGCGTGGCAGCCACTTGAGCAGATAGCTTTCGATGTCCTGGAACATTTCTTCGACATCGGGCTGTGCGGCCAGGTATTCGGCCACGGGAGCGTCCAGACCGGATTGGGCGCGCAGTTCGGGCTTCCAGTACGGATTGGGCAGGCAGCGCACGTCGAACACCAGGTCGGCGTCCACCGGCATGCCGCGCTTGAAACCGAAAGACTCCACCAGGAACGCGGTCCCGGGTTCGGGTTGGTTCAGCAGGCGCAGCTTGATGGTGTCCCGCAATTGGTAGAGGTTCAGATTGGTGGTGTTGACCTTGAGGTCGGCCAGATCGACGATCGGCCCCAGCAGTTGAGTCTCATCGTGGATGGCTTCAGCCAGCGAGCGATTGGCACTGCTCAGCGGGTGGCGCCGCCGGGTTTCCGAGAAACGCTTGAGCAGGGTTTCCTCATCGGCGTCCAGATAGAGCACGTCGCACTGGATATGCCGGCTGCGCACTTCTTCCAGCAACTCGGGGAAGCGCGACAGATGGCTGGGCAGGTTTCGGGCGTCGATGGAAACCGCTACCAGAGGTTGTGCCAGTTCCGTGTGAATCAACGCGCGCTCGGCCAGCTCGGGCAGCAAGCCGGCGGGAAGGTTGTCGATGCAGTAGTAGCCGTGGTCCTCAAGAACATCGAGGGCGGTGCTTTTACCTGAGCCGGAGCGGCCGCTGACAATGATCAAGCGCATGGTTACTGACCGTTTTGCTCGTCCAGGACAACCTGATACAAGGCTTCATTGCTGGTGGCACTGCGCAGCCGGTCACGGACTTCCTTGCGATCGAGCATGCTGGCGATCTGCCGGAGCAGTTCCAGGTGTGCGTCGGTAGCGGCTTCCGGAACCAGGAGGACGAACAGCAGATCCACGGGTGCACCGTCGATGGCGTCGAAATCGATCGGAGCGTCCAGGTGCATCAATGCACTGATAGGCGACTCACAGCCTTTGAGGCGGCAGTGGGGAATGGCGATGCCGTTGCCAAAACCGGTGGAACCGAGTTTTTCACGGGCGATCAGGCTCTCGAAGACATCCTGCATCTCCAGATCAGGCACTTCGCGGCTGATCAGGTTGGCAATTTGTTCGAGGGCGCGTTTTTTACTGCCGCCCGGCACGTTCACCAGGGAACGGCCGGGGGTCAGGATGCTTTCAAGTCGGATCATGAGAGGGGAGTGTTAGCGACCCGTGCCTTGGAGAAGGTGGAGTTGCTTTTCCTTATGCTTTTTCAGTTGGCGGTCAAGCTTGTCCGTGAGCAGGTCGATTGCGGCATACATATCGTCATGTTCTGCATTGGCGACGACCTCCCCACCGTGGATGTGCAGGGTGGCTTCGATTTTCTGCTTCAGCTTCTCGACAGCCATGGTGACCTGCACATTGGTAATCTTGTCGAAGTGCCGCTCCAGCCGGTCGAGTTTCTCGCCGATGTAAGCGCGCAGAGGTTCAGTCACTTCGAGTTGGTGTCCACTGATGTTGACTTGCATACAGCTTCTCCTTCGTTGCCAGTGCATAACGCGACAGGCTGGGTTGCCTGCCACCTAGACCGCGTTTGAAACCGACTTTCGGCCTGTTTCAAACACACTCTGAAACGCTGTGGCCAGCCCGGCGGCTACATCAACCGCTTCCGTTCGCTGGAAGGCGCGATCCCAAGGGATTCGCGGTACTTGGCGACGGTACGACGGGCTACCTGAATGCCTTGTGCCTCCAGTAAACCAGCGATCTTGCTGTCACTCAACGGCTTTTTCTGATTTTCCGCAGCCACCAGTTTTTTGATGATCGCGCGGATCGCCGTGGACGAGCATTCGCCGCCTTCGGAGGTGCTGACGTGGCTGGAGAAAAAGTATTTCAGTTCATATATGCCCCGGGGGGTATGCATGAATTTTTGCGTGGTTACACGGGAAATGGTCGATTCGTGCATGCCCACAGCTTCAGCGATGTCATGCAGAACCAGAGGTTTCATGGCTTCGTCGCCGTACTCCAGGAAGCCTCGTTGGTGCTCGACGATCTGAGTGGCGACTTTCATCAGGGTTTCGTTACGGCTCTGCAGGCTCTTGATGAACCAGCGAGCTTCCTGCAACTGATTGCGCATGAAGGTGTTGTCGGCACTGGTGTCGGCGCGGCGAACAAAGCCGGCGTACTGTGCGTTGACCCGCAGGCGTGGCACCGATTCCTGATTCAGCTCCACCAGCCAGCGCTCGTTGTCCTTGCGCACGATGACGTCCGGTACCACGTACTCGGCTTCGCTGGATTCGATCTGTGAGCCCGGGCGCGGATTGAGGCTCTGCACCAGTTCGATGACTTGACGCAGTTCGTCTTCCTTGAGCTTCATGCGGCGCATCAGCTGGCTGTAGTCGCGACTGCCCAGGAGGTCGATGTAGTCACTGACCAGGCGCTGGGCTTCGCTCAGCCAGGGAGTTTTCGCTGGCAGTTGGCGCAGTTGCAGCAGCAGGCATTCACCCAGGTTGCGGGCGCCGATGCCGGCTGGCTCGAATTGCTGGATGCGGTGCAGGACGGCTTCGATCTCGTCCAGCTCGATGTCCAACTCCGGATCGAAGGCCTCGAGAATCTCTTCAAGGGTTTCGTCCAGGTAACCCTGATTGTTGATGCAATCGATCAGGGTCACGGCGATCAGGCGGTCGGTATCCGACATTGGCGCCAGGTTCAGTTGCCAGAGCAGGTGGCTTTGCAGGCTCTCGCCGGCCGATGTGCGAGTGGTGAAGTCCCATTCATCATCATCACTGCTGGGCAGGCTGCTGGCGCTGGTCTGGTAGACGTCTTCCCACGCGGTGTCCACCGGTAGCTCGTTGGGGATGCGTTCGTTCCATTCGCCTTCCTCGAGGTTATCCACCGTGGGGGCGGTTTCCTGGTAGGAGGGTTCCTGAATCTCGGTGTTGGGTTTGGACTCGGTGTTGTCGGCCAAGGGGTCGCTGTTGTCGAAGTCTTCGCCATCTTCCTGGCGTTCGAGCATCGGGTTGGACTCCAGGGCCTCCTGGATTTCCTGTTGCAGGTCCAGGGTCGACAATTGGAGCAGGCGGATGGCCTGTTGCAGCTGCGGTGTCATCGTCAGCTGCTGGCCCATTCTCAGGACTAGCGATGGTTTCATGGCAGGGGCTTAACACCTTATTTGCCGGCGCACATGCGCCATCCACTACAGGGCGCCGGAGCGCCAAACATAAGCAAATTATATGCCTGAAACTGAAGTGTTTGCCTAGAGCGCTGTAACAATAAAATCAGTAGGTATTTATTGTTCCTGACGCTCTGGCATCTAGCCCGACACCTCAGCCTTTACAGGCGGAACTCATGGCCCAGGTAGACTTCCTTGACCAATTCGTTGGCCAGGATGGTCTCGGAGTCGCCTTCGGCAATCAGTTGCCCGTCATTGACGATATAGGCGGTTTCACAGATGTCCAGGGTTTCGCGGACATTGTGGTCGGTGATCAGCACCCCGATGCCCTTGGCCTTCAGGTGATGGATGATCTGCTTGATATCGCCGACCGAGATCGGGTCCACGCCGGCGAAGGGTTCGTCCAGCAGGATGAACTTGGGCGCGGTGGCCAGGGCGCGGGCGATTTCCACGCGACGGCGCTCACCACCGGACAGGCTCATGCCGAGGTTGTCGCGGATATGGTTGATGTGGAACTCCTGCAGCAGGCTTTCCAGTTCCTGGCGACGGCCGGCCTTGTCGAGTTCCTTGCGGGTCTCGAGGATGGCCATGATGTTGTCGGCCACCGACAGCTTGCGGAAGATCGAGGCTTCCTGTGGCAGGTAGCCGATGCCGGCGCGGGCGCGACCGTGCATCGGTTGGTGGCTGACATCCAGGTCGTCGATCAGGACGCGACCCTGGTCGGCCTGGACCAGGCCGACGATCATGTAGAAACAGGTGGTCTTGCCGGCGCCGTTGGGGCCGAGCAGGCCGACGATCTGGCCGCTGTCGATGGACAGGCTGACATCACGCACGACCTGACGGCTCTTGTAGCTCTTGGCCAGGTGCTGAGCTTTCAGAGTTGCCATTACTGGGCCTTTTGCTCGTCGGTTTTCTTTTTCGGCTGGATGACCATGTCGATCCGCGGACGTGGCGCGGTGACCGAGCTGCCATTGGCGCGACCGGCGTTAGCCACTTGCTTTACGGTGTCGTAGACGATCTTCTCGCCTTCGGTGGTGTTGCCGTCGTTGATGACCTTGGCTTTGTCGATCAGCACGATGCGATTCTGCTGAGCGTGGTACTGGATGGTCACAGCGTAGGCCTGAACCGGTTTCGGGTCGGTCTGCTTCTGCAGCTGCTCGAAGTAGGCGAGGTTGCCCACCGACGTCACTACGTCGATTTCGCCGCTCTGGGCTCGGGTGATGGTCACGGTGTTGCCAGTGATCTTCATCGAACCCTGGGTGATGATCACATCGCCCTTATAGGTGGCTACGCCGTTCTTATCGTCCAACTGGGCGTCGTCGGCCTGGATGCGGATTGGCTGTTGGCTATCGTTCGGCAGAGCCCAGGCGCTCACGCTTCCCAGTGCTGCGCCCAGACTGAGCAAAATAGGGAGGGTTTTAACGAGCCTCATACTGTCCTCTTACGTTCGATAGCAGGTTCATCCTGCCGTCTTTCAAATACGCTTTCATTCCCTTGGCCGTAGTCACGCCGCCGGCGCCGTCGATTCTAACGGCTTGCTCGGTCTGCGCATATTGCTTCTGCGGGAATACTGTCATGCGGCTGGTGGTGATCAGCAGGTTGCGGTTGCGCTCATCAGTGCGGGAAACCCGTACCGAATCGATCAGCTCGACCTCGGTGCCGTCCGGATTGACTTCGCCGCGCTCGCTCTGGACGTGCCAGGGGAAAGTGGTGCCGCGGTACATCTGCAGGTCCGGCTTGGTCAGCAGCGTCACTTCGCTGGCCTTGACGTGCTCCACTTTGTCCGAGGTCATTTCGTACTGCAGCTTGCCGTCAGGCAGGTACTGCACGCTGCGAGCGTTGATCACGTAATAGTCGATGGCGTTGTCGTCGACCTGCACTACTGGCTTGTCGAGGAAGCGCTCAGGGCTGATGTTCCAGTAACCGACCGCCGCGAACAGCAGGGCGATGATCCCGAATATCAGGATGTTGCGAATCTTTTTACTCAGCATGGGAGGGCTCTATAAATAAGCGGCGTTGGCTGCTTCAAGGCGGTCCTGGGCTTGCAGGATCAGCTCGCAGAACTCCCGGGCAGCGCCTTCGCCACCGCGGGCTACAGTGATGCCATGGGCGTGTTCGCGGACAAAGCCGGCTGCGTTGGCCACCGCCATGCCCAGGCCGACACGGCGGATCACCGGCAGGTCGGGCAGGTCGTCGCCCAGATAGGCGACCTGTTCATAGCTTAGGCCCAGTTGGGCAAGAAGTTCGTCCAGCACCACCAGCTTGTCTTCACGACCCTGGTAGAGGTGGGGAATCCCCAGGTTCTTGGCCCGGCGCTCCACCACAGGGGTCTTGCGCCCGCTGATGATCGCCGTCTGCACCCCGGCGGCCATGAGCATCTTGATGCCTTGGCCGTCGAGGGTATTGAACGTCTTGAACTCACTGCCGTCCTCAAGGAAGTACAGGCGACCGTCGGTCAGTACGCCGTCGACGTCGAAAACCGCCAGCTTGATGTTTTTACCGCGTTGCAGCAGGTCGGCACTCATTACATCACTCCCGCGCGCAGCAGATCGTGCATGTTCAAGGCACCGATCGGCCGGTCTTCCTTGTCCACCACCACCAGGGCGCTGATTTTATGGTCTTCCATGATCTTCAGGGCTTCGGCTGCCAGCATATCGGCGCGTGCCGTCTTGCCGTGAGGGGTCATGACCGAGTCGATGGTGGCGTGATGAATATCGATGGCGCGATCCAGGGTGCGGCGCAAGTCGCCGTCGGTGAAGATCCCGGCCAGGCGGCCATCGGCCTCCAGGATCACGGTCATGCCCAGGCCCTTGCGGGTCATCTCCATGAGCGCGTCCTTGAGCAGGGTGCCCCTTTGCACGTGCGGCAACTCGGTGCCTTCATGCATCACATTCTCCACCTTGAGCAGCAGGCGGCGGCCCAGGGCGCCTCCGGGATGGGAGAAAGCGAAGTCTTCGGCGGTGAACCCGCGAGCTTCCAGCAGGGCCACGGCCAGGGCATCGCCCATGACCAGGGCGGCAGTGGTCGAGGAGGTCGGCGCCAGGTTCAGCGGGCAGGCCTCGTGTTCGACATGCACATTGAGGTTGACGTCGGCGGCCTTGGCCAGCGGCGAGTCAGGGTTGCCGGTCAGGCTGATCAACTGGATACCCAGGCGCTTGATCAAGGGCAGCAGGGTGACGATTTCGTTGGTGGAGCCGGAGTTGGAGAGGGCCAGGATCACGTCGTCGCGAGTGATCATGCCCATGTCGCCATGACTGGCTTCAGCCGGGTGGACAAAGAAAGCCGTGGTGCCGGTGCTGGCCAGGGTGGCGGCGATCTTGTTGCCGACGTGCCCGGACTTGCCCATGCCGACCACTACCACGCGGCCTTTACTGGCCAGAATCATCTCGCAAGCGCGTACGAAATCTGCATCGATATGGGGCAGCAAGCCTTCTACGGCCTGAAGTTCGAGGCGGATGGTGCGTTGTGCTGATTGAATCAGGTCGCTGGATTGGCTCATGTCTGAAATCGTATAGCCCGATGAAAAGGCGGCGATTATAGCGGTAATGAACAAATCCCTCACGCAAGTTCGTCAGCCTTTATCTGGCCGGTATTAGGATTCCTCCGATTTTGCCTGTCTTGGACCTGAACGTTCACGGCTTCGGCCTTGGGGGCTCCGTGTCAGCAGTGATATAGTTCGCCGCCAGTTCGGCCTGCCCAGGGGCACGTACTCCCGGCAGGGAGCCAAGCGTCCGAGTGATAGGCTGCATCGCAAGGAGTTTAGATGAGTGCCGATAACGCCTACGCGGTCGAGCTGAAGGGACTGTCCTTCAAGCGCGGTACGCGCAGCATTTTCAATAACGTGGATATCCGTATTCCGCGGGGCAAGGTCACCGGCATCATGGGGCCTTCAGGCTGCGGAAAAACCACCCTGTTACGCTTGATGGGCATGCAATTGCGGCCCAGCAGCGGCGAAGTGTGGGTCAACGGCCAGAATCTGCCGACCCTCTCGCGCAGCGATCTGTTCGATGCACGCAAGCAAATGGGCGTTCTGTTCCAGAGCGGCGCGCTGTTCACCGATCTGGACGTGTTCGAGAACGTGGCCTTTCCGCTGCGGGTACATACCGAGCTGCCGGACGAAATGATTCGTGACATCGTGCTGCTCAAGCTACAGGCGGTGGGCCTGCGCGGTGCCGTCGACCTGATGCCCGACGAGCTGTCCGGTGGCATGAAGCGTCGGGTCGCCCTGGCCCGGGCCATCGCCCTGGACCCGCAGATTCTCATGTACGACGAGCCTTTCGTGGGCCAGGACCCGATTGCCATGGGCGTCCTGGTGCGCTTGATTCGCCTGCTCAACGATGCCCTGGGCATTACCAGCATCGTGGTGTCCCACGATCTTGCGGAAACCGCGAGCATTGCCGATTACCTCTATGTGGTCGGCGATGGCCAGGTATTGGGGCAGGGAACTCCTGACGAACTGATGGACTCCGACAATCCGCGTATCCGTCAATTCATGAAGGGCGATCCCGACGGCCCAGTGCCGTTTCACTTTCCAGCGACGGACTACCGCGCAGATCTTCTGGGGAAGCGCTGATGCGCAAAATATCGCTAATCGAGAGGGTTCGCCTCTTCGGTCGCTCAGGCATCGATGTCCTGGCGGTACTGGGGCGCTCCACGCTGTTCCTGTTTCATGCGTTGCTGGGGCGCGGCGGCATTGGCGGCAGCTTTGGTCTGCTGGTCAAGCAACTGCATTCGGTGGGCGTGATGTCCCTGGTGATCATCGTCGTGTCCGGGATCTTCATCGGCATGGTGCTGGCGCTGCAGGGCTTCAACATTCTGTCCAGCTACGGTTCGGAGCAGGCCGTCGGGCAAATGGTTGCCCTGACCTTGCTGCGGGAGTTGGGCCCGGTGGTGACTGCGTTGCTGTTCGCCGGTCGTGCCGGGTCGGCGCTGACCGCGGAAATCGGCAACATGAAGTCCACCGAGCAACTCTCCAGCCTGGAGATGATCGGGGTCGATCCACTCAAGTACATCATTGCGCCGCGCCTGTGGGCCGGCTTCATTTCCCTGCCGTTGCTGGCGATGATTTTCAGCGTGGTGGGAATCTGGGGCGGTTCCTGGGTGGCTGTCGACTGGCTGGGCGTCTATGACGGTTCCTACTGGGCGAACATGCAGAACAGCGTGACCTTCACCGGTGACGTCCTCAACGGTGTGATCAAAAGTATTGTTTTTGCGTTTGTAGTGACCTGGATCGCCGTATTCCAAGGCTACGACTGTGAGCCCACTTCAGAAGGGATCAGCCGTGCCACTACCAAGACCGTGGTGTATGCCTCGTTGGCCGTACTCGGCTTGGACTTTATTCTGACCGCCTTGATGTTTGGAGATTTCTGATGCAAAACCGCACCCTGGAAATCGGTGTCGGCCTTTTTCTGCTGGCCGGCATCCTGGCTTTGCTGTTGCTTGCCCTGCGGGTCAGTGGCTTGTCTCCGACTGCGAGCACCGATACCTATAAACTTTACGCCTACTTCGACAATATCGCCGGTTTGACGGTCAGAGCTAAGGTGACCATGGCCGGTGTGACCATCGGCAAGGTTACAGCGATCGATCTGGACCGTGACAGCTTCACCGGCCGGGTGACGATGCAACTGGAAAAGCGTGTGGATAATCTGCCGACCGACTCCACTGCATCTATCCTGACGGCTGGCCTGTTGGGTGAGAAGTACATCGGTATCAGCGTGGGCGGGGAAGAAGCCTTGCTCAAGGATGGTGGAACCATCCACGACACCCAGTCGTCGCTGGTACTGGAGGACCTGATCGGTAAATTCCTGCTCAATACCGTTAGCAAAGACGCCAAATGAGGAGTTTTTCGATGATCTCTATCTTGCGACGTGGCTTGTTGGTCCTGCTGGCGGCCCTGCCGTTGCTGGCCAATGCGGCAAGCACGCCTTCCGCGCATGATCTGGTGCAGGACACGACCACCCGTCTGCTGGCGGATCTGGCGGCCAATAAAGAGAAGTACAAGCAAAGCCCGAACGACTTCTACAACGCCTTGAACGGTATTGTCGGTCCGGTGGTGGACGCCGATGGCATCTCCCGCAGCATCATGACCGTGAAGTATTCGCGCAAGGCCACCCCGGAGCAGATGGCGCGCTTCCAGGAAAACTTCAAGCGCAGCCTGATGCAGTTCTACGGCAATGCCTTGCTGGAGTACAACAACCAGGGCATCACTGTTTCTCCGGCCAAGGATGAAAGCGGTACCCGTACCAGCGTGGATATGCAGGTCAAAGGCAACAACGGCGCGATCTACCCGGTGTCCTATACCCTGGAGAAGATCAACGACGAGTGGAAAGTGCGTAACGTGATTATCAACGGCATCAATATCGGCAAACTGTTCCGTGATCAGTTCGCCGATGCCATGCAGCGTAACGGCAACAACCTGGACAAGACCATCGACGGCTGGGCCGGCGAAGTGGCCAAGGCCAAGGAAGTGACCGAAGACGCCGCAGATAAGGTTGCGCAATGAGCGAGTCCGCCGTACGCCTCGGGGACGCCGGGGAGTTGCTGATCAGCGGTGTGCTGGATTACCGCAGCGGCCCGGGGCTGCGCAAGCAGGGCCAGGCATTGATCAAGTCCAGCACCGCTGCGGCGTTGGTGCTGGATTGCTCGGCGGTGGAAAAGTCCAGCAGTGTCGGCCTGGCCCTGCTGCTGGCCTTCATGCGAGATGCCCAGGACCTGGGCAAGGCAGTGAGTGTTCGTGCCTTGCCCGAAGACATGCGAGAAATTGCCGAAGTATCCGGGGTCACCGAGATCCTTCTCCATCCGTAGTAACCCACATCTATATAGAAGCCCCCCGTCAGAGTCCTGCTATGCGGGGTTCGCAGGCGCGGGGCTTTTTTGTATGATGTCCGACCCGCGCGCACAGGGCGCCGATTGAGGTTGAGCATGCAGGCCAACGAAGTGAAGAGCTTTCTTGAGGGAAAGCTGCCCGGAGCTCAGGTAGAAGTTGAGGGCGAAGGCTGCAACTTTCAGCTGAACGTGATTAGCGACGAACTGTCGGCCTTGAGCCCGGTGAAGCGTCAGCAGAGCATCTATGCCCATTTGAATCCATGGATTGCCGATGGCAGCATCCACGCGATCACTATGAAATTTTTCAGCCGCGCGGCCTGGGCCGAGCGCACCTGAGCCCAAGGGCGTCGAGACTGTTATGGATAAATTGATTATTACCGGCGGCGTTCGCCTTGATGGCGAGATCCGCATTTCCGGGGCCAAGAACTCCGCGCTGCCGATTCTGGCAGCAACCCTGCTGTGCGATGGCCCGGTCACCGTGGCCAACCTCCCGCACCTGCACGACATCACCACCATGATCGAACTGTTCGGTCGCATGGGCATCGAGCCGGTGATCGACGAGAAACTGAGCGTCGAAATCGATCCACGCACCATCAAGACCCTGGTGGCGCCGTACGAGCTGGTGAAAACCATGCGCGCCTCGATCCTGGTACTGGGCCCGATGGTTGCCCGTTTCGGCGAAGCCGAAGTGGCCCTGCCAGGCGGTTGCGCCATCGGTTCGCGTCCAGTGGACCTGCACATTCGCGGCCTGGAAGCCATGGGCGCGGTGATCGATGTCGAGGGCGGCTACATCAAGGCCAAGGCGCCTGAAGGCGGCCTGCGCGGTGCCAACTTCTTCTTCGATACCGTGAGTGTGACCGGTACCGAGAACATCATGATGGCCGCTGCCCTGGCCAAGGGCCGCAGCGTGCTGCAGAACGCCGCCCGCGAACCTGAAGTCGTCGACCTGGCGAACTTCCTGATCGCCATGGGTGCGAAGATTTCCGGTGCTGGCACCGACACCATCACCATCGATGGCGTCGAGCGTCTGCATTCGGCGATCTACAAAGTGATGCCTGACCGTATCGAAACCGGTACCTACTTGGTGGCCGCAGCCGTCACTGGCGGCCGGGTCAAGGTCAAGGACACCGATCCGACCATCCTTGAAGCCGTTCTGGAAAAGCTCAAGGAAGCGGGCGCCGAAGTCACCACCGGCAGCGACTGGATCGAGCTCAACATGCATGGCAAGCGCCCCAAGGCGGTCAACGTGCGTACTGCTCCGTACCCGGCGTTCCCGACCGACATGCAAGCGCAGTTCATTTCCCTGAACGCGATTGCCGAAGGCACGGGGGCGGTCATCGAGACCATTTTCGAAAACCGCTTCATGCACGTGTACGAGCTGCACCGCATGGGCGCCAAGATCCAGGTCGAAGGCAACACCGCGATCGTTACCGGCACCGAGATCCTCAAGGGCGCGCCAGTCATGGCCACCGACCTGCGGGCCTCGGCCAGCCTGGTGATCTCGGCCCTGATGGCCGAAGGCGACACCCTGATCGACCGCATCTACCACATCGACCGTGGTTACGAGTGCATCGAAGAGAAGCTGCAGATGCTCGGCGCCAAGATCCGCCGCGTACCGGGCTAGTTGCATGACGGGCACAGGGAGGTGCCCAACGCTGAATCAGTTCCACGTCGAGCCTGTCTTCAGGCTCGACGCATGTCTGGCGCCGTTTGCGTCCGGGCATCAGTCGCCGCATAAGGACTTACGTTACTCATGTTGACCATCGCACTGTCCAAGGGCCGTATCCTCGACGACACGCTGCCGCTTCTGGCTGAAGCGGGCATCGTGCCAACCGAGAATCCGGACAAGAGCCGCAAACTGATCATCCCCACGACCCAGGACGACGTTCGCCTGCTGATCGTGCGTGCCACTGACGTACCGACCTATGTCGAGCATGGCGCCGCCGACCTCGGGGTGGCCGGCAAGGACGTCCTGATGGAGTACTCAGGCCAGGGCCTGTACGAACCGCTGGACCTGCAGATTGCCCAGTGCAAGCTGATGACCGCCGGTGCGATTGGCGCCGTCGAACCCAAGGGGCGCCTGCGCGTGGCCACCAAGTTCGTCAACGTCGCCAAGCGTTATTACGCCGAGCAGGGCCGTCAGGTCGACATCATCAAGCTCTACGGCTCGATGGAACTGGCGCCGCTGATCGGTCTGGCGGACAAGATCATCGACGTGGTCGACACCGGCAACACCCTGCGGGCCAACGGTCTGGAGCCCCAGGAACTGATCGCCACCATCAGCTCCCGCCTGGTGGTCAACAAGGCATCGATGAAGATGCAGCACGCCCGTATCCAGGCGTTGATCGATACCCTGCGCAAGGCAGTGGAATCGCGACACCGCGGCTGACTCACATGCGTGGCCTTGAGCCGCGCCCATCTATCCGCGTCATAGCCAGAATGCTCAGGTGCCCACGCGGATGGCTTGGTAGTCTTGCGGCGCCTGAGCTTTGCAAATCCAAGCTTGCCCTTTTGTGCACTCGCCAATCATTGAGGCCTTCGCTATGACCGCTCCGACTGCAATTCGCCGACTCAACGCTGCCGACCCGGATTTCGCCCGTCATCTGGATCATCTGCTGAGCTGGGAAAGTGTCTCTGACGATTCGGTCAATCAGCGGGTGCTGGACATCATCAAGGCCGTGCGCGAGCGCGGCGATGCGGCGCTGGTGGAGTTCACCCAGCGTTTCGACGGCCTGCAAGTGGCCTCCATGGCCGACCTGATCCTGCCTCGCGAGCGCTTGGAACTGGCCCTGACCCGAATCACCGTGGCCCAGCGCGAAGCCTTGGAAAAGGCCGCGGCGCGGGTGCGCAGCTACCACGAGAAGCAGAAACAGGACTCCTGGAGCTACACCGAAGCCGACGGCACGGTGCTGGGCCAGAAGGTTACGCCGCTGGACCGCGCCGGCTTGTATGTACCGGGGGGCAAGGCGTCTTACCCGTCATCGGTGCTGATGAACGCGATCCCGGCCAAGGTGGCGGGCGTGACCGAGGTGGTGATGGTGGTGCCGACCCCCCGCGGTGAAGTCAACGAGCTGGTACTGGCCGCTGCCTGCATCGCCGGGGTTGACCGGGTGTTCACCATCGGTGGCGCCCAGGCCGTGGCCGCGCTGGCCTACGGCACCGAAAGCGTGCCCCAGGTGGACAAGGTGGTCGGCCCAGGCAACATCTATGTGGCCACCGCCAAGCGCCACGTGTTTGGCCAGGTCGGGATCGACATGATCGCCGGTCCTTCGGAGATCCTTGTGGTCTGTGACGGCCAGACCGATCCGGACTGGATCGCCATGGACCTGTTTTCCCAGGCTGAGCACGACGAAGACGCCCAGGCAATCCTGGTCAGCCCGGACGCCGAGTTCCTCGACAAGGTGGCGGCGAGCATCGCCAAGCTGCTGCCGACCATGGAGCGCGCAGAAATCATCAACACCTCGATCAACGGCCGCGGCGCGCTGATCCAGGTTCGCGACATGCAGCAAGCCATGGACGTGGCCAACCGCATTGCCCCCGAGCACCTGGAGTTGTCGGTGGCCGACCCGCAAGCCTGGCTGCCGCAGATCCGCCACGCCGGGGCGATCTTCATGGGCCGTCACACCTCCGAGGCGCTGGGCGATTACTGCGCCGGGCCGAACCACGTGCTGCCGACGTCCGGTACTGCGCGTTTCTCCTCACCGCTGGGGGTGTATGACTTCCAGAAACGCTCGTCGATCATTTTCTGCTCCGAGCAGGGCGCGTCCGAGCTGGGGCGGACCGCCTCGGTTCTGGCCCGTGGCGAGTCGCTGACCGCCCACGCCCGCAGCGCCGAATACCGCATCGTCGACGACCAAGATCAGGGGCAATGAACATGAGCAAATTCTGGAGTCCGTTCGTCAAGAACCTGGTGCCCTATGTGCCGGGCGAACAACCCAAGCTGACCAATCTGGTCAAGCTCAACACCAACGAAAACCCCTATGGCCCGTCGCCCAAGGCCCTGGCGGCGATGCAGGCCGAGCTCAATGACAACCTGCGCCTGTATCCCGACCCCAACAGCGACCTGCTCAAGCAGGCGGTGGCCCGCTATTACGGGGTGCAGGGCAATCAGGTATTCCTCGGCAACGGTTCCGACGAAGTCCTGGCGCACATTTTCCATGGCCTGCTGCAGCAGGATAAGCCGCTGCTGTTCCCGGACATCAGCTACAGCTTCTATCCGGTGTACTGCGGCCTGTACGGCATCGACTACCAGGCGGTGCCCCTGGATGAACAGTTCCAGATCCGTGTGGCCGACTACGCTCAGCCCAACGGCGGGATCATCTTCCCCAACCCGAATGCGCCCACCGGCTGCTTGCTGGCCCTGGACGCCGTGGAGCAGATCCTCCAGGCCAGCCCGGATTCGGTGGTGGTCGTGGACGAAGCCTATATCGACTTCGGTGGCCAGACTGCCATCAGTCTGGTGGACCGCTACCCCAACCTGCTGGTGACCCAGACTCTGTCCAAGTCGCGCTCCCTGGCCGGCCTGCGGGTGGGCCTGGCTGTGGGGCATCCGGACCTGATCGAGGCCCTGGAGCGGATCAAGAACAGCTTCAACTCCTACCCTCTGGATCGCCTGGCCATTGTGGGTGCAGCGGCGGCCTTCGAGGACCGCGAGTACTTTGCCAAGACCTGCCAACGGGTGATCGACAGTCGTGAGTGGGTGGTGGCGCAGTTGCAGGCCAAGGGTTTTGAAGTATTGCCGTCGGCGGCCAACTTCATCTTTGCCCGCCACCCCCAGCACGACGCAGCCGGCCTGGCGGCCAAGCTGCGTGAGCAAGGGGTGATAGTGCGTCACTTCAAGCAGGAACGGATCGCCCAATTCCTGCGCATCAGCATCGGCACGCCGGAGCAGAACCAGGCGCTGATCGACGGATTGGGGCAGCTTTAAGTTAGAAGCCCAGAGCCAATGCTTGGAGCCTCTCGCTTGTAGCTACAAGCTTGCCGCTTGTAGCTGCAGCCCCGGGCTGCTCTCACTCGTGGTGCGGCTCGCCGAGGAAGGTCAGGGAGCTGAACAGGCCGCGTGAAGCCACATCCGGATCGTCCTTGAGCGGCACTTCAAGCTCTGCGGCAATCACGTTCAAGCCTTCATTTCTCACCAACACTTGAGCGCGTCCCTGGGCATCGGTTTCGGTGCTCAGGGTGCTCGGTGCATTGCGGTAATCGCCGATCAACTTGACCCCAGCCACGGGCCGCCCATCCAGCAGTACCCGCACCGGCAGGCGGTTGCCCTGGCCCACGGTCAGCGGGTCGACTTCCGGCAGGATCAGCAGCTTGAGCTGTTCCAGCTTGGGCAGCTTCGCCCCCGCTTGATAGATCGCCAGGCTGTACTTGAAGGTGTGAGTCGAGGCGATGGCCCCCGGGACTTTGCTGCGCCCCTGGTTGACCCAGCGTTTGTCCGCCGTTTGCGACCACGGACCGTTGTCCAGCGCCACGGCCAGCACCGCCGGTGGCTTGAGTGGTTGCAGGCGCGCGTGGTCGGCCAGGCGTTGCACGGTCACCGGAATCATTCTGGCTGCGGCGTCGTAGGCCCAGGCACCACTGACCTTCTTGGCCTTGAAGGCGTCGTCTTCGGCGCCGTGGCCGTAGATCACTTCGATATTGCCGCGGCGCTGTTCGGTCCACAGACCGTGGGCCGAGGCCTGGGTTGTACCCAGGGTGGCGAGCAGGCCCAGCAGGGCGATTGATTTGAGGTTGTGCATGGCGATTTCCGGCTACAGGTTGAGTGTCAGGCTGACGGTGAAGTTGCGCGGCTCGCCGGGGTTGACCCAGTAGTTGCTGTAGGAGCGCTCGTAGTACTTCTCGTCGAACAGGTTGTTCAGGTTCAGGCCCAGGGTCAGGTTGTCGCTGGCCTTGTAGTGGGCCAGCAGGTCCAGGGTGCGGTAGGCGGGCAACTCGAAGCGGCCTCCGGCCTCGCCCGAGCGATCGCCGACGTAGGTCAGGGCGGCGCCGACGTCCGAGCCTTTGAGTCGTCCGTCCTGGAACTCATAGACGCCCAACAGGCTGCCACTGTGCTTGGCCACACCGAGTATGCGACTGCCGGCGGGGATCGCCCGATCGCCCTTGGTGACCTCGGCATCGATCAGCGCATAGGCACCTATCACCCGCACCGCATCGGTCAACTGGCCGGTCACTTGCACGTCGAAGCCCTGGCTGCGGGCCTTGCCCACGGCGCGGCTGGAGTCGGTGCCGGGGTCCAGGGCCAGGACGTTTTCCTTGTCGATATGGAAGGCGGCGAGGGTGGCGCTCAGGCGTTCGTCGAACAGCTCGCTCTTGATCCCCACTTCATAACCGACCCCTTCCTCGGGTTTGAAGGTCTTGCCGGCCGCATCCAGCCCGTTGTTGGGCTTGAACGAGGTGGAGGCGTTGGCGAACAGCCCCAACTGCGGAGTCAGTTGATACAGCAGGCCGGCGCGCTGGGTCAGGGCGTCGTGGCTCTGGCGGCTGCGTTTGCCGGTGGTGTGGTCGTCGATCCGTTGCTCGAAATGTTCGAAGCGGGCGCCGAGCATGCCGCGCAAGCGGTCGTTGAAGACAATCTGGTCCTGCAGGTTGAGGGCCTGGCTTTCGACATGTTCGAAAAAATCCGTGCCGGAACGTTTGCCGTTGGGCTTGGCCTGGCCGTAGATCGGGTCGTAGATGTCGACAGCGTAGGCGCCGCCGGCGATGGTGGTGACCCGCTCGTTCTTGCGGTAGTTCTCGTATTCGCTGCCGATCAGCAGCTCGTGCTGCCAACTGCCGATGTCGAACAGGCCGCGCAGTTCCAGTTGGGTGATGCTGTCGTGCCAGTTGTTGTCGCGCTCGCGATAGCGCCGGTTGACGGTGTGCTGGTCGGCATTCAGCGGGCGGGTTTCCGAGGCGAAGCCCCACAACTTGCCTTCCTTGTAGTGGCTGGCCAGGCGCAGCTTCCAGCTGTCGTTGAGGTGATGTTCCAGGGCGGCCTGGAGCATGGTGTTGTGGTTGTCGATGTTGCCGTCGTTGGGTTCACCGAGGAAGGTCGAGCGCGAGACGCCGCTCCAGCGATTGTTGGGCGCGACGATGCCGCGGTCGAAGGTCGAGCTGTGGCGCACGAACTCGCTCTCCACCAGCAGGCTGGTGTCCGGGTTCAGCTGCCAACTGAAGGAAGGGGCGACGAACAACCGGCGGCTGTCCACATGGTCGCGGAAGCTGTGGTTGTCCTCCACCGCCAGGTTGACCCGGGACAGCAGGTTGCCCTGGTCATCCAGCGGGGTGTTGAGGTCCAGGGCAGTGCGGTAGCGGTCCCAGCTGCCGGCGCTGGTCTGCAGGGTGGCGAAGGCTTCGGGCTGAGGTTTCTTGGTGACGATGTTCACCGTACCGCCGGGATCGCCCCGGCCATAAAGGCTGGCCGCCGGTCCCTTGAGCACTTCGATGCGCTCGATATTGGCCGCATCCGGGGTGCTGGGATAACCGCGATTGGCGCTGAAACCGTCCTTGTAGAACTCCGAGGTGGTGAAGCCGCGCACGCTGTATTCATACAGGGTCAGGCCGCCGAAGTTGTTCTGCTTGGAGACCCCTCCGGCGAACTCCAGGGCCCGCTCGACGTTACTGCTGCCCAGGTCCTTGAGCACGCTGGCAGGGATCACGCTGATGGACTGCGGGATATCGCGGATTGCCGTGTCAGTCTTGGTGGCGCTGGCCGAGCGAGTGGCCCGGTAACCTTTGACCGGGCCGCTGGCAGACTCGTATTCGGTGGTGATGCGGGTGGTTTCAAGTTCCAGCGACTGCGGTTCTTCGGCAAGCAGCGGGTCTGCCAGCAGGCCTAGGGTCAGGCCTGCCAAGGGGAGGATTTTTCGGGACGTCATCGGGCTGTTCCAATAGCAATATTGAAACAATATAACATGACTGATGAGAATGTATGTTGTTAGCCCGGCATGGCCGGGCGCACATTCACTCTTCTTCTTTGACCGGTGCGGGCGGCGGACGCAGGCCGATTTCTGCGGTCAGCTTGAGTTCCTTGCCGTTGCGCATGACCTGGATCGAGACTTTGTCCGTCGGCTTGATCCGCGCCACCTGATTCATCGAACGACGACCATCGCCGGCGGGTTCGCCGTCAATGCTGAGGATCACATCACCCAGCTGCATACCGGCCTTCTGCGCCGGACCGTCGCGGAAGATCCCGGCCACCACGATTCCAGGCCGCCCGGCCAGGCCGAAGGACTCTGCCAGCTCCTGGGTCAGCGGCTGCACTTCGATGCCCAGCCAGCCACGGATCACCTGGCCATGCTCGATGATCGATTTCATCACCTCCATGGCCAGTTTGATCGGGATCGCGAAGCCGATGCCCTGGGAACCGCCGGACTTGGAGAAGATGGCGGTGTTGATCCCGGTCAGGTTGCCGTTGGCGTCTACCAATGCACCACCAGAGTTGCCTGGGTTGATCGCGGCATCGGTCTGGATGAAGTCTTCGTAGTTGTTCAGGCCCAGCTGGTTGCGCCCGGTGGCGCTGATGATGCCCATGGTCACGGTCTGGCCGACCCCGAACGGGTTGCCGATGGCCAGGGCGACGTCACCGACACGGACGTTTTCCGAGCGGCCGACGGTGATCGAAGGCAGTTTTTTCAAGTCGATCTTGAGTACCGCCAGATCGGTTTCCGGATCGCTGCCGATGACCCTTGCCAGGGTTTCACGGCCATCCTTGAGCGCCACCACGATCTGCTCGGCGCCGGAAGTCACGTGGTTGTTGGTCAGCAGGTAGCCTTCGGGGCTCATGATCACCCCGGAACCCAGGCTTGACTCCATGCGCTGCTGCTTGGGCAGGTTGTCGCCGAAGAAACGCCGGAACTGCGGGTCTTCAAACAGCGGATGCGCGGGTTTGTTGATCACTTTGGTGGTGTACAGGTTGACCACCGCGGGCGCGGCAATCAGTACCGCATCGGCGTAGGAGACTGGCCCCTGCTGGGTGCTGGTGGTTTGCGGAGCTTGCTGCAGGTTGACGTCCAGGCTGGGTAGCCCGACCCATTGCGGATAACGCTGAATAATCAACAACGCGATAAGCACGCCGGCCAGTAGCGGCCAGCCAAAAAAACGCAGAGCCTTGAGCATTGAGCAAGTCCTGGGTGGTTACGAAGGGCTGCGTACGGCCCATAATGTCGCGCATTATACGAGGCCGCGCGCGCCTCTGAACGGGATATTTAGGAGTCTTTTATGGCCGTTGCCCTGAGCACACTGGTGGAAGAAGCGGACCGCTACCTGGGCAGTTCACGCATCGCCGACTATTGCCCCAATGGTTTGCAAGTCGAAGGACGCCCGCAGGTGATGCGCATCGTCAGTGGCGTGACCGCCAGCCAGGCGTTGCTGGACGCAGCCGTGGAGGCCAAGGCCGATCTGGTGCTGGTGCATCACGGCTACTTCTGGAAAGGCGAGAACCCCTGCATCACCGGAATGAAGCAGCGTAGGTTGAAAACCCTGCTCAGGCACGACATCAGCCTCTTGGCCTATCACCTGCCCCTGGACCTGCACCCGGAGGTGGGCAACAACGTGCAGTTGGCCCGGCAGTTGGATATCACCGTCGAAGGCCCATTGGACCCGGAGAACCCCAAGGTCGTCGGTCTGGTCGGTTCCCTCAACGAACCCATGACGGCGCGGGACTTTGCCCGGCGGGTGCAAGAAGTGATGGGCCGCGAACCCTTGCTGATCGAAGGCAGCGAGATGATTCGTCGGGTCGGCTGGTGCACCGGTGGCGGCCAGGGCTACATCGACCAGGCGGTCCAGGCCGGCGTTGACCTGTACCTGAGTGGTGAGGCTTCGGAACAAACCTTCCACAGCGCCCGGGAAAACGACATCAGCTTCATTGCTGCCGGTCACCACGCCACTGAGCGTTATGGCGTCCAGGCCCTGGGCGACTACCTGGCCCGGCGCTTCGCCCTGGAGCACCTGTTCATCGACTGCCCCAACCCGATCTGACCCCGTGCAGGAGCCGGCTTGCCGGCAAAAAGATCTTCAGCCCTGAGGTGCGCTTGAAAGTGCCTTCGCTGGCAAGCCAGCTCCTACAGAGGGGCGTTTGGGGGCTAACGGAGCGGTATATTCATATACCGTTTCGTTCTAGTTGGCGTCCTGATTAGAAGCAGGTCGCTGTGCTAGCATGCCCCGCTCGAACACGGCCCGCTGGCCGTCCATAAGAAAGCTTTCGTGAGTAGCCATGGTCGACAAACTGACGCATCTGAAACAGCTGGAGGCGGAAAGCATCCACATCATCCGCGAGGTGGCCGCCGAGTTCGACAACCCGGTGATGCTGTACTCCATCGGTAAAGACTCCGCCGTGATGTTGCATCTGGCCCGCAAGGCGTTCTTCCCCGGCAAGCTGCCGTTCCCGGTGATGCACGTCGATACCCAGTGGAAATTCCAGGAAATGTACAAGTTCCGCGATCGCATGGTCGAGGAGCTGGGGCTGGACCTGATCACCCACGTCAACCCGGATGGCGTGGCCCAGGGCATCAACCCGTTCACCCACGGCAGTGCCAAGCACACCGACATCATGAAGACCGAGGGCCTCAAGCAGGCTCTGGACAAGTACGGTTTCGACGCCGCATTCGGCGGTGCCCGTCGCGATGAAGAGAAGTCCCGCGCCAAGGAGCGCGTCTACTCGTTCCGCGACAGCAAGCACCGCTGGGATCCGAAGAACCAGCGCCCCGAGCTGTGGAACGTCTACAACGGCAAGGTCAACAAGGGCGAGTCGATCCGCGTGTTCCCGCTGTCCAACTGGACCGAGCTGGACATCTGGCAGTACATCTACCTGGAAGGCATCCCGATCGTGCCGCTGTACTTCGCCGCCGAGCGTGAAGTGATCGAGAAGAACGGCACCCTGATCATGATCGATGACCAGCGCATCCTCGAGCATCTGTCCGATGAAGAGAAAGCCCGCATCGTCAAGAAGAAAGTGCGTTTCCGTACCCTTGGCTGCTACCCGTTGACGGGCGCGGTGGAGTCCGAGGCCGAGAGCCTGACGGACATCATCCAGGAAATGCTCCTGACGCGAACTTCCGAGCGCCAGGGCCGGGTCATCGACCACGATGGCGCCGGCTCGATGGAAGATAAAAAACGTCAGGGTTATTTCTAAGGGGCTGTCATGTCGCATCAATCTGATTTGATCAGCGAGGACATCCTCGCTTACCTGGGCCAGCACGAACGCAAAGAGCTGCTGCGCTTTCTCACCTGCGGTAACGTCGACGACGGCAAGAGCACCCTGATCGGGCGTCTGCTGCACGACTCGAAGATGATCTACGAAGACCATCTGGAAGCCATCACCCGGGATTCGAAGAAGGTCGGCACCACCGGTGACGACATCGACCTGGCGTTGTTGGTCGATGGCTTGCAGGCCGAGCGCGAGCAGGGCATCACCATCGATGTCGCCTATCGTTATTTCTCCACCGCCAAGCGCAAGTTCATCATCGCCGACACCCCCGGCCATGAGCAGTACACCCGCAACATGGCCACCGGTGCTTCCACCTGTGACCTGGCGATCATCCTGGTGGACGCCCGCTACGGCGTGCAGACCCAGACCCGTCGTCACAGCTTCATCGCCTCCCTGCTGGGCATCAAGCACATCGTCGTGGCCATCAACAAGATGGACCTCAAGGACTTCGACCAGGGCGTGTTCGAGTCGATCAAGGCCGACTACCTGAAGTTTGCCCAGGGTTTGAAGATCCAGCCCACCAGCCTGCACTTCGTGCCAATGTCGGCCCTCAAGGGCGACAACGTGGTGAACAAGAGCGAGCGTTCGCCCTGGTACACCGGCCAGTCGCTGATGGAAATTCTCGAGACTGTGGAAGTGGCGGGTGACCGCAACTTCACCGACCTGCGTTTCCCGGTGCAGTACGTCAACCGTCCGAACCTGAACTTCCGTGGTTTTGCCGGCACCCTGGCCAGCGGCATCGTGCACAAGGGCGACGAAGTCGTGGTGCTGCCGTCGGGCAAGAGCAGCCGGGTCAAGTCCATCGTCACCTTCGAGGGCGAGCTGGAGCAGGCAGGTCCAGGCCAGGCCGTGACCCTGACCATGGAAGACGAGATCGACATCTCCCGCGGCGACCTGCTGGTGCATGCCGACAACGTGCCGCCGGTCACCGACAGCTTCGAAGCCATGCTGGTGTGGATGGCCGAAGAGCCGATGCTGCCGGGCAAGAAATACGACATCAAGCGCGCCACCAGCTACGTGCCGGGTTCGATTGCCAGCATCACTCACAAGGTTGATGTGAACACCCTGGAAGAGGGGGCGGCCAGCGCGCTGCAACTGAACGAGATCGGCAAGGTCAAGATCAGCCTCGACGCGCCGATTGCCCTGGATGGCTACGAAAGCAACCGCACCACCGGTGCTTTCATCGTTATCGACCGCTTGACCAACGGCACCGTCGGCGCCGGCATGATCATCGCCCAGCCAGTGGCCCATGGCAGCGTCACCCATCACGGCAAGCTGGCCCATGTGGCCACTGAGGAGCGTGCGCTGCGTTTCGGCCAGCAACCGGCCACCGTGCTGTTCAGCGGCCTGTCGGGCGCTGGCAAGAGCACCCTGGCTTATGCGGTGGAGCGCAAGCTGTTCGACATGGGCCGTGCGGTGTATGTGCTCGATGGCCAGAACTTGCGGCATGACTTGAACAAAGGCCTGCCACAGGATCGTGCCGGGCGTACCGAGAACTGGCGCCGTGCGGCTCACGTGGCCCGTCAGTTCAACGAAGCTGGCCTGCTGACCTTGGCCGCGTTCGTGGCGCCGAGTGCCGAAGGGCGCGAGCAGGCCAAGGACCTGATCGGCAAGGATCGTCTGCTGACGGTTTACGTCCAGGCATCGCCTGCGGTGTGTGCCGAGCGTGATCCTCAAGGCCTGTACGCTGCCGCTGGGGACAACATCCCGGGCGAATCCTTCCCCTATGACGTACCGCTGAATGCCGATCTGGTGATCGACACCCAGGCGCTGTCGGTGGAAGAGAGCGTCAAGCAGGTGCTGGACCTGTTGCGTAGCCGCGGCGCGATCTAAGCCGTAGCCAAAAGCCCGCAGTCGAGTGATCGGCTGCGGGCTTTTTTGTGCGCTGCAGATAGCGTCAGCCGGCCAGGACGGTGCAGCTACGCAGGCGCTGGCCTGCCAGCGAACAGGCCCTCAGGGCTTTGCCGGATACTTGCGATGCAGTTCTTCCAGCAGCGCGTCCTTGTCCAGCCACTGCTGGTTGATCCAGCCCTGGAATGCCTGGCGATAGGTCGTGTCCTGCTCGTAGTTCTTGCCAATGAACTGCGGTGGAATCTGCACCTCCTCAAAGCGCACCACCACCTCCTTGACCCTGCCGCACAGCAGGTCCCAGAAACCGGGCCGGCCAGCGGGGTAGTGGATGGTCACATCGATGATCGATTGCAATTGCTCGCCCATGGCATCCAGGACAAAGGCGATGCCGCCGGCCTTGGGCTTGAGCAGGTAGCGGAACGGCGACTGTTGCTGGGCATGCTTGCCTTCGGTGAAGCGCGTGCCTTCGACGAAGTTGAAGATCCCCACCGGGTTGTTGCGGAACTTCGCGCAGGTCTTGCGGGTGGTTTCCAGGTCCTTGCCCTTTTTCTCCGGATGCTTTTCCAGGTAGGCCTTGGAGTAGCGCTTCATGAACGGAAAGCCCAGGGCCCACCAGGCGAGGCCAATCACCGGCACCCAGATCAGCTCCTGCTTGAGGAAGAACTTCAGCGGGCGGATGCGGCGGTTGAGCACGTACTGCAGCACCATGATGTCGACCCAGCTCTGATGGTTGCTGGTGACCAGATAGGAGTGCTGGTAATCCAGGCCTTCAAGGCCCTGCAGGTGCCAGCGAGTGCGGCACACCAGCTGCATCCAGGCCTTGTTGTTGCTGATCCAGGCTTCGTGGGTGTGGTTCATCAGCCAGTGGGTGAAGCGCTGGGTGAGGGCGAAGGGCAGGGCCTTGCAGATCGCCACGCAGAACAGGAACGAGCACAGCAGGATGGTGTTCAGCGCCAGCAGGATCGAGGCGATGATCCCGCGCACAGCGGCAGGTAGAAATTCCAGCATTTAGACATCCATGGGTCGGTTGGCGGCTTGAATCGCGGTCAGGGCGATGGTGTAGACAATGTCATCCACCTGGGCGCCCCGGGGCAGGTCGTTCACAGGCTTGCGCAGGCCTTGCAGCATCGGCCCCAGGCTCACGCAATCGGCACTGCGTTGCACGGCCTTGTGGGTGGTGTTGCCGGTGTTCAGGTCGGGGAACACGAAAACCGTGGCCTTGCCTGCCACCTGGCTGTTGGGGGCCAGTTGCCGGGCGACGTTTTCGTTGGCCGCGGCATCGTATTGCAGCGGGCCGTCGATCAACAGCGAACGCTGGGCTTCATGGGCCAGCAGGGTCGCCTCGCGGACTTTCTCCACTTCTTCGCCGCTGGCCGAGTCGCCGCTGGAGTAGCTGATCATGGCCACTCTTGGAGTAATGCCGAACGCCGCCGCCGAGTCGGCACTCTGCAAGGCGATCTCCGCCAGTTCGCTGGCGCTGGGGTGCGGGTTCATCACGCAGTCGCCGTAGACCAGCACCTGCTCGGGGAACAGCATGAAGAATACCGAGGACACCAGGGTGCAGCCCGGGGCGGTCTTGATCAGTTGCAGGGCCGGGCGAATGGTGTTGGCGGTGGAATGGATGACCCCCGATACCAGGCCATCCACCTCATCCAGGGCCAGCATCACGGTGCCGATCACCACCGGGTCCTCCAGTTGCTGCTCGGCCATGGGTGCGTTGAGGCTCTTGCTCTTGCGCAAGGCCACCATGGGCTCCACGTAGCGCTCGCGAATCAGGTCCGGGTCGAGAATCTCCAGGCCTTCGGGCAACTCGATGCCCTGGGCCCGGGCTACCGCATGCACTTCCTCTGGCTTGGCCAGCAGTACACAACGGGCGATGCCCCGGGCCTGGCAGATGGCGGCGGCCTGCACGGTCAAGGGTTCGCTGCCTTCGGGCAGGACGATACGCTTGTTGGCGTCCTGTGCCCGCTGGATCAACTGATAGCGGAACACCGCCGGCGACAGGCGCATTTCCCGCGGAGTGCCGCAGCGCTGGTGCAGCCAGTTGGCGTCCAGGTGGCTGGCGACGAAGTCGGTGATGATTTCCGCGCGCTCGCGGTCATCGATGGGGATTTCCTTGTTCAGGCCATTGAGCTGGTTGGCGGTGTCGTAGGACCCGGTGCTGACCGACAGCACCGGCAGGCCGGCGTTCAGGGCACCACGGCACAGTTCCATGATGCGCGGGTCGGGCAGGGTGTCGCTGGTCAGCAGCAGGCCGGCCAGGGGCACACCGTTGATCGCCGCGAGACTCACGGCGAGGATGATGTCGTCGCGATCCCCCGGGGTCACCACCAGTACGCCGGGCTTGAGCAGTTCCACAGTGTTGCGCATGGTGCGGGCGCAAATGATGATCTTGGTCATGCGCCGGGTTTCATAGTCCCCGGCATTGAGCACCTGGGCGCCCATCAGGTCGGCTACGTCGCGGGTGCGCGGTGCGTTCAGTTCCGGCTGGAAGGGAATGCAGCCCAGCAGGCGGAAGTCGCCGCTGCGCAGCAAGGGCGAGTGCTCCTTCAAACGGGCGGAGAACGCCTCCATGCTTTCGTCGGTACGCACTTTGTTGAGGATCACCCCCAGCACTTTCGGGTCTCGCGGGCCGCCGAACAACTGCGCCTGCAACTCGACCCGTCCCGACAGCTCGGTGAGCACTTCGTTTTCCGGAGCAGAGACCAGGATCACTTCGGCATCCAGGCTTTTGGCCAGGTGCAGGTTGACCCGGGCTGCGTAGCTGGCGCTGCGGGTCGGCACCATGCCTTCGACGATCAGCACGTCCTTGCCGATGGCGGCCTGCTGGTAGAGGGTGATGATTTCCTCTAGCAATTCATCCAGCTGGCCGTCGCCGAGCATTCGCTCCACATGGGCCAGGCCCAGGGGTTGTGGCGGCTTCAGGCCGTGGGTCCGGGCTACCAGCTCGGTGGAGCGCTCGGGGCCGGTATCACCGGGGTGGGGCTGGGCAATGGGCTTGAAAAAGCCGACCTTGAGGCCGGCCCGTTCCAAGGTACGCACCAGCCCGAGGCTGATGGAGGTCAGACCCACACCAAAATCGGTGGGCGCGATAAAAAAAGTTTGCATGCGAGTTCTCAGAAGGTGCATGGCAAAGGCGACGGTCTGCAGCCGTCTGCCTGGTCGTCAGGCGCTAAGGTTATCGTTATCCGGTGCTTGAGCACACCAGCCGCAGTCAAAGCGCTGGCCTATTTTTTCCGCCCGCGACTGCGGGTCCAGTACCCAGGCCCGGGATTGCCAGGGCGGCAAGTGACGCAGGTGCTGGGTATGCCCACAGGACAGTTCGGCCACCCAATGACCCTCTTCGTCCTGATGGAAACCGCAGATTGTCGAGTGATTTTTCACGTTCCGTTGGTCCGGGTTCCGTTCGCTTTCGAGCGATTGCTTCGCTAAACTTGCCCGTTCTTCATTCTTATGCAAAAGGTCCCGCCCCATGCTGATCGCCGCCAATAAGGCTGTCTCCATCGACTATACCCTCACCAACGATGCTGGTGAGGTCATCGACAGCTCTGCCGGCGGCGCCCCGCTGGTTTACCTGCAAGGCGCAGGTAACATCATTCCTGGTCTGGAAAAGGCTCTGGAAGGCAAGCAAGTCGGTGACGAACTGAACGTCTCCGTGGAACCTGAAGATGCCTACGGCGAATACGCTGCCGAACTGGTCAGCACCCTGAGCCGCAGCATGTTCGAAGGCGTCGACGAACTGGAAGTGGGCATGCAGTTCCACGCGTCCGCTCCGGACGGCCAGATGCAGATCGTGACCATCCGTGATCTGGACGGTGACGACGTGACCGTAGACGGCAACCACCCGCTGGCCGGTCAGCGCCTGAACTTCCAGGTCAAGATCGTTGCCATCCGTGATGCCAGCCAGGAAGAAGTTGCTCATGGTCACGTCCATGGCGAAGGTGGCCATCACCACTGATTTTCTGCGCTAAGCTCAAGCTTACTGGAGAGGCGCCCGAGGGCGCCTTTTTAGTCCGCGGCTTTTGGCTGTACTGTCGAGAGGCTGTTTTTCTGTAAGAACACAGGAATTTGGAGTTCGTCATGAGTGCTTTTCACGACCTTAAATTGAAAGCCCTGGATGGTCAGGAGCTGCCGCTCGCGCCCTTCAAGGGGCAAGTCGTGCTGGTGGTCAACGTCGCCTCCAAATGTGGTCTGACACCACAATATGCGGCGTTGGAGAATCTCTACCAGCAATACAAGGCCCAGGGATTCAGCGTGCTGGGGTTGCCCTGCAACCAGTTCGCCGGGCAGGAACCGGGCACCGAGCAGGAGATCCAGGAGTTTTGCAGCTTCAACTACGGGGTGACTTTTCCCTTGAGCAGCAAACTGGACGTGAACGGTCCCGAGCGTCATCAGCTGTACCGTTTGCTGGCGGGCGAGGGCGCGGAGTTTCCCGGGGATATCACCTGGAACTTCGAGAAATTCCTGTTGGGCAAGGACGGTCGGGTACTGGCGCGTTTCTCGCCCCGTACCGCTCCGGATGATCCGACTGTGGTCCAGGCCATCGAAAAAGCCCTGAGCTAAGCACTGTCGGGCCCCTCTTTCACGCCGCTGCAATGCGGCGTTTTTGCATCTAAATCACTCAAATCAATAATGCTGTGCAGCACTGTGAGGGGGCCATATTATCCTCATCATAAGTGCGCCGGGGCAGGTACCCGGCGCAGTCTTGTGCGTCGAGTATCGACTCGAGCCTTTTTGTCGGAGTGCAGCATGCCTGTTCAAGCCTTGTTCAAACCCTTTCAACTCGGCGCGCTGGAGCTGCCGAGCCGCGTAGTGATGGCGCCGATGACCCGTTCGTTTTCTCCGGGTGGCGTGCCCAACGCCAAGGTCATCGAGTATTACCGTCGCCGCGCTGCTGCGGGTGTCGGCCTGATCATCACCGAGGGCACCACGGTGGGGCACCAGGCCGCCAACGGTTACCCCAATGTGCCGCAGTTCCATGGCGAGGCGGCCCTGGCCGGGTGGAAGAAGGTGGTGGATGCGGTCCACGCCGAAGGTGGCAAGATCGTTCCGCAACTGTGGCATGTGGGTAATGTGCGGCGCCTGGGCACCGAGCCGGACGCCAGCGTGCCCGGCTATGGCCCGACCGAGAAGCTCAAGGACGGCAAGGTGCTGGTGCACGGCATGACCCACCAGGACATCCAGGAAGTGATCGCAGCCTTTGCCCAGGCCGCCAAGGATGCCCAGAGCATCGGCATGGACGGTGTGGAAATCCATGGTGCCCACGGTTACCTGGTGGATCAGTTCTTCTGGGAGGGCACCAACCAGCGCACCGACGAATACGGCGGCGACCTGGCCCAGCGCTCGCGTTTCGCCATCGAGTTGATCAAGGCGGTGCGGGCTGCCGTCGGCCCGGATTTCCCGATCATCCTGCGTTTCTCCCAGTGGAAGCAGCAGGATTACAGCGCGCGTCTGGTGCAGACCCCGGAAGCTCTGGGCGCCTTCCTCAAGCCGTTGGCAGATGCAGGTGTGGATATCTTCCACTGCTCGACGCGACGCTTCTGGGAGCCGGAGTTCGAAGGCTCGGACCTGAACCTGGCAGGCTGGACCCGCAAGCTCACCGGCAAACCCACCATCACCGTGGGCAGCGTCGGCCTGGACGGCGAGTTCCTGCAGTTCATGGTCAACACCGACAAGGTGGCGCAGCCGGCCAGCCTGGAAAACCTGCTGCAGCGCTTGAACAACGACGAGTTCGATCTAGTGGCCGTGGGTCGGGCACTGTTGGTGGACCCGGATTGGGCGCAGAAAGTCCGTGAAGGCCGTGAGCAGGACATCCTGCCGTTCAGCCGTGAAGCACTGACGACCCTGGTTTAACTTCTGGCCCCGGGCGGTGAGGGGGGCAGCCTCCTTGCCGCACCAAGTGTCTCTGTGGCGCTGCGTGGTTCCAGCGCCGCTTCGATCATCCCTTCGTAATCCACGACCGGTGCTGGCTGGCAGACACTGCGCAACTGATCCTCAAACTGTGCGATCACGGCCGGCCAGCCCTGGCGGCTGGCGTGTTGCCGGGCGTTGAGACGTACCCGGCGCAGGGTTTCCGCTTCCTCCAGCAGCCAGCCGGCGGCCTCACAGAACGCGCCTTCATCCCCGGGCATGGCCAGCACGCCGTTGTAGCCATGGCGGATATGCTGGGCTGCAGCGGCCTGATCGTAGGCCACCACCGCCAGCCCGGAAGCCAGGGCTTCCAGCACCACATTGCCGAAGGTTTCCGTGAGGCTGGGAAACAGGAACACATCCCCCGAAGCGTAATGGGCCGCCAGGGCTTCACCCCGCTGACTGCCACAGAACAGGGCCTCGGGCAGGCTTTTTTCCAGGGCGGCGCGTTGTGGGCCGTCACCCACCACGATCAGTTTCATCTTCCGCTGTGGATAAGTGGCCTTGAGCTGCTCGAAGCAGCGCTTGAGCAGGCTCAGGTTCTTCTCCGGGGCCAGGCGCCCGACATGGATCACCGCCAGATCATCGTTGCCCAGGCCCCAGCGGGTGCGCAGCTCATTGAGGCGTTTGGCCGGATGGAACAGTTGGCTGTCGACGCCCCGGGACAGCAGGGCCAGGCGTTCGAAGTGCCGACGCTCCAGCTCCAGGCGCTGACTGGCGCTGGGCACCAGGGTCAGCTTCGAACGGTTGTGGAACCAGCGCAGGTAATGGGTCAGCAAGCGCGTCAGCAAACCCAGGCCGTACTGGCTGGAATACTGCTGGAAGTTGGTATGGAAGCCACTGACCACCGAGATTCCCAGACGTTTCGCCGCCCGCAGCGCGGACAGCCCCAGCGGGCCCTCGGTGGCGATGTAGAGCACGTCCGGGCGTTGGCGTTTCCAGCGTCGCAGCAGTTTGTGCATCGACGACTGGCCCCATTGCAGCCCCGGGTATCCCGGCAGTGGCCAGCCGCGGCACAGCATCAGGGCCTCGTCGCTGGGGCGGCTCTGATCACAACCCTGGCGCGGACGCACCAGTTCCACCTGATGCCCACGGGCACGCAGGCCATCACACAGGCGGCCAAGGGTATTGGCCACGCCATTGATTTCCGGTGGGAAGGTTTCAGTGATGAGGGTGATGTGCAGAGCTGTCGTCATGACCTCAGTGTCGACTGAGGCCATGTCGTCATTGTGACGTCTGGATGATGGATTTATGACACGCCAGCCTTATTTGGCCGGCAGGTTCTCCATCCCGCGCTCACGCACCCAGAACAGCGTCGCCCCGGCCACGGCGGCTGGCATCATCAGGATGTTGACGAAGGGGATCATCAGCGCCAGGTAGACGATGCCGCCAAAACCCAGGCTCTGCCAGCGCTTCTGCCGCAGCCAGACGATCATCTCCTGCCAGCTCATCTTGTTGTTATCCGCCGGGTAGTCGATGTAGCCAAGTTTGAAGCCGAACGTCCTGAAAGCCACACGATAAGCAGACCCCTTTCCTAGGGGGGCATTATTCTGTATCAGAGGACTGTATCGACGCAAGACTACGAGGGCGGTGCTTCCAACCTACTACATAACTGTTGCGGTTACGCGGTGTATCGCTGTTCTCGGTCCTGTAGCTGTGGATGTCCTTACCTTGCATTCTGACTGTCGTGGCTTGCTAAAAACGACTGGTTTCCGCAGGCTTGTCCTATGGTCACAGACGGTGGCACAACCGACAGGGATAGTTAGTCATGGCGATGCGATTCAGGAAATCAATCAAACTGGCTCCAGGCATCCGAATGAATTTGAGTGGGTCTGGCGTTGGTTGGACGCTCGGTCCACGAGGGGCATCTGTTGGCATTGGCAAGCGAGGAGCCCGGCTGAACACTAGCTTCATGGGTTTTTCCAGTAGCCAAAAACTCTCTGGCCCTTCTCGTAGTACCAGATCAGCCCCAACGAAGCCTGCATTCACACTTGTTTCTGTGACATGTCGCTTGCATGACGATGGGAGCCTGACTTTCCATGACACTGAAGGGAATGACCTACCGGAACATATGATTGAAGCTGCCAAGAAGCAGAACAAAGACGTAATCCTTGCTGTGATTCAACGCAAGTGCGACGAAATCAACGGCAACATTGAAGCCTTAGGGGCCATCCACCTAGATACCCCCGGCTGTACTTCTCGACCAGTATTTGTTGAGGTGCCTTTCGAGGAGCCAGAGCCTGTAACTCCATCCCTTCTCAAGCCATCCCTTCTGGACAGGCTGTTCAAGAAACGAATGCTGCGCCTAGAAGAGCAGAACACCAAAATCCAGAAAAACTTCGCCGCTTACTACAGCGACTGGTCAAACGAACGAGAAAATCATATTCAGCTAGAGCAGGAGAGGAAGCGGCTCATTAATGAGGGCATCTACACCAGCACATCTGATATGGAGACATGGCTGGAGTACAACCTACAAGACATACAATGGCCGCGAGAGACCGCAATTTCTTTGGAATTGCTTGAGGGTGGCCAGCTTGTGCTCCTGGACGTTGACCTGCCGGAAATAGAGGACATGCCATCATCTACTGCCAGCGTGCCCAGCAGAGGCTTGAAACTGTCGGTGAAAGAGATGTCAGCTACAGCCGTCCAGAAACTCTACATGGCGCACGTCCACGCTGTTGCCTTCAGGATAATTGGCGAGACCTTTGCCGCCTTGCCCAAGACAGCCACAGTAGTCCTCTCTGGGTACTCTCAGCGGCCAGACAAGGCCACAGGGCGTATTGCCGACGAGTACCTTTTCTCTGTCCGAGTTGGCAGGGGGGCCTGGAGCGATATTGACTTTGGGCGCCTGCCAGACATCGATGTCGTTGAGGCATTGGCACGATTCGATCTGCGTCGGCAGATGTCAAAGACTGGAGTATTCAAGGCTATTGAGCCGTTCCTAAAGTAGCCGCCCATGCACGGACTGCTTGCTTCTGCGTAGGGGGGGAAGGCGGCCACCAAGTGGTCGGACTATTTTCGGCAGAGAAATCTGAGGAGTCATGTAACTAATAGCGTCGAGTCTCATTCCCCCCCCCTGGGGCAGGGTAGCTGGCTCCTAGGGCATAAGCCCATCCCCATTCTCCGGGGAGTTGCCAGCGAGTGTAGCTATGAGCGCGACCAACCTACCGACATGAGCCATGTGCTCCTCCAGCAGGTCGGTCGCATCAGTCAACGTTGCAACTTCATCCGCCATCCCGGCCAGCTCCCAATTCAACAATCCATCCGGTGAGTTAAAACCTGTAGCGCCACTATCGCGTTCCTGTGCAACCCATGCATACAGGGCTGACCTCGCTAAATTCAAACTATCTGCAACTTCCTGGACTGCCAGTCCGCTCCTGACAGCTGCGAGTGCTATTGCTTTGAATGTGTTGCTACGCCTAGCCATACGCCTTCTCCACTGGGTAAAACACGATAGTAACCAATTCGAAGACGTTCGAAACAATAGGTCCGGAACCGGGCGTTTATTTCATCTTTCTTCTCTCTAATATGTTGGCTCATTAAGTACACCTTATGAGCCAGCCTGGGAGGCCGTAGTGGCCAACGAAAGAATGCGGGGTCTAGGGTGGATCATAAGTGTTGACGCAATAGGAGCCAGCCGGTAGCTTTACGAGCCTACATTGTGGACCAGGAGGCCCGACCATGACCGCTATCATCGCCTACACCCGCGTCAGCACTGACGGCCAGTCTATCGAGGCGCAGCGCCACGCCATCGGACACCGCTTCAACGTATCTGAGGACGGCTGGTTCACCGACGAAGCCACCAGTGGCACGACCAAGGCGATGGACAGGAAGGGTTTTGCAGCCCTGTTCAGCTACGCCAGGAAGGGAGACACCGTTGTCGTCGCCGCCATCGACCGCTTGGGTCGGAACACCATCGACGTCCTAGAGACAGTTGAGGCGCTGAAAGCGAAGGGTGTCACTGTCGTCTCAATGCGCGAAGGCTTCGACCTGTCCAATCCCACGGGGAAACTCATGCTGACACTATTGGCAGGTGTCGCGGAGCTGGAGCGGGAGAACATCAAGGCGCGGCAGATGGCAGGAATCAACAAGGCCAAGGCCGACGGTCGCAAGCTGGGCGCTCCCAAGCAGCACGACGATGCCGCCATTGCCGCATGGAGGAAGGAGACCAGCTCCAGCATCAAGGCCACTGCTGACCACTGGGGTGTATCAACGGCCACCGTGAAGCGGGCCTGCAAGGCAGCCCTGGATTGACTACTGACCAGCACCTGAACGTCGACCGTGGCGCCCTACCCCATGCTGCACGCCCATTTTTCAGCCCCACCAACGCGCCTGTAACCCCTGGCCCCGCTGGGTTTGAGGGCTAGAAACCGAAATTAACGCCAGTCAGGGAGAAAGGCACCCGTCGCCACCCCTCATGCGGCGCCACGGGAATTACTGCCAGTCTTTGTATAACCGCACCCAACATCCCGTCAGGTGCGCCTCAAGCATCCCACCTCCTGCAACCCATCAACCCTGCCTGGGCAACCACGGCGGGGCATTTGCGTTTGCTATCACCGGACTTCAATCCCATGAAACAGCCCATGCGCCTTGTGCGCCTTAATCTACACCTACGTGCGGACCACCTTGACCGCCTGACCCAGCTTGCCAGCGCCATCAGTCGGCGCAAAGGACGTGACATACGGCTTGCTGAAGCGCTGGAGCTGGCCCTGGTCAGCGGCCTTACGTGGACTGACGTCGACATGCTCGACCTTCTCCAGCCTGACTGGAAGGCCCCTTACTGGCACGCCCTAGGCCCCATCGTGCGAAGTCGCTGAATGGACGCAAATAACATGAATGTTGACGCTGCTCCACAACGCAACCACCAAGACACTCACACGCGATTCAACCCAACAGCAGGCAGACCGGCCATCGCGGTTACGGACGGTAAGCACACATACTTTGCCGACCCGAATACAGGCCAAATCATCCACTCCACCCGCAAGCTTCCCAGATACAGAGTTGTACGCCGGGTTGACGTTTACGTGGGCCTCGACACCAAGTTCCCAGCCCAAGCAAGGGACAATGAGGAACTCAGTGAAGCGTTGGCCCCGTTCGACACTTGGCTAGACAACAAATATTTCAGTGCTACAAAAGCCATTGAACTGCTTGCTGCCGGCGCATCGGGAACCGCCGTTTGCACCCTAAGCCATCTTGCTCAGAACTTGTCTGGCCGAAACTACTGGTTCGGTCGCATTGAAGATTTGGCCAAGGCCCTGGACACACCACGGAGGTCGGTTGAACGTGCGCTCAAGGACCTGGAAAGTATGAACATAGTGAAGCGTAAGACCCAAGGACGCCAATGGCCAACACGTATCGCGGTTCATCCCTGGTACGCCTGGAGAGGCGACCTCCAAGGCCGTGATGCTGCGTACTCGGATTGGCTTGGCATTAGTCCCGCCGAATTTGGCGGTCGAACTGGCCTGTAGCCCGCGTATTACGGGACCTCAATTTCCTGCCAGATATTATATAAGCAGACAACTGAGGGCAGGCGTGAACCGGGCAGTAGCGCAGCTGCTGTTTGGGTCCATCGAGCCTGACCAACAATCCCGACCAGCTAAGGGGACAAGGTGGTTAGTTTCCAACCAAAGTAAAAACTCAGTCTTTCTTTCTATGGGATTGACTACGAACACCACCCTCTAAGCCTTCCTTACTTGTTGGTCGTCCTCGTTGGGCAGCCGACAGCAGCTTCGCTACTGCCGTCTACCACGGCCGCCCTTGTGTAGAAACTTCCACAGCCGGTCTAGCAGCATCAAGCATCCCCCTCCAGTAACACCCTGCTGATACCTCTCCGGTGTTCGGCACCATGCCCCCAGCACCTCGCTTACGCCCATCGATGCAATGTCAGGGCGTCATAGCCGCGTGCGCGCTGGATTCTCCCAACGGCCATTCGGCCACCGCACAACACACAAACCAATGACCTCTATCGCAACCCGTTTCAACATCAAAACCGACACCGCCGTCAGTGGCTCACTCGTCTTCGACGGAACCGAAGCCTCCACCGAGTTCGTCTATCAGGGCGCACATGCCCGCACCTTACCGAACTTCCCCGGCTACGCCCTCACCATTGACGGCAGATGCATCAGCTTCAGGCGCAAGAAGACCAGGGAACTCAAGCCTGGGTCTTCCGCCAGCGGCTGTTACTGCTACGTCAATATCGGTAGACCACCACTAAAGCCGTCGCAACTACTGCATATCCTAGTGGCCCGTGCCTTCGTTCCTAACCCGGAAGGAAAGCCCCAGGTAAACCACAAAGACGGCAACCCCCGTAACAATGCAGCCAGTAACCTGGAGTGGGTCACTCCATCGGAGAACGTCCGACACGCCAACAAGCTGCGTAAGGAGCAGGGGCGAAGCATCTTCAAGACCACAGCGGAGCAACGAGCGCAAGTCGTTGAGCTGTGCAATGAACAGGTGTCAATTTTTGAAGCCTCCATACAACTGCGCCTGCCATATGAGGTGGCGCGCAACGCATTCAACTCCGCCAAGCGGCGCTCCCCCAAAGCCTAAGCGCAATAGCAACCGACCCTCCAAGCCTCACAGCAGAGCGATTCCCTGCGGGGCTGGAGGTCTATGGCAGCAGTCGTAAGCAGCTTACCTATCAAGCCTCTTACGACTGCTCCCGGACGGTCATCCGGTTGTAGTTGTGCGGTTTTATGAAGACCCCGCTTCAAGTCTCGACGAAGGCTTGCTAGCGGGCACCCTTCTGCGCTTGCGCGGTCACTCGTCTGCTCCCCCCTGACTTTTTCACACGTTGAACACGTCAGCGACGTCATGAAGCTGGGCGAGCAGCTGTTCGTCAGGATCGACGTGAACATGCAGCACGTAAACGGAGCCTCCGCATGAAAGCCTTCAACAACATCCTGAAGGGCTTCCAGAAGGTGGTCCAGCAGCTGGAAGACCTGGCCAAGCGCAACCACGACCAGGCCGACCTGAAGGTGGAACAGGCTGAAGCCCTGGACGACCAGGCGAACGCCCTTCGTGACGAAGCCAAAGCCGCCGAGAAGGCCGCAACCAACATTCGCGGGCTCCTGGAGGGCAAGGTATGAATACCAATCCTGACCATCCGTACATCGTCAGCATGCGCAAGTGCATGTTGGAACAACGCGACGAGTTGAACGACCACGAAAGCATCCTGGTCCACCTGTTCGAACTCGCCGTGCCTGACCGGGCGGTGAACGACCCGAAGCTGTACTGGGAGCAGTACATCGCCTGGTACAAGGCCCGCCTGGACGCCTCCGAGAAGTACTGGGACTACCCCGCCCAGGCCACCTCCGAGAAGTACAAAGGCCCTTCGGTGGAGGCCCGGGTATGAAGCGTCGCATGGATCAAATCCTGGAGCTGTTCCAGGAGCTGCTGGAAGCCGATGGCCACGACGCTGACAACATCGAGCTGGCTGTAGAGACCGCCCGCCCCTTCTTCGGTGACGACGTCCACTACCTACCGCAGAACCTGGGCCGCGTCATGGAAGCCCTGGGCGATATCGAGGCGGTGTCCCAATGAACCAGGTGCAAAACTTTGCCTTCGGCCTGATGAACATCCGCGTCATCGAGCAGGAAGGCCAGCCCTGGTTTGTAGGGGCTGATGCCCTCAAGGCCGTCTATGGCCGTACCACGGGCATGGGCAACATCTACGCCCGCCTGGGGGCCGATGAAGTAACCAAAGTGAAGCGGTTTAACTTAGAGGGCATGTACGGGAAAGACATGGTCCTGGTCAGCGAGGCCGGCCTCTACAAGCTGGTCATGCGCAGCGACAAGCCCGAAGCCAAAGCCTTCCAGGATTGGGTCACGCGGGTAGTCCTCCCAGCCATCCGCAAGGACGGCGCCTATGTCATGGGCGAGGAGAAGGTAGCGACCGGCGAGCTGTCCGAAGACGAGCTGGTCATGCGGGCTATGACCATCATGACCCGCAAGGTCGACCGTCTGACCCAGGAGCGCGACCAGCTGGCCCGGGACAAGCTGTGGAGCTGTACCGACCAAGTCAGGTGACGGCGACAAGGGCGGGCAGTAGGCCGGCTTCGCGGGCAATGCTCGGGAACTTCTTCAGTTCCTCTGCCATTCTCGATAAAGGATTGTTCCCATACTTGTCGCCTTCATCGCCCGAAGCATGTCCAGTTATCCAGTCGCTGACTTCCTTCGGGATACCGACCTCTCGGCCTATAGTCTTGAACGTATGCCTGAAGCCATGAAGCGGACTACGTCCCTCGCGATACACTCCCCACCGCTGCGTCATAGGGCGCCACATCTTGGAGATAATCCCGGCAAACCCATCTGACACCTTGAGTAACTGAGGGAATACCCGGGTATTTGCGTCCTTATCGCGTACTAACTCCAAAATGCCCAATGCAATCAGATCATCATGCAAAGGGACGTCGCGTCGGCTGCTATTGGTCTTGACCGACTTGTCTGGACGGTCGTCGATTATTCTTATAAACCAACGTCCCTCCGAAGTTTGGCGCACGTCATTCACATAGAGCTGCGCAACTTCCTCACGTCTAGCTCCTGTGTAGGCTGCTATCAGAGGCAACCAGAACAAAGCGTTGCCGGGACGGCCTTCAGAATGTCGAAGACAGGCGAAGTCTGGTTGGCTGAACATCTTCACTAGTTCTGCCCGACTGTAACTCCTGTTGTCATCAAAACTGCGTGGTGGTTTTGCTGCCCCAAGGCGCTTATTAATTCTGGATGTGCTGACGGGGTTGGTCTGAATAATTCCTGCATCTACTGCGAAGGAAAGCACGGAGGATAAGCGGGCCACTGCCAGGCGGACTGTCGAAGTAGCCATAGGTCTCCCTTTACCTTGTGCTGACTCTTTCGATAGACCCGTAGCGAAGGCCTGTATTTCAGAGGCTCCAATGTTGCCCACCATCATGTCTCCCATGGCTTTGGTGAAGCGTTCGACCGCTCTTCCATAATCGACCACATGACGACGGTGAACGTATTCAGAGCGCCCTGACAGTGTTAGCGACTCGGCGTAGCGCTGGAAGACCTGCGACAAACGTACTCCGGGCTCTATGCCTGCAACCTGCTGGGTTTGGGGCTCTGGTGAGATTGTTGGGGCATGTACGGGAGGTGCAACAGGGCGTAGCTGGCTGATTTCTGCCTGCCTTCCGTTGCCACGTGCTTGTTGAAAAAGATGCTCCGATTCTGCGTAAGCAGACGCGAACGCCACTTTGGCTAAGCGATGGTCGCGTGTCCGGAGTGAACGTCGTATTTCAGTTTTCCCCAGGATGGGGCGCAGTGACTCAGGGACTACTCGTCTTAGGTAGTAAATCCCAGAGTCTGGATGTCTGAAGGGTTGAGCAATAAGCGCCATGTTCTGTACCTGCGTTCTGTATCAGTTAGCAGGAAAGGGGGACGCTTACGGCTTCAGCTTTCGGCTTCGTCAGCGTGTTATGACACGCCAGCCTTATTTGGCCGGCAGGTTCTCCATCCCGCGCTCACGCACCCAGAACAGCGTCGCCCCGGCCACGGCGGCTGGCATCATCAGGATGTTGACGAAGGGGATCATCAGCGCCAGGTAGACGATGCCGCCAAAACCCAGGCTCTGCCAGCGCTTCTGCCGCAGCCAGACGATCATCTCCTGCCAGCTCATCTTGTTGTTATCCGCCGGGTAGTCGATGTACTGGATGGCCATCATCCAGACGCCGAACAGCAGCCACAGCGGCGCGGCAATCAGGTTGACCACCGGGATCAGCGACAGGATGAACAGGCCGATGGCCCGGGGCAGGAAGTAGCCGAGCTTGCGCATTTCCCGGGATAGGGTGCGGGGGATCATGGCGATCAGTTCGCCCCAGCTGAAGGGCGGGAAATCGTCGGTGCCACGGACCACGATTTCGACTTTTTCCGATAGAAAGCCGTTGAAGGGGGCGGCAATGATATTGGCCAGCATGGTGAAGGTGAAAAACACCATCAACACCACCAGCACCATGAACAGCGGCCAGAGGATGTAGCTCAGAAAGCTCAGCCATTGCGGCAGGGTCGGCATCAGGGTGTCGATCCACAGGCTGAACTGGTGGCCGGCGAAATAGATCAATCCGACGAACAACACCAGGTTGATCACCAGGGGCAGTAGCACGAACAGGCGCAGGCCGGGACTGAGGACCAGCTTCAGGCCTTCACGCAGGTATTGCGGGCCGGACAGTACGGGGGCGGGCATAGAACGCTCCGAGCAGATGGAAAACGCGCCGACCTTACCGGCTTTGCCCGGGGGGCGAAAGCACCGTGAACAGGTCGACATCAACGGTAACAAAGACCCTTTCAAATGGGCCTGCTGAGGATAGAGACCGCCTATGAGCTGGATTGTTAAACCGTATTTCCTTAATCTTCGCCCCCTCTATACGCTTCACCCATTATTTTTTGGACGGTCGAGTTCAAGCCTTCCCCAAGGTTTCGCCGTCCTTTTTTATTCCAGCCGGCAATCCGGCGTTCCGCGCCAGGGCACCCGGGCCGGTCGATAGGAGTGAGTCATGTCTGAAGTACGCCATTCGCGTGTGATTATTCTCGGTTCCGGCCCTGCCGGTTACAGCGCCGCCGTCTATGCCGCCCGTGCCAACCTGAAGCCGCTGCTGATCACCGGCATGCAGGCCGGTGGCCAACTGACCACCACCACTGAAGTCGACAACTGGCCTGGCGACGTGCACGGCCTGACCGGCCCGGCGCTGATGGAGCGGATGCGCGAGCATGCCGAGCGTTTCGAAACCGAAATCGTCTTCGACCATATCAATGCCGTGGACTTCGCTGCCAAGCCTTACACCCTGACCGGCGACAGCGCGACCTACACTTGCGACGCCCTGATCATCGCCACCGGCGCCAGCGCCCGTTACCTGGGCCTGCCTTCGGAAGAAGCGTTCATGGGCAAGGGTGTATCGGCCTGCGCTACCTGTGACGGTTTCTTCTATCGCAACAAACCGGTGGCGGTGGTCGGTGGTGGCAACACCGCTGTCGAAGAAGCCCTGTACCTGGCCAACATCGCCAGCACCGTGACCTTGATCCATCGTCGCGAAACCTTCCGCGCCGAGAAGATCCTGATCGACAAGCTCAACGCCCGCGTGGCCGAAGGCAAGATCATCCTCAAGCTCAATGCCAACCTGGACGAAGTCCTGGGCGACAACATGGGCGTGACCGGTGCGCGCCTGAAGAACAACGACGGCAGCTTCGACGAGCTGAAAGTCGACGGCGTGTTCATCGCCATCGGCCACACCCCGAACACCTCGCTGTTCGAAGGCCAGTTGACCCTCAAGGACGGTTACCTGGTGGTGCAGGGCGGTCGTGACGGCAATGCCACGGCCACCAGCGTCGAGGGCATCTTTGCCGCTGGCGACGTGGCTGACCACGTTTACCGTCAGGCCATCACCTCGGCCGGCGCCGGCTGCATGGCGGCACTGGACACCGAGCGTTACCTGGACGGTCTGCAGAACGCAGCACACTGATTTCCAGGCGATAAAAAAACCGGCGCAAGCCGGTTTTTTTTATGGGTATTGCACGGTAGGAGCCTGCTTGCCGGCGAAGAGGCCTTCGGGCCTTGCGCCGCCTGTGCTGACGCCTTCGCTGGCGAGCCCGCTCCTACAGAGTACGGTTCAGCGGCGAGTCAGCGGCTGGGCGGCGAACTTGACCCCGGCCAGGCCGTGGGCGATTAGGGCGCGGATATTGCCGTGGTCAGTGCCTTCGGGGGTGGCCAGTACCGAGCGGTAGTGCTCGCCGAAGGCCAGCAGGGCTTCTGTGTCGCTCAGGCCTTCCAACAGGGCCAGGCCCAGGGTCTTGCACGAGCCTTCGTTCTGCCCGGCGGCGTTTTCCACGCCACCGTTGTTGAAGGCCTGAGGCTGGTAGTCGTAACCGGTGGCGACAAAGGCCAGGGTGTCGGCAAAAGCGTGTTCACCGCTGTTCAGGCTGGCGCGCAGGGTGTTCAGATCAATCATGGGACTTTCCTTTGGCGAACGCCGCTTGCTGCTCGGCGCTGGCTTCTTTCTGGTAGAGATTTTTCCATTCGGCGTAGGGCATGCCGTACACCACTTCACGGGCGTCATCGAGGCTGACCTCAATCTGGCGTTCGTCGGCCTCGGCCTTGTACCACTTGGACAGGCAGTTGCGGCAGAACCCGGCCAGGTTCATCAGGTCGATGTTCTGCACGTCCTTGCGGTTGTCCAGGTGGGCCACCAGGCGGCGAAAGGCCGCGGCTTCCAGCTCCAGGCGTTGTTGTTCGGTCATGTGACTCTCCAATGCAGCGGCAAGCGCCAAGACAGGCGCTTGCCGCTATGGCTGTTCTCTATGCGCCAGCGCGGCTGGCCGCGAGGGTGATCGATACCGATTCGGCAAAGCGCAGGGCGTGGGGTTTGTCGACTTCGACTTCGGCGTACTGCACCGAGAGGTTGCCCATCACCAGGTCCAGCAGTTCCTGGGTCAGGCGCTCCAGCAAGGCGAAGCGATTGCCTTCGACGTGGGCAATGATTGCCTTGGTGATGGTGCGGTAGTTCAGCGCGTGATCGATGTCGTTATCGCGCACCGCATCCTGGGCGGGGTACAGGATGGTCAGGTTGATCAGCACATCCTGCTTGTTGCGAATCTCTTCCTCGTTGATTCCGATATAGGTCCGCAGGAGCAGGTCCTTGACTCGGATACGAGCCATTCCTGGCTGAAGTTGTGGCATTGCTACTTGCTCCGTCCAATCAATTGCAGGAATTCCTGGCGAGTGTTGCTCGAGTCGCGAAAGGCGCCGAGCATCACCGAGGTGTGCATGGTGGAATTCTGTTTCTCGACGCCGCGCATCATCATGCACATGTGCTTGGCTTCGATCACCACCGCGACGCCCGCGGCCTGGGTCACGCTTTGCACCGCGTCGGCGATTTCCCGGGTGAGATTTTCCTGGATCTGCAGGCGTCTGGCGAACATATCGACGATCCGGGCGATCTTCGACAGCCCCAGCACCTTGCCGGTAGGAATATAAGCCACATGGGCCTTGCCGATGAAGGGCAGCAGGTGATGTTCGCACAGGGAGTACAGCTCGATGTCGGCGACTATCACCATTTCGTCGCTGTCGGAGGCGAACAGTGCGCCATTGACGATCTCGTCCACCGACTGGCTGTAGCCATGACACAGGTACTGCATGGCCTTGGCCGCGCGCTTGGGGGTGTCGAGCAAACCTTCGCGCTCGGGGTCTTCACCGAGGCCCTTGAGGATCTCGCGGTAGTGTTGGGGCAGGGAAAGGCTCATGCAAGGTCCTCGTGGGGGCCGGCTTATTTGACGTGCCGCCCGCCGTTGACGGTCAAGGTGGTGCCGGTGACATAGGGGTTGTCCAGCAGGTAGCGCAGGCTCTGGTAGATCACTTCGCTGCCGGGTTCGATGCCCAGGGCGGATTTGGCCAGGGTCTTGGCGCGGTACGCTGCGTCGTCGTCGGGGTTGAACAATAGCAGGGCCGGAGCGATGCCGTTGACCTTGATTGTCGGGGCGTATTTTGCCGCGAAGGACAGGGTCAGGCTGTCCAGCCCGGCTTTGCTGGCGCAGTAGGCGATGTGCTTGCTGCTGCCCTTGCGGGTCACGTCGTCGCTGATGTGGATGATGTCCGCCGGGCTCGAACGCTGCAGCAACTCTGCGCAGTGCAGGTTGATCAGGTAGGGCGCGAGCATGTGCACGCTGAACATCCGGGTAAAGGCCGCGCTTTCCTCGCCTGGGCTTTCTTCCAGCCACTCTGAGGCGTTGTGGACGATGGCCCGCAAGCGGTCGGTGTGGTGTTTCACCTCGCTGATCAGGGCCAGGATTCCGGCTTCGCTGGAGAAGTCGGCATGCAGCAGGATCGCGCCCTTTTCCCGCAAGGTCTGCAGGCCTGGGCGGTCGCTGCGGTAAGTGACGATCACCGGCTGCCCGTCTTCCAGCAGGCGCAGGGCGCAATGCAGGCCGACACGCTGGCTGGCACCAGTGATCAGGATCGGAGCGGAGGAGGTGTTCATGAAGGGCTCGCGTCGCGGGTAGGGGAAAACTATACCAGCGGCGGGATGGGTTGTGCCTGTTGCTCGGGGGCTGCGCTGGCAAGCCAGCTCCTACAGGGCGATGTAGGAGCCGGCTTGCCGGCGAATCACGGATTCTGCGTCGAGGCGCTGGTCGGCAGCGGGCGCGCAGGTGTGCTGTTGAGCCAGTTAGCCAGCAGGCGGGTGGACATCGGAATGAAGAGGTAGACCATCAACGGGGTCAACGCCAGGGTGCTGACAAACACTCGGGGCAGCAGGCTCAGGTCAGTGAGCAGGGGACCTAAGACGAAGTTGAACAACAGCGACACCGGGAAGAACGCCAGCCAGATGGCCACGGCCTGTTTCCAGCGCGGTGGTCGTTGTCCGGCTGCGCCGAACCAGCCATCGATACCGCTGACGCGATGTTCCGATGGGTGGGCAAACAAGTCGCTGCCCCGGGCCAGCCAGGCGGTGCGCGAGGCGGAGTGTTCCCAGGTGTGCAGGGTCTGTTCGTCGGCGAAGCGGAAGATGATCTGGAATTCGTCGTCGTCAGGTGGTGGGGCCAGAACGCCGGAACCCAGGTAGCCGGGAAAGTCGGTGGCCAGTTGTTCGCCTTCGCGCAGCCAGGCGATCAGGTCCTGGTAACGGCCGTCGGCAACGCGCCGGGCAACCATCAGGGTGACGGGTGAGGTAGACATTATGTATCTCCGTAAACCAATGCGCGGCCTGGGTAAGGCAGTCGCTGACGTGGCACCGGGGTAGTGGGCCGCGCCTGAATCAAGCAAGGATTATTCCTGATTGGTGCGAGGCTACCAATGACACCGGTCGGTTTTTCTCGCGCTTGAAGCATTTGCACCTGGGGAGAGTAGAATGGTCGCCACTTTGTTTACTGGTGTTTTCTCCCCAGATGCCCGTCATGACTGAACCTGTCCCTGTTGCTCCGGCTCCTGACCCTGCCCGTCAGGATGAGCTGTTTCCGATCCGTGAAGTGGCGCGCTTGACCGGAATCAACCCGGTGACCCTGCGGGCCTGGGAACGACGCTACGGTCTGATTCAGCCGACGCGCACCGAAAGCGGGCATCGCCTGTATTCCATGCACGATGTTGAGGCGGTGCGGGAGATTCTGGGTTGGATCGAGCGCGGTGTGGCGGTAAGCAAGGTCGGCAAGATTCTGGCCAAGAGCCGGGCAGACCAGGCTCAGGCCAAGGTGGCGGTGGACGACGGCCTGCAAGGTGAATATGGCCAGTGGCGCGATCAGTTGAAGCTGGCGGTGAGCGCTTTCGATGAAGAGCAACTGGAGCGTCTCTACGGCCAGGTCTTCTCCAGCTACGCCTTGCCGGTGGTATTCCAGGACATTTTCCTGCCGTTCTGGAAGCAACTGCTGCAGGACCGGGAGACTTTCGGTCAGACCAGCGAGTGGTTGTTTCTGGATGGTTTTTTGCGGGCGCGGATCACGCAAAGGCTGTTGTTGCAGCGTGCCACTCAGAACCGGCAACTGCTGCTGACGACGCTCAGCCCGCAGTGTCGCGAACTGGAGCTGCTGGTGGCGGCACTGATGCTCGGGCATGACCAGGTCGGTGTCCGCCTGCTGGGGCCTGGAGCACCGCTGGATGAACTGACCCTGGTCTGCGAAAAACTCAAGCCTGTGGCTCTGGTGGTGTTCTCCAATCACGCGCCGACGGCGGAGTTGCCCAAGCGCCTCAAGCGTCTGGCGCTGACTCTGGACTGTCCATTGATGCTTGCCGGAGATGCGGCGGACCTGGCTCAGGAAAGCTTCAGCGGTTCGCCGGTGGCGTGCCTGGGAAATGAGGGGCGCCTGATGCAGAAGCGCCTGCGGCAGTTCCTCAGCGGTCGCCTGGATACCTGAAACGGCTCTCGGTCAGCTTCAGGCGTGCAGGGCCGGATGGGTATGGCGGTGCTGCTGGAGGATGAACTGGCGCAGGCGTTCGGTTTCTTCCGCGTCACTCTGATCCAGGCGATAGGCATAGAAACCGGCTTCGGTCTGGCGCTCGAAGCGCCCGTGCAGGGCAATCCGTTCATATCCCGAAGGGCTGAACCACTGGGCGAACTGCTTGGGGGGCCGGGTCCGGTTGCGGATCTCCAGCAATACGCCCTTGAACGACACCTCCCGCACCCACAGGCGTCCAGGCTGGCCCCTGGAGTTTTCCAGGGCCACCGGCTCTTCCAGCGTCAGGCGCCAGGGCCGGATCATGGGGCCGTCCTCGAAGATGCTCGGCACCCCCAGGCGTAGATGCAGGGCATGGAATTCGTCTTCCACCAGATGCAGGGGGAAGGTCATCTGCTGGTTGTCGAAATGGGCCTGGATGGTGACCTTTTCATTGGCAGCCAGACGGGTCAGCAGGTCACGGATCTGCGAGCCGCCATTGACCAGCAGGCTCGATGTGGCATCGCGCACATTGAGCTGCGGGTTGTGCTGCATGGTTTGGATGAAGTCCAGTTCATCCTGGGTGAGGAGAGCGTCACGCTGCATGATGTTGCTCGAAGGGTGAAGGACAAATCGGTGGGGAATATCCCTACAGACCACTAAATCTGCGACTTATTAGAGCCGTCGGTCGCCTTGAGGGCGGCGAGCTCGGCTTGCACTGCGGCCAGTTGCTGCTCCAGCTGGAGCAAGCGTTGCTGCGCCTTGATCTGCACACTGACGTCTTTCTGCACGCCAATGAAATAGGTCAGTTGATCGCTGTCGTTGAATACCGGGGTGATCGACAGTTCGTTCCAGAAGTGGCTGCCGTCCTTGCGATAGTTGCGCAGCACCTCGCGGCATGGCTGCCCCTGGCTCAGGGCCTGGCGAATCCGTTCCAGCCCCGGCTGGTCACGGTCTCCGGACTGCAGGAAACGACAATCCTGATACAGCACTTCGTCGGCGCTGTAGCCGGTCAGTCGCTCGAAAGCCGGGTTCACGTAAATCACGATGTTGTCTTCGCCTTCCTGTTCCGCGACCACAATCCCGTCGTTGGAGGCGTTGATCATCTTTTGCAGCAGATGAGCGTTGATCATCCCGAAGTTCCGCTATCAATCAGCAAGTGTTGAATTGAATTCTAAGTCACGCTGGCACGCTGTCCACAGGCGCTTTTGAGCGGTGCGGGCAGCAGAAGCGGGATTTTACTCCGTAGCTGGTAATATCCCAGTCTTTTAGTCAGTTTCAGGAACAGATTGATGAAAGTCGCCATCCTTTCCGGCTCGGTGTACGGCACGGCTGAAGAAGTCGCCCGGCACGCCGCCAAGCTCCTCAACGCCGCAGGTTTCGAGGCCTGGCACAACTCGCGGGCCACTTTGACCGAGCTTCAGGCCTTCGCACCGCAGGCGTTGCTGGCCGTGACCTCGACCACCGGCATGGGCGAACTGCCAGACAACCTGCTGCCGCTGTATTCGAGCATTCGCGATCAGTTGCCCGCCGCCTGGCGTGGGCTGCCCGGAGCGGTGATCGGCCTGGGGGATTCCAGCTACGGCGATACCTTCTGTGGCGGTGGCGAGCAGATGCGTGAGCTGTTTGCCGAGCTGGGAGTAGAAGAAGTGCTGCCGATGCTGCGCCTGGACGCCAGCGAGAGCGTGACCCCGGAAACCGATGCCGAGCCCTGGCTGGCCGAGTTGATCAGCGCCCTGCGGGGTTGACCGGCTGTTCCCTTAGCAGCGCCAGCCAGGCTTGCGCTGCCTTGGACAGATACGCGTCCTGGCGCCAGATGAAGGCAATGTCCCAGCGCAGATAGTCCGGGGCCTTCAGCGTCAGGCGCACCACCCCCGGCCGCACCAGGCCGCGGGCCACCACACTGGGCAGCAACACCACACCTTGACCGGCGGCCACCAGCGCCGCAAGAAAGTCTGCCTGGCCGCTACGTCCCCCCTCCTTCGGTGTGAAGCCCACCTGCTGGCAGGCCTGGAGCAGCCGGTCGTTGAGCACAAAGCTGCGCTGATAGAGGAGGAAGGGCGTATCGGCCAGTTCTTCCAGGCGCACCTGCGCGTTCAGCGCCAGGGGATGATCGGCGGGCAACAAGGCATCCAGGGGTTCATCGCAGAAGGGTTGATAGGCAAACGCCGGGTCCTTGGGGGTCAGGCTGCCTCCCAGTTCCAGCTCGCCACTGCGCACGGCCTGCTCGACATTCAGGCTGCCGCCTTCGAGCAGTTGCACCTGGATATTCGGGTAGCGCCGGCGGTATTCGGCGAAACGGCTGGCGAACAGTGCATCGCTGCCCAGCAGCGGCAGACCCAGGCGCAGTTCACCCCGTGCCAGTTGGCTCAGGTCATCCAGTTCGCTGAGCAGTTCATGGCGCAGGCGCAGCATGTCCTCGGCCCGCTGCAGCACCACGCCGCCGGCGGCGGTGAGATGAATGTGCGAGCCCTGGCGCTCCAGCAGGGGCGTGCCCAGGCTTTGCTCCAGCTGCGCGATCTGCTTGCTGACCGCCGACTGGCTGATGTGCAGGGTCCTGGCCGCCTGGGTGAAACCGCCCTGGCGGATGACTTCGACAAAACTGCGCAGTTGTTTGAAATCCATGGTGGTAATTCCAGATTGGAATGGTTTCAAGTCTAACAATTCGCTTCGGTGATGCAGGGGCTTTTCATAAAATGGGCCCCTGAGAGGACTCAACCACCATGAACATTTCCACCTTTAAACGCCTGGGCCGCCTGATTGGCGAACTGGCAGTGCTGCTGGCCATCTATTTTCTCGGTTGCCAACTGGCTACCTGGCTGCCCTGGCCGATTCCCGGTGGGGTCATTGGCCTTGCGCTGTTGCTGCTGGCCTTCGCCCTGGGCTGGGTCAAGCCGGCGGCCTTGCAACTGGGGGCCGGCCTGCTGATGGCGGAGATGCTGCTGTTCTTCATTCCGGCGCTGATGAGCTTGTTGGACTACGGCAGCCTGCTGCGTCAGGACGGCTGGCGGATTCTGCTGGTGATCGGTATCAGCACCCTGCTGGTGATGCTGGTGACCGCACTCACGGTGGAGATGGTCTGTCGCTGGAGGATGCGCCATGAAGCTTGAACTGATGCCGATGTTCTGGCTTGCCCTGACCCTGGGGGCGTATCTGTTCAGCCGCTGGATCTACCGGCGCACCGGGCGCTACCTGCTGTCGCCGTTGATCCTGGTGCCGGCCCTGCTGCTGGCGATTGCGGTGCCGCTGCACACCGCCTATGCCGAATACGCCGCCAACACCCACTGGCTGATGCTGGTGCTGGGGCCGGTGACGGTGGCCTTTGCGATTCCCATCTGGCAGCAGCGCCAGTTGCTGATGCGCCACTGGTCGGCCCTGTTGCTGGGCATGCTGGCGGGCAGCGCCGCGTCCATCGGCAGTTCCTTCGGCTTGGCGAAGCTGCTGGCCCTGGACAGCTCGGTGACCCTGTCCCTGGTGCCACGTTCCATTACCACGCCGTTCGCCATGCCCCTGGCCCATGACCTGGGCGGCGTGCCTGAGTTGACGGCGGTGTTCGTGATGTTCACCGGGGTGTTCGGTGCCATGCTCGGCGGTGTGCTGCTGCGTTGGCTGCCCTTGCGCAGTGCCCTGGCCCGGGGCGCGCTGTTTGGTGTCGGTGCCCACGGAGCCGGAGTCAGCCGGGCCCATGAAGTCGGGGGTGAAGAGGGCTCGGTGGCCGGTCTGGTGATGGTGTTGACCGGGTTGCTGAACCTCTTCGCGGCCCCTTTGCTGGCGTCTGTGCTTTGACGCAAAGCCGCGGATCAGAGCCTTCTCTCCGGCTGACCCGCTCGGTCATCAAGCTGGCTGTCAATGCAACTCCGCAGTCGATGCAAGCTGTCTAGACTCTGAGGGTTCCCTCATCCAATAAGAACCATCACCGAGGTCCTTGCCGTGAGCCTAGCCCCCGTTCAATCGACACCGAGTGTAAAAAAACAAGTCAGCGCCGTTGAGTGGCAAACCCGTCTGGACCTCGCCGCCTGCTACCGTCTGGTGGCCATGCACGGCTGGGACGACCTGATCTTCACCCATATCTCCGCCAAGGTGCCGGGCACCGAAGACTTCCTGATCAACCCCTTCGGCATGATGTTCCACGAGATCACCGCCTCTAGCCTGGTGAAGGTCGACCAGGCTGGTAACAAGCTGATGGACAGCCCCTACGAGATCAACCCGGCGGGCTACACCATTCACAGTGCCGTGCACGCGGTGCGCCACGATGTGCTCTGTGTGCTGCATACCCACACGGCCGCCGGGGTCGCAGTGTCGGCGCAGAAGCAGGGCGTGCTGCCCATCAGCCAGCAGTCGCTGTTCGTGCTGTCGAGCCTGGGCCGTCACCCTTATGAGGGCGTAGCCCTGAACCCCGAGGAGAAAGAGCGGCTGCAGGCCGACCTGGGGGACAACAACTTTCTGCTGCTGCACAACCATGGCTTGCTGACCTGCGGCGCCAGCATCGCCGATACCTTTCTGATGATGTTCACCTTCCAGCGCGCCTGCGAGATCCAGGTGCTGGCGCAGAATGGCGGCGCTGAGCTGATCACCATTCCTGCATCGATCCTGGCGGGGGCCAAGGCGATGATCGCCGGCGTCACCCGCAGTGCCCAGGGGATGGGGGGCGCACTGGCCTGGCCGGCCCTGTTGCGCAAACTCGATCAACTCGACCCGGGTTATAAAGTCTGATGCCTATCGCCGAAATTCCTCTGTGTGTCTGGCGCAAGCGCGGCAAGGACTTTGTGTTTCGCGGCCAGCGCATTCGTTACTGGGTGGCGGGGCAAGGAGAGCCGCTGCTGTTGATCCATGGGTTTCCCACTGCCAGCTGGGACTGGCATTACCTGTGGCAACCCCTGGCGCGGCGCTATCAGGTGATCGCCTGCGACATGCTCGGCTTCGGCGACTCGGACAAGCCGCTGGACCATGAGTACAGCCTGCTGGAGCAGGCAGACTTGCAGCAGGCGTTGCTGGTCCATTTGGAGATCCAAGAGCCGCTGCACCTGCTGGCCCATGACTACGGCGACAGCGTCGCCCAGGAACTGCTGGCCCGGCATTATGAAGCGCGGATCGAGATCGCCAGCTGCGTGTTCCTCAATGGCGGTCTGTTTCCGGAAACCCATCGCCCGGTGCTGACCCAGAAGCTGTTGCTCAGCCCCGTGGGCTGGATGCTCGGGCGGGTGTTCAGTCGCCAGGGGCTGGCGAACAGCTTCCGGCAGATCTTCGGCCCCCAGACCGGTCCCAGCGAGTCGGTCCTGGATGACTTCTGGAGCCTGGTGCACAGCAACAACGGGCCGCGCATCCTGCACAAGTTGATCGCTTATATCCCCGAGCGACGGGCCCAGCGCGAGCGTTGGGTCGGCGCCATGCAACGCGGCGAGGTGCCGCTGCGGGTGATCGATGGCGCCCAGGACCCGATTTCCGGGGCGCACATGGTGGAGCGCTATCGCCAGTTGATCGCCGAGCCGGACACGGTGCTGCTACCGGGTATCGGCCATTACCCACAGATCGAGGCGCCGTTGCCGGTGCTCAAGCATTACCTGGGGTTTCGCGACACATTGCTCGCGCCGCCACGCCAGGCAATGGGGTCCTGAGCGCCTTGGGTCACTGTGTGGCCCAAGGCAGGGGCGCGCTCTGGTGCGGGCGGGGCGATTATCCCGCTGTCTTATTGGGCACCATTCAGGCCTGGACGTTTTTATTGTGACCGCCGGCCGGCTGTCCGACACTCGAAGAATTGTCCATTGGCCCTGCTGGAGTTCGGTATGAGTGAATCTGTGCGCTTGCAAGACAAAGTAGTGATCATCACCGGAGCCGGCGGCGGCCTGGGCCGGGCCCATGCCTTGCTGTTCGCCAGGCACGGGGCCAAGGTGCTGGTCAACGACCTGGGGGGCTCGGCCCAGGGCGAGGGCGCCAGTGCCTCGGCGGCGGATCGGGTGGTGGCGCAGATCCGCGAGGCTGGGGGCATCGCCGAGGCCAACCACGACTCGGTCACCGATGGCGAAAAGATCGTGCAGAACGCCCTGGATGTGTTTGGTCGGGTCGATGTGGTGGTCAACAACGCTGGCATCCTGCGGGACAAGACCTTCCACAAGATGGACGACGCCGATTGGGACCTGGTGTACCGGGTGCATGTCGAAGGTGCCTACAAAGTCACTCGCGCCGCCTGGCCGCATCTGCGGGACCAGGCGTACGGACGGGTGATCTTCACCGCGTCCACATCAGGCATCTACGGCAACTTCGGCCAGTCCAACTACGGCATGGCCAAGCTCGGCCTGTACGGCCTGACCCGGACCCTGGCCATCGAAGGGCGCAAGAACAACATCCTGGTCAACGCCATTGCCCCGACCGGTGGCACGCGGATGACCGAGGGCCTGATCCCGCCACAGGTGTTCGAGCAGCTCAAGCCGGAACTGGTGAGCCCGCTGGTGGTGTACCTGGGCAGCGAGCAGTGCGAGGAAACCTCCGGCCTGTTCGAAGTGGGCGGCGGCTGGATCGGCAAGGTGCGCTGGGAGCGTAGCCTGGGCGCCGGTTTTGATCCGCGCCAGGGCTTTTCGCCCGACGATGTGGCCGCGCACTGGCAGCAGATCTGCGATTTCGAGGGGGCGGCGCATCCCAAGGACAACATCGAGGCGCTCAAGGAGATGATGCAGAATCTGCAAAAGTACGCCCTCTGACGCTGCGTGGGTCAGCCTTGTCCGGCGCTGATCGGCGGGCGCTTTTTCCAGGCTTGAAAGCCGCCAGGCAATGACCCGCCGGAGCCTGGGCTCCGGCGGTTTTACTCCTGTGGCGTTCGTCTCTATGCTCGACGGCTGGCGAACGCACAAGGAGCGCTTGAGATGTATGAGTCAAAGGATCAGCCGGTACTGTCGCGACTGCTGTTTATCCGGCGTCTATGTGTTCACGGCCTGGTGGTTCTGGCCCTGATCGGCTTTTCGGTATTGCTGGGTATCAGCGGTCTGCTGTACTTCGAGCAGGACATTTCCTTTCACGACGCCTTGTATGACGCAGCCATGATCCTCGGCGGCATCGGGCCCATCAACATGCCGCAAACCCCTGGCGGCAAACTGTTTTTTGCCACCTACGGGCTCTACACCAACCTGGTGTTCGCCGCCACTCTGGGCTTGATCCTGTCACCGGTGGCGCATCGTCTGTTGCACAAGTTTCATTACGACGATGGTGATGACGACACCTTGTAAGGCCAACTTGGCCGTTGTCTTGCGCGCATAAAAAAGGCCGCTGCAAGAGCAGCGGCCAAGGTAAGACGTTAGATCAAGGAGCTACAAAATCAACGTCGGTGAACCTGGGGTAGTGGCCTGGACTGAATCTTTTCAAGCCAACTGGAAGTCTGTTTCGGGCAACGGGCGGCGGGCTCTTTGCGCGGCAGTGGCGTGGCGTTGTTTGCCGTGACTGCGAGGTAAGAATAAGCCCTGGCATGACCTGGAAAAATAGCCATTCAGGACAAGGACTGTTACAGCTTGAGCAACAGTCCAGAGGGCACAGCACCTGTATCGATGCACTTGATGGTCGCGTATCCAGCCCGTGGATACATCTCTGAACGGTCCCGGTGGCAAGGGCGCTAATCCTTTCGGGCGACAACTCGAATACCTCCTTGGTGCGCTTATCGGCCGTGGTACCCCGGCAGTAGGGTGAGGCCTCCTGTCACTCACCGGGGAAGACGCATGACAAGAACAACAATGCGCGCCATCTTCAAACCGCAGGCGCTGGCTGTCGCGGTAGCGCTGGGCTGCAGCGCTCAGGCGCAGGCGGTTTCGTTCAATATTGGGGAAATTGAAGGGCAGTTCGACTCGTCCTTGTCCGTTGGCGCCAGTTGGGGCATGCGCAATGCCGACCCTGCGTTTGTCGGCACCATCAACGGCGGCACCGCGCAGTCTTCCACCGGTGACGATGGCCGCTTGAACTTCAAGAAGGGCGAGACTTTCTCGAAGATCTTCAAGGGCCTGCACGACCTTGAACTCAAGTACGGCGACACCGGCGTCTTCGTGCGCGGCAAGTACTGGTACGACTTCGAACTCAAGGACGAGGATCGCCAGTTCAAACCCATCAGCGACCACAACCGCAAGGAAGGCGCCAAGTCCTCTGGCGCACAGATTCTCGACGCCTTCGTCTACCACAACTACTCGATTGCCAACCTGCCGGGTACCGTGCGCGCCGGCAAGCAGGTGGTCAGCTGGGGCGAGAGCACCTTCATCGGCAACTCCATCAACAGCATCAACCCGGTGGACGTCTCGGCCTTTCGCCGCCCCGGGGCCGAGATCAAGGAAGGCCTGGTGCCGGTGAACATGCTGTTCGTCTCCCAGGGCTTGACCAACCAGTTGACCGTGGAAGGCTTCTATCAGCTGGAGTGGGACCAGACCGTGGTGGACAACTGCGGCACCTTCTTCGGCAACGATGTGGTGGCCGATGGCTGCACCACCGGCTACACCGTCGGCAACCCGGCGATCGCACCGTTACAACCGGTGGCAGCGGCCTTCGGCCAGGGCTTTCAGGTGGCCCGCGAGGGGGTGATCCTGCCCCGCGGTGGTGACCGCGACGCCCGGGACTCCGGGCAGTGGGGCGCCGCTCTGCGCTGGCTCGGCGATGACACCGAGTACGGCCTGTATTTCATGAACTACCACGCCCGCAGCCCCGTGGTCAGCACCACCACCGCCAATGTCAGCCCGGCGACCCTGGGCGCGATTGCCGGCGCCGCCAACGGCATCGTTCCCGGTTCCGGCAGCGGCCTGGTGCAAAGCGTGATGCTCGGCCGTGGCCAGTACTACCTCGAATACCCGGAGGACATCCGCCTGTATGGCGCCAGCTTCTCCACCACGCTGCCCACCGGCACCGCCTGGACCGGCGAGATCAGCTACCGGCCCAATGCCCCGGTGCAGGTCAACACCAACGACCTGACCCTGGCCCTGCTCAACCCCATTGCCGGGGGTGCGGCTTCACCGATCAAGACCGCCATGGGCGCCGACAACACCGGCTACCGGCGCAAGGAAATCACCCAGATCCAGAGCAGCATGACCCAGTTCTTCGATCAGGTGCTGGGGGCCGATCGCCTGACCCTGGTGGGCGAGGCGGCGATCGTCCGGGTCGGTGGCCTGGAGGACAAAAGCAAGCTGCGCTACGGCCGCGACTCGGTCTACGGCCAGTACGGCTATGGCGGCGACACCGATGGGTTCGTCACCGCCACCTCCTGGGGTTATCGGGCCCGGGCCATCCTCGACTACAGCAACGTGATCGGCGGGATCAACTTCAAGCCCAACCTGTCCTGGTCCCATGACGTCAACGGCTACGGCCCCAACGGCTTGTTCAACCAGGGCGCCAAGGCCCTCAGCGTTGGTGTCGATGCCGACTACCGCAACACCTACACCGCCAGCCTCAGCTACACCGACTTTTTTGGCGGGCGCTACAACACCCTCACCGACCGGGACTTCCTCGCGTTGAGCTTTGGCGTGAACTTCTGAACCGGCACAAGAAGGAGCACTTGAATGCGCAAGATGATTCTGCAATGCAGCGCCCTGGCACTGGGCCTGTGGGCGGCCAACCTGATGGCTGCAGTGAGTCCGGAAGAAGCCGCCAAGCTGGGCACCAACCTGACTCCCGTGGGGGCGGAGAAGGCCGGCAACGCCGATGGCTCGATTCCGGCCTGGACCGGCGGCATCCCGAAGAACGCCGGGGCGGTGGACAGCAAGGGCTTTCTCGCCGATCCCTTCGCCAATGAGAAACCGTTGTTCATCATCACCGCGGCCACGGCCGACAAGTACAAGGACAAGCTGTCCGCAGGGCAACTGGCGATGTTCAAGCGCTACCCGGACAGCTACCGGATTCCGGTCTACCCGACCCATCGCAGCGTCGGCCTGCCACCGGAAATCTACGAGTCGGCCAAGCGCAGCGCGCTGAACGTGACCACCACCAACGACGGCAACGGACTGGCCAACTTCACGGGCAACCGCTACTACGCCTTCCCGATTCCGAAGAGCGGCATCGAGGTGCTGTGGAACCACCTGACCCGCTATCACGGTGGTAATCAGAAACGCATCATCACCCAGGCCACCCCGCAGACCAACGGCAGCTACACCTCGATCCGTTTTGAAGAGGAAGTGGCGGCGCCGCAACTGATCCCCGACCTGGACCCGGCCAAGGGTGCCAACGTGCAGAACTTCTTCAAGCAGTCGGTGACCGCCCCGGCGCGGCTGGCGGGCAACGTGCTGCTGGTCCATGAAACCCTGGATCAGGTCAAGGAGCCCCGTTCGGCCTGGATCTACAACGCCGGGCAGCGACGTGTACGCCGCGCCCCGCAGGTGGCCTACGACGGTCCGGGCACCGCCGCCGACGGCCTGCGCACCTCGGACAACTTCGACATGTTTTCCGGCGCGCCCGACCGTTACGACTGGAAACTGGTGGGCAAGAAGGAGATGTACATCCCCTACAACAGCTACAAGCTGGACTCGCCGAGCCTCAAGTACGACGACATCATCAAGGCCGGGCACATCAACCAGGACCTGACCCGCTACGAACTGCACCGGGTCTGGGAAGTGGTGGGCACGGTCAAGCCCAACCAGCGGCATATCTATGCCACCCGCCACATGTACATCGACGAGGACAGCTGGCAGGTGGCGCTGGTGGATCACTACGACGGTCGTGGCCAGCTGTGGCGAGTGGCCGAGGGACACGCGCAGTACTACTACGACCATCAGGTCCCGGCCTACACCCTGGAAGCGCTGTATGACCTCAACGCCGGTCGCTACCTGGCCCTGGGCATGAAGAACGAGGAAAAGCACAGCCTGGAATTCGGCTTTGCCGCCAAGGCGGCCGACTACACCCCGGCCGCCTTGCGCGCCAGCGGGGTGCGCTAGGCAGCAGTGACGCACGAGGTGCAAAGGCGACCGCCCGGTCGCCTTTTTTATGGCAGAGGATCAGCCCGCTGAATACTTCTTCAACAGGTCGGGAGGTCGAGGCTAGGGTGGGGGCACGCTGGCTAAAACTATAAAAAGGCTCGCCGCAATGACTGCCATGACTCGTTGTCCAGAGCGTCCCGGGTTCATGCCCCGTTTGTCTTCCCATCATTCCCCACGCGACCACCTGAGTACGCCGTTGCTGGCCTCCAGTGCGCGGGTCAAGTTGTTGTGTGCCCCCGCCGGCAGTGGCAAGACCGCCCTGCTCAGCGAATGCCTGCAGCAGGCCCCCGCTTCGTGCCGGGTCATCTGGTTGCCCCTGGGCGGTGCGTGCCAGAGTCCTGAAGACTTGTGTCGTGTCCTGGCCGACGCCTTGGACCAGGCCGATGCCGATCCCGCCGCGCTGCTGTTACACCTGGCTCATCTGCCCAGTCCGGCCTGGCTGTGCATTGATGACTATTGCCGTTTGCCGGCTCCTGAGCTGGACGGGCTGCTGGACCGCTTGCTGAGCATCGACAACCCCTTGCTCACTTGGTGGATCGGCAGTCGCCGCCGCCCCCAATGCAACTGGCCACGCCTGTTGCTGGACGACCAGCTCTACGAACTGGACGGCAGCGCCCTGGCCTTCAGTCAGCGTGATATCGAGCAACTGTTGCAACGTTTGCCGCAACCTTTGTGTGCCCAGACCGCCAGCAGCATCCTGCAGCGCAGTGGCGGCTGGTGTGCCGGGGTGCGCATCGCCTTGCTCGATGGCAGCGAGCGGGTGACCCAACCCTGCAAGCCAGGGCGCCCCAATACCTTGCTCGAATACCTGGAGCATGAGCTGTTCAGCGTGTTACCGGCGGAACTGGCGGAAGTCTGGCAAGTGCTGGCCCAGATGCCGCGGTTCAATGCCGAGTTGTGCGAGCACCTGTTTGGCGCCGGAGAAGGGGCCCAGTACCTGCGTACCCTGCAGGACCTGGGCTGCTTTATCGAACCCTGGGAAGGCGGTGCCGACTGGCTGCAGGTGTTTGCACCCCTGGCCCGGCTGATGCGGCATGAGGCCTGGCCCGCCGGGCGCTCCTGGCATCGGCGGGCGTGCCAGTGGTTTACCGCTCAGGAGGATTGGCAGTCGGCCTTTGAGCAGGCGCTATTGGCCCAGGAGTATGAAGTCGCGGTCAGCCTGCTGGAGCATTTCAATATTGAGTTCCTGTTCCAGCAGCACAATGGCTTGTTGCTGTTGCAACTGCATGAGCGCCAGGGCGCCGAGTTGTTGCTGGGCAGTCCGCAGTTACTGGGGTTGCTGGTGGCGGCCATGCTGTTTGCCGGACGCTTCGAACAGGCCGGGCAATGCATGGCCCAGATGGCACGGTTTGCACCGCAACCTTCGGCGGTTGAACAACGTCAGCTGCTGGCTCGCTGGCAGGCGCAGCAAGGGTGGCTGTTGCACCTGGGCGGGCGGATGGAGGCCGCGCGGCAGCACTTTCGCGAAGCCTTGAACGAGTTGGAGGACGGCGCCTGGACCATCCGTTTGCTGTGCCTGTCCGGCCTGACCCAGCAAGCGTTGCTGTGCGGCGAGCTGGAGGTGGCCCAGTCCCTCAATCGTGAGGCGTTGTGTCTGGCCCGGGCCCAGGATGCGTTGTTGTTCGAAGGCTTGCTGGAGCTCGATCATGCCCAATTGCTTGAACAACGCGGCGCGCCCCATCGGGCGCAAAGTTTGCTGGAGCAGGTGATCGAGCGTCTGTCCGGGCAAGCGCTGCGCGCCACGCCCTTGCTCGGGCGCCTGGCCTTGCGCCTCGGCCGGCTGGCGTTGCGCCAGGGACACGATGGGCAAGCAGCCGAGTATTTTCGCCGAGGGCTTGAGGATTGCCTGGTCAGTCATGACAAGCGCGCCTTGTATGGCTTTCTCGGTGAGGCCCAGTTGGCGGCCAACCAGGGCGACTACGCCCAGGCGTTCGTGCGCCTGCGGGACGCCGAGCGGCTGATGCAGCAACGGCAGATCCCGGACACGGTCTACCGTGGCGTGCTGTTGCAGGTCAGCAGCCAGCTCTGGCTGCAGCAGGGCCGAGCGGAACTGGCTCACGAAGCCTTGAGCCGGGTGCTCCGGCACTTTCGTGGGCCCCAGGCCCTGCAGGCGCCGCCGGCCTCCCTGGAATTGATCCCGAGCATTGAGTACCTGCTGGTGCTGGCCGAGGTCCATCTGGGGCGGGCCCAGGCACCGGTGGCCACGTTGCAGGGGCTGCTGGCACGGGCCCAGCGCCACGGCATGCTGGGGCTGGAGGCACAGGTGCAATTGGCCCTGGCCGAGGTGGCTTTCATCCTCGGCGATCAAGCCTTGGCGGCGCAGGCGTTGCAGGCCGGGCAGGAGCGGGTGGCGCGCTGCAATCTGCCTCAGGCCCTGCACGAGTTGCGCCTGCGACAACCAGCGTTGTTGCAAGCACTGGACAGCCCGCCAACCACGCTCGCGGCGGCGCCGCAGGAGGATCACGACAGCCTGCTCAGCCTGCGGGAGTTGCAAGTGCTGCAATTGATTGCCCAGGGCTGCTCGAACCAGCAGATTGCCGAGCAGTTGTTCATCTCCCTGCACACGGTGAAGACCCACGGCCGCAGGATTCACAGCAAGCTGGGGGTCGAGCGGCGCACCCAGGCGGTGGCCAAGGCCCAGGCCCTGGGGCTGATGAGTTGAGGCGCGCCGGTTACTCGGGCTGCGGTTGATAACCCATGCGCCAGCTCACCGCAGAGCTGGCCGCCAGCAGGCGTTGGGCCGCGGGTCCATGTTCATCGGCGTGGAATAGCGACGTCGGCCCTACCACGGTCAGCACGGCGGCGATCTTGCCAGTGGCATCGAATACCGGCGCCGACAGGGCATCGACCCCAGGCATCAGTAAACCGTGGACATGGTGCAAGCCGCGCTGGCGGATTTGCTCGGCCAGTGCGTCGTGGACCTGCGGGTCGGCCAAGGCATGGGGGGCACCTGTGGACAGTTCCTGCTGGCGCAGATCGAGGGTTTCCCGTTGTGGCAGGTAGGCGTTGAACACCAGCCCGGTGGATGAGCTGAGCAGGGGCAGCACCGAGCCCAATTGAGTGACCACGGTCACCGCTCGCACCGCCGGCTCGATGTGCACCACGGTCGCGCCCTGATTGCCCCACACCGCGAGGAAGCAGGTTTCGTTCAATTCGTCCCGCAGTTCCGCCAGGGGCAGGGCGCCCACTTTCAATACATCCATGCTGCCCAGGGCCGCCAGCCCCACCCGCAAGGCTTCACGGCCCAGGCCGTAGTGATTGGTGGCGGTGTTCTGCTCGGCAAAACCGCTGGCGATCAACGCCTGCAGGTAACGGTGCACCTTGCTCGCCGGCATTTGCACATGTTCGGCCAGACGCGAAAGAGAAGTGGCCGGTGACAGTTCGGCCAGGGCCTTGAGGATGTCGGTGCCGACTTCGGCCGAGCGGACTTTCTGTTTACCGGTGCTGTCGCTGGTGTTGCGCGGCTTTTCCATGGAGGTGTCGGGGTCCCGTGACAAGTGGCGGTCTTTATAGCTTGACGCTCATAGGCAATCAAATTACGTTATGCGTAATTGGATTACGATAAAAATAACCCAGGCGTGCCGATAACTCTTGTGAAGGAGTGGTGGGCCCCTGCCTATTCCAACTTCCAGGAGGCTCCATGAACCTCGATTCTTCGGCGTCGGCCCTCAGCTACCAATCGGGCTTTGGCAATGAATTCGCCAGCGAAGCCCTGCCGGGCGCACTGCCCGTCGGCCAGAACTCCCCGCAAAAAGCCCCTTACGGCCTGTACGCCGAATTGTTTTCCGGCACCGCCTTCACCATGACCCGCAGCGAAGCCCGGCGCACCTGGATGTACCGCATCCAGCCCTCGGCCAATCACCCGGCGTTCGCCAAGCTCGAGCGCCAGTTGGCGGGCGGCTCCTTGGGAGAGGTGACCCCCAACCGCCTGCGTTGGAACCCGTTGCCGATTCCTGCCGAACCCACCGATTTCATTGATGGCCTGGTGGCCATGGTGGCCAACTCTGCAGCGCAGAGTCCTTCCGGCATCAGCGTCTATCACTACCGCGCCAACCGCTCCATGGAGCGGGTGTTCTTCAACGCCGACGGGGAAATGCTCCTGGTGCCGGAACTGGGCCGCCTGCGCATTGCCACCGAGCTGGGCGTGCTGGAGCTGGAACCCCTGGAAATCGCCGTGCTGCCTCGCGGCCTGAAATTCCGCGTCGAATTGCTGGACCCGCAAGCCCGTGGCTACATTGCCGAGAACCATGGTGCGCCGCTGCGCCTGCCTGACCTGGGCCCCATTGGCAGCAACGGCCTGGCCAATCCCCGGGACTTCCTGAGCCCGGTGGCCCACTACGAAGACCTCCAGCAGCCCACCACCCTGGTGCAGAAGTTCCTCGGCGAACTCTGGGGCTGCGAACTCGACCATTCGCCGCTCAACGTGGTGGCCTGGCACGGCAACAACGTGCCCTACAAATATGACCTGCGCCGTTTCAACACCATCGGTACTGTCAGCTTCGATCACCCGGACCCGTCGATCTTCACCGTGTTGACCTCACCCACCAGCGTGCCGGGTCTGGCCAACCTCGACTTCGTGATCTTCCCGCCGCGTTGGATGGTGGCTGAGAACACCTTCCGTCCACCGTGGTTCCACCGCAACCTGATGAACGAATTCATGGGCCTGATCCAGGGCGCCTACGATGCCAAGGCCGAAGGCTTCCTGCCCGGCGGCGCGTCCCTGCACAGCTGCATGAGCGCCCACGGTCCGGACGGCGAGACCTGCACCAAGGCGATCAACGTCGAGCTGCAACCTTCGAAGATCGACAACACCATGGCCTTCATGTTCGAGACCAGCCAGGTGCTGCGTCCCAGCCAGTTCGCCCTGGAATGCCCGCAACTGCAGAACGACTACGATGCTTGCTGGGCCTCGCTGCCCGCCACCTTCAACCCGAATCGGAGATAACCCATGACCTCAACCATCACCCGTAGCTGGGTCGAGTCCGCCAACGGTCACCCCGACTTCCCGTTGCAGAACCTGCCCCTGGGGGTCTTCAGCACCCAGGGTTCGGCGCCCCGCAGTGGCGTTGCCATTGGCGAACAGATTTTCGACCTGGAAGCGGCGCTGGACGCCGGCCTGTTCGAAGGCCAGGCCAAGGCCGCGGTGCAAGCCGCCCGTGGTGGTCAGTTGAACGCTTTCTTCCAGCTTGGCCGTCCAGCCCGTGTCGCCCTGCGTGAGCGCCTGCTGGAACTGCTGGGCGAGGGCAGCAGCCTGCGCGACAAGATCCAAGCCCTGGGCGCGAAGCTGCTGCCCCTGGCGGCGGACTGCCAGATGCACCTGCCGGCCAAGATCAATGACTACACCGACTTCTATGTCGGCATCGAGCACGCGCAGAACGTCGGCAAGCTGTTCCGTCCCGACAACCCCCTGTTGCCCAACTACAAGTACGTGCCCATCGGCTACCACGGTCGCGCCTCGACCATCCGCGTCTCCGGTGCCGATGTGCGCCGGCCCAAGGGCCAGACCCTGCCGGCCGGGCAGAGCGAACCGACCTTCGGCCCCTGCGCACGCCTGGACTATGAACTGGAACTGGGCATCTGGATTGGCCAGGGTAACGAGATGGGCGAGCCCATCGCGATTGGCGACGCCGCTGAGCACATTGCCGGTTTCTGCCTGCTCAACGACTGGTCGGCGCGGGATATCCAGGCTTGGGAATACCAGCCGCTGGGGCCATTCCTGTCGAAGAGCTTCATCACCAGCATCTCGCCCTGGGTGGTGACCGCCGAAGCCCTGGAGCCGTTCCGCCAGGCCCAGCCCCAGCGTCCTGAAGGCGACCCGCAACCCTTGCCTTATCTGCTGGACAAGCGCGATCAGGCCGCTGGCGGCTTCGACATCGAGCTGGAAGTGCTGCTGATCACCCAGGCCATGCGTGAGCAGGGCTTGCCGGCCCACCGCCTGACCCTGAGCAACACCCAGTACATGTACTGGACCGTGGCGCAGATGGTGGCGCACCACAGCGTCAACGGCTGCCAGTTGCAGGCCGGTGACCTGTTTGGTTCGGGCACCTTGTCCGGTCCGCAGAGCGGTCAGTTCGGCAGCCTGCTGGAGATCACCGAAGGCGGCAAGAAGCCCATCGAGCTGGCTTCCGGTGAGGTGCGCAAGTTCCTCGAAGACGGCGATGAAATCATTCTGCGCGGGCGTTGCCGCCGCGAAGGTTTCGCCTCCATCGGCTTCGGCGAATGCCGGGGCACTGTCCAGCCGGCCCGCTAAGGGGAGCGCCCCATGCAGCTCTATACCTACTACCGTTCCACCGCCTCCTATCGGGTGCGCATCGCCCTGGCCCTCAAGGGCCTGGAATTCCAGGCCATCCCGGTCAATCTGCTGGTGCCCAAGGGCGGCGCCAACCGCCAGCCGGAGTACCTGGAGATCAACCCCCAGGGCCGGGTGCCGGCCCTGCGCACCGACGACGGCGATCTGCTGATCCAGTCGCTGGCGATCATCGAGTACCTGGAGGAGCGTTATCCACAGGTGCCGCTGCTGTCCAAGGATCTGGTCAGCCGCGCCCGGGAGCGTGCGGTGGCCGCCATCATCGGCTGCGACATCCACCCGCTGCACAACTCCAGCACCCAGAACCTGCTGCGGGAATGGGGGCATGAAGAAGAGCAGTTGCTGGTGTGGATCGACCATTGGATCAGCCAGGGCCTGGCGGCCCTGGAACAACTGATCGGTGACCACGGCTTCTGTTTCGGCGATGAGCCGGGGCTGGCCGATGTGTTCCTGATTCCCCAGCTGTACGCCGCCGAGCGCTTCAAGGTGTCTCTGGATGAGTATCCACGGATTCTCCGAGTCGCAGCCCTGGCTGCGGCGCACCCGGCGTTCCAGGCTGCGCACCCGGCCAACCAGCCGGATACCCCGGCCTGAGCCTGCACGCTGCCCCGGTGTACGGGGCAGCGTGGCATCCGTATCACCCGGGCCCCGCAACGGGGCTTGAGCGGTCACCGCCTGTGACCTGCGCAACACTGCTGCTCATAACCATAAAAAACGAACAGGTACCTTGCGATGCAAAATCAAATTGCCAGCTTTCGTGCTGCGCTCGACGCCCGCCCGGTGTCCCGCTATCAGTGGTTGCTCCTGTTGCTTCTCGCCTTGCTGCTGGTCACTGACGGTTACGATGCCCAGGTCCTGGGTTATGTGGTGCCGGCCCTGGCCCAGGACTGGGGCCTGGAAAAGTCCGCCTTCGGCCCGGTGTTCAGCGCCAACTTGCTGGGCTTGACTCTCGGCTCTCTGGCAGTGACACCTCTGGCAGACCGGTTCGGGGTGCGACGGATTCTGCTCGGTTGCGTGCTGATCTACGCCTGCCTGACGGTGCTGATGGTGTTCGCCAATTCCCTCGACAGCCTGATGGCCGCGCGCTTTATCTGCGGGATTGGCATGGGCGGCGCCATGCCCAGCGCCATGGCCCTGATGTCCGAGTATTCGCCGCCACGCTTGCGCACCTTGATGGTGACCTTGGCCGCCTGCGGTTTCTCGTTCGGTGGCGCTGCCGGTGGTTTTGTCGCTGCCGGTTTCATCGACCGCTTCGGTTGGGAGGCGGTGTTCCTGGCCGGTGGGATCACGCCGTTGTTGCTGTTTCCGTTCCTGGTCTGGCGCCTGCCCGAATCCCTGCCGCGCTTGCTGCGGGATGCGCCACCTTATGCGCGCTTGCGCAAGGTCACTGCGCAGATGCTCCCGGACTGGCAGCCACCGCCGGTTGTCAGCGACGCCAGTGAAGCACCGGCAGGCAGCAAGCTCACGGTGCTGGAGCTGTTTCGCCAGGGCTATGCGCGACCAACGCTGCTGATCTGGTCGACGTTTTTTGTCAGCCTGATCCTCCTGTACTTCATGATCAGTTGGTTGCCGACCTTGCTGCTGGAAAGTGGCCTGGCCCTGAAACAGGCCAATCTGGTGACCTCGATGTTCCTCTTCGCCGGCACTTTGGGGGCGATCTGCATGGCCTGGTTCGCCGACCGCCTCAAGCGCAAGGTGCGCTTGCTGGCGGCCGTGCTCGGCGCCGCGGCCCTGTGCACGGTGTTGCTCGGCCTGAATCACGACAATCCGCGTTACCTGGTGGTGTTCGTGTTCGCCGCCGGTTTTTGCATCATCGGTGGCCAGCTGACCCTCAACGCCTTCGCCAGCAATTTCTATCCGGCTCAGGTGCGCGCCACCGGCACTGGCTGGGCGCTGGGGGTGGGGCGCTTCGGTTCGATCCTCGGGCCCTTGTTCGGCAGCCTGCTGTTGGCGATGCATATCCCGGTGCAGCAGATTTTCTTCTTCTGCGCGATTCCGGCGGTACTGGCGGCCTTGCTGATCATCCAGGTGCGCTCGCCGTCCGAGGCTCCCGCAGGTGGTGCGGGAGTGGCCCCCGAGCTGCAGGAAGCGCTCAAGTCCTGATGTGCTGTCGGTTCAGCGTGCCAGGTGCTTGATCATCGGCACGCAGGCCAGAGTCAGGCCCCGGGGCGACTGGTACTGGGCGATCCGCTCGCCGACGAAACCGCACTGACGATAGAAGTGGGCGGCGTTCAAGGTCGAGTCCAGGATCAGGTGCGGCAGCCCGGCTTGCAGGGCCCGTTCCTCAAGGTAGGCCATCATCTGCCGGCCAATCCCCTGGCCCATGTAGGCCGGGTCGACGAACACCGCGTCGACCTGTCCGGTCTCCAGTTCGAGCAGGCCGCTGGCGGTTACCTGGTTGTCGATGACGGCCACGTAGCCGGTGTTTTCCACCACTTCGATGAAGTAGTCCGCCAGGCTGCCGGCGGTCCATACCTGCAAGTCGGCGTCGGGGTAGTGGCCGCGGCACTGGTGGTTGATGGCTTGGTTACGAATGTCGAAGACCCGTTGCGCGTCGCCGCTATGTGCTTTTCTGATCAGCATGCTGTGCCCGTTCCGTGGAGTGAGCCGAGCATCCTGCCAGAGCCCGGTCCGGGATGCGATCAGTGGACCACGGTGTTGGGCGGCAGGTGCCCCAGGCGCTCGGTCAGGCGCAGGCGCTGGATCGGGTCGTCGCTGAGCAGCAAGGCGTGCTCCAGGTCGAAGCGCTCGGCATTCGGGCACTCCAGGCGTTGATAGAGGCTGGCCCGGGCCAGGTAGTCGGCGGCGCTGCCGTTGCCCAGTTCCAGCACGCGCTCGGCATTGATCAGGGCCGCCAGGTTGTCGTCGTAGGACAGGTGCAACTGGCGCAGATTGCGCGACAGGCGCTGGAACATCTGCAGCGGCTCGGCACTGGCCAGGTGTTCGGCACTGAGCTTGATATGGGCGCCGTACTGGCGTTGCAGCAGTTCCCGGCAGTCGGCGGGGTACAGTCGGCGTCCGCCGCAGGGATCGAGCAGATGGTCGGCGCCGGGCACCCGCAGCAGGAAGTGCCCGGGGAAGTTCACCCCCACCATGGGAATCTGCAGCCGTTGTGCCAGCTCCAGGGCAATCAGCGCCAGGGCCAGGGGTTGCCCGCGGCGCGATTCCAGGACCTTGTCCATCAGCGCCGCCTGGGGGCGCAGGGGCAGGTGCTCGTCCTGCTGGAAGCCCAGGTCGTTCATGCGCCGCAACAGTGGCTGGCCCAGTTCGTTCGGCGGTAGATGAGGCAGGCTGCTGCCGATCTGCAGCTGGATCTCCTTGAAGGCTTCCAAGTGACGCTCGGGCACAAGTTTTGGTGCATGCTCGGCGGCAATCCACAGGGCCGCTTCCAGCAGGGCTGGTGGCGAGCGGTGCAGGCAGGCGAAAAAGGCTTGGCGCGGGTTCATCTCAACCTCCGACGGATGCCTCGTTTTAGCCTCGTGGCGCAGGTTCGTCCAGTGCTGACACAGGTGGTAGCAGGTTATTTCCCAAAGCCTGTAAAAGCCCGCGGCTTATTCCAGCCTGGCGCAGCAAATTCCAGGCGCAAGCCTATACTGGCGACTACAAGAAGTGATTCGGGAGCCCGTCGATGTTCGCTCTCATGCACAGCACTCGCCTTGAATCGCTGCACCTCAGCGTCGACCCCAGCACCGGGTTGAAGGCAGTGATCGCCATCCACAACAACCGCCTGGGGCCCGCCCTGGGCGGTTGCCGTTATCTGGCCTATCCCGACACCACCAGTGCCGTGGAAGACGCTGCGCGACTGGCCCAGGGCATGAGCTACAAGGCGGCCCTGGCAGGCTTGCCTCAAGGCGGCGGTACCGCGGTGATCATCCGTCCCGCCCATGTGGAAAACCGCGCGGCGCTGTTCGAGGCCTTTGGCCGTTGCATCGAGCAACTGGACGGGCGCTACATCACCGCCATCGACAGCGGCACCTCGGTGGCCGACATGGACTGCATCGCTCAGCAGACCCGCTACGTCACCAGCACCAGCGCCGCCGGAGACCCGTCGCCCCACACCGCCATGGGCGTATTCGCCGGGATTCGCAGCACCGCCATGGCCCGCCTGGGCAGCGACAATCTGGAAGGCCTGCGGGTGGCAATCCAGGGCCTGGGCAACGTCGGCTTTGCCCTGGCCGAGCAACTGCACGCCGCCGGTGCCGAGCTGCTGGTCAGCGACATTGATGCCGGCAAGGTGCAGTTGGCCATGGAGCAACTCGGGGCGCATCCCGTCGCCAACGATTCGTTGCTCAGCACCCCTTGCGACATTCTCGCCCCTTGTGGCCTGGGCGCCGTGCTCAACAGCCTCAGCGTGGCCCAGTTGCGCTGCGCGGCGGTGGCCGGATCGGCCAACAATCAACTGACCAACCTGCAAGTGGCCGATCAACTGGAGCGGCGCGGGATTCTCTATGCGCCGGACTACGTGATCAATTCGGGTGGCCTGATCTATGTGTCCCTCAAGCATCGCAATGAGGAACTCCCGGTGATCACCGCGCACCTGTCGAAGATCAGCCTGCGGTTGACGGAGATATTCGCCCACGCCCAGGCGGAAAAACGCTCTCCGGCGCGGGTCGCGGACGAACTGGCGGAGCGGGTGCTGTACCGCTAGGTATCTGTGTCTTATCCCTTTGGCTCGCCCTCTGTAGTATCAGGGCCCGGGAAAGGTTGCCGCGCTGAGCCCGATCCCTCAAAGGCCAACGACAAGGAATGAATTCGACGATGCCTCAAGTGCTGGATAGTGGCCTGGATGAGCAGTTGGCTTCGCTGTTGCGCAAAGGTGCGGATATTCAATCGATACGCCAGCTTCTTGAGCGGTACCGGGATCGGGGCTTTGGCGCGCAGGCGGTGTACAACTATCTGGCGTTGCTCAGGCATGACGCATCTGAAGAACTTGAAGACAGAATCCTGGAAGCCATGGATATAGCGTCCGGATACTGCTCGCCAGGCTGCAGGGTGTGGGAGGTTGTGCCATGACCGAGGCCCATACCGACAAACCATTGATCGGGTGTTCTGTCAGGGACCTGCAGTTGTACGCTGCGGCGTGCCTGGAGGCTTACTGCCTGAGCAAAGGTATTGCCCATCCTGCTGTTGATGACTTGCTAAAGCACCTTGAGAACTATCCGGAAAAAGATCGTTTACTGGCCTGGGACAGGGCCGGAGCGCAACTGGCATTGAATGGTCGAGGAGATGATTTGCCACAAAGCCTTGTTGCTTTGATAGCGCCTGAAGATATCGAGGCGTTCTCCAGTATCGTCGACAGCGCGGTTGAGGTTGGAATGGTCGATCTGTATGGAGGCGCGACCGATTTGCCCGTGATTTTCATGGGCAAGATCACTGCGATATTGCGTCGCAACCTGATCGATTTGCCCGAGCCGAGAGGCGCGGCAGTCGTTTGACCGGCGGCTGCATCACGGGCACTCCTTGATCGGCAAACATGAAAAAAGCCCTGTGCCATGGACACAGAGCTTATTCAATTCGCGTAAAGCCTATTTCGCTGCCTTGGCCGCTTTCGCCGGTTTTGTCGGCGCCTCGACTTCAGCAGGTTGCTGCGCTTCAACCACCTCCAGCGCGGGAGCGGGGGCGCTGAGCAATTCGGACAACGCATCCGGCTGGCTCTTGAAGGCCCTGGCGAATACATCGCGGTTCTTCGCCATGTAGATCCCGGCTTCTTCCACCTGTTGCTCGCTCAGCGACGGCACGGCTTTTTGCAACACTTGCGCCAGCACTTCAGCCAGTTCGAGCATTTTGTCATGACGGTCAGCTTCGGCTTTATCCATGAACAAGCGCTCCAGATCTCGGCTGCTGCGGTATACCACTTCGACGGCCATTCACCACCTCACATGCCTTCACGATAATGGGTCTGTATAAGCACTGTATCTATATACAGGTCGAGAGAATAGGCGAATCCTTTTCCCTTGGATAGTGGCTTTTTAATGTAGACGGAATTTTTTTCCCGGGTCGATTGTGATGGGGCCGTGCCTCGTTGCGGGCGGCCACCATCTCATTGACGGCTCCTGGCCTTTTTTCTGCATGCAGAACAACCGTCACGTCCAATCCGCATCATCCGGTCGAACCGACCTAAGGAAGAACCATCGTGAAAATCAATTGGGCCGAGAACCTACGGCAGAACGTCCATCAACTGGCCGAGTCCCTGGGCAACCTGTTTGTCGAGTCGTTCCATTACCTGGCGCTGTTCGCCATTGGCGCGGTGACTGCCTGGGCGGCGGTGATGGAATTCCTGCAGATGCTTGAGGCAGGCCACATCAAGATCGATGACATCCTGCTGCTGTTCATCTACCTGGAATTGGGGGCGATGGTCGGTATCTACTTCAAGACCAACCATATGCCAGTGCGTTTCCTGATCTACGTGGCGATCACCGCGCTGACCCGGCTACTGATTTCCAACGTCTCGCACCACAGCCCGCCAGACCTGGGGATCATCTACCTGTGTGGCGGCATCCTGCTGCTGGCCTTCGCCATTCTGGTGGTGCGCTACGCCTCGTCGCAGTTTCCCTCGGTGAAGATCGAACATCCGCAACGCAAGATCGGCGCGGGCTCCGGCGAGCACCCGGAAGTGGAGAAGGGCGAGCTCTAGAAACGCAAGGCCTGGGGCGCGGGCTTATGGCCAGCGGACGGCAGCAGTGCGAGGCTGTCGCCGTTGGTCATGGCTTCGAGGATGGCTACGGCGCTGTGGCCTTGCTCGATGGCGATGCCGAATTGAATGCTTTGCACCAGGCGCTTGATGCGCTGCGGGTCATTGCGCTGGGCTGCGCTGATCATGCGCTTGGCCACCACCCGGCCGGCCTGGGACAAGGTCAGCATGATGCTGCCGTCCAGGCCCTGGATGCTCAGGTTGACCTGATAATCCGGGGTGAAGGTGTCGGTAATCAGTTGAAAGGGGTTGTCCATGATGCGTCACCGCCTGATTGGATCGTGCAGTCATTGACTGGCAGGGCGCGGAATTAGTTCGCGATTCCAGACCGCTGGCCGGTCGTTTGCCGAGGTTTGCCTACGTCCGTGTTGCTCAAGGATGAACAAAGCAAGGGGCATGCCGGGAACCTCGCCGGGCAATGATTGCGGGGACAAAAAAGCGGACCACAAGGTCCGCTTTTTTTATTCCTGCCCGTTTCAGGGCACGACCGAGTAAATGATCGCAGACAGTGCGATCAGGCCGATCAGCACCACGAACAGGTTCGACAGCTGGCCCGAATACTGGCGCAGCGAAGGCACCCGCTGGATCGCGTACATCGGCATCAGGAACAGCAGGCAGGCGATCACCGGTCCGCCCATGGTCTCGATAATGTGCAGGATGCTCGGGTTGAAGGTGGCCACGGCCCAGCAAGTGAGGATCATGAACAGCGCGGTGATCTTTTCCAGGCGGGTGGACGACAGCGAGCGCCCCCGCAGGTTTTTTACGATCAGCCCCTGGAAGCCTTCGCTGGCGCCGATGTAGTGGCCCAGGAACGACTTGGTAATGGCCACCAGGGCGATCAGCGGTGCGGCGTAGGCGATGACCGGGGTCTGGAAGTGGTTGGCCAGGTACGACAGGATCGAGATGTTCTGTTCCTTGGCCGCCACCAGGTCCGCCGGCGACAGGGCCAGCACGCAGCTGAAGCAGAAGAACATCACCGTCAGCACCATCATGGCGTGGGCCGTGGCCAGGATGCCGCTGCTCTTGCGTTCGGCCTGGGCGCCGTAATGGCGTTTCTGATCCAGGGCGAAGGCCGAGATGATCGGCGAATGGTTGAAGGAGAACACCATCACCGGAATCGCCAGCCACAAGGTCTTGAAGAACAGCGGCAGGGGCATGCCCTCGCCGGCCGAAGCGAAGAACGCGCCGTTCCAGTTGGGAATCAGGCTCAGGGCCAGTAGCAGCAAGGCGGCGACGAACGGATAGACCAGCAGGCTCATGGCCCGCACGATCACGTCCTGGCCGCAACGCACGATGGCCATCAGGCCGAGGATCAGCAGCAGCGACAGCAGCGCCCGAGGCGGCGGGGTCATGTGCAGCTGGTGCTCCATGAAGTTGCCCAGGGTGTTGGTCAGGGCCACGCTGTACACCAGCAGGATCGGGAAGATGGCGAAGAAGTAGAGCAGGGTGATCAGCTTGCCGGCACCGACCCCGAAGTGTTCTTCCACCACCTCGGTGATGTCCCCGGAGCGCCCGGAGAGGACGAAACGGGTCAGGCCGCGGTGAGCGAAGAAGGTCATGGGGAAGGCCAGCAGCGCCAGCACGATCAATGGCCAGAAGCCACCGACCCCGGCGTTGATCGGCAGGAACAGGGTGCCGGCGCCGATGGCGGTGCCATACAGGCCGAGCATCCAGGTGGTGTCGTGCTTGCTCCAGCCTTGCCGGGCTGTTGCGGTGTCGCGGGGTGTGGCTACTGTGGGGTTTTCGGCAGCAGGTGTGGGTACATCGGTCATCGGTATCGCCTCGTTATTATTTTTGCTCGGGCTCACGTGTTACGGACGGTCAGGGAAGGCTCCTCAGCATTCCACCCAGCTCACTGCCAGGCCGCCCCGTGAAGTTTCTTTGTATTTGTCATGCATGTCGGCGCCGGTATCGCGCATGGTGCGGATCACCCGGTCCAGGGAAATGAAGTGTTTGCCGTCGCCGCGCAGGGCCATCTGGGTGGCGTTGATCGCTTTCACCGCGGCAATCGCGTTGCGCTCGATGCAGGGCACCTGCACCAGCCCGCCCACCGGGTCGCAGGTCAGGCCGAGGTTGTGTTCCAGGCCGATCTCGGCGGCGTTTTCCAGTTGCTCGGGGGTGGCGCCGAGGACTTCCGCCAAACCCGCGGCGGCCATGGCGCAGGCCGAGCCCACTTCGCCCTGGCAGCCGACTTCGGCGCCGGAAATAGAGGCGTTCTTCTTGCACAGGATGCCCACTGCCGCGGCACCGAGGAAAAAGTTCACGACGTCGTCGTCAGAGGCCTGGGGATTGAACTTCATGTAGTAGTGCAGCACCGCCGGGATGATCCCCGCTGCACCGTTGGTAGGAGCGGTGACCATGCGCCCGCCGGCGGCGTTTTCCTCGTTTACCGCCAGGGCGTAGAGGTTGACCCACTCCATGGCCGAGAGGGTCGAGGTGATGACATTCGGCTTGCCGATTTCCAGCAGGCTGCGGTGCAGCTTGGCGGCGCGCCGCGGGACATCGAGGCCGCCAGGCAGGATGCCTTCGTGGCGCAGGCCCTGTTCGACGCATTCGCGCATCACCGACCAGATATGCAGCAGGCCGCTACGGATTTCGGCGTCGCTGCGCCAAGCCCTTTCGTTGGCCAGCATCAGCTCGCCGACCCGCAGCTTGTGGGTCTTGCACAGCGCCAGCAGTTCAGCAGCGCTGTTGAAGTCGTAAGGCAATTCGACGCTGGCGCCGGCTTCAGTTCCGGCCTCGACCTGGGCGGCCTCGATGATGAAACCACCACCTACCGAGTAGTAGGTCTGTTCCAGCAGCGTGCCTTGCTCGCCTGAGGCGGTCAGGGACATGGCGTTGGGGTGGTAGGGCAGGCTTTGGTCCAGCAGGAGCAGGTCCTGTTGCCAGTCGAAGGCGATGTTCGTGCGCCCCCCCAGCAGCAATTGGCCGCTGTCGCGCAGTTGCTGGATGCGTGGGCCGATGCTGCCCGGGTCTATGCTGTCGGGCCATTCGCCCATCAGTCCCATGACGCTGGCGCGGTCGGTGGCATGGCCGACACCGGTGGCGGAGAGGGAGCCGTAAAGGCGGATCTGCACCCGCTGTACCTGATCCTCCAGGCCCAGGTCGAACAGCGCCTGGGCGAAGGTGGCGGCGGCGCGCATCGGGCCCACGGTGTGGGAACTGGAGGGACCGATACCGACTTTGAAAAGATCGAAAACACTGATAGCCATGCTAAAGCCTTACAAGCAATGGAAGGTGGATCGCTGCCATTTTTTGTAGGCCAAGCGCAATGTCGGCGATACTGCCCGGGTCGGTCGGAACTGACCAACGAAACTTCCTAAGAGATCCTTTAGCAGGACTAAACGATGAGCCGTCAGTTTCATGCCCAGACCTATGTCTGGCTGCATGTGTTTTCCTGTGCCGCGCGGCACCTGTCCTTTACCCGTTGTGCTGAAGAACTGCACATCACGCCCGGCGCGGTCAGCCAGCAGATCCGTCAGTTGGAAGAGCGCCTGGGTCTGCGCCTGTTTCACCGTCGGCCCCGGGGTGTGGAACTGAGTGCCGAAGGCCAGCGCCTGGCGCTGACGGTGAGCGAGGCCTACGGCAGCATCGATGCGGAGCTGCGGCGCCTGGACGCGGGAATGATCAGTGGCACCCTGCGTCTGCGTTCGATCCCCTCGTTTCTCGGCAAGTGGCTGACCCCGCGCCTGCCGCGGCTGCAACAGCGTTATCCGGAGATCCAGCTGCGGCTGGTGGCCGAAGACAGCAGCGTGGCCTTGCACGAAGGCGACTTCGACCTGGCCATCGACCTGAACGACGGCAGCTACCCCGGCTTGCAGTCCACCGCGTTGCTGGACGAGCAGATCTTCCCGGTCTGCGCGCCGAGTCTGCTGCGGGGCCGTCCGCCGCTGCACGGGCCGGCGGACCTGGCGCATTTCCCCTTGCTGCACGACATCACCGCCTGGCGCGGCAGCTTTGAATACGCCGAATGGGAGTTCTACCTGAATGCCATCGGTTTCGAGGGCGCGGATGTGCGTCGTGGCCACACCTTCAACCGCAACCACCTGACCATCGAGGCGGCGATCGCCGGCATGGGCGTGGCGATTGCCCGGCGCACCCTGCTCAATGACGAACTGGAGCGCGGCACCCTGATCGTGCCTTTCGGTCTGGCGGTGCCCAATCACAAGCGTTATGTGCTGCTCTATGCACCGGGCGCCCTGAGCCATCCGGGTGTGCGTGCGGTGCATGACTGGCTGGTGGAAGAAGCGGAGATCTTTCGCGGTCTGCACCCCCTGGGAGAGGGGCAATTGTGAGGGTTTGAGCGAGGGGGCCGAATCGAGCTAACTCCCGACCTTAACAGCGCCTTTGCAGTTTGTCCGGCTTTATTTGCGTATGAATATTTATCTTTTTTAAGGGGTTGAAATGTTCGCCGCCGTGCCTAATTGTGTAATCAAGAGGTCACGAAATGCAGGTCCAAACGTCCTGCCTTGACCCTCTTACGAGCAAGCTGAAATAAGGGAAGAACTATGCAAATCCAAGTCCATAGCGATAACCATATTCAAAGCAGCCTTCGGTTGGAGGAGTGGGTGCGCAGCACCGTTGAAAGCACGCTCGAACGCTACGAAGAAGACCTGACCCGGGTCGTGGTCCACCTGCGGGACGAGAACGGTGGCAAGTCAGGTCCGGACGATATGCGCTGCCAGCTGGAAGCCCGTCCGAAAGGTCACCAGCCGATTTCCGTGACCCATAAGGCCGACACCCTGGAACAGGCCATTGATGGTGCGACCATCAAGCTGGAAAGTGCCCTGGAGCACATGTTCGGTAAATTGCGCGGCAAACGTGCGGCGGCCGTGCCCAGCAGTGACGGCACCGAGGCGGATGCCCTGCTCGAAGAAGAATTCCTGGAAAACCAACAGGCCGCGCTCAATAGCTGACGGCTGAGTTTCTCCCCCAACCCACGGGCCTGCATTGCAGGCCCGTTTTGTTTTGTGGCGAGAAAAGTCAGAACGCCACTGACGTTTGTACATAGAGCGTGCGTGGCTCACCCACGTACTTGCCCTTGTTGTTGTCGTCGAAGGAGCGGGTGAAGTACTGGTGGTTGAAGATGTTCTTCACGCCCACCGCGACATTCAGGTCAGACAGCTGCGGGCCGAAGTCGTAGCCGGCGCGGGTGCTGAACAGCATGTAGCCGGGGATGCGGCCGTTGCTGCCGTCGGCACTTTCACGCGAGGTGTTGGCGTTGTCGGCGAACTGGCTGCTCTGGTAGCTGCTGTCGAGGTTGAGCTTCCACGGACCTTCGGTGTAGCTCACCCCCAGGGTGCCCTTGTGCTTGGAGGAGAAGGGCACGCGGTTGCCCTTGTTCGGACCGTCCTCACGAATCGTGGCATCGACGTAGGCATAGGTGGCATAGACATTGAAACCGGCCAGCGCCGGATCGAGGCCGTCCAGGGCGTAGTTGATGCTGCTCTCGATGCCCTGGTGGCGGGTTTCGCCCCGGGCGATCACCGTGTCGTTGGTCTGGTTGCTGTCGTACTGGTTGTCGAAGTTGATCAGGAAGGCGCCGATCTCCGCCCGCAGGTTGCCATCGTCATAGCGGGTGCCCAGTTCCCAGGTGCGGGCTTTTTCCGGTTTGACCTCGCCGCTGGCCACCCGGTTGGGCATCTGGCTGTATTGCACGCTGCCGAAGGAGCCTTCGGTATTGGCGTAGAGGTTCCAGCTCTCGTTGAGGTGATACAGCACATTCAGCGCCGGCAGCGCGGTGTTGTAGTCGCCCTGGTATTTGACGTGGGTGAGGTTGTTGCTCTGCTGGGACTCGATCATCTCGTAGCGGATGCCCGGGGTCAGGGTCCACTTGCCGATATCGATCCGGTCGTCGACGAAAAATGCGTGGGCCTCGGTGCCGCCACGGGTATCCCGGTCGTTGCGACTGTTGGTGGTGGGCAGTTGCTGGTTGGCGGTCAACGGCGTGCGATAGCGCAGTTCATGCCCGGCTTCGTTGATGTAGCGGTAACCGACGCCCACTTCATGGCTGCTGTCCCCCAAGTCGAAGCCCTGGGCGAAGCGGGTTTCCAGGCCACGGACCCAGTACTCGCGGGGTGACAGGGAGAGGAAGCTGCCCTGGTCCAGATAGCCGCTGCGCAGGGTCTTGGTGAAGAAACTGTTGACGGTGAACTCCCGGCGATCTTCCTGATAGCGATAACCGACATTGAACATCGTGCGCCGGCCCCAGAATTTGTCATAGGGACGGGTGGACTGATACGGATCGGCCTTGTAGTCCGCCACGTTCAGGCCGCCGGGCATGTCCGCTTCACCCTCGTAGTACTGGGCCATGGCATTGAAGCTGTTGGCCTCGTCGAGCTGGTACTTGCCTTTGAGAATCAGGTCGTCGATCTGCGTGTCGCTGTGTTCGCGCCAGTCGCCGCCGCGGGTGCCGGAGTACAGCAGGGCGCCACCCAGGCCATTGTCGGCCGTGCCGCCGGCCAGCAGGTTGGCGCTGGTCTTGAAACCGTCATGGCTGGAGGAGGGGCTGGTCTCGGTCTGAAAACCGCCCTTGACCGTTGGCGCATCGGGAATCGCCCGGGTCACGAAGTTGACGATGCCGCCGACGTTCTGCGGGCCGTAGCGCACGGCGCCGCCGCCACGCACCACGTCCACGGCATCCATGTTGCCCATGCTGATGGGGGCAAACGACAGTTGCGGCTGACCGTAGGGGGCGAACGGTACCGGTATGCCGTCCATCAGCACCGTGGAGCGCGAGGCCAGACGCGGATTGAGGCCGCGAATGCCGAAGTTCAGGGCCATGTCGTGGCTGCCGGTGCCGTTGTTGTCCGGTGCATTGACCCCGGGAATCCGATTGAGCACATCCCGGGCCTGGGTCGCGCCCTGACGCTCGAACTCTTCCCGCCGAATCACGTCCCGGGCGCCGGGGTGCTCGAAGACATCGCTCTGCTGGGCATCGCCGAGCCAGTCACCGACCACGCTGGAGGTCTCCAGTTGCACCGACGCCGGGGCTGCCTCGGGGTTGGCCGGTTGCAGGCTGAAGGCATTCTGGCCCTCGGCCCGGGCTTGCAGGCCGGTGCCTTGCAGCAGGGCTTTGAGGCCCTGTTCCGGGCTGTAGTTACCTTCCAGGCCACGACTTTGCACGCCACGGGTGACCTCTGAGCCGAAGGAGATCAGCACCCCGGCTTCACGACCGAACTGGTTCAGCGCGCTTTCCAGGCTGGTCGGGGCAATGTGGTAAGGCTTGGTCTCGGTGGTGGCGGCCAGGACCTGGGGCAGGCTGGCAAGACTCAGGCTGGCGCCCAGCAACAGGTGACGCAGGGTACGGGCCAGGGGCGTGAGGCGGATGGGTTGCTCGGTCATGAACGGCGATCCTGAGAAGGGGGAATCAAGGTGGCTTTCCCTCTCTGTCACCCGAGCCGGGCAAAACGGCTCAACGGCCATGAAAAAATCTTCCTGAGCGAAAGAACCAGCGACGGATGGTGGTTCCCGACAATCAGGCCCGGGCCTCGACCGTGACCCAATAGCGGGTAAAGCGCCGCACCCTGACCGGCAGGCTAATGGCCAGCAGGTCGAGAATCCGCTCGCTGTCATCCAGGGGATAACTGCCTGAGATCAGCAGGTCCGCCACCTGGGCATCGCAGTTCAACTGGCCACGACGGTAGCGCCCCAACTCGTCGAGGAAATCCGCCAGGCGCATATGGGCCGCCACCAGCATGCCTTCGTTCCAGGCACCGCTGCCGGCATCCAGGGCCCGGGGCGGCTGCCAGTTGCTGTGGGTGAAGTTCAGTTGTTGTCCGGCCGCTACCTGAGGCGGCATTGCGCTGTAGTGCGCCGGCGTCACGCTGACCGTTCCGGAAAACACCGCCAACTGGCTGTGCTCCTTGAACTGGCGCAGGTTGATTCGTGCGGCAGCGGGGCGGACCTGCCCCTGGGCGGTCTGTACCACCAGCGGCCGGGCGTCCTGGCCGGCGCTGAGCATGATCTCGCCCTCCAGCAGGCGGATCAGTCGTTGCTGTCCATCGAAACGCACATCCACCGCGCTGCTGGTGTTGAGTTGCAACTGGCTGCCATCGCTCAGTTGCAAGGTGCGCCGCTGGCCCAGGGAGCTGCGGTAGTCCGCCAACAGCGGCGGCAGCGGGTTGTGTTCCCGCAGGCCCCAGGCGGCGGCCGAGCCGGCACCGAGAATCAGCAACAGCTTCAGGGCCTGGCGCCGGCTGGCGGATTTCGGTGCATTCAAGGCCGCGTGGGCCAGGGGCGAGGACAAGCCGCGCAAGCGCTGATTGACCCGTTGGATATGCGCCCAGGCTCGCTGGTGTTCGCTATGGGCGTCGTGCCATTGCTGCCAGGCCGCTTGCTGGCGTGGGCTCAAGGGGCCGCCTTGCATTTCGATCAGCCAGTGCACGGCCTGTTCGGCCACGGCGTTGCTGAAGTCGGGCTGGCCATTGAGGTGTGGATTCATCGAGGGGCTCACAGGGCGAAATAACAACGCATGGCGGCTTTGTTCAGATGACGTTTGACTGTGGCGATGGAGATGTTCAATTGCTCGGCAATCTGGCCGTAGGTCAGGCCATCGAGCTGACACAGCAGAAAGGCCCGCTTGACCGGGCGTGGCAGGCTGTCGAGCAAGGCGTCCAGCTCCATCAGGGTCTGCAGGATGATGGCCCGTTCCTCCTCGGAGGGGGCCACCTGTTCCGGCATCTGCGCCAGGGTTTCCTGATAGGCCCGCTCCAGGTCCTGGCGTCGGTAGTGGTTGAACAGCACCCGTTTGGCGATGGTGGTGAGAAACGCCCGGGGCTCGATCAGGGGCGGTGTTTCCCGGGCGCTGAGCACGCGAATAAAGGTGTCCTGGGCCAGGTCGGCGGCACTGTGGGGGCAGCCGAGCCGGCGCCGCAACCAAGTGTTCAGCCAGCTGTGATGGGCTTGGTAGAGGCCTTCGACGGTAGCGCAATGGGACAAGTCGGACGCTCCTGCACCCACAAGGCGCATAAGAGAACAAGAATTGTTCGCATTGTAGTGTTGAGACAGGGCATTCGGCAATCAGCCCGTACCGACAGAAATGGGCCGCGTTGTCGGTGTTTTTTTGCACATGAGAATATTTATCATTAGTATTGTGCGCCTGTTTCTCCCCGACGGCCTGCGCAGTGCCCCGGGCATCCCCTCGCTGCAAGGTTCAAACATGAAAAGCAAGGCCGGCGGAGTTCCCGCTTCCTATCGTCTGGCAGTGGTCTCGCGGGTCTGTGCCGCGGTCCTGGGTGGTTACCTGCTGGCGGCGCTGTCCAGCGTCTGCCTGACCCTGCTGCTGCCCATTCCCCGGGCCGACGCCGTGCTCAGCGGGATGATGGCCTCCTTTGTGTTCTATCTCTTGGCGGTGCTCTGGTGCTTCGCCTGTCGCACTGCCTGGCAGGCCTGGTTCGGCCTGTTGCTGCCAAGCCTGGTGCTGGCGCTGGTCGCCGGCAGCGCCTATTGGGTGGCCTTGCCATGAAGGAAGGTTTGCGTCAGTCCATGGCCTGGCTGCACACCTGGGCGGGGCTGGTGTTCGGCTGGTTGCTGTTCGCGATTTTCTTCACCGGAACCCTGTCCTACTTCAAGGAGGAAATTACCCACTGGATGCAGCCGGAGGCCCCGGTTCGGGCCGTGCATGCCGATATCAGCCTGGATCTGGCCCAGCGTTACCTGGAACAGCACGGCCAGGGCGCGCAGCGCTGGTTCATTACCCTGCCCGATGCGCGCCAGCCGCTGCTATCGGTGGCCTGGCAGGCGCCGAGCGCCCCGGGCGAGCGCGGCGAGTTCACGGAAAAACTCCTGGACCCCAGCACCGGCAGCGAACTGCAGGTGCGCGATACCCGTGGCGGCGAGTTCTTCTACCGCTTCCACTTCCAGTTGCAAATGCCTTATCCCTGGGGCCGCTGGTTGTCGACCCTGGCCGCCATGGTGATGTTCGTGGCCCTGATCAGCGGCATCATCATCCACAAGAAAATCTTCAAGGACTTCTTCACCTTCCGGCCCCGCAAGGGCCAGCGCACCTGGCTCGACGGGCACAACGCGGTGGGTGTGCTGGTGCTGCCATTCCACTTGATGATCACCTACAGCAGCCTGGTGATCTTCATGTCCATGGTCATGCCGGCGAGCATCCTGGTGGCCTACAAGGGTGACAGCAATGCGTTCTTCAAGGACTTGCGGCCGGCCAGCAACAGCATCCCGGCGGCTGGGCAGCCGGCAGCGCTGACGGCCCTGGACCCGCTGCTCAAGCAAGCCTTGGCACAGTGGCCGGGGGGCCATGCGCAGCGCCTGGTGGTCAACCACCCGGGGGATGTGAATGCGTCGGTGCACGTCATGCGCCACAGCGCCGACCGGGTGGCCCGGGATCTTGGCAGCAGCGTGTCGTTCAACGGGGTCACTGGCCAGCCGTTGGACGCCAGCCCCGAACAGTCCCTGCCCATGGCCATCGGCGGCAGTTTCTATGGCTTGCACATGGGCCTGTTCGCCGGTCCGGTGTTGCGCTGGCTGTACTTTATCTGCGGCCTGGCGAGCACCGCGATGATCGGCACCGGGCTGGTGATCTGGCTGGGCAAGCGCCAGCTCAAGCACGCCAAGAGCGGGGTCATGCCCTTCGAGCTGCGCCTGGTGGAAGTGCTGAACATTGCCAGCATGTCCGGGCTGGTGCTGGCGGTGGCCGGCTTCTTCTGGGCCAACCGGCTGTTGCCGGCAGCCTTCGCCGAGCGCGCCGAGTGGGAGGTCAACAGCTTCTTCATCCTGTGGGGCCTGAGCCTGGTGCATGCCGTGGTCCGGCCCGGGCGGCGTGCCTGGGTCGAGCAATTGAGCCTCGCCGCCTTGCTGTTCTCCAGCATCCCCTTGCTGGACGCTGTGACCAGCCCGAGCCTGATGGACGGCTTCATGGTGCGTGGCGACTGGATGCTGGCGGGCTTCGACCTGGCCTGCCTGAGCAGTGGCCTGTTCCTGGCCTGGGCTGCGCGCAAGCTGCATCGCGGCCAGCAAACACCGGCCCGGCAGCGGCCTCTGCCCCCTGACACCGAGGTGAACTGATGTTGCTGGCGCTGCTGTTGTGTTTTAGCGGATTCACCGGCCTGTGCCTGTCCCTGGACCGGCATCACGGTGAACTCCTGGGGCACAAGCCCACGACTCGGCGCCAACAGGGCCTGCGCCTGGGAGGCTGGTTGTTGCTGGGCCTGTCGCTGGCGGCGGCAGTGCAGGGCACCGGCTGGAGCCTGGGGCTGGTGCAGTGGTGCGCCGTGCTGATGTGCAGTGCCTTGCTGCTGGTGTTGCTGCTGCCCTATCGCCCGCGTCTGGTGCTGTCGATGGCGGGGGCCAGTCTGTTGGCCTGCCCCCTCGCGGCCCTGGCCCGGTTCTGAGGGAGCGGCCCGTGATGAGCGCCCTGCCACCGGAACCCAGCGACCTGGATCACCCCGATCTGCGGGGCAGTCGTGCGCATTTTCTGCAGGTGTTCCTGTCCCAGCGTTCGCAGATGGAAGCCTTGGTCAGCCGCCGGGTCGGCTGCCGGGCCACCGCCGCGGACCTGGTGCAGGACCTGTTCCTGCGCTTCTGGCGCCGGCCCCTGGTGCAGGTCGAAGAGCTCAGCACCTACCTGCTGCGCTGCGCCGGCAACATTGCCATCGATCACTTGCGCAGCGAAGGCGCGCGGGTGCGGGTCAGTGAAGGCTGGCTACCGGAACAGCAGGACAACCAGGGCAGCGAGCCCCAGGCCGCCCTGGAAGCCGGCAATGACTTGCGACACGTGGAGGCCGCCCTGCGCAGCCTGCCGCAGCGAACCCGGCAGATCTTCCTGCTCAACCGTATCCACGGGCGCAAGTACGCCGAGATCGCCAAGGTCATGGGCCTGTCCCAAAGCGCCGTGGAAAAACACATGATGCGCGCCCTCGAAGCCTGCAAGGCCAGCCTGCGGGAACCTGCGCCCCCGCGCACGCCAAGGAATGCACCGTGAATCAGCGCTCCCGTGTCATCCCGACGCCGGCCCAGGAACAGGCCGCCCTGGCCTGGCTGAGCCTGCTCCACGATCAGCCCAGCAGTGGCGACCAGGCCACCTTCAGCCAATGGCTGCAGGCCGATCCGGCCCACGTCGAAGCCTATGCCCAGGCCCAGGTGCTGTGGGAGTTGAGTGAACAGCCGGCGCGGACCCTGGCGGATGAAGACGCCTTGGCCCTGCAGGGCCTGCTGCGTGCCATGGACGGAGCCCGTGCTCGGGCCCGACGGCGCTGGTCGGCAGGGTTGGCCATGGCCGCCAGTGTGCTGCTGGTGATCGCCCTGGGCGCCGGCTGGCAACCGGGCCGTTGGCTCGATGACCTGGGCGCCGATTACGTTTCCGCGCCGGGTCAGGTACGCACGGTGATTCTTGCCGACCAGAGTCAGGTCACCCTGGACGCCGACAGCGCCATTGCCGTGGACTTCCGCCACGGCGAACGGCATGTGCAGTTGCGTCGTGGCGCTGGTTTCTTCAGCGTCAGCCACACGGGCGCGCCCTTTGTGGTGGCGGCCGGGGAGGGCGAAGCGCGGGTCCTGGGCACCCAGTTCGAAGTGCGTCTGCAAGCCGACGGTGCCCAGGTCACGGTGCTGTCCGGGCGTGTCGCGGTCACCGCCGCCAAAGGCGCGGCGCAGCAGGTGCTCGGTGCCGGCCAGCAGGTGGCGTACGGTCATGGCCAGGCGACCCCGTTGCAGGGTGTCGACAGCGAAGCGCAACTGGCCTGGCGCCAGGGTTGGCTGAACTACTACCACGCGCCCCTGGCCGAGGTGGTGCAGGACCTGCGGCGCTATTTCCCCGGACGCATCCTGCTGCTCAATGACCAACTGGCAGCGCGCCGGGTCAGTGGCAGTTTCTCCAGCAAGGACCCTCAGGCGGTCCTCGATTCCCTGCAGGCGGCCTTAGGGTTCGAACAGCACCAAGTCCTCGGCAGGTTCATAGTCCTGCGCTGAAAGGCCCGTCCCAGAGCTCCCGAACATTCATCGATATCACACCTTTCTGTCACCAAACCGTTATATCAGGCGCGGATGATCTGCGGATTCCTGAGCACATGGTCAGGATCGGCGAGGGTTGTGATTCAGCTCTCACAAGGGAGGGAAGGCTGAAGCGGGAGCAAGACGATGCGCAGCTGGGATGTCGCAAAAAAGAAGAAGGCCCACATCGAAATCATTCCGATGATCGATGTGATGATGTTTCTCCTGGTGTTCTTCGTACTGATCAGTCTCAACGTGATTCCCGCCGTGGGAATCAAGACGCAGTTGCCGGTGGCCAGTACCGCGCAACAATTGAAGCCGCAAAACAAGGCGGTGATTACCCTGGGGCTGCAAGAACGCCTGCAACTCGACGGCCAGGACCTGGATGAAGGGGCGCTGTTGGCACAACTTAAAGTGCTGAACAACGGCAGCGAAAAGTTGGTGATCATTATCAACAGCGATCAGGGCGTGGAAGTTAAACGCCTGGTTTCGGTGATGGACTTGCTCAAGGGCAATGGCTTCTCTTCCGTCTCCATCGCTACGCGCAAGTCCTGACGCCATGTTCGGTTTATATAGAACTCGCAAGTGGCTGGCGTGCCTGCTGCCGGCCGGCCTGTTGTTGCTGGTGATCTATGCCAGTCAGTTGCAACAGTTGCAGATCAAGCCGGTGTACGACGAAAGCACGGTGGAAATTGCCCTGGTGGATGCGGCGGAACTGGTGGCCGCGGCAGAGCCACCACCGCCTGAGCCCGAGCCGCTGCCGATCGAGCCCGAGCCACCGCTGGTGGTGCCCGAGGAAGAGCCGCTGGTGATCGAGCCGCCCAAGCCCAAGCCGGTGGTCAAGCCCAAGCCCCCAGCGCCCAAGCCGTTGCTGGCCAAGCCGCAACCACCCAAGCCGGCTCCGGCTCAGGTGGCCAGGAGTGCCCCCGCGCCGCAGCCGGCGGTGGTTGCAGCACCGCAACCGGTGGTGGCGCCAGCGGCTCCCGCACCGGCTCCGGCCCCCGCACCTGCGGCGCCCGCCAGTGCAATCAAGGAAAGCCTGTACACCGCCGCTTTGCGCAAGGAACTGGAAAAGCACAAGCAATACCCCAGCGGCCGCGAGGCCTCGCTGCAACGTCCCCAGGGCGATGTGGTGATCTGGCTGGAAGTCGATCGGGCCGGCAACGTGCTCGACAGTGGCATCGAAAACAAGGCGCCGAACATGTTGCTCAATCGCGCGGCGCAAACCAGTTTGCGCCGCGTGGAGAAAGTTTCACCGTTTCCCTCGGACGCGTTCTCCGGCAAGAACAAGCAACGTTTTACCGCGACCTTTAGTTACAACGTGGAATAAACCCATCACCTATTAACGAAAGTTGTAAGCAAGGGATTGACCCGTGAAGATCAATAAACTTTATGCCCTGCTTCTGGCATCGGGCCTGGGCAGTTTTGCGCCATTGGTTTTGGCCGACGATACAGTTGACGTCGGTTCGGTGAACGTTGCCGGTAAACAGACCCTGGGCAACGGCCACATGATCAAGGAAGAAAGCGCCAAGGGACGTTCCACCGTGACCAAGGAGGCCATGGACCAGATGGCCCCCACTGCCAACGCCGTGGACAAGCTCAAGTACACCCCGGGGATCAACGTTTCCAGCACCGACGCCACCGGCCTGAGCGGCACCAACTTCACCATGCGCGGGATGAACTCCGACCAGGTCGGGCTGTCCGCCGATGGTTTCCCGATCAACGATTCGGGGGACTACAGCATCTACCCGAACCTGATGGGCGACCCAGAGAACTTCAGCGAAGTCTTCGTCACCCAGGGCTCGTCCGAAGCCGACGGCCCGCACATCGGCTCCAGCGGCGGCAACATCGGCCTGGTGACCGTGCGCCCGACCAAGGACTTCGGCGTGTTCGCCAAGCAGTCCATCGGCTCGAACAACGTGCGCAAGAGCTTCGCCCGTCTCAATACCGGTGACCTGGGTGGCTTCAAGACCTGGGTCTCGGCGTCCCACACCGAGGGCGACAAGTGGCGCGGCAAGGGCACCCTGCGGGCTGACAAGGTCGAGTGGAACACCCTGTTCGAAGACGGCAACGGCAACTCCACCAACGCCATCGTCAAGTACAACCAGCAGGAAAACTACAACTACAACAGCCTGAGCAAGGCCCAGTTCCAGAACCAGGGCCGGCGCCTGGACTACTCGGAAAGCACCGTGTTCAAGAACGGCAGCGTGTCCCAGTCCTACAAGCTCAACCGCAACCCTTTTGAAAGCCTGACCGCCTCGGTGACCCAGCGCTTCCAGCTGCGCGACGACCTGAGCCTGACCTTGAACCCCTACTACGTGTGGTCCAACGGCGGCAGCTTTAGCGGCCAGACCGCCACCAGCTTGTCCGCCAGCTCGAACAAGGCCGGCAACTACGACCTGAGCGGCTTGCCTGCCGGCACCTACTACCGGCCGTCGTGGACTGAAACCTGGCGCCCCGGGATGACCACCAAGCTCAAGTGGGATCTCAACGAAGAGCACAGCCTGGACGTCGGCTACTGGTACGAGCGCGCCCGCCAGCGCCAGACCCAGCCCTTCATCGGGATCAAGGGCAATGGCGCTCCGGAAAATGTCTGGGGCGACTACAACGGTTCCGACCAACTGGTGGACCGCAACGGCGCCACGGTCCAGGGCCGTCACCAATACACCGTGACCCCGGCGCAGAAACTCTGGGTGCAGGACACCTGGCAGGCGACCCCGGACCTGACCCTCACCGGAGCCCTGGCCTACCAGTACGTGGAACGTGACGGCAACAACCTCGGCAGCCTCACCGACAAGCCGGAAAAACGCGACGCCAGGTACCACGAGTTCCTGCCCAGCTTCAACGCCAAGTACCAGATCGACCCGAACAACCAGGCCTTCTACAACGTCACCCGCAACATGCGCACGCCGCCCAACTACGTGCTCTACAACAAGGGCGATTCCATCAGCCTGAAACCCGAGCTGAGCTGGAACCAGGAACTGGGCTGGCGCTACAGCGAAGACAACATGGCCCTGAGCGCGACCCTGTTCTACATCAGCTTCAAGGACCGGCAGATCTCCACCACCGACGTCAACGGCGACTATGTGGTGGCCAACGTTGGCGAAGTGAAGAACCGCGGCCTGGAACTGGAGTGGAGCGGCAAGTTGCCCCACGACTTCAACTACTACGCCTCGTACACCTACACCCAGTCCGAGCAGATGGACGACCTGAGCAACAAGAACGTGCTGCTGCCCACCTCCGGCAAGCAACTGGCCAACGTGCCGGAAAACATGTTCAACCTGAGCCTGGGCTACGACGACTCGCGCTACTACGGCAACGTCGTCGGCAAGTACGTCGGCGCCTTCTACGGCGACCTGACCAACGACGAGAAGATCGCCGGCCGCACCGTGGTGGATCTCAATGCCGGTATCCACTTGCCGGTGGACAAGAAAGTGCTGAAGTCCGCGACCCTGCGCTTCTCCATGCTCAACGTGTTCGACAAGGAATACCTGGCCTCGACCCGCACCGTGTCGTTCAACACCCAGCGCACCAATGGCCTGGCACCGAGCACGGCCTATTACAACGTCGGTGAGGAACGCACCGCGATGGTCTCCCTGGAAGCCGGGTTCTGATGGCCTTCGGGCCCAAGAGGAAATGACGATGGACATGAATCTGCTGCACGACATCACCTTCTACACCATGTACGGCGCCGCCGCGATTGCCGCCTTTATCGCCGTGGAACGCGGCATCTACTTCAGCTTCAGCCTGCGCCAGGCGAAGAAACTGGAGGCCGTGCTCAACCCGAAAATGCACAGCGTCGACGACCTGCCCGCCGAGCTGCGCCAGCGCAACAGCCTGCCCCTGGAGATGGTCGCCGAGCTGTTCGCCCACAAGCAGGGGTTGGCCAGCCACAAGGACCTGGAAGACCTCAGCGAGTCGATCTACATCGCCACCCGCAGCAAGCTGATGCATGGCTTGTGGCTGCTGGAAACCGTGGTCACCGCCGCGCCCTTGCTGGGCCTCTTGGGCACCATCCTGGGGATCATCGACACCTTCAAGGCCCTGGCCGAGACCGGCGTCAGCGACCCCGGTGAAGTGTCCAAGGGCATCGGCACCGCGCTCTACGCCACGGCCCTGGGTATCGCCATCGCCCTGGGCAGCATGATTTTCCACAACCACTTCCAGGACCGGGTCGAGCGCATCACCGACCACCTGAAGATCCTGTTGCTGCGCGCCGGCATGGGCACCGCCCTGAAGGCCCCCGTACCCACGGTCCAGGGCAATCTGCAACCGGCCTGATGACCTGACGTGACCTGTAGCCGCTGCCGTAGGCACGGGCCGCGTTCGGACGATCGACGGCGAGCGCTGTTCCCCAGCGCTCGTCTCTGTCCGATCCAGGCCTGTGTCAGCGGCCTTTTTTTTGCTGATCTGCCAAGGATTTCTTTCATGTCCCGTCTTCGTCCCATGCCCCGGGTGCTGGGTGCACTGACCCTGGCCCTGGTTACTCTGGCCGGTTGCAGCTCGCTGCCGCGCGAGCCGCAACCGGTGGCGGTGAACATCGTCGCCATCAACGACTTGCACGGCTATTTGCAGGCCAACCCCTTCAGCTACAAGGACCCCCAGGCCCCCGGCGGGGTGCGCAAGCTTGCGGCCGGCGGTATCGCCACCCTGGGCGGCATGCTCACCCAGCTGCGCCAGCAGGACCCGCAACTGCTGTTCATCGGCGCCGGCGATCTGGTGGGCGGCAGCCCGCCGCTGTCGGCCATGTGGGCCGACGAGCCGACCCTGGAAGCCCTGCGCCACATGGACATGAAACTCAGCGCCATCGGCAACCACGAACTGGACAACGGCAAGGCCGAGTTCCTGCGCCAGCTCAATGGCGGCTGCCAGTCATCGCGGCCGGACAAGGCCTGCCAGTTCCGCCCGAATTACCCCGGCAGCGGTTTCCCCTACCTGGCGGCCAACCTGCTGGACAGCGACACCGGCCAGCCGCTGTTGCCGGCCTACCGCATCGAAGAGGTGCGCGGGGTCAAGGTGGCCTTCGTCGGCGCAGTGCTGCGGGACGTGGCTTCGGTGGTCAGCGCCAAGGGCATGCGCGGTTTGCAGGTGGCCGATGAAGCCCAATCCATTAACCAGTTGATTCCCGAACTCAACGCCAAGGGGGTCAACGCCATCGTCGCCGTGGTGCACCAGGGTGGCGCGACCCCGGAACCTTTCGATAAGCAGGACTGCTCGCAGTTGAGTGGCGATATCGTCGACGTGGCCAAGCGCCTGGACCCGGCGGTGGACGTGTTGGTCAGCGCTCACTCGCACCAGGGCTACCTGTGCAAGGTCGGGCCATTGCTGGTGACCCAGGGCAATGCCTACGGCCATCTGTTGACCCACCTGACCCTGCAAGTGACCCCGGGCCAGCACCGGGTGACGAGCATCCAGGCCCTTAACCTGCTGGCCGATCCGGCCCGTTATCCGCAGGACCAGGGCTTGGCGAAGCTGCAACAGGAGGTCGAGGCCCGCAGCAATCAGGTGCTGCTCCAGCCGGTAGGGGCGATTGCCGCCTCGCCGATTGCCCGGCGAGCTGACAATGCCGGGGAAATGCCCATCGGCGACCTGATCGCCGATGCCCATCTGGCGGGTGGTCGGGCCAACGGTGCGCAAATCGCCTTCATGAACACCGGCGGCATTCGCAGCGATCTGGCCCTGGAGCCGGGGCAGACCCAGGTGAACTACGGGCAACTGGCGACCTTGCAGCCGTTCAACAACAACCTGATCGCCTTCGACCTCACGGGGCGGCAGATCGAACAGGTGCTCAACCAGCAATGGAAGGGCGCGGACGATGCCAACATCCTGCAAGTGTCCCAGGGCTTCAGTTATCGCTGGGACGCCCAGCGCCCGCTGGACAGCCGCGTAGTGCCCGGCAGCCTGCGCCTCAACGGCAAGCCGCTGCAGGCCGATGGCAACTACCGACTGGTGATGAATGGCTTCCTGGCCGATGGCGGCGACCGCTTCAGCCTGTTCAAGAGCGGCCGCAACCGCAGCGACCTCGGGCTCAGCGATCTGGACGCGATGCTGCAGTACCTCAAGGCCATGGACCAGCAGGGCCAGCCGGTGGGTTCCAGCACCAGCGCCGGGCGCATCCAGCGCCTCAACTGACACCAGAATCGCCCCGATCCTTGTAGCCGCTGCCGAGCCTGCGAGGCTGCGAAAAGGTCCGCAGGACCTTGCTTGGCGATCTCCCGCCAAGCCAGCAGCGGCCTCAAGACCGCCGCGACCACTTTGTCGGAGTGCCGCCCAGCTCGTTCGCAGCCTGCGCCAGCGGCTACAAGGAATGCATCGGGCGGGGGGGCGTTTTCGCCATCGTGAAAATATTTTCAAAAAACAGGTGAGGTCTTTGCGTTCGAGCCACGTGTAGTGCTTGAAAGTGCGACTAATTCGCATTCATGGCTTTTTTACACGCGAGTCTCAAGCATGAAGTCCAGGGCACATTCGGCGGCAAACGCTTCGGTCAAACGGTGGTTCGGCGCTTCGGCGCTGGTGGTGTCGGGGTTGGCGTGGCTGCCCCTGAGCGTGGCGCAGGCGGCCGAGGCCGGCAGTGCGCAACACGGTGCGCTGTTCAACTTTGCCATCGTGGCCAAGCCGCTGCCCCAGGCCCTGAGCGATTTCACCCGGGTCACCGGGATCAGCGTGGTCTACACCGACGAAGCGCCTTATGCGTTCAAGGCACCGGCTCTGAGCGGCCCGTTCAGCGCCGAACAGGCCCTGCAGCGTCTGCTGGGCGGTTCCGGCTTCACCTACCGGCGCAGCGACGCGCACACCCTGGTCCTGGAACCCTTGCCCAGTAGTGGCGCACTGAACCTGGGGGCCACCAGCATCACCACCCCGGGCCTCGACGACAGCACCAGCTACCAGCCGCCGGCCACCACTTCGGTGGCCCGTTCCCAGGCGCTGAACCAGGAAATCCCGCAGATCATCAACGTAGTGCCGGCCCAGGTGCTGCGGGACCAGACCCCGCGCAATCTGGACGATGCCCTGAAGAACGTCAGCGGCATCACCCAGACCAACACCCTGGGCGGCACCCAGGATGCGGTGCTGTTGCGCGGCTTCGGTGACAACCGCAACGGTTCGATCATGCGCGACAGCATGCCAGTGGTGCAGGGCCGGGCGCTGAATGCCACGGCGGACCGGGTGGAAGTGCTCAAGGGCCCGTCGTCTCTGCTGTACGGCATCCAGGACCCGGGTGGGGTCATCAACATTGTCAGCAAGAAGCCTGAATTGCAGCAGTCCACGGCCCTGACCGTGCGTGGCTCGACCTACGGCTCGGGCAAGAACGGCAGCGGCGGCAGCCTGGACACCACCGGCCCGCTGGGTGATTTCGGGCTGGCCTACCGCTTGATCGTCGACCATGAAGACGAAGACTACTGGCGCAACTTCGGCACCCATCGCGAATCCCTGGTGGCGCCGTCCCTGGCCTGGTACGGCGAGCGCACCAAGGTGTTGCTGGCCTATGAGCACCGCGAGTTCCTGACCCCCTTCGACCGTGGCACCGCCATCGATCCCAAGACCAATCACCCGCTGGACATCCCGGCCACCCGACGCCTGGACGAGCCGTTCAACAACATGGAAGGGCGCTCGGACCTGTATCGCTTTGAAGTCGACCACGAGCTCAGCGACGACTGGAAGGCCCACTTCGGCTACAGCTGGAACCGCGAGACCTACGACGCCAGCCAGGTGCGCCTGACCGCGGTAAATGCCAACGGCACCCTGACCCGGGCCATGGACGGCACCCAGGACGCCCTGACCACCGACCGCTACGCCACCGTCAGCCTGGAGGGCCAGGTGCAACTGGGCGGCATGCGCCACGATCTGGTGTTCGGCCTGGATGATGAGTACCGCAAGATCTACCGCGCCGACCTGATCCGGCAGAAAAGCCGGACCACCTTCAACTACCTGAACCCGGTCTACGGCCGGGAGGTGGCCGGAACCACAGTCAGCGCCAACGATAGTGCGCAGACCGACCTGTTGCGCAGCGACTCGCTGTTTTTCCAGGACGCCATCCACCTTACCGACCAGTGGATTCTGGTGGGCGGCGGACGTTTCCAGGAATACGACCAGTACGCCGGCAAGGGCCGGCCGTTCCGGGTCAACACCAACAGCAACGGGCAGAAATTCGTGCCGCGGGCCGGGCTGGTGTATCGCTACACCGACCAGTTGTCGCTCTACGGCAGCTACACCGAGTCGTTCAAGCCGAACTCCAGCATCGCCGATCTGGCCGGTGGCAGCGCGGTGCTCGACGGCTCCATCGCCCCGGAAGAAGCCAAGTCCTGGGAGCTGGGGGCCAAGCTCGACATCCCCGGGCGCATCACCGCCAGCGCGGCGCTGTTCGATATCACCAAGCGCAATGTGCTGGTGACCACCGCCACCGCTACCGAGACGGTCACCAGCGTCGCCGGTGAGGTGCACTCCCAGGGCCTGGAACTGGACCTGACCGGGCAGCTCACCGATCAGTGGAGCCTGATCGGCAGCTACGCCTACACCGACACCGAAGTGACCAAGGACACCCAGTACAAGGGCAAGCAACTGCAGAACGTGGCCAAGAACACCGGCTCGCTGTCGGCGGTCTACGACTTCGGCAGCCTGATCGGTGGCGACCGCCTGCGCGTCGGCGCCGGGGCCCGTTATGTCGGCGAGCGCGCCGGGGATGCGCCCAACAGTTTCGACCTGCCGGGCTACACCGTGGCCGATGCCTTTGCCACCTACGACACCCGGGTCGAAGGGCAGAAGGTCAAGTTCCAGCTCAACGTGAAGAACCTGTTCGACAAGACCTACTACACCTCGTCGGCCAGCAAGTTCTTCGTGTCCATGGGGGATGCCCGCCAGGTGTCGCTGTCCAGCACCCTGGAGTTCTGATGAGCACCCTGGTCCTGGGCGTGGCCGTGGCGCCTTAGTCGGCGCCCAGCGCCAGGGCTTGCGCTTGCGCCGCACAGTCGCCGCTGGCGGTCAGGCCCTTGGCGCGAACGGCCAGCAGCTCTTGCCGGGCGACGGCGAAGTCGGCCTGGAAGGTCGGATCGGTGTGCAAGCGTGCCACGGTGGTCGCGCCAATCTCGCGGCCTTCACGGACGTCGCTGTACCAGTGCACGTTGCACACCATGCGGCTTTCCGAATAGGCCCGGCCACGGGCCCAGAGCGCGTTGCCGTGCTCGGGGGCCAGTTCGCTCAACAGCAGCGCCCAGGCCCAGCCGATGGCGCTGTGGCCCGATGGGTAGGAACCATCCGCGGCCAGCTTGGCTTCATCTTCCGGGGTGCAACTGGGCTGCTGGTTGTAGACGAAGGGCCGGGGGCGCTGGTAGCGCTTCTTTGCGCGATAGGTGGCCAGCCCGGCATCGGTCAGGGTCCGGCGCAAGACTCTGTACAGCGCAGGTGTTTGCTGTTCGCTGATTGGCGCATCCAGCGCACAGGAAAACGTCTCTGCGGCGGCGGGGAATTTCAGGTTGGCATCGCTGATGGCCAACGCCCAGCGTTTGCTGCCACGCAAGGCCTGGCTTTTTTCAGCCATGCTCTGGTCCAGCGCGAAGGCTGGCGTGCCCACCGCAGGAGGTGGTGGTAACAGCGACAGACTATTGGGCAGATCCTGCTGTTTCAGATAACCGATCAAGTAACCCGGTCGGAACTCCGGGACGTTTTCTGCTTGGCTGGTTTGTTTGGCCACGGCGGAGTGGATCAGACTTGAAAACAATAGACCGGCCAAACAGTTCGATAGTAGGCGTTGCATGTGGATATCACCTCTAGGAGTTTGATTCGCTACATGGGTTCTGCTTGTTGGGTTACTTGATGTTCCAGGCGTAATTGAACATCAGCCGTGTATCATCGGTGTCGCGAATGAAGTTCTTGGCATAGTTGGAGCGATAGTGTGCGGTGCGCAGGCGCACACTCAAGTTTTTCAGTGGGCCTTGTTGCACGACATAACGCAGTTCGTTATCCAACTCCCATGACTTGCCAATGGTTCGGGTGCCGGTGATTTCGGCATGGCTGCCGGATATATAGCGGCTGTTGATACTCAGTCCCGGCAAACCCAGGTTGGCGAAGTCATAGCCATAACGAAGTGCCCAGGAACGTTCCTTGGCATTGGCGAAGTCACCCAGTACCGATAAGTTGATCAAGTTGGCATCGGCGCCCAGGATGTTGGCATAACCGGTGTCTCCCAACATTCGCTGATAAGCCAGGCCAAGGCTGTGGCCTTTATAGGCATAGCCGAGCAGCCCCTGCAGAGCGCGGTTGTCGATCTTGCCGCCTTTGGCATTGCCATAGTCGTTCATCAGGCTCAAGCGCAGATCGCTGTTGAACGTCCCTGCGCCCCAGGGGCTCTTGTTGACCAGGGTGAAGACCTGCTGGCGGTAGATGTCCTCCAGTTGGGCGACATGCACCCGCGCCAGCCATTGCTTGTGGAACCGATAGTCGACGCCCGCCATGTCGAAGTGTTCTGCCGTTGCCCCCTGACCCTGGAAGCGCCGGTTCAAGGGGCTCAAGGTCAGCGGCGTGTACTGCGTGGCGTTGCGCTGCATGACCCGGCTCAGGCGCCCGGCGGTCAACTCCAGGTCATCGATTTCATTCGAGGTCAGCAGCCCGCCTTCGAAAATCTGCGGAAACAGGCGGCCGTCGTTGGGTTTCAAGGTGGGCAGTACCGGTGGCACCAGCGCGCCGAACTTGAACAGGGTCTTGCTGGCCTTGAGCTTCCCGGTCAGGGCCAGTTTCCAATAGTCATCCTCTGCCCGGCCATCGCGCCCCACCTTCAGCAGCCCGGTGCCGGTTCGGCCAGGCGCGGAGTCCAGCTTGATGCCGAGCATGCCGATGGCGTCGGCACCCACACCCAGGCGGCCCTCGGTAAACCCCGAGTCCAGGCGCAAGAGCAAACCTTGTGCCCATTCTTCACGGCTGGGCGCGGTGCCTTCGCGATAGTCCCGATTGAAGTAATAGTTGCGCAGTTCCAGGCGCGCGCTGCTGTCTTCAAGCAGTTCGGCTTTTACCGGGATGGCCAGCAGCCCGGCGCAAAGTAGGGTAGAGCGGTTGAGCCATTGTCGTGGCCAGTGTCTTGAAGGCATTTCATCGTCCTCTGTTTTTGTTGTTTTAGGAGAAAGGCGATTGGGGGCTGATGTGTTGAGTCTTTGCAGCTTTGTTTAAATGTGATGAGTGGTGGGTGAAGTTGTGGGTGTGGCTTTTTTGGGGTTGAAGTTAATGGGGGTGAAGGCGTGTGGCTGTTTGTTGAATCTTTGCGTAATGCCGGGGATTCAAGGCCTAAAGACTAAGTTGGGGCTGGGGTTAAACAAGAATCATCAGTTCTGTGAATGGGGTGATAACTGAAGTTTTAAAATAATTACCTGTTTATGTTTTTGTTTGTCATATCGGTACTTGTTGGAAGTGCTCTTTTATAGAGGGCGGCGTAGGAGTTTATTGATTGTTTGGTAAGAGTTGTCCTGTTTAGGTAAAGAATTTGAGTAATTTACTTATTCAGCCGTGCCGATGCGGACTTTGGCATAAGAAGGGGCCTACAGAGGCGGGTCAGGATTAAGCCGAACCTCAGCGCAGGAATGCCAGGCGGTAGTCCCCCGGTGTTCCACCCAGGGCCTGGCGGAAGCGATTGTTGAAGTGGCTGGCACTGGCAAAACCACAGGCCAGGGCAATCTCCCCCAGGGGCTGGGCAGTGCTGCGTAGCAGGTGCCGGGCCCGGCTCAGGCGCCGGGCCAGCACATATTGATGGGGCGGCAGGCCGAAGCTTGCGCGGAACATGCGGGCGAAGTGGTACTCCGACAGCGCACACAACCCCGCCAGTTGGCCCAGGCTCAGGGGCGCGTCCAGCTGGCTGTCGATGTAGTCCACCAGCAGGCGGCGCTGGTGCGCGGCCAAGCCGCCCTTGAGCCGGGCACCCTGGCGCAGGCCCACTTGATTGAGCAGGGCATGGCAGAGCATCTCGTGGGCCAGGCTGCTGGTGAGCAGGCGCTCGCCGGGCTCGTCCCAGTTCAGGCGGACCAGTTGCGCAAAGCGCCGGGTCTGCTCGGGGTCGTCGACAAAGGTGCTTTCGCGCAGTTGCATTGCCCGGGGTTCGCGGTCCAGCAGGGTGACGCAACCCAGGGCGAATTGCTCGGGGCTGAAATACACGTGGGCCAGGCGGATATCGCCGTTGATCACCCAGGCCGATTGGTGCTCGGCAGGCAGGATGCACAGCTTGCCCGGGCCGCCTTTGCTGCCCGGCTGATCGCGGCGAAAGGTGCCGGTGCCGCCGGCCAGGTAGCAGGACAGGGTGTGGTGGCCGGGCGCCTCATATTCCTGGGCGTCGTGATGGTTGCTCCACAAGGCTGCGGACAAGCCGTCTCCGAGCTCGGCGCTGTGCTCCAGGCGAGCATGGGGCGAGCGGTTCAAGGCTTGGAAGACTTGCAGGGTATCCAGTGCGGGCATGCTGTTCGAGTCGGCAAGGGGTCCGGTTTCCGGTGGTTTGCATGCTACTCCCTCGCCGGTTCGCCGCCAGCCCCGGGCCGATAAAAAGCGCAAGTTTATGCAAGCGCCCAAGGTCGGTCGGGCGGGACACTGCACTCCTGATAAAGGAGTCGCGCCATGAACCTATCGCTGTACCTGTTGACCGTGCTGATCTGGGGCACCACCTGGATCGCCCTGAAACTGCAACTGGGGGTGGTGGCGATTCCGGTGTCCATCGTCTATCGCTTCGCCCTGGCGGCCCTGGTGCTGTTCGTCTTGCTGCTGCTCAGCCGCAAGCTGCAGCCGATGAACCGCCGTGGCCACCTGATCTGCCTGGCCCAGGGCCTGTGCCTGTTCTGCATCAATTTCATGTGCTTTCTGCACGCCAGCCAGTGGATTCCCAGCGGCCTGGTGGCGGTGGTGTTTTCTACCGCGACCTTGTGGAATGCCCTGAATGCGCGGGTGTTCTTTGGCCAGAAGATTGCCCGCAACGTGCTGCTGGGCGGCGGTCTGGGCCTGCTGGGGCTGGGGTTGCTGTTCTGGCCGGAACTGGCAGGCCACAGCGCCAGTCCGCAAACCCTGCTGGGCCTGGGCCTGGCCCTGCTGGGCACCTTGTGCTTCTCGGCGGGCAACATGCTCTCCAGCCTGCAGCAGAAAGCCGGACTCAAGCCCATGACCACCAATGCCTGGGGCATGGCCTACGGCGCGACAATGCTGGCGGTGTATTGCCTGTTCCAGGGCATTGCCTTCGACCTGGAGTGGACCACCCGCTACATCGGCTCGCTGCTGTACCTGGTGATACCGGGTTCGGTGATCGGCTTTACCGCCTACCTGACCCTGGTCGGGCGCATGGGCCCGGAGCGGGCGGCCTATTGCACGGTGCTGTTCCCGGTGGTGGCGCTGAACGTCTCGGCCTTTGCCGAAGGCTACCAATGGACCGCCCCGGCATTGGCTGGACTGGTGCTGGTGATGCTGGGCAACGTGCTGGTGTTCCGTAAACCCAAGGCTGCGCCAGCCTCTGTAGCCGCTGCCGAGCTCGCGAGGCTGCGAACGGCGGCGCAGCCGTCGCAAAACCAGGCGACCTGATTCTGCCGGGCTATCGCTGAAGGTCCTGCGGACCTTGTCGCAGCCTCGCAGGCTCGGCAGCGGCTACAGGGGGGGATAGGCAGTGGCTGGTCAGCCCTTCCACACTTGCGGGTTGACCAGATCCTGCGGGCGTTCGCCCAGCAGGGCGCTGCGCAGGTTGGCCATGGCGCGGTTGGCCATGGCGTCACGGGTTTCATGGGTGGCCGAGCCAATGTGCGGCAGGGTCAGCGCATTTTTCAGTTGGAACAGCGGCGATTCTGCCAGCGGCTCTTTCTCGTACACATCCAGGCCGGCGCCGCGGATCTGGCCCTTCTGCAAGGCTTCGATCAACGCCGGTTCATCCACCACCGGCCCCCGGGAAATGTTCACCAGGATCGCGCTGGGTTTCATCAGCGCCAGTTCGCGGTGGCTGATCAGGTGTCGGGTCTTGTCGCTCAGCGGCACCACCAGGCAGACGAAATCCGCCTCGGCCAAGAGTTGCTCCAGGCTCCGGAACTGCGCCCCCAGTTCCTGTTCCAGGGCAGTCTTGCGGCTGTTGCCGCTGTAGAGAATCGGCATGCCGAAGCCCAAACGCCCACGCCGGGCGATGGCCGCGCCAATGTTGCCCATGCCGACGATGCCCAGGGTCTTGCCGTGCACATCGCCGCCGAACAGCGCCGGGCCGACGCTGGCCTGCCATTGCCCGGCCTTGGTCCAGGCGTCCAGCTCGGCCACCCGGCGGGCGCTGCCCATGAGCAGGGCAAAGGCCAGGTCGGCGGTGCTTTCGGTGAGCACGTCGGGAGTGTTGGTGAGCATCAGCCCGCGTTCGTTGAAGTAGTCCAGGTCGTAGTTGTCGTAGCCCACCGAGATGCTCGACACCACTTCCAGTCGTGCGGCGTTTTCCAGCTGTGCGCGTCCCAGTTTGCGGCCGACGCCGATCAGGCCGTGGGCCTGGGGCAGGGCTTCATTGAACTGCGCGGCGATGTCCCCGAGCTTGGGGTTGGGGACGATGACCTCGAAGTCCTGTTGCAGGCGTTCGGTCATCTCGGGGGTGATGCGGCTGAAGGCAAGTACCGTCTTTTTCATTGCGGGGAGACTCATCAGGCGGGAGAGAATGCCAAGCAAGCTAACATTCCCCACCGGCTTTTTGTAGCCGCTGCCGCAGGCTGCGATGGCTTGCACAGGGGCGGCCTGGTGGCCGCTCTGGAGGGTTCGGCGAGAGTTGCTCAGGCTGAGCCCGCGCAGCCTCGCCTTGGCTCGACAGCGGCTACAGGCCCCCGGTTCAAGGGGGCGGGCTCAAGTGCTCAGGCGTGCGCCGCTCAGGCTGCCGCTCAGTTCATAGGCCGCCAGTTCCGCCTGGTGCGCGGCGAGGATCTCCGGCAGGGAGCCGCGCAGGTATTCGACCCAGGTCTTGATCTTGGCGTCCAGGTACTGGCGCGACGGGTAGATGGCGTACAGGTTCAACTCCTGGGAGCGGTACTTGGGCATGACCCGTACCAGGGTGCCGTTGCGCAGGCCTTCGATGGCGGCGTACACCGGCAGCACACCAACGCCCATGCCGCTGATGATCGCGGTCTTCATGGCGTCGGCGGAGTTCACCAGGAATGGCGAGCTGTTGATGGTCACCATCTCCTGGCCTTCCGGGCCGTCGAAAGCCCACTTCTCAAGCGGTATCACCGGGCTCACCAGGCGCAGGCAGGCATGGTTGAGCAGGTCGCTGGGTTTGTGCGGGCAGCCGTTGGCTTTCACGTAGGCCGGGGAGGCGCAGACGATGCTGTAGGTGATCCCCAGGCGCTGGGAGACGAACCCCGAGTCCGGCAGCTCGCTGGCCAGGACGATGGACACGTCGTAGCCCTCGTCCAGAAGGTCCGGCACGCGGTTGGCCATGGTCAGGTCGAAGGTCACGTCCGGGTGCGACTTGCGATAGCGGGCGATGGCGTCGATCACGAAGTGCTGGCCGATGCCGGTCATGGTGTGCACTTTCAATTGCCCGGCGGGGCGGGCGTGGGCGTCGCTGGCCTCGGCCTCGGCTTCTTCGACGTAGGCCAGGATCTGCTCGCAGCGCAGCAGGTAGCGCTTGCCGGCTTCGGTCAGGGCGATACGGCGGGTGGTGCGGTTGAGCAGGCGGGTTTGCAGGTGAGCCTCAAGATTGGAGACTGCGCGCGAGACGTTGGCCGTGGTGGTGTCCAGTTGCACTGCCGCGGCGGTGAAACTACCGGCTTCGGCGACGCAACTGAAGGCGCGCATGTTTTGCAAAGTGTCCATGGGGTGCTCTCTGGGGAGATGGCAAATTGTGACACGAAGTTACGGGGGCTTGGATAGGCGACCAAGGGATTATCGCGTTTACGGTAACAAAGATTCACAGGAATCCCACCTTATCGCCGCCCCGGCCGCCCCCTAGAATTGCGCCGATCCGTAGGAGCCGGTTTGCCGGCGATCCGCGCAACGCGGTTTAGCAGGCGTATCGCTGCGCCGGCCAGCCGATGCCTACGAGAGAAATACTCCCCCCCCGATCTTCAGGAATTCGCAGCAGTGCCGCGTCGCATCAGCAGAGGGTTCAAGACCCTCAGTGTTTGGGCTTTATCGTTAGCAATCAGCGGCTGCATCGGAACCGGAGGCATTGCCCCACAAGGCAAGACACTTCCCGCTAATACACTGGCCACCGACGAGGCGATCAAGAGCGCCGCGCAAGAGGCCCACTGGCCCAGTGCCCAGTGGTGGCAGGCCTACGGCGACCCGCAGTTGAACCGCTGGATCAGCCTTGCCGTGCAAGGCAGCCCGAGCCTGGCCATGGCCGCCGCCCGGGTGCGCCAGGCCAAGGCCCTGGCCGGCATTGCCGAGTCGGCCGAGTCGTTGCAGATCAAGGGCGACGCCACCCTCAAGCGCCACAACTGGCCCACCGATCAGTTCTACGGCCCCGGCGCCCTGGCCAACACCACCACCTGGGACAACAACGCCGCCCTGGGCTTGAGTTATGCCCTGGACCTCTGGGGCCGGGAAAGCAACAGCACCGAGCGCGCCGTCGACCTGGCCCACATGAGCGTGGCCGAAGCCCGCCAGGCCCAGCTGGAACTGGTGAACAACGTGGTGCGCAGCTATATCCAGCTGTCCCTGCACTTCGCCCAGCGCGATATCGTGGCCGCCACCCTGAAGCAGCAGCAACAGATTCTCGAACTGGCGCAACGACGCCTGGACGGCGGCCTCGGCACCCATTTCGAAGTCAGCCAGGCCGAGGCGCCGCTGCCGGAAACCCATCGCCAGCTGGACGCCCTGGACGAAGCAATCGCCCTGACCCGCAATCAACTGGCGGCCCTGGCCGGCAAGGGTCCGGGGGAGGGCGCGCAACTGCAGCGACCGAGCCTGTCCCTGGGCGCGGCGCTGAAACTGCCCTCGGCCCTGCCCGCCGAACTGCTGGGCCAGCGCCCGGACGTGGTCGCCAGCCGCTGGCAAGTGGCGGCCCAGGCCCGTGGCATCGATGTGGCTCACGCCGGCTTCTACCCCAACGTCGACCTGGTGGGCAGCCTCGGCTTCATGGCCACCGGCGGCGGGGCCCTGGAGTTCCTCACCGGCAAGAAACTCAACTACAACGTCGGCCCGGCCATCAGCCTGCCGATCTTCGACGGCGGGCGGCTGCGCTCGGAACTGGGTGAAGCCGCAGCCGGCTACGACCTGGCCGTGGCCAGGTACAACCAGACCCTGGTGGACGCGCTGAAAAGCATCTCCGACCAGTTGATCCGCCGCGAGTCCATGGACAAGCAGCAAGCCTTCGCCGCCGAGTCGGTGGCCGCAGCGCAGAAGACCTACGACATCGCCACCGTGGCCTTCCAGCGCGGCCTGACCGACTACCTGAACGTGCTCAACGCCCAGAGCCTGCTGTTCCACCAGCAGCAGATCCAGCAACAGGTGCAGGCCGCGCGCCTGACCGTCCAGGCGGATCTGGTGACGGCCCTGGGCGGCGGGCTTGAAGCCGGCCGTGACGTCCCCGCGGAAAATCGCACCCAGGCACCCAAGACCCCCGCGGCCCTGGCCGTGTTCGACCACTGAAGCAGGCCCTCATGACTTCCTTGCCCGCCCCTTTGCGCTGGCTGTACTCCCTGGAATGGCGCCGGGGTTTCTTCGACTGGGTGCGCAGCGACGGCGTGACCTGGGTTTACATCTTCAAGGTCCTGGCCGCCGCGTTCCTCACCCTGTGGCTGGCCATGCGCCTGGAGTTGCCGCAACCGCGCACGGCGATGATCACCGTGTTCATCGTCATGCAGCCGCAGAGCGGCCAGGTGTTCGCCAAGAGCTTCTACCGCTTTCTCGGCACCCTGACCGGCTCGGCGGTGATGGTGGCACTGATTGCCCTGTTTGCCCAGAACACCGAGCTGTTCCTCGGCTCCCTGGCGATTTGGGTCGGCATCTGCTCGGCCGGTGCCGCGCGTTATCGCAACTTTCGCGCCTACGGTTTCGTGCTGGCCGGTTACACCGCGGCCATGGTCGGCTTGCCGGCCCTGGCCCACCCGGAAGGCGCCTTCATGGCGGCGGTGTGGCGGGTGCTGGAGATCTCCCTGGGGATTCTCTGCTCGACCCTGGTCAGCGCCGCGATCCTGCCGCAGACCGCCAGCGCCGCCATGCGCAACGCCCTGTACCAACGCTTCGGGGTGTTCGCCCTGTTCGTCACCGACGGCCTGCGCGGGCGCAGCCAGCGCGACAGTTTTGAAAGCAGCAACGTGCGCTTCATCGCCGAGGCCGTGGGCCTGGAAGGGCTGCGCAGCGTCACCGTGTTCGAAGACCCGCACATGCGCCGGCGCAATGGCCGCCTGAGCCGCTTGAACAGCGAATTCATGGGCATCACCACGCGCTTCAACGCCCTGCACCAGTTGCTCGAGCGGCTGCGCAGCAGCGGCGCCGACCATGTGGTGGCGGCGATCAAGCCGGGCCTGCAGGACCTGGCGGAACTGCTGGACGGTTTCTCCGGCCGGGCCCTGACCAGCCCCGATGCGGCGCGCCTGGCCACGGCCCTGGCGGCCTACAAGGCCGAACTGCCAGCACGGGTGCGCAGCCTGCGGGCGGCCTTCCAGGAGAGCGGTCCGAGCGACGCCGAGCAGCTGGATTTTCACACCGCCTACGAGCTGCTCTACCGCTTCGTCGACGAGATGCACAGCTACGCCCAGACCCACGCGTCCCTGGCCGACCACAGTCACGAACGCGAGCGCTGGGACGAGCCCTACACGCCGCAGACCAACTGGCTGGCCTGCGCCGCTTCGGGCATCCGCGCGGCCTTTGTGCTGGTGGTGCTGGGCAGCTACTGGGTGGCCACCGCCTGGCCCAGCGGCGCCACCATGACCCTGATCGCCGCCGCCACCATCGGCCTCTCGGCCGCGACGCCGAACCCCAAGCGCATGGCCTTCCAGATGGCCTGCGGGACCTTGATCGGTGCCCTGGTGGGCTTCGTCGAAATGTTCTTCGTGTTCCCCTGGATCGACGGCTTCCCGCTGCTGTGCCTGATGCTGGCGCCGGTGATCGTGCTCGGTTCATTCCTCGCCTCGCGGCCCAAGTACGCCGGGGTCGGCCTGGGGCTGCTGATCTTCTTCAGTACCGGTTCGGTGCCGGACAACCTGACCGTCTACAACCCCTACACCTTCATCAACGACTACATCGCCATGGTCATGGGCATGCTGGTTTGCGCCGCGGCCGGGGCGATCATCCTGCCGCCCAACAGCCGCTGGCTGTGGCGGCGCCTGGAGCAGGACCTGCGCGGCCAGGTGGTGTACGCCATCAGCGGCAAGCTCAAGGGCCTGGCCTCCAGTTTCGAAAGCCGCACCCGTGACCTGCTGCACCAGGCCTACGGCCTGGCGGTGGGCCAGCCCAAGGTGCAGAGCGAGCTGCTGCGCTGGATGTTCGTGGTGCTGGAAGTCGGCCACGCCATCATCGAGTTGCGCAAGGAACAGGCGATCCTCCCGGTGCACCCGGCCTATGCCGAATCCCAGCCCTGGCGCCAGGCGATCCGGGTCATGGGCCGCTCCCTGGTGCGGCTGTTCCTGCAGCCCAGCCAGAGCAACCTGGAGCGCGGCCTGATCGCCGTGGACCACGCCATCAGCCGGGTCCAGGCCACCGACGAGCCCTTTGCCCCGCACTTCGACACTTCGGCCCTGCGCCGGGTCAAGAGCTACCTGCACTTCATCCGCACTTCACTGCTCGACCCGCAGTCGCCGCTGGCGGCCTATGCCGTGGCCAAGCCAACGGCGCCTGCACCCCAAGGACTTGACCATGCCTCGTGAAATCGCCTTCCACGGCGTTTACATGCCCACCATGACCCTGATGTTCTTCATCGCCGCGGCCCTGGCCTGGGCCCTGGACCGGTTCATTTCCGGCTATGACCTGTATCGCTTCTTCTGGCACCCGGCGCTGCTGCGCCTGAGCCTGTTCTGCTGTCTGTTCGGCGCCATGGCGCTCACTGTCTACCGTTGAGACCCCCGCAATGAAAAAGTTTTTCAGCCTGCTCGCCACCCTGCTCGTGCTGGCCCTGGCCCTGTGGATCGGCCGTACCCTGTGGGAGCACTACATGTACACCCCCTGGACCCGTGACGGCCGGGTGCGCGCGGACATCATCAACGTCGCCGCCGACGTCACCGGCGAAGTGGTGGACGTGCCGGTCAAGGACAACCAGCTGGTGCGCAAGGGCGATCTGCTGATGCAGATCGACCCCGAGCACTACCAGATCGCGGTCAAGCAGGCGCAAGCGCTGGTGGCCTCGAAGAAGGCCACCTGGGAGATGCGCAAGGTCAACGCCCGGCGCCGCGCCGACATGGACAACCTGGTGATCTCCAAGGAAAACCGCGACGACGCCGGCAACATCGCCGACTCGGCCCTGGCCGATTACCAGCACGCCCAGGCGCAGCTGGAAGCGGCGGAGCTCAACCTCAAACGCACCCAGGTACGGGCGGCGGTGGACGGCTACGTCACCAACCTCAACGTGCACCGCGGCGACTACGCACGCATCGGCGAGGCGAAGATGGCGGTGGTCGACATGAACTCGTTCTGGGTCTACGGCTTCTTCGAAGAAACCAAGCTGCCCCACGTGCGCGTGGGGGATAAGGCCGACATGCAACTGATGAGCGGTGAAGTGCTCAAGGGGCATGTGGAAAGCATTTCCCGCGGCATCTACGACCGCGACAACCCGGAAAGCCGCGAACTGATCGCCGACGTCAACCCGACCTTCAACTGGGTGCGCCTGGCCCAGCGCGTGCCGGTGCGCATCCACATTGATGAAGTGCCGGAAGGCGTGCTGCTGGCGGCGGGCATCACCTGCACCGTCATCGTCAACCCCGAACCCCTGTAGGAGCTGGCTTGCCAGCGAAAGCGCCGGCAGGGGCGATGCAAGGCTCGCGGGCCTCTTCGCCGGCAAGCCGGCTCCTACGTCGGTGGGGGGGCGGTTATTTGTAGCTTTTCTGCATGATCGCCAGGGACTTCTTCGCCGTGGCTTCCAGGCCGTCGTTGACGTGGTTGATCGCGGCCACCAGCTTCGGGTTCTGCAGCACGTCGACACCGGGGTAACGCTGTTGGGCCAGGCGCGAGACGATAATGTACTGGGTCAGCGCGTAATGCAGATCGAACTTGCCGCTGTCCCGGGCCTTGGCGATGGCCGCTTTGACAAAGGCCTGGCGCTGGGCCGTGGTCATGCCCTGGAACAGGTCGGGGAGATCGAAATGGATCTCGGCCGAGAAAATCGCCACCTCCTCATCCCGCGCCTCGTCGTACATCACCTGCTTGCTGGTTACGCGCTTCTTGAGGTCGGCAAAGCGCTGTTCGCCTTCGGCCAGTTGCTCAGGACTCATCTTGCCTTTCAGGGCATCCAGCTGGCTGGTGTCTTCGGTGTTGTCGATAACCTTCAACCAGGCGTAGGCCTTCACCAGATCGCCGGACTCTTCGGCGGCGTCGGCCAGGCTCTGCTGCGGTTCCGGGTTGCCGTGCAGCGCCGAGCGTTCCAGCCAGCGCAGGGCCAGGTCCCGGTCTTTGGGGATGTCCTTGTCGCCGAACCAGTAGGTGGCGTACATGCCGTACTCGGCGCACCAATCGTTCTGCGACGCCGAGTAGGCGATGTAGTTGAACGACTCGCGGTCGCGCTCGGCCTTGGGCTTGTCCGTTTCCTGGTCGGTGGTGGTGGACAGGTAGCAGAAGGCCCGGGTGTAGTGCGGCGCGGCCATGGCGAAGCAGCCCTTGGCGTTCTTGTAGTCCTCGATCTCGTTCAGCTTGTAACCGATGCCGTACAGCAGATCGGCCTCCATGGCCGGGTTGCAGTATTCGTTGGTGCTGACCTTGGGCAAGACACTTTCCAGCGTCAGCTTGGGCAGGGTGTCATTCAGTTCGGGGATTTTCGGTGCGGTGTTTTCCGGCGTCGTGGAGGCGCAAGCCGCCAGCAAGACAGCCAAGGCCAGTGGCAGCACGTTGAACAATTTCAATGGATATTTCCTGATCGGCGAATGAAAAAAGACGCGCATGAAATCAGGCAGAGACGGGAGAGGGTGGAGCGTTAGCCATTCCGTGCTTGGGTGTCGACACCAGCGATTCCATGCTGCATGGGCCCAAGGGCTCAAGGTTGCGCATTCTACGGGGTTTGAGAGGGCGTACAACCCAAACCGCAGCGCCTGTTTGGCTGCGGCAAAGGGCCCTTGGGCCTTGCGCGCGACACCTCGGCGGCGGCTGCAAAAGGCGTAGCGCCAGCCGCTGCTATGGCTTGCGCTTGGCCAGGAGGATTTTGGCCTTGGCCACGCTGTCTTCCACGCTCAGGTCATCGTCCTCCAGCACGGCCTGCAGCGCCGGGTCTTGCCACAGGTCCACGGCCGGCCCGGTGCTTTGCACCAGGCGGGAAATCAAGGCGTAGGCCACCAGTTGGCCGCGGGTGTGGAACTTCGGGTAGCGGTCCTGCATGTCCACCAACTGGGCGACGAAAGCATGCTGTTGCTCAGGCGACATGCCCGCGAACACCTCCGGGTAGTCGTAGTAGATATCCCCTGTGCCCAGGAGGATGACGTTCTGGCGCAGCGCCTGCTCCAGATCCTTTTTGGAGGGGAGCTGGCTGAGTAGCCGGGTGTAGTGCTGTTCGCCTTCAGCTGTTTGCTGAGGGCTCATCTTGCGTTTCAGCGCTTCGAGCCTTTGGGCGTCATCGAGGGTTCGGGCCCAGGCGTAGGCCAGTGGCAAATTGTCCTGTTCGCTGCTGCGCAGCATCTCTTGTTGCGAGTCCTCGTCGCCATGCCGAGCGGCGCGTTCCAGCCAGGCCATGGCCAATGCCTTGTTCGCGGGCTGGTCCAACTTGCCAAGGTTGTAGATGTCGTACAGGCCCGCTTCCGCGCAGGATTCATTGTGCTGGGCGGCGTAAGCGATGTAGTTGAAGGCTTCGCTTTTGTCATAGTCCTTCTGCCTGGAGCCGACAATCCCGCCCAGGATGCACAGGCTCATGGTGTCGCGGGGGGCGGCCATGAGCAGGGGCGGGGTGCAGCCGTTCCGTGCTTGAAATGCCGCTTCCCTGCGATTTGAGTGCGCCCATTCTACGGGCATCGGCGCGGCATACAACGGTGTCATGCAGGTGATCGGCGACGTTGAATGCTCAGCGCTTGGCGCTCAATCCGAACCGCTTCATCAGCCTTTTCTCCTCGATCAGCGAGTGTCCTGGCCAATGACGGGGGCCCTGACAGGTCTGCGGATACGGGTTTCAAAAGTAGTAGCGGATGCCACTGATGACTGAAGAGCGAGACAGTTGTGCAAACTCGGACTGCCCATTGCCGGTATTCCACTGGGCAAAGGTGAACAGTTCGCTGTGATCGTTCATTTTGTAGTTCAGCGACAGCGCCAGATTGCCGCCCCGTGGCGAGTCGAAGGCCTGGGTGTAGCGCAGTGCCAGGTCCCAGGTGTTGAACCAGTCGTTGCGGTCGATCTGGTACATGGCGTAGCGCTGCCCCAGCAGACCTTGCCGGGCAGTGAGCAGGGCTTGCCCCAGCACTTGGGCCGCATTGTCATCACCCAGCATCAGCGCGGCGTTGCTCTGGCCAATCACCCGCTGATAGTCCTCGCGCTCGGACGGGCTATAGCCGTCACCGTTGTAGAGCGCTTCCAGGGTGTGGGTCCAGCCGGACTCCAAGGTGTAACCGCTGCCTAGCAGCAGGCTTTTGCGCAGCCTGCGGTCGGCCATCGGCTGGTGTTCGAAGTGCCAGGCCCTGGTTTGCGCCGTGGGAGCCACAGGCAAGGGAATGTCGCGGCCTTGCCCCAGCGAACCATCCAGGTAGAGCAGCCACGCATCGGAGACGGTGAGGGTGCCATAGGCCCCCAGTCGCCTGACGCCGTTGTCGCGTTTGGAGGCCAGCAGGCTGGCCGTCGCGGCCTCTGCGGTCCAGTTGAGCTTCACCGCGCTGATGGGGGAAAAGTGCTGCGCGCTCATGTCTCGCGAGTTGCTACTGACGCTGCGCATGCCCTCGATTTGCCAGTGCTCGGCAAGCGCCAGGGTGGCCCGTGCAAAGTCTTTGCCGAAGACCTCGTTGACCGGATCAGTCTTGCCGGTCTCGGGGAAAAAGGGATTGCTGGGCGAGAGCAGGACTGCGTTGCCCCACAGCAAGGTGCCGCGTCCCAACTCCAGGTTGAGCGCATTGGGCAGCGAGCAGGACAGGCGTGCTTCGTTCACATAGGCATCACCGGAGGTGTGTTGGTCGCCCGTAGCAAAACTCTCTCCCCGGGCACTGAGGAACGCCCGTGGCTTGAACTGAAAAAAACATGACGAGGTCGTGAGGCTGAAATCCGGGCGTGGCGCCAGCTCCATCTGGCGTCGTGGCAGTTGAGCGATCAGATTGTCCGGGTTGGCCAATGCGTCCTGGTTCAGCCGGTTCCAGGTGGCATAGCTGAGGACGGTCAGGTCGCTGTGCAGTGTCAGGCTGTCCTGGGCGCTGGCGGACGGCGCGGCACTGCAGCAGAGCACCAGCAGCCAGAGCCGCGGTTGTAGCGGGCCGGCTCGCCATCGAGCCGCCTGCGGGTACCCCATCCTTGGGCGTGGCATGCGTTGTTTCATCCTGATTCAGGGGCGATTGAGCGAGTCGATGCTGAAGGTGTCGGCGGCGAAGGTTTGCAACTTCACATCCTGATAGTCGAGGACCGAGTAGCTGGACGGCTCGATGGCATCCCGGATGGTCATGTGCTTGATGAACAGCTGGTGCTGGCCATTGTCCAGTTCCAGGTTGCTGTAGGCGTCGAAGCTGGCGGTTTTGAACAACTTGCCCGAGACCGTGTAGAACTCGGCCTTCAGCGGTACCAGGCGGGTGCTTGAGACGTAATAGATGATGCGGTCGTAGGTGACGAAGCGATTCTTGGCCAGCAGCTCCAGTACATGGCTGTCTTCGCCGTTGACCGGTTCGCTGCGCAGCACTGAGGCGTTGTAGTCATTGGCGTAATTGGTCGAGGCAATATCGCCATTGGAGGCCATGCCGATCATCTTCTGGCGTGCCGAAATCGACACCGGCTTGCTCAGGCTGGGCTTGCCAAACCACATGTTGCGTTCCAGCTGCAGCAGCCGAGCCCCTCGGTTACGGGGCGGATAGATGGTTTGCGCCAGGCTGTTGTTGCCGCTGGCCTTGACCAGGTAGCTGTGCTTGCCCAGGGGGCCCTTGCTGTCCTCACCGGTGATGTCGATTTTCCATTCGATACCGCTCAGACCGCCCCCTCGGGCACGGTCGCTGGCAGCGACGATCTGCTGTGGGGTAAGGGGGGACGAGTCTGCGTATGACATCGAACTCTGAGCGCCGCTCAAGCCCATGAGCAGGGCCAGGATGTATTTGAGCATGACGAAGCCTTTTTCTTGAGTGAGTGACCTGTGGCCTGGTGGCCGACTAAACGAACGTGAGTGCGTCGACAATTTCATGGCGCGTGGCCTTGTACGCCGGATAGGCGGCGCACAGTACGGCGAACACAGTGACCACCAGCGCGGTCGAGACGATGCGCAGCCAGTCCAGATCGACCTGCAGCGGTACTTCTGTGGACAGGTTCGGGGGGATGTAGCCGATCTGGGCGAGATTGATCCCCAGGGCCACCACCAGGGTCAGGACCAGTCCCAGCAGGCAACCGAAGGCGGCGATCCAGAAACCTTCCAGGGCAAACAGCCGGATCACCCCATTCTGCGAAAGCCCGAGGGCCCGCAGCGTGCCGATTTCGCGGGTGCGCTCCACCACCGCCATCGACATGGTGTTGGCGACGCTCATGGCCGAGATCACCAGAACGATCGAGGCGATAAAGGAGAAGATCACGTCGAACAGGCTTTTGACCTGGGTATAGAAGTTCGACAGTTGCTTCCAGGTTCTGAACTCGACGTCGATGCCTGCGGCCCGCAGCTTGTCCTGCAATTGCTCGCCCATGGTCTCGGTCATCCCGGCATCATCGAGTACCACGACAAAGCGTTCGATGGCGTCGGTGTTGAGCAGCGCCTGGGCCAGCTTGAGGGGCAGCAGGATGAACTTGTCGTTGGTACTGGCGGTGCCGGTGTTGAACACGTCGGTGACCATGGCGTCCACGGCATTGGCCTGTCCGTCGAAGGTGCTCGACAGCAGGCTGAACACCGTGTCCTGTTGCAGGTTCAACAGCTTGGCGAGGTCCGAGGACACCGCGACCCCCATTTCATTCCGGGCATCGAGTTGACCGTTGGAGTAGCCCAGAGCCGAGCCGCCCAGGGCCTGGTCGTCCTCTGGCGCGATACTTTCGCTGATGAAGATGGTCGATGCGCGGCCATTGGAGGCCAGTCCGTTCAGGCTCAGCCTGGGCGAGACATGTTTGATGTGCGGCGCAGCGCGCAGCACGTTCTCGATGCGCTGCGCCTCTTCGGGAACGATCAGGTACGGCGTCGGATCGAGTTTGCCTTCGAGCCAGAAGCCACGTTTGGTCAGGGTCAGGTGGCCAAGGCGCTCGCCCATCACCGCCAGATCCTCCAGCCCTTTGTAGACATTGGCGACATAGCCGCTGAACAGGTTGATTGCCGCCAGGCCAAAGGCGATGGCCAGCAGCGTGACCAGGGTTCGTCGTCCGTTGCGGAAGGCGTTTTTCAGCGCGAGTATCAATGAGTGCATGACTGAACCTGCTTGATGATTCGCCCGTCGCACAAGCTCAGGCATCGGTCCATGTAGCCCAATGCCCGCTCATCGTGGGTCGAGAAAACGAAGGTCACGCCATGACCGCGATTGAGCCGTTGGAACAACTGCATCGCGGCATGGGCGTTTTCACTGTCCAGGCTGGCCGTCGGTTCATCGGCGATCACCAGGCGTGGTTGGGCGATCAAGGCTCGGGCAATGGCGACCCGTTGCCGCTGGCCGCCGCTCATTTTGTCCGGGCGCTGGTGCAGATGCCCGGCCAGGCCGACCTCTTGCAGCAAGTGGCAGGCGCGCTGGCGCTGCTGCGCGCTGATACGGCCGGCGATCCGCAAGGGCAGCAGCACATTGTCCAGGGCGTCGAGCACCGGGATCAGGTTGAAGCTCTGGAAAACGAAACCGATGGTGCGCAGGCGTTGCTGTGCATAGTGCACCGAGGTGCTTTGGGTCACGCTGTGGCCCTGCAGCTCGATTTGCCCGGATGAGGGTTTGTCCAGAAGCCCGATCAGGTTCAGCAGCGTGGTTTTGCCGCTGCCCGAGGGCCCGACGATGGCGAGCATTTCTCCGCTGGGGATGTCCAGGTTGATGTCATGCAACGCAATGACGTCGCCATAGCGCTTGCCCAGGTTGCGCAGTCGCACGAGCGGCACCTGATCCACGGAGGGCGGATTGGCGTGCGGAGCATGCCGTTGGCTGACTTCATCCATGATCCTGGTGACCTCCACTGCAAAGGTGCTGAACCGGCCCGTTGGGCAGCAGGTAGACGCGACCCCTGCGTCCCGGGGTTTCGAAGTGCCGCAGTGCCACGGTGATTTCGTCCAGCGTGTAGGTCGCTGCCACCTGCGCTTGCAGGACCTTCTTGGCCAGCAAATCGGTGGCTTCGCTCATCAGTCCATCCCGATGTTGATGGGACACCTGGGCCAGATGGCGGGCCAGCCAGAAGCCCTTGAGGTTGATGTCGCGGAAAATCACATCCTCGCAGGCCAGTTGGGTCGGTTGTCCTGAAAGCATGCCGTACTGGATGATGGTGCCCCCCGGCTCCAGCAGTTCTCCCAGGGGCGCAACACCTTCACCACCCACGGCATCCAGCACCAGCCCCCCCAGGGCATAGCCCATGGTGGCCTTGGCTTCTTGCACCAATCGGTCACCGGCCAGGATTGCGGCATCGCCGCCGGCCGCGAGCACTTCGCTCACCGCTTCGGGGCGACGGACGACATTCAGCGTGCGCAGGCCGTCATGCCGGGCGACTTGCATCACCGCCCGCCCGACGCTCGACAGGGGCGCGTTCTGGATGACCCAGGCCCCCGGCTCCAATTGGCTCTGCCGGCGCAGCAGTTCGATGGCGGTGCAGGCGCTGACCTTGAGCGAGGCGGCCTGCAGCGGGTCCAGTTCCGGGGGTAACTTGTGCACCAGCGAGGCGGCAATGCGGCGCTGCTGGCACCAGTTTTCGTTGCCGAGCAGAATCACCCGGTCCCCCTCGCACAGCTGGTCGACCGAGGCGCCACAGGCCATCACCCGGCCAATGGCCTCAAGACCAAGGGTCGCGGGCAACTGGGGCAATTCACCGTAGCGGCCCGACAGGCGTGCGAGATCGGCAGGGTTGAGCGCGCAGACTTCCACCTCGACCAGCACCTCCCAGGGCGAAGGTGGCCCCGGGTACTCAACCTCGATGCAATAGGCCACGCGGGAAGGCAGACCGAATCGATCAAAACGTATCTGTTTCAAAATAACCCCTTGCTCGCGGGAGCGTTCTTGCGCAGATCGACCAGCAGCTCGACGGTACGGTCGATGTGCTCCCGGGTATGGGCGGCGCTGATAAAGAAACGCAGGCGTTCGGTGTTGCGCGGGACCACCGGAAAGATCATCGGGAAGGTGCAGATGTTCTGTTCGAACAGCTGGGCCGTGGTCCATACCGCTGTCTCGCCGTCGGGCATCATGATCGGCACGATCGCCGAATCATGACTCAAGCCCGTATCCAAACCGGCTGCCCGGGCCTGGGTCCGGAAGTAGCCGGCATTGCTGACCGCCCGCCGTGCCCGTTCCGGCTCGGCGTGCATGATGCGCAACGCTTGCAGGCCGGCGGCGGCACTGGCCGGCGTGGGCGCGGCGGTGTACAGCAACAGGCCCGGCGCGTAGTGCTTGAGGATCGCGATCAGCTCCTTGCGCCCGGCGATGTAGCCTCCCACCGTGGCGAATGCCTTGCTCATGGACGAGAAGTGGATGTCGATGTCCGCACCGTCGAGGCCGAAGTAGTCGACCACGCCGAGCCCGCGGGGGCCGATCACTCCCATCGAGTGGGCTTCATCCACCATCAGCAGGGCGTGATGGCGGCGCTTGATGTCGATCATGCGCGGGATATCCGGAATATCCCCGTCCATGCTGTAGACGCCCTCGGTCAGGATCAGCACCCGTTCGTAGTGCTGGCGGTGCTCCACCAGCAGTTGCTCCAAGGCGTCATAGTCGTTGTGGGGAAAGGTCAGGCGCCGGGCTCCGCTGAGCTTGGCCCCCATGAGCATGCTGTTGTGGATCAGCTCGTCATAGATCACCAGATCCTGGCGGCGGGCCAGATAACCCAGGGTCGCGACGTTGGCGCCATAGCCATTGACCGCCATTACCGCATCCTCGACCCCCAGTGTCTGGCTGATCAGTTGCTCGAACTCGGTGAAGATCGGGATCTCGCCCATGTTGATCCTTCCCGAGCCCGCCGAAGTGCCGAACGCGTCCACGGCCTGTTTGGCGGCGTCTTGCATCCGCGGATCGCCCAGCAAGTCCAGGTAGTTGTAGGAGGCGTAGTTGATCAGTTGCCGCCCATCCATCTCCACCACGGCGCTGGATGCCCCCAGGTGCTGGCGGAACATGTTCCATTCATAGCCCTGGGTGTTGTAGTACCACTGGGTGTTGCTGAACTCGCGCAGCTCCGGGAAGTAGGCAAAGTCGTAGTGTTCGGGGCCGACTTTGACCTTGGCCGGGGTAGCTCGTGGGCCCTGCTCCGGGCCGGTCGCGGCACCGACGCTGGCGGTTCCCTGTTTACCCAACAACTGGGCACGCAGCCGCTCGATATGCAGGTGAGTAGTCATGCTTGTCGCTCCTGTGCCTGAACCGTTGTCGAGGGCTGAGCATCGAGATCGTCGCTCAGTCCCATGTTGGCCAGGGCATCGTTGGCCATGCCGCGAATCGTCAGGTTGTTGAGGATCTCGATCACCGAGACGCTGATCCCCAGGTTGTTTTTCAGCACCACCTGAATCTCCGCCGCCATCAGTGAGTCGATACCAAACTCGAGAATCGGTCTGTCGATCGAAACCGTGTCGGCACTGGTTTCCAGTTCATCGGCGATCAACGACACGATCAGGCCTGACAGCACCGCGAAGCGTTCCGTCTCCGGCAGCGCAACGATTTCCTCCCGCAGGCGTTCACTGGCGTCGTTGCTGGCCTCGGCATCGGAGGCGATCAGCTCGATGAAACGTGGCGATTGCTGGCTGAGGGTTTCGTACCGCGCCCAATCAGCCCAACTGCTGACCAGGGAAATGCCCAGTTGGGTGATATCCCGCCGCATTGCGCGTTCCAGCCACTGCAGTGCTTCGCGAGTCTCCATGCCGCGCAGTCCCATGTAGCGCATGAACTGTTCGAGCTTTTCATCGCGGGCAATGATGCCGGTATCGGAAATCGCGCCCCAGTTGATGCTCAGTGCCGGCAAACCCAGCGCCCGGCGATGCCAGGTCAGGCCGTCAAGGAAGCTGTTGGCGCTGACATAGGCGGCTTGCTTGCTGTTGCCGATCAACCCGGCGAAGGACGAGAACAGCACGAAATGGTCGAGCTCGATTTCCTGCGTCGCCTGGTGCAGCCATAGCGCGCTCTGCGCCTTGCTCTGCATGACCTGGAGGAAATGCGCAGGATCGAGTTCGAGGATCGCCTCATCGATGATCACCGTGGCCAGGTGGAACACACCCCGCAGGGGCGCAGCGCTGTCGGCGATGGTGCCCATCAGGTCGCGCACGGCACTGGCATCGGCCAGATCGCAGGCCAGGGCCAGCACGTTCGCGCCTTGCTGGCGCAGCTCTTCGACAAAGGCCTGGCGCTCGGGAGTATCGGCGCCGCTGCGCCCGGCGAGCACGATATGTCGTGCGCCGTGATCCACCAGCCAGCGGCTGGTTTTCTGACCAAAGCCACCGAAACCGCCCGTGACCAGGTAGGAGGCATCCGGTCTGAAGGACACCGTCTCCATGACTTGGACCTTGAGGGGGCTCTCCACCTCATCAAAATCGATGAGGATCGGAACATCCACGTTGTCGAGCATTGACAGCTTTCTCGTGGCCAGGTCGGCCAGGGAAATCGTCAGGCTGGGGATGACCGGGACCTGAGCATGGCGGGTGCGCTCCACGGCCGTGCGCAGGGAGGTTGCGAACAGCTGCGCCCGTTGGCTGATCAATGTCAGGTCGGCGCGCACCAGGGAGGCTGCATTGCCGGGCAGGGCAAAGGCGCGTGCAGTTTTTTCGGTGTCAATCAGCACTCCGCCCCGGGCCAGCGCTTCCCAGCCGTACAGCCGATCCCAACGCGGCATCGAACCGATGATGGCGTCAAAACCCTGGCCGGCCGTGTGTTCGCATACGGCGGCGTCCAGCGCACTGCCAGTGGCGGTGATGACCGTGCTGGCGACTGCGGCATTGCTGTCGGGCACGTTGATCAGCACGGTACGCACGCCGCGGCGCTGGAGTTCGGCATCGATGGCCAGGCCCAGTGGATCTGCCTCGATCAGCGCACACAGGCCGGCCTCAAGACCGGCCTGGTCAATGAGGTGCTGGGCGATGGCGTCACGCACGGCTACCAGCAGCAATCGGTCGCTGCATTGCTCGTCGCTCAGCGAGGTCAGGTGGAAGGCTGATCGCGGACCGCGCAGGTGGCTGCTGAACGTGAAGGGGGCAAGACCGCAGACCCGTTGGCCAGGATGCAGGTCGGTGACCTCGGCTCCGGTGCGGGTAACGGTGGCGAGCAGCTCGATATAGTGCTGGCCGGAGGGTGGATGGCCTGCTGCCTGCAGGTCGTGTTTGGATACCACCACGCGTTGGACCTTGAGCTCGATGTCATCTGCGCCCAGGGGTTCGCGCGGGGTTTCGATGAGCTTCACGCTGCCTAGGCTAGTGTCGTCTTCATCGGGACGGACCAGGACCGCCCTATCCGTGCCCGCCAGAGCAACTTCCTCCACCAGGGCGTCGGCCAACCACGGCTGGACTTCAAGCCGGCTGCTGAAGCGACGACCCTGGCGAATGGCGACTTCATCCTGTGGCGCGTCGCACATCAACTCACGAAGGCAGGCGTTGATGTCCACGGCGGACGGCGTAGCCGGCAGGTCGACGCTGCTGAAGTGCACGCCTTCGATTTCGTTGAAGGCGACCCGGGCAAATCCGGCCAACGCTGTTTGCGCCGGTTGCACCGGTGCGTCGTTGTCCATGATCTTGAAGGCGTTGTGGGTGATCACATAGGCCCTGGGCCGCTGTTCGAGCTCAAGCCTGGCCAGGCAGCGGCTGACCTCGATCATCAACAGCAGTGCCTGGGCGCCGGTTGGGTCCTGGCTGTCCAGGCGGGCCTGGGCGCCGTGGACGAAGACCACGCCGGCCAATGGGCCCATGCGCCCCAGCGCTCGCTCGATGGCGGCGGATTCGAGGGGCACGCTGATCTCCAGGCCATCGGCCCGCTCCTGGGGGCCGGTACGCAGTCGGGCGCTGACCGAGACACTGGCGTTGTGGAAGTCCTCGACGATACGGTCGGCCAGATCGCGGGAAGCACCGTCCTCGACGACCAGCCAGTTACCCAGTCGCTTGGGTTCGGGTGGGGTCCCGGCATCCGCCCATTCATAGCGGGCCATTTGCAGTTTGACCGGGTCACCGAACTTGTCGGTGCGCCCGGGCGCGTTGGGCACAGCTGTGACGCGCATCCCCCTGATCTGGGCAACGACCACGCCATGTTCATCGGTGATGGTCAGGTCGGACTCAACGTAGGCAGCCGTCGCACTTGTCCTTACCGCCTGGCACCAGCAACGTGTGGGCAACGCGGGGGCGAGCAGGCGCAGCTCGCGAAAACCGGTGGGTAGATAGGTGGTGTCGCTGTCTTCCAGCAGGCCGACCAATGACTGGAAACAGGCATCCAGAACGGTTGGATGAGCATGGTAGCCCTGGTTCGAGAGTTCGCTTGAACACTCGATGAAGGTCAGGGCCCGACCGGTCTTGGCGTCGGCGCGGATCGAGCGGATGGTCTGGAACATCGGTCCGTACTGGAGGCCGATGCGCGACAGCTCGCGATAGAACACCTTGGGCTCCCATTCGCCGCCGAACGAGGCTTGGAGCCCGGCAATGTCAAGCGATTGAGGCTCGCTTGTGGCCAGTGCGTCGACCCGCCCGACGGCGTGGACCTGACCGGCGCCAATGCTGCCGCTCTCGATACTGTGGAGGGTTACCCGACCGCTGTCGCGGGAGTAGGTGGACACGTAGTCCAGAGGATTGTTGTTGGCAATCACCAGCGGCGCGCGGATCTCCAGGTCTGAGAGGCGCAGCCCCGGGCTGTCCGGGTACAGCGCGGCCGCGGCCTCCAACAGGGTTTCGACATAGCCTGCCGCCGGCATGATCGAGACGCCCGAGACCACGTGCTCCTTCAGGTAGGCCAGGGCCTGGTGATCCAGGTCGTTGAGCCAGGTGTCGTTGGCCGGATAGTGCCGGTAGCCGAGCATGGGCACTTGGGTCGAGGCGATGCGCAGGTAATTGGAGCGCTCACTCTCAAGCCAAAGGTGTTCGCGTTGCCATGGGTAGTTAGGCAGGTCGGTGAAGCGGCCGCGGCCGTTCAGTGGTTGCCAGTCGATGTCGCAGCCACTGGCGAACACCTGGGCGACCACACGCTGCATGCGCTGTTGTTCCGGTTCTTCGCGACGCAGGGTTTCGACCAGGCGGATCTCCTTGGCCTGGACCTTGGCGCAATCGCGCAAGGCGCCTGCCAGGACCGGGTGCGGGCCGATCTCGACGAAGGTGACGTAGTCATCGTCGAGCAAGGTCTGGATCGCGTGGTAGAAATGCACCGGTTGCCGCACGTTGTGCTGCCAGTAGTCGGTGCCGTACTGGCCCTGGCTGGCATAGCGCCCGGTCACGGTCGAGACCAGCGGGATGGAGGGTTGGCAGGCACTGATGGTGCTCAGGGCGGCGGTCAGCTCATCCAGGATCGGCGCCATCAGGTAGCTGTGATAAGGCACTTCGACTGTCAGCAGGCGGTTGAAGATTTCCTGGGTTTCCAGTGTCTGGGCCAGGGCTTCAATGGCCGCGGTTTCCCCCGACAGGGTCAGCATGTTTGGCCCGTTGACCGCCGCGACTTCGATGCGCCCCTCGTAATCAGCCAGCAATGCCTGCGCCTCTTTCTGGCCGATGCCTACCGCCAGCATGCTGCCGGTGCCTGCGGTGGTCGCTTGCAACCGGCTGCGCTCATGGATGACGCGCACCGCATCGTCCAGGGATAACGCGCCACTCACGCAGGCTGCGGTGACCTCGCCAACGCTGTGGCCGACGATGGCCCCGGGCTTGACCCCGGCGGCAGACAACATCGCCGCCAGACCCCACTGAAGCATGAAGTTCGCCGGTTGCGCGAAGGCCGTCTGTGTAATGCGTGACTCGCCCTTGCTCTTGAGCATTTGGGCAACGATCGAGAACCCGGAGACGTTCTGGAACAGTCGGTCGGCGGTATCCACCGCGTCGCGATAGACCGGCTCGCTGCGATACAGCTCCTGGCCCATTCCCCACCACTGTGGCCCCATCCCGGTGAAGACCCAGACCGGCAGGGGCTGGCCCAGGGCCGTGCGGCGACTGGTGATGACCTGATCACAATGCCCGTGCTGCCAATACTCGCTGAGCGCTTGATGCAACTGCTGCCGATCCCGGCCGATGGCCACGGCCCGATGATTGAGGGGCGCACGGTGGAATGCGGCGGAGTGCAGGATGTCGTCCAGCTCGACGTTGCTCGCCTGCAGACGCTCGCTGTAGCGGTGGGACAGCTCCTTGAGCGCACCGGGGCTGCGTGCGGAGAAGGGCAGGTACAGCGGCGCGTCTTGGCTGCGGGCCGCGGCGGTCAGCGGGGCAGGCTCAGGGTCCGGCGCGGAACGCAGCACCACGTGGGCATTGGTGCCGCCGAAACCGAACGAGTTGATGCCCACCAGAAAGGCTTCGCCCGGTTTGGCCAGTTGAATGGGCCCGGCGGCCAGTCGAATTCCCCATTCTTCGAAGGGAATGTCGGGGTTGGGCGTTTCCAGGTTGCCCAGCTCGAAGGCTTCGCGATGTTGCAGGGTCAGTACTGCCTTGATCAGACTGGCGATGCCGGCACCGGCCTCAAGGTGGCCGATGTTGCTTTTGATCGAGCCCAGGACCACCCGGTCGTCGCCGCTGCGGCCCTTGCCATAGACCGACCCGATGGAGCGTGCCTCGATCGGGTCGCCTGCCGCGGTTCCCGTCCCATGGCATTCGACGTAACGCACCTGAGCCGGATCAATGTCGAAACGCGTGCAAACGTCCTGGATCAAGGCGCCCTGGGCTTCAGCGCTGGGCAGCGAGATGCCCGGGGTACGCCCGTCGGAGTTGACGCCGGCGCCCTCCACCGTGGCCAGGATCGTGTCGCCATCGAGCAACGCTTGCTCCAGGGCCTTGATGATCACCACGCCACCGCCTTCGCCGCGGCCGTAACCGTCGCCACGGGCATCGAATGACTTGCATTGTCCATCGCGAGAGAGGAAGTGCCCCTTGCACATGCCGATGGGGTACTCGGGACGCGTCATGATGTTGGCACCGCCTACCACCGCCATGTCGCACTCGCCGGACCAGATATCGTTGCAGGCGTAGCTGAAGGCGACGAGCGACGAGGAGCAGGCGGTGTCGATCGACAGGCTAGGGCCACGCAGGTTGAATGCGTGGGACAGCCGGTTGGCCAACATCGTCATCATCATCCCGCTGGGGGTATTGGCGTTCTGTCGGGTGCGGTTGGCGAAGTGGGTCATGGTGACCATTTGGTCCAGCATGAAACCGCCGACATAGACCCCGACTTTACGACCTGAATGTGCCGGCAAGTTCAGGCCGGCATTCTCGAAAGCTTCCCAGGTTAGTTCAAGCAATAAACGTTGCTGTGGATCAATGTTCTCCGCGACACTTGCTGGTAAGTCAAAGAACTCGGCATCCATTGAACGAATATCGTGTTTTAGGAAGTTTCCTTTTTCTACGTAGGCCTTACCCTTTGAGGTCTCATCGCTAGAGTAGTAGCGCGCCATGTCCCAACGGTCTTTAGGGACTGTGTCGGCGGTAACTCGGCGTTCTCTAAGTGCGCTTAGTAATTTTCTTAAGTCATTGATATCTCCGGGTAAATTGCAAGACATCCCTACGATTGCGATCTTTCTCATGATCCTAGTTGTCCTTAACTATTTGTTTGATTTCAATATTGAAGTGGTTGGTTTTTTTGCGGTTTTTAGTAATGTTTAACTCGCCTGTCCGTAAACCTAGCACAGGATTTTTTTTGTAATTTCTGGATTGATGATTTGAGAAATATCTTAGTTATATGTAAGAAATGTACTTGCTGTTTTGAAATGGTGAACTTGCAAGAAATAAACAGAGTCGAGTGTTCTATAGGATTGAGTTGTATCGATTTTTTAAGGGGCGCAGGTGCATTGGCGCGCCTGCGGTCGAGCAGGGGGCCGGAGGCGCTGAAGTGGCCAGGACGGGGGAGGGGGCATCAGCCCTCTTGCCCGTGAACGGGCGCAGGCGGTATGGCGCTACAGATTTATCAGCATGACAGCGGGGGGCGGGCACGCTCAGCTTTCCCTGAGCGTGGTGGTTACTGTTTTTTAGAGGTTGCGAGTCAGGCCAAACCGCTTCATCAGTCCCTTCTCCAGCAAACCCTTGGGCAGCAGGTTGGCCAGCAGCGGCAGGGCGCGGCTGCCATTGCCCAGGCGCAGCAGGCGTGGCGGTTTGTCCTGTTGCACGGCCTTGAGCAAGCCGGCGGCAAACTCGCTGGCGGGGGTCGGCTTGTCCTGGGAGGCCTTGGCCCGGGAGCGGATGCCCTCGCGCAGTGGCCACCAGGGCGATTGTTCGTTGAGCAGCTGTTCGGCTTCATGCCCGGCGTTCCTGGCAAAACTTGAAGCAATGGCCCCGGGCTGCACTTCCATGACCCGGATGCCGAACGGCGAGAGTTCCATGCGCAGGGCATCGCTCAAGGCATGCACCGCGGCTTTCGAGGCGCAGTAGGCGCCGGCAAACGGCGTCACCAGCACCCCGGAGACACTGCCGATATTCACCACCAGGCCGCGGCTGCGACGCAGCACCGGGAACATCGCCCGGGTCACCCCGACCACCGAGAACACGTTGGTTTCGAACTGGCGCTGCATGGCTTGCACGCCGCCATCCAGCAGCGGGCCCATGGCGCCGTAGCCGGCGTTGTTGATCAGCACATCGAGGCCGCCGTACTGCTGGTTGATCTCCTCGCTCAAGGCGCCCAGGGCAGCGCCGTCATTCACGTCCAGTTGCACGGCCTTGAAACCGGCGGCTTGCAGGGCAGTGACGTCCTCGGCCTTGCGGGCGCTGGCGAGCACGGTAAAACCGGCGCCCTTGAAGGCATCTGCCAGGGCGCGGCCGATGCCGCTGGAACAACCGGTGATCAACGCTACGGGCATGGCGCGGTCCTTGTGCTGTGAGGGGGAAGAGGAAATCAGTCGGAGAAGCTACCTTGCAAACGCTCGGCACGAAACTCCAGGGTTTGCGGACGATAGCCCGAGCGCAGCGGTGGCAGCGGCAGGCAGTCTTCCCAGCTGGCGCCGGCCTGCAACTCGCCGGGGCCGCGGTAGCGCGGGGCGCTGTACTGGTTGTCGGCGAGGTTGACCGTGTCCCCCGGCGCGTAGGCGGCGACCCGCCAGCGCAGTTCGATCAGGGGCACCTTGTTACCGTTGTTCAGCTTGACCTGCAGCGGGCGGTCGGCAGGGCAGTGTTCGGGGGCGTAGCTCAGGCGCAGATCCAGGCGCGCCAGTTGCTGGGCTTCGCGGTTGTCCAGCCAGACCACCCAGCAGGCCACCAGGGCCAGGCCGAACGCAGCGGCCAGGGACACGGGAAGGGCTTTGGCGGGGTAGCGCAGAAGCAGGATCAGCCAGGTGATGACCAGCAGAACGCCGATGAACATGAGGTGAGCCTCGGGGAAAAGGAGGGGACATCCTACCTAAGCGTAGGTGGGGTTGGCGATGGAGGATGGCTGTTGTGACGTTATCCACAGGCCAGGTTTTGATGGGGCGTTAGGGACAACAGAAGGTCTGTTAAAGCGGATTTATGCCGATAGTGGACATCATGTGGTCCACTCTGGTGCCCGCCCGAGCAGGTGGCTGGCATGCTCCGGGGTCATCTATCCATTTCTGGAACACCTTTACCGGGACTGGAAAATGCTCAGGTTCTCAGGGCTGCAAACATCGAACGAGGCGAATGCTAGCTGAAGGGGTGGGCTCCGCTTTCGACTGTGAAGAGTGCTGGTGCCAAGGACGAGACATGCCCGTGGTGGCGATCTATGAGGTGTATAATCTCCGGGCTTTGGCATCAATCATGGGGCGATGATGGACGTATCACTGCAGCAGATTTTGCAAACTGCACAGATCAGCGATCTGAAGAAGCTGGGGACGTTTCTTGAGGTCAAACGCTTTGTCGAAACTCAGCTTCATTTGAAGTTAGGGGCAAATGGCTGGAGCTCTTTATCTTTGAAATTAAAGCGCCTGAGTGCCCTCGCAGAAGAGGGGCGAGAGTGCGAACGCGTGCTTATTGATGCGTTGCCCTATCCGGCCGTGCGCAATGAAGTTTCAAAAAGAATCGGCTTCAGGATGTGCGCCAGGAATGTTGCAGAACTTAGAGGCGCTTTGTCCCTGTTGTCGAAATGCGCTGCTCGTCCTGCGTTTGATCCTTATGAGCGTTTCGAAAAGAACAAGCTTAAAAACTTTGTCAGCAGTTCAAGACTGGAAGGCATAGACATACCGGTCTTCGACGAAAAAGCCTCGTTGGAAAAAATCCTGGCCAAGCATGGAAGACCGTTGAATGGATAAATACGACGCTTCTCATGATCATTACTGCTACCCCGCCTCCTCAGTGCTTAAAAACAAGCTGAATATCCAGGAAATGGCCGCTCTTGAGGCGGCGGAGAGGGACATCACCGCGTTGACCGTCAGATGAGCGTCGCTGCCCGTTCAGCGACCGGGGTTGATAACCCGTTCTAATTTCTAATACAGACGCAACAGCGACCCTTGACGATTGCAGGCGCTTTTTTGCGCCCGTATTTCCGTGCAATAGCTACTGCCTGGAAGGGCTTCGGCCCTGCTGTACTACGTCAAGAAACTCGCTCTGGATGCGGCCATAGAAGACCAGGGCGAGCGCTACGCCTGGGCCGCGCATTTCCTGGCGGAGATGGGCAAGGCGCTGATCGATGACGTGGGATTGGGGATGAAGGAAGAGCTGTTGTAAAGCGCTGAGAACTATACGAGCCCAATCGCCCATAAATTGAAGGGGCTACGCGATCTATGTCAATTCTGACAGTCCCGCAGGTATTCCCCTGTGACTTTTCAGATACCTCTTACAGAACAAATCCGGATCGACGCAACAATTAGTGCCAACTAATTAAAACGCCGAGGGATCGTATGCGTTTAATAAAAAGCTCTGATCCAGGAGCACACAATGCTGAGCCGTCACATTCTGCTGAGGCCACAGTCCGTAAAGCGTTGGAGAGTAATCGATCCAGTCTTGAAGGCCTGGATGAGTTGTTACGCGACCACTACACCATCAACAGCAATCGGGACATTCTCGATGCCGTCAGGAATGGTGACTGGGTGTTGGTCGAAAACAGCTCCAATGCAGGAGGGGGCGGCGGCTTTGCCCGCTCCACCTTTGAACCGGAGCCGGTCTACATTCAGGAAGACCCGTGGCCTGACCCCAAGCCCCGTACTGACCTGATTTTTGCCAAGTCCATCAGCTCTGCACCCTGGGGCACCACCAAGGCGGGCACCGACAGCGAACCTGCGACGAACTTCGGTAAAACCATGGTCATGGCCTCCTCCACGGCAGAGGCCGGGCTGGGCAAAATCGCCGGAGACCTCATCCTCAGAAGTTTCGTGTGGTCACTGGAAGCCACCGGTACGCTGCTAAAAAATGCTGCAGGTCCCGTAGGGCGTGTCGTGATCTTGGCGATGACCCCGACCATGCTTGGCGACGGTTCGTTCTACAGCGAGAAACAGTTGCAGGACATGCGCGCTGCTACCACGCGGGTTCGCTTCCAGTTCCGCCGCGACAGCCAGGGCGCTCTTCAGATCTACGGCATCCACACCAGCGCCCAGTCAGGACAGGACGCCGTTCCGGTGATCAAAGCCAAGTGGAACGCAGACAAAAGCGCCATGGAGGCCCACCTTGGCACCATCACTATTATCTGGACGCCCAATCACGGGCCGTTGGTAACGACTCCCAGCGCTTATCCAGGGGGGACCGATGAACTGGCCAACATCATGGTCCACCCCATCAGCGAAGCAGGTGACAGCAAGCTCGAAGGGGCGCCCATCGATGAGTTCAAAGTCGAGGACTGCATCATCACCTTCCCGGCTGACTCCGGGATCAGGTCGCTGTATTTGGTGTTTGCCAAGCCGATGGTCAATCCGCTGGAGGTGGGGCCTGCCAATGATCTTTCCAGTAGAAGTGCGAAGGATGGGTTGGATATTGATCACATGCCTTCGCAAGGTGCGCTGAGAGAGTACTTGGTTACACTCAACACCAACATACTCTCGAAAGATCTAAGGAAAATTCTGCTGAATGCGCCGAGCATTGCAATTCCAAATGAAGTACATCAAAAGTACAGCGAGACGTATGGGGGCAGAAACACCAAGGCCCAGCAGATGAAGGACGCCGCCGACCTGCGTGCAGCCGTGGATAATAATCTTGAGGCCATCAAACCCTTTCTCATAGAGCAGGGCTTTACTGAAGAACAGATTGAAACTGCTCGCACCAATCTACACAACCTCCATCAGGAACAAGGCTGGTATTGATATGAACGCGGCAATGATCGATGACCTGGTTAAAAGCCTTGGACGCACTTACTCAGAAATGATTTCTTCCGGGATGTATCTTCCAGGCGGTCCACCGAAAGGTATGTTTGATGGCGACGAGACCTCGTCTATGTCACCTGCTACCGGAATAGACATGGGATTTTCAAGCAATACACGATTTGAGTCTCTCTGCATCTACTTGCATACAACGTCCGACGATGATCCCGTATACGAAGGAGGGTTGCCATATCAGCTCCAACGACGAATGAGTCAAGCCTGGGTCAGATCTCATTACGGCAAGCCAGTTGAATCAAAAGCCCCTTTCAAAATGCCTGTACTTGGAATGACGGGGGGGTGGGATACCTATCATCTTCCAGGCACAGCTAAAAACATCAGAACGGTGTTCCAGTACAACTTAGAAGCAGAAGTGGATGGTCTCATCATCAGGTTGAACGAAAACTCAGGTGCTTAAGTTAATAGACTCAAAAATTTTCTCTTCTTTTAGTTGCGCTCTCCTGACACACCTCCAGCGCGCACAACTGCAGCTCTCGAGATCGAGACAGCACGCGCTGACCTGCACAACCTCCATCAGGAACAAGGCTGGTACTGATATGAACGCCGCTATTATTGATGACTGGGTTAAAAGTCTCGGACGCACTTACCCCGAACTGATCGCCTCTGGCCTGTATCTTCCAGGAGGTCCGCCAAAAGGCATTTTTGAGGATAGTGACACCTTATCAATGTCGCCTGAGCCTGGAATCGAATTGGGCTTCTGGGCTAGTAGCCAGCGTTTTGAAATTTTATTCATCAGCTTGCTAGAGAGTTTCCAAGGGGAGTCAATCTACAACGGAAACTTACCCTATCAACTAAAAAAAAGTATGAATCAAGATGCAGTTCGACTCTGCTATGGAGAACCTTTTGAGTCAAGAGCACCTTTCAAAATGCCTATCCGTGGTATGACAGGGGGTTGGGACATTTATCGCTTTCCGAGCATACCCAAAGGAACTCAGACGGTTTTTAAATACAACGCAAAAGTGGAAGTAGAGGAGATAGTGTTTGAATTGAACGAAAAATCACGCGCTCAGAATCTGCAGTGAATTTTGGGCCAGGGAGCACTTGATATGAACGCAGCAATGATCGATGACCTAGTTAAAAACCTTGGACGTACTTACCCCGAAATGATTTCTTCCGGGATATATCTTCTGTGTGGTTTTACAACTACGCCGATCGTTCCCCCGCGTTTGAAGGGGAACGATCACAGGGCGTTTTAGTTCAGGTACTGACTGCCACGAATCCGCCGCCCCAACACGTCCAGCAGATCACAGCCATCGCGCAACAGAATGGCGCTGGCGTGGGCGATCTGTGTCAGGTCGGTGGCATCGGCGTGGCGGCTGTCCATGTGCACGATGCTTTCCATCAGTTGAGTCACCGCGAGGATGCGGTAGGCGGCGCTGGCATGCAGTTCGTCCAAAGGCGCGCGGGTGTCGATAAACAGGCTGGGAGTGGAGGATTCGTTGCTGGTTAGCGCGATACGGTCCGTCATGGTGTGTTGCTCCTGAAATAAATAGAGCTGCCACTTGATCGCCGTCAAACGAGTTGGGTGGCAACTGTACGCAGGTTGACGGACCGGTTTCAGGAACCCGGCGCATCCGAAGATGCCCCACGCACAGTCGCCATAAGACTTTTTTGCGAGCGCAGAAGAGCGCAAGCAGAGTCGAGGAACTATGCGTCCTGAAAGTGTTACCGAGCCGTCAAACCCGATCACGAATGAGTCGTGACAGGCGCGAGGATAGGGAGCAGTGAGAGGGCGGTCAACCCGATATGTGTAGCCTGAAACGACCTTTTGTATCCACAGATGGCTGTTGATCTGGCTTGCCGCTTGAAGCTTACGGTTGCTCCTATTTATCGCTGCTTCTTGTAGCCGCTGCCGCAGGCTGCGAACGACCGCGCAGCGGGCGCAGGGGGCTTGAGATCGCTGAAGGTCCTTCGGCCCTTTTCGCAGCCTGCGGCAGCGGCTACAAAAATCCCCCTGGCCAAGTGCCTGCGGATAGGGGACGCAGGCACCTGGAAAGGGGGAGCACAAAGGTCTTGCTAGCACGACTCCCTGCTTTTACTTGCAGCTTGCCGCTTGAAGCTTACGGCTGCTTCTACTTGCCGCTTGAAACTTGCCGCTGCGCTTACTGCGCAATGGTCTTCACCGAGACGCCACGTTCCACCGGGGTGGAGCGGCCGTAGATATCTTCAAACCGCTCGATATCGTCCTCGCCCAAATAACTGCCCGATTGCACTTCGATGATCTCCAGCGGGATCTTGCCCGGGTTGCGCAGGCGGTGCACCGAGGCGATGGGGATGTAGGTGGACTGGTTCTCGGTGAGCAGGAACACGTTCTCGTCACAGGTGACTTCGGCGGTGCCGCTGACCACGATCCAGTGCTCGGCGCGGTGGTGGTGCATCTGTAGCGAGAGGCAGGCCCCCGGCTTGACCGAGATGTGCTTGACCTGGAAGCGCCCGCCCATGTCCACCGAGTCGTAGGAGCCCCACGGACGGTAGACCTCGCAGTGGTTCTGGGTTTCGCTGCGACCCTGTTCGTTGAGGGTGTTGACCATCTGTTTCACCCCTTGGACCTTGTCCTTGTGGGCAATCATCATGGCGTCCTTGGTTTCCACCACCACGATGTTGTCCAGGCCGATCACCGACACCAGTTTGCCGTTGCCGTGGATCATGCAGTTGTGGCTGTCCTGAATCACCACATCGCCCTTGCTGACGTTGCCGTTGGCGTCCTTTTCATGCACGTCCCACAGCGACGACCAGCAGCCGACATCGCTCCAACCGGCGCTCAGGGGCACCACGCAGGCGCGCTGGGTCTTTTCCATCACCGCGTAGTCGATGGAGTTGTCCGGGCAGCAGGCGAAGGTGGCTTCGTCGATGGTCACGGTGTCCGCGTCTTGCTGGCTGCGTTCCAGGGTCAAGAGGCAGGTGTCGTAGATGTCCGGGTCGTGTTTCTTCAGCTCTTCGAGGAAGCGGCTGGCACGGAACAGGAACATGCCGCTGTTCCAGAAGTAGCCGCCGGCCTGGACGAATTCGTTAGCGCGTTTTTCGTCGGGCTTCTCGACGAACTGCGCGACCCGGCTGATGCCTTCCGGCAGCAGGGCGTCGTTGGCGGACTTGATGTAGCCGTAGCCGGTTTCCGGTTTGGTCGCCGGGACGCCGAACAGCACCATTTCGCCACGCTCGGCGGCCACGGTGGCCAGGGCCAGGGCCCGTTGCAGGGCTTTCTGGTCGTCCAGGACGTGGTCGGCGGGCAGCACCAGCATCAGCTCGTCGCGGCCTTCGTTGACCAGCATCATCGCGGTCAGGGCCACGGCGGGGGCTGTGTTGCGGCCGAAGGGTTCCATGAGGATGCGCTGGGATTCGAGCTTACGGTTGGCCAACTGCTCGTTGACGATGAAGCGGTGGTCTTTGTTGCAGACCACGATGGGGGTGTCCATGCCTTCGAACACCAGGCGCTCCAGGGTTTGCTGGAACAGGGTGTGTTCGCCGGTCAGGGCGAGGAATTGCTTGGGGAATTGCTTGCGCGAAAGCGGCCAAAGACGTGAGCCGCTACCACCTGACAAGATCACCGGAATCATGTTGTTACTCCTTCAAACATCGTATGGGTTAGAGCTACTGCGTTCTGTCGTTTCACTCTTGTTTTTGTCTCGGTGTAGCCGCTGCCGAGGTACGAGGCTGCGATGGGCTGCGAAGCGGCCCCTGAGGGCGGTCCTGCGGACCGCGTCGCAGCCTCGGGCCTCGGCAGCGGCTACAGGTCTTAGCGGGTGGAGACGGGGCGTTTCACCCACACCGGCGACAGGTTGCTGCCGTTGCCGGTGACGTAGAGCACCGCCGCTTCGCCGCGCTCCAGGGCCACGGGCTTGAGGTCGCTGACTTTTTTATCGCCGTCATACAGGGCGAAGCTGACCTTCACCGGGTTGATTTCGCGCTCGCCGCGGCCTTTGGCAGCCACGGCCTTGACCACGTCGGTCTTGCCGTCGGCGGTCTTCAGGGTCAGGGCCTGGTCGCTGAGGTTCTGCACCCGCACCAGGGATTTCTGCTTGTTCTTGAACGGCGGTTCTTCGATCAGTTGCGGCTGGCCGCTGGCGTTGTTGACCAGGGTGTAATAGTGATCGGCGGCCAGTTTCACCGGCACGCTCTGGCTGCCCACCTTGGCGGTGTAGTCACCGCCGGGCATGAAGCTGAAGTCGCTGCTGGCCAGGGGCGCGACGTCATTGACGTTGGTGCTGCCCACCGTGGCGCTGACTTCGCTGTTGCTGGCGTTGTACAGGCGCACGAAGGTCGAGCCCTTGGGCGCGGTGGGACCGTACAGGGCGGCGTCGCCACCGGCGAATACCGGGGCTGATAGCAGGCCCAGGCTCGCGGCCAATACGGCAGCTTTCAGGGATTTGGCAGCGAGACGGCGAGGAGTAGTAGTGAAAGTCATGAGTGTTACCTCTTTTCAGTTTTGCGCCCGGTCGGGCGTCTCGGATTTGTTGAGTGCAGCTACGTTCTGTTGGCGAGCACCGGCTTGCTTGAGCTCTGCGACCCACTGCGGGTCGGCATCGCCGATTTCGTTGTTCACAGGCAGATAGCGTTCAGGGAATTCCCAGATCAGCACCTGGGGCGGGTTGTTCTTGAAGTCGTCGCTTTTCAGGTAGCTGAGCATCGGCAGGATCGGGCCGTGGCCGTCTTCGGCGTAGCTCAGCACGTCGCTGTGCAGGGCCTGTTTCAGGGCGCCGACGAAGTTCCAGTTGGGGTTGGCGCTGTAGCTGGTTCCCACCAGGGTCACTGGTACTTCGTGGTCGGCGAACAGCACGTCGTCGGCGGCCGGCTGTTCCTCGCTGGCGCGGGTCACGCGCTTTTGCAGCGGCTCTTCGGCCGGCATCAGGTTTTCGAACAGCGGGTCCAGGGGCAGGAAGCGCCGCAGGTCGCCCTGGTGCTTCACGGTCTCTTGAGTCTCGGTGACGAAGCGTTGTGGCTGACCGCTGAGCGGGGTCTTGGCGGCGATGGCCTGGGCCAACTGGCGAGCGACGACTTCGGCGCCGGCCGGGGTCCAGTGGGTGTCGGTGCGCAGGAACACTTGCTGGCCCTGTTGCTTGGCCTGTTGCAGGGGGCCCAGCAGGTCGGGGGCAAGGATCTTGTCGGCCGCGACCCGGGCATGAAAGTCCTGGTAGAGGTTGGCGTGGATTCGCGCCGGGCGTACCTCGTCCAGGTGTTCCGGGTACAGCCGGACCTTGGCCGGGACGATGGCCATCACCAGTTTCACCCCGTGCGCCTTCAAGGTCTGGCGCACGCCTTCCACCAGGGCGTAGTTGCCTTGCAGGTTGAGCTCCTCGTTGACCACCGGGTTGAACTCTTCATCGCTGTACAGCCACTGGTCGCGGCCTAGCACCACCCCGGGGCGGCCTTCGTTGAACAGTTTGAAGTCCAGGGCGGCCCAGAGGTTGGTGCCCAGGCGCTTGATCGGGAACTGGTCGTCGTAGTGGGTTTCCACGGCCTTGGCCCAGCGCCCGTTGAGCACGGTGGCGTCGTTGTTGGTACTGAAGCCGAAGAAGCTGCGCACCGACCACAGCCCGAGGACCGCCAGGGTCACCAGGAACAGGGCGATGTAGAGCACACGTAATGAGCGGGTCATGGGCAGATCCCTCAGAACTGGAAGTAAAGGAACGGCGAAAAGCTTTGCGCCGAGAGTTTGAGAATCGAGGCGATGAACAGCAGCAGCACCAGGGCGCGCATCACGTAGCGCGACCAGTCGGCGCTCCAGTAGGCCGGTTGCACTTGGGCCTCGGTGCCGACGATGTAGCCTGGCTGGTGAACGCTGCCGGGGGTGTCCCCGGGCACTGCCTTGATCAGACCGGGCTGGGCGGTGGCCGGGCCGTCGGCGGGGGTAGCGACGTCGGGCTTGGCCTTGACCGGTGCCGGGTTGCGGTACAGGTCACGCAGGCCGAAGAACGCCAGGGTGGCGTAGGCCAGGATCAGGGTCGCCACTTGCAGGCCGGTGAGGCTGGCGCGGTTGAGTTCCGACAGCGACCAGTCGCCAAAGCTGAACATGGCACCGTACATGCGCCCGGCCACGTGCAGGTTCTCGGCACGGAAGATCACCCAGCCCATCACCACCAGCAGGAAGGTCAGGGCCCAGCGGATCGGGTTCAGGCTGCGTGGGGTGGTGTTGATGCCCAGGGCCTTTTCGATGGCCAGCCACATGCCGTGCCAGGCGCCCCAGACGATGTAGGTGATGTTCGCACCGTGCCACAGGCCACCGAGCAGCATGGTCAGGAACAGGTTGCGGTAAGTCATCAGCGTGCCTTTGCGGTTGCCGCCCAGGGTGATGTACAGGTAGTCGCGCAGCCAGGTGGACAGGCTGATGTGCCAGCGCCGCCAGAACTCGGTGATCGACTGGCTGATATAGGGCTGCTTGAAGTTTTCCATGAAGCGAAAACCCATCATCAAGCCCAGGCCGATGGCCATGTCGCTGTAGCCGGAGAAGTCGAAATACAGCTGCGCGGTGTAGGCCAGGGCGCCGAGCCAGGCATCGCCCGTGGTGGGGTTTTGCAGGGCGAAGCAATGGTCGGCGACCACTGCCAGGGTGTCGGCGATGAACACCTTCTTGATGAAACCCTGCATGAAGCGGGTGCAGCCTTCGGAGAACTTGTCCAGGGTGTGGGTGCGGTTGTTGAACTGGTCCGCCAGGTCGCGAAAGCGCAGGACCGGGCCGGCGATCAGGTGCGGGAAGATCGCCACGAACGCCGCAAAGTCGATGAGGTTGCGGGTGGCCGGGGTGTCGCCGCGGTAGACGTCGATGATGTAGCTGATGGACTCGAAGATGTAGAACGAGATGCCGATCGGCAGCAGGATGTGGGTCAGGATGAACGGTTCCAGACCGTAGGAGGTCATGATCGCGTTGATGCTGTCCACGCCGAAGTTGGCGTACTTGAAGTAGCCGAGGATGCACAGGTCGACGCCGACGCCGAGCAGCAGCCAGCGTTGGGCCGGCTTGGTGCGTACACCGGCGGCGCCGACTTTCAGGCCGATCCAGTAGTTCCACAGGGTGACCCCGGCGAACAGCGCCAGGAAGTCCACCCGCCACCAGGCATAGAACACATAGCTGGCGATCAGCAGCAGCAGGTTGCGATAGCGTTGCCCGCTCAAGTAGTACAAGCCGAGAAAGATCGGCAGGAACAGGAACAGGAACACATTGGACGAGAAAACCATCCCGATCTCTCCATGTTTAACCAATAGTCAGAGGCCGGAGCCCCCCCAAACCCCCCACTGAAAAAACCGTGGGAGGCGTATTGCATTCATGACGCTCTCTGTAGCCGCTGCCGAGGTACGAGGCTGCGATGGGCTGCGAAGCGGCCCCTGGGGGCGGTCCTGCGGACCGCGTCGCAGCCTCGTGCCTCGGCAGCGGCTACAGGTGTAGGTGTTACGGGCTTGTGTTGCCCTTTTCACGGGCCGGGTCGTAGACCTTGGTCAGGTCGCCACCCAGGCGGAAAGTCTTGAACGGTTGCATCTTGTGCTTGCGCTCCAATGTCTCCGGAGCGCAGGTGTAGAGGCTGCAGTAGGGTTCCAGCCAGGCGAATTTCGAGTCGACCTTGAGGTCGGTCATGTCCTGTTCCTTGCCATTCTTCTGCTCGAAAAGCTCCGGGTCTTTCACCCCAGCCAGCACTCGGTCACCCAAGCGCTTGAGCGCGCTGTTGTTCTCCTGGCGCAGGTCGACGCCGTTGACCTGGGCGAAGCTGGCGATCATCGCCAAGGGCGGCAGGGCGTAGTTGTGGTACGCCAGGGCTCGTTGCTGGCGCTTGAGTTCGTTGGGCAAGAAGCCGTCGGCGTCGACCTGGTGGGCGCCGACCTTGTATTCCTTCACGGCCCAGTCGAACAGGTCGCGGCGGTTGGTGGCCACGGCGGTGGCCATCACCGACCAGGCGGCCCAGTAGGAGTGGTTGTTGGTCTTGTCCAGGGGCAGGTTGTCCCAGTCGCTGACGACCTGATCGGCCATCTTGCTGAACCAGGCCTCGATCTTCTGCGCCTGTTCCTGGTGGCTGGCCAGCGGGTGGGAGTCGGAGAACTTCAGCCGCAGGTAGGCCGAGGCCATGCTGCCCAGGGCCCATTTGCGCATGGACTTGCCGGTGTGGTTGAAGTCCTTGGACATCAGCGCGTCGGCTTGGGCCCAGGCGCTGAGCCAGGCGAGGGTGCAGTCCAGCTGTTGCGGGCGGCCGTCGCGCATGAACTGCATGACCCGCTTACTGGTGCCGCGCTCGATCTTGGTGATGTCCGCGGTGGTGTCGCGAAAGGCCTGTTCGGACTGGGTATTCAGGGTCGCCCGGGCCTTGTCCGAGCCTTCGTACTTGCTGCGAAACTGCAGGGCGCCGGTGTAGGGCGCCGGCATGGCGTCGCAGCCTTCGCTGTCGTCACCGCTCTTGAACTTGTCCACCGGGGCGTAATAGCCCTGGGGTGGACGCAGCGGCGCGGCGGCCTGGGCGCTGCCGGTGACCATGGCCAGCCCCAGCAGGCTGGGGAGCAACCAGTGTTTCAGGTGTGTGCTTTGCATAGGTAACCTCATTGCCCGATCTGCGCGGTGCGTTGCTCGGCGCTCGGGAATACGTTGCGTTTGCAAATTTTCGCTTCGACCTTCTGCCCGGCAGTGCCCGCTTCCGGGCCCTGGATTTCGACTGCCAGCAGGTTCTGCGAGGCCCAGTCTTCGTCAGTGCGCAGTTCGAAGGCGAAGCGCCCGTCGGTGTCGGACGTTTCCGGTTTGTCGATCTTGATGTCCTCGTGGCGGCCGTTCATGTACCAGAGGGTGGCTTGCAGGGTTTTCACCGAAGGGTCGGCGAAGCGGATGTCGACCTGATGGCCGCTGTTGCGCAGGTCCAGGTTCTGGCTGTTGACCAGCAGTTCGTTCTTGCCCGGCTTGAGGGTGGTGCTGGCGCTCATCTGCGCAGCCTTGCCCTCGCAGCCGTTGTCCAGCAGGGCCATCATCTGCCGGTAGATGGTTTCCTGGTCCAGGCGGTACAGCGGCGAGAACTCCCAGATCAGGATCTTCGGCGGGCTCTTCTGGAATTCGTCGCTGCCCAGGTACTGCAACATCGAGCCTTCCAGGCCACCGCCGGGGAAGGCGACGTTGAGGATGTCGGCGCCGATGGCCTCTTCCAGAAAGCCGGCGAAGTTGTAGTTCTTGCCGCTGTGGCTGGTGCCTACGAGAGTGATCTGCGGGTTGCCGGAATCACCGAACAGGTCGCCGTCGCCGGCCTCGCCCTTGGGCTCGGTGGTGAACTGGTCCATGTACTGGATGGCGTAGCTGGTGCCGCACAGTTGCCCGGCCATGTTGTGCAGGGTGCCGGTCTTGCCCATGCGCCCGGACTTGTGGGTCTCGAATTCACGCCGTGGAATGTCGGCGAAGGCCGGCAGTTGCTTGACCTTGTCGGCGACGATCTTGGCGGTGCGTTGGGCGCCGTAAGGGGTCCAGTGCTGGTCGCCACGGAAGTAGAAATCGTGGGCCGGCAGGGTGTCGGGCAGTTGTTCGTTGGTCAGCGGCGACAGGTCCGGCACCACGTAGCCCATCTGCGCAAAGCGCCCGAGCATGGCCTGGTAGTTGTTCAGGGCCTTGTCGTAGTCGAAGCGGGCTTTCTCTGCCGGGTTGAGCTTGTTGCGGTTCACCAGGCCGCGAGTCGGCTGGTAGACCAGTACCAGTTCCACGCCCTTGCTCTTGAACGCTTGGTGCAATTGCTTGAGGCGGCGATAGCCTTGCGGCGTGGTATCAAATTCGGTGCGCAGGTCTTCCTGGGTGCGGAACAGCCAGTCGCCCTGGGCTTGCACCAGGGTGGTGAAGTTCTGCTGGTAGCGGGTGGTGTAGTTCTTCGCATCATGGGCGGCCGGGCACAGGTTGCAGCACGGCTCGGCGGTGAAGTTCGGCGCCTGGGGCTCATCGGCACGGGCGCCGGCGCTGGCGGCGAGAATGCCGGCGGTCAGCGCCGACAGGCTCAACAGTTTGATCAGGTGTGGGGGCATGACAGTCATCCTCAATCGCGCATTTCGGTCTGGCGTTCGACAGGGTCGATCAGCACGGCTTTTTGCTGGCGCACCATCAGGTCGAGGATTTCATCCTGGCGTTCGCCAAGGATCCCCGAAAAGCTGATGCCGCTGCTTTTGGTGGGCGCGAGCATGGACACGCGATACAGCTCCACGCTCAACGGCGAGTCGATGGACAGCGGGCCGCTGCCATTGGCCGCCAGCTCGCCGCCGACCACGATCAGCGAAACCTGAGCGTCGAACGGGTCGAGCTTGATGTCGCGGTCGGTGTCGGAAAGGTCCTTGATGTGGCCGTAGACGCCGGTCAGGCCGTTGGCCATGGCGATGTTTTCGTACAGGCGGATGTTCACGCTGTTGCGAATGCGGATGCCGTGGCGTTTGTTGCTGATCACCTTGTTGCCCCACAGCAGGTTGTCGGCGCTCTCGTAGAGGGTGATGCCGTCGGTGTGGTTGCGGTAGATCTCGTTGTAGGCAATCAGGTTGTTGACGCTGTTTCGGTCGATCACCAGGCCCGAGAGTTTGTTGTCGTAGCTACGGTTGTTGAAGATGAAGCTGTCGTTCACTTCCCGGGAAATGATGATGCCGTGCTTCTTCTTGGTCCCGTGGACGGTGTTGTCGGCGATGATCAGGCCGTGGGAGCGGTCGTGGGGGTCGATGCCGTAGACGATGTTGTCCTTGTAGGTGTTGCCCTTGACCACGAAGTCGCGGGTTTCGTAGCAGTAGAAGCCGTACCACATGTCCGAGAAATCCGAGCCGATGATCCAGCCGGTGGGTTCATCGCGCTTGAGCACCTTGGCCATGTTCGGCGTGTACTGGGAAATACTCACGCCGTAGGACTTGGAGTTGGCGTAGCCGAAGCTGGCCATCTGGCTGTTGACGATGTAAGTCTCGGTGCCGCCCCAGGCCAGCAGGAACGGGCGGAATTCCTTGGGCGAGCGGAAGGTCGCCGGGCCGTTGTCTTTCTCGCGCCAGCCGGTGACCTTGGTGTCGCGCACAAACAACTGGCCATCGTTGACCAGGAACGAACCGCCTTCCTGGGACAGGCGCAGCTCCTGGGTCTGTTTGTCGATTTCCAGGATGCCCTTGCGCCCGACCACGATCGGCAGGCGCGCGAGGAATACACCCGGCGCGGTTTCGCTGATGTACTGCTTGGGCAGTTTCTTGGCCAGGTCCTTGAGGTTGATGTAACCGTCGTCGATAAAGATCGCCTGGGGAATGCCGTGCTGGCGCACCACCCATTCGGCCATCTTGTTGTCACCGCCGATAAAGTCTTTCAGGGCGTCTTCCTGCATCATCCGGCGCACGCTGATCTTGCCCGGCTGGCTGCGCACGATCTTCGCCGCAACGGCCTCGGCGGTGTAGCCGGAGAGGTCGGGCAGGGTCGGCGTGGCCAGGTTCAACGGCTCAGTGGGCGCGCTGCTGACGGTGTAGGTCTTGGCCTGTTGCAGTTCCTTGGCGACGATCGGCGCCTTGGCCGGCTCGACAGTGGCGAAAGCCGAGCTGCTGGCCAGCAACAGAGCGCCAGCCAACAGGCTGATGGCGCCTTTCGCAGCGGGGCTGTTCATGGGGTAGCAGTTCATTTCGGGCACTCCCTTCGCGGTTCGCATCAGAAGCGCCAGATCACGTCGATAAAGGCGCGGTGCATGTACGAGTCGACGTCTTTGCCATAGGCATCGCCGGGCTTGAACACGCCGCCACGAAAACGCACCAGGGCCGACGGCTCATCGATGGACTGGCTCAGGGCCGCCGGCAACAGGCCTTGCTTGAAGTACTTGGTGACCACCAGGTCCATTTCCTGCCCCAAGTCTTTCTTGCCGTCCTGCAGGGGCAGCGCGGTGCTGGAGAGCAGGTTGCCGTTGCCGTCATAGTCGTTGTCCACGGCGTTGATGCCGTTGCTGCCCACCGGCTTGTTGCCGTCCACGCGCCAGAACTTGTGGTAGATCAGGCTGGCGTCGTATTCATCGTTGAGCATCCAGGAGCCGAACAGGGTGGCGGTCTGCATGTTGTTCATTTCGCCGCGATAGGCTTCGCCGAAACGGTGCACGCGGGAGCGGGTGCCGGTGTAGTTGGAGCGGTTGCTTTCCAGGCCGTTCTGCTCGTAGTCGCCGCTGGCGCGGGCATAGGCGGCGCCGACTTGCCAGTTGGGGTCCAGGCGCAGGCGTACGCCCAGGTCGGTGGCCCAGCCGTCGAGGTTGTCGCTGCGCTTGGCCTGGGCCGGGCGGTTGCCATTGGCGTCCAGTGCGTTGACCGTGTCGCGCTCGCCGCGCATGCCGGTCAGGCTGGCCCAGTAGTTGACGGTGTTTCTGTTTTTCAAGCTATAGGCGTCGCTGTCGGCGGTGAGGCCGAGCCAGGTGAGGTCGCCGTTCTCTTTCTTGTCCAGGGCATCGGCGGCTTCGCCGGGCACCGGATAGTCGAGCTTGCCGTCATCGTGAGTGTGATGACCGCGAATCCCCACCCAGTTGCCTGGGGTCCACTGGTAGGCCGCGTCGCCGTAGACGTGCAGGCGGTCCTTGTCCTTGGGCGCCAGTTCCTTGAGGTCGGTGCGGTACTCGCTGAAGCGCTCGGCGGCGCCAACGTTGGCCCGCAGCAAGGTGGTGTCGAAGGTCCAGTTCAGGGCTTCGATGTTGGTGTCGCGCCACTGGCCGTCGTCGTTGCGCAGGCGTTGGCGGCCCAGTTTCAACTGCTCGCCGGGGTAGGGCGTGAAGCCGCTGTAGCCGATCCAGAACTCGCGCAGGGCCAGGTAGTTTTTCTGGGTCTTGCGGTCGTCGTTGCTCGACTGCTGGGTACCGTCGGCGTCCGACTGCTGCAGGGTATCGGTTTCGATGATGTCGGTGGAGGTTACCGCCTGGCCCATGGCGTAGGCGCTCCAGGCACCGCGTTCACCGTAGACCCACGGCCGCAGGTCCAGGCCCAGGCCGTTGACGTCGCCGCCGCTGAGGGTGCCCAGGTCGCGGTCGTCTTCGGACTGGCCGGTGATTTTCACTTCCAGGCCGAAGTTCTGGGTATCGGTCATTGCCGCCAGGGTCGGGTTGGACCAGAGCATGGCAAAACCCAGGGCTATGCCCAGTTTCGACAGGCTGAAGCGCTTGCCTTTAGGCGCTGTCGCAGGCTGCGCCCGGTCGCGCAGCGGCCGCGATTCGCGGGGGCGGGTGTGGCGAGCGCTTTGCGCTCGATCGCAGCCTGCGGCAGCGGCTACAGGAGGTGTATTGAGTGGGGGGAGCGTCATAGGGTTTCCTCGCCGTCTTCTTCTTGCAGGGCGTGCAGTTGCAGCGCGTTCTGGCTCAAGGCCCCACGTACGGCCTGCTCTTGTTGCAGCAGGCGTTGGGCTTCGGCGCGCTGTGCAGGCGGCAATTGGCTTTCCAGTTGTTGCGCCAGTTCGTTGGCCTGGGGCGTGTCCTGGACCTTGGCCAGTTGGCTGAAGACGTAGGCGTTGACTGGGTTGGGCTTGGTGCCCTTGCCCTGGGAGAACAACTGGGCAATGGCGAAGTCGGCGCTGTTCTGGCCGTTGCGCGCGGCGGTCAGCAGGTGGTCCAGGGCCTTTTGTGGGTAGACCTGGCCCAGGTAGCCACGGCGGTAGATCTGGCCGAGGTAGTAGTCGGCGGCGACTTCGCGGCCCACGGCTTTCTGGAAGTGTGCTTCGGCGACCTTGGCGTCGGCCGGCACCCATTTGCCTTCGTAGTAGAGCTTGCCCAGCAGCAGTTCGGCGCGGGGCTGGTCGGCGGCGCGGCCGTTGTCCAGGTACTGCATCATCTTGTCGACGTCCCCCAGCTCGGGGAAGTCGTAGAGCAGTTGGGCCAGGCTGACCCAGGACGCCGGGTAACCCGGAGCGACCTGCTCCAGCAGGGCCTGGGCGGTTTTTTCATCCGGCTTGCCCAGGCTTGCATCGCCCAGCACGCGGGCCACGCTGTCGACTCGCTGGGCGCTGACCGTGCCACGGCTGTAGCCGGCCTGCAGCTGCTTGAGCAGCTCGGCCTGTTGCTCCGGCTGGCCGCGTTTTTGATAAACGGTCGCCAGTTCCACGTAGCAGATGTCGGTGCTGTTGAGCGCGGCCTTGCAGATGCTTTCCACCTCGGCCAGGTGCTGGTCGTAGCTGCCTTGGGTGCGGTACAGCAGCACCTGGGCCAGGCCGGCTTCCGGGTAACCGGCGCTGCGCCATTGGCTGATCTGCTGCTGGGCGTCGACGTTGGGGAAGCTGTGGGGGTATTGCAGGTACAGCATGGCCAGGGGAATCAGGGTGTTGCCTTCACCGTTGGCAAAGGCTTTTTTCAACAGGCCTTCGGCTTCGTGCTGCTCGGCCTCGGTGGAACCGGGCTTGGCCACCAACAGGCGGCCGAGGCGCGCCTGGGCCCGGGGCGACACATCGGCTGCGGCGCGATAGGTGGCCTCGGCCTGCTTGATCTGCGCCGGGTCGCGGCTGTCCACCTGGATGTCGGCCAGGCCTACCTGGGCCTCGCTGTAGCCCAGGTCCGCCAGTTGTCGGTAGTTCTGTTCGGCCAGCGCGGTGTCGCCGCGCTTCAGGGCTTCGTTGGCCAGGCGCTGGTCCGGCAGGCCGGCGCAACCGGCCAGGGCCAGGGCGGCGACCAAGGGCAACACCGAGAGCTGGGTAGGCACTGTCATGGTTACAGACCCGCAGCCATGGCTTTGTCGATCAGCCAGTTCATCGAGGGGCCGCGGTCGCTGCTGACTTCCACCGGGCGCCCGGCGAAGGCGCTGCTCAGCGGCGCGTCGGGCTTGATCTGCACGCGGATGTCGGAGGACAGGTCGCTGCTGTTGAGGCTGGTGCTGCTGACGATGGTGCCGGTGCGTACTTCATCCTCGCCGGCGATCTGGAAGTTGACCCGGGTACCCGGGCGCACGTCGCCGAACTGGCGGTAGGAGAAGCGCGCCTCGACGTTGGCCTGGCTGTTGCGGGGCACCAGTTGGAAGATCACGTCGCCTTTGCTGGCGTACTGGCCGTCGGCGACCATTTGCTGGGCCACGGTGCAGTCGCAAGGGGAGGTCAGGGTGCCGGTCATTTGCTTGCCGAACAGTTCCTCGACCTTGGCCGGTTGCAGTTGGTCTTCAGCCAGGTGGCCTTTGAGCACGTCGAGCATGCTGGTGCTGAAGGTGGCCAGTGGCGCGCCCTTGGCGGCGATGCCGTCGCTCTGCACCAGGCTTTGCACAGTGCCGTCGCGCGGCATGGTGACGTTCATCCCCGGGACGCTGACCAGGCCGGCCTGGGCGTGGCTGACGAAGTACATGCCGTACACCGACTTGAGGATGAAGCCGAACGCCGCCAGGCCCACCACGAAGATCCCGGCGCTGAAGGTCACGGCCCGCAGGCGGCCCATGGCGGTCATGCCGCTGCCGCTGTCCTTGACCTTGCGCGCCTTGGTGAAGTTGTCGCGCTGGAGGGTGGCGAGCACGTCGCCCATGCTGACGATGTCGCCGGCCAGGTGCGAGGTGATCAGGTGGCGCAGGGTGGAAATGTCCTGGGGCTCGAGGTTCTGGAACTGGCAACCGACGCGCCCGTTCTGGCGATCGAAGGAGCGGATTTGCAGCTCCACATCCATGGCCAGGCCGAGGTTGTCGATGACAAATTGCAGGCGGCCCTTGTGCACGGCACCCACGGTCAGCATCTGCTGCCCGGCGTTGAAGCTCAGGCCGCCGGCGGAGAGGTCGTGGACCCGCACTTCCAGGGGCTTGGCTTCGTTGCCGAAGAAGCGCAGCTTGGCCGGGATCTTGACCCGGGCGTGCTGGCGTTGGGCTTCGGATTCATGCACTACATTGACGTTCACGGCGGTGTTCATAGGGTCGATTTCCTAGTTAATTCAGGCAAGGCGGTTCAGACCATCAGCAGCAGGACAGCGACGAACACGCTGCCGGCCGAGAAGGTCATGGTCCGAGACGACCAGGTGTTGAACCAACGTTGAAAACTGGCCAGGTCGCGGGTCAGCTTGGTGTCCTGGCGGGTCCAGGATTGCTGGTCGAGGCGGAAGAACACGTAGATCTTCACCAGGGCGCCGACGATCTGGTTGTAATAGAGGATCAAGGGGTAGGCCGGGCCGATGCGGTGCCCCGAGCAGGACAGCAACAGGGTCAGGATCAGGCGGGTGATACCGATCCACAGCAGGTAGGCGAGGATGAAGGCGGTGCCGTACTTGACGCTGGCGATGATCGCCACGGTCAGGCCCAGCAGCGAGGTCCACATCGACACGCGCTGGTCGAACAGCACCACGCTGGTGAACAGTCCCAAGCGCTTGACTCCCAGACCCAAGGCCCGGGCGTTCTGCCGCAGGTTGTTGCCGTACCAGCGGAACATCAGCTTGCGGCTGGCCTTGATGAAGCTCTTTTCCGGCGGGTGTTCCACGGTGTTGATCGCCGCGTCAGGCACGTAGAAGGTGTCGTAGCCCAGGCGCATCAGGCTGAACCAACTGGACTTGTCGTCGCCGGTGAGGAACTTGAAGCGACCCAGGCGCCAGTGCTGCAGGGAGTCGCTTTCCACGTCGGCGATGAAGTCCGGGTCGGTGACCACGGTGGCGCGGAACACCGACATGCGCCCGGTCATGGTCAGCACGCGCTTGGACAGGGCCATGGAGCACATGTTGATGTGGCGCTGGGCGAAGCGCAGCTTGTGCCATTCGCTCATGATGTAGCCGCCGCGCACTTCGCAGAATTCGTTGGTGGTCAGGCCACCGACGTTGCCGAACAACTGGAACCAGGGCACGGTCTTGCGCACCACGCCTTCGCCGAGCACGGTGTCGCCGTCGATCACCGCCACCACGGCGCGGTTGTCCGGCAGGTGGCGGGAGATGGCGCGAAAGCCGAAGGCCAGGCCGTCGCGCTTGCCGGTGCCGGGGATGCGCACGAAGTCCAGCTTGACCCGCTCCGGCGGGTTCATCCGTGCCCACAGGCTTTTCACCAGCAGCTCGTCGGACATTTCCACGATCGAGCAGACCACGGTGGTGGGGAAGCCGCAGTCGATGGCTTCGCGGATCACCGAGCCGTAGACCTGGGCGGTGGTCAGCGCATCGATGCGAAAGCTGGTGACCATCAGGAACACGTGGGACGGGTCGGCCGCGCTGCCCAGCTTGCGCACCTTGCGCCGCAGGTGCGGGTAGACCACGTAGAGAAACAGCATGCCGCGCACGAAGTGCGTGGCACCCATGGAGTAGCGCCAGATGCCCACGGCGCCAATCAGGAAAATGAAGTCCTTGGACTGCGAGTCGAAGGTCGATGCGGGCAGCAGCAAGGCCATGCCCATCAGCAAACTCAAGTAAAACAGCCAACCGGCGGCCTGAAGCAGGCCGTGCTTTAGCCTGTGCATAATCTGCGTCCTAAAATTCTAAGCGGTACCCTGTAGCCGCTGCCGTAGGCTGCGATAGGTCCGCAGGGCCTCGAGATGCCCTCGGGAGCACGCCCCTTCGGGGACGATCGCAGCCTGCGGCAGCGGCTACAGGCGCATGCCTTTACCAGCAGATCCCTTCGGTTCGGCCCTGGACGCTGGAGGCTTTGGACATGAAGCCCACCAGGTCGATGACCTGCTTGCCGTGGGGCACGTCCTCGGCCAGGGCGCGGAACTTCTCGTCGCGGTTGCCGAGGATGATCAGGTCGGACTTGCCGATCACCGCGTCGAAGTCCGAGTTGAGCAGGGACGAGACGTGGGGGATCTTCGACTCGATGTAGTCCTTGTTGGCGCCGTGGACTCGGGCGTACTCGACGTTGCTGTCGTAGATGCTCAGGTCGAAACCCTTGCCGATGAGCATTTCCGCCAGTTCCACCAGCGGGCTCTCGCGCAGGTCGTCGGTGCCGGCCTTGAAGCTCAGGCCCAGCAGGGCGACCTTGCGCTTGTCGTGGCTGGACACGATGTCGAAGGCGTTCTGTACCTGGGATTCGTTGCTGCGCATCAGCGAGTTGAGCAGCGGCGCTTCGATGTCCAGGGAGCTGGCGCGGTAGGTCAGGGCGCGCACGTCCTTGGGCAGGCACGAACCGCCGAAGGCGAAGCCGGGGCGCATGTAGTACTGGGACAGGTTGAGGGTCTTGTCCTGGCAGACCACGTCCATCACTTCACGACCGTCGACGCCCACCGCCTTGGCGATGTTGCCGATCTCGTTGGCGAAGGTGACCTTGGTCGCGTGCCAGACGTTGCAGGTGTACTTGATCATCTCGGCGACTTCGATGTCCTTGCGGATGATCGGCGCGTCGAGCTCTTCGTACAGCGCTTGCAGCACGTCACCGGAGGCTTGGTCGAACTGGCCGATCACGGTCATGGGCGGGAAGTCGTAGTCCTTGATCGCGGTGCTTTCACGCAGGAACTCCGGGTTCACCGCCACGCCGAAATCCACCCCGGCCTTCTTGCCCGAGCAGTCTTCGAGAATCGGGATCACCACGTTTTTCACCGTGCCCGGCAGCACCGTGCTGCGCACCACGATGGTGTGGCGGGTGGCCTTGTCGCGCAGGACGAAACCGATCTCGCGGCATACCGATTCGATGTAGTCCAGTTCCAGGTCGCCGTTCTTCTTGCTCGGGGTGCCGACGCAGATCATCGACAGGTCGGTATCGCGGATGGCTTCGGCGAAGTTGGTGGTGCCGCGCAGACGAGCGGTCTGAATCCCTTGCGCCAGAAGTTCACCCAGACCCGGTTCAACGATCGGCGATTTACCGGCGTTGATCAGGTCGATCTTGTCTTTGGAGATATCTACGCCAACCACTTCATGGCCCCGTGCGGACAGGCAACCGGCACAGACTGCACCGACGTAACCCAAACCAAATATGCTGATGCGCATCGCATTTACCTCTGTGTTATTCACGCCATTAGATGGCCGGAGTTAATGTTTGCCAGCTGTTATTGCGCACTCGGAAGTACAACGAAGTACGTTGTATGGCCGCGTGCAGGCAGACTAAGTTCCGAGTGTCTAAATATATGCACTCAAGTTGTGCGCAACCGATCCTTGTTGTTCTGATTTGCCCTTGAATGTTGCCGGCGGCTCCTGCTGCAGGGTTCGCGAGAAAAACCATCCGGTATCCTTCGAATGGCTGAATGCCACGTAATACGGGCTTTTCAGTTGATTTTCGCGGTCCTTGAAGGCCAGCTTTTCCTTGGCTCGTTAGGGGATAGTTGTGGTGCCTTATCTCCTGTTGTTTACCCTTTAGTTCAAGTTTGTGACTCATTGGTCAAAGGTGGACGTAACTTGATTAGTCTCACTTGAGTCCGTGTAAGTCATCTCCTACAAGCTCGTTGAGAATCGTTACCGGTGGTATGAGCGGTGTCCGCAGGCATAGTTCCGGCCCGCTCATCCTGTTTTGCGAAATTTCTTGAAATATTGAGAAAGATGGCACTGCTTTCAAACTGATAGCACTTAAGGTTTGGGCCTTTAGTTGTGGGGAGTTGAAGCGCGGGGATACTTTTGTGCCACTACCTAATAAAAAAATGGTGCCACTACTGAAAAAAATCACTGTTGTCGAGTGAAAGAAAAGTTATAGAAATAGATGAAGATTTTATGGCGCCAAAAAAATGGCTAAAAGGAGGCGGGGAATGTGCGAGTGATCACATTCTGGCGCGCTCGCCGGGTGGCAACGAGCGCGGCAGGGGAACGTTTTACTCCGGTGCGTGGTCGCGCAGGAATACCAGGTTGTCGGCTTTGGATTGCTCCGCGCTGAAGCGATAGCCCTGGACGTCGAATTGCTTGAGTTGTGCGGGATCGTTGATGCGTTCCTGGATGACGAAGCGGCTCATCAGGCCCCGGGCCTTCTTGGCATAGAAGCTGATGATCTTGTACTGGCCGTTCTTCAGGTCCTTGAACTCGGTGTTGATGATCCGCGCGTTCAGGGCCGTGCGCTTGACCGCCGAGAAGTACTCGTTGGAGGCCAGGTTCAGCAGCAGGTCGTCGCCCTGATCGGCCAGGGCCTCGTTCAGCCATTCACTGATGCGCGTGCCCCAGAAGGCGTACAGGTCCTTGCCACGGGCGTTGGCCAGCTTGGTGCCCATTTCCAGGCGATAGGGCTGCATCAGGTCCAGGGGGCGCAGCAGGCCGTACAGGCCGGAGAGCATGCGCAGGTGCTGCTGGGCGTAGTCGAAGTCCGCTTCGCTCAAGGATTCGGCGTTGAGCCCGGTGTAGACGTCGCCCTTGAAGGCCAGCAGCGCCTGCTTGGCGTTGTCCGGAGTGAAGGCTGGGGTCCAGCTGCCGAAGCGCGCGGCATTCAGGCCGCCGATCTTGTCGGACACGTGCATCAGTTCGCTGATCTGCGCCGGGCTCAGTTCCCGCAGTTGCTGGATCAGTTCCTGGGAATGGTCGAGGTATTGCGGCTGGGTAAAGCGCGGGGTGACCGGCGGCGTCTCGTAATCGAGGGTCTTGGCGGGTGAAATCACCATCAGCATGAGTCGTCTCCTTTTAGCGTCGGGGGATTCTATTGGCTCGGGCGTTCGGACTCCACCTATCAAGGCGATAGCTGACGCGTGGCGGATGCCGGGTGAATGCCTTCGCCGCGCGGCATATCGGCTATAGTGCCGCGCGGGTTTTGTTCTGGAGGCGTCTCTTTTGCGTATCGCGTTTTTCTTCTCGGCCTGGCTTCTGAGTCTCAGTGTGCTGGCGGCGCCCAATGATGTGGCGACCCTGGATCGCAGCACCTGGCCGGAAAAGCTCGACAATCCGACCCTGTTCGACGTCGCCTCGCGGGCCGAGATCCTGACCTTTGCCCGCGCCTTGCTGGTCAGCGAGGCCTGGGACGAGGCGTCCCTGAAGCAGCGCCTGGGCTTGCGCATGATCAACATGGAGGCGATCAACGAACTACGCGAGCATCTCTGGAAACGCCTGCTGGACAACTACAACTTCGCCCAGCAGAGCTGCGACCAGGACGCTTCGTTCTGCTACCTGGTGGAAAACATGCAGCAACTGCGCAAGCAGGCCGGCAAGTTCCACTTGGCGGAGGATTCCTACTACGCCCGTTGGGGCGAGCCGAGCCGGACCTTCCATGAGCAGTACCTGGACGAATTGCTGCGCAAGGCGGCGCTGGCTCCCCAGACCAGCAGCGAGGTGCTGCGCTACGGCGACTACGAGCGCAATGGCGACGAACTCAACGACCGGCTGTTTCTGCTGACCTTCGACAGCGCCGCCAACCTGGCGCCGGACAACACGCCCTGGCTCACCAACTACCTGCGCAAGGCCAATCTCAGCGGGACGTTCTTTGTCCTGGGCAACGACATCCAGAATCGCCTCGACAAGGCCTCGGTGGCCAGCCTGCAATCGCTGTACTCCAGGCAGTGCGTTGGCGTGCAAGGCTGGGAGTTCCGCTCCCACAGCCACTGGCAGGACTGGCAGTATTCGATCCAGCGCAGCGCCGATCTGGTGAAGAGCAAACTGCCGGAAAACTATGTGCCCTTGTTCCGCCCGCCCTTTGGCCAGCGTCGTGCCGATGCCGAGGGCTTCTTCAATGCCCAGGGCATGCAGGTGGCATTGTGGGACATCGACGCCCAGGACGGTGCCGGCAAGCTCAAGGCCGAGTACAGTGGCCAGCGGGTGCTGACCTTGATGTTGCTATGGCGGCGTGGGGTGATCGCTTTCAATGCCAAACAGGACGGGGTCAAGAGCAGCTTGCCCTGGCTGCTGGCGCAGACCGCGCAAAGTGGCATCGGTTGGGAGGATTGTCAGGACGCGTTCCGCTGAAACGGCCAAGTGCCCGTAAACACGGGGCGTGAGCGGAAAAGGGGGCGGATTTCGGCGGGATTTCGAGGCAGGCGGACTTCCGACTTTAACGGTGAGCGGGCGGTGCGCCAAGGGCTTTTCGTCACCCTGAAAAATAAACATCAAAAAAGCGTCAAAGTGCGTTTTCCTGTCACGGTTTTTGGAGTATTACGAACTCAGACCGCCGAAACCTGCGACACAGGTGGCGTCTCCCAAGACTCCTCGTGTGTGCAGCTCACCTGAACCCCTGCGGGTGAATTCGGTGGTCATTCGAGGCGCGATACCCCATGGTATTGCGTCGACTGGCTCCCACATAAGGTGACCGAGTATGGATGACCACGGACGTAGCGCTTCCTCCAACCAGCCAATCCTTTATGTACTCGATACCAATGTATTGATTCACGATCCCAACGCCTTACTGAATTTCGAAGAACACCACGTCGCCATCCCCATGACCGTCCTCGAAGAGCTGGACAAGCTCAAGAGCGGGCATCACAGCGTTGCCGCCGAATGCCGCCAGGCGATCCGCCTGATCGACAAGACCCTGGGCGAGGCTTCCCCCGAGGATGTTGAACTGGGCGTACCGATTCAGCGCGGCAAGAGCGGGCCCAAGGGCTTGCTGTCGATTCTGATGAGCAAGCGCAACGAGCCCAACAGCCTGTTGCCGGAGAACCTCAACGACAACATCATTATCAACCAGTTGATCGACCTGCACGCGCGCAACAAGGACTTGCCCGTGGTGCTGGTGACCAAAGACATCAACATGCGCCTCAAGGCGCGGGCCTGCGGGATTGCCGCCGAGGACTACAGCACCGACCAGCTGGTGGACGACGTGTCCCTGCTGCCCAATGGTTTCCACAACATGAGCGGCTCGTTCTGGGACCGCGTAAGCAAGGTGGAAACCCGTCAGGATCACGGCCGCACCTGGCACCAGGTGCAGTTGATCGACAACCTGCCGGCGGTGCATATCAATGAATTCATCATCGACGAACAGGGCTTTGTCGGCTGGATCAAGGAAATCCGCGCCGATGTGCTGCTGATCCTCGATCTGCATCAGGAACCCCTGCTGCACCAGGAAGCCTGGGGCCTGAAACCGCGAGACATCTACCAGGGCCTGGCGCTGTATGCGCTGCTCGACCCGGACATCCACCTGGTCAACCTGTCCGGCGCTGCCGGCTCCGGCAAGACCATCCTGGCCCTGGCTGCCGCCATCGAGCAGACCATGGTCAGCAAGCGCTACCGGCGCATCATCGCCACCCGCAGCGTGCAGGGGCTGGACCAGGAGATCGGCTTCCTGCCGGGCACCGAGGCGGAGAAGATGGAACCCTGGCTGGGCGCCATTACCGATAACCTCGAAGCCCTGCACATGGATGACGAGAACACCCACGGCAGCGTCGACTACATCCTCAGCAAGGTGCCGTTGCAGTTCAAATCCCTGAACTACATCCGCGGTCGCAGCTTCCAGCAGAGCCTGATCCTGATCGACGAATGCCAGAACCTTACCCCGCACCAGATGAAAACCATCATCACCCGTGCCGGCGCCGGTTCCAAAGTGGTGTGCCTGGGCAACCTGGCACAGATCGATACCCCTTACCTGTCGGCCACCAGCTCGGGCCTGACCTACCTCACCGAACGCTTCAAGGACTTCCCCAACGGCGTGCACATCACCCTGCAAGGGGTGCCGCGCTCGATCCTGGCGGAGTACGCGGAAAGCCATCTGTAACGTCAATTCCTTCCAGCACGGGCGGCCTTCGGGTCGCCCGTTTTGCATTCGGCCTGGGGCACTGGGTTATTCTGCGGCTCCCCGCCGCCGAGCGCTTCCCAGTTGGAAAACACCGGATGACCCGTGTCTCCCTGCGCAATATCGATCTGAATCTGTTGGTGGTACTCGATGCCTTGCTGACGGAAAAGCACGTGACCCGCACTGGCGAGCGCCTGCACCTGAGCCAGCCGGCTATCAGTCATTCCCTGGGCAAGCTGCGGGTGCTACTGGATGATCCGTTGCTGATCCGCCAGGGCAACGACGTGCTGCTCAGCCCCCTGGCCCGCAGCCTGCAGGCGCCCCTCAAGGAGATTCTCAGTCAGATCGAAACCCTGTTCGGCAAGTCCCTCGACTTTGATCCGGCCACCTCCCAGCGGATCTTTCACCTGGCGATGTCGGATTACGGTGCGGCGATCGTGCTCCCCAGGTTGCTGGTGCGTTTGCGTGGCGAAGCGCCCTTGATGCGCCTGGTGGTGACCCAGGGCAGCCGCCACGAGATGTTCGAGCAGATCACCCAAGGCAAGATCGACCTGGCCCTGGGGGTGTTTCCCAGCCCTTCGGATGAGATCGTCAAGGAGGTGCTGTTCGAGGAAACTTTTTCCTGTCTGGTGGACGGCGCCACCCTTGAGGGCGACGGCGGCCTGGACCTGACGGCCTATCTGCAGCGTCCCCATCTGCAGGTGTCGATGGACGGCTGTTTCAATGGTGAAGTCGATCACCGCCTGGGGGAGGAGGGGCTGCAGCGGCAGATCGCTGTCAGCGTGCCCCACTGGGGCATCGCGCCGGGGATGATCCGCGGCACCGACCTGATTCTTACCGTGGCCAGCCGCACCCTGGACGAGATTCCGCTGCCGGAAGGGCTGCTGCGGCTGACCCCGCCCTTGAACATTGCGCCCTTCAAGTTCGTGCAGATCTGGCACTCGCGCTTGAGCGATGACCCGGCCCATCGCTGGTTGCGTGAACAGGTCAAGCTGGCCAGCGTGGCCAAGGCCTGAAATGGCGCCTCAGCCGCGGATGGTAATGACGAAACCGCCGATCACCACCAGCACGCCGATCAGCTTCTGCAGGCTGATGTCCTTGCGTGGCAGGCCCACCAGCCCGAAGTAGTCGATGATCAGCGAGATCAGCAACTGGCCGATGATCACCACCATGATGAAGTTCAGCGCCCCCAGGCGTGGCGCCATCAACAGGGCCACGGTGATGTAGAGCACTCCAGCCAGGCCGCCCATCCAGATCCACCAGGGGCCTTGCAGCGCGGCCATGAGATTGGGCTTGGGCACTTTAATGAACAGCAGCAGGACCCCCAGCACCAGCAGGCTGACCAGCAGGGAAACGCCGGTGGCCCACAGTGGATGCCCGAGCAGGGTGCCCAGGCGGGCGTTGGTCCCGGCCTGGAGGGGCACGGCGAAACCGGCGAGCAGGCTGAGCAGGATCGAAACGAACAAGGCCATGAAGCGACTTCCTTTTGCGGGTTTTTGCGCTGTTGTACGTTTATCCGCAGTCGGGCTCCAATTCGTTGTTTTGATGCGGGTTATTCGCCAGGCTGATTGCCGGTTGACGCTGCCAAACGCCGGGCAGATGCCCCGTGCGAAAAACTGACCCGCAGGTTTACAATCGGCCCACCTGATCAGGAGTAACACCGTGCTGACTCATCTCGATTCCCAAGGTCGCGCCAATATGGTCGACGTCACCGATAAGGCCGTGACCTTCCGCGAGGCAGTGGCCGAAGCCCGGGTGCGCATGCTCCCGCAAACCCTGCACATGATCGTCAGTGGTGGTCACCCCAAGGGCGACGTGTTTGCCGTGGCGCGCATCGCCGGAATCCAGGCGGCGAAGAAGACCAGCGACCTGATTCCCCTGTGCCATCCGTTGATGCTCACCAGCGTCAAGGTCGAGCTCAGTGCCGAAGGCGAGGACAGTGTGCGCATCGTGGCGCGTTGCAAGCTGTCGGGGCAGACCGGGGTGGAGATGGAGGCGTTGACCGCCGCCAGCGTCGCCGCGCTGACAATCTATGACATGTGCAAGGCCGTGGACCGCGGCATGACCATCGAAGGCGTGCGAGTGCTGGAGAAATCCGGCGGCAAGAGCGGCGATTACCGGGTGGCTGACGCATGAGGATCTCGGTGAAGTTCTTTGCCCGCTACCGTGAGGCCCTGGGGCTCGATGGCGTGCTTGTCGAGGGCGACTTTGCCTGTGTCGACGATGTGCGCCAGGCGCTGTTGTCCCGTGACGGGGCCGCCGTGCTCGCCGAACAGAACCTGATGTGCGCCCGCAACGAAGAGCTGTGCCAGCTGGACGAGCCCCTGGCGGACGGCGATGAAGTGGCGTTCTTCCCCACAGTGACCGGAGGCTGAGATGGCGATCCGTGTGCAATCAGCGGCCTTCGATCCCGGCGCCGAAGTCAACGCCATGCACGCCGCCGATACCGGGGTTGGCGCGGTGGTCAGCTTTGTCGGCTACGTGCGCGACTTCAATGACGGCCAGGACGTGCACGGCATGTTCCTGGAGCACTATCCGGGCATGACCGAAAAGGCCCTGGGCAAGATTGCGGCTGAAGCCGAGCAGCGCTGGCAGTTGTTGCAACTGGAGGTGCTGCACCGCATCGGCGCCCTGGAGCCGGGCGAGCCCATCGTGTTCGTCGGCGCAGCCAGTGCCCATCGCCAGGCGGCGTTCGAAGCCTGCGCCTTTGTCATGGATTATCTGAAGACCCGGGCGCCGTTCTGGAAAAAGGAAAACACCGCCGACGGCCCCCGTTGGGTAGAAGGCCGCGACAGTGATCACGCTGCGGCCGCGCGCTGGAAAGACTGAGCCCCTGATGCTGGCCGGCGGCGCCTGAGCCCGCCCCAATTCAACCTGTAATCGACTGCGACTGTTCCCGCCGACCGCTGGGGATAAGTCGCTGTGCGCGCCGTTGACGATATGTACGTAAAAGTCCAGTATGGATTTACAAGTACAAATACAGCGTCCTCCGTTTCATCCTTTCCTTCTGTCTTGCCAAACCAACAACAACCCGCGAGAGAACGAACATGAAAAAATTCCCCCTCATCAGTGGCCTGGCCTTGAGCCTGTTGGCGTGCAGCAGCCTGATGGCTGCCGAGAAAACCTTGCGCCTGGGCATCGAGGCGGCATATCCGCCGTTCGCCTTCAAGACCGCCGACGGCAAGATTGGTGGCTTCGACTACGACATCGGCAATGCCTTGTGCGCGCAGATGCAGGTCAAGTGCGAGTGGATCGAGGGCGAGTTCGACGGCCTGATTCCCTCGTTGAAAGTGAAGAAGATCGACGCCGCGCTGTCCTCCATGACCATCACCGCGGAACGGCGTAAATCCGTGGATTTCACCCACAAGTACTACTTCACTTCGTCGCGCCTGGTGATGAAGAAGGGCGCGGTGGTGGATGACCAGTACGCCAGCCTCAAGGGCAAGACCGTGGGCGTGCAGCGTTCCACCACCACCGACCGTTTCGCCACCGAGGTCTTCGAGCCCAAGGGCATCAAGGTGGTGCGCTACAGCAACAACGAAGAGATCTACATGGACCTGGCGGCCGGGCGCCTGGACGCGATCTTCGCCGACACCATTCCCCTGGAGGATTTCCTGTCGATGCCGCGGGGCGCCGACTACGCCTTTGTCGGGCCCGAGTTGAAAGATCCGAAATACGTCGGGGAAGGCGCCGGGATTGCAGTGCGCAAGGGCAACAGTGAACTGGTGGGCGAGTTGAACAAGGCCATCGATGATATTCGCGCCAATGGTGAATATCAGAAGATCCAGGCCAAGTACTTCAAGTCGGACATTTATGGGGATTGAGACGTTGCGGCGTTCTTGAGGACGCCTTCGCGAGCTCGTTCCTACGGGATATGTGTAGGGGCGAGCTCGGCAACCTTTATTGTCCCTTCAATTCCTTCAAGTGCTTGTACACCGTCGCCCGGCCCATGCTCAGTACGTTGGCCACGTAGTTGGAGGCGCTCTTGCCCTTGAAGGCACCTTCGGCGTGCAGAGCCAGTACCAGTTCGCGCTTGTGATCGCGGGTCAGCAGGTTCAGGCCCAGCTGGCGCTCGCGCAGCCAGTTGTGCAGGAAGGTGTTGATGCGTTCCTGCCAGTCGTCGCGAAACAGTGAATCGGGCTGGGGAATCAGCTTGCTGGGTGAGAGAAACAGGTCCAGCGCTGCCTTGGCATTTTCGAACAGCGAGATGTTCAGGTTGATGCACAGCACGGCCATTGGCTGGCCCTGGCTGTCGCGCAGCACGCTGCTGAGGCTGCGGATCTTCTGGCCGTCCCAGTTGAGCTTTTCATAGGGACCGATATTGCGTTCGCTGCTGTCGCCGCTGAGCAGGTCTTCCAAGGCCGCATCGTCGCCCACTTCGCGCTTGGACAGATTATTGGCGATGTAGTCGATCTTCTGGGTGCGCAGGTCGTGGAGCACCACCTCGGCATGGGGGAAGAACAGCGTGGCAATGGCGTCGGCAATCGCCCGGAAATTATCCAGGGCTGGGTCCTTTGCGGGTGAGGTCATGGGTCTTACTCCAGGCGGCTTCAGCGCCCGCCGTTAGCGGGCGCTGGGAGTGTGCCGCAATCGTTTGGGCGCGTCACCCCGCAGGCGGGTTCAACCGAGGCGGGCAGGGGAGAGCATGGCGGACTCCAGGCCGAAGCGGGTCAACTGCTCCGGCAGGGGGTGGCCACGCACCAGGGCGGCGCTGGCCTGGCCCATGGCCGGAGACGTCTGGATGCCATAGCCGCCTTGTCCGGCGACCCAGAACAGCCCGGGCACCAGTGGATCGAAACCGGCCAGCAGATCGCCGTCGCTGACGAAACTGCGCAGGCCGGCCCAGGTCCGGGTCGGACGACGAATGCTCAGGGTGGTGGCTTCTTCGATCTGGTAGATGCCCAGGGCAATGTCCAGCTCTTCGGGCTGCACATCATGGGGCTCCACCGGGTCGGCGTTGGCCGGCGAACCGAGGAACATACCGGCGTCGGGCTTCATGTAGAAGGACTCGTCCAGGCTCACCAACATCGGCCAGCGGTGAGTATCGACCCCTTCCGGACCGGCGAAGATAAAGGCCGCCCGGCGCTTGGGTTGCAGGCCCAGGGGGCGGGCACCGGCCATCGCGCCGATCTGATCGGCCCAGGCCCCGGCAGCGTTGATCAGCACCGGCGCGCTGAAGCCCTGGCCGCTGGTTTGGACCTGCCACAGCCCTTGTTCATCACGGTGCAGCCCCAGCACTTCATGGTCGGTATAGACCTGGCCCTGATGGCGGCGGATGCCCCGCAGGTAGCTCTGATGCAGGGCGTCGGTGTCGATGTCGCTGGCACTGGGGTCGTAGAGGGCGCCATGGACCTTTTCGCGACGCAGAATTGGCAGGCGAGCGCAGGCTTCGTCGGCACTGAGCAGTTGCATCTCCGGCACCGTGGCCTTGGCGCTCAGGTACTGGTTGTTCAGTTCGGCCGGATCGCCGGTGAAGTCCACGGTCATTTCCCCTCGTGGCGTCAGCAGTGGGTGGTCGCAGAAGCCCTCCGGCGGATGGTCGAAAAAGTCCCGGCTGGCCAGGGTCAGGGCCCGCACCTGGGCGGTGCCATAGGCGGCGGTGTAGAGCGCGGCAGAGCGGCCGGTGGAGTGATAGGCCGGATGGGATTCGCGCTCCAGCACGATGACGCGGCCGTGGCGCGACAGCCAGTAACCGGTGGAGGCTCCGGCGATACCGCCGCCGATGATGATGAAATCTGCCTGGATCATTCAAGGCTCCTGGAAAAGTGCAAGTGACAGGCCCTTAGTGCGGGTGCCGCAGGTGGTACAGGGCATTGGCCAGGGCGATGTCTTCCAAGCCCAGGCCGATGGAGCGGAAGAACACATGGCGCTTGGCGCTGGGACGTTGAGCCTGGTTGCTCAGCAGCTCCGGCAGGTCGCCGAGAATCGCCGCGTTGTCCCAGCCGTGCTGTTCACCGGCAATCAGCATCTCGCCGGCCGAGCCCGGGGTGGTACGGCGATAGTCACAATAGACCTGCATCTGCTGCAGTGCGGCGGGCGGCACTTCATGGGCCCGTGGCGCATTGGTGCTGATGGAGGTGATCAGCGCCGGCTTGTTGAGGGTGCGTGGGTCGATGACCGGTCCGGCGGACGAAGTGCAAAGCATGATCACGTCGGCATCTTCGACAGCCTCTTCAAGCTGCGGGACGATTTGCAGGCGCGGATCGAGGGCCTTGAGACGCGCAAGCTCCTCGGCGGATTTGCTCGCCAGGCTTGGGGAAAAGAGGCGGATGCTCTGCCAGGGGCGCAGGTCTTTCACGTAGTGCAGGTGAGCCTGGGCCACGGCGCCGCTGCCGATGATTGCCAGGTGCCGGGCCTCTGGCGTGGCCAGTGCATCGACGGCGACCGCCGTAGTGGCGGCGGTGCGTGCGGTGGTCAGTTCGGCGGCGTCGCACAGCAGCAGCGGCTGGCCGCTGTCCATGGACATCAGCAGGGTCCAGGCGGTGACCAGCGGGCCTTCGGCGCGAATGATGTAGGGCGAGGTCTTGACCCCGTAGACCCGATCTTCAGCCAGCACGCCCAGGTAGTTGATGAAGTCGCCGGCGCCCTGGGGAAACTCCACCAGCTGTTGTGGCGGTTGTGCGGCGTGTCCGGCGGCCAGGTCGCGAAACAGTTTGCGCAGGATCTGCGGGACGTCGATTTGCGCGAGCAATTGGCGGGCTTCGGTCTGGGCAATCAGGTAGGGCGTGCTGGGCATGTAGGCGTTCCCAAGGAATTAAACTTATTTGTCTATTATGGACTTTTAGTTTCCTTGAGCAACATCCAGGCGAAAAAAAACGCAGCCGGTGATGGGCTGCGTTTTTTCGGCGCGCCTGTTATCAGGCTTGCGGGCGTTTGCGCTCTACTGGGCGCAACAGCTCGGCCGGCGGCATCTCGCAGCTGATCTTGCGCCCCAGCAGGGCTTCGATCGATGGCAGCTGATAGGAGTCGTCCTCGCCGGCGAAGCTGATGGACACGCCGTCGGCACCGGCACGCCCGGTACGGCCGATGCGGTGCACGTAGTCGTCCGGCACTTCCGGCAGGGTGAAGTTGATCACGTGGCTGATGCCGTCGATGTGGATGCCGCGGCCGGCCACGTCGGTGGCCACCAGGACCCGGATCTTGCCTTCGCGGAAGCCTTCCAGGGTCTTGATCCGCTTGTGCTGGGGCACGTCGCCGGACAGCTGGGCGGCGTTCACGCCGTCGCGCACCAGGCGTTCTTCGATGCGCCGCACTTCATCCTTGCGGTTGGCGAAGACCATGACCCGTTCCCAGCCGTTGTCGGTGACCAGGTTGTACAGCAGCTTGTACTTGTCGGCCCCGGCCACGGCATAAATGTGCTGTTCGACGTTTTCGCTGGCGACGTTCTCGGCTTCGATCTCGACGATCGCCGGGTCGGTGGTCCACTGCTTGGCCAGGTTCATCACGTCTTCGGTGAAGGTGGCGGAGAACAGCAGGGTCTGGCGCTCGCTCTTGGGCGGGGTCTGGCGAATGATCTGCCGCACTTGCGGGATGAAGCCCATGTCGAGCATGCGGTCGGCTTCGTCCAGCACCATCACTTCGACCATGTCCAGGTGCACGTCACCGCGCTGGTTGAAGTCCAGCAGGCGGCCCGGGGTGGCCACCAGAATGTCGCAGTGGCGAGCTTCCAGGTGCTTGAGCTGCTTGTCGAAATCCATGCCGCCAACGAAGGTCATGACGTTGAGGCCGGTGTATTTGGTCAGGGCCGCGGCGTCCTTGGCGATCTGCACCACCAGTTCCCGGGTCGGGGCAATGATCAGTGCCCGTGGTTCGCCCATGTAGCGCTCTTTCGGCGGCGGGGTCTGCAGCAACTGGGTGATGATCGAGATCAGGAACGCGGCGGTCTTGCCGGTGCCGGTCTGGGCACGGCCGATGGCGTCTTTGCCCGCCAGGGTGAAGCCCAGTACCTGGGCCTGGATCGGCGTGCAGTAGGGAAAGCCCAGGTCCTGGATGGCGTGCATCAGTTCCGGAGCGAGCTTGAAGTCGTGGAAACGGGTCTTGCCTTCCTGGGGTGGCACCACGAAGTCTTCGAGTTTCCAGGTGCTGACCGCTGGTTTTGGCGGCCGCGGGCGCTGCGCTTGCTCAGGTTTGGGTTGCTCGGCCTTGGGCTTCTCTTGGCGCGGTGCTTTGGGAGCGGAAGGGGCGGCCGGTGTGTTCACCGGTTCTTTTTTAGCTGCGGTAGCAGGTGCGCTCCGCTCCGGCTGACGGCCGTCATTGCGGCTGCTGGAACTGGGGGAAGGGGCGCTGGGGCTTGGCGCGAGCGGCTCAGCCTCGCTTTTACCGAAGATTTTCTTGAGTGCTTTGAGCACGGTCATCTCATCAATTGGTTAAGGAATGTACGCCGGCCAGTGTAATGCAAGAAACGGGCGCGGCGTAGTCTGTTGCTTGTGGTCCTGGCGCGAGGCACTTTTTCTAGCGCAAACGCTCGCTCAGCCAGGTGCCGATATCACGGATTTCTTCCGGTAACACCTCGTGTCCCATTGGGTATTCCTGCCATGTCACGGTGACACCGTGCTGTTTCAGGTACTCGTATGCGGTGCGTCCCATGGCGTTCTGCACCACTTCGTCGTACTGGCCGTGCAGGGACAGCACCGGAATCCGCTGTTGGCTGGCGCAAAGTTGCAGTTCATCGCTGAAGGTCGGGGCATAGGTGGAGAGGGCAAGTACGCCACCCAAGGGACCCTGCCATTTGAGGAAGGCGGTGTGCAGTACCACGGCGCCACCTTGGGAGAAACCCGCGAGGAAAATGCGCGATGCGTCTATTCCGCTTGCGCGTTGCTCTTCGATCAGTCTGATGACCTCGTCAGATGATTCTTCGAGCTGTTCGCGACTGATCGCGCGAGCCGGGCTCATGGCCAAAATGTCGTACCAGCTGGGCATGGCGTATCCGCCATTGATGGTCACGGCGCGGGTCGGTGCCTGGGGCAGGACGAAGCGGGTGCTCAAGAGTTTTTCCTGCAGCATCTCGGCCACCGGCAGGAAGTCGTAACGGTCCGCTCCCAGGCCATGAAGCCAGATCACACAGGCATCTGCGGGCTTGCTGGGCTGAAGAATCAAGGGCTCGGTCATGGCTGCTCCATTTATGTGCGTGCGCGCCGATTGAGTGCGAGGTTAAGGGGCGCGCCCGGTTGATCGGTGAAGAAGATGTCGCACGGTTGAACGTTTTGCTATTGACCACTGGCTGAAACGCTTTAGCCGAAACTGTGGTACGGGCTTTGCTATGGCTCAGAAAGAGGAGCGGATGTGATAGCACGCTCTGCCGGCGGTAACACTAACAGGCTACCGCGGGCGATGGCATACCCCACCTCCTCTGATACCGGTTCGCCTACGGCCGCTACGGGCTCTGTGAACTGCAAAGGGCTAAAGCCCGTTCGGCCGATTGGTGAGATGTAGGTCCCCCATTACGTGGATTTCTCCTACTAGACTCATAGCGAAGGTCTTACGCCGCTTGACCCTATAAAAAGCCGACGCGGGTCAACAGCGCCTCATGAGGGTGCGGCAGGACTCAAGCTCCGACACAACAAGAGCAAAACTGGAGGTTTGAATGAAGATGTTGAAATCCACCCTGGCCGTCGTTACGGCGGCCACGGTACTGGCTACAAGCGGTTTCGCACAGGCGGGTGCGACCCTCGATGCAGTACAGAAGAAAGGTTTCGTACAGTGCGGCGTCAGCGATGGTCTGCCGGGCTTCTCGGTACCGGACGCTACCGGCAAGATTCTCGGCATTGACGCCGATGTCTGCCGTGCCGTGGCCGCAGCCGTATTCGGCGATGCGACCAAGGTCAAGTTCAGCCAGCTGAACGCCAAGGAGCGCTTCACTGCGCTGCAATCCGGCGAGATCGACGTGCTGTCGCGCAATACCACCTGGACCAGTTCCCGTGACGCGGGTATGGGCTTGATGTTCGCCGGCGTCACTTATTACGACGGCATTGGCTTCCTGGTGAACAACAAACTGGGTGTGAAAAGTGCCAAGGAGTTGGACGGTGCGACCATCTGTATTCAAGCCGGTACTACCACCGAGCTGAACGTGTCGGACTACTTCCGCGGCAATGGTCTGAAATACACCCCGATCACCTTCGATACTTCCGATGAAAGCGCCAAGTCCCTGGAGTCCGGTCGTTGCGACGTGCTGACCTCCGACAAGTCCCAGCTTTACGCACAGCGCAGCAAGCTGGCGACTCCGACCGAATACGTCGTACTGCCGGAAACCATCTCCAAGGAGCCTTTGGGCCCGGTGGTGCGTAAGGGCGACGAAGAGTGGTTCAGCATCGTCAAGTGGACCCTGTTCGCCATGCTCAACGCCGAAGAGGCGGGCATCACCTCGAAAAATGTCGAGGCTGAAGCCAAGTCCACCAAGAACCCTGATGTAGCACGTCTGCTGGGCGCGGACGGTGAATACGGCAAAGACCTGAAACTGCCGAAGGACTGGGTAGTACAGATCGTCAAGCAAGTAGGTAACTACGGTGAAGTGTTCGAGAAAAACCTCGGCAAGAGCACGCCACTGGCCATCGACCGCGGCCTGAACGCGCTGTGGAACAACGGCGGCATCCAATACGCACCACCTGTGCGCTGATGGTTCTATCACCCGGCGGGCCAACCGCCGGGTGATGTTCTGTTCCATTATTCCTGGGGCACTTCATGCAAAATTCAATCGGCGCACCCAAGCAGAGGCTTAGCCTCAGCGATCCGCGTGTGCGCGCCTGGCTGTTCCAGATCATCACCCTTGTGGCGGTGGTTTCGCTGGGCTGGTTTCTGTTCGACAACACGCAAACCAACCTCCAGCACCGGGGTATTACCTCGGGTTTCGACTTTCTTGAGCGCAGCGCCGGTTTCGGCATCGCTCAACACTTGATTGCCTACACCGAAGCGGACAGTTATGCCCGGGTCTTCGTCATCGGTCTGCTCAATACGCTGCTGGTGACCTTTATCGGGGTGATCCTGGCGACCTTGCTGGGGTTCATCATCGGGGTGGCGCGGCTGTCGCAGAACTGGATCATCAGCAAGCTGGCGACGGTGTATGTGGAAGTGTTCCGCAACATTCCGCCGCTGCTGCAGATCCTGTTCTGGTACTTCGCGGTGTTCCTGACCATGCCGGGGCCGCGCAACAGCCATAACTTCGGCGACACCTTCTTCGTCAGCAGTCGTGGCTTGAACATGCCGGCGGCGCAGATGGCTCCAGGGTTCTGGGCGTTCTTTGCGAGTGTGGTGCTGGCCATCGTCGCCATCGTGCTGATGTGCCGCTGGGCCAACCAGCGCTTTGAAGCCACCGGGGTGCCGTTCCACAAGTTCTGGACTGGCCTGGCGTTGTTGCTGGTGATTCCGGCGCTGTGCGCGCTGGTCTTCGGCTCGCCCGTGCATTGGGAGCTGCCGAAGCTGCAAGGCTTCAACTTCGTCGGCGGCTGGGTACTGATCCCCGAACTCTTGGCCCTGACCCTGGCCCTGACCGTCTACACCGCGGCTTTCATTGCCGAAATCGTGCGTTCCGGGATCAAGTCGGTCAGCCACGGCCAGACCGAGGCAGCCCGTTCCCTGGGCCTGCGCAACGGTCCGACCCTGCGCAAGGTGATCATTCCCCAGGCCTTGCGGGTGATCATTCCGCCATTGACCAGCCAGTATCTGAACCTGGCGAAGAACTCGTCCCTGGCCGCCGGTATCGGTTACCCGGAAATGGTTTCGCTGTTCGCCGGCACGGTGCTCAACCAGACCGGCCAGGCCATTGAGGTCATTGCCATCACCATGAGCGTGTACCTGGCAATCAGCATCAGCATTTCCCTGCTGATGAACTGGTACAACAAGCGCATTGCGCTGATCGAGCGGTGAGGAAGCGCCCATGACGACTCATACTTTCAAGCCCGATATGCCGCCGCCCAGCCGCAGTATCGGCGTGCTGGCGTGGATGCGCGCCAACATGTTCTCCAACTGGCTCAACACCCTGTTGACCCTGTTTGCCTTCTACCTGATCTACCTGGTGGTGCCGCCGATCCTGCAGTGGGCGATCCTCGACGCCAACTGGGTCGGCACCACCCGTGCCGACTGCACCAAGGACGGTGCCTGTTGGGTGTTCATCCAGCAGCGTTTCGGCCAGTTCATGTATGGCTACTACCCAGTGGAACTGCGCTGGCGGGTGGACCTGACCGTGTGGCTGGCGGTGATCGGCGTGGCTCCCTTGTTCATCTCGCGCTTCGCTCGCAAAGCGATCTACGGCCTGTGTTTCCTGGTGTGGTACCCGGTGTTGGCCTACACCCTGCTGCACGGCGGCTACCTGGGCCTGAGCACTGTCGCCACCAGCCAGTGGGGCGGCCTGATGCTGACTTTGGTGATTGCCACGGTGGGCATTGCCGGGGCCTTGCCCCTGGGCATCCTGCTGGCATTGGGGCGACGTTCCAACCTGCCGGCGATCCGCGTGGTCTGCGTGACCTTCATCGAGTTCTGGCGTGGCGTGCCGCTGATCACGGTGCTGTTCATGTCGTCGGTGATGTTGCCGCTGTTCCTGCCCGAGGGCATGAACTTCGACAAGCTGCTGCGGGCGTTGATCGGGGTGATCCTGTTCCAGTCGGCCTATGTGGCCGAGGTGGTGCGTGGCGGTTTGCAGGCCATTCCCAAGGGCCAGTACGAAGCGGCGGCCGCCATGGGCCTGGGTTACTGGCGCGCGATGGGCCTGGTGATTTTGCCGCAGGCCCTGAAGCTGGTGATCCCCGGGATCGTCAACACCTTCATCGCCCTGTTCAAGGACACGAGCCTGGTGATCATCATTGGCCTGTTCGACCTGCTCAACAGCGTCAAGCAAGCCGCCGCCGACCCCAAATGGCTGGGCATGGCCACCGAAGGCTATGTCTTCGCGGCCCTGGTGTTCTGGATTTTCTGTTTTGGTATGTCCCGCTACTCCATGCATCTGGAGCGTAAGTTGGACACAGGCCACAAGCGTTAGGAGTACCTCCATGAGTGAAGCGAACAAAAAGCCTGTGGGCCCTGAAGGCATTATTCAGATGCAGGGTGTGAACAAGTGGTATGGCCAGTTCCACGTGTTGAAGGACATTAACCTCAACGTCCAGCAGGGCGAGCGCATCGTCCTGTGCGGGCCTTCGGGCTCGGGCAAATCCACCACCATCCGCTGCCTCAACCGTCTGGAAGAGCACCAGCAGGGACGCATCGTGGTGGACGGGGTGGAGCTGACCAACGACCTCAAGCAGATCGAGGCCATTCGCCGGGAAGTGGGCATGGTGTTCCAGCACTTCAACCTGTTTCCGCACCTGACGATCCTGCAGAACTGCACCCTGGCGCCGATGTGGGTGCGCAAGATGCCCAAGCGCAAGGCCGAGGAAATTGCCATGCATTACTTGGAGCGGGTGCGGATTCCGGAGCAGGCCCACAAGTACCCGGGCCAGCTTTCCGGTGGCCAGCAGCAACGGGTGGCGATTGCCCGGGCGCTGTGCATGAAGCCCAAGATCATGCTGTTCGATGAACCCACCTCGGCCCTGGACCCGGAAATGGTCAAGGAGGTGCTGGACACCATGATCGGCCTCGCCGAAGACGGCATGACCATGCTCTGCGTGACCCATGAAATGGGTTTTGCTCGCACCGTGGCCAACCGGGTGATCTTCATGGACAAGGGCGAGATCGTCGAGCAGGCGGCACCGAATGACTTCTTCGACAACCCGCAAAATGATCGCACCAAGCTGTTCCTGAGCCAGATCCTGCATTGATCCTGATGCAGGGCCCGCGCTGACGATAAACCCGGACTGGTTCCGGGTTTATTTTTGTCCGGCGTTCAACCGCCGGCAGCGCCGAGCTGTTGTTCGGGTTGGTCGCTGGAGGCAGAAGGCGCCCGCTGTGGTGCGCTGAGTTCCAGTACGTCCTTCATCAACTGTGGGTGGCGATCCAGCAGGCGCATCAGCACGTACAGCGGTTGGGGCACGCCGACTTCGCCGCGCTCGTAACGGGAAAAGGCGTTGTGCCCGCCACCGGACAGCAGTTTGACCGCCTCTTTCTGCGAGAGGTGCAGCTGGCGGCGGATGCGCTTCATGTCGGCGGCGACGCTCTGCCGGTACTCTTCCAGCAATTGGTCGCCCGCGGCGGCGTAGCGTTGTGCACTGGCGGCGTCGAATTCGATTTCACCGCATTCCTGGCATTCCCTACCCGCCAGGCCATGAAGGTGACGCTGTAGGTGCCGGTAGTCGACGAGCTCGCTGCGCTGCTCGAACGCCAGCATGCCGGTCGGAGCGCCGCAGCTGTAGCATTGTTGTCGTTTCATGTCTCTGCCTCCTTGAAGGAGATCACGGGAGGCCCTGCACCGGGGCGGTAGGTGACCTTGATGTAGAGCGTCCAGTTAGCGATACGGGTGTAGTACACGTCCTGCCACAGCCGATGATCGCTATAGGTGGTCATCGATTTGTAGAACAGGCTGCCCTGGAGTCCGGCTACTACTCGTTGCATGGCGGCCAGGGACAATCCGAGTTCCCTGCCGCAGCGCAATGCGCTTCGAGTGAAGGCTTGTGCTCCTTGCCGAACGACCTGTGCCTTGATCAGCGACAGGTCGTAATGAGGTGTTTTCTTTTCCATGAGACACCCTTGAGGCTTGATCGAAATTACCCTTATAGGGTTTTTTGTCAAGGCCTGATTGCAATGGCGAAAGTGCCTCCTCCAGCCTAAATCGTTGAACTCTCGGAAAAGCCTGAATACCATGTCGGGCAATTCGTCCGATGATTGGATGAAAGAGTGAGTTCAATGAGCGAAATTTCCCCCCTGATCAAACGTTCCCTGGTCGACCAGGCCTTGGAACAGTTGCGCCTGCGCATCACCAAGGGCGCCTGGGCCGTCGGCCAGCGCCTGCCCACCGAGCCGGAGCTGGCCAGTGAGCTGGGCATCAGCCGCAACACCGTGCGTGAAGCCATGCGGGTGCTGGCGTTTTCCGGGTTGATCGAGATTCGCCAGGGCGATGGCAGCTACCTGCGAGCCGTGGCTGATCCCCTGGACATGCTCCAGGCCCTGTCCCAATGCTCTCTGGAGCAGGCCCGGGAAACCCGGCAGATCCTTGAAGTGGAGGCGGTTGGCCTCGCGGCCCTGCGTCGCACCGACGAGGACCTGCGCGCCTTGAGCGAAGCCTTGCAAGCCAGCGGCGGGCATTTTCATGGCGATCTGGAAAGCTACATCGCCTGCGACCTGGTGTTTCATCAGGGCCTGGTGGATGCCGCGCACAATCCGACCCTCAGCCAGCTGTACCGCTATTTCTCCAGTGTGGTGGGCGCTCAGTTGCGCCAGGCCTTGACGGTTACTCCGCGCCGCCAGGACGTCTTCGATCTCCATCAGCATCTGCTGGACGCCATCGAGCAGGGCGACCCCGAGCGGGCCAAGCACCTGTCCCGCCAGTTGATCAACGAATCCTGAATCCGAGACCTTTATGTCCAACCAGCAGTCCCCTCCGAACACCCCGTCGCCTCCCGAGTTGTTGATCGATGCCGAGGCCGATGACGAAGAAGTCCAGCAGGCCCCGCCACCTTTGCGGCGGCCCTGGCTGTTGCTGTTGGGGCTGATACTGGTGGCGTTGAACCTGCGTCCGGCGCTGTCGAGCATGGCGCCGTTGCTCAGTGACGTATCCCAGAGCCTGGGCCTGTCGGCGGCCAAGGCGGGATTGCTGACCACTTTGCCGGTGTTGTGCCTGGGGCTGTTCGCGCCTTTGGCGCCGCTGCTGGCCCGGCGTTTCGGCGCCGAACGGGTGGTGCTGGGGATTCTCCTGACCCTGGCCCTGGGCATTGTCCTGCGCAGCTCGCTCGGTGAGTTCGGGGTCTTTGCCGGGAGCATCCTGGCCGGGGCCAGCATCGGCGTGATCGGGGTGCTGCTGCCGGGCATCGTCAAGCGCGACTTCGCCCGGCATGCGGGAAGCATGACCGGGGTCTACACCATGGCCCTGTGCCTGGGGGCAGCCATGGCGGCAGGCGCGACGGTGCCCTTGAGCCACCACTTCGATGACAGCTGGGCCCTGGGCCTTGGCTTCTGGGTGGTGCCGGCGTTGATGGCAGCGCTGTTCTGGTTGCCTCAAGTGGGGCAGAAACACGGTGCCCACCATGTCGCTTTCCGTGTGCGCGGGTTGCTGCGTGATCGCCTGGCCTGGCAGGTGACCTTGTACATGGGCTTGCAATCGTCCCTGGCCTACATCGTGTTTGGCTGGTTGCCATCGATCCTGATCGGTCGTGGGCTGACTCCGACCCAGGCCGGACTGGTGCTGTCGGGTTCGGTCATCGTGCAACTGGCCAGCTCCCTGGCGGCGCCCTGGCTGGCGACTCGCGGCAAGGACCAGCGTCTGGCCATCGTGATCGTCATGTTGATGACCTTGGGCGGTCTGTTCGGTTGCCTGTATGCACCGCTTGATGGCTTGTGGGGCTGGGCCATTCTGCTGGGCCTGGGGCAAGGAGGCACTTTCAGCCTGGCCCTGACCCTGATCGTCCTGCGCTCACGGGATACCCATGTGGCCGCCAACCTGTCGAGCATGGCCCAGGGCATCGGCTACACCCTGGCGTCCATGGGGCCGTTTGCCGTGGGGCTGGTGCATGACTGGACCGGCGGCTGGAACGCCGTGGGCTGGATCTTCGCGGTGTTGGGCAGCGGGGCGATCATTGCCGGGCTGGGCGCCGGCCGCTCGCTGTATGTGCAGGCGCAAAGCGAGAGGATCTGAGGAGCGTCACTGTCGGTATTTGCACGGCAAATGCCGATAGTCTTCTCTGGGCGTGCGGATTATTGTGCTGGCATCCCTTTGTCCTTCCGGAGTCCGCCCATGAGTGATGCCCACCGCGTCCTGATCACTGAGTTCTACCAGGCCTTCCAGCGGCTCGATGCCGAGGCCATGAGCGCTTGCTATACCGAGGACGTTGTATTCAGTGATCCGGCCTTCGGCGAGTTGCGCGGACGTGACGCCGGCGACATGTGGCGCATGCTCACTTCCCGGGCCAAGGACTTTTCCCTGACCTTCGATCAGGTGCGTGCCGACGAGCGTTCGGGTGGCGCGCACTGGGTCGCCACCTACCTGTTCAGCCAGACCGGCAACACGGTGGTCAACGATATCCAGGCGCGCTTCGTGTTTCGCGATGGCAAGATCTGTGAGCACCACGACCATTTCGACCTGTGGCGTTGGGCGCGCCAGGCCCTGGGGGCCAAGGGGCTTTTGCTGGGCTGGACGCCGCTGCTGAAAAATGCCGTTCGCGCCCAGGCCCGTAAAGGCCTCAAGGCCTTCCAGAGCGGTCGCTGAAAGCCATCCTCTGCTAAGATCGCGGCTTGTTATCCACAGGCCCCGATGGTTTTTGTGAGCAGCCCCGATCCAAACCCCGTGATTGCCGGCGAACTGCCTGCGCCTGCCAGCAAACCCTGGTTTGTGTATCTGGTGCGCGCGGCCAATGGCGCCCTTTATTGCGGCATCAGCGACGACCCGGTGAAGCGCTTCGCCAAGCACCAGAGTGGCAAGGGCGCGCGTTTCTTTCTCTCCAGCCCGGCGGTGGCCCTGGTCTATACCGAAGCTTGTCGGGACAAGAGCGAGGCTCTGCGTCAGGAGCGGTTGATCAAGAAGCTCAGGAAAAGCGCCAAGGAGTGTCTGGTGGCGTCTGCCGGTGCAGCAGCATCAATCTGACTGATAGGTGCTCATCAGTCGGATCGGTAGGCCGTCCATGGATTGCGCGCTAAGCTCAGCGCTTTCCCTCTTCCGGCGGACCCCAGCATGTCAGAGTTGATCCTGCACCATTACCCGACCTCTCCCTTCGCGGAAAAAGCCCGTTTGCTCCTGGGCTTCAAGGGCCTGTCCTGGCGCTCCGTGAAGATTTCCCCGGTGATGCCCAAGCCTGATCTGACCGCCCTGACCGGTGGCTATCGCAAGACGCCGGTACTGCAGGTCGGTGCTGATATCTACTGCGACACGGCTTTGATCGCCCGGCGTCTGGAGCGGGAAAAGGCCTCGCCGGTGCTGTTCCCCGAAGGCCAGGAAATGATCAGCGCGACCTTTGCTGCCTGGGTCGACTCGGTGGTGTTCCAGCATGCGGTGACCCTGGTGTTCCAGCCCGAGTCTGCCGCAGCACGTTTCGGCAAGATGCCGCCGGAGGTAGTCAAGGCCTTCATGGCCGACCGCGCCGGGTTGTTCAGTGGCGGCAGCGCCAGTCGTCTGCCCCTGGAAGTGGCCAAGCATCAGTGGCCGACCATCATGACGCGTCTGGAGCAGCAACTGCAGCGCGAGCCGGGGGACTTCCTGTTTGGTGAGCCCTCGATTGCCGATATCGCCCTGGCGCACCCGCTGTGGTTCCTCAAGGGGACGCCGGTGACGGCGCCGCTGGTGGACGAGTATCCGGCGGTATCAGCCTGGTTGGCGCGAGTGCTGGGCTTTGGTCACGGCTCTTTCACCGAAATGAGCGCTGAAGAGGCCCTTGAGGTGTCGCGTGGTGCGACCCCGGCGCCGCTGCCGGATGAGCGGTTTGTCGATCCCAATGGCTTTGTGGCAGGGCAGCAGGTGGTGATTGCTGCGACCGACTATGGAGTCGATCCGGTGGCGGGCGAGTTGCTGTTTGCCGGTACTGAAGAGTTGATCCTGCGCCGTGAAGATCCACGTGCCGGCGTGGTCCACGTGCACTTCCCGCGGTTGGGTTTCCGTATCCAGGCGCAGTGACTCACACCTGTAGGAGCTGGCTTGCCAGCGAAGGCGTCCTCAAGATCGGTGCACGATCTGCCGGCCCCTTCGCCGGCAAGCGCCGCGTCGGCTCGCCGGTTCCTACGGTTGCAGCGCCGCCATGATGGCATCGGGATCATAGGTGCGGAGCAGGGTTCCATTCACATCCAGGATCGGAATCCCGGCACCGCCCAGAGCGGTATAGGCCTTACGCGCCTCTACGTCTTTCTCGATGTCGAACTCCCGATAGGGAATGCCCTTCTGATCGAGAAAGCGCCGGGTAGCCTTGCAGTAGCCGCACCAGTCGGTGGCGTACAGCACCACCCGGGCCTGGTTGCGGATATCTTCGCTGACCACCGCCGAAGGGTTGAACAGCCGCTCGATCTTGCCCCAGTTCTGATAGACCACAACCACCAGCAGGATCAGCAGGAACTTCTTCAGTACTCCCTGGAGCATCAGTTGCGGCGCTTGAGTTGGTCGGTCAGCTGGGTCGGCAGGCCCTTGATGATCAGGGTCCCGGCTTCTTCGTCGTACTCGATCTTCGAGCCCAGCAGGTGGGCTTCGAAGCTGATGGACAGGCCTTCGGCGCGACCGGTGAAGCGGCGGAACTGGTTGAGGGTGCGTTTATCCGCAGGAATTTCCGGCGATAGCCCGTAATCCTTGTTGCGGATGTGGTCGTAGAACGCCTTGGGGCGGTCTTCGTCGATCAGTTCCGAGAGTTCTTCCAGGCCCATGGGTTCGCCGAGCTTGGCTTGGCTGCTGGCGTAGTCCACCAGGGTCTTGGTCTTTTCCCGGGCCGACTCTTCCGGCAGGTCTTCGCTTTCGACGAAGTCGCTGAAGGCCTTGAGCAGGGTGCGGGTCTCGCCCGGACCGTCGACGCCTTCCTGGCAGCCGATGAAGTCGCGGAAGTACTCCGAGACCTTCTTGCCGTTCTTGCCCTTGATAAAGGAGATGTACTGCTTGGACTGCTTGTTGTTCTGCCACTCGGAGATGTTGATCCGCGCGGCGAGGTGCAGTTGGCCCAGGTCCAGATGGCGCGACGGGGTCACGTCCAGTTGGTCGGTCACCGCCACGCCTTCGCTGTGGTGCAGCAGGGCGATCGCCAGATAGTCGGTCATGCCCTGTTGGTAATGAGCAAACAGCACGTGGCCGCCCACCGACAGGTTGGATTCCTCCATCAGCTTCTGCAGATGCTCCACTGCCACCCGGCTGAATGCGGTGAAGTCCTGGCCGCCGTCCAGGTACTCCTTCAGCCAGCCGCTGAAGGGGAAAGCGCCGGACTCGGGATGGAACAGGCCCCAGGCTTTGCCCTGTTTGGCGTTATAGCTTTCATTGAGATCGGCGAGCATGTTCTCGATGGCCGCGGACTCTGCCAGTTCGGAGTCTCGGGCATGCAGAACTGCGGGGCTGCCGTCGGGTTTTTTGTCGATCAGGTGGACGATGCAATGACGGATCGGCATGGGCTTCTCGGCTGATTGAAGGGGGAGGGCGGACTCCCCGAAAAAGTGCCCAGTGTACCGCACCCGTTGGTTTTGGCGCGGTTTGCCAGGCGATGAACGGCCTGTCGGTAACGCTTATGCATTTTTTTACCGATTTAGAGCAATAAAGCTGACCAAATGGCTAGGTAGAGGCGGATATTTCCCCGTCTGTGTGCTAGTTTTGCCCCGTCTTACGCGATGTCTCAGCGTTAAGCGTGCATTCAGCATTTGTCGGGTCGAACCAAACCCTGATTTCGGTATCTATAACCCCGATCTGTCGTGGTTGTAACCGGGGTGCCAGATTCACAAGATCTGGCTCGATGGCTGACACTGCACTCTGCAATCCAAATGAATTTGATAGGGAAGGAACACCACAATGGCTATTACTAAAGACCAACTGATCGCTGATATCGCTGAAGCTATCGACGCGCCGAAAACCACCGCGCGTAACGCTCTGGACCAACTGGCCCAGATCGTTGCTGATCAATTGGAAAATGGCGGCGAAATCACTCTGCCAGGTATCGGCAAGCTGAAAGTGACCGAGCGTCCTGCCCGTACTGGCCGTAACCCATCGACTGGCGCTGCCATCGAAATCGCTGCCAAGAAAGTTATCAAGCTGGTTGTGGCTAAAGGCCTGACCGACGCTGTTAACAAGTAAGACTTGCAGTGAAACCGTGCTCAGAAGTACTCCGGGCACGGTTTGTGTGACACCGATTCACGCAAGGTGAATCGTCTTTGAATCTCCCGCCTCTCTAGCTCTTCCTAACCCAGCGTTCCTGACTCCAGGCCTGTTGCTGTGCCTTGTCCTTGAAGGTCCAGGCGACGAAGCGGCTCTGTTTCTGTCCCTGGGACATCTCCACCACCTGGCTTTCCAGGGCTCCGGCCTTTTTCAGCGCGCTTTCAATCGCCGGCAGGTTCGAGGCCTTTGAAACCAGGGTGCTGAACCACAGCACTTGCTGGCCGACGCCGGCGCTCTCGCTGATCAACTGGCTGACGAAACGGATCTCGCCACCCTCGCACCAGAGTTCCCGGGCCTGGCCGCCGAAATTCAGCACTGGCAGCTTGCGCTTGGGATCGGCCTTGCCCAGGGCTCGCCACTTGCGCTGGCTGCCGCGGGTGGCTTCGTCCAGGGAGGCATGGAAGGGCGGGTTGCACATCGTCAGGTCGAAACGCTCGGTGCTTTCCAGTAGACCGCTGAGGATCTGCTTGGGGTTGCCTTGCTGGCGCAGGTTGATGGCCTTATTCAAGCCGTTGGCCTGGACGATGGCCTTGGCCGCAGCCAGGGCGGTGCTGTCGATGTCCGAACCGAGGAACTGCCAGCGGTAGTCGCTGTAGCCGATCAGCGGGTAGATGCAGTTGGCGCCGACCCCGACGTCCAGCACCCGTACCGCCGCGCCACGAGGGATTTCACCCTGGTTGTGGCTGGCCAAGAGGTCAGCGAGAAAGTGCACATAGTCGGCGCGACCGGGCACGGGTGGACAGAGAAAGTCCGCCGGAATGTCCCAGTGGGCAATGCCGTAGAAGGCCTTGAGCAGGGCGCGGTTGAACACCCGCACGGCCGCCGGGTCGGCGAAGTCGATACTTTCCTTGCCGTAGGGATTGAGGATCACGAACTGCCCCAGTTCCGGGGTGCTCTTGATCAGTTGCGGGAAGTCGTAACGCCCCTGGTGACGATTGCGCGGATGCAGGCTGGCCTTTTCCCGGGGTGCGGCGTTTTTGGCCGGGGAGGCGGTTTTGGGCTTTTTGCGCGCAGGCTTTGGGGTGTTGGGGGCGGTCATGGGGGATCGATTCGGGGCTGGTTCAAAGTGGCGGGCATTGTCCCATATCTTGCGGCGTTGGGGCGGGAGGCTTCGCCGCCGGCAAGCCGGCTCCTGCCAAACCAACGCGTACCGGCAGGCGCTGGTTTGCCAGCGAAAGCGATCTGCCGCCAATAAAAAAGGGAGGCCTTTGCGGGCCTCCCTCTTTCACACTGCGCGAATCGCCGTTACAGGCTGGAGATCCGTGCGTGCTGCTCTGCCAGCTTGCCCAGAGCCTGTTCGGCCTCGGCCAGTTTGGCGCGTTCCTTCTCGATCACTTCGGCCGGAGCCTTGTCGACGAAGGAGGCGTTGGACAGCTTGCCGCCCACTCGCTGCACTTCGCCTTGCAGGCGCTGGATTTCCTTGTCCAGACGGGCCAGTTCCGCACCTTTGTCGATCAGGCCGGCCATGGGCACCAGCACTTCCATCTCGCCCACCAGGGCGGTGGCGGACAGCGGCGCTTCGTCGCCGGCACCCAGCACAGTGATGGATTCGAGTCGGGCCAGCTTCTTCAGCAAGGCTTCGTTCTCGGTCAGGCGACGCTGGTCTTCGGCGCTGACGTTCTTCAGGAACAGGGCCAGGGGCTTGCCCGGGCCGATGTTCATTTCCGCGCGAATGTTGCGAGTGCCGAGCATCAGGCCCTTGAGCCATTCGATGTCGTCTTCGGCGGCCTGGTCGATGCGGGCTTCGTTAGCCACCGGCCAAGGCTGCAGCATGATGGTCTTGCCTTCGGCGCCGGCCAACGGTGCCAGGCGCTGCCAGATTTCCTCGGTGATGAACGGCATGAATGGATGGGCCAGGCGCAGGGCCACTTCCAGCACGCGCACCAGTGTGCTACGGGTGCCGCGCTGGCGTTCAACCGGCGCGTTCTCGTCCCACAGCACCGGCTTGGACAGCTCCAGGTACCAGTCGCAGTACTGGTTCCAGATGAACTCGTACAGGGCCTGGGCGGCCAGGTCGAAACGGAACTGGTCGAGCTGACGGGTCACTTCAGCTTCGGTGCGCTGCAGTTGCGAGATGATCCAGCGATCCGCCAGGGACAGCTCATAGGCCTCGCCGTTCTGACCGCAGTCCTCGCCCTTATCCAGCACGTAGCGCGCAGCGTTCCAGATCTTGTTGCAGAAGTTGCGGTAACCCTCGACGCGGCCCATGTCGAACTTGATGTCGCGGCCGGTGGTGGCCAGGGAGCAGAAGGTGAAGCGCAGGGCGTCGGTGCCGTAGCTGGCGATGCCGTCGGCGAATTCGGCGCGGGTCTGCTTCTCGATGGCTTTCTGCAGTTTCGGCTGCATCAGGCCGGTGGTGCGCTTCTGCACCAGGGTTTCGAGGTCGATACCGTCGATGATGTCCAGCGGGTCGAGGACGTTGCCCTTGGACTTGGACATCTTCTGGCCCTGGCCGTCGCGGACCAGACCGTGCACGTACACGGTCTTGAACGGAACCTGCGGCGTGCCGTCTTCGTTCTTCACCAGGTGCATGGTGAGCATGATCATCCGGGCGACCCAGAAGAAAATGATGTCGAAGCCGGTGACCAGCACGTCGGTCGGGTGGAAGGTCTTGAGGAAGTCGGTCTGTTCCGGCCAGCCCAGGGTGGAGAAGGTCCACAGGCCCGAGCTGAACCAGGTGTCGAGTACGTCGTTGTCCTGCTGCAGGGCAACGTCCGGACCGAGGTTGTGCTTGGCTCGCACTTCGGCTTCATCGCGGCCGACATAGACCTTGCCCGATTCGTCGTACCAGGCCGGAATCCGGTGGCCCCACCACAGCTGGCGGCTGATGCACCAGTCCTGGATGTCGCGCATCCAGGAGAAGTACATGTTCTCGTACTGCTTGGGCACGAAGGCGATGCGGCCGTCTTCCACAGCAGCGATGGCAGGTTCCGCCAGCGGCTTGGTGGAGACGTACCACTGGTCGGTGAGCCACGGCTCGATGACGGTGCCGGAGCGGTCGCCCTTCGGCACTTTTAGGGCGTGGTCGTCGACGCTGACCAGCAGGCCGGCAGCGTCGAAGGCGGCCACGATCTGCTTGCGCGCCTCGAAACGATCCAGGCCCACGTACTCGGCCGGGATCTTGCCGTCGACGGTTTCGTTGAGGCTGCCGTCCAGGTTGAACACCTGGCAGGCCGGCAGCACGGCGGCGTTCTTGTCGAAGATGTTGAGCAGCGGCAGGTTGTGGCGCTTGCCGACTTCGTAGTCGTTGAAATCGTGGGCCGGGGTGATTTTCACGCAGCCGGTGCCGAATTCAGGGTCGCAGTAGTCATCGGCAATGATCGGGATGCGCCGGCCGACCAGGGGCAGTTCGACGAACTTGCCGATCAGCGCCTTGTAACGCTCGTCTTCAGGGTTCACCGCGACGGCGGAGTCGCCGAGCATGGTTTCCGGACGAGTGGTGGCGACGATCAGGTAGTCGTTGCCTTCAGCGGTCTTGGCGCCGTCGGCCAGTGGATACTTCAGGTTCCACAGGAAGCCTTTCTCGTCGTGGTTTTCCACTTCCAGATCGGAAATCGCCGTGTGCAGCTTGGTGTCCCAGTTCACCAGGCGCTTGCCGCGGTAGATCAGACCATCTTCGTGCAGGCGCACGAAGGCTTCCTTCACCGCTTCCGACAGGCCGTCGTCCATGGTGAAGCGCTCGCGGCTCCAGTCCACGGAGGAGCCCAGGCGACGGATCTGGCGGCTGATGTTGCCCCCGGATTGATCCTTCCATTCCCAGACTTTTTCGAGGAATTTTTCCCGGCCCAGATCATGGCGATTCTGGCCCTGGGCTTCGATCTGACGCTCCACCAGCATCTGTGTGGCGATACCGGCGTGGTCGGTACCCGGCTGCCACAGGGTGTTGCGACCCTGCATGCGGCGGAAGCGGATCAGGGCGTCCATGATCGCGTTGTTGAAGCCGTGGCCCATGTGCAGGCTGCCGGTGACGTTCGGCGGCGGGATCATGATGGTGTAGGAGTCGCCCGCGCCTTGCGGGGCGAAGTAGTTCTCGGACTCCCAGGTCTGGTACCAGGAAGTTTCAATGGCGTGCGGCTGGTAGGTCTTATCCATGCGCGGCGGGACCCTATTGGCATTTATTCAGGAAAAGCCGGGAAGTATAGCGGAGGGGGGCAGCAGCAAGCCACAAGCGACAAGATGGCCATGCCCGGCTTTTGCGTGTGGCTTATGGTTTGCCGTTGGTGGCTGCTGCGAGCAGGCGTTCCAGGCGGGCGTCGAGGCGGCGCTTGATTTCGGTTTCGATGTGCGGGGCGAAATCGTCGATCACGTCTTGCATGATCAGCTGGGCAGCGGCACGCAGTTCGGTATCCAGGTGCAGCAGGGCATCGGCGCTCTTGCTGGCAGGGGCGGGTTTGGCTGCGGGAGTGGTCGCTGGAGCTGGAGCAGGGGCTGGTGCCGTCACTTGAACTGGTGCCGGTGCAGCTTGCGGTTTGGCTTGCGCTGCGGGTGCAGCTTCGGTTTCGTCAGGTTGCTGGCTGCCCACCATGTCGAACAGCAGGGGGATTTGCACTTCGCCGCTCACGGTTTCGGTCAGCAGTGGCGGTTGCAGATTGTCATCGCCGAGCAGTTGACGGATCGACTCGAGGTCGTCCAGCAGATGCGCGGGCTTTTGCAGCGGGTTGGGAGTGTCCATCGGGTGCTCAGAGTCGCTGTAAACGGTGATCTTGCAGAGGATAGCCCTGTTCGCGATAGAAACGGAAACTCTCGCGGGCCGCCTGACGAATAGTCGGGTCTTCCACCACCACTTCGGCAATTCGGGCAAAGCGCGGTGCAAAGGCCGGTACTTTCAGGGCCAGGTTCACCAGCAGGTCGTTGTGTTCGCCAGGGTCCTGGCCTAAGCCAAGCACGATCAGGCCGTCGGCTTCGCTTTCTGCCGGGCCGTGGGGAACGAAGGCTTCGCCCTTGAAGCGCCACAGGCGGGCATCGAGCTCGTCCCGTTGTTGGGCGTCGCTGCAATGCAGGTAGATGCGATGGCCCATGCGCCAGGCCTTGTCGGTGAGCTTGCAGGCAAAATCCAGGCGCGCCGCAGGGTCCGCGCTGGGAAGAATGTAGAAGTCGACTTTGGTCATTGGGATTCCTGAGCCGGAAAGGGCGCCGCCTTCAAGCGACACCCTCCGCGGTCATGGTTTTCAGGCTTTGGCGCGGTCCAGCAGGTATTGGGTCAGCAGGGGTACGGGGCGGCCGGTGGCGCCCTTGTCCTTGCCGCCGCTGGTCCAGGCGGTGCCGGCGATATCCAGGTGCGCCCAGTTCAGGTTCTTGGTGAAGCGCGAGAGGAAGCACGCGGCAGTGATGGTCCCGGCCTTTGGCCCGCCAATGTTGGCGATATCGGCGAACGGGCTGTCCAGTTGTTCCTGGTACTCATCGAACAACGGCAGTTGCCAGGCGCGGTCGTCGGCTTGCTGGCCGGCGCTGAGCAGTTGGCCGATCAACTCGTCGTTGTTGCCCAGCAGGCCGGACGTATGGGCGCCCAGGGCGACCACGCAGGCACCGGTCAGGGTGGCGATGTCGATCACAGCCTGGGGCTTGAAGCGTTCGGCGTAGGTCAGGGCGTCGCACAGCACCAGACGGCCTTCGGCGTCGGTATTGAGGATTTCCACGGTCTGGCCGCTCATGGTGGTGACGATATCGCCAGGCCGTGCAGCGCCGCCGCTGGGCATGTTCTCGGCGCAGGCCAGGATGCATACCAGGTTGATCGGCAGTTGCAGTTCGAGCACGGCGCGCAGGGTGCCGAACACGCTGGCGGCGCCGCCCATGTCGTACTTCATTTCGTCCATGCCGGCGCCCGGCTTGAGGCTGATGCCGCCGGTGTCGAAGGTGATGCCCTTGCCCACCAGGGCAAACGGCTTCTCGGATTTCTTGCCGCCGTTGTATTGCATGACGATCAGGCGCGGCGGCTGGTCGCTGCCCTGGCCTACGGCATAGAACGAGCCCATGCCCAGTTCCTTGATCTTCTTCTCGTCAAGGACTTCGACTTTCAGGCCCTTGAACTCCTTGCCCAGGGCCTTAGCCTGTTCACCCAGAAACGTCGGGTGGCAAACGTTCGGCGGCAGGTTGCCCAGGTCACGGGTAAAAGCCATGCCTTTGGCGATGGCTTGGGCGTGGGTCACGCCGCGCTCGACTTCAGCCTGGGCGGCCTTGATGGTCAGCAGGGTGATTTTCTTCAGGGCGCGGGGTTCGGCTTTCTGGCTCTTGTAGCGATCGAATACGTAACCGCCGTCCACCAGGGTTTCGGCCAGCAGACGGGTCTTGCCATAGCTGTCGCGGCCTTTGACCACGACTTCGTCCAGAGCCAGCACGGCATCGCTGCCGCCCAGGCCCTTGAGGGTGGCAAGTACACCGCTGATGATCTTGCGGAACGGGCGGTCGCCCAGTTCCTCATCCTTGCCGACGCCCACCAGCAGCAGGCGTTCCGCCTTGAGCTTGGCCACGCCGTGCAGCAGCAGGCTCTGGCCGACCTTGCCGGCCAGATCGCCGCGCTTGAGTACGGCGCTGATGGCGCCGCCGCTGAGTTCGTCGAGTTGCTTGGCCACGTTGCCGAGTTTGCGGCCTTCGCCGACGGCGACCACCAGGGTGGCGGTCTTCAACGTTTCCGGGCTAGCGCTTTTTACAACCAGTTCCATGTCTGGGTCCCTGAATGAATGGTCAAAGAGCGCAGGAAAGACTCCGGCGCGGGGCTTATCTATATAGAAGAAGGCGTCGCGTGCTGCCGACGACAAAGCCGCCAGTTTGAACCTCGCCCGTTGCGGCTGACAACCCTCGTCTTGGCCAAGTTCGCTGCTTTAGAAGAGCGTCGGGTGAGCATCCTCCGTGACAGGCGCGCGCAATCACAGGATAATGCGCCATCTTTTTTTCGGCGGCCCTGTCTCTGGGGCCGGCTCGATACGTTTGCTTGTTCGGCCGCCTTAGCCTGACAACCCTGGAGTGTCTGGTTTGATCGTCTTTCGTTATCTATCCCGCGAAGTCCTGTTGACCCTGAGTGCCGTGAGTGCGGTGCTGCTGGTCATCATCATGAGCGGACGCTTCGTCAAGTTCCTCGCACAAGCCGCCTCGGGCGCCCTGGACCCGGGCTCGCTGTTCCTGATCATGGGCTTTCGTCTGCCGGGCTTTTTGCAGCTGATCCTGCCATTGGGACTGTTCCTGGGCATTCTCCTGGCTTACGGCCGGCTCTATCTCGAAAGCGAGATGACCGTGTTGTCGGCTACCGGTATGAGTCAGCAGCGTTTGCTGGGCATGACCATGATCCCGGCGGCCCTTGTGGCCCTGCTGGTGGCCTGGTTGAGCCTGAGTCTGGCGCCGCAGGGGGCCAATCAGTTCCAGTTGCTGCTGAACAAACAGGATGCGCTGACCGAGTTCGACACCCTGGTGGCCGGGCGCTTCCAGGCGCTCAATGATGGCACTCGGGTGACCTATACCGAGCAGCTTTCCGAGGACCGCACCAATCTTTCCGGAGTGTTCATCTCCGAAAAACGCCTGAGCCGGGAGAAAAAGGACCAGGGCATTTCGGTGCTGGTGGCCGAGAAGGGGCACCAGGACATTCGTCCCGATGGCAATCGCTACCTGATCCTGGAAAACGGCTATCGCTATGACGGCAATCCAGGTGAGGCCAACTACCGGGTGATCAAGTACGACACCTACGGCGTGCTGCTGGAGCGGCCTGATGTCAGCGACGAAGTCACCGATCGCGATGCCATGCCCACTGCTGATCTGATCGGCAAGGATGACCTGCGGGCCCGTGCCGAGCTGCAATGGCGCCTGTCTCTGCCATTGCTGGTGTTTATCGTGACCTTGATGGCGGTGCCGTTGTCTCGGGTCAACCCGCGCCAGGGCCGCTTCCTCAAGCTGATCCCGGCCATCCTGCTGTATATGGCGTACCTGACTATCCTGATCGCGGTACGTGGCGCCATGGAGAAAGGCAAGATCTCGCCGGCCCTGGGGCTGTGGTGGGTCCACCTGATGTTCCTGGCGATTGGTCTGGGTTTGATGTACTGGGAACCGTTGCGTTTGAAGATGGCGAGTCGTCGCAGCATGAAGGAGATGGCTCGTGGTTAAGCTCGATCGCTACATCGGTAGCAGTGTGTTCATGGCTATTCTCGCGGTCCTGGGGATCATCCTCGGGCTGGCTTCGCTGTTTGCCTTCATCGATGAGATGGGCAGTGTCAGCGATACCTACACCGTGATGGACGTGATGAGCTACGTGGCGCTCACTGCTCCGCGCCGGGTCTATGAAATGTTGCCGATGGCCGGCCTGATCGGCTGCCTGATCGGTCTTGGCTCCCTGGCCAGCAACAGCGAGCTGACCATCATGCGTGCTGCCGGCGTTTCTGTCGGTCGTATCGTCTGGGCGGTGATGAAGCCGATGCTGGTGCTGATGCTGGTGGGCGTGCTGGTGGGCGAGTACGTCGCGCCGGCCACCGAGACCCAGGCCCAGGCCAGTCGCGCCCTGGCCCAGGGTTCCGGCGATGCCCAGAGCTCCAAGCGCGGCCTGTGGCACCGCCAGGGCGAGGAGTTCATCCATATCAACGCAGTGCAGCCCAATGGCCTGCTGTATGGCGTGACTCGCTATCACTTCGATGACAGTCACCACATGTTGTCGTCGAGTTTTGCCCGTCAGGCACGGTTCCACGAGAACTACTGGCAGTTGACTGATGTCACCACCACCTATTTCCGTGACGGTCACACCGAGGTCATCAGCGTGCCCGATGAGCGTTGGGATGTGGCCCTGAGCCCGCAACTGCTGAGTACTGTGGTCATGGCGCCGGAGTCCCTGTCCATCAGCGGTCTGTGGGGCTATATCCATTATCTGGCCGACCAGGGTTTGAACAATGGCCGCTACTGGCTGGCGTTCTGGGTCAAGGTGCTGCAGCCGTTGGTGACGGCGGCCCTGGTGCTGATGGCGATTTCCTTCATTTTCGGACCGCTGCGTTCGGTGACCCTGGGGCAGCGGGTATTCACCGGCGTATTGGTGGGCTTCACCTTCCGTATCGCCCAGGACCTGCTGGGCCCTTCGAGCCTGGTGTTCGGTTTCTCGCCGCTGTTCGCGGTGCTGGTGCCGGCGGGTATCTGTGCCATTGCTGGTTTCTGGCTATTGCGCCGAGCCGGTTGATTCATTGGCTCTACCAGGCGATTAGCGCAACGCCCCGGTCCTAGAATCGGGGCGTTTTTGCATTTGACAAACGCTGATAGGCGAACGTGACGCTCGTGCCGAGTATCAGGTACAATTCCCGGCTATTTTTCGGCGGGCCCTGCCTGCAGCCTTTTTGAGTGTTCATCCGTGAGTGATTTGAGTCATATCCGCAATTTCTCCATCATCGCCCACATTGACCATGGCAAGTCGACTCTGGCCGATCGTTTTATCCAGATGTGCGGCGGCCTGGCCGATCGCGAAATGGAAGCCCAGGTTCTGGACTCCATGGACCTTGAGCGTGAGCGCGGGATCACCATCAAGGCCCACAGCGTCACCCTCTATTACAAAGCCAAAGATGGCATCACCTACCAGCTGAACTTCATCGATACCCCGGGCCACGTGGACTTCACTTATGAAGTCAGTCGCTCCCTGGCGGCCTGTGAAGGTGCTCTGCTGGTGGTGGACGCCGGTCAGGGTGTTGAGGCCCAGTCGGTAGCCAACTGCTACACCGCCATTGAGCAAGGCCTGGAAGTCATGCCGGTGCTGAACAAGATCGACCTGCCACAGGCCGATCCGGAGCGGGTCAAGGAAGAGATCGAGAAGATCATCGGTATCGATGCCACCGATGCCGTGACTTGCAGCGCCAAGACCGGCCTGGGTGTGGACGAGGTGCTTGAGCGCCTGGTAGCCACGATTCCGGCTCCTACCGGCAATATCGAAGACCCACTGCAAGCACTGATCATTGACTCCTGGTTCGACAACTACCTGGGCGTTGTGTCCCTGGTGCGTGTGCGTCACGGCCGGGTGAAGAAGGGCGACAAGATCCTGGTGAAATCCACCGGCAAGATCCACTTGGTGGACAGCGTCGGCGTCTTTAACCCGAAACACACCGCCACCACTGACCTCAAGGCCGGTGAAGTGGGCTTCATCATCGCCGGCATCAAGGACATTCACGGAGCACCGGTGGGTGACACCCTGACCTTGAGTTCGACCCCGGACGTGGAAGTACTGCCAGGCTTCAAGCGCATTCAGCCGCAGGTCTATGCCGGCCTGTTCCCGGTCAGCTCCGACGACTTCGAGGATTTCCGCGAAGCCTTGCAGAAGCTCACCCTCAACGACTCGTCGCTGCAGTATACCCCGGAAAGCTCCGACGCCCTGGGCTTCGGCTTCCGTTGCGGGTTCCTCGGCATGCTGCACATGGAGATCATCCAGGAGCGCCTGGAGCGCGAATACGACCTGGACCTGATCACCACCGCGCCGACGGTGATCTTCGAGCTGCAGTTGAAGAACGGTGAAACGATCTATGTCGACAACCCGTCCAAACTTCCGGATCTGTCGGCGATTGAAGACATGCGCGAGCCGATCGTGCGGGCCAATATTCTTGTGCCGCAAGAGCACCTGGGCAACGTCATAACCCTGTGCATCGAGAAGCGTGGCGTGCAGCACGACATGCTGTTCCTTGGTAGCCAGGTCCAGGTGACCTACGATCTGCCGATGAACGAAGTGGTACTGGACTTCTTTGACCGCCTGAAATCCACCAGTCGCGGCTATGCTTCGCTGGATTACCATTTCGATCGCTACCAGTCGGCTAATCTGGTCAAGCTGGATGTATTGATCAACGGTGAGAAAGTCGACGCCTTGGCGTTGATCGTCCACCGTGACAACGCCCACTACAAAGGGCGTGCGTTGACCGAGAAGATGAAGGAACTGATTCCTCGGCAGATGTTTGACGTGGCAATCCAGGCCGCCATTGGCGGGCAGATTGTGGCGCGGACAACCGTCAAGGCGCTCAGAAAGAACGTACTGGCCAAATGCTACGGTGGCGACGTCAGCCGTAAGCGCAAGCTGTTGGAAAAGCAGAAGGCCGGTAAGAAACGCATGAAGCAAGTGGGCAACGTGGAAATTCCACAAGAAGCCTTCCTTGCCGTGCTCAGGTTGGATAGTTAGGTCCTATGTCACTAAATTTCCCGCTGTTGCTGGTCATCGCTGTCTTTGTCTGCGGTCTCTTGGCGTTGCTCGACCTGGTGTTTCTGGCACCGCGTCGGCGCTCGGCCATCGCCAACTATCAGGGCAGCGTCAGCCAGCCGGATGGGCTGGTGGTCGAAAAGCTGAGCAAGGAACCGCTGCTGGTTGAGTACGGCAAGTCGTTCTTTCCGGTGCTGTTCATCGTCCTGGTGCTGCGTTCGTTCCTGGTGGAACCGTTCCAGATTCCGTCGGGCTCGATGAAGCCGACCCTGGATGTGGGCGACTTCATCCTGGTCAACAAGTTTTCTTACGGGATTCGCTTGCCGGTGATCGACAAGAAAGTCATCGAAGTCGGTGATCCGCAGCGCGGCGATGTGATGGTGTTCCGCTACCCAAGCGACCCGAACGTCAACTACATCAAGCGTGTGGTCGGCCTGCCGGGCGATGAAGTGCGCTACACCAGCGACAAACGCTTGTTCGTCAATGGTCAGCCGGTGGCGGAGCAGTTGGTCGGGGCTGAACCCGGCACCCTGGGCAGCGCTGAGCTGTACAAGGAAAAACTCGGTGCCGCCGAGCACTTGATCCGCAAGGAAATGAGTCGCTATCGGCCCGCTCCGGACGGGCGCTGGGTGGTTCCCGCCGGGCACTACTTCATGATGGGCGACAACCGCGACAACTCCAACGACAGTCGCTACTGGGACGATCCAAGTATTCCCAAGGATCTGCTGGGCATGGTTCCCGACAAGAATATCGTCGGCAAGGCCTTCGCAGTCTGGATGAGCTGGCCCGAACCGAAACTCAGCCACCTGCCGAATTTCTCGCGGGTTGGCCTGATCAAGTAATCACACACGGCGCTGTTGAACACAGCGCCGAATGCTTTTCTGGCTCTTGTATAAAACGCCCTTGCCCTCGGGCATCGCGTAACAGCTTTGTGACCAGAAGCATGCAGTCAACGATATTCAGGATGTGGATTTGAACACAGCGTTAATTGCCACCCGCACCTCGTGCGCGGCCCCTAGGATGGTGAGTTTCGGCAACGAAATCAGCGTGGGTAAACCGTGAGCGTTTCTTTGAGCCGTCTCGAGCGTCAGCTCGGTTATACCTTCAAGGACCAGGAACTGATGCTCCTGGCCCTCACCCATCGCAGCTTTGCCGGGCGCAACAATGAACGCCTGGAATTCCTCGGTGATGCCATCCTCAACTTCGTGGCCGGCGAGGCGTTGTTCGAGCGCTTCCCTCAGGCCCGCGAAGGCCAGCTGTCGCGTTTGCGCGCACGCCTGGTGAAAGGTGAAACACTGGCAGTACTGGCCCGTGGTTTCGACCTGGGCGAATACCTGCGCCTGGGCTCCGGCGAATTGAAGAGCGGCGGTTTCCGTCGTGAGTCGATCCTCGCCGATGCCCTGGAAGCCCTGATTGGTGCGATCTACCTGGACGCCGGCATGGAAACCGCCCGTGACCGCGTGTTGTCCTGGCTGGCCTCGGAGTTCGAGAGCCTGACCCTGGTGGACACCAACAAGGACCCCAAGACCCGGCTGCAGGAGTTCCTCCAGTCTCGCGCCTGTGAACTGCCACGTTATGAAGTGGTGGATATCCAGGGCGAACCGCACTGCCGGACATTCTTCGTTGAATGTGAAGTCACCTTATTGAATGAAAAAAGCCGAGGTCAGGGTGTGAGCCGTCGTATTGCCGAACAGGTAGCGGCCGCCGCAGCACTGATTGCCCTGGGCGTGGAGAATGGCCATGACTGATTCAACCGCAACACGCTGTGGCTATGTCGCCATCGTCGGCCGCCCCAATGTGGGCAAGTCGACGCTGCTCAACCATATCCTCGGCCAGAAGCTGGCGATCACCTCGCGCAAGCCTCAGACCACACGCCACAACATGCTCGGGATCAAGACCGAAGGCGCCATCCAGGCGATCTACGTCGACACCCCCGGCATGCACAAGAGCAACGAGAAGGCGCTGAACCGCTACATGAACAAGACCGCTTCGGCGGCCTTGAAAGACGTGGACGTGGTGATCTTCGTGGTGGACCGCACCAAGTGGACCGACGAGGACCAGTTGGTCCTTGAGCGTGTCCAGTACGTGCAGGGGCCGGTGATCTTGGCGATCAACAAGACCGACCGCATCGAGGACAAGGCCGAGCTGATGCCGCACCTGACCTGGCTGCAGGAGCAACTGCCGAATGCCGAGATCGTGCCGGTTTCCGCGCAGCAGGGGCACAACCTCGAAGCCCTGGAAGGCCTGATCGCCAAGCATCTGCCGGAGAACGACCACTTCTTCCCGGAAGACCAGATCACCGACCGCAGCTCCCGCTTCCTGGCGGCCGAACTGGTGCGCGAGAAGATCATGCGCCAGCTGGGTGCCGAGCTGCCGTACCAGATCACCGTGGAAATCGAAGAGTTCAAGCAGCAGGGCAAGACCCTGCATATCCATGCCTTGATTCTCGTCGAGCGCGACGGACAGAAGAAAATCATCATTGGCGACAAGGGTGAGCGGATCAAACGCATCGGCATGGAAGCGCGCAAGGACATGGAGCTGCTGTTCGACTCCAAGGTCATGCTCAACCTCTGGGTCAAGGTCAAGGGCGGCTGGTCCGACGACGAGCGCGCCTTGCGCTCCCTGGGCTACGGCGACCTCTGATGCCCTTCGCCGGCCAGCCGGCTCCTACACCTTCCTGTAGGAGCCGGCTGGCCGGCGAACAGCTACAACCCCTTCTTCGGACCCGGTTCCCTCTCTGCCCCTGAGATCCCTCGCAACCATGTCCAGCACCGCTCCAGTCGGCCAACTTGCCTACGTCCTGCACAGCCGCGCCTACCGCGAAAGCAGTGCATTGGTGGATTTCCTTACCCCCCAAGGTCGCCTGCGCGCTGTGCTGCGCAACGCACGGGGCAAGGCCGGTACCCTGGCGCGACCCTTTGTTCCTCTGGAAGTCGAGTTTCGCGGCCGCGGCGAGCTGAAGAACGTCGGGCGCATGGAAAGTGCCGGCATCGCATCCTGGCTCAATGGCGAAGCGCTGTTCAGTGGTCTGTATCTGAATGAACTGCTGATCCGCCTGCTGCCGGCGGAAGATCCCCATCCGGCGGTATTCGACCACTACGCCGCCACCTTGCTGGCCCTGGCCGAAGGCCGGCCCCTGGAGCCCCTGCTGCGGGCCTTTGAGTGGCGCCTGCTGGACGATCTGGGCTACGGCTTCGCCCTGGACAGCGACATCCACGGCGCGCCCATCGCTGCCGATGGGCTGTATCGCCTGCAGGTGGATGCCGGACTGGAGCAGGTGTTCCTGCTGCAACCGGGCCTGTTCAATGGCACCGAGCTGTTGGCCATGGCCGAGGCCGACTGGAGCGCTCCTGGCGCGTTGTCGGCAGCCAAGCGCCTGATGCGCCAGGCCCTGGCAGTGCATCTGGGCGGCCGGCCCCTGGTCAGTCGCGAGCTGTTTCGCAAGCCTTGAGCCTGGCTGTTGTTTGGCCGTCGGCATCGGTAGTCCATCTGGCGCCGCCATTGTGCGTTCGCGCAAATGGCAACGGACCCTGTTCTCCCCGTATGCTGTGCGCCGAATCTTCATTTACTCAGGAGCGCTTTCGTGACCACCAGCAATCGCATTCTTCTCGGCGTGAACATCGATCACGTTGCCACCCTGCGTCAGGCCCGCGGCACTCGTTACCCGGACCCGGTCAAGGCCGCGCTGGACGCTGAAGAAGCGGGCGCCGACGGCATCACCGTGCACCTGCGCGAAGACCGTCGGCATATCCAGGAGCGCGACGTGCTGCTGCTCAATGACGTGCTGCAGACCCGCATGAATTTCGAGATGGGCGTTACCGAAGAAATGATGGCTTTTGCCGAGCGCATCCGCCCGGCGCATATCTGCCTGGTGCCGGAAACCCGCCAGGAGCTGACCACTGAAGGCGGACTTGACGTGGCCGGACAGGAAGCGCGGATCAAGGCAGCGGTGGAGCGCTTGTCGAAAATCGGTGCCGAAGTGTCCCTGTTTATCGACGCTGACGAGCGTCAGATCGAGGCCTCCAAGCGCGTTGGCGCGCCGGCCATCGAGTTGCACACAGGGCGTTATGCCGATGCCCAGACCCCGAGTGAAGTGGCCGATGAGCTGCAGCGTATCGTCGACGGGGTTGCCGTAGGTTTGGCCCAGGGGCTGATCGTCAATGCCGGCCATGGCCTGCATTACCACAACGTTGAAGCGGTGGCGGCGATCAAGGGCATCAATGAGCTGAACATCGGCCATGCCCTGGTGGCTCATGCCCTGTTCGTCGGTTTCAAGGGCGCGGTAGCCGAGATGAAGGCGCTGATCCTGGCGGCTGCAGCCAAGGCCTGAGTGCTCTTTGCTGGCAAGCTGATTCCTGCAACCTCTGTAGGAGCCGGCTTGCCGGCGAAGGCTTTCAGAGCGGCGGATTGTCTTCCGTCGGCTTGGTCTTGTTGACCCCGGGGACGTGCAGGTTGCCCTCGGCGACCTGATCGCCTTCCAGCTGCGGCTGGGTCACCCAGGTCAGGATGTCGTAGTAGCGCCGTATGTTGGCCACGAAATGCACCGGCTCGCCGCCTCGGGCATAGCCATAGCGGGTCTTGCTGTACCACTGCTTCTGCGACAGCCGCGGCAGCATCTTCTTCACATCCAGCCACTTGTTCGGGTTCAGGTCTTCCCGTTCCGCCAGCTTGCGGGCGTCGTCCAGGTGGCCGGTGCCGACGTTGTAGGCGGCGAGAGCGAACCAGGTACGGTCCGGCTCCTCGATCTTGTCGTCCAGTTGTTGCTTGATGTAGGCCAGGTACTTGGCGCCGCCGCTGATGCTCTGCTTGGGGTCCAGGCGGTTGGACACGCCCATGGCCTGGGCGGTGTTCTGGGTCAGCATCATCAGTCCGCGCACGCCGGTCTTGGAGGTGACCTCGGCCTGCCACATGGATTCCTGGTAACCCACGGCCGCCAGGAGTCGCCAGTCGACCTTTTCCTGTTTGGCCGAGGCCTTGAAGTGCTTCTCGTACTTGGGCAGGCGCTGCTGCAGGTGCTGGGCGAAGGTGTAGGCGCCGACATAGCCGAGCACGTCCACGTGACCGTAATAGCGGTCCTTGAGGCGTTGCAGGGTGCCGTTCTTCTCGACTTTGTCGAGGAAGCTGTTGATTTCGTTGAGCAGGCTATTGTCGTCACCGGCGGCCACGGCCCAACTCTGGCTGCGGGCGTCGCCGAGGTCGAAGGCCACCCGCACCTTGGGGAAGTACACCTGGTTCATCGCCAGTTCGTTGGAGTCCACCAGGGTCAGGTCGATCTGTCCCTCGTCCACCATGCGCAGCAGGTCCACGACTTCCACGGCGTCGGACTCTTCGTATTCGATCCCGGGGTACTTGAGCTTGAGCTCCGCCAGTTGCTCTGCGTGACTGCTGCCCTTGAGCACCATGATGCGCTTGCCCACCAGGTTCTGTGCGCTGGTGGGCCGGGACTGGCCATTGCGATAGATGACTTGCGGGGTGACTTCCAGATACGGATGGGAAAACCGGACTTGCTGCTTGCGCTTTTCGCTGCCGACCAGGCCGGCGGCGGCCAGTACCGGGCCCTTGGGTTGACCCAGCTGGTTGAACAGATCGTCGAGGTTGTCGGCGGTCTCGATCTTCAGCTCCACCCCCAGATCATCGGCGAAGCGCTTCACCAGCTCGTACTCGAAGCCGGTTTCGCCGTTGCGGTCCTGAAAGTAGGTGGCGGGGCTGTTACGGGTGATCACCCGCAGCACGCCATCCTCCTTTACGCGCTCAAGGGTGCTGGGTTTCTCAACACAGGCGCCGAGCATCAGGAAGAGTCCGGTTACGATGAGCCACTTGGCGCAGCGCGGACGTAAAGCCATAGGGGAAAACATTGGCGCAGTATACGCAAAGGATAACGGCCGCCATATCTCGACAGCGAAGGGCTTGTCTGCTAGCGCCGGGTGGCCTGGGCTGGAGGCCTCAAGAATGGGGCTTCGGCCGTCTATATGACGATTAAAATAACCTACGGCAATGACCTTGATGAGCCTTTGTTATAGGCCGTCGGGTCTGGGCCGACGTCCGGGGGCACCCCGGTTTGCGTTTCGAGTGCCGATGCCAACGGTTTACGTTAGAATGCACGGCCTCAAAGCACACCCCCCTTCCCGAGGCTGTCCCGAAGATGTTGATCCTGCGCGGCGCTCCTGCCCTTTCTGCCTTTCGCCACAGCAAACTCCTTGAGCAACTGAGCCAGAAGGTTCCGGCTGTCAGTGGCTTGTATGCTGAATTCGCTCACTTCGCCGAAGTCACCGGCGTCCTGACCGGCGACGAACAGCAGGTGCTTGCGCGCCTTCTGAAGTACGGCCCAAGTGTTCCGGTACAAGAGCCGACCGGCCGTCTGTTCCTGGTCCTGCCGCGTTTCGGCACCATCTCGCCCTGGTCGAGCAAGGCCAGCGACATCGCCCGTAACTGTGGCCTGGCGAAGATCCAGCGCCTGGAACGTGGTATCGCTTTCTACGTCGCCGGTGAGTTCAGCGACGCTGATGCGCAGTTGATCGCCGAAGCGCTGCACGATCGCATGACTCAGATCGTCGTGGGTAACCTGGAGCAGGCTGCCGGCTTGTTCAGCCACGCCGAACCCAAGCCGCTGACGGCCATCGACATTCTCGGCGGTGGTCGCGCCGCGTTGGAAAAAGCCAACAGCGAACTGGGCCTGGCCCTGGCCGAAGACGAAATCGATTACCTGATGAACGCCTTCCAGGGCCTCAAGCGTAATCCCCACGACATCGAACTGATGATGTTCGCCCAGGCCAACTCCGAGCACTGTCGCCACAAGATTTTCAACGCCAGTTGGGACATCGACGGCCAGAGCCAGGAAAAAAGCCTGTTCGGCATGATCAAGAACACCTATCAGATGCACAGCGAAGGTGTGCTTTCTGCTTATAAGGACAACGCGGCGGTAATCGTCGGTTCCGTTGCCGGGCGTTTCTACCCGAACCCTGATACCCGCCAATACGGTGCGGTGCAGGAGCCGGTGCACATCCTGATGAAGGTCGAGACCCACAACCACCCGACTGCCATTGCTCCATTCCCTGGCGCCTCCACCGGTTCCGGCGGCGAAATCCGTGACGAAGGCGCTACCGGTCGCGGCGCCAAGCCGAAAGCCGGCCTCACCGGTTTTACCGTGTCCAACCTGCAAATCCCGGGCTTCGAGCAGCCGTGGGAAGTGCCGTATGGCAAGCCAGAGCGCATCGTCACCGCCCTCGACATCATGATCGAAGGCCCGCTGGGCGGCGCTGCGTTCAACAACGAATTCGGCCGTCCGGCCCTGACCGGTTATTTCCGTACCTTCGAGCAATCCATTACCACGCCTCGTGGCGATGAAGTTCGTGGTTACCACAAGCCGATCATGCTGGCAGGCGGCATGGGCAATATCCGTGACGAACACGTGCAGAAAGGCGAGATCACCGTCGGCTCCAAGCTGATCGTCCTCGGCGGCCCGGCCATGCTCATCGGCCTGGGCGGCGGCGCGGCATCCTCCATGGCCACTGGCACCAGCTCGGCGGACCTGGATTTTGCTTCGGTACAACGTGAAAACCCGGAAATGGAACGCCGTTGCCAGGAAGTCATCGACCGTTGCTGGCAGCTGGGGGACAACAACCCCATCAGCTTCATCCACGACGTGGGTGCCGGCGGCCTGTCCAACGCCTTCCCGGAACTGGTCAACGACGGCGGCCGTGGCGGTCGCTTCGAACTGCGCAACATCCCCAACGACGAGCCGGGCATGGCCCCGCACGAAATCTGGTCCAACGAATCCCAGGAGCGTTATGTCCTGGCGGTGGGCGCAGCAGACTTCGAGCGCTTCAAGGCCATCTGCGAGCGTGAGCGTTGCCCATTCGCGGTGGTCGGCGAAGCCACTGCCGAGCCACAGCTGACCGTGACCGACAGCCACTTCGGCAACAGCCCGGTGGACATGCCGCTGGAAGTGCTGCTGGGCAAGGCCCCGCGCATGCACCGTTCGGCGGTTCGGGAAACCGAGTTGGGTGATGATTTCGATCCAAGCACCCTGGATATCGCCGAGAGCATCGAGCGCGTCCTGCACCACCCGGCCGTGGCCAGCAAGAGCTTCCTGATCACCATCGGTGACCGCACCATCACCGGCCTCGTGGCTCGCGACCAGATGGTCGGCCCATGGCAGGTGCCGGTGGCCGACGTGGCCGTGACCGCCACCAGTTTCGACGTCTACACCGGTGAAGCCATGGCCATGGGCGAGCGCACTCCGCTGGCCCTGCTGGATGCCCCGGCGTCCGGCCGCATGGCCATCGGCGAGACCCTGACCAACATCGCGGCGTCGCGGATCAACAAGATCAGCGACATCAAGCTCTCCGCCAACTGGATGTCGGCTGCCGGCCACCCGGGCGAAGATGCGCGTCTGTACGACACCGTCAAGGCGGTGGGCATGGAGCTGTGCCCAGAGCTGGGCATCACCATCCCGGTGGGCAAGGACTCCATGTCCATGGCCACCCGCTGGAATGAAGACGGCCAGGACAAGAGCGTCACCTCGCCGCTGTCGCTGATCGTCACTGGCTTCGCACCGGTCGCGGACATTCGTCAGACCCTGACCCCGCAACTGCGCATGGACAAGGGCACCACCGACCTGATCCTGATCGACCTCGGTCGCGGTCAGAACCGCATGGGCGCCTCGATCCTGGCCCAGACCCACGGCAAGCTCGGCAAGCAAGCGCCGGACGTCGATGACGCCGAAGACCTGAAAGCCTTCTTCGCGGTGATCCAGGGCCTCAACGCCGACGGTCACCTGCTGGCCTACCACGACCGTTCCGATGGCGGTCTGCTGGTCACTGCCGTGGAAATGGCCTTCGCCGGTCACTGCGGCCTGAACCTGAGCCTCGACGCTGTCGCGGAAAACGCTGCGGAAATCCCCGCCATCCTGTTCAACGAAGAACTGGGTGCGGTGATCCAGGTGCGTCAGGACGCGACCCCGGACGTGCTGGCCCAGTTCAGCGCTGCCGGCCTGGGCGACTGCGTGGCCGTGATCGGCCAGCCGATCAACAACGGTGAAGTGAGCATCTCCTACAACGGCGAAAGCGTATTCACCGGCCAGCGTCGTCTGCTGCAGCGTCAGTGGGCAGAAACCAGCTACCAGATCCAGCGCCTGCGGGACAACGCCGAGTGCGCCGAGCAGGAATTCGACGTCCTGCTGGAAGAAGACAACCCGGGCCTGAGCGTCAAGCTGGGCTTCGACGTCAACCAGGACATCGCCGCGCCGTACATCAAGAAAGGCGTGCGTCCCCAGGTGGCGGTGCTGCGTGAGCAGGGCGTCAACGGCCAGGTGGAAATGGCCGCGGCTTTCGACCGCGCCGGCTTCAACGCTATCGACGTGCACATGAGCGACATCCTCGCCGGTCGTGTCGACCTCAACGACTTCAAGGGCATGGTTGCCTGCGGCGGCTTCTCCTACGGCGACGTACTGGGTGCCGGTGAAGGCTGGGCCAAGTCGGCGCTGTTCAACAGCCGCGCGCGGGATGCCTTCCAGGGCTTCTTCGAACGTACCGACAGCTTCACCCTGGGTGTGTGCAACGGTTGCCAGATGATGTCCAACCTGCACGAGCTGATCCCGGGCAGCGAGTTCTGGCCGCACTTCGTGCGCAACCGCTCCGAGCAGTTCGAAGCCCGGGTGGCCATGGTCCAGGTCCAGGAGTCGAACTCGATCTTCCTGCAGGGCATGGCCGGTTCGCGGATGCCGATTGCCATCGCCCACGGTGAAGGTCATGCGGAGTTCGAAAGCGAAGAGGCGCTGCTGGAAGCCGATCTGTCCGGTTGCGTGGCCCTGCGCTTCGTCGACAACCATGGCAAGGTCACCGAGCGTTACCCGGCCAACCCGAACGGCTCGCCGCGCGGGATCACCGGCCTCACCAGCCGCGACGGTCGCGTCACCATCATGATGCCGCACCCTGAGCGGGTGTTCCGTGCCGTGCAGAACTCCTGGCGTCCGGATGACTGGAACGAAGACGCGGCGTGGATGCGCATGTTCCGCAACGCTCGCGCCTGGGTGAACTGAGGCTGATGTACAAGCTCAGCTTCTTCGTGCCTCCCAGCCATGTGGAGTTGGTCAAGAGTGCCGTGTTTGCCGCCGGTGGCGGACGTATCGGCGCCTATGACCAGTGCGCCTGGCAGGTGCTCGGCCAGGGCCAGTTTCGCCCGTTGGACGGCAGCCAGCCGTTTCTCGGGCAGACCGGGCAGGTGGAGCGAGTGGAGGAATGGAAAGTCGAGCTGGTGGTGGCCGATGAACTGATTGCTGATGCAGTGGCGGCTCTCAAGCAGAGCCATCCCTACGAGACGCCGGCCTATGAAGTCTGGCGTCTGGAAGCGTTCTAAGGTTATCCACCGATAAAAAGCCCGCTGCACCGGAGACGGTCAGCGGGTTTTTTTGTGGGCCTTTTCAGGCAAGCCGGCACCTGTAGGAGCGGTGTAGGTGCCGGCTTGCCGGCGAAGACGGCTTCAGGCGCTCGCCTCCACCTTCTTGTGCAGCAGCGTTTGCAGAGCGGCCTGCAATCCTTCGGCCTTCTCGCCAATCAGCACGTGCCAGACATCCCCCTCCAGGCGCCGCGTACCCTGGCAGCCCAGGGCATTGAGCGCCGACTCCGACAGGCTGCGGCTGTCACTGAGTTGCACCCGCAACCGGGTCAGGGCCACGCAATCCATCTGCAACAGATTTTCCCGACCACCCAGAGCGCTGAGCCACTGCTGGGCTTCCTGGTTGGAAATGTCGATCTGCTGTGCGGCTTCTACAGGCGTCGGCGTCACCCTGACAGTGGCCGAGGTTGGCAGCGCCAGGCGGATCTGGTCGGCAATGCTGTCGGCCATCGGTCCCACCACCACCTGCAAACTGCCGCCCTTGCCGGGGCGTACCACAGCCATGGCGCCCAAGGTTTTCAGTTCGGCGTCCATAGCCAGGCTGCGATCCGCCAGTTCCAGGCGCAGGCGCGTGGTGCAAGCGCCGACAGTGATCAGGTTGCTCGCGCCGCCTAGGGCCTTGATGTAGGCCGCGGCACGCTGATCGGCGTTAAGTTCGGATTTCTCGCCGGAGGGGCTGTCTTCGCGTCCCGGTGTCTTCAGGTTGAAGCGGCGGATGCAGAAGTCGAACACCAGGTAGTACACCACCGCATACAGCAGCCCCACAGGAAACACCTTCCAGCCATTGGTGGAGCGGCCCCAGCCCAGGGCCATGTCGATGGCGCCACCGGAGAAGGTGAAGCCCAGGTGGATGTTCAGCAGATTGGTCAGGGCCATGGCCACGCCCGTCAGCAGTGCATGCACCAGATACAACAGGGGCGCGAGGAACATGAAGGCGAATTCGATGGGCTCGGTGACCCCGGTCAGAAAGGAGGTCAGGGCCATGGACAGGAAGATCCCGCCCATCACTTTGCGCCGCTCCGGCCGGGTGTTGCGGTACATCGCCAGGCAGGCGGCGGGCAGGCCGAACAGCATCACCGGGAACATCCCGGTCATGAACTGGCCGCCTTTGGGGTCGCCGGCGAAATAGCGGGTCAGGTCGCCAGTGACCACCGCGCCGGTGCTCGGGTCGGTGAAACTGCCAAAGATGAACCAGGCCATGTTGTTGAGGATGTGGTGCAGGCCGGTGACGATCAGCAGGCGATTGAACACACCGAAGACGAAGGCGCCGAAGCTGCCGCTTTCCAGCAGCAATTGGCCAAAGCTGTTGATGCCTTGCTGGATTGGCGGCCAGATCAGACCGAACGCCACCCCCAGGCCCACGGCGGTAAAGCCGGTGGCGATGGGCACGAAGCGCCGACCGCCGAAGAACGCCAGGTACTCCGGCAGTTTGATGTCCTTGAAGCGGTTGTACAGCGCGCCGGCCATCAGCCCGCTGATGATCCCGGCGAGCATGCCCATGTTGATGCTGGCGTCCAGCACCTTGAGGGTCGAGATCATCACCAGGTAGCCAATGGCCCCGGCGAGTCCGGCGGTGCCGTTGTTGTCCTTGGCAAAGCCCACGGCGATGCCGATGGCGAAGATCAGCGCCAGGTTGCCGAAGATCGACTGTCCGGCATCGTGGATGATGGGAATGTTCAGCAGATCGGTGTCACCCAGGCGCAGCAGCAGGCCGGCAATCGGCAGGATGGCAATGGGTAGCATCAGCGCCCGGCCGAGGCGTTGCAGGCCCTCGATGAAATACTGGTACATGGCGTCTCTCCTGGAATTCTTGTTATGAGTGCAGAGGCCAAAGCCGTTCGCAGGCCTGACGGACTGCGGTGGCGCCGGGCAGGTTGAGCAGCGGTTGGCTGAGGTGGCGGCATTGGCCGGCGTCCAGTTGGCGAACCCGGTCCTTGATCTCGCCGACCTGAGGCGGGCTGACCGACAGCTCGCTGACCCCCAGGCCAATCAGGACGGGGGTGGCCAGCGGATCGGAAGCCAGTGCGCCGCAAACCCCGACCCAGCGTCCGTGGCGCTCGGCGCCGGCACAGGTCTGAGCGATCAGCCGCAGCAGGGCGGGGTGCAGGGCATCGACCCGGGCTGCCAGGCCAGCGTGGTCGCGGTCCATGGCCAGGGTGTACTGGGACAGGTCGTTGGTGCCGATGGACAGGAAGTCGGCGTGTTCCGCCAGTTGCTCGGCCATCAGCGCGGCAGCCGGTACTTCGATCATCACCCCCAGCTCCGGGCGCTGGCTCAGTCCCAGCTCCACCGCGAGCCGATCCAGGCGCTGACGGATATGCAGCAGTTCGGCCACTTCGGTAACCATTGGCAGCATGATCCGGCAGCGCTGCACTGGGCTGACCTGGAGCAGCGCCCGCAGTTGCTGGTCCAGCAGTTCCGGGCGGGCCTGAGCCAGGCGGATGCCGCGCAGGCCCAGCACCGGGTTGGCTTCCACTGGCAGAGGCAGGTAGTCCAGTTGCTTGTCGCCGCCAACATCAATGGTGCGGATGATCACCGGCTTGTCGCCCATGGCATCCAGCACCGCCTGATAGGCCTTTAGCTGCTCGGCTTCATCCGGAGCGGTCAGGCGATCGACGAACAGGAACTCGGTGCGCAGCAGGCCGACGCCATCGGCGCCCCCCAGGTGGGCGTCCCGGGCTTCATTGCTGGAAGCCACGTTGGCTGCCACCTCGATCTGCTGGCCGTCCTGGGTCAGGGCGGACTCATGGGCTTTTTGCTGTTGCAGTGCACGGCGCTGGCGTAGGGTTTCACCAGCCTGTTGCACCTGTGCGATGCGCTGCGGGCCGGGTGCCAGTTCCAGGCGCCCGCCGTCGGCATCCAGCACCACCTGGCGGTCGCCGTCCAGGCCCAGCACTTCTGGACCCATGGCCACCAGACAGGGCAGGCCTTTGCCGCGGGCGAGGATCGCCACATGGGAGGTGGCGCCGCCGGCGGCCATGCACAGCCCGGCCACGCCCTGGGCGCTGAGTTGCAGCAGGTCGGAAGGGGTCAACTCCTCGGCGGCGACGATCGCTCCGGGTGGCAGGTCGTAGTGCCAGGCTTCGCCCAGCAAGGCCCGCAGAACGCGTTGCTGCAGGTCCCGCAGGTCGTTGGCGCGTTCGGCCAGCAGTGCACTGCCCAGTTGCTGCAGGATCTGGCATTGCTCGGCAATCGCTGCGCTCCAGGCATGGGTGGCTGCGCGGCCCTGGGCAATGGCGGCTTCGGCGGCGTCCAGCAGGGTCGGGTCTTCGAGCAGGGCCAGGTGGGCGCTGAAGATGTCCTGTTCCTGCTGGTCGCGGCGTTGCCGGGCCTGCTCCAGGGTGTGGCGGATTTCTCCGCGCACCTGCTCCAGGGCAGCACTCAATGCTTGCCGTTGGGGCTCGGGCGGATGCTGGTCATGATCCTCTGCCAGGACCATGGCGTTGAGCCGCACCAATGGCCCGCACACCAGGCCCGGTGCGGCGCAGACGCCCGGCAGCACGCCCTCTTCCACGGGGCGTTTGGCGACCGGTGCCGGTGCCGGGGTTTCGCCATGGGCATCCGCGGCCATGGCGGTACCGAGGGTCAGCAGCATCGCCTGCAAGGCGTCCTGGCAATCAGCGCCCTGGCAATTGACCAGCACTTCATCCTGTTCACCGATACCCAGGCTCATCAGGGCGATCAGGCTGGTGCAGGGGGCGCTCTTGTCCTTGAAGGTCAGTTGCGAATGGCTGTTGAAACCCAGGGCGGTCTGGCGCACCAGGGCGGCTGGGCGGGCATGCAGGCCGCCGCGATGGGCTACCTTGATCCGGGCGCTGGCCTGCTGTTCGGATGGCTCTTGCGCCAGCGGTTGCGGGCCAGCGTTGGCGCGTCGGCTGATGTGCAGCAAGGGCTCGCCCACCTTGACCGCGGACAGGGGCAGGGGGCGCAGGTCGAAGCTCTCGCCGTTGGTCAGGATCAACAGGCTGATCAGGCTTCGGCAATGCTGCGCCACATGGTCCAGGTCAACCCGCAGCAGGGGCTGGCCGGCGCTGACCTGCTGGCCTTGCTCCACCAGCAGGGCAAACCCTTCACCTTGCAGTTCGACCGTGTCCAGGCCCAGGTGCAGCAGCAGTTCGGCACCATTGGCTGCCCGCAGGGTCACGGCGTGCCCGGTGCGCGCCACTTGGATTACTTCACCGGCGCAAGGGGCGTGCAGGGTGTCGTTGAGCGGGTCGATGGCAATCCCGTCACCCATGGCGCCACTGGCGAATACCGGGTCGGGGACGCTGTGTAGCGGCAGGACAGGCCCGCTGAGGGGGGCACTGAGCGTCAGGTCGTTATTGTTGTTGTGCATGGCGCAGTACTCATCGATCAAAAGGGCTTAGTGCGTGCGGGTCACTTTGCTCAGGTGACGCGGCTGGTCGGGGTCCATGCTGCGGGCTTCGGCCAGGCCGGCGGCCATCACATAGAAACTCTGGATCGCCAGGATCGGGTCCAGCGCCGGGTGTTCCGCGCGGCTCAGGGTCAGGTCCCGTTCGCCGATGTCATCCGGTGCCGCCAGCAGCACCTTGGCGCCGCGCTGGCGCATGTCGGCGGCCAGGCTCAGCAAGCCGCCCTGTTCGGCGCCACGTGGGGCGAACACCAACAACGGGTAGTCCTGGTCGATCAATGCCATCGGGCCGTGTCGGACTTCGGCGCTGCTGAAGGCTTCGGCCTGGATCGCCGAGGTCTCCTTGAGCTTGAGCGCGGCCTCCTGGGCGATGGCGAAGCCGGCACCGCGGCCGATGACCATCAGCCGCTGGCAATCGCGCAGGGTGTTGACCGCCAGGTCCCAGTCCTGGGTCGCGGCCTGCTGCAAGCCTTCGGGCAGCGCCAGGCCGGCTTCCAGCAGGTGGTTGTCCTCGTTCCAGTGACCGATCAGGCGGGCGCTGGCGCTGAGGGTGGCAATGAAACTCTTGGTAGCGGCCACGCTCTGTTCGGCACCGGCGTACAGCGGCAGGGAGAATTCGCTGGCGGCCTCCAGAGGGCTGTTTTGCGCATTGACCATGGCCACGCTCAGGGCACCGCGCTTGCGCAGCAGGCGCACGCTGTTCACCAGGTCTGGGCTCTGGCCCGATTGCGAGAAGGCGAACACCGCCTGGCCGCTGACCCGCAGGGGGGCCTGTTGCATGGTCACCACGGACATCGGCAATGAGGCCACCGGGATGCCCACCTGTTGCATGGTCAGGTAGGCGAAGTAGCTGGCGGCATGGTCCGAACTGCCCCGGGCCACGGTCATGGCCACTTGTGGCGGCTGGCGACGCAGGCGGCCGGCGACTTCGAGCAGCGACGCATCCAGCTGCTGCAGTTGACTGCTTACGGCAGCGTGCGAGGACAGGGCCTCTTCAAGCATTTTTGAAGTCAATGTCTTCTCCTTCGACCATGACGGCGGTCAGTGTGAGTGCGCGGTCCAGGCGCACGCTGTCGGCCCAGCTGCCAGGTTGCAGACGGCCGCGTTCAGGGATGCCGAGGTAGTCGGCGGGAAATTGCGACAGGCGTTGGGAAGCGTCCGCCAGGGGCAGGCCGATCTTCACCAGATTGCGCAGGGCCTGGTCCATGGTCAGGGTGCTGCCGGCCAGGGTGCCGTCCGGCAGGCGCACGCCGCCCAGGCACTTGGTCACGGTGTGGCTGCCCAGCTTGTACTCACCGTCGGGCATGCCGGCGGCCGCGGTGGAGTCGGTGACGCAATACAGACAGGGGATCGAGCGCAGGGCCACGCGCATGGCACCGGGGTGCACGTGCAGCAGGTCGGGGATCAGCTCGGCGTACTGGGCGTGGGCCAGGGCCGCACCGACGATGCCGGGTTCGCGGTGATGCAGCGGGCTCATGGCGTTGTACAGGTGAGTGAAGCTGGTGGCGCCGGCGGCGAGGGCGGCCACGCCTTCTTCGTAGCTGCCCAGGGTGTGGCCGATCTGCATGCGCACGCCACGCGCGCTGAGGGCACGGATCAGGGCGTCGTGGCCGGCGATTTCCGGGGCAATGGTGATCACCCGGATGGGCGCCAGTTGCAGGTACTTCTCCACTTCCGCCATGAGCGCGGTGTGGGCGAAGTTGGGTTGTGCACCGAGCTTGCCGGGATTGATGTACGGGCCTTCCAGGTGCACGCCGAGGACCCGGGCACAGCCCTGGGGGCGCTGCTCGGCGTAGGTTCCAAGCTCAGCCAGAACCTGGCTGATTTCTTCGCTGGGGGCGGTCATGGTGGTGGCCAGCAGCGAGGTGGTGCCGAAACGCACATGGGTACGGGTGATGGTCTCGAAGGCTGTGCGGCCTTGCATGACGTCCTTGCCGCCACCGCCGTGGACGTGCAGGTCGATAAAGCCCGGCAGCAGGTAGGGCAGGTCGTTGTCCGCCGGGTCGCAGGGGCTGCCTTCGATGGCGACGACTTTGCCGTGCTCATGGATCAGGCGGCCGCGGACCCAGCCTTGGGGCGTGAGGATGTTCTCTTCGGACATGGGCGTTTCTCTGGCTCCAGGGGGCGGATTCAGCGTCGCAGTTCGGCGACGAAGTCGTAGTAGTCGTTGCGGCAATAGGTGTCGGTGACTTCGATCGGTGTGTTGTCTTCCAGGTAGCCGACCCGGGTCATCAGCAGCATCGCGGTGCCGGGGGCGATGCCCACCAGGGCGGCGAATTCGTCCGACGCGTTGATCGCCTGGATGTGCTGCAGGGCCCGGACCACGGGACGGCCGATGCTGTCGAGGTACTCGTAGAGCGAGTCGCCGACGGCCTCGGGCTGGGCAATGATGCTGGCCGGCAAGGTGCTCATCTCGATCGCCATGACCGCATCGTCGGCTTTGCGCAGGCGCTTGAGGCGCGCCACCTTGTCGTTGGGCGACAGGCCGAGGCGGATCAGCTCTTCGTGGGTCGGCGGGGTCAGTGTGCGTTCCAGCCATTGCGAACCGGGGACGAAACCTTTGAGGCGCAGCATTTCGCTGAACCCGGAAAGGCGCGACAGCGGTTGCTCAAGGCGCGGGGTAATGAAAGTGCCCGAGCCCTGGCTGCGTCGGATCAGGCCCCGTTCGAAGAGGACTTCCAGGGCCTTGCGCGCAGTCACCCGGGAGATGCCCAGCAGTTCGCTGAGGTTGCGTTCCGAAGGCAGCGCCTGCTCGGCTTTCCATTGGCCGGAGTGAATCGCCGCTTCCAGGTTGCGAGCCAGTTGCAGGTACAGCGGGGTCGGCTGAGAGTCGTCGGGACGCAGGGTCAGGAGGTGATTCATCTGTAGGTTTTCCGATGCGGTTATGAGGTTGTTGTCGCCCGGTAATGCCGAAAAACTAATACCACTTAAATACCATGTCAACGCCACCTATCAGGTGGAGGTGCAGTAGATCGGGCGCTTTCTGGGTGCTTAGGAGGATAAAGGATTGAAGTGGTATTAGGCAGGTCTGGCCGCGAAGGCTATAGCTCGAGGTGGCGACCCGGGGCGGGTCGCCAAGTGGTATGCGCGCCGGGGGAGGGCGGCGGGGAGGAAAATATTTTTTGTGCTGTAGGGATTAAGGGCGAATTTCGATCAGGGTGCCGTCTTTGACCAGACTCCAGACTTCGCGCATGTCGACATTGCGCATGGCGATGCAGCCGTCGGTCCAGTCCAGGGTGTGGAAGTACTGCTCGGGAAACTCTTCGGTGTCTGGAGTGCCATGGATCATGATCATGCCGCCGGGATTGACCCCTTCGCGACGCGAGCGGGCGGCATCGGTGATGTTCGGGTAGGAGATGTGCATGGCCAGGTTGTAGCGGTCGCTGGTCTTGCGCCAGTCGAGCCAGTAGAGGCCTTCGGGGGTGCGTTTATCGCCTTCCATGAGCTTGGGCCCCTTGGGCTTCTTGCCCAGGGAAATCCGATAGGTTTTCAGTGGCTTGCCGCCATTGATCAACTGCAGTTGATGGGCGGACTTGAGCACCAGGACCTTTTCGATGACCTTGCCGTCCAGGGTTTCCACCGTGGAGGCCTGAGACAGAGTGACGACGGAACAGCACAGCAGGGCAAGCAACCAGCGCATTGACACCATATCCCCAGGCGCGCACAGAGTCCGTGCACGTTTTTATTGTTTAACTGATGGCAGGCTGAGAGAGCGGCGGAATGGATTCGGAGCGCACGGCAAATGCCTGTGCCCGCCGGTCAGCGAAGAAGCATTCTAAGGTACGACCGACGGTGCGGAAAGCCAGCTCGGACCAAGGGATATCGGCTTCGTCGAACAGTTGCACCTCCAGGCTCTCGGGACCGGCGGCGAAGTCCAGGTCGGCCAGTTCGGCGCGAAAGAACACATGCACCTGGCTGATGTGCGGCACGTCGATCAAGGTGTAGAGGTTCAGGTTGCGTACCCGGGCACAGGCTTCCTCGTAGGTTTCGCGGATGGCCGCCTGTTCCACGGTCTCGCCGTTCTCCATGAAACCCGCCGGTAGGGTCCAGTAGCCCAGGCGCGGTTCGATGGCGCGACGGCAGAGCAATACCTTGCCCTCCCAGGTGGCCAGGCAGCCGGCGACGATGTTGGGGTTCTGGTAGTGGATGGTCTGGCAGTGATCGCAGACGAAGCGCAGGCGCGAGTCGCCTTCGGGAATGCGCTGGATCACCGGGTTGCCGCACTGGCTGCAAAATTTCATGTGGGGTATCCGAAAAGGCTGGGGCTATCTTGGCGCGCCGCCCGATTGTCGGCAAGTTGTCGTTAAGCGACATGCCCGAGAGCAGGGGTTGGGCCACCGATTGGATTGGTGCATGATGCACGGTAGCCAACAGATCGAGATGCCTCATGCTGGACGAGCTACTTCATCGGGTAAGCCATTACACGCCAAGAACGCTGGAGACCGACCGACGTTTTCCCGAGGCTGCGGTGCTGGTGCCGATCACCCGCAGCGATGAACCGGAGCTGGTGCTGACCCTGCGCGCCAGCGGGCTTTCGACCCATGGTGGTGAAGTGGCCTTCCCCGGTGGCCGGCGCGATCCGGAAGACCCGGACCTGATCTTCACCGCGCTACGGGAGGCCGAAGAAGAAATCGGCCTGCCGCCGGGACTGGTGGAAGTCATCGGCCCCTTGAGCCCACTGATTTCCCTGCACGGGATCAAGGTCACACCCTACGTCGGGGTGATTCCCGACTATGTCGAATACCAGGCCAATGATGCCGAGATCGCTGCCGTTTTCAGCGTTCCTCTGGAGTTCTTTCGCCAGGACCCCCGTGAACACACCCACCGCATCGACTATCAGGGCCGCAGTTGGTACGTCCCCAGCTACCGCTTCGGCGAGTACAAGATCTGGGGTCTGACCGCGATCATGGTGGTCGAACTGGTCAACCTGCTGTACGACGCCAAGATCAGCCTGCATCACCCGCCGAAAACCTTTATCGACACCTGAAGCCATGGCTTGGCATGGCATAAACCCGCGGCTGCCTGAACCATAAGGACAACAAGATGAAATACCGCCTGGGCGACGCCCGAGTCGACACCCATCCACAGAGCTGGGTGGCCCCGAACGCCACCTTGGTGGGTAAGGTCAAGCTGGAAGAGGGGGCCAGTGTGTGGTTCAACGCCGTGCTGCGTGGCGACAACGAACTGATCCTGATCGGCAAGCACAGCAACGTCCAGGACGGCGCCGTGATGCACACCGACATGGGCTTTCCACTGACCCTGGGCACCGGCGTGACCATCGGCCATAACGCCATGCTGCATGGCTGCACCGTGGGCGATTACAGCCTGATTGGTATCAACGCGGTCATTCTCAATGGCGCGAAGATCGGCAAGAACTGCATCATCGGCGCCAATTCGCTGATCGGCGAAGGCAAGGAAATACCTGACGGTTCGCTGGTCATGGGCTCGCCGGGCAAAGTGGTTCGCGAACTGACCGAGGCGCAGAAGAAAATGCTCGAAGCCAGCGCCGCCCACTACGTTCATAATGCTCAACGTTATGCCCGAGACCTGGTTGAGCAAGAACAATGACCGCCCCTGAAAGACCCGTCGCCTCGCCTTGCGTGAGCATCTGTGCCCTGGATGAGCAGGACATCTGCACCGGCTGTCAGCGCACGGTGGATGAAATCACTCGCTGGAGTCGCATGGACAACAGCGAGCGCCGCGCAGTCCTGGCCCTGTGCCATGAGCGGGCCAAATCCAGTGGCTTGCTGTGGATGATCGGCTCCAGCTCGGCGAGCTGATCCGCCCGTTCGCCGGCAAGCCAGCTCCCGCAGGCGATGCGTAGGAGCCAGCTGCCGGCGCAAGGGTTTCTTGGCCCAACCCCGGGCCTGCAGTAACCTGTGCTCCTTCCCGATAGGTACCCTTGGCCCCCATGCTTTTCCTGATCGCCTATATCAGCAGCGTCGTGCTGATCAATTACGCCTTTTCCGTCGCGCCGCAACTGGATATCGTCTGGTCGGCCTGGGGCGGGCTGGTGTTTGTCCTGCGGGACATGGTGCAGACTCGCTTCGGCCATGGCGCCATCGTCGCCATGCTGGCGGCCCTGGTGTTGTCCTATGTCACCTCCGACCCGACCATTGCTCTGGCCAGTGCCACGGCATTCGCCGTCTCGGAATGCATCGACTGGCTGGTGTTCAGCATCACCAAGCGGCCCCTGCATGATCGCCTGTGGATCAGTTCGGCCCTGAGCATTCCCCTGGATACCTTCATCTTCTACGGCATGATCGATGCGCTGACCCCCGGGGTTGTGCTGACCGCCCTGGGGTCGAAGTTCGCCGGGGTCACCGTGGTCTGGCTGGCGATGGCCTGGCGTTTGCGCAAAGCGGCGTGCGCCGGCTGAGTCAAACCCCGCGGTTCATGTAAAATGCCGCGCTCTTTCCCCATGGGTCGCCCGCCTGGCGCTCGGCCCTCGATGATCCGCTCCTTTGAGGACCTTCAGATGACTCGTATCGGAACTCCATTGTCGCCAACCGCGACCCGCGTCTTGCTTTGTGGCTGTGGTGAGTTGGGCAAGGAAGTGGTGATCGAGCTGCAACGCCTGGGTGTCGAGGTGATTGCCGTGGACCGCTACGCCAATGCGCCGGCGATGCAGGTGGCCCATCGCAGCCACGTGATCAACATGCTCGACGGTGCGGCCCTGCGGGCGGTGATCGAGGCTGAGAAGCCGCACTTCATCGTTCCGGAAATCGAAGCCATCGCTACCGCGACCCTGGTGGAACTGGAAGCTGAAGGCTTCACCGTAATCCCCACCGCCCGGGCCACTTCGCTGACCATGAACCGTGAAGGCATTCGTCGTCTGGCGGCTGAGGAGCTGGACCTGCCGACCTCGCCTTACCATTTCGCCGATACCTTCGAAGACTATTCCAAGGCGGTGCAAGACCTGGGTTTCCCTTGCGTGGTCAAGCCGGTGATGAGCTCCTCGGGCAAGGGCCAGAGCCTGCTGCGCAGTGTCGATGACGTACAGAAAGCCTGGGACTACGCCCAGGAAGGCGGGCGTGCCGGCAAGGGCCGGGTGATCATCGAGGGCTTCATCGATTTTGACTACGAGATCACCCTGCTGACCGTGCGCCACGTAGGCGGCACCACTTTCTGTGCGCCAGTTGGTCATCGTCAGGAAAAGGGCGACTACCAGGAATCCTGGCAGCCTCAGGCCATGAGCCCCAAAGCCCTGGCCGAATCCGAGCGTGTGGCCAAGGCAGTGACCGAAGCCCTGGGCGGCCGCGGCCTGTTCGGCGTGGAGCTGTTCATCAAGGGCGATCAGGTGTGGTTCAGCGAAGTGTCGCCGCGTCCCCATGACACCGGCCTGGTGACCCTGATTTCCCAGGATCTGTCGCAGTTCGCCCTGCATGCGCGGGCGATCCTCGGCTTGCCGATTCCGCTGATCCGTCAGTTCGGTCCATCGGCTTCGGCAGTGATTCTGGTAGAAGGCAAATCCACCCAGACCGCGTTCGCCAACCTCGGCGTCGCCCTGAGCGAGCCGGACACTGCGCTGCGCCTGTTCGGCAAGCCTGAGGTCAACGGCCAGCGCCGCATGGGCGTGGCTCTGGCTCGTGATGAGTCGATCGAGGCCGCCCGGGCCAAGGCGACCCGCGCTGCGCAAGCGGTAGTGGTCGAACTCTGAGAAACATCGCGAGCAAGCTGGCTTCCACAAGGTTTGCATTGAACCTGTAGGAGCGAGCTTGCTCGCGAAGCGGTCGCTCAGACGACCCGATTCAGATCGTTATTGCGCGTTTCCTTCAAGCACAGCACCGCGATCAAGCTCAGGATCGCCGCCCCCGACACATACCCGCCTACCCAGCTCAACCCACCCATCGCCACCAGCTTCTGGGCGAAGAAGGGTGCGGCCGAAGCACCGACAATGCCCCCCAGGTTGTAAGCCGCCGATGCGCCGGTATAGCGCACATGGGTCGGAAACAGTTCCGGCAGCAGCGCGCCCATCGGGGCGAAGGTCACCCCCATCAGGAACAGCTCAATGCACAGAAACAGCGCCACACCGGCGGTGGAGCCCTGAGTCAGCAAGGGTTCCATGGTGAAGCCGGAGAGAATAGCCAGCACGGCACCGACAATCAGCACGGGCTTGCGCCCGAAACGGTCGCTGGCCCAGGCCGACAGGGGCGTGGCCGCGGCCATGAACAGCACTGCGAAACACAGCAGGCCGAGGAAGGTTTCCCGGCTGTAGCCCAGGGTGGCGACGCCGTAGCTCAGGGAAAATACCGTGGAAATGTAAAACAGCGCGTAGCACACCACCATCGACGCGGCGCCCAGCAGTACTGGCAGCCAGTACTGGCTGAAGAGCTCCACCAGTGGCATTTTCACCCGTTCCTGGCGTGCCACGGCGTTGGCGAACACCGGGGTTTCGTGCAGCTTCAGGCGCACATACAGGCCCACCATCACCAGCGCCGCGCTGAGCAGAAACGGAATGCGCCAGCCCCAGGAGCGGAACTGTTCGTCATCCAGGCCCATGGCCAGGGCCAGGAACAGGCCGTTGGCGGCGAGAAAACCGATGGGGGGGCCCAGTTGCGGGAACATGCCGAACCAGGCGCGTTTGCCTTGCGGGGCGTTTTCCGTGGCCAGCAGGGCTGCGCCACCCCATTCGCCTCCCAGCCCCAGCCCTTGGCCGAAGCGCAATACGCAAAGCAGGATCGGTGCCCAGGCTCCGATGCTGGCATAGCCCGGCAGCACGCCGATCAGGGTGGTGCACACCCCCATCAGCAGCAGGGAGGCGACCAGGGTCGATTTGCGTCCGATACGGTCGCCAAAGTGGCCGAACAGCGCCGAGCCCAGGGGGCGGGCGAGGAAGGCAATGCCAAAGGTCAGAAAGGCCGAGAGCATCTGGGCGGTGCCGGACGTCTGGGGGAAGAATACCGGCCCGATCACCAGCGCAGCGGCGGTGGCGTAGACGTAGAAGTCGTAGAACTCGATGGCGGTGCCGATAAAGCTGGCGGTGGCCACCCGGGTGGTGGAATTGCTCGGTTGAGCGGGCGCGCAGGCGCTGTAGGCGGTGTTGGTCGTCATGCGGATATCCCTGACAGTCTGTGCTCCAGTGGAGCGAATTATTATGGTCGAGCACCCAGGGATGTGGGTTTGGCGCGGTCGTCACTCGGGATGGGAGTGACGTCGAACAGTGGCGGGTGATGCATGCAGGATCGCTCTCGGTGCGGGTAGCACGCGGATCTGCGGGGCTTGGGTAAGCAGCGCGATTATAGAAAGGCTGCTAACGATCCAACAAGGGTTGTGGTCGTTGGTGGTTTTGCATGACTGCGCCAGGCCCCGAAACTCCGTTGCAGAGGTTCAAGGCGCAGGCATCAGCATCGAGTCAGGTCCGGGCGGGAACGCTGCTGGTGTGCCAGAGCAGTACGCGGCTGACACGGTTTTCCTCGGTTTCGAGGATTTCCAGGCGGTAGCGGCCGATCTTCAGGCACACGGCGCTGTCGGGAATGGTTTCCAGGGCTTCGGTGACCAGGCCGTTGAGGGTCTTGGGGCCGTCGCTGGGCAGGTGCCAGCCCAGGCTCTTGTTCAGTTCACGGATCGATGCCGCGCCCTCCACCACATAACGGCCATCGGCCTGTGGGTGGATATGGGGGTTGTCCAGGCTGTGCTCGTTTTCGAACTCGCCGACGATTTCTTCGAGGATGTCTTCCAGTGTGACGATGCCCAGCACTTCGCCGTATTCGTCCACCACCATGCCCAGGCGCCGCTGCTGCTTGTGGAAATTGAGCAGCTGTAACTGCAACGGGGTGCTTTCGGGGACGAAGTAGGGTTCGTGGCAGGCGGCCAGCAGGGTTTCCTTGGTCAGGCTGGCGTCTGGCAGCAGGTGGCGGATCTGGCGGGTATTAAGGACAGCCTCCACCTGGTTGATATCGCTGTGGAACACCGGTAGGCGCGTGCGTTTGTTCAGGCGCAGTTGGGCGATGATCTCGTCGATGGAGTCGTCCAGGTTGATGCCGTCCACTTCGCTGCGAGGCACCAGGATGTCATTGACCGTGATCTTGTCCAGGGCGTGGATGCCGGACAGGGCGTGGTGTTCCTGGGGTGCGGGCTCATCGTCCAGCCGTGCTGGATCGTCTTCGCTGTGCTTGACCGCGCTGGCCTTGGCGGCGAACGGGCGCAACAGCAACTGGCCGATGGCCTGCAGCAGCCAGGCCAGGGGATAGACAAGCTTCATGGGGATGGCCAGCAGGCTGTTGCCAAAGCTCAGAGTGCTTTCCGGGTAGCGTAAAGCCAGGGTGCGGGGCAAGTACTCGGCCAGCACCAGCAAGCCGCTGGTGCTGATCAGGCAGGCCAGCCAGGGGCCGTTTTCCGCCCAGTAGAACAGCGCCAGCAAGGTGCTGATGATCACCGCCAGGACTCGGCACAGGGTGTTGCACAGGATCAGGCTTTCCTTGGGGAAGGCCAGCTGTGCCGTCGGTTTGTCGCCTAAGCGTGAGCCGTTGCGTTGGGTCAGCAGGTGCTGCTGGGCGGCATCGATGGCAGTGAACAGCCCCGACCAGACGATCAGCAGGGCGATTACCGCGAGCATGGGCCCGGAGGGCAAGGAGTCGGTCATGGCCGGTCGTCAGATGTGCAGGATGTATTCACGAACCAGCTTGCTGCCGAAGTACGCCAGCATCAGCAGGCAAAAACCCGCGAGGGTCCAGCGAATCGCCTTGTGCCCGCGCCAGCCCAGGCGGTTGCGGCCCCACAGCAGCACGCTGAACACCACCCAGGCCAGGCAGGCCAGCAGGGTCTTGTGCACCAGGTGCTGGGCGAACAGGTTCTCGACGAACAGCCAGCCGGAGATCAGCGACAGCGACAGCAGGGTCCAACCGGCCCAGAGAAAACCGAATAGCAGGCTTTCCATGGTTTGCAGGGGCGGGAAGTTCCTGATCAGCCCGGAGGGGTGCTTGTTCTTCAGCTGATGGTCCTGCACCAGTAGTAACAGGGACTGGAACACCGCAATGGTGAACATGCCGTAGGCCAGGATCGACAGCAGGATGTGGGCGAGAATTCCCGGTTCCTCATCGATCACCGGCACGGTTCCGGTAGGCACGAACTGCGCCAGTAGCGCAGTCAGGGCGCCGAGGGGGAACAGCAGCACCAGCAGGTTTTCCACGGGAATCCGCCAGCAGGCCAGTAAGGTCAGGGCGATGACCGCTGCAGCGATCAGGCTGGCGGCGCTGAAGAAGTCCAAGCCCAGGCCGGCCGGGGTCAGCAAATGGGTCAGCAGGCTGATGCCGTGGGCGAGCAGGGCCAGGATGCCCAGCATAACCAGCAGGCGCTTGTTTGCCTTGGCGCCTGTGGCCAGGCGAGAGCCTTGATAGAGGGTCGCAGCGGCATAAAGGACGGCGGCGGCGAGGGTGGGTAGCAAGCTGGGTGACAAGGGGAGCATAAATCCTGTTAGGCAAGCCCGAAAGTCGCTGAGTTTGGCATAGAACCCACAGCCCTGAAAGACCACGCAAGCAGACGGCGAGGTGTCCGCCACGCACAGTCTTCGCTATAATCCGCGACCTGCCCACGCCGCAGGCTCATCGAGCTCTTGTTTATTAAGCTCTGGGCCGCCATTACCCCGGTCTACCTTGGGCCTGAAAGGATCGAGCATGTTTGAAAACCTAACCGACCGTCTCTCGCAGACGCTGCGCCATGTCACCGGCAAGGCCAAGCTGACCGAGGACAACATCAAAGACACCCTGCGCGAAGTGCGCATGGCGCTGCTCGAAGCCGACGTTGCGTTGCCGGTGGTCAAGGACTTCGTCAACTCGGTGAAGGAGCGTGCGGTCGGCACCGAAGTGTCCCGCAGCCTGACCCCGGGCCAGGCCTTTGTGAAAATCGTCCAGGCCGAGCTGGAAAGCCTGATGGGCGCGGCCAACGAAGACCTCAACCTCAGCGCCGTGCCGCCAGCCGTGGTGCTGATGGCCGGTCTGCAGGGTGCGGGCAAGACCACCACCGCCGGCAAACTTGCGCGCTTCCTTAAAGAACGCAAGAAAAAGAGCGTGATGGTGGTGTCCGCCGACGTCTACCGCCCGGCGGCGATCAAGCAGTTGGAGACCCTGGCCAACGACATCGGCGTGACCTTCTTCCCGTCGGACCTGAGCCAGAAGCCGGTGGCCATCGCCGAAGCAGCTATAAAGGAAGCGAAGCTCAAGTTCATCGACGTGGTGATCGTCGACACCGCCGGTCGCCTGCACGTCGACAGCGAGATGATGGACGAGATCCAGGCGCTGCATGCGGCGATCAAGCCGGTGGAAACCCTGTTCGTGGTCGACGCCATGACCGGTCAGGACGCCGCCAACACCGCCAAGGCCTTTGGTGACGCGCTGCCGCTGACCGGGGTGATCCTGACCAAGGTCGATGGTGACGCCCGTGGCGGTGCCGCGCTGTCGGTGCGGGCCATCACCGGCAAACCGATCAAGTTCATCGGTATGGGTGAGAAGACCGAGGCGCTGGAGCCATTCCACCCTGAACGTATCGCTTCGCGAATTCTTGGCATGGGCGACGTGCTCAGCCTGATCGAGCAGGCCGAGCAGACCCTCGACAAGGAAAAGGCCGACAAACTGGCCAAGAAGCTGAAGAAGGGCAAAGGCTTCGACCTCGAAGACTTCCGCGATCAGCTGCAACAAATGAAGAACATGGGCGGTCTGGGCGGCCTGATGGACAAGCTGCCGAACATCGGCGGCGTCAATCTGGCGCAGATGGGCAACGCACAGAGCGCCGCTGAAAAGCAGTTCAAGCAGATGGAAGCCATCATCAACTCCATGACCCCGGCCGAGCGCCGCGACCCTGAGCTGATCAGCGGTTCGCGCAAGCGCCGGATCGCCATGGGTTCCGGTACCCAGGTGCAGGACATCGGCCGCTTGATCAAGCAGCACAAGCAGATGCAGAAGATGATGAAGAAGTTCTCCGCCAAGGGCGGGATGGCCAAGATGATGCGCGGCATGGGCGGCATGTTGCCCGGCGGCGGCATGCCGAAAATGTGAAGAATCCGCGCCGGCAGTCATGTCGGCGCTATTCCACGGGGACGTGGAATCTCGAGCAAACCCTCGATTGGGGCGCGCTCACTCGCTGCCGCTTGCGGCGGCTCCATAGCAAATCTGAGTGGCAGCCGATAGGCGCCGGAAAAAGTCATTTGCAAAAGTCCGGATATTCCTTAGAATATGCGGCCTTTCGGGCACCCATGCCCGCTGTGCATTTAGATTTGCAGCACCGACTACAGGAACGATGTTCACATGCTAACAATCCGTCTTGCCCTTGGCGGCTCCAAAAAGCGCCCGTTTTACCACTTGACCGTGACCGACAGCCGTAACCCACGCGACGGTTCGCACAAAGAACAAGTTGGCTTCTTCAACCCGATCGCTCGTGGTCAAGAAGTCCGCCTGTCCGTGAACCAAGAGCGCGTAGCCTACTGGCTGAGCGTTGGTGCACAGCCTTCTGAGCGCGTTGCTCAGTTGCTGAAGGAATCGGCTAAGGCTGCAGCCTGAACCCTATGAACGCGACGCCAGCTCCTGCTGATGATTTGATCGTTATCGGCAAAATCTACTCTGTTCATGGCGTTCGCGGCGAAGTGAAGGTCTTTTCCTTTACTGATCCGATTAAAAACCTGTTGGACTACAAAACCTGGACGCTCAAGCGCGAAGGTAGCGTGAAACAGGTTGAGCTGGTCAGCGGACGCGGGAACGACAAGTTCCTGGTCGCAAAGCTCAAGGGTCTTGATGATCGCGAAGAAGCTCGTCTTCTGGCCGGTTACGAGATCTGCGTGCCGCGCAACCTGTTCCCTGAACTGACCGACGGCGAGTACTACTGGTACCAGCTGCAAGGTCTCAAGGTCATCGACACCCTCGGGCAACTGCTCGGGCAGATCGATCACCTGTTGGAGACCGGCTCGAACGATGTAATGGTGGTCAAGCCTTGCGCTGGCAGCCTGGATGATCGCGAACGCCTGTTGCCCTATACCGAGCAATGCGTGTTGGCCGTCGATCTGGCCGCGGGCGAGATGAAGGTGGAATGGGATGCGGACTTCTAAGCGTGGCTAACTTGCGCGTAGAAGTGATCAGTTTGTTTCCCGAGATGTTTTCCGCCATCAGCGAATACGGCATAACCAGCCGCGCGGTGAAACAGGGGCTCTTGCAGCTCACTTGTTGGAATCCGCGAGACTACACCACGGATCGACATCACACTGTGGACGATCGCCCGTTTGGCGGTGGCCCTGGCATGGTGATGAAGATCAAGCCCCTGGAGGATGCACTGGTTCAGGCCAGAAACGCAGCCGGGGAGGGTGCGAAGGTGATCTACCTGTCGCCCCAAGGCCGTCAACTGAATCAGTCGGCGGTACGCGAGTTGGCGAATGAGGATGCATTGATCCTGATTGCTGGTCGTTATGAAGGCATTGACGAGCGGTTTATTGAAGCTCATGTCGATGAAGAGTGGTCGATTGGCGACTATGTACTCTCCGGTGGCGAGCTGCCGGCGATGGTCCTGATTGATGCGGTTACGCGACTGCTGCCCGGAGCTTTAGGGCATGTGGATTCCGCGGAGGAAGATTCCTTCACGGACGGTCTGCTGGATTGCCCGCACTACACCCGACCGGAGGTGTATGCGGATCAGCGTGTTCCCGACGTGTTGCTAAGTGGCAACCACGCACACATCCGGCGTTGGCGTTTACAGCAGTCCCTTGGTCGGACCTATGAACGACGCGCCGATCTTCTGGAAAGCCGCTCGCTTTCTGGAGAAGAGAAGAAGCTGCTCGAGGAATATCTCCGCGAGCGGGACGATAGTTAACAACGTATCGATGGTAGATCCGACGATTTACCTTAGGAGCACAGCATGACCAACAAAATCATCCTTGCACTCGAAGCAGAGCAGATGACCAAAGAGATCCCAGCCTTTGCCCCGGGCGACACCATTGTCGTTCAGGTGAAAGTGAAGGAAGGCGATCGTTCCCGTCTGCAGGCGTTCGAAGGCGTAGTTATCGCCAAGCGCAACCGCGGTGTGAACAGCGCGTTCACCGTACGTAAAATTTCCAACGGTGTTGGCGTAGAGCGTACTTTCCAGACCTACAGCCCGCAGATCGACAGCATGGCTGTCAAGCGTCGCGGTGACGTGCGTAAAGCCAAGCTGTACTACCTGCGTGACCTGTCGGGTAAAGCAGCTCGCATCAAGGAAAAACTGGTTTAAGTCCAGCTTCCGATGCAGAAAAAAGCAGCCTACGGGCTGCTTTTTTGTTGCCTGTCATTTAATGCCCAGAGCGGTTCAGCAGGGCGCAGACCGTGTTGGCGATCCGTTCCAGCAGTACCTCGTCATAAGGCAGCCAGGGCAGGGCGGCCAATTTGCCACTTTGTGCCGCCAGTGGCAGGTCCACCGCGGCTCCATCGCGTGACACGCGCCCGGTCACCAGGTGCACGGCGTAGTCACCGACCCGCACATGACGCTCATCCATACTCAGCTTTCCTGCCTTGATGTGCGTCGCAAAGGCTGTATTCAGCACCTGTTGGCGCATCAATGTCATTTGCGTGAGATTGTGCCCGGCCAGTCGATTCAGGCGCTCTTCGCGCTTGCTTGGCGAGGCCTGGGGAAGAGGAATGCCAGCGGCGGTCTGCGTCAGTTCTTCAACAGCGAAAGCGCTGATGCTGACCAGCAGATCGATGGCTCGGCAAGCCTCTGAAAAAACCTGCACCGGCACATTTTTCAGCAGCACAGGCTGCCAGTGTTTCTCGGTGCGACGAGCGAAGCACGTGGCGCCGGACAGGCAGTGCCCTTGTAAGCCGGGATAGAGTGGCACGTCGACATTCAGACTCACTCGGATGTCGCTCAGGTTCCGGCTCAGGCTACCGTCTCTGTCGATCTTCCAGCCCTCGCGGCGTGCCAGGCCGATCAATGGGCGAATGGATAGGCTGTACCCGGCGAATGCTTGGTAGGAGGGGCTTTCCAGCTCATGGTCAGGTGCCTGGTAGTGCTCGCGAAATACCTGGCGCAGTGGTTGCCTGATCTGGCGTTCGGTGATCACGGCTTGCCAGGCTTGGCGCTCTGCTTCGTCGCTCGACAGGGGGTGCCACAGTGAAATCCGGCATCCGGCGTCCAGGGGCAGCGGCTGACCCCGCACGTCAAGAGCTTGCGCGTTTTGGGTCAATAGGAAACTGCAGCGTTGGCCACAGTCGTTGTGAGCCACCCATATCAACGAGTGGGCAAAGGGCGCGCCCACGGCAGAATCCACCAGTTGCCTTCGCCAGTCGCTCAAAGACAGCTCGAAGTGTTGCCACAGTCCTGACTCCAGGCAACTGGCCAGAAGCGCGTGCTGGGCTTTTCCGGGAGCACTGATTGGGGCAAGGCGCAGGGCAATCTCGGGGCGTTGGGCCAGCCCGCGCTCGGCGGGTTTGAGATTGCGCGTGAGTTTTTTCTGCAGGCCGGCATGTCGCACCAGACTCAGGGCGCTGCGCAGCGTTTGCACGCTTTCCGGCGTTGGTATCTGTTCGATGCAATGACCCAGGGCAATGGCCAGGGATTGCGACGGCGCGGTTTTGGCCTGGGTTGGGGCGACGCAAGCCTTGGTCAGCAAAGTGTCCATCAGTGGCGGTAGCCAGGGCGCATCGCGCCGCAGGGCGATCCGGGCGGCACGGGCGATTACTGGCGTGTCATGGGTGCTGAAGGCGCCATCGGCCACATAGGGGGTGGCGCCGCTGTGAATATCTTCCAGGCGCTGGGCGGCGGTGTTGAGGATCTGTTGGGAGAACTCGACGTAGGCAGCATCGTCGGCCAGCGCCGTGGCGGGGTCGCTGCTCAGTGAGTGATGACCGGTCCAGTACTCGCTGCTGGCAAGGGCCAGTCGGGATTGCGGTTCCAGTTGTTCAAGCAGTTCGAACTCCTGCCGGACGTAGGGCGCATCAGCGTAGTGTTGTTCCACGCAACGGTGCAGGGCTGCTTGGGCTTGTGCATCCAGCCATTGTGCCAATACGTACGTCTGGTGGTAGTCCGCAGCCCAGCGTATCGAGGGTTCGCCGAGGATTCTATGTAACTCGCTGCTCAGTGCACTGCTCGGTTTGCCGCTGTGATAGGCCAGTTGCTCCACCGCCTCCTGCCCGCTCAGACAAGTGCGCAGCACCTCCAGCAGGGTGGTTTGATCGAGTGCTGGGCACAGTTCCAGCTGTGCGGCCTGCTGCACAATCGATGTCGCCAGTTGCTGCGCAGCCGGGTTTTCAGGGGTACGCAGTGCTCGGCGGATAGCCGGCCACAGGCTGCCCAGTTGAGCGGGTGTCAGTGAGCTGATATCGATGGGCGCGCCAATGAAACTCGGATGATCCGTTGTCGCGGCGCTCAGGCGTTGCTGCAGGTGCTCGACGAGCGAAGGCGCGGAAAGGGCATCCATGACGGCGATTCTCCTTGTTGGGGGCGCGGATGATCGCATTTTTTATCGCCGATCGTGACCTCTGACCCCTGCCGGGTTCTTTCGGCCCCTGCCGGGCGGCGATATACTCGCCGACCCAATAAAGTGTGATCGCCCGCGCCGTGCAGCCTGCACGGAACGCCCAGGGTGCGTCACACGCCTCCCGGCGTTCCTGGCCTGTTGTTATCCACAGGCAGGCGGCCCCCGATTGTTCCCATCAAGCCTTTGGTCGCTGCCTTGCAGCGCTCATCGGCGTTCCATGCCCGCAGCGTGCCCCTGCGCGGATCTATCCATTCAGGCAGTAGTCCGATGACCCTTCGTGAGCAAGAAATCCAGCGTCGTACCGAACTCTCGGTGACCCGTGTGACCAAGGCGGTATTCCCGTCCACCACCAATCATCACAACACCCTGTTCGGCGGCACCGCCCTGGCCTGGATGGACGAAGTGTCGTTTATCGCCGCCACGCGCTTTTGCCGGTTGCCACTGGTGACAGTGTCCACCGACCGTATCGACTTCAATCATCCGATTGCCGCCGGTTCTATTGTCGAGTTGGTAGGGCGGGTGGTGAAGGTGGGCAACACCAGCCTCAAGGTTGAGGTAGAGGTGTTTGTCGAGAGCATGAGTTGCGACGGACGGGAAAAGGCCATTCATGGTCTGTTCAGTTTCGTCGCCATCGATGACGACAAACGTCCGGTGCCGGTGCTTCCGGGATTCGCAGCGTAGGAGCCGGCTTGCCGGCGAAGGCGTTCCTGCCGACCCCTTCGCCGGCAAACCCGCTTCTTAGAGAGACTCGGGTTGGATCAGTGCCAGCAGGGTCCAGCCAGCCGTCGGCTTGAGGCCGCTTTCCGGGGTGATTACATGCACCCAGCCGTTGCTGTCGCGGGCGAACAGCAGGGTTGCGCGTTCGCCGTGCAAAGTCTGGTAGTCGTTCCAGCCAAAGGCTTCGGTCAGGTGCGTGCTGTACAGCTCGGCGCCCTGGCCCAGCAGGCTGGCCAGCTTGGTGTAGGTCAGGGCCTCACTGCCCAGTAGCTGGCCGCGATGTTCGTGGCTGGCGCGGTGCTTGTCGGTGCGTCGGCTTTCCTGGCTGTTGGCCAGGGCAAAAAGGCGCTGATGGCCAAAGTCGTGTCGAAAGCGCATGGCCGCCAGGGTGTTGAGTTCGCCTGAAGGTGAGAGCGCCAGCAAATGCCCCAATCCCACCAGATCCAGATGCGCGTCGGCGTGCTGCGAGGCCGGGTTGCCGAAATAGGTGGGCAGGCCTTCCATGCGTGCTGCACGGATATTCTCCCAACTGGAGTCGGTCAGCAGCACTCGGCTGCCCAACTGCTGCAAGGCCTTGCCAATGGTGCGTGCCGGGCCATTGGCGCCGACAATCAGGAAGCCGCTGGGAGCGGGCTCCGCGACTTTGAGCAGGCGCGCCAAGGGCCGGGCAGTAGCGCTTTGCAGGACCACGGTGCCGATGATCACGGCAAAGGTCAGTGGCACCAGCAGCAACGCCCCCTCGTGACCGGCTTCATCCAGGCGGATGGCGAAGATGGCCGACACCGCTGCCGCAACAATCCCCCGTGGTGCAATCCAGGCCAGCAAGGCACGTTCACGCCAGTTGAGGCTGGAACCGGCAGTGGACAGCAACACATTCAGCGGGCGAGCGATGAACTGGATCACCAGCAGCAGGATCAGCACCAGCGGCCCCAGGGCGATCAGTGCCTTGAGGTCCAGGCGCGCTGCCAGCAGGATGAACAGCCCGGAAATCAGCAGCACGCTGAGGTTTTCCTTGAAGTGCAGGATGTGCCGGACATCCACGCCCTTCATGTTGGCCATCCACATGCCCATCAGGGTCACGGCCAGCAGGCCGGATTCGTGCATCACTTGGTTGGACGCGATGAAGATTCCCAGGACTGCGGCCAGGGTCGCCAGGTTGTGCAGGTACTCCGGTAGCCACTGGCGACGCATGATGGTGCCCAGGACCCAGCCGCCGGCGATGCCGAACAGGCTGCCGCACAGAATCACCCCGCCAAAGGTCAGCAGGCTGTGGCTCAGGCCCTCGCCGGCGGCGCTGGCGATGATGAAGCTGTAGACCACCACGGCCAGCAGGGCGCCGATAGGGTCGATGACGATGCCCTCCCAGCGCAGGATATTGGCGATCGAGGCCTTGGGTCGCACCACTCGCAACATGGGCACGATCACCGTCGGCCCAGTGACCAGCGTCAAGGTGCCGAACAGCAAGGCCAGCATCCAGTCGAAGCCCAGCAGCCAATGGGTGGCGAGGGTGATCACCGCCCAGGTGGACAGCGCGCCGATGGTCACCAGGCGGCGCACCACGCTGCCGATTTCACGCCATTCCGAGAGGTGCAGGGTCAGGCTGCCTTCGAACAGGATCAGCGCTACCGCCAGGGACACCAGGGGCATCAGCAGCGGGCCGAACATCTCCTGGGGATCGAGCCAGCCCAACACGGGACCGGCAAGAATGCCGCTCAGCAGCAGGAACAGAATGGCTGGCAGTTTCAGCCTCCAGGCCAGCCATTGGCAGCCCAGTGCTGCCGCGCCGATGCCGCCGAAGGCCAGCAGAATCTGTTGTTCACTCATCAATGCACCCTGTTCCTTGAAATGGCTGGCTATGAAAGACTAGCGACCCTCTGCGCAGTTCACTATTTTTTTACGCGTGGCCCCTGGGCCGTGCCTTTCGAGTCTTTATGCCTGCCATCGACCACCCCCTGATCGACCGTTTTCTCGATGCCCTGTGGCTGGAGAAAGGCCTGTCCGACAACACCCGCCATGCCTATCGCAGTGACCTGGCGCTGTTCAACGGCTGGTTGCAGGAGCAGGGGGTGGAGTTGCCGCAGGCCGGACGCGAGCTGATCCTCGATCATTTGGCCTGGCGCGTAGAGCAAGCCTACAAGCCCCGTTCCACCGCCAGATTCCTCTCTGGGGTGCGGGGCTTCTATCGCTATTTGCTGAGAGAAAAACTGATCGAGATCGATCCGACTTTGCAGATCGATATGCCGCAACTGGGACGCCCGCTGCCCAAGTCCCTGTCGGAGGCCGATGTCGAAGCGTTGCTGGCGGCGCCGGACTTGAGCGAGGCCATCGGCCAGCGCGATCGCGCCATGCTGGAGGTGCTCTACGCCTGCGGCCTGCGGGTGACTGAGCTGATCAGCCTGACCCTGGAACAGGTCAACCTGCGCCAGGGCGTGTTGCGAGTCATGGGCAAGGGCAGCAAGGAACGCCTGGTGCCCATGGGCGAGGAATCGATTGTCTGGGTCGAGCGCTACATGCGTGATGCCCGGGCCGAGCTGCTGGGCGGGCGGCCCAGCGATGTACTCTTTCCCAGCTTGCGTGGCGAGCAGATGACGCGGCAGACCTTCTGGCACCGGATCAAGCACCAGGCCAAGGTCGCCGGGATCGGCAAGGCGCTGTCGCCTCACACCCTGCGCCACGCCTTCGCCACGCACTTGCTCAATCACGGGGCCGATCTGCGAGTGGTGCAGATGTTGCTGGGCCACAGTGATCTGTCCACCACCCAGATTTATACCCATGTGGCTCGTGCCCGCCTCCAGGATCTGCACGCCAAGCATCACCCGCGGGGTTGATTTGGCTCCCGGGTGGCGCTTTGCGTCGCCCGTAGTCGGTGCCGGCAAACAGATGTGGTAGGCTTTGCCGGTTTGCAAAACGGGTGTTTGCGGGCCGTTGCCATTGCGACCGCTCCCAGTTGCCCATTTGCCCGCCTTCAGGAGTTCCCATGCGTTTGACCCAGATTTTTGCCGCCGCCTCCCTGGCGTTGCTCAGCACCTTCGCCGTGGCCGATGACAGTGCCGAGAAAGCCATCCGCAAGAGCCTCGAGACGCTGCAGCTCGAAGTGCCGGTGGAGAGCATCACCGCCAGTCCTCTGGCCGGGCTGTACGAGGTCAAGCTCAAGGGCAGTCGCGTGCTTTATGCCAGCGCCGATGGCCAGTTCGTGGTCCAGGGCTACCTGTTCCAGCTCAAGGACGGCAAACCGGTGAACCTGACGGAAAAAACCGAACGCCTGGGCATTTCCAAGTTGATCAACGGTATTCCGGTCGCAGAAACTGTGGTCTATCCGGCCATCGGCGAGACCAAGACCCATATCACCGTGTTCACCGACACCACCTGCCCTTACTGCCACAAGCTGCACGCGGAAATACCGGCGCTGAACAAGCAGGGTGTGGAAGTGCGCTATGTGGCGTTCCCGCGTCAGGGCCTGGGCTCGCCGGGTGACGAACAGCTGCAGGCGGTCTGGTGCTCGGCGGACAAGAAAGCCGCCATGGACAAAATGGTCGACGGCAAGGAAATCAAGGCCGCCAAGTGCGATAACCCGGTGTCCAAGCAGTTCGCCCTGGGTCAGTCGATCGGCGTCAATGGCACACCAGCCATCGTCCTGGCTGATGGCCAAGTCATTCCCGGCTACCAGCCGGCACCGCAGATCGCCAAACTGGCCCTGGGTGCGAAATAATCCTGCATCGTCACGCTAGCCTTTGACGATCATGCTCCTCCGGGTGCAACCGGAGGGGCATTAATAGAGAGCCGCGCTGTTTGCGGCTGTTTTCCACGGCCGGCCTTGAGTCGGCCGTTTTATGGGGAGTTCAGAGTGAATCCGGTCAAAGTAGGCATCTGTGGGCTGGGTACTGTCGGTGGCGGTACCCTAAACGTACTTCAGCGCAACGCCGAGGAGATTGCCCGCCGTGCCGGGCGTGGAATCGAAGTAGCGCAAATTGCTACCCGTACGCCAAAGCCTCAGTTCCAGACGACCGGTATTGCGATTACCAACGATGTCTTCGCCGTGGCCACCAACCCTGAAATCGATATCGTTATCGAGCTGGTGGGCGGCTATACCGTGGCCCGTGAGTTGGTGCTCAAGGCCATCGAGAATGGCAAGCATGTGGTTACCGCGAACAAGGCGCTGATTGCCGTCCACGGTAACGAGATTTTCGCCAAGGCCCAGGAGAAGGGCGTGATCGTGGCCTTCGAAGCCGCCGTGGCCGGTGGCATTCCGGTGATCAAGGCAATCCGCGAAGGGCTCTCGGCCAACCGCATCAACTGGCTGGCGGGCATCATCAACGGCACCGGCAACTTCATCCTCTCGGAAATGCGCGAGAAGGGCCGTACCTTCGAAGACGTGCTGGCTGAAGCCCAGGCCCTGGGTTATGCCGAAGCCGATCCGACCTTCGACGTTGAAGGCATCGACGCCGCGCACAAGCTGACCATCCTGGCGTCCATCGCCTTTGGTATCCCGCTGCAGTTCGACAAGGCCTACACCGAAGGCATCACCAAGCTGACCACGGCTGACGTGAACTACGCCGAAGCTCTGGGCTACCGCATCAAGCACCTGGGTGTGGCGCGCCGCACCGAGGCGGGCATCGAGCTGCGAGTGCACCCGACCCTGATCCCGGCCGACCGCCTGATCGCCAACGTCAACGGCGTGATGAACGCGGTGATGGTCAATGGCGACGCTGCCGGTTCGACTCTGTTCTACGGCGCTGGCGCCGGCATGGAGCCGACCGCTTCGTCGGTGGTGGCCGACCTGGTGGACGTGGTTCGAGCCATGACCAGCGATCCGGAAAACCGCGTGCCGCACCTGGCCTTCCAGCCTGATTCGCTGTCCGATCACCCGATCCTGCCGATCGAGTCCTGCGAGAGTGCCTACTACCTGCGCATCCAGGCCAAGGATCACCCGGGTGTACTGGCCCAGGTGGCGAGCATTCTTTCCGAGCGCGGCATCAACATCGAATCGATCATGCAGAAGGAAGTGGAAGAACAGGATGGCCTGGTGCCGATGATCCTGCTGACCCACCGCGTTCTGGAGCAGCACATCAACGATGCGATTACCGCGCTGGAGGCCCTGCAGGGCGTTGTCGGCCCAGTGGTCCGTATCCGCGTCGAACATTTGAATTAATGAAGCAGCCGCAAGTGGCGAGCGGCAAGCGCCAAGTCAGAAGCTGATGTGCTTTGACTTGAGGCTTGAAGCTTGCGGCTTGAGGCTCAAACCGAAGGTTTGTCCCCATGCGCTATATCAGTACTCGTGGCCAGGCACCGGCCCTGAATTTCGAAGATGTGCTGCTGGCCGGTCTGGCCAGTGATGGCGGTCTCTATGTGCCGGAGAACCTGCCGCGCTTTACCCAGGAAGAAATCGCTTCCTGGGCCGGTCTGCCGTATCACGAGCTGGCGTTCCGGGTCATGCGCCCGTTCGTCACCGGCAGCATTCCGGATGCCGACTTCAAGAAGATCCTGGAAGAAACCTACGCGGCCTTCTCTCACAACGCCATTGCCCCGCTGCGTCAGCTGAACGGCAATGAGTGGGTGCTGGAGCTGTTCCACGGCCCGACCCTGGCGTTCAAGGACTTCGCCCTGCAACTGCTGGGTCGCCTGCTGGACTACGTGCTGGAGAAGCGCGGCGAGCGCGTGGTGATCATTGGTGCCACTTCCGGTGACACCGGTTCGGCGGCCATCGAAGGCTGCAAGCGTTGCGACAACGTCGACATCTTCATCCTGCATCCGCACAACCGTGTCTCGGAAGTGCAGCGCCGGCAGATGACCACCATCTTCGGCGAGAACATCCACAACATCGCCATCGAAGGCAACTTCGACGACTGCCAGGAAATGGTCAAGGCCAGCTTCGCCGACCAGGGCTTCCTCAAGGGCACCCGTCTGGTGGCGGTGAACTCGATCAACTGGGCGCGGATCATGGCCCAGATCGTCTACTACTTCCACGCGGCCCTGCAGCTGGGCGGCCCGGCGCGCTCCATCGCGTTCTCGGTGCCCACCGGCAACTTCGGCGATATCTTCGCCGGCTACCTGGCACGCAACATGGGCCTGCCCATCAGCCAGCTGATCGTCGCCACCAACCGCAACGACATCCTGCACCGCTTCATGAGCGGCAATCAGTACGTCAAGGAAACCCTGCACGCGACCCTGTCGCCGTCCATGGACATCATGGTCTCGTCGAACTTCGAACGCCTGCTGTTCGACCTGCACGGTCGCAATGGCGCGGCGCTGGCGGGGTTGATGGAGAGCTTCAAGCAAGGCGGCGGTTTCAGCGTCGAAGAAGATCGCTGGGCCGAAGCGCGCAAGCTGTTCGACTCCCTGGCGGTGAACGACGAGCAGACCTGCGAGACCATCGCCGAAGTCTTCGAACAGACCGGCGAGGTGCTCGACCCGCATACCGCGATTGGCGTCAAGGCCGCCCGTGAGTGCCGTCGCAGCCTGGATACACCGATGGTGATCCTGGGCACTGCGCACCCGGTCAAGTTCCCGGACGCGGTGGAGAAGGCCGGTGTCGGCAAGGCTCTGGAACTGCCGGCGCACTTGTCCGACCTGTTCCAGCGCGAAGAACGCTGCACGGTCCTGGCCAATGACCTGAAAGCGGTGCAGGCTTTTGTCAGCCAGCACGGCAATCGTGGCAAGCCACTCTGATCCCTTGGTCTTGTCGTCCACGAAGCCCGTCTCCTGACGGGCTTTGTTTTTTCATGCGCAAGCTTGGCCCGCCAGGGGCAGGGAGGCCCGGATGATGCTTCGACAAACGTACAGGGTAGGGCGCTTCCTGGGCCTGCTACTGGCGGGCCTGCTGGCCTGGGCCGTGCTCTGGGGTGTCGCGCTGGCCGGCACGGTGAAGAACCTGCCCTTCAAACTGGTGCCGGCGTTCGCCGATCTGCAGCCTCTGGCCCTGGCGCCTGCCGAACAGCAATGGCTGGCGACGCATCCACGCCTGAGGGTGGGGATCGCCATTGATGACTACCAGCCCATCGACATCACCCGTGACCGCAATCGCTATCAGGGCATCAGCGCCGATTACCTCGGTCTGGTGGGCGAGCGATTGGACTTGACAATGGAAGTCCTGGGGTTTTCCGAGCGCGAGCAGGCGGTTGAAGCGCTGCGCAACGGCACCATCGATGTGCTGACCAGCGCCAATGGCTATGAGCGCGGCCTCTCGGGGCTGCGCTTCACCAGCGATTACATGCCCGATAGGGCCGTGGTGGTGGTTCGCCGTGACGGGTCGAGCCCCAGTGGTGATCTGGCCGGCAAGAAGCTGGTGTTGTTGGATGGCTATGCCAACGCCGAGCAGGTTCATGCGGCCTATCCGAATAGTCAGATCATGCTTTCGCCTAACCTCTACAGCGGCTTGGAGGCATTGAATCAGGGCGATGCCGACGCCTTCATTGGTAATGAGGTCATCGTGCGCGCCTACAAGGCCCTGCGCCCTTATCTGGCGGTGCACATCCAGGATGAAAGCCGCTTGCCACCGACTGGTTTCGCCTTTGCCACTCGTGACGACAATGCGTTGCTGGCAGGCATGCTGGAGCAGGCGCTGCAGAGCATCGACGAATCCCTGCAACGGGAAATACAGGCCCGCTGGACCACCGGTCTGGGGGCGAATATTTCCGGTGAGCGCATTGAGCTCAGCGCCGAGGAGCAGGCCTGGATTCTCCAGCATCCCCATGTCATGGTCGCCTCCCAGCAATACCCGCCCCATGTGTTCAAGGACAAGGAAGGGCGCTGGGCCGGCCTGAATATCGATTTGCTCAACCGTATCTCGCGCATGACCGGCCTGCATTTTGTGCACAAGGAGAGCCTTTCCACAGCACAGACCCTTGAGTGGCTGGAGAGTGGGCAGGCGCAGATGACTTCTACCCTCACGGCCAGTGAGGACCGGCGGTTGTTCCTGAATTTCTCCCATGCCTTCGGTGGTGCCGCCTGGGTCTTTGTCGTGCGTCCCGAGGATCGCCGCCTGAGCAGCCTGGAGCAGATGGCCGGTGAGGTTCTGGCGTTGCCGGCGCGGCACACCCTTGAGAGCTACATCCGGCGCTACTATCCCGATATTCGGCTGCGCAGCGTTGCCAGCTATGAGGAAGCCCGGGCTCTGGTCAGCAGTGGTGAAGCCATGGCCACCATTCAGAACGAGGTCCAGGTCCAGGCGCTGGGGTTGGGGCCCGCTGACGATGGGTTGCGGGTGGGACGCAGCGTCGAAGGTACCTGGTCGGCCGACGAGTTTTCCGTGCGCAAGGATCAACCCGAGCTGCTGAGTATCCTCAACAAGTCGCTGGAGGCGCTGCCCGTGGCGGAGCTTAGCGCCATCCGTCTCAAGTGGCTGGGGGCCACGCCGGTGCCGATGCCGGTCTGGCAGCGGGTGCCGACCTGGGTGTACTGGGCCATTTCCACCGCGCTGCTGTTCGGTCTGATTTCCCTGGCCTGGAGCAGTCGGCTCAAGCTGCAGATTCAGCAGCGATTGCAAGCCGAGCAACGGCTCAACGATCAGTTGGTGTTCATGCGGGCCCTGCTTGACGGCATTCCCAACCCGATCTTTGTCCGTGATCTGCAAGGGCGCCTGATCACCTGCAACAAGAGTTATGAGCAGCAGTTGGGGACGAGCCTGGAACAGATTCAGGGGCGACAACTGACAGAGCTGGATCTGCTGCCTGCAGCCACCGCGCGCCAGCTGCATGGCGAGATCATGCAGTTGCTGGCGTCCGAGGAGTCGGTATTCGCCGACCGCCAGGTGCAGACGCGCAACGGATCGATCCACGCCTATCAATGGACGGTGCCGTTCTACAGTGCCGAGGGCCGTCTGCAGGGCTTGCTGGGTGGCTGGATCGATATCACCGAGCGCAAGCGTCTGGAGAACCAGTTGGTGGAGGCGCGTCAGTCCGCCGACCAGGCCAATGCCGCCAAGAGCGCTTTTCTCTCCACCATGAGTCATGAGATCCGCACGCCGATGACCGCCATCGTTGGCTTGCTGGAACTGGAGAAAGAGCAGGCCAGGGTGCGTGGCGCGCCTTTTTCCGAGGCTCTGCGGGTGGCTTATCAGTCTGCCCAGGAGTTGATCAGCCTGATGGGGGACAGTCTCGATCTGGCCAAGATCGAGGCCGGCCATATGCAGCTGGTGCCGCAGGTCACCGCCCTCAAGCCCTTTTTCGACAGCGTCCGGCAGCTCTTCGAGGTGACTGCGCGCAACCAGGGCGTGCATTTGCAACTGGTCTTCCACGAGGAAGCCCGGGGGCGTTATCTCTTTGATCCGTTGCGCTTGCGCCAGGTGCTGCACAACCTGTTGAGCAACGCCTTGAAGTTCACCGCTGAAGGTGAGGTGCGGGTGACGGTGGAGCGCCAGCCGGATGAGTCCGGTATCCCGTGTCTGCGTATCAGCGTCGCGGATACCGGCCCGGGAATCAGTGCCGAGCAGCAAGCGAGGATATTCACGCCCTTTGTCCAGGCCGATGCCATGACCTCTTCAACCTATGGCGGCACCGGGCTGGGTCTGAGCATCTGCCGGCAGTTGATCGAGTTGATGGGCGGGCGCATTCACCTGCTGAGTGAGCCAGGAGCCGGAACCGTTGTTGTCATCGAGCTGTATCTGGAGCGGGTCAGCGAGGATCTCGATCCGCAAGTCTCGCCGCCTGCCGAGCGTCCGCCGAGCCGCAGCATCGAAGTGCTGGTGGTGGATGACTTGAGCGCCAACCGCATGGTCCTGAGCCAGCAGCTGATGTTCCTAGGGCATCGGGTCGTGGCCTGTGACAACGCCCGTGAGGCGTTGCAGCGCTGGCGCTCCGGGACCTTTGATGTGCTGATGACCGATTGCAACATGCCGGGCATGAGTGGTTACGCCCTGACCGAGGCCATCCGCCAGATCGAGTCGCAGGAAGGGCGTTCGCCCTGCCCGGTGATCGGCTGCACGGCCAACGCGTTTGAAGACGAGCGCGAGCGTTGTGAGCGCGCCGGCATGGATCAGTTGCTGGTCAAGCCGGTGACCCTGGATCAGTTGGCCCAGTCTCTGGCCCGTTTCCTGCCGTCGCTATCCTTCAACATCCAGACCTTGCGCGGCATGACCCAGGCCGACGAACACGTGTTGCAGCGCATGTTGCAGGAGCTGTTGCGCAACCTTGCCCAAGAGCAGCAAGCGCTGGAAGAGGCTTTGGCGGTGCTGGATTGGGAGCGCCTGAGAGGCACCTTGCATCGGCTCAAGGGTGTGTGCTGCCTGATCGACGCCTTGCCCCTGGCCAAGGCCTGTATCGAGCTGGAGGTGCTGGTCAAGGAGCGTCAGGAGCAGGCGCTGGGCCGTCAATGGCCGCTGCTGCTTGAGGTCATGGGGATTTTGCGCAGCGATATTCAGATGGCTCTGGACGAATAAGACTTGTCCTATGTGTGATTAGGACTTGTCTGATTACCGTGTCGGCCCGTAGTGGACTGTTCCCACCTGCGCCGATCGGAGGTTGCCCCCATGCATTCGCTAAAAGTGCTGATTCTCGAAGACAACTCGTTCCAATTGATGGCCTTGCACCAGATGCTCAACGCCAATGGTGTCTTCAACGTGCTGACCGCCGAGAACCAGGAGTCCGCGCGGCGCTCGCTGGACAGCAAGGGGCCGGTGGATATCGCCATCTGCGATCTGTACCTGGAGCAGACCGATGGCCTGGAGTTGATCCGCGAACTGGCCCAGCAGCAACTGGCCAAGGCCCTGATCATTCTCAGCGACGCAGAGCCGGATGTCCTTGAAGGTACAGCTGGCATGGCTCGCGAGCTGGGCTTGAAAGTGCTCGCATGCCTGCCCAAGCCGGCTTCGGCTGCGGTGCTCGGCGACTTGCTCTGTGCCTATCAACAGCACGCCAGGGCAGCCGGCCCCGAATTGAACCAGACATTGCTCCGGGACTTGCTGGGCCTTGAGCCCTTTGTCTTCGAGGACGTGACTCAGGATGAGGGGCTGGCGGCGGTGCTGGGTTGTGGGGTTGCGCATTTTCAGCCGGTCATCCATGAGCATGGCGAGCTTCAAGGTGTCGAGGCGCTAGCGCGCTGGCAGCATCCCGAGCGGGGTCTGCTGATGCCTGGCGAATTTCTTCCGCTGATCGAGTTCGCCGGCCTGCAAGAGGTCTTCACCTGGCACATGCTGGAGCAGGCACTGGAACTGGTGGCCGGGGTGAAACTGGTGCTGGGCTACTGGCTGCCGGTTGCCGTGAACATTCCCACCGGCATCCTTGAGCGGCCGTTGTTCCCCCGTCAGTTGGAGGCGTTGCTGAGGCGCTTCGAAGTGCCGGCCCGGATGCTGACCCTGGAAGTCATCGACACCACGCAACTGCAGACCGATACCGCCCATGTGGAGGCGCTGCTGCGCCTGCGGATGATTGGTTGCAAGTTGTCCATCGGCGATTTCGGCACCGGTGGAACCAGCCTGCAGCGCTTGCTGGAGTTGCCGTTCACCGAGCTTAAGATCCCTCCGGTGTTTGTCGCCGGCATGGCCGCGGATGAGCGCAAGCGGGCGCTGGTCGGCGGTGCGATGAACATGGCGCGACGCATGTCCCTGGGGGTGGTGGTGACCGGTATCGAGACCGAGTCCGACTGTGTGGCGGCCAGGGGCCTGGGGGCGGCTCATCTGCAGGGTTGTTTCATCGCCCCGCCGATGAGTGCCGCCCAGATGCGCCAATGGTTGGCCGAGACCCCAGGCGTGGGCAGCAATGGCCTGGATGGGCAGGCCGCCGGTTTGTGTGCTTAAGGTCGCTGCCCGTAGCGCCTAGGACAGCCCGTGTTCCTGGACATAGATGTACAGCGCGGCTTCGCTGGCCAGGCCCAGTTTGCGCATGGCGCTGACTTTCTGCGCGCTGACCGTCTGTTTGCTGCGGTTGAGCTGAGTGGCGATGGTTCCCACCGCATGGCCGGCGGCCAGCAGGCGGATCACTTCCAGTTCCCGGGGCGACAACTGATCCTTGGAGACCAGTCGATCCGGTCCCACTTCACCGGCAAGGCTCAATGCTCGCCTGATGGCCTGGGCCACATAGCGTTTGTGCTGTCGCGCATGGGCAATGGCTGACGGCAGTTCATCGGCCAGGCTGGCCTTGCTCAGCAACCCCATCACCCCCAGGTCTAGGATCGAGCGAAACAGCCCGGCGTGATTGAGCATGGTCACCACCACGATGGGCAGGTCGGGATGATGCCGGCGCAATTGCTCGATCAGGCGCAGGCCGTCGTTCTGCTGCTCCTCGGGCATCATGAAATCCGTTACCAGCACGTCGCACTCGACTTCCTGCATCAGCTGGCTCAGGGCGGAAGGCGAGCGGGCTTCACCGACAATGGCCAGGCTGTCGTCCTGCTCCAGCACGGCACGCAAGCCAATCAGGAAGATCGGGTGATCGTCGGCAAGGATGATGCGCAATTTGTTGTTCGACATTGCTTTCAAAGCTTGGGCTCCAATGCAACGGCGGCGTGGTTTGCGCCTGGTCGGCCGTTTTATATCTGTCATGTTACCCGTGCATGCTCGAATGACTCAGGTCGGCAGCAGTAGGTGTGGCGAACTTTCTTCTCTGAGCGATGGTCACTTGAATGTCAGAAAGCTACCGGCATTTTTGTTTTCGAACCTCTAATTCGAGCTATTGAGTGGTGATCTAGATGGAAAGTATCAGTCTTTTGTTGAGCGAGTCGCTGAGTCCGTACCAGGTCACACTGACGCCTTGCGGCGGCCATGGCGAATGCCTGGTGACCCTGAAGAACGCGGCTGGCGCCATGGTCTTGGAGCGTGAGGTGAATCAGGCCCAGCTCACCGACAAGCGCCTGCTTACCGACGTAGTCGATGGTCTGCACCGTGACGTGCTGATCGCCGAAGGCCGGCTGGAACCCTGTGTGATCGCCGCGTTGCGCCATGCAGCTGAAGGCAAGGTGTTCGATCAGCGCAACTGATGCAAATTTTTGCGGAACCTTCCTGTCACCCGGTCAGTCAGACTCAGTATCAGCAGGATCAGGCATTGTGCTCCGGTGCTTGTAGCCGGCTGATACCGGTCGTCAAAGACCGCGTTTAACCCCGAGTCGTCTCCCCACTTCTCGGGGTTTCTTTTTGCCCGGAATTTGTCAGTGGTCGTGCAGATCGCGGAAATAGGCCCGGGCGTCGGCACGGTATTGGTCACGCATCTCGGGCTCCAGCCAGGCGGCATACAGCTCAACCAGGCGATCCTCACGCAGCTTGAGCAGGGCCTGGTTGATCCGGGCTATGGCTTGTCGCCCTTGGGCGGTCTTGCTGCAGCCGATATGGATCTCCTGATACTGCTGGGTGCCCTGGATCGGATAGAACTCCAGCTCCTGCGGGTCCATGCCTTGCTGCATTGCCTGGTAGCGAATCTCCGGCCAGTAGCCCAGCAACAAACGCAGGCGCCCCAGGCGCTGCATCTGCAACAGGCTGCCCAGGGCGTCGTTGCCGTGGTGGGCATTGACCGAGTCCGCGGGGGCTGCATGCAGCAGGTTATCGACTTGCTGGCCATAGCTGCGCTCGGCAACCACTCCGACTTTTTCCTGGCCGCTGGCGAGCAGGGCGCGCAGATCGACCTTGCCCTCCCGGACGAACGGGGTCAGGTGTTCATGGTCGGCGCGGCGGATCACCAGGCCATTGCTCAGGACCCGGAAGCTGGTGATGGAGAAGGTCACCCACTGTTCGCGTTCCTTGTTCATGATCAGCGACGGGTCGCAAACGAAGGTCGGCTCGCGCAGCATCTGCATGCCCCGGGCGCGATTGACCCGCACTATCTGTTGTTGGTACTCCGGCAGGCTGGCGATCAGTTGCGGCATCAGCAGGTCGATAACCCCTTGTCCTTTCTGCTCGCCCTCGAAAATGCTCAGTGGCGGCAGGTCTCGCAGCAGCCAGAACAGCGTCTCCTTGGGTTCGCTGAAGGCGTTCGGCAGCCACAGCAGGGCGAGCAGAAACGTCACGCAGCACCTAAGGCGACGGCGTAGGAAGGGTGGATGGGCGCCGGGCAGGGCGCTGATGGAAAACCGGTTTTTCAGCTTAGATCGCCCCAGAGTTGCGCAAGTGTTGGATCTGTTCGCTGCTGTAGCCCAGGCTCGCCAGGACTTCTGTCGAATGCTCGCCGAGCTCGGGGCCGACCCAGTCCGCGGAGCCGGGTGTCTCAGAGAGTTTCGGCACGATGCCGGGCATCTTGAAGGGCTTGCCGTCGGGCAGCTTGGCCTGGAGGAACATTTCCCGAGCGAGGAACTGCGGGTCGTGGAACATGTCCTCGGCGCTGAAGATCCGGCTCGCCGGGACGTCAGCCTGATTCAGCTGCTGCAGTACCTGGTCCAGGGGCAGGGAGGCCACCCAGCGGTCGATCACGCCATAGAGTTCATCGCGGCGGGTATCGCGTCCGTCGTTGCTGGCCAGGGCGGGATCGTTGGCCAGGTCGTCGCGGCCGATAAGCAGCATGAAGCGCTTGAAGATCGCATCGCCGTTGGCGCCGATCTGCACATGCTTGCCATCGGCGCTGGTGTGGATCGAAGACGGGGTGATGCCGGGCATGATGTTGCCGCTGCGCTCGCGGATAAAACCGAACACATCGAACTCCGGAACCATGCTTTCCATCATGGCGAAGATCGCCTCGTACAGCGCCACGTCCACCACTTGCCCCTGGCCGCCGTTGACCTCGCGATGACGCAGGGCCATCAGCGCGCCGATCACGCCCCACAGGGCCGCGATGGAGTCGCCAATGGAAATCCCGGTGCGTACCGGCGGACGATCCTCGAAGCCGGTGATATAGCGCAGGCCGCCCATGGATTCGCCCACCGCGCCGAAGCCCGGCTGGTCCTTCATCGGGCCGGTCTGGCCGAAGCCCGACAGGCGCACCATCACCAGTTTGGGGTTGAGGGCGTGCAGCACGTCCCAGCCCAGGCCGAGCTTTTCCAGGACCCCGGGGCGGAAGTTTTCGATCAGGATGTCGGCTTCGGCCAGCAGTTGCTTGAGCACCGCCAGGCCTTCGGGATGCTTGAGGTTCAGGGTCAGGGATTTCTTGTTGCGGGCCTGGACGAACCACCACAGCGAAGTGCCTTCATACAGCTTGCGCCACTTGCGCAGCGGATCGCCGCCGTCCGGAGACTCGACCTTGATCACCTCGGCACCGAACTCGGCGCAGATACGCGAGGCGAAGGGGCCGGCGATCAGGGTGCCGAGTTCGATCACTTTCAATCCGGCGAGGGGCTTGCTGAGGCTGTTCATGGGGCATCCGCTGGGCAGGAAAATCCGCCTAGCCTAGACCATTGGTTGCCATTAAGGCAGCGCTGGACGGTGGCCTTCATTCATTATTTGCAGGTCGATGGCGGGATAATTGTGCTTCTCATTCTCTTGGGTGGCGGGTTTAATGGCGCCTTTCATGAGAAGGGTGGTTGCAAATCCTTCGATCTGGTCTATGGCCCGTGACAGGTTCGACGTTTTGTTCCGAGCTGGTCGATAGAAAACTATTGTTACAAATACCCCTTTAAAAAATTACATGTGATGAATTGAAAGTCTTACATGTGATGCTCTAGTCTGTGCGCCATGGAAAACAAATCCTCAGCCCATTACCAACGTTTATTCCGCCAGCGCCTGCGTGATCAGGGCTTGGTGAAAAAGGAAGTCTGGATACTGCCCGAGAACGCCCAGGCGTTGCTGGCGGTTGAACGCAAACTGCGTCAGCCCTCCGAGGGGCTGGCTCCTGTGGAAAAGGATGGAGAAATGAGCATGCCGCAGATCTGGAATGCCCGATCGCTGTGCCAGGCCCTGATGGCCACCGAGTTGTTCAGCAGCGGCGAAGCCAGCATTGAACTGCTTGAAGGCGCCGAACCGAGCTTGCACGTGACCATGCGCGAATACGGCGACCTGCCGCTGTTCGTCGCCCTGTCCGGCGAGCAGATCCTGGTCGAAGCCCTGCTCTGGCCGCAAAGCGAAGTCACCGATGTGCAAGCCTTCAATGAAGAAGTGCTGCTCAGCCGCCAGTTGTTCCCGCTGTCGAGCATCGGTCTGGAAACCGGCTTGGGCGGCGAGCGCTTCTACATGATGTTCGGTGCGCTCAGCGCCACCTCGATCCTCTCCAACGTGCTTTACGAGATCGAAACCCTGGCCAGCAACGTGATCAGGGCTACCGAAGCCTATGAAGGCTACCTGAAGGCTCAGGCCTGACCTGGAGGAATGCACATGAACGTATGGAGCAAGTTGCTTACCGCCCTGCGCGGTGGCGCCAATGAGGCGGGCGAAGCCATGGTGGACAGCCAGGCCTTGAGGATTCTCGATCAGGAAATCCGCGACGCCGACCAGGAACTGCGCAAGTCCAAGGAAGCCCTGGCCGAAATCATGGCTCGGCAGAAACTCGCCGCCGAGCGCGCCAATGGCAGCGCGGCGAAGATCGCCGAGTATGAAAGCTACGCCCTCAAGGCCCTGGAAGCGGGTAATGAAAATCTTGCCCAGGAAGTGGCGCAGAAGATCGCCAATCTGGAAAATGACCTGGCGGTCGAGCGCGAGCAGGCCGATGGCTTTGCCGCCAGCGTGGCCCAGTTGCGCAAGGCCGTGACCCAGGCCGAAGGCAATATCAAACATCTGAAACAACAGGTGGATACCGTCAAGGCCACCGAGAGCGTGCAGAAGGCTCAGCAGGCCGTGGCCCAGCGCTACGGCGGCTCGCAGAGCAAGCTGCACACCGCGGTGGAGTCCCTGGAGCGGATCAAGCAGAAGCAGGCCGAGCGTGCGGCGAAGATGGAAGCCGCAGCGGAGCTGGCCAGCACCAGCAACCCCGACGATGCCCTGGACGCCAAGTTGCGCGAGGCCGGGATCGTCGCCGGCAGCACCAGCGCCGACAGCGTGCTGGCGCGCCTCAAGGATCGCAACAAGTCCTGATTCATCGTTGTGTTGTAGGGGCGGGGCCGATGGGCCTTGCCCGGCTTTTTCAGGGATAGGAAAGCAATGGAAATCTTCCTGCAGACAGTGTTGTCGTTCCCCACAGTGCTGTTCAGCTTCATGCTCTGCCTGGCGGTGATCTACTGGGCCGTGGTGGCCATGGGCATGCTCGAAGTCGATCTGCTGGACTTCGAGGCTGATTCGCTGCTCGAAGGCGGCCATGCCACTGAAGGCCTGGCCGGGCTGCTGATCAAGTTCAAGCTCAACGGGGTGCCGGTCACCCTGGTGCTGACCCTGCTGATGTTCTTCAGCTGGTTCCTGACCTATTTCGCCGAACTCTACGTCCTCTGCCACCTGCCCCTGGGTTGGCTGCGCTATCCCCTGGGCCTGTTGCTGGCTGTGGTTGCGCTGTTTCTGGCGGCCCCCATCAGCGCGGCCATCTGCCGCCCGCTGCGTCCGTTGTTTCACAAGATGGAAGCCACCAGCAGCCAGTCGGTGCTGGGGCAGACCGCCGTGGTACGCAGCGGCAGAGTCACCCTGGAACACGGCGAAGCCGTGCTCGAGAACGGCGGCGCGGGCCTGATCCTGCGTGTGCGTGCCGATGAGGCGCGAGCTTTCAAACGCGGCGATCGCGTCGTGTTACTGGAGTATCTGGAGGCGCAACACGCCTATCGGGTCATTACCGAGGACGAGTTTCGCGGCCTCTGAGCCCGGGCTTCCTCAGAATCAAAGGAGATTGATTGCATGAATTTACCGTCGCTGCTGCCCATCCTGCTCGGGATCGGCCTCGTCGTTCTGGTGGTCTTCGGCCTGCTGGCCCTGTTCAAGGCCTTCTATATCAAGGTCCCCCAAGGCACGGCGCTGATCGTCAACGACATGTCCTCGACGCCCAAGGTGCACTTCACCGGCGCCCTGGTGTACCCGGTCATCCACCTCAAGGAGTTCATGCGGATCTCGCTGATCACCCTGGAAGTCGACCGTCGGGCCAAGGATGGTCTGATCTGCCGCGACAACATGCGCGCCGACATCACCGTGGCTTTCTACCTGCGGGTCAATGAAACCCAGGAAGACGTGCTCAAGGTGGCCAAGGCCATCGGTGTCGACCGTGCCTCCGACCGCGCCGCGGTCAACGAGCTGTTCAACGCCAAGTTCTCCGAAGCGCTGAAGACCGTGGGCAAGCAGTTCGACTTCGTCCAGTTGTTCGAGAACCGCCAGGACTTCCGCGACCGCATCATCGAGATCATCGGCAACGACCTCAACGGCTATGTGCTGGAAGACGTGGCCATCGACTACCTGGAGCAGACCGCCAAGCACTCCCTGGACCCGAGCAACATCCTCGACGCCGAAGGTATCCGCAAGATCACCGAGCTGACCGCGGCGCAGAACGTCATCACCAACGAACTGGAGCGCAACCAGGAACTGGCGATCCAGAAGAAAAACGTCGAGACCCGCGAAGCCTCGCTGTCCCTCGAACGCCAGCAGGCCGATGCCGAAGCGCGGCAGAAGCGCGAGATCGAAACCATCCGCGCCCGCGAGGAAGCCGAGACCGCCAAGGTCAAGGAAGAAGAGCGCCTGAAGGCCGAGCAAGCACGCATTCAGTCGCAGCAGGAAATCGACGTGCGCACCGAGAACCATCAGCGCGAAGTCGAAGTGGCCCAGCAGAACCGTCAGCGTGCGGTGGTCATCGAAGTGGAGAAAGTCACCCGCGCCAAGGACCTGGAAGTAGTGGCCCGCGAGCGTGAAGTGGAACTGCAGCGCATCGAGAAAGAAAAGGCTCTGGAAGAGCAGCGCAAGAACATCGCCACCGTGATTCGTGAGCGGGTAGCGGTCGAGAAGACCGTGGCCCAGGAAGAAGAGCGGATCAAGGAAGTGCGCGAAATTTCCGAAGCCGAACGCGCCAAGCAAGTGGTGGTGATCCAGGCCCAGGCCGAAGCCGAGCAGGATCTGGTGCGTCAGGTCAAACAGGCCGAAGCCGACGAGACTCGTTCCAAGCACAAGGCCGTGGAAATCAACAACCTGGCCCAGGCCGAACTGGAAGCGGCGGCCAAACAGGCCGAAGCCAAGAAGCGTCTGGCCGAAGGCCTGGAAGCCGAGCGCGCCGCGCCTGGTCTGGCCGATGCCCGCGTGCTGGAAATCACCGCAGCGGCCCAGGAAAAAGAAGGCCTGGCTCAAGCCCGCGTACGCACCGAGCAGCTGATTGCCGAAGCTCGCGGCGAGCAGGAAAAAGGCCTGGCCGACGCCCGCGTCATGGAAGCCCAGGCGGCTGCCAAAGAGAAGGACGGCCTGGCGGAAGCCAAGGTCATGGAAGAGAAGCTCGGTGCTCAAGCCCGTGGCGAAGAGCAACTGGGCGCGGCCAAGGCCAAGGCCACCAAGGACCTGGGTTCGGCCGAAGCCGAAGTGCTGCTGCAGCGTCTGAACGCCGAAGCCGAAGGCCTGGGCAAGAAGTTCGGTGCCCTGGATTCCCTCAGCGACAGCGCTCGCCAGCACGAAGAGTTCCGCATGCAACTGGAGAAGAACTTCGAGGAAGCGATGGCCGCCATCGCCGCCAACAAGGACATCGCCAAGGACCAGGCCGAAGTGCTGTCCGCCGCCCTCAGCAAGGCCAAGATCGAAATCGTCGGCGGCGAAGGCGACTTCTTCAATTCCTTCGCCAAATCGCTGTCGGTGGGCAAGGCCATCGAGGGCGTGGTGGGCAAGAGCCCGGTGGTCCAGGACGTCCTGGCACGCCTGCTCAATGGCAAGGGTGCCCCGGCCGTTGCCGCTGAACTGGCCGCCGCTGCCGTCTCGCGCAAGGCCGAGGCGCCGTCTGCCGAAGCCTGACCCACACCTGACACACCTGTAGCCGCTGCCGAAAGCTGCGACCGACTCCGTAGGAGGCGCAGCCCTTGAGGGCCTTCGGGCCCTCAAGCACGCAGCCCGCGGCAGCGGCTACCGGCCTTGTGTCGGGTACCGGGCTCCAGGTTTGAGGAGCCCGCTTTTTTTGCACACCGCCGTAGATCCAGGAAGGCCACGATGTCGGACGCTCAAGTCGCAACTCCCCCGCAGGACGTATTGGACAAGGCCGTCGCCGAAGGCGGCGCCTATGAGGTGCTGCACAAGCGCCTGCTGGACCAGGGCCAGCGCCTGCGGGCCACCACCGACGACCTCAACCAGAGGCGTCTCGACGAGTTCGGCAACAGCCGCATGGAAGTGGTCGGGCGGGTGCGCATCCGTACCGAGAACAATTGCATCGCCCGGGACATCGTCCAGGTCGGCGACTGCCTGTTGTTCGGCTACAACGTGTTTATCGGCCTGAAGAAGGAAACCAGCGTCGCCGACGTGTTTTCCCTCTACCGGCTGGTGGAAGAGGGCGAAGGCTACGAAGCCGAGCCCGTGCCCCTGGAAGGCAGTTTCCTTTCTGCCCAGGGCTTCCTCAATGATTTCAACGAGCTCTACACCTATTACAAGAATACCCGCCTGCTGCAACTGGCGATCCGTGACGGCAAGCTGCTGGCGAGTTTCCAGATTGGCGAGCGCGTCACCGATGTGCGGGTGTTCCGCTGGTCGATCTCGGTGGACGGACGGGATGTCCGTTACATCGACAACCGCGGCGAGCGGGATATCGCCCTGCCGGCGCCCTTCGATTTCGAATGGAAGAAGGCCACCCGCGAGATGGTGGTCGAAGGCCGCTTCCCGCACCTGAACATCCTCGACACGGTGTTCGTCGAAACCATCGGCGGCGACCTGACCATCAAGGTCGAGAACAACACCGAGTCGGGCCTGGGCATCTACCGCGAAGAGGTGCTGGACAAGACCCAGTCCCTGGACGACTCGCAGATCGAATTCGCCCGCCTGGGCAGCCTGATCCTGCTCAAGGTCCTGCCGTACCGCGAAGAGCAGTGGCGCTACCTGGTGTTCAACAGCCTGACTCGCCAGGTAGAGCGCATCGACGCCATCGGCCTGGCCTGCGTGCAGTTGCCGGAAGACCACGGGATCATCTTCCCCGGCGGTTACTACCTGCAAAGCGGCGAGTACAAGACCTTCGAACAGTCCATGGAAGGCATGCGCTTCAAGCGCTCGGTGCGCTCGCCCAACGGTGAAGATGTGCAGTACATCTTCTACCACCCGGAGCAGGGCCGCTCGGTGCTGCTGACCTACAACATGATCAACCGTCAGTTGCAGAACCCGCTGTTCGGCCACGGCTATGCGCGTCTGGAAGACGGCCACATGGTGATCTTCGCCGCCGAGGGCGAAGAGCCGACCCGGGTGCATCCGATGCAGATCTGGCAGACGCCGTTCTTCACCGAGGAATACGCTGCGCGGCAACCGACCCGCAGCGGTTTCCTGGGGCGCATTGGCAATGCCGAACTGGTGCGCAGCGTCTCCGATCTCTACGATCTGTGCCGCGAGATCGACACCCCGGCGGTGTCGGTGCAGCGTTATTCGTTGCTGTGCCAGAACACCCGGCGCCTGTTCGATGTGTACCACTGGTTGGGCAGTGCCGAACTTGACGGGTTGGCGCCGCTGCTGCGTGAGGTGGCTTCCACCTCCGAGCTGGTGCTCGACGAATACGAGAAAGTCGAAAGCATCCGCCGTCAGTCGGACCAGGCCATGGTGGCCGCCGAGGCCAAGCAGAAAACCCTGCTCGACAGCCTGCTGGTGGACAGTTGGGATCAGGTGCAAAGCTTTGTCGATGCCCTTAACGGCATCACCGCCCAGCGCGGTCTGCTGCTGACCATTCGCGACTACCGCTACATCGACGTGGCGCGCATCGACGCCATGGAAGCCGATTTGCTCAAGGCCCAGGAACGCACCGCCGCCGGCACCGCGACCTTCCTGGCCAGCGATCAGGCCCTGCAGCCCTTCGTCACTCAGCTGGAAACCCTGGACGCCCAGGCGCAGAAAGCCGAAACCGTGGCCCAGCTCAGCGAGCCCCTGGGCGCTCTGCAAGCCATGGCTGGCGACCTGGACATGCTGTCGAGCCTGATGGCCTCGTTGCAGATCGATGACGCCACCCAGCGCACCCGGATCATCGAATCCATCTCGCAGATCTACGCCCGCCTGAACCAGGCCAAGGCCCGTGCCGAACAGCGGCGCAAGGGCCTGGGCTCGACCGAAACCGTGGCCCAGTTCGGGGCCCAGTTCAAACTCTTCAGCCAGGGCATCACCAATGCCCTGGCCCAGGCCCAGGACCCCGAGCGTTGCGACGAGCAGCTGTCGCGGCTGCTGGTGCAGCTTGAGGAACTGGAAAGCCGCTTCGGCGATCACGAACAATTCCTCGGCGACATCCTCGGCAAGCGCGAGGAGTTGCTGGAAACCTTCGAGGCCCACAAGCAATCGCTGCTCGACGAGCGCCAGCGCAAGGCCCAGGGCCTGCTGGATGCCGCGCGGCGGATTCTCGACAGCCTCGGCCGGCGCACCGCCAAGTTCACCCAGGCCGAGGAGCTCAATGCGTTCTTCGCCGCCGACCCGCTGATCCTCAAGCTGCGGGAGCTGGCCGAGCGCCTGCGCGAGCTCAAGGACAGCGTCAAGGCTGACGACGTCGAGTCGCGCCTCAAGGGCGCCCGGGATCAGGCCGTACGGGCCCTGCGCGACAAGACCGAGCTGTTCGAAGAGGGCGGCAACGTTATCAAGCTGGGGCCGCGCCACCGTTTCAGCGTCAACACCCAGGAGCTGGACCTGACCCTGATGCCCCGGGGCGACGAACTGCACCTGCACCTCACCGGCACGGATTTCCTCGAACCTCTGCGCGACCCCGAGCTGGAAGCCCTGCGCGACTTCTGGCAGGTGGCCCTGGAGTCGGAATCGGCCCAGCTGTACCGCGCCGAGTACCTGGCCGGGCAAGTGCTGGATGCTGCCGACCGCGGCGCGGAAGGCTTGAGCCTGGAAAGCCTGAAACCCTTGCTGGCGCAGCCTGAGGAATTGGCGCGGGTGATCCGCGACTTCGCCGCGCCGCGCTACAAGGAAGGCTACGAAAAGGGCATTCACGATCACGATGCGGCGGCGATCCTGTTGCAACTGCTACCGCTGCGCGACAGCGCCGGCCTGCTGCGCTTCGGCGCGGCGGCGCGGGCCTTCGCCACGCTGTTCTGGGGCCGCCAGCAGCACCAGCCGCAACCGCAGCAATGGGTCGAGCGGGCGCGCACCAGCCGGCATATTCAGCAGCTGTTCGGGCGTCGTGAAGGCTTGCTGCAGTTGCAGGAGGAAATCCTCGCGGCACTGAGTGACTGGCATCAGCAGCACGCCTTCACCCTGGCCGCCGAGCTGTTGCCGGAGGCCGCCGAGTACCTGGTTCAGGAACTGGCCGCAGAACGCATCGAATTCACCTTCAGCAAATACGCCAAGCAACTGCAGGAAGCCCTGACCTTGCGTCTGCAGGGCGCGCGGATGTGGGACGACTACCAGCAGGCCCTGGCGCGGCTGGTGGAGCGGCCTGCTGCTCAGTGGGAATTGACCGAGAACTGGCTCTCGGCCCTGTGCGCCGAGGGCGAGTTCGCCGAGTGGGCCGACTACGTGCCCGAGGCGGTGGCCCTGTCGCTGCTGCGGGAAGACTTTGCCAAACGCATCACTGAAGTCGACCTGCGGTTCAAGGTCGACAACCTGATGGGCGAACACCCACGCATTCACGAGCGCAGCCTGTCCCTCACCGTGGATGGTTTCTTTGCCCGCCTGCGGGCCCACCGCGAACAGTTCCTGCCCGGCCTGCAGCGCTACCAGGCGCTGCGCCAGGGCATCATCAGCCGTGAGCGCTCGGCCCTGCGCCTGAGCGAATTCAAGCCGCGGCCGCTGAGCTCGTTCGTGCGCAACAAGCTGATCAACGATGTGTACCTGGGTTTTATCGGCGACAACCTGGCCAAGCAGATGGGCACCGTGGGCGAGAACAAGCGCACTGACCTGATGGGCCTCTTGATGCTGATTTCGCCACCGGGCTACGGCAAGACCACCCTGATGGAATACGTGGCGCACCGTCTGGGCCTGATCTTCATGAAGATCAACGGCCCGGCCCTGGGTCACCAGGTGCGTTCCCTGGACCCGGCCCAGGCACCGGACGCTACTTCGCGCCAGGAACTGGAGAAACTCAACCTGGCCCTGGAGATGGGCAACAACGTGATGCTCTATGTCGACGACATCCAGCACACCCACCCGGAATTCCTGCAGAAATTCATCTCGCTGTGCGATGGCACCCGGCGCATCGAAGGCGTGTGGAAAGGCCGCACCAAGACCTACGACATGCGCGGCAAGAAGTTCTGCGTGGTGATGTCGGGCAACCCGTACACCGAGTCCGGCGAGGTGTTCAAGATCCCCGACATGCTGGCCAACCGGGCCGACATCTATAACCTCGGCGACACCCTGGGCGGCATGCAGGAAGCCTTCGCCCTGAGTTACATCGAGAACGGCCTGACCTCCAACCCGGTGCTGGCGCCCCTGGCCACCCGCGACATGGCCGATGTCTACCGCTTCGTCGCCAAGGCCGAGGGCAAGGCCTTCTCCAGCAACGAACTGAGCCACAGCTACAGCGGCGCCGAGATCAACGAAATCACCACCACCCTGCAACGCCTGATGCAGGTGCGCGACGTGGTGCTGCGGGTCAACCAGCAGTACATCGCCAGCGCCGCCCAGGCCGACCAGTACCGCAGCGAGCCACCGTTCAAGCTGCAGGGCAGCTACCGCAACATGAACAAGATGGCCGAGAAGATCTCGGCGGTGATGAACGACGCCGAGCTCCTGCAACTCTTGGCCGACCACTACCAGGGCGAATCCCAGTTGCTGACCACTGGCGCCGAGGAAAACCTGCTCAAGCTCGCCGAACTGCGCGGTAACCAGACCCCGGAGCAGAGCGAACGCTGGACCCAGATCAAGCGCGACTTCGTGCGTAACCGCTCCATGGGCGGCAGCGACAGCGATGTCGGCACCCGGGTCGTGGCCCAGCTCAACGATCTGGTGGAAGGCGTACGCGGCCTGGCCCGGCCCGCGCAGCAGCATGACCTGCGCGCGGTGCTGGAAAACCTCTCCGAGCATCTGGAGAACAGCTTCCTGCCGCTGATCAAGGTCATGCACAAGAAGATCGACGTCGATCTGCACAGCCACCAGCGCATCGGTGACATCGCCACGCGTGTGGACGAACTGAGTCGCATGCTCAGCCACGGCGATGTGCCCACCCTCAAGGACTCCCAATAGTAGGAGCCGGCTTGCCGGCGAACAGCCAAGGATCACGACATGGATTTTGCCCACCTGGACCAGCAGCTGCGCGACAGCCTGCAGGACCTGAAACTGAGCAACGAAGAGCGGGACGAGCTGCGCCAACTGGGCAGCGAACTCAGTGCCGATCAAGTGCGTTACCTACGCAATCGGGCTTTCGATCTGGTACGGGAACTGAGCCTGGCGGACAGCGCCAATGTGTTGCCGGCGTTGAAATGGCTGGAGCAGGTGGTCAAGACCCTGGACGCCAACAGCGCCCCGGTGCGCGACATGGCCAGCGCCCACTTCAGCCCCGGTGAAGACTGCCGACGCAAGATCCGCGACCTGTGCCGCCAGGCCCGGATCTCGGTGGATATCTGCGTGTTCACCATTTCCGACGATCAACTGAGCGACGAAATCCGCGCCTGCCACCAGCGCGGCGTGGCCGTGCGGGTGATCAGCGACAGTGAAAAGCAGTTCGATGTCGGCAGCGATATCGCCGTGCTACGCGAGGCCGGGGTGCCGGTGCGGATCGACGACACGCCGTTCCACATGCACCACAAGTTCGCCGTGTTCGATGGCCGAACCTTGCTCAACGGCAGCTTCAACTGGACCCGCAGCGCCACCACCGGCAACGAGGAAAACCTGCTGGTGATCGACCACCCGCAACTGGTGGTCAGTTACCTCAAGGAGTTCAACGAACTCTGGGCCCGTTACGCACCGCGTTAAGGCGTGCCGCGGCGGGCCTCAATATGGGCGCTCAGGCGGCTTTCGGGTAACCCCAGGCGCTCTCGGCGGCTAGGCTGTCGATCAGCTTCTGGCGCAGCTCATGGGCTTTTTCCGGTGCGCTCTGGCTCAGGGTTTCCAGGGCCAGGTGCAACTGTTGCACTGGGTTTTCGCCGATAAACAGGTTGCCCAGTTCCAGGCCGGCAATCGCCTCGTCGAAGCGTTGCTGGTGGATATGCTTGAGCACCATGGCCTGGCTCAACTGGTTGGTGTAGGCCGCCTGCTGCTCCAGGCGAGTCTTTAGCTCGGCGGCCTTTGCCTGATCGTCGATGTAGACGTAGCTCAGCGCCAGCTGTTCCAGGAAGAAGTTTTTTTCCGCAGGGTCCAGCGGCGCATTTTGCTGCTCGTCGTCGAGCGCTTGCACAGCCTGATCCAGCAGTTCGCCGGCTTGTCGGGTTTGTTCCAGGTCGTGTAGCAGCTTGGCCTGCAACGCCAGTTTCATCGGACGTTCGGCGTATTCGAGCTGGGTGTTGAGATGCGCCATTTCCTCCAGGTTGTTGCGGATCAGCCAGCTGTCGCGGCGCAGGCGCGGCAGATCTGCCTGGACCCGCAGTTGGGTTTCCAGGACCAGTAGGCGCAACCACGGCCATTGCTCATCGCCACGCAAGGTTTCCAGTGCCCGCAAGGCTTGCTCCTGCAGATGGGCGCACCATTGCGAGTGTTCCTCGACGTAAGTGCCCCAGAGACAGACCAGGCACCAGATACGCTGCGGGGTCGAGACGGCGCAGGCCTGCAAGGCCGCCTCGGCCTCGGCCATTTCATTGCGCCCGACATGCCAGTTCAACAGGCTCAAGAGCAGCTCGCTGGCATAGGTTTCCGGCACCAGGGCGATCAGTTGTTGAGCCAGGTCCGGACGGTTGGCCTCCAGAGTCAGCGTGAGTAACGGCGGATAGCCGAAGTAGTCGTCGGGCTCAGGGTTTTGCGCCAGCAGTTCGAACCCAGCGTCGAATGCCCCGGCTTGCATCAGCAGGGTCACGACGATGATTTGCGCCGATCCGGGCAATTGCGTGGCCATGGCCGGGAACTGCGCGTCCTGCCCCTGGGCACGGTACTCGCGCAGGGTCTGTTCCACTTCATGCAGGTCCAGTTCATTGGCCGGCTGCTTCAGCAGCAGTTGCCAGGCCAGGCCGACGCTGATGGCGGCCTGGTCGGCCAGGCCCAAGCCGCGTTGCAGGGCAGCCAACTGCCGGTGCTCACTGGGGGAGTCCTGGCTCAGCTGGTTGACGCCGAAGGTCACCAGCAAGGCGCGGGCCTGCTCAAGTTCACCGCGGGCCACCAACAGCGGGATGCGCAGCAGGGGCGCTGACGGCAGGGGCTGATGCAGGCGCTCCAACAGGCTCAGCACCGCCTGCGGGCCGTCCTTGTCGAGCAGTGTTTCGAGCAGTGGGTTCAGCGCCATGGGCTGGTAGGTTTCATCGAGTTCGGCCAGTACCTCCAGGGCCTGTTCTTGGTCGCCTTGTCGGTACAGCGCCGCTGGCATCTGCATCAGCCCCAGTTGCCGGGCTTTGCCCGTCAGGCGTTGTGCCAGCTGCAAGGCCACTTGCGGCTCGATGACGCTCAGGTGGGCCGCACGATTGATCTGCGCTGCCTCGTCCAGGGTGATGCCCAGGCCATTGCCGCTGCGGCTCTTGTGGGAATACACCACCAGCAGTGAGATCACGCCGGTAATGAGCAGCAGGATGATAAGCACTTCCATGATTCCATTTTCCTCTGGTGCGGGTTGGGGCCTGGCGCGTGGTACGGAGTCGTCTTGGATCACCGGGTTGCAGCTAGGCGGGTGTCAGTCCGGGGGGCTCAGTTCGCCTGAAAGGGGCGCATGGCCATGCCGCTGGTCAGCCGCTCCATCAACTGTTGCTGAAGTTCAGTGGCGCGCTCGGGGGCACGCTGGTGCAGCTCCTCCAGGGCCTGATACAGGCGTGACAGAGGCTTCTTGTCGCTGAGCAAGACGCTCAGGGTCAGGGCCTCGATGGCCTGGGCGTAATGCTGGTGCTCGATGTGATTGAGCAGCAGGTCCTCTTCCAGGTCGCGACTACCGGCCTCCAGGCTGTGCAATCGATTCTGCAGGGCCTGGGCCTGCTCTGCTTCGTCGATGCTCAGGTAGGCGCTGGCGATGTCCTCCAGGTAGAAGGTTGTGTCCATCTCATCGACCTCCGGCAGGCTGTCGCTGTCCAGCAATGCCAGGGCCTGCTCCAACAGGGTCCTGGCCTGGGCGGTCTGACCCAGGTCGTGCAGCAACGTGGTCTGCTCGCGAATGCACAGCAATTGCTGTTCGCCGTCTTGCTGCTGGTGCAGGCGGTGCAACTCATCAAGGCTGCTGCGTACCAGCCAGCTGTCCCGGCGATGGGCCGGCAGCCGGCTTTGCAGCTGGAGCTGGGTGCGCAGGGCCTGCATGCGTATGCCGCTCCAGAACTCATGGTCATTCTTGTAACCGTCGATCTGTTGCAGTGCCTTGGTCAGCAGTGCCTCGGCCCATTGCGGCTGCGTGGCGTGGTGCTGCTCACAGAGGCTGAGCATCAGGCCGGGATGCTGGCTCGGTTCAGGTTCCAGAGTCAGCAGCAGTGCTTCGGCTTCTGCGGTCTGGCCTTGTGTCGCCATGTGGTTCAGCAGGCTCAGCAGCGGGCTGTAGCGATCCTGGTCGGGGGCTTTGTCCAGCAGACGCAGGGCGTTATCGATCGGCGGCAGGGCCAGGGTCAGGTCCATCAGTTCGCTGTACGTGGTGGGGTAGAGCGCGTCGTTGATGGGGGCCAGCAGGTTGAGGGCTGAGTCCAGCTGAGCGGCCTTGATCAGGGCGGCGACTGCCAGGGCTTGTTCTTCTGCCGGCAATGGCGCGGCCCGGGTCAGGATCGCGTCGAACTGACCCAGGGTTGCGCAGGCTTCGAACAGGCTGCGCAGCGTCGACTGGCGATGGCCCTCTTCGGTTTCTTCAAACGCCGACCACGCCTGCTCAACGCTGGCCAGCGCCGCATCCTGCATCCCGGCCTGATGCTGCAGGCGCGCCAGGATCAGCAGGTTGCCGATGCTCTGGCGTTCCTGGGCGGCCGCTTGGCGCGGGTCGCTCAGTTCGCCCAGTACGGCCAGGGCCTGGGCCTGTTCGCCGCGGGCCTGAAGGATACGCACTTGCAGCAGCGGCCAGCTGGGCAGGGCTTCCCCCCAGTTCTCCAGGAGTTCCAGGCAGGCTTGGGTATCGTCGGTGTCGAGCAGGGTTTCGATCAGGGTATTGAGCACGTAGTCCCGGGCGTGGGGTGGCAGTTGCTGGTAGATCGCCAGGGCCTGGGCCTTGTGTCCTGCCAGGTAGAGCTCGCTGGCCACCAACTGCAAGGCCAGTTCCCGGGCCTCGCCGGGTAGCGTCTCTGCCAGTTTCAGCGCCAGCAGCGGCTCGGCCTTGCTCAGCAGCAGGGTCTGATTGATCTGGGCGGTGAGGTTGCTGGTCATTACCAGACCCTCGCTCTGTTCGGCGATTTTCCGGCGGGAGTACAGAATCAGTGCGATGAACACCAGTGCGATGACAAGCAGGATGACAAAGAGGGTCATGGACGTCCTTTTCTATTGAACTGCGGCTCTGGCGCGTTACGCGCCAGCCGGTTTGCGCGGGGTTATAAAGCCATGGCTACAGGCTGGCAACCGACTTTACCCAGCCAATGCGTTTCAGCGGATGTCACCCAGAGCAGGGTTGGCCCGGTCAGTGGTCGGGCAGGGCGGCAGGTTTCGGGTTAGACTTGCCGCCTTTTCGCACACTCAAGAAGCCCGCACATGGCCCAGCCGTCCACCACCTACAAATTCGAACTGAACCTGACCGACCTCGACCGCGGGGTCTATGAAAGCGTCAAGCAGACCATCGCCCGTCACCCTTCGGAAACTGAAGAGCGCATGACGGTGCGGCTGCTGGCCTACGCCTTCTGGTACAACGAGCACCTGTCGTTCGGTCGGGGTCTGTCGGATGTGGATGAACCCGCCCTGTGGGAAAAGAGCCTGGATGACCGCGTCCTGCACTGGATCGAAGTCGGCCAGCCGGACGCCGATCGCCTGACCTGGTGCTCGCGCCGCACCGAGCGCACCAGCCTGCTGGCCTACGGCAGCCTGCGGGTCTGGCAGACCCGGGTGCTGGACGCGGTGAAGAACCTGAAGAACCTCAACATCGCCGGCGTGCCCCAGGAGGTCCTTGAGACCCTGGCCAAGGACATGCCGCGCGTCATCAAGTGGGACGTGATGATCAGCGAAGGCACGATCTTCGTCACCGACGATCGCGGCCAGCACGAAGTGCAGCTGGAATGGCTGCTGGGTGAGCGCGGCTGATCGCCTGCTCTGCCCCTAAACGATCCACCGTCCTCCAAGAGAAGTTGCTGTTAGCCCATGCGTATCGAACCCCGTGAGTTGCCCGCCGTCCTGCCCTTTCTTGGCGATCTGCCGCCACTGCTGACCCGCCTTTATGCCGCCCGTGGTGTGCAATCGGTGGAGGAGCTGGACAAGAGCCTGGCGCGGCTGATTCCGTATCAGCAGCTCAAGGGCATCGACGCCGCGGTGGACCTGCTGGTGACCGCTCTGGACCAGCGCCAGCGCATCCTCATCGTCGGCGACTTCGACGCCGACGGCGCCACCGCCAGCACCGTGGGCGTGCTGGGCCTGCGCCTGCTGGGCGCGGCCCACGTCGATTACCTGGTGCCCAACCGCTTCGAATACGGCTACGGCCTGACCCCGGAAATCGTCGCCGTGGCCCTGCAGCGCGAGCCGCAGTTGCTGATCACCGTGGACAACGGCATCTCCAGTGTCGAAGGCGTGGCGGCGGCCAAGGCGGCGGGGTTGCAAGTGCTGGTCACCGACCACCACTTGCCCGGCCATGAACTGCCGGCGGCGGACGCCATCGTCAACCCCAACCAGCCGGGCTGCGAGTTCCCCAGCAAGGCCCTGGCCGGGGTCGGGGTGATCTTCTATGTGCTGATGGCCCTGCGTGCGCGCCTGCGCAGCCTGGGTCGCTATGAAACCCGGCCGCAGCCGAACATTGGCGAGCTGCTGGATCTGGTGGCCCTGGGCAGCGTGGCAGACGTGGTGCCCCTGGACGCCAACAACCGCATCCTGGTGCACCAGGGCCTGGAGCGGATTCGCGCCGGTCGCGCGCGGCCGGGGCTCAAGGCGATTCTCGAAGTGGCCAAGCGCGATCATTCGCGCATCACCTCCACCGACCTGGGCTTTATCCTCGGCCCGCGGCTTAACGCTGCAGGACGCCTGGACGACATGAGCCTGGGCATCGAATGCCTGCTCAGCGACGACGTTTCCGCCGCCCGGGCCATGGCCGCCCAGCTCGACGAGCTGAATCAGGACCGCAAGTCCATCGAGCAGGGCATGCAGCGCGAAGCGTTGGCCCAGCTCAAGGAGCTGCCGGTGGAATCCATGCCGTTCGGCCTGTGCCTGTTCGATGCCGAGTGGCACCAGGGGGTGATCGGGATTCTCGCCTCGCGCCTGAAAGAGCGTTACCACCGGCCGACCATCGCCTTTGCCGATGCCGGCGACGGCATGCTCAAGGGCTCAGCGCGTTCGGTGCCGGGCTTCCACATCCGTGACGCCCTGGACGCCGTGGCCGCGCGGCATCCGCAACTGATCAGCAAGTTCGGCGGCCACGCCATGGCCGCCGGCCTGTCCCTGCCGGAGCAGAACTTCCCGGCCTTTGCCGAGGCCTTCGACGAAGAAGTGCGGCGCCAGCTGCGCGAAGAAGACCTTACCGGGCGCCTGCTGTCGGACGGCACCCTGGCGGTGGAAGAGTTCCACCTGGAACTGGCCCGCGCCCTGCGCCACGCCGGCCCCTGGGGCCAGCACTTCCCCGAGCCGATGTTCCACGGGGTGTTCGAACTGGTGGAGCAACGCATCGTTGGCGAGCGTCATCTGAAAGTGGTGCTGCGCAGCGAATGCGGCTCACTGAAGTTGGACGGCATCGCCTTCGGCATCGACCGCGAAGTCTGGCCCAACCCGACCATCCGCTGGGTGGAGCTGGCCTACAAGCTTGACCTCAACGAGTTCCGTGGCCAGGAAACCGTACAGTTGATGATTGCCCATATCGAACCGCGTTAAGGGACGCTGTGGCTGGTTTCGCCAGACTTTTGGAAAGCGGGATGGCGGTATGTCTCTTTCTTTTGTAAGGGGTTTCCGAGACACTCCCGGGCGCTTGTGGCGATCTACTCAGCTGACTAGTCTCGGTTCATCACTGCCTATCAGTGATCGGGAATAGCAGCCCGGGTCGAACGCAAGCGATGCCATCAGCACTGCAATTCAGATTTGCAGTGTGCTGTTATGGCGGCTGTGCGTGGGGGCGCTTTCGGGCGCACCGGTTCCTCGACCCGGTCTGCTAGCCCGCGTACAGCCGCCACCCTTTTCAAACGTCTAGCAGCGTTAGGTGTGGAGGCTTCATCGTCGAGGAGCTGCACCATGAAAAAGATCGTCCCCGATCCGCCTGTTTCCCCTCCTTCTTCCCGTCGTAATCCTGCCCACGATCTGGCCAATGAAAGGGTTCGCCATGCCCTGGCCAATATCGGCGTAGAGGGCTCGCTGATCGCGACGCTGCAACCCACCGCCTCGGGTTCTGCGGGCCCCGCTTGGCTGATAGTGCCCTGGCCGCTGCCGCTGGCAGCGGCCAGGGCAACAGTTTTTTGCCCGGCACCCATCAGGAACCCTGCCAGCGGCAGTGTTGTCGACTAGTCTCTAAGCACTGTCTGATTGGCCTTGTGACCTTTTGTCATTCTTCTACCCGCGGGGGCGGGCGCTTCACTTCGCAGTCACTCGTCGACCGTTCAAACAGAACCCTGGAGCCTGACCATTGATCGAGAGGTGCCCCATGAGTCTGCTGCTTGAACCCTATACCTTGCGTCAACTGACCCTGCTCAACCGCATCGCCGTGTCGCCCATGTGCCAGTACTCGTCGGTGGACGGGCTGGCCAACGACTGGCATCTGGTGCACCTGGGCAGCCGCGCCGTCGGCGGCGCCGGGTTGATCTTCACCGAGGCCACGGCGGTCACCGCCGAAGGCCGGATCACCGCCCAGGACCTGGGCCTGTGGAACGACGCGCAGATCGAACCCTTGCAGCGCATCACCCGTTTCATTACCGCCCAGGGCGCGGTGGCGGGTATCCAGCTGGCCCATGCCGGGCGCAAGGCCAGTACCCATCGGCCCTGGCTTGGCAAGTCCGGCAGCGTCAAGCCCGAGGACGGCGGTTGGGTGCCGGTGGGGCCATCGCGGATTGCCTTCGATCCGCAGCACACGCCGCCCACCCAACTGGACCAAGGGCAGATCGACGAGATCATCCAGGCCTTCGTCGCGGCCGCCAAACGCGCCCTGGAAGCTGGTTTCAAGGTGGTGGAAGTGCATGCCGCCCACGGCTACTTGCTGCACCAGTTCCTCTCGCCCCTGAGCAATCAGCGTCAGGACCTGTACGGCGGCTCGTTCGAAAATCGCATTCGCCTGGTGTTGCAAGTGACCGAGGCGGTACGAAAAGTCTGGCCCGAAGAGCTGCCGCTGTTTGTGCGGGTGTCGGCCACCGATTGGGTGGAGGACGGCTGGAACCCGGACGAGACCGTCGAGCTGGCGCGGCGCCTCAAGGATCTGGGGGTGGATTTGATCGATGTGTCGTCCGGCGGCACCGCGGCCAATGCCGAGATTCCCACCGGGCCGGGTTATCAGACGCGTTTTGCCGAGCGGGTGCGCAAGGAGTCGGGCATGGCCACTGGCACCGTGGGGCTGATCACTGAGCCGGCCCAGGCCGAGCACATTCTGCGCACCTGTCAGGCGGACATCATCTTCCTCGCCCGGGAGCTGCTGCGCGATCCTTACTGGCCGCTGCATGCCGATGATGACCTGGGCGGGCGCAAGGCAATCTGGCCGGCGCAGTATCAGCGGGCGACCCACAGGGACCAGCCGATTCATGAGTCGGACTTGCGCGATTAAGGTTGTGCCGATGTAAAAAAACCGGCCCGTGTGGGCCGGTTTTTTTGTGTCTGACTGCTGGCCGCCTTCGCGGGCAAGCCCGCTCCTACGGAGGCGGTGCGATCTGTAGGAGCCGGCTTGCCGGCGAAGAGGCCCCTAGGGCGTGCCGGGGGCTGTCAGCCGATCAGGGGTATTTGCGCTTGTCCGGCGCCGGCGGGAAGTACTGGTACAGCCAGGTTTCGCTCAGGGTGCGGTCTTGGGTGCGGATGAACAGCCGCAGTTCCACCGGGTCGACGCTGTCGTTGGTCGGGTACCAGTCGAAGAGGATGCGGTAGCCCTTGATCTCGTCCAGCACCAGGATGCTGAAATCCTTGACCTCGCCGTTGGAGGCGGTGACCACCGGTTCGATGCCAGTGCCGGCGGGCAGACGATCAAGGCCGCCGCCGGTGAAGTCCACGGCAAAGCGTCGGGCCCAGACTGGCGGGTAATGCTCGCCCGGGGCCCAGCCTTCGACGAAGCCGCCCATGCCGGAACGGGTGGCGTGGACCCGGGCCAGTGGCGTGCCTACCGGCGGCAGGGCGCTCCAGTAGAGCTTGTAGCCGTAGTTCAGGGAGTCGCCGGCGGCCACGGGTTTTTTCGGGGTCCAGAAGGCCACGATGTTGTCCATGGTTTCGCCGGTGGTGGGGATTTCCAGCAGGTCGATGCTGCCTTCGCCCCAGGCGGTGGTGGGCTCGACCCACAGGCTCGGGCGGCGGCTGTACCAGTCCACGGTGTCCTGGTAGCTGGCGAACTCGTGGTCGGTCTGCACCAGGCCGAAGCCCTTCGGGTCCTTGTCGGCGAAAGCGTTGAACTGCAGGTTGGCCGGGTTGTTCAACGGGCGGCAGATCCATTCGCCATTGCCGCGCCACATGGCCAGGCGGTCGGAGTCGTGGATCTGCGGGTGGATGGTGTCGCACATGCGCCGTTCATGGGTGCCGCAGCTGAACATGCTGGTCATCGGTGCGATGCCCAGTTGTTCGATGGCGGTACGGGCGTTGATGTGGGCGTCGATCTCCATCACCACGCGCTCGGCCTGGCAGTCGATGTCGAAGCGGTAGGCGCCGGTGGCGCTTGGCGAATCCAGCAGGGCGTAGACCACGAAGCGGGTGCTGTCCTTGTCCGGGGTCTCGAACCAGAACTGGGTGAAGTCGGGGAATTCCTCGCGGCGTTTGGCGTAGGTGTCGATGGCCAGGCCCCGGGCCGACAGGCCGTACTGGCCGGTGGCGTCCACCGCACGGAAATAGCTGGCGCCGAGGAAGGACACTACGTCATGCCTGTCCAGCTCCGGAGCCTTGAACAGCTTGAAGCCGGCAAAGCCCAGGTCGCCCTTGAGCTGGGCGGTGTCGACGCTGGTGTTCTGGTAGTTGAACAGCGCGGGACGGAAGTGCACTTCCCGCGCCTGACGGGTCTTGGGGTCGACGCTGTGCATGCGCACCGGTTGCTTGAAGCCCATGCCCACATGGAAGAACTGCACATCCAGCTGGCCGTTCAGGTCATTCCACAGCGAGTGCTGGCTGTCGTACTGGATGGCGTTGAAGTTCTGCGGCGTCATCTGCGCCAGGGTCGGTGGCAGCACCTGCTTGGTGTCCACGTATCGCTGGCCGGCCAGTTGTTTGGCCTGGGCCTTGAGACGCTCGAAGTCGAATGCCTGGGCTTGGCCATCAGCGGCGCCGGCCCAGGCCCTGGCTGCCAGCAGACCGCTGGCCGAGAGGCCGGTGTAGGCCGCCAGGGCCATGGAGGCTTTGAGGAGATTCCTGCGGTGCATAGGTGAACCTTATACGGGGAAAGATCCCCAGCCGTTCCTGGCTGTATGAGGGGATCGCGAGGTGAGGTTCGGTCAAGCCATCGGCCAAACGCAACTGAATGTAAACAGACGGCGGATAGAATAAACGGTTCGCCAGGGGCAGAAAAATGATTAGCTTGTGTCCATTGGTAACCACTGATCAGCTCTAGGAACCTGTCCCATGCTGCACCCGCGCCTGCTCAGCGAAGACGATATCCAACGGCTCAAATTGATCGACCGTGCCGAGGTCATCGATGAGTTCTACCGCCTGCAGGAGGGGGTTCTGCTGCGTTATGCCCAGCATGAAGTGGTGGAGGGCTGGCCGGAGGGCGAGGCCGAGCATGACGCGCTGATCTTGCAGCAGTGTTACCAGCGCGGCGGCTGGTTGTACGGGGTGTTCGATGGCCCGGCTCTGGTGGCCGCGGCGGTGGTGGATTGCCTGCCCATCGAGGCTGCCGGGCTGGACTTGCGGCAGTTGAAGTTCCTGCATGTGAGCCGGGCTTATCGCGGCCTTGGCCTGGGCCGGCAACTCTTCGCCCAGGCTCGGGAGCAGGCCCTGTTCATGGGCGCCCAGGGCTTGTACGTGTCGGCCACGCCGTCGCGGCACACCGTGGATTTTTACACCGGCCTGGGCTGTGAGCTGCTGGCCATCCCGGACCCGGAGCTGCTGCGCCTGGAGCCCGAGGATATCCACCTCTATCTGCGTCTGGTTTAAACCTGGAGGGGCTTGCGCCAGTTCGGCCAGGCACCGATGGTCAGCGCCCGCAGCAGCCACTCGCAAGGGCCGTACTGATGAGTACGCAGCCACAGTGCGCTGAGTTTCATTTGCAGCCAGTAGATGGCGATTACCAGGACGGGCATCCACAGCGGCGACAGACGGTTGATCAGCCCCAGTCCGTAGCCGGTGAACAGCAGGCAGAGGATCAGTGATTGCAGCAGGTAGTTGCTCAGGGACATCCGGCCCAGAGGGGCCAGGCGTTGGCACAGACGCTGGCCCAGAGGGGAATTAAAGGCCCTGAGCAGCAGCATGGCGTAACTGGCCGAGAGCAGCGGCGCGGTCAGTTGGCTGATGCCGTAGCCGATGACTTCCAGACCACCACCGGGGGCGTAGGCTGCCCAGTATCCGTACAGCAGGGCGCCACCCAGCCCCAGGGGCAGGGTCAGGGCCAGCAGCCCTGGCAGCCTGCGTTCAAAGCGGTAAGGCGCCACCAGCAGGCCTTTGCGCCCGGCGACATAGCCCAGCAGGAACATCGCCAGGGTGCTGGGTCCCTGCAGTAGCCATAGGGCAGAAGCGGTCTCCAACAGGTGAGAGGCGTTGTAGGCCAGGGTATCCAGAGCATCGCCGCCCAGGGCCATGTCCTTGAGCACCGCTGCGCCGTCGGCGGCGCCGGTGTAGAGACCGGCGCTCAGCAGTTGGACACCCAACAGCAGGATCAGCCCGGCGGCTCCCGTGGTCAGCACCAGCGCCAGGGTCGCGGCCCACCTTGCCGACAACCCGCGCAGCGCCAGCAACACCATGCCCAGCAGGGCGTACAGGATGAGGATCTCGCCGTAGAACAGCAGTGCGCCGTGCACCAGGCCGATGGCCAGCAAGGCCAGTTGCCGCCGCAGCATGCGCGGCACGAAGCGTTCGCCGGCCCGCTCGGCGGAGGCCATCTGCAGGGTGAAGCTGTAGCCAAACAGGAAGGAGAACAGCAGGTAGAACTTGGCCTCGAACAGCACCGACACCAGCCAGCGGATCAGGTGGTCGAGGTTGCTGGCGTAGGCCGGGTTGCTGACCGGCGAGGCGTAGTAGGGGTCGGCGAAAGACCAGATGTTCACCGCCAGGATGCCCAGCAGAGCGAAGCCGCGCAGGGCGTCCACGTGCTGCAGTCGTGCCGCCTGGACGGGCAGGTGCGCACTCATCTCCAGGGGCCTGGCAGCGTGGTGGGTTCTTGGGGGGCGGGAAGCATGGGGCGGCCTATCGGTACTTGAGTGAACGCTCAATTAACGCGATCAGGCCGTGTGTGGGCAATCAAACTCTTGTGAAAAAGAGTCAAAAAGCGTGATGCCCACCCTCCAGTTCATGGGGGCAGACCACAGGGGCCTCAGCTCCCCACTGGAGCCTGGGCATCCAGGCACTGGGCTTCACCGGCGGGTGTTTGGCCTTTTTTCGTCCACCAGGTCAGGGGCCGGATACTGTTCAGGTCGCCGCGCTTGATCGCTTCCCGGTAGCAGGCCAGGGCCCGGGGGCCATCGGTGGTGCCCCACTTGCCCTCGGCGTAGCCGCTGCCCAGGTAGTAGTAGGCGTCGGCCGAGTCCAGTTCCCGGGCGGTGCGCTGCACCAGCTCTTCGGACTTGCGCGGTTGCTGGCACTCATTGACGGAGCCATCGCCGCGGGGGTCGCAGTAGTACATCGACAGCATCAACGCCGCCTCGGCATCGGCCTGGGCGTAAGGCAGCAGCAGTTCTTCCGGCTCCCCGGGCTTGAGCTGCGGTGCCATGCCCGAGTAACCCAGGCTCACTGCCCGCACCGCCGCCGTGGCCGAGCCATGCCGGGCGGCGTCCAGCAGAAGCTGCTGGCCCAGCTCGAAGAAGTACTGGGTCAACAGGTACTGCTCGCGACCGCCGTAGCCCAGGAACAGATCGGCCTTGCGCATCTGTCGCTGCAGGGCGGTTTCATTGGCCGGGGCGTCCTGGTTGAGCAGGCCGTCCATGGACCACTGCTCCACCCGCACCAGTTGCCAGCAGGCGCCCTGTTGAAAGACGAAGGCCTGGACCACGTCGCCCAGCGGATCATGCACCACCAGGGTCTGGCTCTCCCAGAAGGCTTGCAGTCCGGCCCGAGCCTGGGCCTGTGGATCGAGCAGGGTCAGCAGGTGGCGGGTATCGCCCGTCAGCTTGTGCCGGGTGGTGATCTCGCGGCCGTACTCGTCATGGCTCGGGCGCTGTTCGATCAGCGGCGAATCGGTGAACGCCTGCTGCAGCTCCGGGCTGCTGGCAAAGGCCTTGAGGAAGGTCGGCAGGTCGCTGGACGGGCAGGCGGGGGCAGCGGCCTGGGCCGCCTGGGTGGCGGCGCCAAGCAACAGGGCGGCGAGCAACGGGCGCAAGAGATGACGAAGGGCGGGCATCGGCGAACTCATCGAGGTTGGAGGCGGAGCGCGGTTCATGGCGTGTCCGGCGGGGGTGTCGGCACGCAGCAGCGGCACAGCCACTGCGCAGCCAGATTGCCAGCAGCAGCGGCACGCTCATCAGGAAGCAATAGACGTAGCCACGTATCGGATGGTCGGGAAACATCGCCCAGGCGGTGAACAGCACCAGGGCGCCGACCAGGCCCAGCTTGGCCTTCAGGTTGGGCACCAGGGCCACCAGCACGCTGACGAGGATCAGCAATTGGAGCAGGAATTCCACCATCATTCCCAGGCCGAAGCCCTTGGCGATGGAACCGAAGTAGCTGCGATACACCGCTATGCCCCAGACATGTGCCAGATAGAACAGCGGCGCCGGCAGCGAAAGGGGCACGAGGCCGGTGATGATGCGTATCAGGTGATAACGGCCTACGGCGTCCAGGCTCATGGGCGGCACTCGTGGGCGGTGGCGCAGTTCTGTCGGGGCATGGGCGCATCCTTGCTGCCGGAAGGTCTTCAGCGATTCCGGTCGGTGGCGCCGGGTTTTTTCAGGCGGGCGATAGTGCCGTAACTCGGGGCGCTAATCCAGTCTGGCAGCCTGGGTGGGTACTGATCGAGGACCCTTGATGCAGGCATTTCTCGCGCGTGGGGGGCTTCGTTGGCAAGCCGGCTCCTGCAAGGCGATCTTGCTCGTGGTGCAGGTCATGTGTCTGGCCCGTTGTCCGGTCCTTTGTCCGGTTCCTGGGAAAGCAACATTCAGAAGCACTATCGTCCCTCTGAACCTGGGCACTTCTCTCTAGGCTTACGGCCTTATGTGTCGATGTGACACCCAATTTTCCGGAGGCGGCAGATGAACACCCGTGGATTGCTCGATCAATTACTCAGGTCCGGCCAGGAGTTGCTGCAGAACAAGGCGGGCGCGGCGCCAACGGACAAGGCCCGGCCCGATTCCAGTGGCCTTGGCGGCTTGCTCGGCGGCCAGGCCGGCGGGCTGGGTGGACTGCTGTCCGGAGCGGGCGGCGGGGCCCTGGCAGCTGGCGCCATGGGCTTGCTGCTGGGCAACAAGAAGGCCCGCAAGTTTGGCGGCAAGGCCCTGACCTATGGCGGCCTGGCGGCTCTCGGAGTGCTGGCCTACAAAGCCTACGGCAACTGGCAAGCGCAACAGGGCACTGCTCCTCGCAACGAGCCGCAGACCCTTGACCGGCTGCCGGCGCAGCAGGTGGAGCAGCACAGCCAGGCAATCCTCAAGGCCCTGGTGGCGGCAGCCAAGGCCGATGGTCACGTGGACGAGCGTGAGCGGGCACTGATCGAAGGCGAGTTCCGCAAGCTGGACAACGATCCGCAATTGCAGAACTGGCTGCACAGCGAGTTGAACAAACCCCTGGACCCGGCGGACGTGGCCCGTGCTGCCAGCACCCCGGAGATGGCGGCCGAGATGTACCTGGCCAGCGTGATGCTGGTGGATGAAGAACACTTCATGGAAAAGGCCTACCTGGACGAACTGGCGCGTCAGTTGAAACTGGCGCCGGGGCTCAAGGCCGAACTGGAAAGCCAGGTGCGCCAGAGCGTTCTCTGAAGCACCTGGGACTTGTCGTTTGCCAAGGATGGCGGTTCTGCCGGAAGGTATTGCCGAAATACCTTCTGCAAGCCTGAAAGTGCCCGCTTAGCCACCATCCAGAGCGGGTACACAAAGATGCCGAAAGTGCCATTCGGGTTGTTAAACCACCCATAAAACCTGCATCGTCCTCGGCTATACTCCTTCCATTTTTGAATGGCTTCGAGGACTGACTGTGAAGAACTGGACGTTGCGCCAACGCATTTTGGCGAGCTTTGCGGTGATTATTGCCATCATGTTGTTGATGGTTGTCGTCTCGTACTCGCGCCTGTTGAAGATCGAAGCCGCTGAAGAGCGCATGCGTGACGACGCGGTGCCCGGGGTCTATTTCAGTTCGATGATTCGCGGAGCCTGGGTCGACAACTACCGACAGACGATGGAAATCATCGGGCTCAAGCGGGACCAGGGCATCAGCGCCCAAGACCAGGAGAACTTCAAGAAATATGAAGAAAACCTGCAGACTCAGATGGCCGGTTACCAGCAGTCGATCACCACTGAGGATGATCGGATTGCGTTCGCGGCCTTCGAGAAAGACCATCAAGAGTTCAATCGCGTCATGGCCCAGGTGCTGGACCTGCACCTGCGGGACCAGAGTGCTGAGGCGATCCGCTTGTTCAACGAGCAACTGACCCCGCTCTGGATCAAGGGCCGCATCAAGCTCAACGAGCTCATCAGTTTCAACAAGCGCATAGCCGATTCTGCCACCCATGCCATCGACGATGCCGTGGCCGCAGCCAAGGTTGGGATGGGCGTATCGTTGCTGGTGGCGATTTTCGTCGCTGGCCTATGCGGCCTGCTGTTGATGCGGGCGATCATGGCGCCGATGAATCGCATCGTGAGCATTCTTGAAATCATGCGCACCGGTGACCTCAGCAGCCGTTTGAACCTGGATCGCAAGGACGAGTTCGGCGCGGTGGAAACCGGCTTCAACGACATGATGACCGAGCTCACCGCCCTGGTATCGCAGGCCCAGCGTTCGTCGGTGCAGGTCACCACATCGGTGACCGAGATTGCCGCCACCTCCAAGCAGCAGCAGGCCACCGCCACCGAAACCGCCGCCACCACCACGGAAATTGGTGCTACTTCGCGGGAAATCGCCGCGACCTCCCGGGATCTGGTGCGCACCATGACTGAAGTATCCAGCGCCGCCGATCAGGCTTCGGTGCTTGCCGGTTCCGGCCAGCAAGGCCTGGCGCGCATGGAAGACACCATGCATTCGGTGATGGGTGCCGCGGACCTGGTGAACGCCAAGCTGGCGATCCTCAACGAGAAGGCCGGCAACATCAATCAGGTGGTGGTGACCATCGTCAAGGTTGCCGACCAGACCAACCTGCTGTCGTTGAACGCCGCCATCGAGGCGGAGAAAGCCGGTGAGTACGGCCGCGGCTTTGCCGTGGTGGCCACTGAAGTGCGACGTCTGGCGGATCAGACCGCCGTCGCCACCTATGACATTGAACAGATGGTCCGCGAGATCCAGTCGGCGGTGTCGGCGGGGGTGATGGGCATGGACAAGTTTTCCGAAGAGGTGCGTCGCGGCATGGCCGAGGTGCAGCAGGTGGGTGAGCAGCTGTCGCAGATCATCCATCAGGTCCAGGCCCTGGCACCTCGGGTGCTGATGGTCAATGAAGGGATGCAGGCCCAGGCCACCGGCGCCGAGCAGATCAACCATGCCCTGGTGCAACTGGGGGATGCCAGCAGCCAGACCGTCGAGTCCCTGCGCCAGGCCAGCTTTGCCATTGATGAGCTGAGCCAGGTGGCCGTGGGCCTGCGCAGCGGCGTCTCGCGTTTCAAAGTCTGATGGATGAGTTCGCGCACAAGCGCAGCGCCGCAGCCGGGGCGCGCAGTGCTCTGTTCCTGGTGTTCCGCATCGGTCAGGAGCGCTATGCACTACAGGCCGTTGACGTGGTGGAGGTGTTGCCGCGCCTGCAGCTCAAGCCCATTGCCCAGGCACCGTCCTGGGTCGCCGGGGTCTTTGCCTATCGCGGGGTGGTGGTGCCGGTCATCGACCTGTGCGAGCTGACGTTCGGGCGTGCGGCGCAGTTGCGTACCAGTACCCGGTTGGTGCTGGTGCACTACCGTGGCGACGGCTCCCAGCCACCCCGAGTGCTGGGTTTGTTGCTGGAGCAGGCCAACGACACGTTGCGCTGCGACCCCCAGGAATTCCAGCCCTATGGCCTGGACAACCGCCAGGCGCCGTATCTGGGGCCGGTGCGTGAAGACGCCCAGGGGCTTTTGCAATGGGTGCGGGTCGATGACTTGCTGAGCGCGCAGGTGCGGGAGTTGCTGTTTCCGGCCGAGCCTCTGGACCCGGCGTCGCTTGAGGAGCTTCGATGAGCGACGAACAACGGTTTTTCGACTTTCTCAAAGAGCGAATCGGCCTGGACGTCGCCTCGGTGGGCCCGGCGATCATCGAACGCGCGGTGCGCCAGCGCAGCAATGCCCTGTATGCCCGCAGCAGCGATGAGTACTGGCAAAAGCTGCAAGGTTCCCGGGATGAGCAGCAGGCCCTGATCGAGGCGGTGATCGTTCCGGAAACCTGGTTTTTCCGTTATCCGGAATCCTTTGCCACCCTGGTCAAGCTGGCCAAGGAACGTCTGTCACAGATCAAGGGCATGCGCGCCTTGCGCCTGTTGAGCCTGCCCTGTTCCACCGGTGAGGAGCCTTACTCGATTGCCATGGCTCTGTTGGATGGCGGCCTGGCTCCCCATCAGTTCAAGGTCGACGGCCTGGACGTCAGCCCGTTGTCAGTGGAGCGGGCCCGGGGGGCGGTCTATGGCAAGAATTCCTTTCGTGGCCAGAACACCGAGTTCCGCGAGCTGCATTTTTGCGCCGAGGGTGATCGTTATCGCTTGAGCGAGCGGGTTCGCGAGCAGGTACGGCTGCAGGTGGGCAATGTCCTGGCCCCGGGCTTGCTGGCCAGCGAGCCGCCTTTCGACTTTGTCTTCTGTCGCAACCTGTTGATCTATTTCGACCAGCCGACCCAGCGTCAGGTGTTCGAGGTGCTCAAGCGCCTGACCCATGAAGAGGGGGTGCTGTTCATCGGGCCTGCCGAGGGCAGCCTGTTGGGGCGGCTGGGCATGCGTTCGATTGGCATTCCCCAGTCCTTTGCCTTCAGCCGGCACAGCGAGCCCGAGCCTGCACCAGCTCCCGTGGCCTTGCCTCAGCCCTTGTCCTTGCCCCTGCCGCCGCGCAGCTCGGTGCCTGCGGCGCCGCGCCAGCGCCCCTTTGCCGTCCGTGCAGCCCCGGCCTCGGTGGCCGAGAGCACGCCGCCGGACAGCGATGCCGCGAGCCTGCTGGCCAACATTGCCGCCTTGGCCAATGAGGGCAAGAGCGCGCAAGCCCGTGCCACCTGCGAGCGCTATCTGCAGCAGCATGAACCTGTGGCCCAGGTGTTCTATTGGCTGGGGCTGCTCAGCGATGTGGCCGGCAACGCCATGGAAGCCCAGGGTTTCTACCGCAAGGCCCTGTACCTGGCTCCCCAGCACCCTGAAGCCCTGGCGCACCTGGCGGCGCTGCTGGCATCCCAGGGCGATGTCGCCGGAGCCCAACGATTGCAGGAGCGCGCTGCCCGCAGCACTCGCACTGCCGACAGTGAGTTGAAACGATGAGCCATTCCTACTCATTGGACGTGACCCGTGAAGATGCGCAGGCCATCGACGATTGCTGGAACCGCATCGGCATCCACGGCGACAAGTCCTGCCCTTTGCTCGCCGAGCATATCCATTGCCGTAACTGCGCGGTCTACTCCGCCGCTGCTACGCGCCTGCTGGACCGCTATTCGTTGCGTCAGGAGGACCGGGAACACGCGCTGAACCTGGAGGCCGACAGCGATGTGGTCACCCGTTCGCTGCTGATGTTCCGTCTCGGCGAGGAGTGGCTGGGACTGGCGACCCGTTGCCTGCTGGAGGTGGCACCGCTGCAGGAAATCCATTCCTTGCCTCACCAGCGCTCCCGGGCGTTGCTGGGGGTGGCCAACGTGCGCGGGGCCCTGGTGGCCTGTCTGTCATTGACCGAACTGCTGGGCCTGGATGGCACACCGGTGGTCGCTGCCGCGGGGCGGGTCATGCCGCGGATGCTGATCATTGGGGCCGAGGGCGGCCCGGTGGTGGTGCCGGTGGATGAGGTGCACGGCATCCATGCCATCGACGAACGCCTTCTCAACGCTGCCTCGCTCTCCGGAGAACAGGCCAATGCCAAGTACACCCGTGGCGTGTTGCAATGGCAGGGACGCAGCCTGCGTTTGCTGGATGAAGAGCAACTGCTCTTGGCCGTGACCCGGAGCCTGACATGACCCCCGATCAAATGCGCGATGCCTCGTTGCTGGAACTGTTCAGCCTGGAAGCCGAGGCCCAGACTCAGGTACTCAGTACCGGGCTGCTGGCCCTGGAGCGCAATCCGACCCAGGCCGACCAGTTGGAAGCCTGCATGCGCGCCGCCCACTCACTCAAGGGCGCGGCGCGGATTGTCGGGGTCGATGCCGGGGTCAGCGTTGCCCATGTGATGGAGGATTGCCTGGTCAGTGCCCAGGAAGGGCGACTGTACCTGCAGCCCGAGCATATCGACGCCCTGTTGCAGGGCACCGACCTGTTGATGCGGATTGCCAGTCCCGGGGGCGCTGAGACCGTGGCGCCGGATATTCCGGTCTATGTGGCCTTGATGGAGCGCCTGCTGACTCAAGGACCGGGAACGCCAAGCGTGCCGGCCCAGGCCAGCGCCCCGCCAGAGCCGCAAATGGAAGCACCAGTGGCGCCCATGGCGCAGTTGCCGAAGGAACTGGAGCCCTTGCCGCCACCGAGCGATCCGGCCCTGGAGCCGGCAGTGAGCAGCGGGCGCCCGGGCAAGCGCATGACCGAGGGCGGCGAGCGGGTGCTGCGGGTGACCGCCGAGCGCCTCAACAGCTTGCTGGACCTGTCGAGCAAATCCCTGGTGGAAACCCAGCGGCTCAAGCCCTACCTGGTCACGATGCAGCGCCTCAAACGGATTCAGAGCAACAGCCTGGCCGCCCTGGAAAACCTCAACCTGCACCTTAAGGAGCATGCGCTGAGCCTGGAGGCCCAGGAGGCACTGGCCGACGCGCGACGCTTGCTGGCCGAGTCCCAGCAACTGTTGGCGCTGCAGACCGCCGAGCTCGATGAGTTCGGCTGGCAGGCCAGTCAACGGGCCCAGGTGCTTTATGACACGGCCCTGGCCTGTCGCATGCGGCCCTTTGCCGATGTCCTCACCGGTCAGGTGCGCATGGTCCGCGATCTGGGGCGCAGCCTGGGTAAACAGGTACGCCTGGAAGTCGAAGGCGAGAAAACCCAGGTCGACCGCGATGTGTTGGAGAAACTCGAAGCACCGCTGACTCACCTGCTGCGCAATGCCGTCGACCACGGCATCGAGCTGCCCGAGCAGCGCCTGCTGGCGGGCAAGCCGGCCGAAGGGGTGATTCGTCTGCGGGCCTCGCACCAGGCCGGTCTTCTGGTGCTGGAACTCAGTGATGACGGCAACGGCGTGGATCTTGAGCGCTTGCGCCAGAGCATTGTCGAGCGTCAGCTGTCGCCGGCCCAGACCGCCGCCCAGCTCAGCGAGGAAGAACTCCTGACTTTCCTGTTCCTGCCGGGCTTCAGTCTGCGGGACAAAGTCACCGAGGTTTCCGGACGCGGCGTCGGCCTGGATGCGGTGCAGCATATGGTGCGGCAGTTGCGTGGCGCGGTGGAGCTGGAGCAGACCAGCGGCCAGGGCAGCCGTTTCCACCTGGAAGTGCCCTTGACCCTGTCGGTGGTGCGCAGCCTGGTGGTGGAGGTCGGCGACGAGGCCTACGCCTTTCCGCTGGCCCATATCGAACGCATGTGCGACCTGGAGCCCGAGTCCATCGTCCAGGTGGAGGGGCGCCAGCATTTCTGGCACGAGGGGCGGCATGTGGGCCTGGTGGCCGCCAGTCAGCTGTTGCAGCGGCCGGCGACCGAGACCGACGCGCCGACTCTCAAGGTGGTGGTGATTCGCGAGCGTGATGCGGTGTACGGGATCGCCGTGGAACGCTTTATCGGCGAGCGCACCCTGGTGGTGCTGCCGCTGGATGACCGCCTGGGCAAGATCCAGGATATTTCCGCCGGGGCCCTGCTCGATGATGGTCGGGTGGCGCTGATCGTGGATGTCGAGGACATGCTGCGTTCGGTGGACAAACTGCTCAATACCGGCCGCCTGGAGCGCATCGCACGTCATCACCAGCAGCATGCACAGGCTGCGCGCAAGCGTATTCTGGTGGTGGACGACTCACTGACGGTGCGAGAGTTGCAGCGCAAGCTATTGATCAATCGCGGCTACGATGTGGCCGTTGCAGTGGACGGCATGGATGGCTGGAATGCCTTGCGTTCGGAAAGCTTCGACTTGCTGATCACCGATATCGATATGCCGCGAATGGATGGAATTGAATTGGTCACACTCTTGCGTCGCGACAATCGCCTGCAATCCCTGCCGGTGATGGTGGTGTCCTACAAGGATCGTGAGGAAGACCGGCGCCGTGGACTGGATGCCGGCGCCGACTACTATCTAGCCAAAGCCAGTTTCCATGACGACGCCCTGCTCGACGCAGTGGTTGAGCTGATTGGAGGAGCGCGGGCATGAAGATAGCGATAGTCAACGACATGCCCATGGCCGTGGAGGCGTTGCGCCGGGCCCTGGCCTTCGACCCCAGCCACGAGGTGGTGTGGGTCGCCACCAATGGCGCCGAGGCGGTGAAATACTGCGCCGAACTGACGCCGGACCTGATTCTCATGGACCTGATCATGCCGGTCATGGATGGTGTCGAGGCCACGCGGCGGATCATGGCCGAGTCGCCTTGCGCCATCGTGATCGTCACGGTCGACCGCCAGCAGAATGTGCACCGAGTGTTCGAGGCCATGGGCCATGGCGCCCTGGACGTGGTGGACACCCCGGCCCTGGGCGCGGGCAATGCCCAGGAGGCGGCGGCGCCGCTGCTGCGCAAGATCCTCAATATCGGCTGGCTGATCGGCCAGCGCGGCAGTCGGGTGCGCTCGGCGCCGGTGCCGCTGCGCAGCGGGGCGCCACGCCAGAGCCTGGTGGCCATTGGCTCTTCCGCCGGTGGCCCGGCGGCCCTGGAAGTGCTGCTCAAGGGCTTGCCAAAGGACTTTCCCGCCGCCATCGTGCTGGTCCAGCATGTTGACCAAGTGTTCGCCGCCGGCATGGCCGAGTGGCTCAGCAGCGCGTCCGGCTTGCAGGTACGGCTGGCCCGGGAAGGCGAGCCGCCGCAAAGCGGCACCGTATTGCTGGCAGGCACCAACCACCATATCCGCTTGTTGAAGAACGGCACCCTGGCCTACACCGCCGAACCGGTGAATGAAATCTACCGGCCCTCCATCGACGTGTTTTTCGAGAGTGTCGCCAGCTATTGGAATGGCGATGCGGTGGGGGTGCTGCTGACCGGCATGGGTCGCGATGGTGCCCAGGGCTTGAAGTTGATGCGCGATCAGGGTTATTTGACCATCGCTCAGGACCAGAACAGTAGCGCGGTGTATGGCATGCCCAAGGCGGCCGCTGCCATCGATGCCGCCGCAGAGATTCGCCCACTGGACAAGATTGCTCCACGTTTGCTGGAGATATTTGCCAAATGACTGAAAAACGCAGCTGTCCTGGCCAGGTAGCAACTCAGGTGACAACCCATGAATGATTTACAGCTCGACGAATTCAAGACCGACGAAAACGCCGCGATGGTGTTGCTGGTGGATGACCAGGCCATGATCGGCGAGGCCGTTCGGCGTGGGTTGGCGAATGAGGAAAACATCGACTTCCACTTCTGCGCCGATCCTCACCAGGCCATCGCCCAGGCCATCCGCATCAAGCCCACGGTGATCCTCCAGGACCTGGTGATGCCAGGGCTGGATGGCCTGACCCTGGTGCGCGAGTACCGTAATCATCCGGCGACCCAGAACATCCCGATCATTGTCCTCTCGACCAAGGAAGACCCGCTGATCAAGAGTGCGGCCTTTGCCGCCGGGGCCAACGACTACCTGGTCAAGCTGCCGGACAACATCGAGCTGGTGGCGCGCATCCGCTATCACTCGCGCTCCTACATGACCCTGTTGCAGCGCGATGCGGCCTACCGTGCGTTGCGGGTCAGCCAGCAGCAATTGCTGGACACCAACCTGGTGCTGCAGCGACTGATGAACTCCGACGGCCTGACCGGGCTGTCCAACCGTCGGCACTTCGACGAATACCTGGAGCTGGAGTGGCGTCGGGCGATGCGAGAGCAGAGCCAGCTGTCGTTGTTGATGATCGACGTCGACTACTTCAAGACCTACAACGATACCTTCGGCCACCTGGAAGGGGATGAAGCCCTGCGCAAGGTGGCCACGGCGATACGCGAGGCCAGCAGCCGGCCTTCCGACCTGCCGGCGCGTTACGGCGGCGAAGAGTTCGTGCTGGTGCTGCCCAATACTTCGCCGGGCGGGGCGCGACTGGTGGCGGAGAAGCTGCGCCAGACCGTGGAAGCCCTGAAAATCCCTCATATCGTGCCGGTGGAGGGCGCCAGCCTGACCATCAGCATCGGTCTTTCCACTGTAACGCCGCAGCCCAACAGCCATTGTCGGCAGTTGATTTCGGCGGCGGACAAAGGGTTGTACCTGGCGAAGAACAACGGTCGCAACCAGGTAGGGATCGAGTAGCGGCTCTGGGGGGGGGGCGGCTCATGGCCTGCGGGTAGCGGGCTGGCCCCGGCTGCCTTTCGGACCCGGGCGCAGATGGATCAGGGCGGTAAAATGGCGCCTACGCGCGAATTTCAGTGGTTCGCTCACTGAAATTAGATGGCTGATTGGCCGCTAAAGCCGCTAAGCGGGCTGCCGTGATTCGGTGATTCCGTTATAATCTCCGGCTTTCAAAAGTTCGCCAACGAGTGCCGCCCCCATGGAAATCAACCCGATCCTTAACACCATCAAGGACCTGTCCGAGCGCTCCGAAACTATTCGGGGGTATCTTTGACTACGATCAAAAGCATGAGCGTCTGACCGAGGTCAATCGCGAGCTTGAAGATCCGAGTGTCTGGAACAAACCCGAATACGCCCAGGAACTGGGCCGCGAGCGCGCTGCGCTGGCACAGATCGTCGAGACCCTGGACGAGCTGAACGGCGGTCTGGCCGATTGCCGCGACCTGCTGGACATGGCCGTCGAAGAAAACGACGAAGGTGCAGTGGGCGATGTCGTCGCCGAACTGGCCCGTCTCGAGGAAAACCTCGCCAAACTAGAATTCCGCCGCATGTTCAGCCACGAAATGGACCCGAACAACGCCTACCTGGACATCCAGGCCGGCTCCGGCGGTACCGAGGCTCAGGACTGGGCCAACATCCTGCTGCGCATGTACCTGCGCTGGGCCGACAAGCGCGGTTTCGAAGCGACCATCATGGAGCTGTCGGCCGGTGAAGTGGCCGGAATCAAGGGCGCGACCGTGCACATCAAGGGCGAGTACGCCTTCGGCTGGCTGCGCACCGAAATCGGCGTGCACCGCCTGGTGCGCAAGAGCCCGTTCGACTCCGGCAACCGTCGCCACACCTCGTTCTCGGCAGTGTTCGTCTCGCCCGAGATCGATGACAAGGTGGAAATCGAGATCAACCCGGCCGACCTGCGGATCGATACCTATCGCTCCTCCGGTGCCGGTGGTCAGCACGTAAACACCACCGACTCGGCCGTGCGTATTACCCACGTACCGACCAACACCGTGGTCAGCTGCCAGAACGAACGCTCCCAGCACGCCAACAAGGACACCGCCATGAAAATGCTGCGGGCCAAGTTGTACGAGCAGGAAATGCAGAAGCGCAACGCGGCTTCCCAGGCCCTGGAAGACACCAAGTCGGACATCGGCTGGGGTCATCAGATTCGCTCGTACGTGCTCGACGCGTCGCGGATCAAGGACCTGCGCACCAACATCGAACGCAGCGACTGCGACAAGGTGCTCGACGGCGACATCGACGAGTACCTGGAAGCCAGCCTGAAGTCCGGCCTGTAAAACCCTGTAGGAGCCGGGGGGACGACGAGTCCTTGCCCGGCGCCCCCCGGCCGCAGGCCGGGGGCAACGAACCTGATGGAAAATTTAAAGACATGAGCGACCAACAACTCGACCCGCAAGCCCTGCAACAGGAAGAAAACTCCCTGATCGCCCTGCGCAAGGAAAAGCTTGCTGCCGAGCGCGCCAAGGGCAATGCCTTCCCGAACGACTTCCGCCGCGAAAACTACTGCGAAGATCTGCAGAAAAAGTACGCCGACAAGACCAAGGAAGAGCTGGCAGAGGCGGCGATCCCGGTCAAGGTTGCTGGTCGCATCATGCTCAACCGTGGCTCGTTCATGGTGATCCAGGACATGACCGGTCGCATCCAGGTCTACGTCAACCGCAAGACCCTGTCCGAAGAAACCCTGGCCGCGGTGAAAACCTGGGACATGGGCGACATCATTGCCGCCGAAGGCACCCTGGCCCGTTCCGGCAAGGGTGACCTGTACGTTGAAATGACCCACGTGCGCCTGCTGACCAAATCGCTGCGTCCGCTGCCGGACAAGCACCACGGCCTGACCGACACCGAGCAGCGCTACCGCCAGCGCTACGTTGACCTGATCGTCAACGAAGACGTGCGTCAGACCTTCCGCGTGCGTTCGCAAGTCATTGCCCACATCCGCAGCTTCCTGATGAAGCGTGACTTCCTCGAAGTCGAAACGCCGATGCTGCAAACCATTCCTGGCGGCGCCGCGGCCAAGCCGTTCGAGACTCACCACAACGCCCTGGACATGGAAATGTTCCTGCGCATCGCGCCCGAGCTGTACCTCAAGCGGCTGGTGGTTGGCGGGTTTGAAAAAGTGTTCGAGATCAACCGCAACTTCCGTAACGAAGGCGTTTCGACTCGTCACAACCCTGAATTCACCATGTTGGAGTTCTACCAGGCCTACGCCGACTACGAAGACAACATGGACCTGACCGAAGAGCTGTTCCGTGAACTGGCGCAGCTGGTGCTGGGCAGCACCGACGTGCCGTACGGCGACAAGGTGTTCCACTTCGGCGAGCCGTTCGCCCGTCTCTCGGTGTTCGATTCGATCCTCAAGTACAACCCTGAGCTGACGGCCGATGACCTGAATGACATCGACAAGGCTCGCGCCATCGCCAAGAAGGCCGGCGCCAAGGTTCTGGGCTTCGAAGGTCTGGGCAAGTTGCAGGTGATGATTTTCGAAGAGCTGGTGGAGCACAAGCTGGAACAGCCGCACTTCATCACCCAGTACCCGTTCGAGGTGTCGCCGCTGGCTCGTCGCAACGACGAGAACCCCAACGTCACCGACCGTTTCGAGCTGTTCATCGGCGGCCGCGAGATCGCCAATGCCTACTCCGAGCTCAATGACGCGGAAGATCAGGCCGAGCGCTTCATGGCCCAGGTGGCCGACAAGGACGCCGGTGACGACGAAGCCATGCACTACGACGCGGACTTCGTCCGTGCCCTGGAATACGGCATGCCGCCCACCGCCGGTGAAGGCATCGGTATCGACCGTCTGGTGATGCTGCTGACCAACTCGCCGTCGATTCGCGACGTGATCCTGTTCCCGCACATGCGGCCGCAAGCTTAAGTGTTGTGAATAAGAAGCCGCCTTTAACAGGCGGCTTTTTATTGTCTGGTTGGAACTGACGTACCGCTTCTAATTCTGTGTGATTTTCAAGAGGGAATATCTGTCGTGAACCGCGCAATTGCTCAAGAAGGTGCAGCCGGCATCGCCACTGCGGTGGCTGAAAGTGTTCAGTACCAGGGGCGTAAGGCCAGCCGGCAGGGCAGTGAGCAGCGTAGACAGGACATTCTTGATGCCGCCATGCGCATTGTGGTGCGTGACGGCGTGCGGGCCGTGCGCCATCGCGCGGTGGCCGCCGAAGCCGGCGTGCCCTTGTCGGCCACCACCTATTACTTCAAGGATATCGATGACTTGCTCACCGATACCTTCGCTCAATATGTGGAACGCAGCGCGGCGTTCATGGGCAAGCTGTGGGCCAACAACGAAGGGTTGCTGCGAGAAATGGTCGCCTACGGTGATGGCAGTCCGGCGTCTCGCTCGCAGCTGGCCGACGACATCGCTCGGCTGACCGCCGACTATGTGCAGCGCCAGTTGAGCACCCGCCGTGAGCACCTGATGGCCGAGCAGGCCTTCCGCCAGGAAGCCTTGCTCAACCCGCGCCTGGCGCAGTTGGTGCGCTCGCACCAGCAGATCCTGCTCCACGGCACCTGTCAGTTCTTTCAGGTCTTGGGCTCGCGGGAGCCGCAGCAGGATGCCAAGGTGTTGACGTCTATAATCGGCCGGATGGAGTATCAGGGCCTGCTCAACGGCGCTGAGCCGCTGGCGGAGGAAGAGATGCTCGGCATTCTCACGCGCTACATGCATCTGGTTCTGGCTTCGGTCTGACGCGCCCCACACGGCTGACCGGCTGCGGCCTGTCGGCTGAGGCCCACGCCAGCGGCTACAGTCATTCTGGTGTTCAAAGGAGAGTTGCATGCAAGCCTGGCGCATTCTGATTGCCCCGTCGTTCCCGCTGCTCAGCGGTTGCCAGATGCTCTTCAAGGACCCGCTGCCGGCTGAACAGGCGGCGCCTACCCAATTGCTGGGCAAGTGACCCCGCGCTACAGACCCATTCAATAGGAGTTTCGGGTGGACGATTACCAGCAGACGATACGCACTTTGTCCGATCGCATAGTGCTGGCCCAGACACCGATCCGGGTGCTGGATGCGGTGAAGTGGGACGAGAACATCCGCAAGGGCTTTCTCAAGGCCAAGGGCAAGGAAATGCCGGCGGTGGACCGCGCCTACTACGAAGGGCGGCCGCTGTCCTTCGACTCTGGCGCGGTGAAACTGGAGTTCCAGAACATTGAGCGCGACATCACCCGCCAGTTGGGCCAGTTCAACCCGGTGGGGCAGATCATGCGCCGCATGTGCAAGGAATACCGCATGGTGGTGCGCATGCTCGAAGCCCGGGGGACCGCTGATTTCGGGCTGATTTCCCAGGAGCTTTATGGCGCCGCGTCCGATGCCTTCCACGCCGGTGATCCGACTCTGGCAGACCTCGGGCTGATGATGTCCGACTACCTGAACAACATCGACGGGCGTGGCGATCTCAAGGACGAACCCAAGATTCTCAGCGCCAAGGAGGCGGTGAGCCTGCTGCAAAGCCGGTTGAACAAAGTGTTCGGCGAGGCCGAGGAAACCATCCGCGTATTCGAGTCCGATGGCATTGTCGCCGACGCGGCGGCGGGTGCCGACTACATCAAGATCCGCAGCGATGCGATGTTCAACAACCGGGACGTGCGGGCGCTGGAAGTCCATGAGGGGTTGGTGCATGTGGGCACCACCCTCAACGGGTTGAACCAGCCGATCTGCACCTTCCTGGCCAAGGGCCCGCCGTCGTCCACGGTGACCCAGGAAGGCCTGGCGATCCTGATGGAGATCATCACCTTTGCCTCCTACCCCAGCCGCCTGCGCAAGCTGACCAACCGCACCCGAGCCATCCACATGGTGGAGGAGGGCGCGGACTTTCTGCAGGTGTTCGAGTTCTTCCGTGAGCAGGGTTTCGAGATGGCCGAGAGCTACGGCAACGCCAGCCGGGTGTTCCGCGGTTCGGTGCCCAACGGGCTGCCGTTTACCAAAGACTTGTCCTATCTCAAGGGCTTCATCATGGTTTACAACTACATTCAGCTGGCTGTGCGCAAGGGCAAGCTGGAACAGATCCCCTTGCTGTTCTGCGGCAAGACCACCCTGGAAGACATGCGCACCTTGCGCCAACTGGTGGATGAAGGCCTGGTGGTGCCACCCAAGTACCTGCCCGACCAGTTCCGCGACATGAATGCGCTGTCGGCGTGGATGTGTTTCTCCAACTTCCTCAACCACCTGAGCCTGGATCGGATCGAGGCGGACTACTCCAATATCCTTTGAATTTTTCCGGGGGCACACATGGACGTATTCATAGATGCACGGATGGGCCGATGATGCGTTTGTTGGCCGCACTGACGTTGCTGCTGTGCCTCACCGGCTGCAGCTCGTTGCTGTTCTATCCCGAGCCCGGGCTGCCCTTTACCCCCGAACGGGCCAAGCTCGAATACCGTGACATTACCCTGACCACCGCCGACGGCCTCAAGCTGCACGGCTGGTGGCTGCCGGCCAAACCGGGGGTGGCCGTCAAGGGCACGGTGCTGCACCTGCACGGCAACGGCGGCAACCTGGCTTGGCACCTGGGGGGCAGTTGGTGGTTGCCGGAGCAGGGCTATCAGGTGTTGCTGCTGGACTACCGCGGATATGGTTTGTCCGAAGGTGCGCCGAGCCTGCCGGCGATCTACCAGGACGTCGATGCCGCGTTCAAGTGGTTGGACCAGGCCCCGGAGGTTCAAGGCAAACCCTTGATCGTCCTCGGACAAAGCCTTGGCGGCGCCCTGGCCATTCATTATCTGGTGGAGCACCCCGAGCGTCAGGCCCAACTCAAGGCCATCGTCCTCGACGGCGTGCCGGCCAGCTACCGTGATGTCGGGCGTTATGCCCTGAGTACGTCCTGGCTGACCTGGTCGTTGCAGGTGCCTTTGTCGTGGCTGGTGCCAGACGCCGACAGCGCGGTTCACCTGCTGCCGCGCCTGACCGGCGTGCCGAAACTCATTTACCACAGCATCGATGATCCGATCGTGCCCCTTTCCAACGGCATCCGGGTGTATCAAGCTGCGCCGCCGCCGCGGGTCCTGCAACTGACCCGCGGCGGCCATGTGCAAACCTTTGCCGATCCGACCTGGCGCCGCGTGATGCTGCGCTACCTCGATGATCCGCAGCATTTCGACGGGTTGCGCCGCCTGGGGGAAATCCCCAACTACCCGGCGACGCCGAATTCAGCAGTTGAACCTCCAGAGAGTCCGCAATGAGTGAAGAACGTAACGCCATTCCAATGATCATCACCGGTATCTGCAGCATCATCGGCACCGTGGCCTGCCTGTGGTACTACGGTTACCTGCACTTCGCCAAACCGGAGGACGCGCTGCTGCTCAGCGATTTCACCATGCTCAAGACCGTGCCCGGCGAGGACTACAAGATCTCCCTGCAACCGGCCGATGAAGTGGCCCAGTGCATCGATGGCGTGCTGGTGTTGTTCGACACCCAGCAGAAGGGCTTGACCGGGGTGCTGGTGAACAAGAAGAAGCAGGCCGTGCGCTGCATGGGGCAAGAGACGCCGCAACTGCAGCAGTGATCGGTTTACCGGCCAGCCGGTTCCCATCTGGATAACCGCATAAAAAAACGCCGCCGACCTGAAGAGGTCGGCGGCGTTTGGTTTTACCTGCCTATAGTTTTACCTGCCTATATAAGCAGGGCGCTCCATCAGTTGCGGCTGATGGCCGAGCGTGGCGCTACCGGCTGGTTGTCGTTGGAAATGGTCACTTCCACACGACGGTTCATGGCACGACCGGAAACGCTGCCGTTATCGGCCACCGGATACTCCTTGCCGTAACCCTGGCTGACGATACGCGCCGGGTCGACGCCCATGCGGATCAGGGCCATCTGCACCGAGCCGGCACGGCGCTCGGACAGGGACTGGTTGTAGGAGTCGCTACCGGTGCTGTCGGTGTAGCCTTCGACGATCACCTTGCGGTCCGGGTTCTGCTGGAGAAATTGCGCCAGCTTGTTGATGTTCACCAGACCATTGGATTTCAGGTCGGACTTGTTGGTGGCGAACAGCACGTCACCGAAAGTCACCAGGGTGCCGCGATCGGTCTGCTTGGCGTTGAGGCTGTCCTGCAGTTGCTTGATCTGCGCGTTACGGGCATCGAGGATGGCGCGGGCGCGCTGGTCGCCGGCGTCCTTGAGCTTGGCTTCGGCGGTGCGCAGGGCGATGGTTTCCTTGGCCACTTCAACCCGCTGGTTGGTCAGGTAGGCCAGTTGGTCGACTTTCTTCTCGTCTTCCTTGTTCAGGTAAGCCTTGTCGGCCTTGTCCATCCAGTCGGCGGCATCCTTGGTTTCCAGGGCCGCGATTTTGCTCGCCTGCGGGTTGGCTTGCAGGCCGGAGAAGTTGGTCCGGGCGTTTTCCAGGTTGGCGTTAGGTGGGGTGGAGCAGGCCGCCAGGGCTACGCTCATGGCCAACAGGGCAGGGATCATCAGTTGTTTGCGCATAATGGTTCGTCCTTTCAATCAAATACGAGTACGTGGGAATCGGCGGCGGCTTACTGCACGCTGCGCATACCTTCCTGACGCAGTTCCTGAACGCCTTTCTGCGAATCTTTCAGCGCCTGTTCGGCCTTGGCGGCCTGGGCCTTGCGTTCGGCGACACGGGCATCCCACTCGGCTTGTTCAGCCAGGCGACGGGCTTCGTCGTACTTCTTGTCGTGCATGGCAATCTCGGCTTGCTTGAGCTTGTCCTGGGCCGATTTCATTTCCACGGCGGCGAATTCGGTGCCGCCTGCGCTCACTGCGCTGTTGACCGCAGATTGCGTGACCGCGTACTGCTCGGAAGGCGGGTTACCGGCACAACCGGCCAGTACCATGCTGCTACCGAGGGCCAGCGCGGCCAGTTTCAGCCCGCGCAGAGAGGTGAACGAGGATTTGGCAGTGCTGATCTTCATGGTCTTCAACTCCATTGGGTAACTCCTGAAAAACATCAATATCCATCCCGGTCCTGGCGCCGTGACGCTGAGTGACGGGCGCTGATGGCAAAATTTGAAACGGCCGTTCCAGTGATGGCTAATGGGTGTGACCCGAGGCTTTTTTGAATAGTTCAGAGAAAGATGGCGATTGGCCGGAAAAAAATCTGACGCCTTGGTCAGGGCTCTAAATCGGGAACTTTTGCTGTGCGCAGGGGTATCCCCGGCCCTTTTCAGGGCCGGGAACGATGGTTTTCATCAGGGAAACGAGAGACGGTGGACTCAGTGTTTGGGCTTGTCGGCCTGGCTTGAGATCAACTGCAGATGTTGACGTGACAGGGCCAGAAAGCGCGGGGTGGGGCCGACATCTTCGTACAGCGGATCACCTTCCTCGTCGGTGGCCACTACGTGCTGACCCTGGATGTAGGGGAAGCTGGCTTCCAGCTCTTCCAGGGCGGCGCCGATCAGTTCGCCGAGCAGTTCCTCGGTCTGGCGTTTGGGGTACATCTCGGAGAGTGCGGCCAGGCGCGCGGCGGCTTCCACATCCAGGTGAATCCGGTAGCCGGTCTTGGTCAGGCGACCCTTGGCGTTTTCTTCCCAGTGTTGCGCAAGTTCACGGATTTTCATGATGACCTCAATGAACGCCTGCTTGTGGCAAGTTGGGTTGAGTGACCGGCCCGGGCCGGTGCGTGGCCCTTGTGCGGTCTACTGTTGAGACTAGCTCCATCGCCGAAGGTTGGGCGCCGGTTTGCCACGTGCTTGCTAAGGGATGCCTGCAAGCGGCACTCTTGAGCCTTCCGTGCCGCCTTGAGTCTGCTGGAGAACACCTCGATGACCGATATTGATGCGCGCTTGCGCGAAGACGTTCACCTCTTGGGAGAACTGTTGGGCAATACCATCCGTGATCAGTACGGGGAGGCTTTCCTCGACAAGATCGAGCAGATTCGCAAGGGCGCCAAGGCCGATCGACGGGGCTCGCCCGGGGTCGAATTGAGTGCCAGCCTCGACCAGTTGAGCGAGGACGAACTGCTTCCGGTGGCCAGGGCCTTCAACCAGTTCCTCAACCTGGCGAACATCGCCGAGCAGTATCAGTTGATCCACCGCCGCGACGAGTCGCAGCCGGCGCCGTTCGAGGCCCGGGTACTACCGGAGCTGCTGGCTCGGCTGCGGGCTGCTGGGCATTCTGCCGATGCTCTGGCCCGGCAGTTGGGGCGCCTGGAGATCGAGCTGGTGCTCACTGCTCACCCCACCGAAGTGGCGCGCCGCACCCTGATTCAGAAATACGATGCCATCGCCGGGCAACTGGCGGCCCAGGACCATCGCGATCTCACCAGCGCCGAGCGCGGGCAGATCCAGGAACGCCTGCAGCGCTTGATTGCCGAAGCCTGGCACACCGAGGAAATACGCCGTACTCGGCCGACGCCGGTGGATGAGGCCAAATGGGGTTTCGCGGTGATCGAGCACTCCTTGTGGCAGGCCATTCCCAACTACCTGCGCAAGGCCGACAAGGCGTTGTTCGAGGCTACCGGGCTGCACCTGCCGTTGGAATCGGCACCGATCCGCTTCGCTTCGTGGATGGGCGGCGACCGGGACGGCAACCCCAATGTCACTGCCAGCGTGACCCGGGAGGTACTGTTGCTGGCGCGCTGGATGGCTGCCGACCTGTACCTGCGGGACGTCGATCACCTGGCCGCCGAACTGTCCATGCAACAGGCCAACGCGGCCTTGCTGGCCAGGGCCGGGGACAGTGCCGAGCCGTATCGGGCGCTGCTCAAGCAATTGCGCGAGCGTCTGCGGGCCACCCGTAACTGGGCGCATGCAGCGCTTGGCGCTCCGGTGCCGGCGGGTGCCGAGGTATTGCAGAACAACCGTGACCTGCTGGAGCCGCTGCAACTGTGCTACCAGTCGCTGCATGAATGCGGGATGGGGGTGATCGCCGATGGCCCATTGCTCGATTGCTTGCGGCGGGCGGTGACGTTCGGCCTGTTCCTGGTGCGTCTCGATGTGCGTCAGGACTCCAGTCGGCACACCTCGGCCATGACCGAAATCACCGACTATCTGGGCCTGGGCCGCTATGAGGACTGGAGCGAGGAAGATCGCATCAGCTTCCTGATGCGCGAGCTGAGCAGTCGCCGTCCCTTGCTGCCGGGTTATTTCAAACCCTCGGCTGACACGGCGGAGGTGCTCGCTACCTGTCGCGAGATCGCCGTCGCCCCGGCGGCTTCCTTGGGTTCCTACGTGATTTCCATGGCGGGCGCGGCCTCCGATGTACTGGCGGTGCAGATGCTGCTCAAGGAGTCTGGGGTGCTGCGGCCGATGCGTGTGGTGCCCCTGTTCGAAACCCTGGCGGACCTGGACAACGCCGGGCCGGTGATGGAAAAACTGCTGCACATGCCGGGCTATCGCTCACGCCTGCAAGGGCCTCAGGAAGTGATGATCGGTTATTCCGACTCGGCCAAGGATGCCGGGACCACCGCTGCGGCCTGGGCGCAATATCGGGCTCAGGAACGGCTGGTGGATATCTGCCGTGAACAGCAGGTGGAACTGCTGTTGTTCCATGGCCGCGGCGGTACTGTGGGGCGCGGCGGCGGTCCGGCCCACGCGGCGATTCTGTCGCAGCCTCCGGGTTCGGTGGCGGGGCGCTTCCGCACCACCGAGCAAGGGGAAATGATCCGTTTCAAATTTGGCCTGCCGGACATTGCCGAGCAGAACCTCAACCTTTATCTGGCTGCGGTACTGGAAGCCACCTTGCTGCCGCCGCCGCCTCCGGAGCCAGCCTGGCGTCACCTGATGGACGAGCTGGCCAGCGACGGGGTCCAGGCCTATCGCGCGGTGGTGCGGGACAACCCGCAGTTTGTCGAGTACTTCCGCCAGTCCACCCCGGAGCAGGAGCTGGGACGCCTGCCCCTGGGCAGTCGGCCGGCCAAGCGCCGTGCCGGTGGCATTGAAAGCCTGCGGGCTATCCCATGGATCTTCGGCTGGACTCAGACGCGCCTGATGCTGCCGGCGTGGCTCGGCTGGGAAGCGGCCTTGAGCAAGGCGCTGGCCCGAGGCGAGGGTGAGTTGCTGGGGCAGATGCGTGAGCAATGGCCGTTTTTCCGCACTCGCATCGACATGCTGGAGATGGTCCTGGCCAAGGCCGATGCCGACATTGCCCGTTCCTATGACGAGCGCCTGGTGGAAGCGGAACTGCTGCCATTGGGTGCGCATTTACGCGACCTATTGTCGCAGGCCTGCGCGGTGGTCCTGGGCCTGACCGGGCAGTCGCAACTGCTGGCCCACAGCCCCGACACCCTGGAGTTCATCCGCCTGCGCAATACCTACCTCGACCCGCTGCATCTGTTGCAGGCGGAGTTGCTGGCGCGCTCGCGCAAACAGGAGGCGCCGCAAGGAAGCCCCCTGGAACAGGCGCTGCTGGTCTCCGTAGCGGGTATCGCCGCCGGTTTGCGCAATACCGGCTGAGGTTGCAGAGGGCTGTCGGCCTGCTTTGGCACGGCCCTGATCGGGACAATCCCAAGGTGTCGCTCAGATTCATCTGGCGACACTTTGTTATGGGGTTGCGACTTGTTCTACCGTGCCGATGGGGCACAAAAGGGCCGGGTTCCTCCGACTTTCGACTGCTTGTGTGCGCTGTGTCGGCTGTGTATCTTGATCAGCCTTTGGCCGTTTGGGCGGCCACTATCCTATTTTTGAGATTGGCCCCACGAGGCGAATCCGAGCGTTTCTAAATAAAAAATTGAGGAGCACATCGATGCGCGTAATTCTGCTGGGAGCTCCCGGGGCCGGTAAAGGTACTCAGGCAAAGTTCATCACCGAAAAGTTCGGCATTCCACAGATCTCCACCGGCGACATGCTGCGTGCTGCGGTCAAGGCCGGCACCGAGCTGGGCCTGAAGGCCAAGAGCGTGATGGACAGCGGTGGCCTGGTGTCCGATGACCTGATCATCAACCTGGTCAAGGAACGCATCAGCCAGGCCGACTGCGTTAATGGCTTCCTGTTCGACGGCTTCCCGCGCACCATTCCTCAGGCCGAAGCGCTGGTCAAAGCCGGTGTTGAGCTGGACAACGTAGTAGAAATCGCTGTTGACGACGAAGAGATCGTCCAGCGTATTGCCGGCCGCCGGGTGCACGAAGCTTCGGGCCGGGTCTACCACACCGTTTACAACCCGCCGAAGATTGCCGGCAAGGACGACATCACCGGTGAAGACCTGGTGCAGCGCAAGGACGACACCGAAGAAACCGTGCGTCATCGCCTGTCGGTCTATCACTCCCAGACCAAGCCGCTGGTGGAGTTCTACCAGCAACTGGCCGCGGCTCAGGGCAAACCGAAGTACAGCCATATCCCTGGCGTGGGTTCGGTGGAAGTGATCACCGCCAAGGTGCTCGAAGCCCTGAGCTGAGTTGCCTGATCGTTTGATCGTTCAACGGCCCGCTTGCGGGCCGTTGCTGTTTATAATGCGTCACTTTTTTCAATGCCGATGGAACCCCCGATGAGCACCTTGCTGGCCCTGGACACCGCGACTGAAGCTTGCTCCGTTGCTTTGCTGCATGACGGCAAGGTTACGAGCCATTACGAGGTGATTCCCCGCCTGCATGCGCAGAAGCTGTTGCCGATGATCCAGGAGCTGCTGGCCAATGCCGGCACCACCTTGCAGGCGGTGGATGCGATTGCCTTTGGCCGTGGCCCCGGCGCTTTCACCGGCGTGCGGATCGCCATTGGCGTGGTGCAAGGGCTGGCCTTCGCCCTGGAGCGTCCGGTGCTGCCGGTGTCCAACCTGGCGGTGCTGGCCCAGCGCGCCTTGCGTGAGCACGGTGCGACCCAGGTGGCCTCGGCCATCGATGCGCGCATGGATGAAGTCTATTGGGGCTGCTACCGGGAAACGGCTGGCGAGATGCGTCTGGTGGGCGCCGAAGCGGTGCTGCCGCCGGAAGTCGCGGCCTTGCCGGAAGGGGCCAGCGGCGACTGGTTCGGCGCGGGCACCGGCTGGGGTTATGGCGAGCGCATCGCGGTCCCTCTCAGTGGTCAGGACGCGGGCATGCTGCCCCACGCCGAAGACCTGCTGACCCTGGCGAAATTTGCCTGGGAGCGGGGCGAAGCGATAGTTGCCGACGATGCACAACCGGTCTATCTGCGCGACAAGGTGGCCACGCCCAAAGCCCGTTGAGGGTGGTCCAAGTGTTTGCGGGGGGTTCAGATTTTTCCGGTGTAAACCGGCCAATCGTCTGGTTTTCGGAGTCGATTCTGCTCGGGTTTAAACCTTTTGGCTTTTCTGTGTTCTAGTTATCACTTGGGCATTTGCTAAGTCGAAGCGGTGCCGCTAAATTGCCATCATTGACCCCGGGCTTTTCAGTATGCGCATAGACGGCATCTCCTCTCAGTCCTACCCCATCAAGCGCAAGCCTCGTAAAGGCCTGGCGCTGGTAGACGAGTCTCTGGACGATGACGACGCCATTGAAGTCCAGTCCGAACCTGCGACTCAAAGCCGTTCCCAGGCATCTGCCCCCCGCACCGGTAATCTCCCCGCCCGTCCTCAGGACATGATCTTTCAGCGCGCGATGAAAAAGAGCGTGGCCAATGCCCTGGCCAGCTACCTGACCACCGCCGGCTTTGTCGATTGGGATCTGGAAGTGGTGGGGCTCGATCTGTACATCTGATGTTGCCTTATTTCCTGGGTTGTCCTTCCTGGAGCGAAAACGCCTGGCGTGAGTACCTGTACCCGGAGGATGCGCGACCCACTGATTTCCTTGGCCTGTATTCCCAGGTCTTCAATGCCGTTGAAGGCAACACCACCTTCTATGCACGGCCCGCGCCCGGCACTGTGCAGCGCTGGGCCCAGATCATGCCCGAGCACTTTCGTTTCACCGCCAAGTTTCCCGGTGACATCAGCCACGGCGGTGACCTGCGCGAACAACTGAGCGCTGCCCAGACCTTTATCCAGTTGCTCAGCCCCCTGGGGGAACGTGTGTCGCCCTTGTGGCTGCAATTGCCGGCCAGCTTCGCACCGCAGCGTCTGGGGGAGTTGGCGGGCTTTATCGAGGGTCTGGAGCGGCCGCTGGCGGTGGAGGTCCGGCATCCGGAGTTCTTTGCCAAGGGCGATGCGGAGCGCATGCTCAACCGACTGTTGCGTGAGCGTGGCGTCGAGCGTATCTGCCTTGATCCACGGGCCCTGTTCAGTTGCACGTCCACTGCTCCCGCGGTGCTGCACGCCCAGTCGAAAAAGCCCAAGGTGCCGCCGCGACCTGCGGCGTTCACCCAGTTTCCGCAAGTGCGCTTCATCGGTCATCCGGAGCTTGAGGCCAACGATCCATTTCTCGTGCCCTGGATCGACAAGGTCGCCGGCTGGATCGAAGAGGGGCGTACCCCTTATTTCTTCCTGCATACCTCGGACAACCGACTGGCCGCTGAACTGGCCCGCCGTTTTCATAGCCAGCTGATGCAACGTTTGCCTGGCTTGCCCGCGTTGCCTGAGTTATACAGAGAGCCCGCCGCGGAGCAGCTCGGCTTGCTCTGAGGCGTCTTCATTGCCTTCTTCCGGAGCGAGCAAATGGACGCGCAAACCCTTCGAGCCAATGCCTTCAAAGCCCTGCATGAACGTGCCGGCGCCTTTGTCATTCCCAACCCCTGGGATGCCGGTTCCGCGAAGATGCTGGCCGGTCTCGGGTTCGAGGCCCTGGCCACCACCAGCGCCGGTTATGCCTTCTCCCTGGGGCGTCCGGATGCCGAGGGCGCCGTCAGCCTGGAAGACACCCTGGACAATGTGCGGGTCATCGTCGGTGCCAGCAGCCTGCCGGTGGCGGTGGACTTGGAAAACGGCTTTTCCGACAGTCCTGAAGGTTGCGCCCAAGCCCTGTTGTTGGCGGCAGCCAGTGGTGTGGTTGGAGGCTCGATCGAGGACGCCAGCGGTCGCGCCGACGACCCTATCTATGACTTCAACCTGGCGGTGGAGCGTATCGAGGCTTGTGCTGCCGCCGTGCGCAGCTTGCCATTCCCCTTCATCCTGACTGCCAGGGCGGAGAACCTGCTCCACGGTCGTGATGATCTGCCAGACACCATTCGCCGCTTGCAGGCCTTTGCCGAAGCCGGTGCCGATGTCCTCTATGCTCCGGCCCTACGCAGCGCCGAGGAGATTGTGCAGGTGGTACGGGCTGTGGCGCCCAAGCCGGTGAACGTGCTGATGTCCGGTGGCCTCAACCTGAGCGTGGCGCAACTGGCGGAGCTGGGGGTCAAGCGCATCAGTGTCGGTTCGGCCCTGGCCCGGGCCGCCTATGGTGCTTTCTACCGGGCTGCGGAGGATATCCGCGAGCATGGTCGCTTTGATTTTGCCGATCGTGCGATGCCGTTTCGGCAGATCAATCAATTGTTCAAACAGCCATAAAGCGGGACATTCTGTGCGGGTGGTGAGAATTCTGGGCGTCCTGTTGTTGCTGGGCGCCTTGTTGTTGATCGGTATACGCCTGGGCTGGGTGCCGCTGGCGGATGCCTGGAACCCTTGGGCGCCGCTGGATGTAAGGGCCAAGCCGAATCTGTTGACCCGCTTCAAGCTGGCGCGGCTGCGGGACGATCCGCAGCTGTGCGACGAGGTGCTTGGCCGTTCCGGCTTGCGCACCAGTCGCCAGCCCGACAGTCGTGGTGATGTGGCCTGCCCATTGAGCAATACCTTGCGCGTGCAAGGTGGCGATGTCGCCTTGAGCAGCAGCTTCCTTGCCAGTTGCCCACTGGCGGTGGCCTTTGCCCTTTATGAGCGCCACGGGCTGCAGCCCGCGGCACAGGCGGTGTATGGGCAGCGCGTGGCGCGGGTCGATCATCTGGGCAGTTTTGCCTGCCGCAATATGTACAGTCGTGAGAATGGTGCTCGCAGTCAGCACGCCAGTGCCAACGCCCTGGATATTGCCGGTTTTCGACTGGCGGACGGGCGCAGCATCAGTGTGCTCAAGGATTGGCCGAAGGACAGCGATGCGGGACGTTTTTTGCGACTGGCCCGGGACGGTGCCTGCGATGCATTCAATGTGGTACTGGGGCCGGATTACAACAGCGCCCATCGCAACCATTTTCATCTGGATGTAGGGCCTTGGTGGATATGTCGCTGAGGAGCCGGCTCAGGCGGCGATGCGCAGGTTCTGCAGAATCAGTGGGCGTGCCCAGCCGATGTCGAAGTCCATCTGCCGCTGTTGCTCGATAAGCTCCTGCGGCGGGAACGGTTCGGCCGGTTTATCCAGCAGGTCCAGTTCGAATTCGGCGATGGGCAGGTGCAGCGGACGTGGTTCCGGCGCCGGGCCGGGGGCCGGCAGCGGCTGACCGGCATTGAGCACGATCGGGCGGACCCAGCCACTCTCAAAGTCCTGCTGACGTTGCTGGGCAACGATTTCTTCTGGAGGGAAGGGCGGAGCCGGTTTGTCCAGCAGCTCCATTTCGAATTCGGCGATCGGCAGGAACAGCGGCTCAGGGGGACGAATCTCGGTGTCCTGAACATCGCAATGGCGCTGGTTGACGATCTGCGTCAGAACATCGGTGCCGCCAACCGGCTCCACGGGACCATCAATGGCCACCGCGGGCAGCCCGTCAACGCTCGCGCCTTCTCCCTGTTGCTCGGCCAGGGCCTGGGCAAAGAAGTCCTGCCACAGATGGCTGACGCCGCTCAGTGCCTGGGAGTTGCGTAGGCCATAGTCGCCGTGGCGAGAGATATAACCTATCGATGTGCGTTGAATGTCTGACATTGCTCTCGGTCGACGCTGAGCTCTGGCAAAATGGCCGATAGTTCTGTTATCGGCAGTTTTTGCCGATCATTAATTTTTTGAGTGTGTTTTCAGATGAATGAGCAACCCGCGGCCTGCCGCATCAAAGTCGAGGCCCTGGACGCTGAATTCGCGCCGCAGGCTCAGCAATGGGCACAACGCCTGGGACTGCCGTTGCAGATCGACGAGGCCGAGTTTGCCCTGCAGGTGGGTGAGCAGGGGCTGCAATTGCAACAGCTGGGCGCCGATGCACCAGGGCCGGTGCGGGTGGACTTTGTTGAAGGCGGAGCGGCCCATCGGCGGCTGTACGGTGGTGGCAGCGGGCAGATGATTGCCAAGGCGGTGGGCGTTGCTCAGGGCGTGCGGCCACGGGTGCTGGATGCCACGGCAGGCTTGGGCAAGGACGGGTTTGTCCTGGCTACCCTCGGCTGTGAGATGAGTCTGATCGAGCGCCAGCCATTGATTGGTGCGCTGCTGGAGGACGGGTTGGCCCGGGGGGCGCTGGACGCCGAGGTGGCGCCTATCGTTGCCCGCATGCACTTGCTCAAGGGCAACTCTATCGAGCTGATGCGCAACTGGGAGGGCGAGCCGCCTCAGGTGATCTACCTCGATCCGATGTTTCCCCATCGGGAGAAAAGCGCCTTGGTGAAAAAGGAAATGCGTCTGTTCCGGCCGTTGGTGGGGGACGACAATGACGCTCCGGCACTGCTGGCCGCAGCCCTGGCCCTGGCCAGCCATCGAGTGGTGGTCAAGCGCCCGCGCAAGGCACCGTGCATTGAAGGGCCGAAGCCAAGCCATGGACTGGAAGGCAAATCCAGTCGCTACGATATCTACCCGAAGAAGGCCCTCAAGGCCTGAACCCGATGTAGGCGCCGGCTTGCTGGCAAAAGCGGTTTCAGGGGAGGGCTCCTGGTTGTAGGAGCCGGCTTGCCGGCGAAGGCGATCTCAGGGCCTCTTCGCTGGCAAGCCAGCTCCTACACCAGCCTGCTCCCGCACATGCCGGTTTCTATGGCCGGTAGGCGCGCATGAACAGATCCACCACTTCTTGCACGTGCTCTTCCGCAGCGGGGCCTCTCAAGGGCTCGCCGCAACCATAGAGCAGGCGGAAGTTCGCCCCGCCCTTGAGCATGCAGAAGAAATGCTCGGCGGCATTGCGCGGCTTGTCGATGTGCAAGGTGCCTAACTGATTGATTCGCCCCAGCAGCCGCTCCATACCCTGCAGTACGCGTTCGGGGCCGGCCTCAATGAACATTTGCGAGAGCTTGGGATCCTGATTGCCCAGGGCCATGATCAAGCGATGCAGGTTCACCGACTCGTCGCTGTTGATCAGCTGATGAAAGCCTCGTGCGATGTTCAACAGGACGCCTCGCACCGGTGTGTCGGGCGTCAGTTCGTAGATCAGCGTGGGCAGCTGCTCTTCGCACTTGGCCACCACGGCGGCGGTGAACAGGGTCTCTTTGTCGTTGAAATGGCTATAGACCGTGAGTTTTGAAACGCCGGCTTCGGCGGCGACCGCATCCATGCTGGTACTGGCGTAGCCATTGCTCAGAAACAGGTTTTTCGCTGCTTCGAGAATGGCCTGGCGCTTGGCCAGATCCTTGGGCCTGCCTGGCCCAACGTTTGCGGAGTGATTGTCGGACATTTTTTCGCTGTTAATACTGGACTGGTGAGTTTGCTATTAATAACATACCGGCCAGTATAATTATTCCAAGCACCATTAGCGAAAGGTCGCCGCCATGTTCCGCTATGCCTTGCCAGTCAGCCTGGCTTTTTTTCTGTCTGCTTGTGGGCACGAAGAGCCCGTTCAAATTGGCGTTCGACCGGCCATGGTGGTTCAGCCAGAGCCTTCGGCGCGGGTTTCGGACAGTTATCCGGGCGAGGTGCGAGCCCGCTACGAACCCGAGCTGGCGTTTCGTATCGGTGGCAAGGTCAGTCGACGACTGGTGGAAGAGGGCGAGCGGGTCAAGGCCAATCAGCCCCTGGCCGAACTCGATCCCCAGGATGTTCGCCTGCAACTGGAGGCCACTCGGGCCCAAGTCACGGCGGCCACTGCCAACCTCAATCTGGTGCGCGCCGAGCGTGATCGCTACAAGACCCTGCTGGAGCGGCAGATGGTCAGCCATTCCCAATACGACAACGCCGAAAACCTCTACCGTGCTGGTGAAGCACGCCTGAAGCAGATCAAGGCCGAGTTCGACGTGGCCAACAACCAGGCCGGTTATGCCGTGCTGCGTGCCCCGCAGGATGGCGTGGTGGCCAAGCGCGCAGTGGAAGTGGGGCAAGTGGTGGCGGCCGGGCAGACAGTCTTTACCCTGGCCACTGACGGTGAGCGTGAGGTGCTGATCAGCTTCCCCGAGCAGAACTACGGTCGCTTCAAGGTCGGCCAGCCAGTCTCGGTGGAACTCTGGACCCAGCCGGGCCAACGTTTCGACGGGCGCATCCGCGAGCTGTCCCCGGCTGCCGATCCCAAGTCCCGGACCTTTGCCGCACGCATTGCCTTCAGTGCCGGCAAGGTTCCGGCGGAGTTGGGCCAGAGCGCCAGGGTGTTCATCCAGAGCGCTGATGCGCTGTCGCTGTCGGTGCCATTGTCGGCGCTGACTGCCGAAGGGGGCGCGACCTACGTTTGGCGAGTCGATGCCAACAACACCTTGCACAAGACGCCGGTACGGGTCGGTGCCTTCGGTGAGAAGACAGTGCCGGTGCTCGAAGGCTTGAGCGCCAGCGATTGGGTGGTGGCAGCCGGGGTGCATGTGCTCCATGAGGGCTTGCAGGTGCGCCCGGTGGATCGCTCCAACCGTGTGGTCAATCTGGCGGTCAAGGAGTAGTCCCCGATGGGTTTCAACCTTTCTGCATGGGCGTTGCGCAATCGCCAGATCGTCCTGTTCCTGATGCTGTTGCTGGCCATTGTCGGTGCGCTGTCCTACACCAAGTTGGGCCAGAGCGAAGACCCGCCTTTCACTTTCAAGGCCATGGTAATCCGCACCAACTGGCCGGGGGCCACGGCCCAGGAAGTGTCGCGCCAGGTCACCGAGCGCATTGAAAAGAAACTCATGGAAACCGGCGAGTACGATCGCATCGTTTCCTTCTCCCGCCCCGGGGAATCCCAGGTGACCTTCATTGCCCGGGATTCGATGCACTCCAACGAGATTCCCGAACTCTGGTATCAGGTTCGCAAGAAGATCAGCGACATTCGCCAGTCCCTGCCGCCGGGCATCCAGGGACCCTTCTTCAACGATGAATTCGGTACGACCTTCGGCAATATCTATGCGCTGACAGGGCAGGGCTTCGACTACGCCGTGCTCAAGGACTATGCCGACCGTATCCAGATCCAGCTGCAGCGGGTCAAGGACGTGGGCAAGGTCGATCTGCTGGGCCTGCAGGACGAAAAGATCTGGATCGAGCTATCCAACGTCAAGCTGGCAACCCTGGGCCTGCCCTTGGCAGCGGTGCAAAAGGCGCTGGAGGAGCAGAACGCAGTGTCCACTGCGGGGTTCTTCGAGACCCCCAGCGAGCGGGTGCAATTGCGGGTATCCGGCAACTTCCAGACGGTGGAGCAGATCCGCAATTTCCCGATCCGGGTCGCCGATCGCACCTTCCGCATTGGTGATGTGGCGGATGTGCGTCGCGGCTTTAATGATCCACCGGCACCGCGCATGCGTTTCATGGGGGAAGACGCCATTGGCCTGGCCGTGGCGATGAAGGACGGCGGCGACATCCTGGTGTTGGGCAAGGCCCTGGAAGGCGAGTTCTCCCGCCTGCAGAAAAGCCTGCCGGCGGGGATGGAGTTGCGCAAGGTGTCCGATCAGCCGGCGGCGGTGAAAACCGGGGTCGGCGAGTTTGTCCGGGTGCTGGCCGAGGCCCTGATCATTGTCCTGCTGGTGAGCTTCTTCTCCCTGGGTGTGCGCACCGGCATGGTAGTGGCCCTGGCGATTCCCTTAGTGCTGGCGATCACGTTCGCCACCATGTACTACCTGGGGATAGGCCTGCACAAGATTTCCCTGGGCGCGCTGGTGCTGGCGTTGGGGCTGTTGGTGGATGACGCGATCATTGCGGTGGAGATGATGGCGATCAAGATGGAGCAGGGTTTCGACCGGATCAAGGCCGCCAGCTTTGCCTGGACCAGTACCGCCTTTCCCATGCTCACCGGCACCCTGATTACCGCAGCGGGCTTTTTGCCGATTGCCACGGCCCAGTCCGGCACCGGCGAGTACACCCGCTCGATCTTCCAGGTGGTGACCATCGCCCTGGTGGCTTCGTGGATTGCCGCCGTGGTCTTCGTTCCCTACCTGGGGGAAAAGCTCCTGCCGGACCTGGCCAAGATCCACGCCGCCAAGCACGGCGCCGAGTCCAATCCCCACGGCACGCCTTTCTACCAGCGCGTGCGCCGGGTGGTGGGCTGGTGCGTGGAGCGGCGCAAGACCGTGATCGTCCTGACCATCCTGGCATTCGTCGGTTCGGTGATGCTGTTCCGTTTTGTCCCGCAGCAGTTCTTCCCGGCCTCGGGCCGCCTGGAATTGATGGTCGACCTGAAACTGGCGGAAGGTGCTTCCCTGAGCAACACCGCCGATGAGGTCAAGCGCCTGGAGGCGATGCTCAAGGACCACCCAGGCATCGACAACTACGTGGCCTACGTGGGAACCGGCTCGCCGCGTTTCTACCTGCCGCTGGACCAGCAACTGCCGGCCACCAGCTTTGCCCAGTTTGTGGTGCTGGCCAAGACCATCGAGGAGCGGGAGAGCCTGCGCAGTTGGCTGATCGCGACCCTCAATGAACAGTTCCCGGCCTTGCGCTCTCGGGTCACGCGCCTGGAGAACGGTCCGCCAGTGGGTTACCCGGTGCAGTTCCGGGTCACAGGCGAGCACATCGAGGAGGTTCGCGCCCTGGCGCGCAAGGTGGCTGTCAAGGTGCGGGAGAACCCCCATGTGGTCAACGTTCACCTGGACTGGGAGGAGCCGAGCAAGGTGGTCTACCTGAATATCGATCAGGACCGGGCCCGGGCGCTGGGTGTCAGCACGGCCAACCTGTCGAAGTTCCTGCAGAGCTCGCTGATCGGTTCCACCGTCAGCCAGTACCGTGAGGACAACGAACTGATCGAGATTCTCCTGCGCGGAACCCAGCAGGAGCGCACTGAGCTGGCCTTGTTGCCAAGCCTGGCAGTGCCCACCGACAACGGCCAGAGCGTGTCGCTGTCCCAGGTCGCGACCCTGGAGTACGGCTTCGAGGAAGGGGTGATCTGGCACCGTAACCGCTTGCCCAACGTCACCGTGCGTGCCGATATCTACGGCAAGGAACAACCGGCGACGTTGGTGCAGCAGATTCTGCCGACCCTGGAGCCGATTCGCGCCGAACTGCCGGACGGCTTCTTGCTGGAGGTGGGCGGCACTGTCGAGGATTCGGCCCGTGGCCAGAACTCGGTGAAGGCCGGCGTGCCGCTGTTCATCGTGGTAGTGCTGACCTTGCTGATGATTCAGCTGCGCAGTTTTTCGCGCACCGCCATGGTGTTCCTCACTGCGCCCCTGGGGCTGATCGGGGTCACCCTGTTCCTCCTGGTGTTCCGCCAGCCCTTCGGCTTTGTGGCCATGCTCGGCACCATTGCCCTGTCCGGGATGATCATGCGCAACTCGGTGATCCTGGTGGACCAGATCGAACAGGACATCAAGGCTGGCCTGCGTCCCTGGGATGCGATCATCGAAGCCACTGTGCGGCGTTTCCGTCCCATCGTGCTGACTGCCCTGGCGGCGGTACTGGCGATGATTCCGCTGTCGCGCAGTGTGTTCTTCGGGCCGATGGCGGTGGCCATCATGGGCGGCCTGATTATCGCCACGGTCTTGACCCTGCTGTTTCTGCCAGCGCTGTATGCGGCCTGGTTCCGGGTCAGGAAGGACTGATCCGGGCAACTCGCAAGGCATCAACCTGGGCCGGGTAGAGATTACCCGGCCTGGTTTTTCCGCATTGCAGGTTTTCCAGCAATTGGGCAACGTGCTCTTCGAACATTTGCTGCCTGGGACATAGGGGGGAGCAGGCCTGGACCGCAAGGTCGTCAATGGACCGCCGGCCGCAGGGGGCGCTATGACCGGACCGCCAGCTCTGGCATTTCATCCGGGGGCTGCCCTCTAGCCAGGGAGTCTGCCTTCAGTAGGAGCTGCGGTGCTTGCCCAAGAGCCAATGGGAGCTGCACCGTCAGGGCAACCTGCTGTACTGCCGGCACTCGCGGCCTTGCCCGCTAAACAGTGGGCAAGGCCGTAGGGCGGATCAGAGGGTGCCGAAGACTTTCTTGGCCAGGCTGGTGGCCGCAGCCGCCGGGTTCTGGCGAATGGTTTCTTCCTGCTTGCCGATCATTTCGAACAGACCATTGAGGGCTTGCTCGGTCACGTAGCCTTCGATGTTGGCGCTCTTGGCATCCAGCACACCCAGGGTCGCGGCCTGGCCGGCGAAGGAGTTGTACTGCTTGGCCAGGCCGACCTGATCGGTGGCTTGCTTGACGATAGGCAGGAACTTGGCGCGGATCTGTTCGCGGCTGCTCTTGTCCAGATACTGGGTGGCGGAGTCCTTGCCACCGGCGAGAATGCCCTTGGCGTCGGCCACGGTCATCTTCTTCACCGCGTCCACCAGCAGTGCCTGTGCTTGCGGCACGGCGGCCTCAGCGGCTTTGTTCATGCTGGTTTCCAGCTGATCGACCTGATCACCCATGCCGAACTGTTTCATTTTCTTCGCGACTTTGCCGAGGTTGCCCGGCAGTTCGATACGCACATCGGGGTTGTTGCTGAACCCGCCGGGCGTCCCCAGCTGTTTGACGGCGATCTGTGCGCCTTGGGTCAGGGCGTCCTTGAGGCCACCGCTGGCGTCACCCTGGGACAGGTCGCTCAGGGACAGGGCCAGGGCACTGGCGGAGATCAGCAGGCCAGCGCACAGGCTGGTGAAACGGAGCGAGGTACGGAGCATGGCGGCTTCCTTGGGCAATGAAAATTAACGTACAGCGTCGACACGGAGTTTCAACGGCTGGGGATCTTTGCCGTCGAGGTTGACCCCGTTGTGTTCGGTGGTGATGAACATCAGCTTGCCGTCCAGTTCGATCCGCGCACTGACCGCGTAGCGGTGGCCGGGCTTGACCTGGGCCGGGTCGTAGCTGAGGTGGAAGGGCAGCGGCACCTGGCCTTTGACCGGGCCAATCTGCTCGGCCAGGACCACCGCCGGAGCGTCCGCCAGGGAGACGTCCTGCAGGCTCACGCTCAAGGTGGCGGCAGGCGGCAGGGCGATGCGTTGCAGATAGAAGACTTCGCCGTCGAGGCTGGCCTTGGCTGCGGGTTGCATGGCCTGGCAGGCTCCAAGCAGCGCAGTGGCTGCCAGCAGGGTGAGTTTTTTCATGACGGATCTCCGTATCGAGGGCGCCGCAGGTTCTGCGGCGCCGATAAGAATCTAGTCGCTTTGCGCCGGTGCCGCGAGCTGGTCGGCGGCATCTTCGCTGCGGTGCAGGGCGACCTGGCGGATCGACAGGCGAATCTCCGCCGGCAGCACCCGTTTGGCCGCGCCCTCGGCCAGTTCCCCCAGCAGTGGGTGATAGCTCAGCTTGCCGGCTTCGTCGCGGCGCAGCACGCCTTGATCCAGCAGGGTCTGGATGAAGTGGCGGAACAGGCTCTTGTCGAAGAACTCCGGGGCATTGAGGCCATGCAGGATCGACAGGCGCTGGGCCATGACCGTGCACAGGTCTTCCAGTTCTTCGGCGCTGATACTGTTCTGGCCGCTGTTGAGCAACAGGGAAATGGCCATGTAGAAGCGCTGCAGGGTCTGGGCGATGCTCTTGGACAGCAGGGTCAGCAGGACAAAATGCCGCGAGCTGGGCGCCGGGCGCAGGTACAGGTCTTTCTCGAAGCGCAGCAGGCCCTGTTCGACGAAGGCCTCCAGCCATTGATCCACCACGCCGTCCAGTTCTTCCAGGGACCAGCGAATGAACAGCTCCGACTGCAGGTAGGGATACAGCGCGCGGGTGTAGCGCAGGATCTGTTCGCGGCTCATGCGCGACGAACTCTGGAAGAAGCTCGCCAGCAGTGCCGGCAGGGCGAAGATGTGCAGCACGTTGTTGCGGTAGTAGGTCATGAGGACGGCGTTCTGCTCGTCCAGGTAGAGGATCTTACCCAGGGCGTCGTTCTGCTCGGCCAGCAGGTTCATGTCCTTGACGTGCTGGATCAGCGCCTGGCCGTCGCCTTCCGGCAAGGTGGTGTGGGGCGAGTAGGGCACGCGGCGCAACAGCGCCAGGTACAGGTCCAGGACCCGGGCCATGGCTCGGTCGTCCAGGGCCAGGCGGCTGGTGGACAGCAGGGCCAGGGCCACCAGGTTCACCGGGTTGATCGCCGCGGCTTCATTGAGGTGCTGAGCCACCCGCTCGCCCAGGCGGTTGGTGGTTTCATTGAGCCAGGCCGGGCGGTATTGCGGGCCCAGTTCCTGGGTGCGCCAGTCCGGTTGTTCCTGGTCGAGGAATTCCGCCAGTTTGATCGGTTCGCCGAAGTTCACCGCCACCTGGCCAAAGCGCTGTTTGAGGGCGCCGATGACTTTGAAGATGTCGAAGATCGACTCCTTCTTCTTGCTCGCGCCGCGCAGTTCGCCCAGGTAGGTGCGGCCTTCCAGAACCCGCTCGTAGCCGATGTACACCGGCACGAAAACGATGGGCATGCGTGAGGAACGCAGGAAGCTGCGCAGGGTGATGGCCAGCATCCCGGTCTTGGGCTGCAGCATGCGCCCGGTGCGCGAGCGGCCGCCTTCGACGAAGTACTCCACCGGGAAACCCTTGGTGAACAGGGTGTGCAGGTACTCGTTGAACACCGAGGTGTACAGCGGGTTGCCCTTGAAGGTGCGGCGCATGAAGAAGGCCCCGCCTCGGCGCAACAGGCTGCCGATCACCGGCATGTTGAGGTTGATCCCGGCGGCGATGTGCGGCGGGGTCAGGCCATTGCGGAACAGCAGGTAGGACAGCAGCAGGTAGTCGATATGGCTGCGGTGGCAGGGCACGTAGATCACTTCGTGGCCCTGGGCGATTTTCTGTACGCCTTCGAGGTGGTTGACCTTGATCCCGTCGTAGATCTTGTTCCAGAACCAGCTCAGCACCACTTCCAGGAAGCGGATTGCAGTGTAGGTGTAGTCCGAGGCGATCTCGTTGCCGTAGCGCAGGGCCTGGGCCTTGGCCTTTTCCGGGGAGATCTTCTCGCGCTCGGCTTCGTCGAGGATCGCCTGTTTCACCAGGGGCTGGTTGAGCAGGCCCTTGACCAGGTTGCGCCGGTGGGAGATGTCCGGGCCGATGACCGCGGCCTTGAGGTTGCGAAAGTGCACCCGCAGGATGCGCTGGGCCATGCGCACGGTGCGTTCGTGACCCTTGTTGTGCTCGATCAGTTCGCGCAGGTTGATCGGGGCCGAGAACTGCACCCGGGTCTTGCGCCCCAGGATCATGATGCTCAGCAGCCGGCGCAGGCGTCCGGTGACCGCCCAACTGTCGGCGAACAGCAGCTTCCAGGGGCTAGACTCGCTGTCCGGGGACTGGCCCCAGAACACACTGACCGGAATGATTTGCGCATCTTCGGCAGCGTTCTGGGTCAGGGCGCTGACCAGTCGGGTCAGGGTTGGCGGTGCGCCGCGTTTGTCCTGGCGACCGAGCCAGTCGGGTTCCGGGGTCAGGTAGAAGAACGCCGCGGGCTCCAGCAGGTTGCCCACCGACACCGGCAGTACCGGGCGCGGCAAGCCGGCCTTGGTGCATTCGGTATCGACCACGGCGAGGTCGGTCAGGGATGGGTTTTGCAGGACGTAGAACACCGGCCGGCTGCGGTCGAGGTCGAGGGTGAAGGACGACTGGTTGATGGTTTCCGAGCGGACCCAGAGGTACAGCAGGCGGCGCAAGGTGCCAAACACAAGACGACGGATCGGGGAGCGGGTCATACGGCTTCTGCGTGAGTGAATAAGAAATCAAAACCGAGCACCTGCTCGGGGCCGGTAGTGTGCCGGATTCGCCGAAAATCGGCAAAAAAGCACCCAAACAAGATTGAGTTGAGAGTTTTTACGCCTGTCATATACTCGGCCGACTCTCCCGCGGTCGTATTGCCTCCAGTCATAGAGAGGCAGCTCGAGGGAAAGTTCTCAAGGCAGGGTGGCAGTGCGCCCAGCCAATAATAAAAAAATGAGGTGTGGATTCATGACTACTCGTGAGACCGGCAACGTGAAGTGGTTCAACGACGCCAAGGGCTACGGCTTTATCCAGCGTGAAGGTGGGGCGGACGTGTTTGTCCATTACCGAGCGATCCGTGGCGAAGGCCACCGTTCGCTGACCGAAGGCCAGCAGGTGGAATACGCCGTGGTCGAAGGTCAGAAAGGTCTGCAAGCCGAAGACGTCGTCGGCCTGTAACCAACCCTGCAGGAGCTGGCTTGCCAGCGAACGGGGCGCTGGCGATGCAAGGCTCAGGGGCCTTTTCGCCGGCAAGCCGGCTCCTACCGGATTGCGCTGTTCAGGCAGTGCGCCAGGTAATCTCTTCTTCGCCGTCGGTGCTGATGCGAATCCAGCGATCGGCGGTCTCTTCACCTTCTTCCTCGACCCAACTGCCCGGTGCACAGCGCACTTCCACATTCAGCGCGGCAAAGGCGGCGCGGGCACAGGCAATGTCGTCGTCCCACGGAGTCTGGTCGCTTTCCAGGTACAGGCTGTTCCACTTGCCCACGGCCTTGGGCAGCCAGGTCACGGGTACTGAGCCTGCGGTGCATTTGTAGGTCTGGCCCTTTTGCACCCAGTCGCTGCAAGGGCCGAGCACGGCGCCGAGCCAGGTGGCGATGGCCTTGTAGTCGACGTCGGCGTCTTTCAGGTAAATCTCGATATCGGGCTGGCGCATGGATGTCCTCATTGCCGGTCTGAAAAATCCATTCGCGGATTTCTTCGACCTCGGGCCCATGCCCGCGGTCGTTGGGTTAAGTGGGGGGTTACTGCAGCACGAAGTAATCGTAGCGCATCGACACGCTGACCTCGAAAGGCTCGGCCTGCTCGATCACTGCGGCCCGGCGTTCGGCGCTGGCGCGCCAGCCGTGGGGCGTCATGGCCAACAGGTTGGCGCGATCTTCCGGGCGCTCCAGGCGCAGCCTGAACTCCAGGGTTTCGCTGTGGGCCAGGGCCATGCCCTCCGGCACCAGGGCCAGGTGCTTGTCGTCGGTGTATTCACGCACTTCGTCGTACAGGCGTTCGCGCAGCTCCATCAGGTGGCCGCTGGTAGGGCCGACTTTCATCAGGCCGCCACCCGGGCTCAACAGGCGCTTGGCCTCTTGCCAGTCGAGGGGGCTGAAGACGCTGGCGAGAAACTGGCAGCTGGCATCGGCCAACGGGATGCGCGCCATGCTGGCGACCATCCAGGTCAGTTGCGGCGCGCGACGACAGGCGCGTTTCACGGCCTCCCGGGAAATATCCAGGGCGTAGCCGTCGGCGTCGGGCAGGGCGTCGGCCAACTGCGCGGTGTAGTAACCCTCGCCGCAGCCGATGTCGACCCAGCGCTGGGGCGTGCGTTCTGCCGCCAGCTCTGCCAGGCGCCGGGCCACCGGGGCGTAGTGCCCAGCGTTGAGAAAGTCGCGGCGGGCCTCGACCATGGCCTGGTTGTCGCCCGGGTCACGGCTGTTCTTGTGCTGCACCGGCAGCAGGTTCAGGTAGCCCTGGCGGGCACGGTCGAAGCGATGCCCGGCCGGGCAGACCACGCCGTTGTCCACCGCGTTCAGCGGTGCGTTGCAAAGAGGACAGGCAAGCATCAGGCAAGCAACTTGACGAGAGTCTGATAGTAGATCTCGGTCAGCACATCCAGGTCGCTGGCCAGGATCCGCTCGTTGACCTGGTGGATGGTGGCGTTGACCGGGCCCAATTCCACCACCTGGGTGCCCAGGGTGGCGATGAAGCGCCCGTCGGACGTGCCGCCGCTGGTGGACGCCTGGGTCTCGCGGCCAGTGACTTGCTTGATGCTGGCCGAGACCGCGTCCAGCAGGGCGCCGGGTTCGGTGAGGAACGGCAGGCCGGACAGGGCCCAGTCCACGTGCCAGTCCAGGCCGTGCTTGTCGAGGATCGCTGCAACCCGTTGTTGCAGGCCTTCAACGGTGGATTCGGTGGAGAAGCGGAAGTTGAACACCGCCACCAGATCACCGGGGATCACATTGGTGGCGCCGGTCCCGGAATTGAGGTTGGAAATCTGGAAGCTGGTGGGCGGGAAGAAGGCATTGCCGTCGTCCCAGTGTTCGGCCGCCAGTTCCGCCAGGGCCGGTGCCGCCAGGTGGATCGGGTTCTTGGCCAGATGCGGGTAGGCCACGTGGCCTTGCACCCCACGCACCGTGAGCTTGGCGCCGAGGGAGCCGCGGCGACCATTCTTGACCACGTCGCCCACCAGGCTGGTGCTCGAAGGTTCACCGACGATGCACCAGTCCAGGCGCTCCTTGCGTGCCGCCAGGCGTTCCACCACCGCCTTGGTGCCATGGTGCGCCGGGCCTTCTTCGTCGCTGGTGATCAGGAAGGCTATCGAGCCCTTGTGGTCCGGGTAATCGGCGACAAAGCGCTCGGCGGCCACCAGCATGGCGGCCAGGCTGCCTTTCATGTCCGCCGCGCCACGGCCACACAGCATGCCGTGCTCGTCGATCAGGGCTTCGAACGGGTCGTTCTGCCAGGCCTGGACCGGGCCGGTGGGCACCACGTCAGTGTGGCCGGCGAAGCACAGCACCGGGCCTTCATGCTGGCCATGGGTGGCCCAGAAGTTGTCCACGTCCTCGATGCGCATCGGTTCCAGCTTGAAGCCGGCATCCCCCAGGCGCTGCATCATCAGCTTCTGGCAGTCGGCGTCGACCGGCGTCACCGAGGGGCGACGGATCAGATCACAGGCAAGTTGCAGGGTCGGCGAAAGCTCGGCAGGGGCCGTCATGGGGAACTCCGGTGCAAGGCATTGTGTAGGAGCCGGCTGGCCGGCGATGGCGGTTTACTGGTTACACCGCGTCGCGTGGTTCGCTGGTCAGCCAGCGCCTACAGGGTTGGGCGGGGCGCGCAAAATGGCGGATATCTTAAAGCAAAACGGCGGCCTGAGGCCGCCGTTTAGTGCTTTGCATCGATTTAGGCGGCTGGAGCCGGCTCGGGGTGTTCCGCAGGTTTTGGCAGTGACGACAGGAACGCCATGATCAGTGCCGCCACATAGGGCAGCGACTGCACCAGAAGCATGGTCACCCAGAAGCGCATGTCGTTGCTGGGCAGCCCCTGTACCAGGAAGATCCCCAGCGCCGCGCCCCACAACAGCAGCATGATGAACAACTCTTCCCGGGCTTCCGAGATGGCTACCCAGAAGCCGTGGTTGTCGGCGTTCTTCGGGGTGCGGAAGAACGGGATGCTGCTGGTGAAGAAGCCGTACAGCACCGCCTTGGCGATGGTGTGGGACAAGGCCAGGCCGGCCAGGGCCGCGCAGAACGCATCCTTGAGGTTGACCCCCACTGCCCTGCGGTAGAGGAAGATGATCTTGCCCACCTTGAACACGAACAGCGCGAGCGGCGGGATCGCGAAGATCAGCAGCGGCGGGTCGACCCGTTGCGGCACGATGATCATCGCCGCCGACCACAGCAGGGCGCCGACGGTGAAGAAAATGTTCATGCCGTCCGCCACCCACGGCAGCCAACCCGCCAGGAAGTGGTAGCGCTGGCCACGGGTCAGTTCGGTGTCCTTGCCACGCAGCAGGCTGGCGGTGTGGCGCTTGATGATCTGGATCGCGCCATAGGCCCAGCGGAAGCGCTGCTTCTTGAAGTCGATGAAGGTGTCGGGCATCAGGCCCTTGCCGTAGCTTTCGTGATGGTAGGCCGCCGACAGGCCTTTCTCGAACACTCGCAGGCCCAGCTCGGCGTCTTCGCAGATGCACCAGTCGGCCCAGCCCAATTCTTCCAGCACCGAACGCCGGGTCATGGTCATGGTGCCGTGCTGGATGATCGCGTCACGGTCGTTGCGGGTGACCATGCCGATATGGAAGAAGCCCTTGTATTCCGCATAGCAGAGCTTCTTGAAGGTACTTTCGTTCTGGTCGCGGTAGTCCTGGGGCGATTGTACGATGGCGATCTTCGGATCGGCGAAGTGCGGCACCATGTGCTTGAGCCAGTTGCGGTCGACGCAGTAGTCGGAGTCGATCACCGCGATCACTTCGGCATCCTTGGCGGTGTGCGGCAGCAGGTAGTTCAGGGCGCCGCCCTTGAAACCGGCCAGGGGCGCGACGTGGAAGAACTTGAAGCGTGGACCCAGGGTCTCGCAATAGGCCTGCACCGGTTCCCAGACCGCCGGGTCCTTGGTGTTGTTGTCGATGATCAGGACTTCGAAGTCCGGGTAATCGAGGTTGGCCAGGGCGTTGAGGGTCTGTTTGACCATCTCCGGCGGCTCGTTGTAGCAGGGCACGTGGATCGAGACTTTCGGCCGGTAGCTGGAGTCTCCTTCCACCGGCAGGAACTCGCGCCGGCGTTTGCGGACCCACACCGCCTCGGCCAGTTCATGGGCCTCGGTCAGCAGCACGATAAACACCCCCAGCGCGCCGAGGGCCAGCAGGAAGCCCACCGTCAGGCTGAACCAGGTGCTGTATTGCTGGCTGTAGTCGTAGCCGATCCACACCAGCACTGAACCGCAGAGGAAGGCGATGAAGGTCAGGAAGGTGCGGCCGCGCTGGCGCAGGGCCGAGCCGTCGATCATCAGCAGGGTCAGCGACAGCAGCGCCAGCACCACCGAACCGATGGCCAGCACCCGCCATTGCGGGATCGCCACCACAGGGCCTTCGAAGTTGAATTTCTGTTGGCGCGCAGCGTTGAACACGCCCCAGTAGGCGCCTACCGAACCCTCGTCGCTGGCCTTCCACGGTTGGTCGAAGGCTTCGATGACAAAGTAGTTGTAGCCCTGGCGATTGAGCTTGTTGACCAGGGTCCGCAGGTAGATCGCCTGGTCCGCGGGGCTGGCGTCAGCGCCACCGCGCATGCGGCCGTTGCTCGGCCAGCCCACCTCGGACAGCAGCAGCGGCTTTTTCGGGAACATCTTCTTCAGGTCCCGGGCGCGGTCGAGGACAAACTGCCCGGCCTTGTCCATCGGGATGAATTCCCAGTAGGGCAGGATGTGCGCGGCGATCAGATCGACGTGTTTGGCCAGTTCCGGGTGTTCTTCCCAGACGTGCCACTGTTCTGAAGTGGTCACCGGAACTTTCACCGCAGCGCGGACCCGGTCGAGAAGCACCGATAACTGGTCGGCGGTGATTTCCTTGCGGAAGATCGCTTCGTTGCCCACCACTACGCGGACGACGCTGCGTGAGCTGTTGGCCAGCTCGATGGCGCGCATGATTTCCCGCTCGTTGCGCTCCAGGTCCGGGCTGATCCAGATCCCCAGGGTCACTCGCAGGCCAAACTCTTCCGCCAGCTTGGGAATATCCTGCAGGCTGCCGTCCACCGAATAGGTACGGATGTTGTCGGTCAGCTTGCTCATGATCTCCAGGTCACGACGCATTTCATCGTCGGACGGGTACTGCTCCTTCTGCGGGAACTGGCCCTGCTGGAAAGGCGAGTAGGAAAAACCGGAGATCTGTTCCGGCCAGTCGGGGGCCGAGACCGGGCGATTGATCAGCGCCCAGAAACCGGTGAACAGCGCGGCAATGGCCAGCACTATCACCAGGTTGAGTCCAAATTTACGCGATGACATAGCTATTTCGGGTTCCAAAAGGTGTGGAACGAGGGAAGGGTTGGCAGGCGCCAAACGGCGGGCATCCTACACCGGCCCTCAACTGAGCGTACAGCGCACAGAGGAAAGCCAGACCTTGGGCACTGTAATTGCGTTTAAGTTCTTTACTTGTAGCTGGCGGCTTAAAACTTGTCGCTTCCCAGCTCTATAATGCGCGCCGGTTTTTTAGGTGATGGTCATGAGTACAGAAGATCCACGGTTTGCCGGCGTCGCCCGTTTGTATGGCATTGAAGGCCTGGAGCGGCTGCGGGCGGCCCATGTGGCGATCGTTGGCGTCGGCGGAGTCGGTTCCTGGGCGGCGGAAGCCATCGCCCGTTGCGGGGTCGGGGAGATCTCGCTGTTCGACCTCGACGATGTCTGCGTCAGCAACAGCAACCGTCAGTTGCACGCCCTGGACAGCACCGTGGGCAAGCCCAAGGTCGAGGTCATGGCCGAGCGCCTGCGGGGCATCAACCCAGACTGTAAGGTGCACGCGGTAGCGGATTTCGTCACCCGCGAGACCATGGCCGAATACATTACCCCCGACATCGACTGCGTGATCGATTGCATCGACAGCGTGAATGCCAAGGCGGCGCTGATTGCCTGGTGCAAGCGGCGCAAGATCCAGATCATCACCACTGGCGGTGCCGGCGGGCAGATCGACCCGACGCTGATCCAGGTCTGCGACCTGAACCGCACCTTTAATGACCCGTTGGCCTCCAAGGTGCGTTCCACCTTGCGTCGTGACTATGGTTTTTCGCGTACCGTGACCCGGCACTACAGCGTGCCCTGTGTGTTTTCTACTGAGCAACTGCGTTATCCGAAACCCGATGGCAGCATCTGCCTGCAGAAGAGCTTTGTCGGCGACGGGGTCAAGCTCGACTGTGCCGGCGGTTTTGGCGCGGTGATGATGGTGACCGCGACCTTTGGCATGGTGGCGGCGACCAAGGCGGTGGACAAGATCGTTGCCGGCGTGCGTCGCCCATCTGAACGCAGCAAGCCCCTGTAGCCGCTGCCGCAGGCTGCGAGCGGCCCGGCGGGCCGTGGGGCTTGAGGCCGCTAGGGGGGCTGGCGGGAGATCGCCAGGCAAGGTCCTGCGGACCTTTTCGCAGCCTCGCAGGCTCGGCAGCGGCTACAGGGCGCTGGCCAGTTCGTTCATGCGTTGCAAGACGGCGTTCAGGCCATTGCTGCGCGACGGCGAGAGCTGGCGCGACAGGCCCAGCTGGTTGAACCAGTCCGCCAGGTCCACTTCCTGCAATTGCTGCACCGTCAGGCCGTTGACCCGGGCCAGCAGCAAGGCCACCAAACCGCGAATCAGTCGTGCGTCGCTGGCGGCGGCAAACTGCCAATGACCATTTTCCAGGGCCGCCACTAGCCAGACCTGGCTTTCACAGCCATGGACTCGATTGGCGTCTACCTTGTCGTCCTCGCTCAGGGGTGGCAGGCGCTCGCCCCATTGCATCAGCAGGCGGGCCCGCTGTTCCCAGCCGGCCGCCCCCTGGAAAACTTCAAGGGCGGCCACGGCGTCCGCCGGCAGGCTCATCGCAGCAACTCCAGGGCCTGATCCAGGGCTTCGAAGAAACGCTCCAAGTCCTCGGAGTCGTTGTACAGCGCCAGGGATACGCGAATCGCCCCGACGAGGCCGAAGCTTTTCATCAGCGGCATGGCGCAATGATGACCGGCCCGAACGGCAATGCCCTGTTCGGTCAGCAGGTGGGCCAGGTCGGCGTTGTGCACGCCATCCACGACGAAGCTGACCAGGGCCAGTTGCGGCGTGCCCAGCAGGCGGATGCCATTGCGTGCCTGCAAGCCCTGCAGCAGATAGGCATGCAGCGCGGCTTCGTGCGTGGCCACTGCCTGCTGATCCAGGCCAGCGAGGTAATCCAGGGTCGCCCCCAGGCCAATGACTCCGGCAATCGGCGGGGTGCCGGCCTCGAATCCCAGGGGCGCCGGGCGAAAGCTGGCGTGCTGGTAGTCGGCGTCCTGGACCATTTCTCCGCCGAACTGCCAATGACGCAGGTGCTTGAGCGCGGCATGACGGCCGAACAGCACGCCGACGCCGTCCGGACCATAAAGTTTATGGCTGGAGAACACATAGAAGTCGCAGCCCAGGGCCTGCACATCGTGACGGCCATGGACCACGCCCTGGGCGCCGTCGATCACCGTCAGTGCGCCCTGGGCCTTGGCCATGGCCAGCAGTGGCGTCAAGGGTTGCCAGGCGCCGAGCACATTGGACAACTGGCTCACTGCCAGCAGGCGAGTGCGCGGGCCAATCAGACGGCTTGCCGCATCAATATCGATCAGTCCGTCGGCATCCAGGGGCAGGATCAGCAGCTTGAGGTCGCGACGTTGGGCCAACTGTTGCCAGGGCAGCAGGTTGGCATGGTGTTCAAGGGCGCTGATGACGATCTCATCGCCGCTTTCAAATTGCTGCTCCAGGCCATAAGCCAGGAGATTCAGCGCACTGGTGGCGCCGTGGGTGAAGATGATCTGTCCGCTGTCACCGGCATTCAGCCATTGGCCGACCTTGCGGCGACTGTCCTCGAAGGCCTGGGTGGCATGGGCGCCGGGCAGGTGCTGCGCGCGATGCACATTGGCCGCGCCATTGGCGTAGTAGTGGGCCAGGGCGTCCAGCAGGGCTTGGGGTTTTTGCGTGGTGGCGGCGTTGTCCAGGTACGTCTGGTCCTGGCGATGCAGGGCGGCGATGGCCGGGAAGTCGGCGCGCCAGGGGGAGGGTACAAGCATGGTGGCAGAACTCGTTTGAACAGGCCGGGCGCCGATGATAAGCGCCCGGCCGGTTCCAGTGAAACCGAATCGCTGCTTAGTTGTGAGCGTGCAGCGCTTCGTTCAGCTCGATGGCCGACTTGTGGGTCTTGCACTCCACGGCGCCGGTTTCCGAGTTGCGGCGGAACAGCAGGTCCGGCTGGCCGGCCAGTTCACGGGCCTTGAGCACTTTGACCAGCTGGTTGTTTTCGTCCAGCAGCGCCACCTTGGTGCCGGCGGTCACGTACAGACCCGACTCCACGGTGTTGCGGTCGCCCAGGGGAATACCGATACCGGCGTTGGCGCCGATCAGGCAGCCTTCGCCGACCTTGATCACGATGTTGCCGCCACCCGACAGGGTGCCCATGGTGGAGCAGCCACCGCCCAGGTCCGAACCTTTGCCGACGAACACGCCAGCCGACACACGGCCTTCGATCATGCCCGGGCCTTCGGTGCCGGCGTTGAAGTTGACGAAGCCTTCGTGCATCACGGTGGTGCCCTCGCCGATGTAGGCGCCCAGGCGGATTCGTGCGCTATCAGCGATACGCACGCCGCTCGGCACCACGTAGTCGGTCATTTTCGGGAACTTGTCCACGGAGAACACTTCCAGCAGCTCGCCGCGCAGGCGGGCTTCCAGTTGCCGCTCGGCCAACTCGCCCAGATCGATGGCGCCCTGGCTGGTCCAGGCTACGTTCGGCAGCAGTGGGAACACCCCGGCCAGGCTCAGGCCGTGCGGCTTGACCAAGCGGTGGGACAGCAGGTGCAGCTTCAGGTAAGCCTCTGGGGTGGAGGTCAATTGAGCGTCTTCGGCCAGCAGGGTGGCTACCAGCGGCTTGTGGCTTTCGGCCAGGCGGGTCAGCAGGGCAGCCTGGGTGGCGTCGATGCCTTTCAGCGCGTCGGCCATTTGCGCGGCCTGGGCGGTGGTGAAGGTGATGGCCTGGTTGCCTTCGCTGTAGCCGAGGATCGGTGCGACAGCGGCAACGATTTCGGCGGCAGGATTGAGCAGTGGCGATGCGTAGAACACTTCCAGCCAGGCGCCTTGACGATTTTGGGTGCCGACACCGAATGCCAGGCTGAACAGAGTAGTGGACATGCAGTTACCTCTTGCGAAATAGAGTGAGCAGGCTTACTTGAGCGCCGCTGCGTAAAGGTCTGGCTTGAAGCCAATCAGGGTCTTGTCTCCGAGGTCGAGCACCGGGCGCTTGATCATCGAAGGTTGCGCGAGCATCAGTTCAACGGCTTTCGCCTGGTCGAGATCGGCTTTGCTTTCGTCATCGAGTTTGCGAAAGGTCGTGCCCGCGCGGTTCAACACCACCTGCCAGCCGTGCTCGTTGCACCACTGATTCAGGTGCTCACGGTCAATGCCGGAGGTTTTGTAATCATGGAAGTCATAGCTGACAGCGTGTTCATCGAGCCAGGTGCGCGCCTTTTTCATGGTGTCACAGGCTTTGATGCCGAAAAGGTGCAACGTTTTGCTTGAAGCGGTCAAGGAATTGCCCCCTTTGGAGATGCTGGAGATGAAAGGTCACGGATTATGCCACGACCGCAGCGCTTCAGCGTCGGCCTGAAATCGGCTTTGTCGCAGGTTGTTGCATGGCAGGTCATGGGGCTTGCGACTTTTGTGCAGCGGTCAGTACCGAGTTTAAGCGGCTAATATGGCACTTCGTCGGCGATTCTCAGCTGAGATGCGTACGATTTTTCCTGTTGAGCCTTGGATTTTCGCTTTATGCAAACCGCCTATACCGTCCTCATCCTGCTGATGCTGGTGAGTCTTTCGCGACTGGTCGGACGGGTGATTCCGCTGCCCTTGCCTCTGGTACAGATCGCCGCCGGAGCCCTGTTGGCCTGGCCGACCCTGGGTTTGCATGTGGCCCTGGACCCGGAATTGTTCCTTTTCCTGTTCCTGCCGCCGTTGCTGTTTTCCGACGGTTGGCGCATGCCCAAGCGCGAGTTCTGGCGCTTGCGTGGCCCGATCCTGACCTTGGCGGTGGGTCTGGTGTTGTTCACCGTGGTCGGGGCCGGTTATTTCATTCACTGGCTGTTGCCGACCATCCCGTTGCCGGTGGCTTTCGCCCTGGCCGCGGTGCTGTCGCCCACTGACGCCGTCGCGGTGTCGGCCATTTCCCAGAACCGCCTGCCAACCCCGCTGATGCACATGCTCCAGGGCGAGGCCCTGATGAACGATGCCTCGGGCCTGGTGACTTTCAAGTTCGCCCTGGTGGCCGCCGTTACCGGGGTGTTCTCCCTGGCCAATGCCAGCCTGACCTTTGTCCTGGTGGCGGTGGGTGGCTTGGCGGTCGGCGTGGCCCTGAGCTGGCTGGTCGGGCGCCTGCGGGCCTGGATGATCGCCCGCGGCTGGGACGATCCGGCGACCCATGTGGTGTTCATGTTGCTATTGCCGTTCGCGGCTTACGTCCTGGCCGAGCGCCTGGGGGCCTCGGGCATTCTCTCGGCGGTGGCGGCGGGAATGATGCAGAGCTGGCTCGACCTGCTGCCGCGCCAGACCAGCACCCGATTGCTCAATCGCAGTGTCTGGTCGCTGCTGGAGTTCGCCTTCAATGGCCTGATCTTCCTACTGTTGGGGCTGCAATTGCCTGACATCATCAAGGCCGTGGTCAGTCATGAAACTTCACTCTGGCCGACCCTGTTCTACCGCTGCCTGGATGTGCTGGCGATCTTCCTGGTGCTGTTGGTGTTGCGTTTTATCTGGGTGCAGAGCATCTGGCGCCTGTCCGGGCTGCTGCGGCGCTGGCGCGGCAAGGGCGAGCTGACCCTGGTGCCCACGGCGCGCTCCTGTTGGCTGCTGACGGTGGGTGGGGTGCGTGGGGCTGTGACCCTGGCCGGCGTGATGTCGGTGCCCTTGTTCCTGGGCGCCGGGGAGGCCTTCCCCGAACGTGATCTGCTGATCTTTATCGCCGCTGGAGTGATCCTGCTGTCCCTGGTGGCGGCCTGCATTGCCCTGCCGCTGCTGTTGCGCGGTATCGTCAAAAGCCCCGACGACAAACGCCGTGGAGAAGTCCGCGATGCCTGGCGCAAGACCGCCGAGGCGGCGATCCATGCCCTGGAAGCCGAGGAAGTGGCTGAAACCAGTGAGGCCCCCGATGCGGCCCAGGCGGCACTGGCCACCGAGCTCAAGGGCCGTTTGATGGCTGAGTACCGGCATCAGTTGGAGGTCTACAACGATTCCGCCGAGGCCCAGGCCCTGGCATTGCAGATGGACTTGCTGGAACGCCGCCTGCGGCTCAAGGCCCTGCGCGCGCAACGGCTGGAGCTGTACCGCCTGAGCCGGCATCACCAGATCGGTGACGATGTGCTGCGAGAGGTGTTGGCGGACCTGGATTTGAGCGAGGCGAATTTGGGGCAGGTGAAGTGAGCGAATAACGCTTTCGCCGGCAAGCCGGCTCCTACTGGGAGGGTGTAGGAGCCGGCTTGCCGGCGAAGGGGCTCACGCGCGACGCAGAACGAAGTCGCGAATCCGCTCGGCTGCCTCGACACACTCCGCCAGCGGCGCGACCAGCGCCATGCGCACCCGTCCGGCGCCCGGGTTGGTGCCGTCCACATCCCGCGACAGGTAGGAACCCGGAACCACGGTCACGTGCTCCTGCTCGAACAGGTCGCGGCAGAAGGCGGCGTCATCCCCGGCCACGTTGGGCCACAGGTAGAAGCTGCCGTCCGGGCGCTGCACGTCCATTACTGGCGCGAGGATTGCCAGCACCGCGTCGAACTTCTCGCGGTACAGGGCGCGGTTGGCGCGCACGTGCACTTCGTCGTTCCAGGCGGCGATGCTGGCCAGTTGGGTCTGCACCGGCATGGCGCAGCCGTGGTAGGTGCGGTACAGCAGGAAACCCTTGAGGATGTCGGCGTCGCCGGCCACGAAGCCGGAGCGCAGGCCCGGCAGGTTGGAGCGCTTGGACAGGCTGTGGAATACCACGCAACGCTTGAAGTCCTTGCGGCCCAGTTCGACGCAGGCGCTGAGCAGCCCCGGCGGCGGGGTCTGTTCGTCGAAGTACAGCTCGCTGTAGCACTCGTCGGCGGCGATCACGAAGTCGTGTTCGTCGGCCAGGGCGATCAGTTTCTTCAGGGTGTCCAGCGGGATCAGCGCGCCGGTGGGGTTGCCCGGGGAGCACAGAAAGAGGATCTGGCAGCGCTGCCAGATCTCGGCCGGTACGGCGTCGAAATCCGGGTTGAAGCCGTTTTCATCCAGGCACGGCAGGTAGTGCGGCTTGGCCCCGGCAAGGAAGGCTGCGCCTTCGTAGATCTGATAGAAGGGGTTGGGGCTGACCACCAGGGCGTCGTCACCGCGGTTGACTACGGTCTGGGTGAAGGCGAACAGGGCTTCACGGGTGCCGTTGACCGGCAGGACGTTGCGCGCCGGGTCGATCCAGCCGGTCGGCACGCCGAAGCGTCGCTCGCACCAGCCAGCGATGGCTTCACGCAGGGCCGGTATACCCAGTGTGGTGGGGTAGACCGCCATCTGATCGAGGTTGCTGGCCAGGGCTTCGGCGACAAAGCTCGGCGAGCGGTGCTTGGGCTCGCCGATGGACAGGGCGATCGGGCGCTTGTCCGGGTTGGGGGTCACGGTGCCGAGCAGGGCCCGCAGCTTTTCGAACGGGTAGGGCTGCAACTGGTTCAGAGCGTTGTTCATCGGTGCGTTTTCTCACTCAAAGCGGCGGTTCGGACCCTTCAGATGCTCATGCGGGTCATTTCGATAGTCGGTTCATGGCTGACACTCAACTGTTCGACGATCGCATCCTGCAAGCGGCTGCACAGCTGTGGGTCGGAAAGAGGGTGGTTGTGCGCGTCGGTGATGAAGAACACGTCTTCCACGCGCTCGCCCAAGGTGGCGATCTTGGCGTTCTGCAGCGACAGGTCGAACTCCAGGAAGATCTTGCCGATCCGCGCCAGCAGGCCCGGACGATCCGGGGCGCTGAGTTCCAGCACGGTGACCGGGCGCTGGGCGTCGTTGTGGATGGTCACCTCGGGCTCGAAGGCAAAGTGCTTGAGCTGTCGCGGCACCCGGCGCTGGATGATGGTCGGGTAGTCGTCGGGGTTGCGCAGGGCATCGGTCAGGCCTTTGCGGATCTGCTCGACCCGCTGCGGGTTGTTGCCGATGGACTCGCCGTCGTTGTCCAGGACGATGTAGGTGTCGAGGGTGAACTGGCTGCTGGAGGTGATGATCCGAGCGTCATGGATGTTGAGGTTGAGCTGGTCCATGGCGGCCACGGTCACCGCAAAGAAGTCGTGCTGGTCCGGGGCGTAGATGAAGATTTGGGTGCCACCCTCGAACTCGCGCTGGGTGATTTCCTTGATCAGCACCAGTGGCCCGCCATCGGCCGGCTGCTGGAGGATCGCGTCGCTGTGCCAGGCCACATCGCCAGCGGTGTGACGCAGAAAGTAGTCGTCTCCCAGTTGCGACCAGAGCTGCTCGACCTCGTCCGGATCGGTGCCGTTGCGCACCAGGATGTCCAGGGCGGCGCTCTGGGTCTGGCGGATCTGCTCTTCGCGGTCCACCGGGTTTTCCAGGCCGCGGCGCAGGGCACGCTTGGTTTCGGTGTAGAGCTGGCGCAACAGGCTGGCGCGCCAGGAGTTCCACAGGGTCGGGTTGGTGGCGTAGATGTCGGCGACCGTGAGTACGTAGAGGTAGTCGAGGCGGGTCTGGTCGACCACAGTCTGGGCGAAATCGTGGATCACCTGCGGGTCGGACAGGTCCTTGCGCTGGGCGGTGGTGGACATCACCAGGTGGTTCTGCACCAGCCAGACGATCATCCGGGTGTCCCATAGAGGCAGTTGGTGGCGGACGCAGAAGGCTTCGGCATCCACCGCGCCGATCTCCGAGTGGTCGCCGTGGCGGCCCTTGCCGATGTCGTGATACAGGCCGGCCAGGTAGATCAGTTCGGGCTTGGGCAGCTTGCCCATGAGCTTGCTGGCCAGGGGGAATTTCTCGGAGATCGGCGTGTACTGCATCTTGCGCAGGTGCTTGATCAGATTCAGCGTGTGGGCGTCCACGGTATAGATGTGGAACAGGTCGTGCTGCATCTGTCCAACGATGAAGCCGAATTCCGGCAGGTAGCGTCCAAGGATGCCGTAGCGGTTCATCCGCCGCAGGTTGCGGTGGATGCCGATCTCGCATTTGAACAGCTCGATGAACAGGCTGGTGTTGCGGATGTCGTGACGGAAGTCGTCGTCGATCAGGTGCCGGTGCTCGCGCAGCAGGCGGATGGTGTCGGCGCGTACGCCCTTGATCTCCGGGTGCTGGGCCATCAGCACGAAGATTTCCAGCATGGCGAACGGTGTGCGTTTGAACACGTTGTCGTTGATCGCCTCGATGTAGCCGTCGTGCAGTTGGAAGCGGGCGTTGATCGGCTGTGGCGGGGCTTCGTCCTCGGGGGCGAGGATCACCTCTTCGAAGTGCTGGATGATCAGGTCGCTCAACTGGGCGATGCTCATCACCACTCGGTAGTACTGCTGCATGAAGCTTTCAATCGACTGCTTGACGTCTTCACCGCTGAAACCCAGTAGCTCGGCGATGGAGCGCTGGTGGTCCAGCAGCAGGCGGTCTTCGGCGCGGCCGGCGAGCATGTGCAGGGCGTAGCGGACCTTCCACAGGAACTCCTGGGAGGAGGCCAGCAGGGCGTTTTCGCTTTCCACCAGGAAGCCTTCGCCGGCCAGGGCTCGCAGATTCAGGGTGCCGTACTGGCGCCGGGCGACCCATAGAATGGTCTGGATATCCCGCAGGCCGCCGGGTGAGCCTTTGACGTTGGGCTCCAGGTTGTATTCGGTGTCGTTGTACTTGTGGTGGCGGGCCTTCTGCTCGGCGTGCTTGGCCAGGAAGAAGTCCTTGCTCGGCCACATATGTGCGGTGCTGGTGACGTCCAGCATGCGCTGGCGCAGGCGCTCGGGGCCGGCGATGGTGCGGCTTTCCATCAGGTTGGTGATGACCGTCAGGTCGGCCCGGGCCTCCTCGGCGCATTCATCCACCGAACGCACGCTTTGCCCGACTTCCAGGCCGATGTCCCAGAGCAGGGTGAGAAAGCGTTCGATGGAGTCGCGAAAGATCTCATGATCGGCGCTGTCCAGGAGGATCAGCAGGTCGATATCGGAATAGGGGTGAAGCTCGCCGCGGCCGTAGCCGCCGACCGCCACCAGGGCGATGTCGGCTTCGTTGCTCCAGGTGAACTGGTCCCAGGCCTTTTGCAGGATGTTATCGATGAACCAGGCGCGGTCCTCGATCAGCCGGCGGATTTCCCGTCCGCTGCGAAAGCGGTTGTCGAGCACTTCTCGTGCCTGACGGATGGCTTTCTTGAAGGCGGCGATGGGGCTGGCCTTCAGTGCCAGTTCCGCCTGGAACTGGCCACGGTCGAAGAGTTCGGGATCCACCTGCGGCATCGATTGGCTTTCCTTTCTATCTATAAGGTCGGGACGCGGCGTTGTGGATCAGGCAGATACCCGGGGGATGGTGTCATCGCTGCGCAGGGTAAAGATCTCGTAGCCGGTTTCGGTCACCAGCAGGGTGTGTTCCCACTGTGCCGAGAGCTTGCGGTCCTTGGTGATGGCGGTCCAACCGTCGCCCAGTACCTTAGTGTCGGCCTTGCCCTGGTTGATCATCGGCTCGATGGTGAAGGTCATGCCGGCCTTGAGTTCCATGCCGGTGCCGGCGCGGCCGTAGTGCAGGATCTGCGGCTCTTCGTGGAACACCTTGCCGATGCCGTGACCACAGAACTCGCGAACCACCGAGAAGCCGTTCTTTTCCGCGTGCTTCTGGATTACTTCGCCGATGTCGCCCAGGCGGCAGCCCGGCTTCACCAGTTCGATGGCCTTGTACATGCATTCCTGGGTGATCTGCGACAGGCGCTCGGCCCAGACTGGCACGGTGCCGACGTGGAACATGCGGCTGGTGTCGCCGTGGTAGCCGTCCTTGATGACGGTGACGTCGATGTTCAGAGTGTCGCCGTCCTTCAGGGGCTTCTCGTTGGGAATGCCGTGGCACACCACGTGATTGATCGAGGTACAGATGGACTTGGGGAAACCCTTGTAGTTCAGCGGGGCCGGGATAGCGCCCTGCACGTTGACGATGTAGTCATGGCAGATGCGGTCCAGTTCCTCTGTGGTGACACCGGGTTTGACATGCTCGGCAATCATTTCCAGGACTTCGGCGGCCAGTTTGCCGGCGACACGCATTTTGGCGATGTCCTCGGGAGTTTTGAGGGTGACGGTCATACAGGCTCTCTTGACGCTCAATGGCGCGATATACACGGAATGGCTTGAAAACCTGCCCCTGCAAGGCTGGAACCGGGATGGAACCGGTGAGGTTTTCGGAAGCCGCAAAGGTGCGATTCTAACAGAGGCTCAGCGTAAATCTGAGGTTCTGCTGGCGCTTGTCTCCATACAATGGTGCATTCTGGGCTGTTTCCAAGGTCAGGGCGAAAACTGCAAGGATCGACGGATGTGAATCCGGGTTCCGTTTTGGCCCTTGCTGTGGTATAAAATGCGCCGCTTTCCGGGGATGCCCCGAAAAGCTCAAACCCACACACGTGTCGACACGATGACCTGGGTGCCCTCAGCACATGCTGTTGGTTGGTCATTGGGATGCGTGGAGGCCTAACCCGACTTATTAAGGAACTATCATGTCCCAAGTCAACATGCGCGATATGCTGAAGGCCGGTGTGCACTTCGGTCACCAAACCCGTTACTGGAACCCGAAAATGGGTAAGTACATTTTTGGTGCGCGTAACAAGATTCACATCATCAACCTTGAAAAAACCCTGCCAATGTTCAACGAAGCTCTGACTTTCGTAGAGCGTCTGGCCCAGGGCAAAAACAAGATTCTGTTCGTCGGCACCAAGCGTTCCGCTGGCAAGATCGTTGCTGAAGAAGCAGCACGTTGCGGTTCGCCGTACGTCGATCACCGCTGGTTGGGCGGCATGCTGACCAACTACAAAACCATCCGTGCTTCCATCAAGCGTCTGCGTGACCTTGAAGTGCAAGCAGAAGACGGCACCTTCGCCAAGCTGACCAAGAAAGAGGCGCTGATGCGCACTCGCGACCTGGAAAAGCTGGATCGTTCCCTGGGTGGTATCAAGGACATGGGCGGCCTGCCTGACGCACTGTTCGTGATCGACGTTGATCACGAGCGCATCGCGATCACCGAAGCCAACAAGCTGGGCATCCCGGTCATCGGCGTTGTCGATACCAACAGCAGCCCGGAAGGTGTTGACTACATCATCCCAGGCAACGATGACGCCATTCGCGCCATCCAGCTGTACATGGGTTCGATGGCTGACGCTGTGATCCGTGGTCGCAACAACGTTGCTGGCGGCACCGAAGTGTTCGAAGAAGCTGCAGCACCGGCGGCTGAAGCCTGAGTAACTGACGCTTAGCGTTTACTCAGTACGCAAAAAGGGGGCTTGGCCCCCTTTTTGCCAACTCGAAAATCATTTCGTCGTTGCGCCCCGACAGTTTCTGTAATGCGGGGCTGTTATGAAGTGAATTCGGGGCAGCGCCCAAGAATTGAACGCCCGTTCGATCGGGTGGAATGGTTGAAAACCTATCCAAGAGGATTTTGAAAATGGCAGAGATTACTGCAGCGTTGGTCAAAGAACTGCGCGAGCGTACCGGCGAAGGCATGATGGATTGCAAAAAGGCCTTGACCAAGGCCGGCGGCGACATCGAGAAAGCCATTGATGACATGCGTGCTTCCGGCGCCATCAAGGCTGCCAAGAAAGCAGGCAACGTGGCTGCTGAAGGCGCTATCGCCATCAAGGACGACGGTAAAGCCGCTGTCCTGCTGGAAGTGAACTCGCAGACCGACTTCCTGGCTCTGCAGGACGACTTCAAGGCATTCGTTGCTGCCAGCGTTGAAAAAGCGTTCGCTGACAAACTGACCGACTCCGCTCCACTGATCGAAGCTCAAGAAGCTGACCGTCTGATCCTGGTGGGCAAGACCGGTGAGAACGTCAACATCCGTCGTCTGGCTCGCGTTGAAGGTGACGTGGTCGGTACTTACCTGCACGGTAACAAGATCGGTGTTGCGGTTGTCCTGAAGGGCGGCTCCGTTGAGCTGGCCAAAGACATCGCCATGCACGTAGCGGCAAGCAACCCTGAGTTCCTGCTGCCTTCGCAGGTTTCTGCCGAAGCCATCGAACGCGAAAAAGCTGTGTTCCTGCAGCTGAACGAAGACAAGATGAAAGGCAAGCCAGCCGAAATCGTCGAGAAAATGATCGCTGGCCGTATCAGCAAGTTCCTGGCTGAAGCCAGCCTGGTTGAGCAAGCGTTCGTCAAGGATCCAGAAGTCACCGTAGGTGCTCTGGCCAAGAAAGGCGGCGCTGAAATCGTTTCCTTCACCCGTTTCGCAGTAGGTGAAGGCATCGAGAAGAAAGAAGACAACTTCGCTGAAGAAGTTGCTGCACAACTGGCTGCTGCCAAGCAACAGTAAGACGGTTTTTCAACTGTCGCCCAGAAGAGGCTGCCCGCTCACGCGCGCAGCCTCTTTTCAAATGGGCAGGGCAATTTTGTTGCTTTACCTCGGAACCGGTTTACAAAGTCGTGTTCTGATGGCGCTGTGACAGCGTCAAGCTAGAGTGAACGCAGGCTGCAAACGGCCCGCAAAGAATTTTTAAAATACGCCGCAGGAGAGATTCGCAATGGCTCAGCAGGGCAGTGGTTATCAAGCTCGCTATAAACGCATTCTACTCAAGCTTAGCGGCGAGGCCCTGATGGGCTCGGAAGAGTTCGGAATCGACCCCAAGGTGCTGGACCGCATGGCGCTGGAAGTCGGCCAACTGGTTGGCATCGGTGTCCAGGTAGGTTTGGTGATCGGTGGTGGCAACCTGTTCCGTGGCGCCGCCTTGAGCGCTGCCGGGATGGATCGGGTCACAGGCGACCACATGGGCATGCTGGCCACTGTGATGAACGCCCTGGCCATGCGCGACGCGCTGGAACGTGCGAATATCTCGGCCATCGTGATGTCCGCTATTTCCATGGTGGGTGTGACCGATCACTATGACCGTCGCAAGGCCATGCGCCACCTGAACTCCAAAGAAGTGGTGATTTTCGCGGCCGGTACCGGCAACCCGTTCTTCACTACCGACTCCGCAGCCTGTCTGCGCGCCATCGAGATCGATGCCGATGTCGTGCTCAAGGCAACCAAGGTCGACGGTGTTTACACTGCAGACCCGTTCAAAGACCCGCATGCCGAGAAGTTCGATCATCTGACTTACGATGAAGTGCTGGATCGCAAGCTGGGAGTGATGGACCTGACGGCCATTTGCCTGTGCCGCGACCACAAGATGCCGCTGCGGGTATTCAACATGAACAAGCCCGGCGCCCTGCTGAATATCGTGCATGGTGGCGCTGAAGGAACCCTGATCGAGGAAGGCGAGCAATGATCAACGAAATCAAGAAAGACGCTCAAGAGCGCATGAAGAAAACCCTGGAGTCTCTGGCGCATGCATTCGGCCAGATCCGCACCGGCAAGGCGCACCCCAGCATTCTGGGCAGCGTGATGGTGCCTTACTACGGTACCGACACGCCGTTGAGCGGCGTTGCCAACGTGACCGTGAAGGACTCCCAGACCCTGCAGGTCGTGCCGTTCGAGCGCAACATGCTCGGAGCCATCGACAAGGCCATTGGCAGTGCCGGTCTTAACCTCAACCCGACCAACCTGGGCGAGTTGCTGCTGATCAAGATGGCGCCGCTGACCGAGGAAACCCGCAAGGGCTTCACCAAGCAGGCGCGTGCCGCCGCCGAGGATGCGCGGGTTGCTGTACGCAACATTCGCCGCGATGCCTTGGGCGAGTTGAAGAAGCTGACCAAGGACAAGGAAATCAGCGAAGACGAAGAGCGTCGTGGCAGCGCCGAAATCGACAAGTTGATCAAGGACTTTGAAGCTCAGATCGCCAAGGCGACTGAGGAAAAAGAAAAGGACTTGATGGCCGTATAAGGGTCAGGCGTTTTCATGGAAAAGACCAAGCAGTCCGTGTTGTCCTCGGTGCCGCGCCATGTGGCGATCATCATGGACGGTAATAACCGCTGGGCAAAAAAGCGCTTTATGCCGGGTGTTGCCGGGCATAAAGCGGGCGTTGACGCGGTACGTGCAGTGATCGAAGTGTGCGCTGAGGCCAAGGTTGAAGTTCTGACCCTGTTTGCCTTTTCCAGTGAAAACTGGCAGCGCCCGGCCGACGAAGTCAGTGCCTTGATGGATCTGTTCTTCAAGGCGCTGCGGCGTGAGGCCAAGCGTCTTAACGAGAACAACATCAGTCTGCGGATCATTGGCGACCGTTCGCGTTTCCATCCCGAGTTGCAGGCGGCGATGCGCGAGGCGGAAGCGATTACCGCGGGCAGTGATCGTTTCATTCTGCAGATTGCTGCCAACTACGGTGGTCAATGGGATATTGCCCAGGCTGCCCAGCGCCTGGCGCGTGAGGTTCAGGCCGGTCATCTACGACCCGAGGACATCACTCCGGGCCTGTTGCAGACCTGTCTGGCAACCGGCGACTTGCCGTTGCCGGACCTCTGCATCCGCACCGGTGGCGAGCATCGCATCAGTAATTTCCTGCTGTGGCAGCTGGCCTATGCCGAGCTGTATTTCTCCGACCTGTTCTGGCCGGACTTCAAACACGAAGCCATGCGCAACGCGCTGGCCGATTACGCATCTCGACAGCGGCGCTTCGGTAAAACGAGCGAGCAGGTCGAGGCTGGAGCCCGGGTTTAATGCTTAAACAACGAATCATTACTGCGCTGATCCTGCTGCCGATCGCCTTGTGCGGGTTTTTCCTGCTCGAAGGTTCAGGGTTTGCCCTGTTCATCGGTTTGGTGGTGAGCCTGGGGGCCTGGGAGTGGGCGCGTCTGGCGGGTTTCGAGGCGCAGCCGGCTCGGGTGGCTTACGCGCTGGTAGTGGCGGCGCTGCTGTTCTTGATGCATCTGGTCCCGGGTGTTGCGCCTTGGGTGCTGGGTGCTGCGGTGTTGTGGTGGGGGTTGGCGACTTTCCTGGTGCTGACCTATCCGCGCACCAGTGAGCAATGGTCCGGGGCGGCCCCCAAGCTGCTTATCGGTCTATTGATCCTGTTGCCGGCCTGGCAGGGCTTGGTGTTCATCAAGCAGTTGCCACTGGGCAATTGGTTGATCATGGCGGTAATGGTGCTGGTTTGGGGGGCAGATATCGGTGCCTACTTCTCCGGCAAGGCCTTCGGCAAGCGCAAGCTGGCGCCACAGGTGAGTCCTGGCAAGAGCTGGGAGGGCGTCTATGGCGGCCTGGCATTGAGCCTGGTGATCACGGCAGTGGTTGGGCTGGTGCGTGATTGGTCCTTCGGACAGATCCTGTTGGGGCTGTTGGGTGCGGCCATTGTGGTCTTCATTTCGGTGGTCGGTGACCTGACCGAGAGCATGTTCAAGCGTCAGTCCGGCATCAAGGACAGCAGTAATCTGTTGCCAGGGCACGGCGGTGTGCTCGATCGGATCGACAGTCTGACGGCAGCGATTCCAGTGTTTGCGGTGCTGCTGTGGATGGCTGCACTGTGAGTCGTGTGCAACAGATCACGGTTCTGGGGGCTACGGGCTCCATTGGCCTGAGTACGCTGGATGTGATTGCTCGTCATCCGGATCGCTATCAGGTGTTTGCCCTTAGCGGGTTCAGCCGTCTGGCCGAGTTGCTGGCGTTGTGCGTACGCCATGTGCCGCGTTTTGCCGTGGTGCCTGAGGTCGCTGCGGCGAGGACTTTGCAGGACGATCTGCGAGCCGCTGGCCTGTCGACTCGGGTGCTGGTGGGGGAGCAGGGGTTGTGTGAAGTCGCCTCGGCGCCTGAAGTCGATGCGGTGATGGCGGCTATTGTCGGGGCTGCGGGCCTGCGTCCGACCCTCGCGGCGGTGGAGGCCGGCAAAAAGATCCTCCTGGCCAATAAAGAAGCGCTGGTGATGTCCGGCGCACTGTTCATGCAGGCGGTAGGCAAGAGTGGCTCGTTGCTGCTGCCTATCGACAGTGAGCACAACGCGATTTTCCAATGCATGCCTGGGGATTTTTCTCGGGGCTTGAGTCAGGTCGGGGTGCGACGGATTCTGTTGACCGCTTCGGGCGGTCCATTCCGTCAGACGCCTCTGGCCGAGCTCGAACATGTTTCGCCGGAACAGGCCTGTGCCCATCCGAACTGGTCCATGGGGCGCAAGATCTCCGTGGATTCGGCGAGCATGATGAACAAGGGGTTGGAGTTGATCGAGGCCTGCTGGTTGTTCGATGCCAAGCCTTCCCAGGTCGAGGTGGTGGTGCATCCGCAGAGCGTGATCCATTCCCTGGTGGATTATGTCGACGGCTCGGTGCTTGCTCAGTTGGGCAATCCGGATATGCGCACGCCTATCGCCAACGCCCTGGCCTGGCCGGAGCGTATCGACTCCGGTGTAGCCCCGTTGGATCTGTTCGCGATTGCCCGTCTGGACTTCCAGGCACCCGACGAGCAGCGGTTCCCTTGCCTGCGTCTGGCGCGTCAAGCTGCCGAGGCGGGGGGCAGCGCTCCGGCGATGCTCAATGCGGCCAATGAAGTGGCTGTATCGGCCTTTCTTGAACGGCGCATCCGCTACCCGGAGATCGCGAGTATCATCGACGAAGTTTTGGTCCTTGAGCCTGTAGTTGCAGTCAATGAGCTCGATGCAGTGTTTGCGGCGGATGCCAAGGCCCGAAGCCTGGCAGAACAATGGTTGCAGCGTAACGGGCGATAGGATTTGCGACCGGGCGAGTGGCGGCGAATAGGATTGCGGAGAAAGTAGATGAGCGCGCTCTATATGATTGTCGGCACCCTGGTAGCCCTGGGTGTGCTGGTCACCTTCCATGAATTCGGTCACTTCTGGGTCGCGCGTCGCTGTGGCGTCAAGGTGCTGCGTTTCTCCGTGGGCTTTGGTATGCCGTTGCTGCGCTGGCACGATCGTCGCGGTACCGAGTTTGTGATCGCCGCCATTCCCCTGGGTGGCTACGTGAAGATGCTCGACGAGCGTGAAGGCGAAGTGGCCCCCGATGAGCTCGACCAGTCCTTCAATCGCAAGTCCGTACGCCAGCGTATCGCCATTGTTGCCGCCGGCCCGATCGCCAACTTCCTACTCGCCCTGGTGTTCTTCTGGGCCCTGGCGATGCTGGGCAGTCAGCAGGTGCGACCGGTCATCGGTGGCGTGGAGGCGGGGAGCATAGCCGCCAAGGCCGGTCTCGGTGCCGGCGAGGAAATCGTTGCCATCGATGGTGAGCCAACTTCCGGTTGGGCGGCGGTGAATCTGCAACTGGTGCGCCGTCTGGGTGAAAGTGGAACGCTGCAGGTGCAGGTGCGCGAGCAGGGGGCGACGGTTGACTCCTCTCGCCAGTTGGTGCTGGACAAATGGCTCAAGGGCGCCGACGAGCCGGACCCGATCCGCTCCCTGGGGATTCGCCCATGGCGCCCGGCATTGCCCCCCGTGCTGGCTGAACTCGATCCGAAAGGCCCGGCCCAGGCTGCCGGCCTGAAAACCGGCGACCGTCTGCTGGCGCTCGATGGGCAATCGCTCAGTGACTGGCAGCAGGTGGTTGATTGGGTCCGTGTGCACCCTGATACGAAAATTGTGCTGCAAGTCGAGCGCGATGGTGCTCAAATCGACGTCCCCGTGACCTTGGCCAGCCGTGGCGAAAACAAAGCGCCCAATGGCTACCTGGGGGCTGGGGTGAAAGCTGTCGACTGGCCTGCGGAGATGCTTCGCGAGGTCAGTTATGGCCCGCTGGAGGCGATTGGCGAAGGGGCTCGACGGACCTGGACCATGAGTGTCCTGACCCTCGAATCACTGAAGAAAATGTTGTTCGGCGAGCTCTCGGTAAAAAACTTGAGTGGACCGATAACCATTGCTAAAGTGGCGGGCGCTTCTGCCCAGTCGGGCATTGCTGATTTCTTGAATTTCCTTGCTTATCTGAGTATTAGCCTGGGTGTTCTGAATTTGTTGCCCATCCCGGTACTGGATGGGGGGCATTTGTTGTTTTATCTGATCGAGTGGGCGCGTGGTCGTCCCTTGTCGGATCGGGTGCAAGGTTGGGGGATACAGATCGGTATCAGCTTGGTGGTCGGAGTCATGCTGCTTGCTCTGGTCAACGATCTGGGTCGTCTGTAACGCTTCGCTGAATTGCGAATCTGCCGCATTTTGCGGCAGTTTGTTTATTGCCAGTTGGAATAAGAAAGGACTTCATGAAACGTCTGCTGCTAACTGCGGTTCTCACCGTATTGATGATCGCCGAAGTTCACGCCGAGTCCTTCACTATCTCCGATATTCGCGTCAACGGCCTTCAGCGCGTTTCCGCGGGTAGCGTCTTTGGTGCCTTGCCGTTGAACGTCGGCGAGCAGGCGGACGACCGTCGCCTGGTGGAATCCACTCGTGCGCTGTTCAAAACCGGTTTCTTTCAAGACATCCAACTGGGCCGCGATGGCAACGTCCTGGTCATTACGGTAGTCGAGCGGCCGTCGGTTGCCAGTATCGAGATCGAAGGCAACAAGGCAATCTCCACCGAAGACTTGATGAAGGGCCTGAAACAGTCCGGTCTGGCCGAAGGTGAGATCTTCCAGCGTGCGACACTCGAAGGCGTTCGTAACGAGTTGCAGCGCCAATATGTCGCCCAGGGCCGTTACTCGGCCACCGTTGAGACTGAAGTGGTTCCGCAGCCACGCAACCGTGTCGGCCTGAAGGTCAATATCAACGAAGGCACGGTCGCAGCCATCCAGCACATCAACGTGGTGGGCAACACTGTCTTTCCAGACGAAGACCTGATCGGCCTGTTCGAGCTCAAGACCACCAACTGGCTGTCGTTCTTCAAGAACGACGACAAGTACGCCCGTGAAAAGCTCTCCGGTGACCTGGAGCGTCTGCGTTCCTACTATCTGGACCGTGGCTATATCAATATGGATATTGCTTCGACCCAGGTGTCCATCACCCCGGACAAAAAGCACGTCTACATTACCGTCAACGTCAACGAAGGCGAGAAGTACAGCGTTCGTGACGTGAAGCTCAGCGGTGACCTGAAAGTACCTGAAGACCAAGTCAAGGCACTGTTGCTGGTGGAGAAGGGCCAGGTGTTCTCGCGCAAGCTGATGACCACCACTTCCGAACTGATTACCCGCCGTCTGGGTAACGAGGGCTACACCTTCGCCAACGTCAACGGCGTGCCTCAGCCTCATGATGAAGACCACACCGTGGACATCACCTTCGTGGTAGACCCGGGTAAACGTGCCTACGTCAACCGTATCAACTTCCGTGGCAACACCAAGTCCGAGGACGAGGTGCTGCGTCGCGAAATGCGTCAGATGGAAGGCGGCTGGGCTTCGACCTACCTGATCGACCAGTCCAAGACCCGTCTTGAGCGCCTGGGCTTCTTCAAGGAAGTCAACGTCGAGACACCGGCTGTACCGGGTGTTGATGACCAGGTTGACGTGAACTACGCGGTTGAAGAGCAAGCATCCGGTTCGATCACCGCCAGCGTCGGTTTCGCCCAGAGCGCTGGTCTGATCCTCGGTGGTTCCATTACCCAGAACAACTTCCTGGGTACCGGTAACAAGGTCAGCATCGGTCTGACCCGCAGCGAATACCAGAGCCGCTACAACTTCGGCTACGTTGACCCCTACTGGACCGCCGACGGCGTGAGCCTGGGTTACAACGCTTTCTATCGCACCACTGACTACAAAGACCTCGACGTCGACGTGGCCAGCTATGCGGTGGACAGCCTCGGTGCTGGCGTCAGCGTGGGCTACCCGATCAGTGAGACTTCGCGTCTGACCTTCGGCCTGACCGCGCAGCAGGACAAGATCAAGACCGGCCTGTACACCGTCGACGAAATCTTCGACTTCGTGAATAAACAGGGCGACAGCTACCTCAACTTCAAGGCGTCGGCCGGCTGGTCCGAGTCGACCCTGAACAAAGGTGTGCTGGCCACTCGCGGCCATTCGCAAAGCCTGGTTCTGGAAACCACTACTCCAGGTAGCGACCTGTCGTTCTTCAAGCTCGACTACCGTGGTCAGTTGTTCACTCCGCTGAGTGAGAACTACACCATGCGCTTCCATACCGAACTGGGTTATGGCGACGGCTTTGGTGATACCAAGGGCTTGCCGTTCTACGAGAACTACTATGCTGGTGGTTTCAACTCGGTACGTGGCTTCAAGGACAGTACCCTGGGTCCGCGCAGTACTCCGAGTCGTGGTGCTGGTGTAACCGGTAACGCCGGTACAGCTGCCGACCCAGACCAGGATCCACTGCCATTCGGCGGTAACGTATTGATCCAGGGCGGTGCCGAGTTGCTGTTCCCGCTGCCGTTCGTCAAAGATCAGCGTTCCCTGCGCACTTCGTTGTTCTGGGATGTGGGTAACGTCTTCAACTCTCGCTGTGAAAGCACGTCCAACACCATTGCGGCGTCGAATGTGAAAACGCAGTGCAACGATATCAGCTTGAGCAATCTGGCCAGTTCGGTGGGTGTTGGTGTGACTTGGGTCACTGCTTTGGGGCCATTGAGCTTTGCCCTGGCGATGCCGATCAAGAAACCGGATGACGCTGAAACTCAGGTGTTCCAATTCTCTCTCGGTCAGACTTTCTAATAGTCTACCCAAGATAACGACAATGGATTTTGTAGGAGTGCATCGTGCGTAAGTTGACTCAATTGGTTCTCCTGGCCTCCGTACTGGTCGCGAGCCCGGCGTTTGCCGAAATGAAAATCGCTGTTCTGAACTATCAGATGGCTCTGCTGGAATCCGACGCGGCCAAGAAGTACGCAGTGGATGCCGAGAAGAAATTCGGCCCGCAACTGACCAAGCTGAAGACTCTGGAAAGCAGTGCGAAGGGCATCCAGGATCGCTTGGTTGCGGGTGGCGACAAGATGCAGCAAGGCGAGCGTGAGCGTCTGGAGCTCGAGTTCAAGCAAAAGGCTCGGGACTTCCAGTTCCAGTCCAAGGAACTGAACGAAGCCAAGGCTGTTGCTGACCGTGAAATGCTCAAGCAATTGAAGCCGAAGCTGGACAGCGCCGTTGAAGAAGTCATCAAGAAAGGTGCTTTCGACCTGGTTTTCGAGCGTGGCGCAGTGATCGATGTCAAACCTCAGTACGACATCACCCGCCAAGTTATCGAGCGCATGAATCAGCTGAAGTAAGCCATGACCGCGACCATAAAACTCGGCCAATTGGCCGAGTTCCTCGGCGCCACCTTGCGTGGCGACGCGGAGAAGGAAATCACTGGGCTAGCCACCTTGCAGGAGGCTGGCCCAGCTCAGTTGAGCTTTTTGGCAAATCCGCAATATCGCAAGTACCTGGTGGACTGCCAGGCCGGCGCGGTATTGCTGAAGGCTGCTGATGCTGAGGCTTATGCCGGCGATGCACTGGTGGTGGCTGATCCTTATCTGTCCTACGCCCGTATTTCCCATCTGTTCGATCCCAAGCCCAAGGCGCCAGCGGGTATCCATCCGTCAGCGGTGATTGCCGCCGATGCGCTGGTGCACCCGGAGGCCAGCATTGGTCCGTTTGCAGTGATCGAGTCTGGTGTGCGGATTGCGGCTGGAGTGACCATCGGTGCCCACTGCTTTATCGGCGCTCGCTGCGAAATCGGCGAAGGCGGCTGGCTGGCCCCGCGGGTGACCTTGTACCACGATGTGCGCATTGGTCAGCGTGTGGTCATCCAGTCGGGGGCGGTGCTCGGTGGTGAAGGTTTCGGCTTTGCCAATGAAAAAGGCATCTGGCAGAAGATCGCGCAGATTGGCGGTGTGACCATCGGTGACGATGTGGAAATCGGCGTCAATACGGCGATTGACCGCGGCGCCCTGGCCGATACCGTCATCGGCAACGGTGTGAAGCTGGATAACCAGATTCAGATTGCCCACAACGTCCAGGTCGGCGATCACACGGCGATGGCGGCTTGTGTGGGAATTTCCGGCAGCACCAAGATCGGCAAGCACTGTATGCTCGCCGGCGGTGTGGGTCTGGTAGGGCACATCGAGATTTGTGACAACGTATTCCTCACTGGAATGACCATGGTGACCCACTCGATTACCGAGCCGGGCGCTTACTCTTCCGGTACGGCCATGCAACCTGCTGCCGAGTGGCGCAAAAGCGCGGCACGCATCCGTCAGCTCGATGACCTTGCGCGGCGTTTGCGCCAGTTGGAAAAGCGCGTTGGGGACGTGACCCCTGACGGCAATGCTTCATCAGATGGCTGATACCATTTCCATATCAAGTGTGCACAGCCGCTAGACTGCCTCCTTGATTTGCTAGAGGGGCGTGCGTTAGTCGCGCGCTCCCACTCTTTACTACAGGCTTCCCCCCGAAATGATGGACATCAACGAGATTCGCGAATACTTGCCTCACCGTTACCCTTTCCTGTTGGTGGATCGGGTAGTGGACCTGGATGTCGAGGGCAAGTGCATTCGTGCCTACAAGAATGTCAGCATCAACGAGCCGTTCTTCAATGGTCACTTCCCGGCGCATCCGATCATGCCGGGCGTGTTGATCATCGAGGCCATGGCTCAGGCTGCGGGCATTCTCGGTTTCAAGATGCTCGACGTGAAGCCAGCCGACGGCACCCTTTATTACTTCGTCGGTTCCGACAAGCTGCGCTTCCGTCAGCCAGTACTGCCGGGCGACCAACTGATTCTTGAAGCCAAGTTCATCAGCTGCAAGCGTCAGATCTGGAAGTTCGAGTGCCAGGCGTCGGTAGACGGCAAGCCTGTCTGCTCCGCTGAAATCATCTGTGCGGAACGCAAACTATGAGTTTGATTGACCCTCGCGCAATCATCGATCCGACGGCCATCCTGGCCGACGACGTTGAGGTTGGCCCGTGGTCGATCATCGGCGCTGGTGTGGAAATCGGCGAGGGTACAGTGATCGGGCCCCATGTGATTCTCAAGGGCCCTACCCGGATCGGTAAGCACAACCGCATCTACCAGTTTTCCTCGGTAGGTGAGGACACGCCTGATCTGAAGTACAAAGGCGAGGAAACCCGCCTGGTTATTGGCGACCACAACGTGATCCGCGAAGGCGTGACCATTCACCGTGGCACCGTCCAGGACCGTTCCGAAACCACACTGGGCGATCACAACCTGATCATGGCCTATGCCCATATCGGCCATGACAGTGTCATTGGCAACCACTGCATCCTGGTCAACAACACTGCGTTGGCCGGGCATGTGCACGTGGATGACTGGGCGATTCTCTCCGGTTTCACCCTGGTGCATCAGTACTGCCATATCGGCGCTCACAGCTTCTCCGGCATGGGCACCGCCATCGGCAAGGATGTGCCGGCATTCGTCACGGTGTTCGGCAACCCTGCCGAAGCCCGCAGCATGAACTTCGAAGGCATGCGCCGTCGTGGCTTCAGCGAAGATGCAATCCATGCACTGCGTCGCGCCTACAAGACGGTCTATCGCCAAGGGCTGACGGTGGATCAGGCCTTGGCCGAGCTGGCCGAGCCGGCTGCACAGTTCCCCGAAGTCGCGGTGTTTCGTGACTCGATCCAGTCTTCGACTCGCGGCATCACCCGTTAATCATGAACACTCTGCGTATTGCGCTGGTGGCTGGCGAAGCCTCCGGCGACATTCTCGGCGCCGGTTTGATGCGAGCCTTCAAGGCTCAGCACCCGGCCGTTGAATTCATTGGCGTCGGCGGTCCGCTGATGGAGGCCGAAGGCCTCACTTCCTACTTTCCCATGGAGCGCCTGGCGGTCATGGGGTTGGTGGAGGTGCTTGGGCGGCTGCGTGAGCTGTTGGCGCGGCGCAAGAAGCTGATCCAGACCCTGATTGCTGAAAAGCCGGATGTGTTCATCGGGATCGATGCCCCGGATTTCACCCTGAATATCGAACTCAAGTTGCGTCAGGCCGGGATCAAGACGGTGCACTACGTCAGCCCGTCGGTCTGGGCATGGCGGCAGAAGCGGGTACTGAAGATCCGCGAAGGCTGCGATCTGATGCTGACTCTGTTTCCCTTCGAAGCCCGCTTCTATGAAGAGAAGGGCGTACCGGTGAAGTTTGTCGGCCACTCCCTAGCCGATGCCATTCCGCTGCAAGCCGATCGCGCTGCAGCGCGTGCCGAGCTGGGCTTGCCCGATGGCCCGCTGGTGGCCTTGCTGCCCGGCAGTCGTGGTGGCGAAGTAGGGCGCCTGGGTGCCTTGTTCCTCGATGCGGCCCAGCGTTTGCGAGCCATGCGCCCCGGCGTGCGCTTCATCATGCCGTGCGCGAGCCCGGAGCGTCGGGTCCAGCTGGAAGAGCTGCTGGCCAGTCGCGACCTGCCGCTGACCTTACTCAACGGTCAGTCCCACAAGGCCCTGGCCGCTTGTGACGCGGTGTTGATCGCCTCCGGTACCGCGACTCTGGAAGCCTTGCTCTACAAGCGGCCGATGGTGGTGGCCTATCGCCTGGCGCCGCTGACCTTCTGGATTCTCAAGCGCATGGTCAAGAGTCCGTATATTTCCTTGCCGAACCTGCTGGCTCAGCGTTTGCTGGTACCCGAGTTGCTGCAGGACGACGCCACTGCCGAGGCCCTGGCTCAGACGCTGTCGCCGCTGATCGATGGCGGTGAAGAGCAGACCCGTGGCTTTGACGAGATCCACCGAACCTTGCGCCGTGATGCGTCCAACCAGGCCGCGCAAGCGGTGCTTGGGTTGATCGGCAAAACCCTGTGAGTAATTCAAAGATGCAGATGGGCCTGGATTTCACCCTGGTGGCCGATGCCGAGGACCTGGTGGCCGGTGTCGACGAAGTTGGCCGTGGCCCATTGTGCGGGGCGGTTGTCACTGCTGCGGTGATTCTTGATCCGCAACGGCCGATTCTGGGCCTCAACGACTCGAAGAAACTCACTGAGGCCCGTCGCGAGAAGCTGTTCGATGAAATCTGTGAGAAGGCCCTGAGCTGGTGCATTGCTCGGGCTGAAGTCGAAGAGATCGACGAGCTGAACATCCTCCACGCCACCATGCTGGCGATGCAGCGAGCGGTGGAAGGCCTGAGCGTGACGCCGAAGCTGGCGATGATCGACGGCAACCGTTGCCCGAAGCTGGCGATGCCGGCAGAAGCTGTGGTCAAGGGCGATAGCAAGGTTCCGGCAATCGCTGCAGCGTCGATTCTGGCCAAGGTCAGCCGCGACCGGGAAATGGCTGCTTTCGAGCTGATCTACCCGGGTTACGGTATCGGTGGCCACAAGGGCTATCCGACGCCGGTGCATCTGGAAGCCCTGGCCCGCCTGGGGCCGACGCCGATTCACCGGCGTTCCTTCGCCCCGGTACGGCAAGCTTATGAAGCCCGTGAGGCGCAGGGCGAGATTCAGTCCTGAGGCTGATGTTTTAGTCGAGGCCCGGTACAATCCGGGCCTTGTTGTTTTCGCGCTTATTACAGGATCACTATGCCGGCTTCATTCGTTCACCTGCGCCTGCACACTGAATACTCCCTGGTCGACGGTCTGGTGCGGATCAAGCCGCTGGTCAAGGCTCTCACCGGCATGGGCATGCCTGCGGTGGCGGTCACCGACCAGAACAACATGTGTTCCCTGGTCAAGTTCTACAAAAACAGCATGGGTGCGGGGATCAAGCCGATCTGCGGCGCCGACCTCTGGCTGTCGAACAAGGACCCGGATAACCCCCTGAGCCGCATCAGCCTGCTGGTGATGAACGCCGTGGGTTACCGTAACCTGACCGAGCTGATTTCCCGGGGCTTCATTGATGGTCAGCGCAATGGCCAGATCATCATCGAGCGCGAGTGGGTGGCAGAGGCCGCAGAAGGCCTGATCATGCTCTCGGCGGCCAAGGAGGGCGAGATTGGCATGGCGCTGATCGCCGGTGACCTGGAGGTCGCCGAAACCCTGGCCCGGGAGTGGATGGCGGTGTTCCCGGACCGTTTCTACCTGGAAGTGCAGCGTACCAACCGACCCAATGATGAAGAGCAACTACACGCCGCCGTGGCCCTGGCTGACAAGATCGGTGCGCCGCTGGTGGCCACAAACGATGTGCGTTTCATCAAGCAGGAAGATTTCGAGGCTCATGAAACCCGGGTGTGCATCGGCGAAGGCCGGGCCCTGGACGATCCGCGCCGTTCGAAGAACTACAGCGATCAGCAGTACCTGAAAAGCGCCGAGGAAATGGCCGAGCTGTTCAGCGACTTGCCCGAGGCGCTGGAAAACACGGTCGAGATCGCCAAGCGCTGCAATATCGAAGTCAAGCTGGGCAAGCACTTCCTGCCCGACTACCCCATTCCTGATGGCATGACCATCGATGAATACTTCCGCAAGGTTTCCTTCGATGGCCTGGACGAGCGCCTCAGCGTGCTGCTGCCCAAGGACACCACCGAGGACTATGAAGCCAAGCGCCAGGTCTACGTCGACCGGCTGAATTTCGAGCTGGACATCATCATCCAGATGGGATTCCCCGGTTACTTCCTGATCGTTATGGACTTTATCCAGTGGGCCAAGAACAACGGCGTGCCGGTAGGTCCTGGCCGAGGGTCGGGTGCCGGCTCCCTGGTGGCCTACGTGCAGAAGATCACCGACCTCGACCCCTTGGAATACGACCTGCTGTTCGAACGTTTCCTTAACCCGGAACGGGTCTCCATGCCCGACTTCGACGTCGACTTCTGCATGGACGGTCGCGACCGGGTGATCGATTACGTGGCCGAGAAGTACGGCCGCAACGCGGTAAGCCAGATCATCACTTTTGGTTCCATGGCGGCCAAGGCGGTGGTGCGCGACGTTGCGCGGGTGCAAGGCAAGTCCTATGGCCTGGCCGACCGTCTGTCGAAGATGATCCCCTTCGAAGTCGGCATGACCCTGGAAAAAGCCTACGAGCAGGAAGAGATCCTGCGGGACTTCATCAAGGTCGATGAAGAGGCGGCGGAAATCTGGGAGATGGCGCGCAAGCTTGAAGGTGTGGTGCGTAACGTCGGTAAACACGCCGGTGGTGTGGTGATCGCGCCGACCAAGCTCACCGACTTCTCGCCGATCTACTGCGACGAAGAAGGCGGCGGCCTGGTGACCCAGTTCGACAAGGATGACGTCGAGGCTGCTGGCCTGGTGAAGTTCGACTTCCTCGGTCTGCGGACCCTGACCATTATCGATTGGGCGCTGAAAACCATTAACCGCGACCGTGCCAAGGTCGGCGAGGAACCGCTGGATATCGCCTTTATCCCGCTGGACGACAAGCCGACCTATAGCCTGTTGCAGAAAGCTGAAACCACTGCGGTATTCCAGCTTGAATCCCGGGGCATGAAGGAGCTGATCAAGAAGCTCAAGCCCGACTGCCTGGAAGACTTGATTGCACTGGTGGCCCTGTTCCGTCCGGGGCCGCTGCAATCGGGCATGGTGGATGACTTCATCAACCGTAAGCACGGTCGCGCCGAACTGGCCTATCCGCACCCCGACTATCAGTACGATGGCCTGCGCCCGGTTCTGGCGCCGACCTACGGCATCATCCTGTATCAGGAACAGGTGATGCAGATTGCCCAGGTCATGGCCGGTTACACCCTCGGTGGTGCAGACATGCTGCGTCGGGCCATGGGTAAGAAAAAGCCCGAGGAAATGGCCAAGCAGCGTGGCGGTTTCATTGAGGGTTGCGCCAGCAACAACATCGATGCGGACCTGGCGGGCAACATCTTCGACCTGGTGGAAAAATTCGCCGGTTACGGTTTCAACAAATCCCACTCCGCCGCCTACGGCCTGGTGTCGTACCAGACTGCCTGGCTCAAGGCTCACTACCCGGCGCCCTTCATGGCGGCGGTACTGTCCGCGGATATGCACAACACCGACAAGGTCGTGACCTTGATCGAGGAAGTGCGGACCATGAAACTGCGCCTCGATGCGCCAGACGTGAACACTTCCGAATTCAAGTTCACGGTGAACGATGAAGGTCGCATCGTTTATGGCCTTGGCGCGATCAAAGGGGTGGGCGAGGGACCGGTGGAAGCCATCACCGAAGCCCGTGCTGAGGGGCCGTTCAAGGACCTGTTCGATTTCTGTGCCCGGGTCGACCTCAAGCGCATTAACAAGCGGACCCTGGATGGTCTGATTCGCAGTGGTGCCCTGGACCGTCTCGGCCCGCACTTCTTCGACGAGCCCAAGGCCTACCAGGCCAACATCGACCAGAACCGCGCGGTACTGCTGGCCGCCATGGAAGAGGCGATCAAGGCGGCAGAGCAAACTGCCCGTACCCACGACAGCGGCCACGCCGACCTGTTTGGCGGGGTGTTCGTCGATGAGCACGCGGATGTCTACGCCAACCATCGCAAGGCCAAGGAGCTGACCCTCAAGGAGCGCCTTAAAGGCGAGAAAGATACCCTCGGCCTGTACCTGACCGGGCACCCGATTGATGAGTATGAAGGCGAGATCCGCCGCTTCGCCCGTCAGCGCATCATTGACCTGAAACCGGCCCGGGATACCCAGACGGTAGCGGGCATGATCATTGCCCTGCGGGTGATGAAGAACAAAAAGGGCGACAAGATGGGTTTCATCACCCTCGACGACCGTTCGGGGCGGATCGAGGCCTCGTTGTTTGCCGATGCCTTCCACTCGGCGCAGTCGCTGTTGCAGACCGACGCCATGGTGGTGGTGGAAGGCGAGGTGAGCAACGACGACTTCTCCGGCGGCCTGCGTTTGCGGGTCAAGCGGGTGATGAGCATGGAAGACGCGCGGACCAACCTGGCGGAAAGCCTGCGCCTGAAAGTCCATACCGATGCCCTCAAGGGCGATCAGCTACGCTGGCTGGGGGACTTGTTCAAGCGTCACCGCGGTGCGTGCCCGATTACCATGGAGTACACCCGTAACGACGCCAAGGCCTTGCTGCAGTTTGGCGAGAACTGGCGGATCGACCCGGCAGACAGCTTGATTCAAGCCCTGCGTGACCAGTTCGGGCGAGACAACGTCTTCCTCCAATACCGTTGACGGTGAGGTGCCATCATTGCGCCTCATCGCCACATGAATTTTTAATCTCGACCTCAACGCGTCCGTCCCTTAAGGTAGGGCGCGAATAGACAACCGGCCGGCCCAAGCCCCCTTGGACGTCGAGCCCAGACGGACGCCTATGAACCCGAATTTTCTTGATTTCGAACAGCCGATCGCCGACCTGCAAGCCAAGATCGAAGAGTTGCGCTTGGTCGGTAATGACAATTCGCTGAATATCGGCGATGAGATTTCCCGCCTGCAGGACAAGAGCAATACCCTGACCGAAGACATCTTCGGCAAGCTCACCAGCTGGCAGATCGCACGTCTGGCGCGGCACCCGCGTCGTCCGTACACCCTGGATTACATCCAGCACATCTTCACCGAGTTTGACGAGCTGCATGGCGATCGCCACTTCTCTGACGACGCCGCGATCGTCGGCGGCGTTGCTCGCCTGGACGAGCAGCCGGTGATGATCATCGGTCATCAGAAAGGCCGCGAAGTGCGCGAGAAGGTACGCCGCAACTTCGGCATGCCGCGTCCGGAAGGCTACCGCAAGGCCTGCCGCCTGATGGAAATGGCCGAACGCTTCAAGATGCCGATCCTGACCTTCATCGACACCCCGGGCGCCTACCCGGGCATCGACGCTGAAGAGCGCAACCAGAGCGAGGCCATTGCCTGGAACCTGCGGGTCATGGCACGCCTGAAGACCCCGATCATCGCCACCGTGATCGGTGAGGGTGGTTCCGGCGGCGCATTGGCCATCGGCGTCTGCGACCAGTTGAACATGCTGCAATATTCCACTTATGCGGTGATCTCGCCGGAAGGCTGCGCCTCGATCCTGTGGAAAACCTCGGAAAAGGCCGCCGATGCAGCCGAGGCCATGGGCATCACCGCCGAGCGTCTGAAAGGCCTGGGCATTGTCGACAAGGTCATCAGCGAGCCGCTGGGTGGCGCCCATCGTGATCCAGCCGCCGCGGCTGCCTCGATCCGTGCCGAACTCAGCTCGCAACTGGCAATGCTCAAGGAAATGGATAACGACACCCTGCTGGCCCGTCGTTATGACCGCCTGATGAGCTACGGTCTCTGATCGAGCGCTGTTCCCCCTTGTAGGGGTACGCTTGCTCGCGACCCAGGCGCCGCAATCGATCAGATTGCGGCGTCGTCCTTTCTCGAGCACATGCTCCTGCGGGGCTTGAAGCTTCATGAACTCTCTCTCCGCCAAACTCCTAAAAAGCCTGGCGCCCTGGCGTGAAGCCGCTCATTGGCGCATCGCTTTCTCCGGTGGACTTGATTCCACTGTCCTGCTGCATCTCCTTGTCGATCTGGCGCATCAACATGGCCTTCCACGGCTCACGGCTGTGCATGTTCATCACGGGCTGCAAGCGGCGGCGGATGCTTGGCCGGCCCACTGTCAGGCGATCTGTGCTGCCCTGGGTGCGCCGTTGCAGGTGATTCATGTCCAGGTGCGGGCCGGTTCCAGTCTCGAAGGGGCTGCCCGGGAGGCGCGTTATGGGGCATTTGAGCGCTTGACCGCTGCCAATGAGTTGCTGCTGACAGCGCAGCATCGTGATGATCAGGCCGAAACCCTGTTGTTTCGACTGTTGCGCGGTGCTGGCGTCAGGGGGTTATCGGCAATGCCGGAAAGCCGACCTTTGGGTGCAGGGCACCTGTTGCGGCCTTTGCTTGGCGTGTCCCGTGCCGAACTTGAACGTTACGCCGCCGAGCATTGCCTGAGCTGGGTCCAGGACCCTTCAAATGCCGATCATCAATATTCGCGCAATTATCTGCGGCATCAGGTGATGCCGTCGTTGATTGCTCGCTGGCCTCAGGCCGCGACCAGCATAAGTCGCAGCGCCGCCCACCTGAGAGAAGCACAGGGCCTGCTCGATGAGCTGGCGATGATGGATCTGGCGCCAGCCGAGGGGGAGAGCGACTTTCCCTGGCTGGACTTGCCGTCACTGACCCTTGCCCCTTTGCAGTCGTTATCCCCGGCTCGGCAGCGCAACGTCTTGAGTCACTGGCTGAGCAAGCGTGGCCGTTTGCCGGACACCGATCATTGGGCCGGCTGGGAGAGTCTGCGGGATGCCAGCGCGCAGGGGCATCCTCGATGGTGTCTGGCCGACGGCGAAGTGCATCGTGCGGGAGGGCGAATCTGGTGGCTGTCTGGTGCCTGGTTGCAGCAGGTGAAAAGCGGGATCGAATGGCAGGATCCGGGCAGTCCGTTGCAGTTGCCGAACAATGGCCAGGTGTTTTTCGTCGGCTCGGCGCCCCAGGGCCCGTTGCACATCCGTTATCGGCAGGGTGGGGAAGTCATGCAGGTGGCCGGACGTGGTCATCGTGACCTGAAGCGTCTGCTCAACGAGGCCGGACTACCGAGCTTCGTCCGTGGCAGATTGCCGCTGCTGTACCAGGATGAGCGGTTGCTGGCAGTGGCAAACCTGCCGGCGCTTGCGGCAAATCCCCAGGCAGGCTGGCAATTGTATTGGCGACCACTGACCAGCGATCAAGGTTTGAGCTGAAAGGGGCTTTCCGGTAGACTACGCTCCCTTCTTGATACAACTTCTGTGGATTCGCCTGAATTGCAGGAGTTGCCGATTACCAAGCAGTCTTTGCTGGGCGATTCCAAAAAATGTGTAGCGAGCAACCTACCGGTGTTTTTGCATCCGGTCTGTCACCACGCGGCGGTTTTTTTGAAAGGTGCACTGTGATTAATGCAGGTGATCGGGGGCTTCGGCCTTCCTTCGCTTTCCCCGGCGGCACTGACCGCTTTAACGCAGACTTCTAGGGTTTTTCATGACGCGCTACATATTCGTCACGGGCGGTGTTGTTTCTTCATTGGGGAAAGGCATTGCCTCGGCTTCATTGGCGGCCATCCTGGAGGCGCGGGGGCTTAAGGTCACCATGCTCAAGCTGGACCCGTACATCAACGTCGACCCGGGCACCATGAGCCCGTTCCAGCACGGTGAAGTGTTCGTCACCCACGACGGCGCCGAGACCGACCTGGACCTGGGCCACTACGAGCGGTTCATCCGCACGACCATGACCCAGAACAACAACTTCACCACTGGCCGTGTCTACGAGCACGTACTGCGCAAGGAGCGCCGTGGTGATTATCTGGGCGCCACTATCCAGGTGATTCCGCATATCACCGACGAGATCAAGCGTCGCATCATCAAGGGCGCCGGCGATGCCGACGTGGCCCTGGTGGAAATCGGCGGTACTGTGGGCGACATCGAGTCGCAACCGTTCCTCGAAGCCATCCGCCAACTGCGGGTCGAAGTCGGCTCCAAGCGCGCGATGCTGATGCACCTGACCCTGGTTCCGTACATCGCCACCGCTGGCGAGACCAAGACCAAGCCGACCCAACACTCGGTGAAGGAACTGCGCTCCATCGGTCTGCAGCCTGACGTGCTGATCTGCCGCTCCGACCATCCGGTGGATGTGTCCTCGCGTCGCAAGATCGCGCTGTTCACCAACGTTGAAGAGCGTGCGGTGATCTCCCTGGAAGACGTCGACACCATCTACAAGATCCCGGCCGTACTGCACGCCCAGGGTCTGGACGATTTCGTCGTCGAGCGTTTCGGCCTGCAATGCAACGGCGCCGATCTGTCCGAGTGGGAAAAGGTGGTAGACGCCAAGCTCAACCCTGAGCATGAAGTCACCATCGCCATGGTCGGCAAGTACATGGAACTGCTGGACGCCTACAAGTCGCTGATCGAAGCGATGAGTCACGCCGGCATCACCAACCGCACCAAGGTCAACCTGCGCTATATCGATTCCGAAGACATCGAGAACCAAGGCACCGCGCTGCTGGAAGGCGTTGATGCGATCCTGGTCCCGGGCGGTTTCGGCCTGCGTGGCGTGGAAGGCAAGATCACTGCAGTGCAATACGCCCGCGAGAACAAGGTGCCGTACCTGGGTATCTGCCTGGGCATGCAAGTGGCGGTCATCGAGTTCGCCCGTAACGTCATGGGCTGGAAAGATGCCAACTCCACCGAATTCGATCGCACCAGTGGTCACCCGGTCGTCGGTCTGATCACCGAGTGGGAAGACGCCACGGGCGCTGTCGAAGTGCGTAACGAAGCGTCCGATCTGGGCGGCACCATGCGTCTGGGCGCCCAGGAATGCTTGCTGGAAGCGGGCTCCAAGGTCCACGACTGCTACGCCAAGGACGTGATCATCGAGCGTCACCGTCACCGTTACGAAGTGAACAACAAGCTGCTGCCACAGCTGATCGAGGCTGGCCTGAAAATCTCTGGTCGCTCGGGCGACGGCGCGCTGGTTGAAGTGGTCGAAGCTGCGGATCATCCATGGTTCGTCGCTTGCCAGTTCCACCCTGAGTTCACCTCGACGCCACGTGACGGTCACCCACTGTTCAGCGGTTTCGTCAAAGCAGCATTGGCTCAACACCAGAAGAAGGCTTGAACCTGATGGCGCAGAAGATCATCCGCGTAGGCAACATCGAGATCGCCAACGACAAGCCGATGGTGCTGTTCGGCGGCATGAACGTGCTGGAAAGCCGCGACATGGCGATGCAGGTCTGTGAAGAGTACGTACGGGTTACCGAGAAGCTCGGTATTCCGTACGTGTTCAAGGCCAGCTTCGACAAGGCCAACCGTTCGTCGGTGACTTCTTATCGTGGTCCTGGCCTTGAAGAGGGCATGCGGATTTTCGAAGACGTGAAGCAGGCCTTCGGCGTGCCGATCATCACCGATGTCCATGAGCCGGCCCAGGCCGCCGTGGTCGCCGAAGTCTGCGACATCATCCAGTTGCCGGCGTTTCTCTCGCGGCAGACCGACCTGGTGGTGGCCATGGCCAAGACCGGCGCGGTGATCAACATCAAGAAGGCCCAGTTTCTCGCGCCTCAGGAAATGAAACACATCCTGAGCAAGTGCGAAGAGGCGGGTAATGATCAGTTGATCCTCTGCGAGCGCGGCTCCAGCTTCGGTTACAACAACCTGGTGGTGGACATGCTCGGCTTCGGCATCATGAAGCAGTTCGAGTACCCGGTGTTCTTTGACGTGACCCATGCCCTGCAGATGCCGGGCGGTCGTGCCGACTCTGCTGGCGGTCGCCGGGCTCAGGTCACCGATCTGGCCAAGGCCGGCATGAGCCAGTCCCTGGCCGGCCTGTTCCTGGAAGCCCACCCAGATCCGGACAACGCCAAGTGCGACGGCCCTTGCGCCCTGCGCCTGGACAAGCTCGAGCCGTTCCTGGCTCAGCTCAAGGCTCTGGACGAGCTGGTCAAGAGTTTCCCCACGGTAGAAACCGCGTAAAACCGGCGACTTCCTCTGTAGGAGCCGGCTGGCCGGCGAAGGTGTCCTCGCGGGCCCGTTCGCCAGCCAGCCGGCTCCTACAAGAATGCAATTTGACCCACAAGTTATAAATCGAGCGGTACTCAGCGTTTTCGTCAACTTTGGAGTGTTTACAACAATGGCAAAAATCGTCGACATCAAAGGTCGTGAAGTTCTCGACTCCCGTGGCAACCCCACTGTCGAAGCGGACGTGCTTCTCGACAACGGCATCATCGGCAGTGCTTGCGCGCCGTCCGGTGCCTCCACCGGCTCGCGCGAAGCGCTGGAGCTGCGTGATGGCGACAAGAGCCGTTACCTGGGCAAGGGCGTGCTCAAGGCGGTAGCCAACATCAACGGTCCGATCCGCGACCTGTTGCTGGGTAAAGACCCGATCGACCAGAAAGCGCTGGATCAGGCGATGATCAAGCTCGACGGTACCGAGAACAAGGCCACCCTGGGCGCCAACGCCATCCTCGCCGTGTCCCTGGCCGCGGCCAAGGCTGCCGCCCAGGACCAGGACCTGCCGCTGTACGCTCACATCGCCAACCTCAACGGCACCCCAGGCGTCTACTCGATGCCGGTACCGATGATGAACATCATCAACGGTGGCGAGCACGCCGATAACAACGTCGACATCCAGGAGTTCATGGTGCAGCCGGTTGGCGCCAAGTCCTTCTCGGAAGGTCTGCGCATGGGCACCGAGATTTTTCATCACCTCAAAGCCGTGCTGAAGGCCCGTGGCCTGAACACCGCTGTGGGCGATGAAGGTGGTTTTGCGCCCAACCTGGCTTCCAACGAAGATGCGCTGAAAGTCATCTCCGAGGCCGTGGCCAATGCCGGTTACACCCTGGGCACCGACGTGACCCTGGCTCTGGACTGCGCCGCCAGCGAGTTCTACGAAGACGGTAAGTACAACCTGTCCGGCGAAGGCCAGGTGTTCACCGCCGAAGGTTTTGCCGAGTACCTCAAAGGCCTGACTCAGCGCTACCCGATCATCTCCATCGAAGACGGCCTGGACGAGTCCGACTGGGCGGGCTGGAAGATCCTCACCGACAAGATCGGCGACAAGGTGCAACTGGTCGGTGACGACCTGTTCGTGACCAACACTAAGATCCTGAAAGAAGGCATCGACAAGAAGATCGCCAACTCGATCCTGATCAAGTTCAACCAGATCGGCACCCTGACCGAAACCCTGGAAGCCATTCAGATGGCCAAGGCTGCCGGTTACACCGCCGTGATTTCGCACCGTTCCGGCGAAACCGAAGACTCGACCATCGCCGACCTGGCTGTGGGCACCTCGGCTGGCCAGATCAAGACCGGCTCCCTGTGCCGTTCCGACCGCGTATCCAAGTACAACCAATTGCTGCGTATCGAAGAGCAATTGAACGGCAAGGCCAAGTACAACGGTCGCAGCGAGTTTCGCGGCTAAGCCGTAGATGGTAAAAAGACACCGGATTGTGTCGGGAAAATCGCTACAGCGAGTTTTTTGCCACTAATCTGATGCCTTAAGAGCACGAAGCCTGGTTCTTCCAGGCTTCGTGCTATCAGTAGGTCCGAAGTTGTTGGCATGGCTGTCTTTTTTCACTGGATACCCGATATTCGATGCGCAGTCCCAATTGGTTGTTCCTGGTCTTGCTCTTGCTGCTGGCTGGCTTGCAGTACCGCCTGTGGGTGGGGAGCGGCAGCTTGGCCCAGGTAGCTGACCTGACTCAGCAGATTGCCGACCAGCACGCTGAAAACGAGCGTTTGCTGGAGCGAAATCGCGTACTCGATGCGGAAGTCATGGAACTGAAGAAGGGCATGGAGACCGTTGAAGAACGGGCTCGCCACGAGTTGGGCATGGTCAAGGAGGGTGAAACCCTCTACCAGTTGGCCCAATGAGCGATAGATTGCCGGCCTTCTGGGCCGTGATTCCTGCCGCGGGCGTCGGTGCCCGCATGGCCGCGGATCGTCCCAAGCAGTACCTGCAACTGGGCGGACGCACAATTCTCGAACACAGCCTCGGCTGTTTCCTCGACCATCCTGGCCTCAAGGGGCTGGTGGTCAGCCTGGCGCTGGACGATCCTTACTGGCCAACCCTGGCCTGTGCCCATGACTCTCGGATTCAGCGGGTCGAAGGCGGCGCTGAGCGTTCCGGGTCGGTACTCAATGCCTTGCTTCATCTGCATGCTCAGGGCGCGGCCGATGAGGATTGGGTTCTGGTTCACGATGCCGCACGCCCCAATCTTTCCCGAGATGACCTGGACAAGCTGCTGAGTGAATTGGCGCATGACCCGGTGGGCGGGCTGCTGGCGGTGCCGGCTCGGGACACCCTGAAGCGGATCGACAAGCACGGAAGGGTTTTGGAAACCGTGGATCGCAGCCTGATCTGGCAAGCCTACACACCGCAGATGTTCCGTCTTGGCGCGCTGCACCGCGCCTTGGCCGACAGCCTGGTGGCCGATGTGGCGATCACCGATGAGGCTTCGGCAATGGAATGGGCCGGGCAGGCGCCACGCCTGATCGAAGGCCGTTCCGACAACCTCAAGGTCACTCGCCCCGAGGATCTTGAGTGGCTGCGCCAGCGTTGGTCCAATCGGCGCTGATCGCGGGCGGGCGCTGAACCTTGTAGCCGCTGCCGCAGGCTGCGAACGACTCCGAAGGAGGCGCCGCTCCTGAAACCCCGAAGGCCCTGCGGCAGCGGCTACACATCGCGGTATTCCGGGCGTTCGGCCAAGCCTTGCTTGAGATAATCCACCAGCTTGCGCACTTTCGGCGACAGATGCCGTTGCTGTGGATAGAGCGCCCAGACTGCGGTGTTGGGCGGCTGGTGAGCTTCCAGCAAGGAAACCAGCGTACCGTCCTGCAGGTGCTCCAGAACGTAGTAGTCCGGCAGTTGGCAGAGTCCGACGCCTTGTAACGCCGCGTCCAGCACTGCCTGTCCGCTGTTGCAGCGCCAGTTGCCCTGCACCCTTTGCGAAAATTCGCGCCCGTCGACCTCCAACTGCCAGATATCCGAGCTGCCGATCAGGCAGTTGTGCCGGCTCAATTCCGAAAGGCTGTGAGGGCGGCCATAGCGTTCCAGATAGGACGGCGATGCACATAGGTACATGCGGCGCGGTGCCAGGCGAGTGGCGACCAGGCGTGAGTCCTGCAGGCGTCCCAGGCGAATGGCCAGGTCGAGCCCCTCGTGCACCAGGTCCAGGGGACGGTTGCTCAATTCGATGTCCACCCGCAATTGCGGATAAAGGCTCATGAAACGCGTGACCAGCGGCACGATAAAACGCTCGCCGTAGGCCACTGCGCAAGTCATGCGCAGCATGCCCTTGGGCTCGCTGGTCAGGTCCCCCACGGCTCGCAACGCTTCCTCGCGCCCGTCCTGCAAGCGTTGGCAATGCTGGAGAAAGGTCTGCCCGGCCTCGGTCAGGGTGACGCGGCGGGTACTGCGATACAGCAGGCGGGTCTGCAAGCGCTCTTCCAGGCGCACCACCTGGCGGCTGATATGAGATGAGGACACCCCCAAGCGTTCCGCAGCGGCAGTGAACTGGCTGCATTCGGCGACTGCGACAAATTCGTCGATGCCTTCCCAACGGTTTTCGCTCATTGATTATCCCTGCATGGCAATAATGTTTTGCTTTTGCCTGGATTATTCATCGCCTTGCGCTGTTTTACACTCACAGCCTCGTTTTTATTCGCTGGAGAGTCAGGATGATCAAGTCACGTGCTGCCGTAGCCTTCGAGGCCAAGAAGCCCCTGGAAATCGTCGAAGTGGATGTTGCCATGCCCAAGGCCGGCGAAGTGCTGTTGCGGGTTGTCGCTTCCGGCGTCTGCCACACCGACGCCTACACCCTGTCCGGTGCTGACCCGGAAGGTATCTTTCCGGCGATCCTCGGCCATGAAGGTGGTGCAGTGGTGGAAGCGGTGGGCGAGGGCGTGACCTCGGTGGCCGTTGGCGATCATGTGATCCCGCTCTACACCCCGGAATGTGGCAAGTGCAAATTCTGTCTGTCGGGCAAGACCAACCTCTGTCAGGCCATTCGCGCTACCCAGGGCAAAGGCCTGATGCCTGATGGTACTACCCGTTTTTCCTACAGGGGCCAGCCCATTTTCCACTACATGGGTACCTCGACATTCTCCGAGTACACCGTTCTGCCGGAAATCTCCGTGGCCAAAATTCCCAAGGACGCGCCTCTGGAGAAGGTCTGCCTGCTGGGTTGCGGCGTGACCACAGGTATTGGCGCGGTGATCAACACCGCCAAGGTCAAGGCCGGTGACACCGTGGCCATCTTCGGCCTGGGCGGCATTGGTCTGTCGGCGGTAATCGGTGCGGTCAAGGCCAAGGCCGGGCGCATTATTGCTATCGATATCAATCCGGCCAAGTTCGAGATCGCCAAGCAATTGGGCGCCACCGACTGCGTCAACCCCAAGGATTTCGATCATCCGATCCAGGAGGTCATTGTCGACATGACCGACGGCGGCGTGGATTTCTCCTTCGAATGCATCGGCAACGTACAGTTGATGCGCGCAGCCCTGGAATGCTGCCACAAGGGCTGGGGCGAGTCGGTGATCATCGGTGTGGCCGGTGCCGGCCAGGAAATTTCGACCCGTCCCTTCCAACTGGTGACTGGCCGCGTTTGGCGCGGTTCGGCATTCGGTGGCGTGCGTGGTCGCAGTGAGCTGCCAAGCTACGTGGAAATGTCCCAGACCGGCGAAATCCCGCTGGATACCTTCATTACTCACACCATGGGCCTGGAAGATATCAACAAGGCTTTCGACCTGATGCACGAAGGCAAGAGCATTCGTTCGGTCATTCATTTCTAAGAGCAGCGGCAAGCGGCAAGCCACAAGCACCAAGAAGGGATTCCCACTTGCGGCTCGTAGCTTGCGGCTTGTGGCTGGAGGTCTGCCATGAGTCTGGAAAACCTTTCCTGCCAGAAGAGCTTCGGCGGCTGGCACAAACGCTATAAGCATCATTCCCAGGTGTTGGGCTGTGACATGGTGTTCGCCGTGTACTTGCCGCCCCAGGCGGAGCAGGGGGGCAAGCTGCCGGTGCTTTACTGGTTGTCCGGCCTGACCTGCACCGACGAGAACTTCATGCAAAAGGCCGGCGCCCAGCGCCTGGCGGCGGAACTGGGCCTGATCATCGTCGCTCCGGACACCAGCCCTCGCGGCGCAGGCGTGCCCGGTGACCCGGAGGGCGCTTGGGACTTTGGCCTGGGCGCGGGGTTCTATCTGAACGCGACACAGGAGCCCTGGGCCCAGCATTATCGGATGCATGACTATGTGGTGAACGAACTGCCGGAGTTGGTGGAGGCGCACTTTCCCGCGTCGCAGAAACGTGGGATCAGCGGCCACTCCATGGGCGGTCACGGGGCGTTGGTCTGTGCGTTGCGTAATCCCGGTCGCTATCAGTCGGTTTCGGCGTTCGCTCCTATCAGTAATCCCATGGATTGTCCTTGGGGGCAGAAAGCGTTTTCCCGGTATCTGGGGGAAGAGCGCTCACGCTGGCGCGAGTGGGATGCCAGCGTGTTGATCGCCGAGGCCACGGAGAAGCTGCCGTTGCTAGTGGATCAGGGGGATCGCGACGATTTCCTCGCCGGCCAGCTCAAGCCTGAAGTTCTGCAGCAAGCGGCCAAGAATGCCGGGCATGAGCTGACGCTGCGCATGCAGCCCGGTTATGACCACAGCTACTTCTTTATCGCCAGCTTTATAGACGATCACTTGCAGCACCATGCACGTGCTCTTAACGCCTAATACCCGCCAAAGCAGGTAGAATCACGCCCTGACTTTTTCGGGGCGTTTTTTTATGCGTATTGGCCACGGCTACGATGTGCACCGTTTCGCTGAGGGCGACTTCATTACTTTGGGCGGTGTGCGTATCGCCCATCATTCTGGGTTGCTCGCCCACTCCGACGGTGATGTGTTGTTGCACGCGCTCAGTGATGCCCTGCTGGGCGCCGCGGCGCTGGGGGATATCGGCAAGCATTTTCCGGACACCGATCCGCAGTTCAAAGGTGCCGACAGCCGCGTCCTGCTGCGTCATGTTGTCGCGCTGATCCATGCCAAAGGCTGGAAGGTCGGCAACGTCGACAACACCATCGTCGCCCAGGCCCCAAAAATGGCGCCTCATATTGAAACCATGCGGGCCTTGATTGCCGAGGACCTGCAAGTCGAACTGGATCAAGTGAACGTGAAGGCCACCACTACCGAAAAACTCGGTTTCGTCGGTCGCGAGGAAGGTATCGCGGTGCACTCCGTGGCCTTGTTGCTGCGCCCATGAATGAACTGCAACTGTTGGGCCCGCGGGCCTATGGCGATGCCCTGGGCAGCGCGGTGCTCAAGGCCACTGCCGAAGATTTCCAAGTCGATGAAGTGCTCGATATCCCGCTGAGCGGTGAAGGCGAGCATCTGTGGCTGTGGGTGGAAAAGCGTGGCTTGAATACCGAAGAGGCCGCGCGGCGGATTGCCAAGGCCGCCGGAGTGTCGTTGCGCACCGTGAGCTACGCCGGGCTCAAGGATCGCCAGGCGCTGACTCGCCAATGGTTCAGTGTGCAACTGCCGGGCAAGGCTGATCCGGATCTTGGCGCGGCGGAAAATCACACCCTGAAAATTCTCAAGGCCACCCGCCACAAGCGCAAGCTACAGCGTGGAGCCCATGCGGCCAACGGTTTTACCCTGCGTCTGACAGAGCTTACGGCGGACCATTCGGCCATTGATGAGCGTTTGCGGCAGATCGCCCAGTTTGGGATTCCTAACTATTTCGGCGCCCAGCGTTTTGGCCACGACGGCGGCAATCTAGTGGATGCCCGCGGCTGGGCTGCGCGCCAGGCACTGCCAGAGCAGCGCAATGTGCGTTCGCGGTTGTTGTCTACGGCCCGCAGCTATTTGTTCAACCAGGTGCTGGCAGCACGGGTGGCGAACGGCAGTTGGCAGCAGGCGCAGATAGGTGACCTGCTGGCGTTTACCGACAGTCGCAGCTTTTTCATGGCCGGGCCTGATGAATGCTCGGACCCACGCCTGGCGATTCTCGACCTGCACCCCACCGGTCCGCTGTGGGGGGAGGGTGCTTCTCCGGCGGGCGGTGTATCCCATGAGCTTGAGCAACAGATTGCCGGTCGTGAGGCGGCACTCTGTGATTGGCTGATTAAAGCCGGCATGAGCCACGAACGACGCATCCTGCGGCTGCCCATTGGCGGTTTGACGTGGCATTATCCCGAGCCTGACATTCTGCAACTGGAATTCGTCCTGCCGGCCGGGTGTTTCGCCACCGCATTGGTGCGTGAACTCGTCGATCTGGTGCCGGTGGGGCAGACGGACAGCTCATGCGTATTCTGATTTCTAACGATGATGGGGTAACTGCACCCGGTATCGCCGCGCTGCATGCTGCGTTGGCGGATTACGCCGAGTGTGTGGTTATCGCACCGGATCAAGACAAAAGCGGCGCCAGCAGTTCGCTGACGCTCGACCGTCCGTTGCATCCGCATACCCTCGGCAATGGTTTCATCAGTATCAATGGCACACCGACCGACTGCGTTCACCTGGGGCTTAACGGCCTGTTGGAGCATGAGCCGGACATGGTGGTGTCGGGAATCAACCTGGGGGCCAACCTCGGTGATGACGTGCTGTATTCCGGAACCGTCGCTGCTGCGCTTGAAGGACGTTTCCTGCAGCGCCCGGCGATTGCCTTTTCGCTGGTGTCGAGGCAGGTAGAAAACCTCGCCACTGCTGCCCATTTCGCGCGCAAGCTGGTACAGGCTCAGGGCTTGCTGGATTTGCCACCACGGACGGTGTTGAACGTGAATATTCCCAACCTCCCGCTTGATCATATCCGTGGCATACAGCTGACCCGGTTGGGCCATCGCGCGCGCGCAGCGGCGCCCATGAAGGTCGTCGATCCCCGTGGCAAGTCGGGTTACTGGATTGCCGCCGCAGGGGACGCCGAAGATGGCGGTCCGGGTACTGACTTCCATGCTGTCATGCAAGGTTATGTGTCGATCACGCCGTTACAGCTCGATCGCACCTTCAATGAGGCGTTCAGGAGTCTGGATGGTTGGTTGGAGGGGCTGCGCTGATGGCTCGTGAGCAGGACGATTTGCTACGACGGGGAATAGGCATGACTTCCCAGCGAACCCGCGAGCGCCTGATCCAACGGCTTTACGATGAGGGCCTGTCCAATCCCCAGGTATTGGAAGTCATTCGTCGTACACCACGGCATCTGTTCGTTGATGAAGCTCTGGCGCACCGTGCCTATGAAGACACAGCGCTGCCCATCGGCCATAACCAGACGATCTCCCAGCCTTATATGGTGGCTCGCATGAGCGAGTTGCTGTTGGCGGCAGGCCCGCTGGACAAAGTGCTGGAGATCGGTACCGGCTCCGGCTACCAGACGGCAGTACTGTCGCAGTTGGTTGAGCGGGTGTTTTCGGTGGAGCGGATCAAGGTCCTGCAGGATCGGGCCAAGGAGCGTCTGCAGGAATTGAACCTGCGTAATGTGGTGTTCCGCTGGGGCGATGGTTGGGAGGGCTGGCCAGCGTTGGCGCCTTACAACGGCATCATCGTCACCGCCGTGGCTACCGATATTCCTCAGGCACTGCTTGATCAACTGGCGCCTGGTGGGCGCCTGGTCATTCCAGTGGGAGCCGGAGAAGTACAGCAGTTGATGCTGATCATTCGTGAAGAACATGGCTTTGCCCGACATGTCCTGGGGGCGGTGCGGTTTGTGCCGTTGCTCAATGGACCACTGGCCTGAGCATTTATCGCCGCCTGGGTGAATTCTGTTTGCCGGGTTGTGTCTTAGTGCCGTATTGATCGGCAATGAGTGGGACGGCGATCAATGGCAACCTCTTGTGACTGTGTGTTGCGCTTTGCCAGCCGTAAAGCGCCTGCCTCCAGTTATACTTGCGTCATTTCATGCCTGAGCCAGGCAATTAATATCGTCAACCACCATAGAGGGAGCGGCGGGTGAGTCTCACAGTCATTGCGCAGCGTATGGGTATAACAAGCTTTCAGCGACTGATGATTGGCCTTGTCTTGAGTTCCTTGTTGGTCGGTTGCTCCAGCACCAAGTCCAGCAGTGTGGGTGTGGTTGAACGCAGTAATAATGCGGCGCCTCAGCGTCCAACTGTGACCACGGGACAATATGTAGTACGTCGCGGGGATACGCTGTTCTCCATCGCGTTTCGCTACGGCTGGGATTACAAGGCGTTGGCTGCTCGTAACAATATTGCCGAGCCCTATACCATCCATCCGGGGCAAACCATTCGTTTTGATGGTCGCATGGGTGTTGCGCCGACAACTGTGGTTACCAGCACCCAGTCTGGTGCATCGTCCTCCAGCAAGACCACGGTTATTCGTCGTCCGGCGGGGGCAACCACAGCCACCGCAACGGGCACTTCTACAGCTACTGCAAGCAAGCCGGCGCCCGCTCCGGTTACGCCTGCAGGCCCCGCTCCGACGGGCTGGGGCTGGCCTTCCAACGGTGTTCTAATTGGAAAATTCTCTTCAAACGGTAGTTTGAATAAAGGCATTGATATCGCCGGGGATTTGGGACAGCCTGTTTTAGCTGCGTCTGATGGGACGGTGGTTTACGCCGGGAGTGGCTTAAGGGGCTACGGCGAATTAGTCATCATCAAACACAACGAAACCTACGTCAGTGCTTACGGCCACAACCGCAAGCTATTGGTTCGGGAGGGACAGCAGGTCAAAGTCGGACAGACAATTGCCGAGATGGGATCAACTGGTACAGACCGGGTGAAACTGCACTTTGAGATTCGCCGACAAGGTAAACCTGTAGATCCGCTGCAATTCCTGCCACGTCGTTGATCCGTTACCAGCCTGTTCCGCTCACGTAGAGGGAACAGGCTCCAGCGTTGCCAAGGATTAAGGCGCCGCTTGAGCCTGAGGTCGAACTCACCAAAGGACTATAACAATGGCTCTCAGTAAAGAAGTGCCGGAGTTTGACATCGACGATGAAGTTCTCCTTATGGAGAGCAGCATCGATATGGATTCGATGTCGAATAATGAGGGGGCAACTCCACCTTCCGTTCGCGCCAAATCCAAAAGCTCCGCTTCAGTTAAGCAACACAAGTACATTGATTACACGCGTGCCCTCGATGCAACGCAGTTGTACCTCAATGAAATCGGCTTTTCTCCATTGCTCTCTCCCGAAGAGGAAGTGCACTTTGCGCGTTTGTCGCAGAGTGGCGATCCCGCCGGGCGCAAGCGCATGATTGAAAGTAACTTGCGACTGGTGGTGAAAATTGCCCGGCGCTACGTCAATCGTGGATTGTCGCTGCTGGACCTGATCGAAGAGGGCAACCTCGGCCTGATCCGGGCAGTGGAGAAGTTCGACCCGGAACGCGGCTTCCGCTTTTCGACCTACGCCACCTGGTGGATTCGCCAGACCATCGAACGGGCGATCATGAATCAAACCCGGACCATCCGGTTGCCGATTCATGTGGTCAAAGAGCTTAACGTCTACTTGCGCGCCGCCCGTGAGTTGACGCAAAAACTCGATCATGAACCCTCTCCCGAAGAAATCGCCAACCTGCTTGAGAAGCCGGTGGCTGAAGTCAAACGCATGCTCGGTCTGAATGAGCGGGTTTCTTCGGTTGATGTCTCGCTGGGACCGGATTCGGATAAAACCCTGCTGGACACTTTGACTGACGATCGTCCAACGGATCCTTGTGAACTGTTGCAGGACGATGATCTGTCGCAAAGCATCGATCAATGGCTGTCCGAATTGACTGAAAAGCAGCGTGAAGTGGTGGTCCGCCGCTTTGGCCTGCGAGGTCATGAGAGCAGCACTCTTGAAGATGTTGGCCTGGAGATTGGCCTGACCCGTGAGCGGGTTCGACAAATCCAGGTTGAAGGCCTCAAGCGCCTGCGAGAGATCCTTGAGAAGAATGGGTTGTCCAGTGAGTCTCTATTTCAGTAGCTTCTGGAACTGACTCGCAAGAGCCCCGATCTATTCGGGGCTTTTTATTGCGTGATTATTTTGACTCTGAGTTCTGGGATTCTGGTCAGGGTTGGGATTACTCTTCACTGGCGTGTAAGCAATAGATTACGTTTCCGTAAGTGTTCGGTTCTCGATTGCTTCAGACTTGCCTGAAATGCTTTAAGTGATTTTTTATATTGTTGATTTATAAGTATTTTTTAAGTCTTTCTGTTTGTGTTCGACAAGTTTTCCGGGGAATAGTGCGATTGCTCTTACCAGGGAATTCTCTAATATCAGCCCTGTGTCGACGGATAGACACAGCCATCAAGGACGATGGTCAGGACATCGCAGGAAGCGATTCATCAGGACGATGAAAAGGAACACAGGGACTAGGGAAAAATGTGGGCGGGTCATACCGCCCCTTTTTTTTGCCTGTCGAAAAAGTCCCGAGGACAAGAGCCCTATTCCCAGAAATGCAAAAAGGCCCGCAAGGGGCCTTTTCAGGAACGCGGGGGCAATCAGCGTTCGAGGTCTTTGATCTTGCCTTTGACGCCATCCCACTCTGCGGCATCCGGCAACGATTCTTTCTTTTCAGTGATATTCGGCCAGATCTCTGCCAGCTCGACGTTCAGCTGAATGAACTCCTGCATCTCCTCCGGGACTTCATCCTCGGAGAAAATGGCTACAGCCGGGCATTCAGGCTCGCACAGCGCGCAGTCAATGCACTCATCCGGGTGAATCACCAGGAAGTTCGGCCCTTCGTAAAAGCAGTCCACCGGACAGACTTCTACGCAGTCGGTGTACTTGCACTTGATGCAGTTGTCGGTGACGACGAAGGTCATTTCTAATTCTCTCCTCAGGCGGCGGCAGCGGAGCCCCTACATGACGGGGTCGCCAGGTTTGGGAGCGATAGTCTGCGAACCAGGCTAATAGTCCGCAGCATCCCAAACCGCGCGAGATTCTAACAGCTTGAAGGCGTTCGCGTTAGATGCGTGTCTTCAATGTATAGAGCATTTCCAGTGCCCGGCGTGGTGTCAGGTCATCCAGATCCAGTTTGGCCAGTTCCTCGAGGACTGGGTGCGGCAGGCTGGCAAACAGGTCGCTTTGCTGCGGAACCGAGGCTTTGCCTGGCGCGGGGCGTGGTGTTTCATGGGGCAGGCTGGTGGTCTCCAGGCGGCTCAAATGTTCACGGGCTCGCCCGATGACAGCGCTGGGAACCCCCGCCAGCTGGGCTACCGCCAGGCCATAGCTCTGGCTGGCAGGGCCGGGCAATACATGGTGCAGGAAGACGATGCGCTCGTTGTGCTCAGTGGCATTGAGGTGCACGTTGGCCACCAGCGGCTCGCTTTCCGGCAGTACGGTCAGTTCAAAATAGTGGGTGGCGAACAGGGTGTAGGCCCGCAGATGGGCGAGACGTTCTGCCGCAGCCCAGGCCAGGGAAAGTCCGTCGAAAGTACTGGTGCCGCGGCCCACTTCGTCCATCAGCACCAGGCTGCGTTCAGTGGCGTTGTGCAGGATGTTCGCGGTTTCACTCATTTCTACCATGAAGGTCGAGCGACCGCCGGCCAGGTCGTCGCTAGAGCCGATCCGAGTAAAGATCCGATCCACCAGGGACAGCTCGCAGCTCGCCGCCGGGACAAAACTGCCGATATGGGCCAGCAGTACGATCAGCGCAGTCTGGCGCATGTAGGTGGATTTACCGCCCATGTTAGGACCGGTGATCACCAGCATCCGGGTGTTGTCGTCCAGATTCAGGTCGTTGGCCACAAAAGGTGTGGTCAATACTTGCTCCACCACCGGGTGACGGCCCTGGGTGATGCGCATGCAAGGCTCGCTGACAAAACGCGGGCAATTGAGGTCCAGGTTCAGCGCGCGTTCGGCCAGATTGCTCAGCACGTCCAGTTCCGCCAGGGCACCGGCGGTATCCTGCAGCGGCGGCAGATGGCTGATCAGGGTTTCCAGCAGCGCATCGTAGAGCATCTTTTCCCGGGCCAGGGCGCGGCTCTTGGCCGACAGCGCCTTGTCTTCAAACTCCTTGAGTTCCGGAGTGATGAAGCGCTCGGCGCCCTTCAGGGTCTGGCGACGAATGTAATCCGCCGGTGCCTGCTCGGCCTGTTTGCTCGGCAGCTCGATGAAGTAGCCATGAATGCGGTTATAGCCGACTTTGAGGTTGGCCAGACCGGTACGGGCTTTTTCCCGGGCTTCCAGATCGATCAGGAATTGCCCGGCGTTCTCGCTCAACGATTGCAGTTCGTCGAGCTCGGCGTCGTAGCCGGTCTTGAGCACGCCGCCGTCGCGGATCACCGCCGGCGGGTTGTCGATGATCGCTTTGGCCAGCAGCGCGGCCAGTTCCGGGTAGGTGCTGGTGGTGACTGCCAGTTGCTTGAGGTGCTCTGCCTCCAGTTCGGTCATCGCCTCTTGCAGCTCTGGCAAGGCTGCCAGGGCATCACGCAGGCGAGCCAGGTCCCGCGGACGGGCATTGCGCAAGCCGATTCGCGCGAGAATCCGCTCGATATCGCCGATTTCCTTCAACTGCGGCTGCAGCCGTTCGAAACGGTAGCCGTCCAGCAGGCAGGTGATCGAGGACTGACGCGCTTGCAAGACCTTGAGATCCCGCAGCGGGCGGTTCAGCCAGCGGGTCAGCAGGCGGCTGCCCATGGCGGTCTGGCAGCGATCGACTACCGATTGCAGGGTGTTGTTGCGTCCACCGGCCAGGTTGGTGTCCAGCTCCAGGTTGCGGCGACTGGCACCGTCCAGCACCACCGTGTCGTCCAGGCGTTCGTGCCGCAGGCTGCGCAAGTGGGGCAGGGCGGTGCGCTGGGTTTCCTTGGCGTAGCTCAACAGGCATCCGGCGGCGCCGATGGCCAGGGTCAGGGTCTCGCAACCAAAGCCCTTGAGGTCTTGGGTGGAGAATTGCTGGCAGAGGCTCTTGTGGGCCGAGTCGCGCTCGAAGTCCCAGGGGGCGCGACGTCGAACACCCCGGCGCTTTTCCGCCGGCAGGCCTTGTGGCCAGTCATCAGGGATCAGCAGCTCCACTGGATTGATGCGTTCCAGCTCCGCCAGCAAGTTCTCCCAACCCTTGATTTCCAGGACGCTGAAATTGCCGCTGGTGATGTCCAGCACCGCCAGGCCGAACAAGCGCTCATCGCCCAGCACGGCCGCGATCAGGTTGTCGCGGCGCTCGTCCAGCAGGGCTTCGTCGCTGACGGTGCCCGGGGTAATGATGCGCACCACCTGACGTTCCACGGGGCCTTTGCTGGTGGCCGGATCACCCACTTGCTCGCAGATGACCACCGACTCGCCGAGCTTCACCAGCTTGGCCAGGTAACCTTCGGCGGCGTGGTAGGGAATGCCACACATGGGAATCGCCTGTCCCGCCGACTGTCCGCGTGCCGTCAGGGTGATGTCCAGCAGCTTGGCGGCCTTCTTCGCGTCTTCATAGAAGATCTCGTAGAAGTCGCCCATGCGGTAGAACATCAACTGATCAGGGTGCTGGTTCTTGAGGCGCCAGTACTGCTGCATCATCGGCGTGTGGGAGGACAGATCGGAGGTATTTTTACTCATTGGTATTTAGGCGGATTCGTTGAATGGGTGAAGCAAAGGAGCGCTGGGCCCGGCTTTTTGCAGATGGCGGCAAGGTTACCATGGGCGCCCTGGCCTCGCAGACACCAAGGCACTACTGCGTTTGTCCGGTAAATGCAGCACAAATATGCAAAACAGCATTTGTCATGGGCTAAAAGTTCGAGCACTATGCGTTCTATGCAAATACGCAATGTTTCTACCGTCTTAAGAGAGCTGCTGGATCGTGATGGAATCTCCCCCACGGAGCTTCACCGTCGGACTGGTGTGCCTCAATCCACCCTCTCGCGGATTCTCAGCGGGAAGATCGTCGATCCTTCGGATAAACACATCTCGCGGATCGCTGAATACTTCCAGGTGAGCACCGACCAATTGCGCGGGCGCGTGGATATCGCGCCTGCCCGGGTTGCTGCGCCCCGCGACGAGATTCATTCGGAACTCAAGGACATAAGCCTGTGGGACGACGATACCCCTGTCGATGACGACGAGGTGTCGGTTCCTTTTCTGCGTGAGGTTGAATTGGCTGCTGGATCAGGAAGATTCGTCATCGAGGAGAGCGAGCGCGCCAGCCTGCGCTTCGGCAAGCGCAGCCTGCGGCACAACGGCGTGCAGTTCGACCAGGCAAAGTGCGTCACGGTGCGGGGCAACAGTATGTTGCCGGTGCTGCGCGATGGCGCCACGGTCGGGGTCAATGCTGGCAAGTGCGCCATCGGCGATATCGTCGATGGCGACCTGTATGCGATCAACCACAATGGCCAACTGCGAGTGAAGCAGCTGTATCGCTTGCCTACCGGGATTCGCCTGCGCAGCTTCAACCGCGATGAGCATCCGGATGAGGACTACAGCTTCCAGGAAATCCAGGAGGAGCAGATCAGCATCCTCGGTCACGTCTTCTGGTGGGGCATGTACGCCCGCTAAGCCATCACTGTCAGACAAAGCCCGCCACTGAGCGGGCTTTTTTTCGCCCTCGAAAAATCCCCCCCCGCCCTGCATCTATGCGGCTCTCATGCATTTGCGCAATTCTCATGCATAAATAAATGCATTTACGCATTGACTGCATATGCACGAATGCATATTATCCGTCTCAAGCCGTTCAACAACGGCTGCAACGACGCTCTTTAGTGGCAAAGCAAAGGCAGCGATGAACCGGCCTCGACGGTTCAGAGGGTTGGCAACTGACCCGGGTGTGCAGCGTAAAGCACCAGAAGCAGTTATCCGGCGGACAGGGTCGCGGTCGGAGGAACAATTTGAATGGGTCCGTACCGCACCAGTCGTGCCGAAAGACCAAGGTTTGCATTACTGAAAAGCCCGGGCGACCGGGCTTTTTGGAATGCCTGCCTAACGTGGGCCACCAACAGACAGGGACCCCTTGAAACATCGTTATCAGCCTTCTATCAACTGGCCATCTCGCTGGCCTCAATCCGCACGGGAGACGTGAATGACAAACGAGCAACAAGCGTTGCTGGACATGCCGATCTGGCTGGTCATCGTCCTGGCGCTGGTCGGTGGCGTTTCCGGCGAAATGTGGCGCGCCGACAAGGAGGGCGCTCGTGGCTGGTCGCTGCTGCGGCGCCTGGCGCTGCGCTCCGGAGCCTGCGTGGTCTGCGGGGTCTCGGCGATCATGCTGCTGTATGCCGCCGGCGTCTCGATCTGGACCGCCTGCGCCTTCGGCTGCCTGACCGCCATGGCCGGCGCCGACGTCGCCATCGGCCTTTATGAGCGCTGGGCGGCCAAGCGCATCGGGGTTTGCGAACCGCCTTCACGGGATTCGAACTCGGATCGGCCTTGAGCCCCGATCGGCTTCGGCCCTCAACAAGGTCCACCGGCCCAGGCCCCTGTGACTAGGCTGCCTCGCTCTTATTCTGGAATTAGACAATGAACGAACTGACCCAGCTAAAAGACGCCATTACGTCCACGATCAAGCTGGCGATGCCCCATCTGCAGACGGTTGAGGCATTCCCCAAGGCGTTTGAAGGCGCCACTGAGCCGGCGCTCTACTTTGCCGTCACCGGCCTGGACCAGGCAGCCGACCCGGGTGACGGTCGCTGCTGCATGCGGGCCACTTTGGAGGCCCGGGTACGGGTTGACCCCGAGCTTGCACAGGCCCCTTTGCAGGCGGCCATTCTGGCGGCTCAGTTAATCGAGCTGCTGCGTTGTCAGCAGTGGGATCTGGACTTTGTCGAAGGCGCGACGGCCGTGTGGGCCAAGCCTGTTGGTACGGCTGCAGAGTCGGTTTACCGGGCCGAGTGGATCGTGCAGTGGCAGCAGCTTATCTACCTGGGTCAGGAGCAATGGCCCTGGCCGAATCAACCACCGGGCACGCTGGTGTTGGGTTTCAGTCCCGACACTGGCCCAGGTCATGAGGGCGGCTACCAGTCGCCGGAGCACATGGCGTGAGTTACGTGTCTGCAACCCACGACCGCATGATTGCCGGCCTGATCCTGCCTTGCAGCGTGGTCGGCGTGGATCTGGCTGCCGGCCTGGTGCGGGTATCCGATGGCGCCGGCTGGACCAGCGCCTGGGTGCGCTGGCACAGCCAGGCCGCCGGCAAGGCCCGGCACTGGCGGGCGCCGAGCCTGGGGGAGCAGGGCGTGCTGATCAGCCCCAGCGGCGAGCCGGCCCAGGGCACCTTTGTTCCCGGCCTGTATGGCAACGCCGGTCCCCAGCCGGACAACCGTGACCACGTCGAGGTCTGGCGTTTCGAGGATGGCGGCTCGCTGGTCTATGACTGGCAGGCCAAGAGTTACAGCATCAGCCTGCCCAGCGGCACGGTGACCATTCAGGTCGGCGGCAGCTCGGCGGTGGTGACCGACAGCGCTCTGACCGGCAAGGCCGACAGTATCACCCTGACCGGAGCGATCACCTTGAATGGCGATGTGCACATCAACGGCGGGAGCTTGAAGCACAACGGGGTCAACGTCGGTTCGACCCATACCCATCTGGGTGTGATGCCGGGGCCCGGTTCAACTGCAACGCCGCAGTGACCCATGCGGGTCGTGGCCCTCACGACTCAGCGCTCACGTCTCACCCATCACCGAACACCCCATCAACCCGCCCCGAGCGTTTTTTTTGTACCCGGAGATACCTATGGCCACCCCTAAGAAAACTCCCGGTCGCCCTGTGGGCGCCGGCACTGTGGTGTTTCGCGACACCCTTTACACCTCGCGCAATTTGATCCTGCCGGATGGCCGCCAGTTACGGGTTGCCCAGGGACAGGTGTCGGTAAAGGCCGGCGACCTTGTCGCCCTGGACTACCTGAACGCCCACCCGGATCTGCAAGCGCAGGAGTGACACGATGATCGGAATGGATCGCCGTACCGGCCTGTCGCTGTCCGGCATCGAGCATGTGCGGCAGTCCATCGAGGACATCCTGACCACGCCGCTGGGCAGTCGGCGGATGCGCCCGGAGTACGGCAGCAACCTGCGCCGCTACGTCGACTTGCCAGTAACTGGTGGCTGGAAAAGTGCGGTGCAGGCCGAAGTGGCCCGAGCGCTGTTGCGCTGGGAGCCCCGGCTGAAGCTGGAACGGGTAAGAGTGGTTGCGGTGGTGGGTGGTCAGATCAGTTTTCAACTGACCGGCCAGTACCTGGGTGATAGCGCGGTTTTGGAGGTGACGGCATGAGTACGTTGGACTTGTCGGCGCTGCCGGCGCCGCAGGTGCTTGAGGCCCTGGATTTTGAGGCCTTGTACCAAGGCAAGCTGGCCACCTTTCGCCGGCATATGGGCGATAACTGGACGGCCAACCTGGAAAGCGACCCGGTGAGCAAACTGCTGGAGCTATCGGCCTACGGCGATATGCAATTGCGGGCCCGGGTCAACGATGCCGCCAAGGCGCTGCTGCTGGCCCATGCCAAGGGTACGGACCTGGATCACCTGGCGGCCAACGTCAAACTGCAGCGCCTGGTGATCCTGCAGGGTGACCCGCAGGCGGTGCCGCCGGTGGAGGAGGTCAAGGAAGCCGACGACGCTCTGCGCGAGCGCGTGCAATTGGCCTATGAAGGACTGACCACGGCCGGCCCGCGCAACAGCTACATCCTGCATGCTCGTAACGCTTCTGCGCTGGTAGCAGACGCCGAGGCCGAAAGCCCGGCACCGGCCCGGGTGACGGTCACGGTGCTGAGCCTGGAGGGAAATGGCGCGGCCAGTCCTGACTTGCTGGCGACCGTTGCCGCAGCCCTCAATGATGAAGACGTGCGACCGCTCGGCGACCGGGTCACGGTCCAGAGTGCCCAAGTCTTGCCGTATCGCATCGACGCGGTGCTGCACATGAAGGGCTCCGGCCCGGAAGGTGACGCTGCCCTGGCAGAAGCCGAGCGCAAGCTGGCTGCCTGGGTCAACCCACGCCGGCGCCTGGGCATCGAGGTGGCCCGTTCGGCCATTGATGCGCAGTTGCATGTGGCCGGCGTGGCTCGGGTCGATCTGGCGGGTTGGCAAGACATCACCCCGACCAAGGCTCAAGCGGCGTATTGCACCGGTTACAGCGTCACGCTGGGGAGCTGAGATGACCAGCCTATTGCCGATCAATAGCACGCCGCTGGAGCGCGCCCTCGAGGCGGCCAGCGCGGGCGATACCGCCATCATGCTGCGCACCCTGTACAACCCGTCCACCTGCCCGGTGCATCTGCTACCGCAGTTGGCCTGGGCCTGGTCGGTGGATCGCTGGGACCCGCGCTGGTCCGAGACGGTCAAGCGCAACGCCATTCGTGCCTCGTACTTCATCCACGCTCGCAAAGGCACCATCGGTGCACTGCGCCGGGTGGTGGAACCGCTGGGCTACCTGATCGAAGTGGTCGAATGGTGGCAGACGGTCCCTGAAGGCGAACCGGCCACCTTTGCCCTGAAAGTCGGCGTTCTGGACACCGGTATCACTGAGGAAATGTACCAGGAGCTGACCCGGCTGATCGACGACGCCAGGCCCGTCAGCCGGCACCTAACCGGACTGCTCATCAGCTTAGAAACACGTGGCACAGCCTGGGTTGGAGCCGGCGCAACCGATGGCGAAATCCTGACTGTTTACCCTTACTCGCCCGGTCCCATTGAGGTCAGCAACCCAGCGTTGCTGTTCTCCGGTATTGAGCATTCAACTGACACACTGAGCGTCTATCCATGAGCCAGACCTACTTCGCAATTTTGACCGCCGTGGGCGAGGCCAAGCTGGCCAATGCCGCTGCCCTCGACACAAAACTACAAATCAGCAAGATGGCAGTGGGTGATGGCAATGGAACCTTGCCAACCCCCACCCGAACCCAAACCATCCTTGCAAACGAACGCTACCGCGCCAGTCTCAATACGTTGAGCGTAGATCCAACGAACACCAGCCAAGTGATGGCCGAGATGGTCATTCCCGAAACAGAGGGCGGGTGGTGGATTCGCGAGATGGGGCTTTACGATGCTGCAGGCGACTTGATAGCGGTCAGCAATTGTCCGCCAAGCTACAAGCCGCAGATGGCGGAGGGCTCTGGCCGGACTCAAGTGCTGCGAATGGTCCTGATCGTAAGCAGTACGACCTCGGTACAACTGAAGATCGATCCGTCCATAGTGCTCGCCACCCGCGAGTACGTTGATCTCGCCTTCGACAGTAGACTGGCTGCGGACAAGGTTGCTGGTACCTACACCCAGGTCAGCGTCAGCAAGCGTGGCATTGTCGTTGCTGGTGCAAATCCAACCACCTTAGCGGGCTATGGGATTACCGACGCCTATAACCGAGTCGATGTGGCCTATCTGATCAATCAGGCGGTGAAAGACCTGGCCACGAAAGCGACCACACTGGCGGGCTATGGCATTACCGATACCTACAAACGTGGCGATGTGGACTATCTGATCAACCAAGCGGTGAAAGACCTAGCCACGAAAGCGACCACCCTGGCGGGTTACGGCATCACCGATGCCTACAAGCGTGGTGACGTGGACTCCCTGATCAATCAGGCACTAATAGGCCTGGCGAAGTCTGCCACAACCCTGGCCGGATACGGTATTACCGATGCTTACAAAAAAGTTGACACTGAGTATCTGATCAATCAGGCGGTAACTGCGCTGCTGCCAAAGCGAAACTATACATACAACGACTCAATCCGAATTCCTGACGTACCGGGAGGCCTGATAATTCAGATGGGGTCAGTGGTGGTTTCGCCTGAGTCGAGCCTTAATGTGAGCTTGCCGGTTTCCTTCAACACAATTTGCGGGGTAATCGCAGGCATGGGTGTCTCTGGTTGGAACACTACAGGCAACTACAGCGCCTACGCGGTTCCGATTTCAAATGGGGTTATCAGATTGACGCAAGATGTCTCGACATCTAGTGGTGCTGGCAATCAAACGATTTATTACTTTGCGTGGGGTAACTGATGGGATTCCTCTACAGCTTTGAAACGGCGTCTTGGTATCACCCTGATTACAACTCAGAGATTCCAGCGGATGCGGTCGAAGTGGAGCAGCGCTTGCGAGATGAACTGCTTGCAGGTGTGGGCATAAACACGGTGATCGTGAAGGGGAAAGACGGAACACCAGAGCTTGGCCCGCGCCCACCCGTGTCCCCTGCTCAGTTCATGGCTAAGGAACGCAGATGGCGTGATGCTGAGTTGACGTCCGTCATGTGGCTGCGCGAGCGGCATCGAGATCAGCTGGAAATTGAAGCTCCCACGACGCTGACAGGTGAGCAATTCAAGGAGCTACTGGTGTACATGCAATCCCTACGCGACTGGCCCCAATCCCCGGACTTTCCACAAGCCGAGCATCGTCCAGTAGCCCCATCCTGGATCGCCGAACAAACCCCATAAACGCCCCGCACCGCCGGGGCGTTTTCTTTCCCGCTTCCCACTAATCAATCATCCCTACGAGCCCCCTTCACCCGGGGCTTTTTCATGTCTGGAGTTTATCCATGAGTGGTTTTTTCCACGGCGTTACCGTTACTAACGTCGACACCGGCACGCGCACTATTTCGCTGCCGTCGTCTTCGATCATCGGCCTGGTGGACACCTTCACCGAAGGCCCGACCGCCGCTGCCAAAGTCAATGACCTGCTGCTGATCACCAACGAGCGTGAGGCCATTGCGGCCTGGGGCCCGGATGCGGCCATCACCAAGGCCTGTCAGGCCATCTATCAGCGGGCCAAGGCGGTGATCGTCGCTTGTGGCGTGGCCAAGATGACTGATGCGGCCGAGCAGACTTCGGCGATCATCGGCGGGGTGCTGGCCGACGGTAAGCGTACCGGTCTGCAGGCGCTGCTGGACGGCAAGAGCCGTTTCAACGCCCAGCCACGTCTGCTGGTCACCCCCAAGCACAGTTCGACCCTGGCCATCGGCACCGCCCTGGTGGCCCTGGCGGACAAGCTGCGTGGCCTGGCCATTCTCGATGGTCCCAATACCACCGACGAAGCGGCCATGGCCTACGCCAAGAATTTCGGCGCCAAGCGCGCCTATATGGTCGATCCGGGTGTTCAGCACTGGGACAACGGTGCCAATGCCACCGTCGATGCGCCGGCCTCGGCCTGGGTTGCCGGTCTGTTTGCCTGGACCGACAACGAGTACGGCTTCTGGGCCTCGCCGTCGAACAAGGAGTTCGTCGGCATCACCGGCACCAAGCGGCCGATCGAGTTCCTCGACGGCGATGAAACCTGCCGCGCCAACCTGCTGAACAACGCCAACATCACCACCATCATTCGGGATGCGGGCTTCCGCCTGTGGGGCAACCGCACGCTGTCCAGCGATCCGAAATGGGCCTTCGTCACCCGGGTGCGGACCATGGACATCGTCATGGACGCCATCCTCTTCGGCCACAAATGGGCCGTGGACCGCTCGATCACCGCGACCTACGTCAAGGACGTCACCGAAGGCCTGCAGGCGTTCATGCGTGATCTGAAGAACCAGGGCGCGATCATCAATTTCGAGGTCTACGCCGACACCGAGCTCAACACCGCCAGCCAGCTGGAGCAGGGCAAGGTGTACTGGAACATCCGCTTCACCGACGTACCGCCCGCCGAAAACCCCAACTTCCGGGTCGAGGTCACCAACCAGTGGTTGACCGAAGTCCTTGACCAAGCCGCTTAAGGAGCCGCAGTAATGGCAATGATTCCCGAAACCCTGGCGAACATGAACCTGTTCGTCGATGGCATCAGCTTTCAAGGCGACGTGCCGAGCCTGACCCTGCCCAAGTTGACCCTCAAGACCGAGGAACACCGCGTCGGTGGCATGGATGTGCCGGTGGAACTGGATATGGGCATGGAGAAACAAGAGGCCGGCTTCACCACCACCGGCGTGCGCCGCGAGTCGCTGAAGATGTTCGGCCTGGCCGATGGCAGCGGCTTCAACGGTGTGTTCCGTGGCGCCTTCAAGGGCCTCAAGGGCAAGGTCACCCCGGTGATCGTGACCCTGCGCGGCCTGCTCAAGGAGGTCGACATGGGCGACTGGAAGTCCGGCGACAAGGCCGAGATCAAGCACAACGTGGCCCTGACCTACTACAAGCTGGAAGTCGACGGTCGCCTGATCTACGAGATTGATGCCCTGGGCATGAAGCGTGTGATCAACGGCGTCGACCAGCTCGCCGCTCAACGTTCGGCCCTGGGCCTGTAAGGAAGACACCTCATGTCTCAAGCAATCGACAAGACCCCGGCCTGGATGACCCTGAGCAGCGACAGCGTGGTGGTGGCGCTGAGCAAGCCGGTAGAGATGAACGGTGTGGTCTGCGACCGGCTCACCCTGCGAGCGCCGACGGTGCGTGATGTGCGCGCCGCCAGTGCCGCCGGCGTTGGTGACGATGAACAGCGCGAGCTGATGCTGTTTGCCAGCCTCGCGCAAATCAGTACCAAGGACCTGGAGAGCATGGCACTCAAGGACTATCAACGCCTGCAGGCCGGCTATTTTCGCCTGGTGCAAGACGACGAGCTTTGATCCTGCGGTGATGAAAGTGGCGGCGAAACGGCTCGCTCGCGAGCTGCATTTCGCCGCTGAGGAAATCATGACCATGAGGTTTTCCGACATGGTCTGGTGGCTCACGGATTGAGCCCGTCACCCAAGGATCAGGAGAAGCACATGGCGAACAAACTGGTATCGGGGCTGGTGGTAGTGGGTACTGCCCTCAGTTCGACCTGGGACGCCGCCTTCAAGACGGTGGAAGGCCGGATCAAGCAGCTGGAACAGCAGGGCAGCAAGGCCAGGGTGCTGGAAAAAACCATTGGCCAGACCCTGCGCCTGCAGGATGAATGGAAAAAGGCCCATGACACCGGCGCCGCTTCCGCGGCCGGGCTGTTGCGCCGCTTGGAAGAGAGCCGCAACGGACTGCGCCAGCAGGGTATTGAGGTGCACAAGCTGCGCCAGGAATATCAAGCGCTGGGCAAGGTGGCCCGGGGCTCTGAGCTTCAGGCTCGTGGGCTGCAGCAGGTAGCCCAGGGCAAGGCCGACTTCAAGGCGGCTTATGACTGGGCAAAGTTTGGCGTCGATAAGCTCCGCGCCCCGGTCAAGATCAGTGCTGATTATCAAGCGCTGATCCGCGACATGGCGATCAAGGCCAATGTGGTCAACCAGCCTCAGGAAGCGCAGCTGAGCCGCACGGTGATTCAGACCTCCCGTGACACGGGCATGGCCCGTAACGACGTGGCGGCTCTGGTGAGCCAGATGATGGCCAGCGGCATGTCGCTGGACAAGGCGCAAGGCTACACAGGGCTGGCCGCCAAGTTTGCAGTGGGGCAGGGCGCGAGTGTCGACGACACCGCGAAGCTGATGCGGGCCCTGGAGCTGAAGGCTGGGATCAGCGATCCCAAGGTTATGGAGCAGGCTCTCGAGGCCATCGCCTTGCAGGGGCAGGCCGGCAATTTCGAGGCGGCCGACATGGCGCGCTTGCTCCCGGCGCTGCTCAAGAGCGCGAGCGCGGAAGGACTCACCGGCATGGAGGCGGTGAGTCAGTTGGGGTCCATGCTGCAAGTGCAGATGAACACTGCGGGCAGTGCAGATCAGGCCGCTGGCCAATTGCAGAACTGGATCGAGAAAATCGGCTCCAGTGAGGCGGTCAAGGCTTATGAAGACGCCGGCATTGATTATCAGGCTTCGCTGAATACCGGTATCCAGAAGGGCATGTCGAGCCTGGAGGCGAGCTTTGCCCTGGCCATGCGTTACGTCAGGGCCATCGACCCGGCCAAGGCGGCGAAGATGGCCGAGGCCCAGGCGAAGATCAGCCAGGAAACAGACCCGGCCAAGGCCAAGGCCATGCTTGAGGCTTTGGAAGAGTCCCTGCGTACCGGTGACCTGTTTACCGATATGCAGATCAAGGCGGCCTTGCTGGCCCAGACCCAGGGCCGGCAGCAGTATGAGCAAGTGAAGAAGGACTCGTTGAGCGCCTCTGGCGTTCTCGCCAGGAACCTCGCGGAGCGTCGAGAAGCCTCCAAGCAGTTGTGGGCTGAAGCAGGTCAAGCCATCGATGAAGGCCAGCGGGTCGTGGGGCAGGCCCTGCAACCGGTGACGGATCTGGTGGCCAAAAGCATCACCGTGCTGGTCGGCAAGCTGAGCGAATTGGCAGAGCACAACCCATCGTTGGTGCAGGGTGTGGTCGCTTTGGGCGCCGCGTATGTCGCGGTGCAAAAGCTCATGGCGGTCTACACCATGAGCAAGGGCCTGATCAATGTCTTGCGGGGTGGGTTGAAGGTTGATCCCAAGGCGGTAAAGCGAGCGCCTGGCCGCAGTGCGGGAGGCATTGACTGTTGCGAGCCCATGATCGACTGCGGCTTGGACAAGCAACGCCGTCGGGGCCGTGGTGGGCGTAAGGCTGACAGGCGCAAGCCACCTGCGAGGGTGGCGGGCATTCAAGGTGGCAAGAGCCCGATGACGCCCAGTGGTCTGGAAAAAATGCCCAGAGGGGCGGTCAGGTCTGGCGTGGCCGGTGCCGCACTGAAAGGCGCTGGCTCTGTGGCCAAAGGGTTCGCACCTTTGCTCAAGGGCGGCGCGATCCTATCGGTGCTCGGTGCCGGTTTTCAGGTTGCGGACACCTATCTGAATGCCAAGACCCAGGATGAAAAAGCCGAAGGCTATGGCGAGGCAGCAGGCAATCTTGCTGGCGCCGCTGCCGGAGCAGCAGCAGGGGCCGCCATTGGTTCCGTGGTGCCGGTCATCGGTACTGTTATTGGTGGGCTGGTGGGCGGTGCACTGGGCGCCTGGGGCGGTTCTGCCGCCGGTGGGGCCTTGGGCAAAAAACTGTTCGGCTCCGACGACTCGCTCAAGCAAATGCCCGCAGCCGGTCCGCTGATGATGCGCAACGCCGGGCAGAACATCCCGCCGGTGATGGGCGATATCGCCAAGTCCTTCCAGCCGGGCCAGACGCCTCCGCTGATGGGGCAGGCCGCGCGTTCGCTGGCCAGCCCGGCACCGTCGGCGTCGAGCCTTTCGCTGAGTAATCCTCCGGAGCCGTTCAAATCGGCGGCGCCCCCGGCGATCGAACAGCAGTTCAGCTTTGCGCCTTATCTGTCGATTTCGGTGCAGGGCGATGTCAGAGATCCGGCGCAATTGGCCCGGGAGCTGGAACCCTATCTGCGCTTTCAGTTCGACGAATACAGCCGTCAGGCGGCAGGTCGTCAGTTGTTCGACGCGGCACACGTTTAAGGAGGCGGCATGGCCTATATGGAACAGCTGCAATCGGGGCTCACGTCCCTGGTGGCGGCAGCGGAGGCGGGGCGGCGCAGCGCCGATGAAATGCTGGGGCCCATGAACGGCGCCATCAGCGACATCACTGGCGCCGCCTCGGAGCTGGAAAATCTGCCCTGGGTCGGCCCGGTGCTGGGCGCCAAGCTGCAACGCACGATGCGCAGCATCGGCGCGGCGCAGTCGGCGGTGGGTGAAGTCGCGGCCAAGTACAGCCAGGCCGTGACCGTGGCGGGGCAGATGCAGCAGCGTCTTGGCGCCTTGCAGGAGCAGGTGGCCAAGGCCGGCGCGGCGATCAACCGCATCGGCGGGCAGATCAGCCCGGCCCTGGGCAATATCTTTCCTTCCGGTGCGCTGGCGCCTCAGGACACCCCGGCGGCGGAGGCGGTGAAACCCTTCCCGCACCTGCTGATTCTGCAGCCCCTTGGGGCCGCGGCCGAGCCGTTCTACTTCAACCTCGATACCGCGGCCTTCGATGAGTTGCGCCGGCAAACCGGCTTTCGCTGGGCGGCCCAGGAGCGCCTGAGCCGCAGCATCGCGCAGCAGGCGGTGGGGCAGGGCGACGACAAGATCTCCCTCAAGGGCGCGATCTTTCCCGGGTTCAAGGGTGGGTTGGGGCAGTTGCAGGCGTTGCGCAGCATTGGCCGGCGCTTGCAGCCCCTGAGCCTGACCACGGGCTACGGTGAAGTGCTGGGCACCTGGTGCCTCACCAGCATCGACGAGGAACAGAGCCACCTGCTGGCGGGCGGCATTCCCCGCAAACAAGGGTTTTCACTGGAGTTTGTGAGCTATGGCAACGACCTGCAGAACCTCTGACGGTGATCTGCTCGACACCCTGTGTCATCGCTACTACGGGCACCTCAATGGCAGCGTCGAGGCGGTGCTGGACGCCAACCAGGGCCTGGCCGATGAGCCACAACCCTTTCGGGCCGGGGTACTGATCCTGCTACCGGAGCTGCCGATTCGCACAGAGGCGATGGTTCAGCTATGGGACTGACCTTGCCTCCACTCAACAGACCCCGCTGCGTGCGGGGTCTTCATTTTCTGGAGCACAGGCCATGACCCCGGTCTTTCGTATCCTCGCCGATGGCCGCGACATCACCGCGCAGATCAATGACCGGCTGCTGACCCTGCGCACCCTGGACAAACCGGGAATGGAAGCGGATGAGTTCGAACTGCGCATCGATGACCGTGACGGTGCGGTCGCCTTGCCCAGTCGTGGCGCCGCCATCGAAGTGTTCCTCGGCTATGCCGGGCAGGCATTGACCAGCCTGGGGCGCTACACGGTGGATGAAGTGGTGGTCAACGGACCGCCGGATTCCATCGAGATCCGCGGCAAGGCCAGCGACATGCGCGGCAGTGGCAAGACCACCCGCAGCGGCAGCTGGGAGAACGTGGCGCTGGCGCAGATAGTCCGCGATCTGGCGGCTCGCAACGGCTGGCAGCCGGTCTGTCCGGTGGCGACCAAGGTGCCGCGGATCGACCAGCTCAACGAGTCCGACTTCAACTTCATCACCCGCCTGGCCCGGCAGTACGACTGTACCGCCAAGGTGGCCGAAGGCAGGTTGCTGGTGCTGCCCCGTCAGTCCGGATTGAGTGCCAGCGGCAAGGCCCTGGGCGTTGTCAGCCTCAGCCACCGCGACGTCAGCCGCTATCAGTTCCGCCTCAGTGACAGCAGCACCCACAAGGCGGTGCAGACCAAGCATCAGGACCCGAAGAGCGGCACGCTCAAGGTCATCGACCTGGGCAACAGCGACTCACCGGCCAGCGTGCCGGCGGTGCACACCGATCGGCACCTGTACCCCAACAAGTCCGCCGCCGAGCAAGCGGCCAAGGCCCGCTTGGCAGCCTTCAACCGCAGCAGCGCCAGCCTGCGCCTGGAAATGCCCGGGCGCACCGATCTGTTTCCTGAGCGCCTGATCAATGCCCAAGGCTTCAAGGCCGGCCTGGACGGCGAGTATCTGGTGGACTCGGTGGAGCAGCTGTTCAACCCGTCGGGGTGGAGCACCACGGTCGAATGCAACGGCGGCAAACAAGGCAAGGCCAAAGCCAAGGCCAAGAAAACCCCCGCCAAAAAACCACTCAGGGTGGTGCAGCTTTAACCCTTCAATGGCGCCGCGAGCATCCTCGCGAGCGGCTCATTCGGATCGCCCTCGATCCAGCATTCACTTCCTTTCAATCCACGCGGAAAGTCCGCAGGAGCATTCATGAATCCAGGCTTCAGCAGCCCGGCCTCGAAGCGAGGCATCCGGCGTTTTTTTCAGGCATTGATCGCTGGCTGCACTCTGTTGCTGGCGACCGCAGCCCATGCCGGGCCCTTTGTTCTGGCCTACACCGATGGCCAGGTCGAAGCGTCCTACAGCAACCTGCAAGCGTTCCACCGCCACCTTTCTGCTGTCGGTCTGGGCAGCACCTACGGGCTGACCGTCACCGGTCAGTTGCACCAGGACGGGATGAACCCAACCAGCGAAAACATCATTCGCTTCGCCCAGTCCAAATCGCTGCCGCTGTACCCCACCGTCTCCGACTACAACGAAGGCATTGCTGATTTCGACCCGGCCATTTCCCACTCCATCGTCAACGACAAGAGCTTGAGTGCCGGCAGCATCAAGCAACTGGTGAGGCTGGCCAAGGAGGGCGGTTTTGCCGGCATCAACCTGGACTTCGAACAGGTCGAGCCAAGGAACGCCAAGGCTTTTTCCGCCTATGTCAAAGCCCTGGGCAACGCCCTGCATGCCAGCGGCAAGAAACTGATCATCAGCGTCCCGCCCAAGTCCAGCGACCGCGAGCCCGAGTACCTGCAAGGCTACGACTACAAGGCCCTGGGCGCGGCGGTGGATTACTTCCAGGTCATGACCTACGACCAGGTCGGCCCCGGCTGGAGCAGCGGCGGTTTCCACGACGAAGCCTGGCCCGGCCCCGGGTCCGGCGCCGACTGGCAGCAGGTGCTGCTCAGCTACGCCGTGTCGCAAGTTGCGCCGAGCAAGGTCCTGGCCGGGCTGCCGGCCTACGGTCAGGACTACAGCATTGGCAATCGAGTGCACTGGTCGGCCTATCAGGAAGTGATTGCCGAGCACCGCGCCGTCGCCCGCCGAGACGCCGCTTCCGCAACGCCTTACGCCACCTGGGGGCCGGTCAAGAGCTTCGCCGATGGCGTGGAGTGGACCCCGGAGCGCGCGCAGCCGGTGCTCTGGTACGACGATGCCACGAGCATCAAGACCAAGACCGCACTGGTGACCAAGCTGGGCCTGGGTGGTACCAGTGTCTGGGCCATGGGCTATGAAAATGCCGAGTTCTGGACGGCGCTGCAGGCGGGGCTCAATGAAGGTCGAGCACTGCTGCCTGTCGGGCAGGAGTGAGAGGCCGATTAGCGAGAAAACAGCGGCCGAAGAACCGCGTTTCCTGCGGCATCGCAGTCCTTGCCGGCGGGAGTTTATGCGTTGCGCGTAATGTCCTGGGAGTTGCCGGGAGCCTGCGCTTTAACCATACAGGTGCCAGATCAATGTCTATCGGCTCCTGTCGACTTGAAGGAATAGATCAATGACTTCGCAAAAAAATCTTCAGTTCATGAACTTCCTGGCAACGGTTGTCGCGCCTACCTGCAGCATCGACGACGACCTGTGTACCGATGTCGAGCTTCTGCCATTGCGTGCTCGCGCCGTGGAGTGGGAGCGGTTTGTCGATCTGGGAGCGACATCGGCCTCGCAGATTGACCAGGGTGGCGTCCCGGCGGTCATGTTCGAGGTCTTGCTTGACCCGCAAAAGTGCCACGGCGCGAAGACGGTTCAGGTCTATTTCGATGGTATTACCCATGACGGCGTGACACTGGAGAACGAGCGCAGCGGAGCGAGCGCGGCGCGAAATGTCGGTGTGCAGATCCTGGACGCGTTCGGCAATGTCATGACCCTGGGGCAAGCCGCTGCGCACTACCCCGCGGATACCGACAGGTTGCAGTTCATGGCTCGACTGGTCGGAACTCAAGGGTCGGTCACGGCCGGACTCTACGCCGCGCTGTCCGAGTGCGTGATCGTTTATGCCTGAACCTGCGGTCCTGCGGGCATTCGCAGGACCCTGTCATCGGCCTGGGGTGGATGCTTCAGGCTACTTCTCTCCCACCCGCTGCGGCGGGTTTTTTGTGCCTTGGAGAAACCTATGGCAACTGCTTCCCGAGAGGCCCTGATGCTCGATCGTGGCAGCCCGCAACGGACCTGGGTCAGCCCCGGTCCCGGAGCCACTCGATGAAACTCAGTGCTGTTATCAACCAACTGCAAAGCCAGTGTCCCCGTCTCAGCGGGCGCATTCTGGCGGGCATCAACCTCGATACTCTGGGCGGTAACACCAGCCAACCCCTACCGGCTGCCTACTGGGCTCCGATCAACGACTTGGCTTCCGGCAACACTGCCCAGAACGTCCACCGCCAGACCATCCGCGACCGCTTCGAAGTCGCCTTGCTCCTCGACGCCAGCAACCCACAACAAGCCCTGGACCAACTCCACGACCTGCGCGCCGAAGTCTGGCGCGCCCTGGTCGGTTTCAAGCCCGGCGCCGAGTACAACCCGATCCAATACGACGGTGGCGAGCTGGTGTCGCTCAACGCCACCCGACTGCTCTACCGCCTGCGCTTCTTCGCCGAGTTCCAGCTGGGGCGCAATCTGCCCGGGCAGCCGGCGGAAACCTGGCATGAGCGTGAACTCGACGGCTTGCCGTCCTTTACCGGGGTCACGGTGCGGGTCGATGCCATCGATCCGGCGGACCCCAATTTGAAGAAACCGGGCCCCGATGGGCGCCTGGAGCTGACTTTTTCAGGAGAGCTGAAGCAATGAGCAAACGCATCACCGTGCTGCCGGTCGCTGGCCGCGCCGTACCGGACCCGGAAGCAGGCGATCTGCTGCCCGCCTCCGGCCGTGAAGTGCCGGACAACGCCTGGTGGCGCCGGCGTCTGGCCGATGGCGATATCACTAGCAAAGCCGTGAAAGCGGCGAAATCTCAAGGAGCCAAATAATGGCGATCGGTTTCAGCAATATCCCGGCGGACATCCGTGTTCCGCTGTTCTACGCCGAGATGGACAACTCGGCGGCCAATAGCGCGTCTTCGGCCATGCGCCGTCTGATCGTCGCCCAAGTCAATGACAACCAGACCGGCGATGACCTCGGCAAGCTGGTGCTGGTGTCCAGCGTGGCCCTGGCCAAGAGCATCGGCGGGCAAGGTTCGATGCTCGCCTCGATGTATGAAACCTGGCGCAAGACCGACCCGGTGGGCGAGATCTGGTGCCTGCCGCTGCACAGCACCGAAGGCAGCGTGGCCAAGGCCGAGCTGAAGCTCACCGGTAGCGCCAGCGCCGCCGGCCTGCTCAATCTGTACGTCGGCGGTGTGCGGGTGCAGGCCTCGATCGTCAGCGGCGCCACTGCCGCTCAGGCGGCCAGCGCCCTGGCGCTGAAGGTCAATGCGGCAGTGGATCTGCCGGTGACCGCAGCAGCGGTCGACGGCACGGTGACCCTGAGTGCCAAGTGGACCGGCGACAGCGGCAATGACATCAGCCTGCAACTCAATCGCCTGGGCAAGAGCAATGGTGAAGAAACCCCGGCGGGCCTGACCCTGGTGCTGGGCAAGATGGCTGGCGGCACCGGCGTGCCGGATCAGGTCGCGGCCCTGGCGGCCCTGGGCGATGAGCCGTTCGAGTTCATCTGCATGCCCTGGACCGACACCGCCAGCCTCAATGCGTGGCAAGCGGTGATGGACGACAACACCGGCCGCTGGTCCTGGGCCAAGCAGCTGTTCGGCCATGTCTATAGCGCCAAGCGCGGCACCGTCGGCACCCTGGTGGCGGCCGGTCAGGCGCGCAACGACCAGCACATCACCATCCAGGCCCTGGAAACCGGCGTGCCACAACCCGTGTGGGTTCAGGCCGCAGCCCTGGCGGCGCGGACCTCGGTGTTCATCTCCGCTGACGCCAGCCGTCCGACTCAGAGCGGTAGCCTGCCGGGGATCGATCCGGCGCCGGCCAGCGAACGCTTTACCCTGACCGAGCGCCAATCGCTGCTCAGCTACGGCATTGCTACTGCCTACTATGAAGGCGGCTACATGCGCATTCAGCGGGCGATCACCACCTACCAGAAGAACGCCTACGGCCAGGCTGACAACTCCTACCTGGACAGCGAAACCATGCACCAGTCGGCGTTCATCGTGCGCCGGCTGCAAAGCGTGATCACCAGCAAGTACGGGCGCCACAAGCTGGCCGCCGACGGCACCCGCTTCGGCGCCGGCCAGCCGATCGTGACCCCGAGCACCATTCGCGGTGAGCTGATCGCCCAGTACGCCAAGCTGGAGCTGGAAGGCCATGTGGAGAACGCCGAGCTGTTCGCCGAGCACCTGATCGTCGAGCGCGACGTGCAGGACCCGAGCCGGGTCAACGTGCTGTTCCCGCCGGACTACATCAACGGCCTGCGGGTGTTCGCGCTGCTCAACCAATTCCGTCTGCAGTACGACGCCGCGGCCTGAGCCGGACCTGCATCACTGCGCTTTTTCAGCCCGCCTTGAGCGGGCTTATTTTTTGGGAGAAACATCATGGGTCAACTGATTGCGGGCACCTGCTACGTCAAAGTGGACGGCGCTCAACTGACCATCAGCGGCGGCTGCGAAGCACCGCTGATGGCCGTCAAGCGGGAAACCGTGGTTCCGGGTTTCTACAAGGAAACCGACCTCACCCCGTCGTTCAAAGTCACCGCGCTGCACACCCCGGACTTTCCGCTCAAGCAGCTGATCGAAGGTGTCGACATGACCGTCACCTGCGAGTTCGCCAACGGCAAGGTCTACGTGCTGGCTGGCGCCTACCTGGTGGACGAGCCTATTGCCAAGGGCGACGACGCCAGCATCGAACTGAACTTCGAAGGGCAGAAGGGGACCTGGCAATGAGCAATGCCGTGAAGCTGCAAGTGCCGATCGAGGCCCACGGCGAGCCCCTGGCCGAACTCACCCTGCGCCGCCCGACGGTTCAGGAAGTGCGGGCGATCAAGGCGCTGCCGTACAAGATCGACAAGAGCGAAGAAGTCAGCCTCGACATGGACGTCGCGGCCAAATACATCGCGGTCTGCGCCGGCATTCCACCGTCCTCGGTGAACCAGCTGGACCTGGTGGACCTCAACGCCCTGAGCTGGGCGGTGGCGAGTTTTTTCATGAGTGCGGCATCGCAGCCATCGCCGACCTGATCGCTGTCGCCTATGACCTGGCCTGGTTCTGGAAGGTCGACCCCGAACAGATGATGGCCAGGCCACTGGATGTGCTCCGGGAATCCCTGGAGCACGCGCAACGGATCAATGCGATGCAGCAGGTGCAGTGATGGCAGACACACAAACCGTAGAGAAGAAGTCGGTGCTGTTGACCGGCATCGACGAACTGTCACCCAAACTCGTCGCCCTTCAAGGCAAGGTCGACTCTTTCAAGAAAAACCTTGAGCAGACCGGGCTGGGCAAGCTGGACATCAGTGGTCTGTTCAAGGGCGGCAGCTTGATCACCCCGTTTCTCGACGGGATCAAGGCCTGCGACGCGTTCAAGGGCAAACTGGCCGAGGTTGGCGATTCCAGCGCGTCGACTGATGCAGCCCAAGGCATGAATGTATTCAGTCAGTCCATGGCCAAGGTGTCCTCGGCCATTGATGCTGCGCTGGCGCCGGCGGTGGGGGCACTGGTGGTCGGTCTGGAGCCCATGCTCAACAGCCTGGGGACGCTGCTCGACGACAACCCCAAGCTGGTTGAGGGGCTGGCGATGGGTGCCATCGCCTTTTCGGCGATGCAAACCGCCGTGACCGGTGCGACCCAGGTGCTCGACCTGATGGGCACCGTGGCCAAGGCCAACCCGGTGATGCTGATTGCTATGGGCATTGCCCTGGCGGCCGGTGTGATCATTGCAAACTGGGGGCCGATCTCGGCCTTTTTTGTCAGTCTCTGGGAGGGCGTAAAGACTCTTGCGGCGCAGGCGTTGGAAGGGCTGAAGACCCTGTTCAGCTGGACGCCCTTGGGCATGCTGATCGGCAACTGGGGGACCATCACGGCGTTCTTTGCCGGGCTCTGGGACAGTATCAAGGCGATGACGGCTTCGGTCGTCGGCTTCCTCAAAGAGGTGTTTTCCTGGTCACCTCTGGGACTGATCATCGATAACTGGGCTGGGTTGACGGGCCTGTTCGCATCCATCTGGGAGTCGCTCAAGGCCTTGACGGTACCGGCGATGGCCTTTCTAAAAGGCCTGTTCGACTGGGTGCCGATGGACATGATCACCAAGAGCTGGGGTGCGGTCACCGGCTTCTTCGCGTCGCTCTGGGGAGCGTTGCAAACGGGCATCCAGGCGATCAAAACGGTGTTCCAGACGCTGTTCGACTTTTCTCCGTCCGTGTTGCTTTACAACAACTGGGGGGCTGTCAGCAGCTTCTTCAGCTCGATCTGGGCGGCGCTGCAACCGGGTATCGATGCGATCAAGAAGGTCCTGCAAACGCTATTCGACTTCTCTCCGCTGGTGATTCTTTACAACAACTGGGGCGCGGTCACGGGCTTTTTCAGTTCGATCTGGGCCGAGTTGCAACCGGGTATCGACTCGATCAGGAAGGCTATTGAAGCCCTGTTCGACTGGTCGCCGATGGAGCTGATCATGACCAATTGGGCCCCCATCGCCGATTGGTTTTCCGGGCTGTGGAGCAAGCTTCAAGAGTTGATGGTGCCGATCAAGGAGCTGTTCGAGGGCGGTTTCGGAGGGCTGATTGCCACGGTCACCGGCAAGGTCGAAGGCTTTACCGAGGCGCAAAGGCAAATCAACGCCGAGGGTAAAGGCGGGCTGGCATCACCCTTTGCCGCAACCCAGGGCAGCTCGCTGACCCAGAACTCCAGTGCCCTGATCCAACAGAACGCTGCCAACAACCGCACGCAACTCGAAGGCGGGTTGACCGTGCGTTTCGAAAACGCCCCGGCAGGCCTGCGTGCGGAACAGGCCAAGACCAATCAACCAGGCCTGAACGTGGCTTCGACCCTGGGCTATCGCTCACTTTCCCTAGGAGGTTCCAATGGCGGATAACTGGCGTGATCGTTTGTTGCCCGCATCCTTTCGCGGCGTGCCGTTCTGGGTCGATCAGGCGAAAACCCCGGTGGGCCAGAAAGGCCAGTTGCACGAGTACCCGCAGCGTGACCAGCCCTTCTTCGAGGGCCTTGGCCAGCAGGCGAAAATCCACGATCTGACGGCCTTTATCGTCGGTGCCGATTGCCTGGAGCAGCGCGACAAGCTGCTCAAGGCCCTGGAGGAGGGCAGCGGCGAGCTGGTGCACCCCTGGCTTGGGCGGATGCAGGTCAAGGTGGGCGAATGCGAGATGACCCAGAGCCGCCAGGAGGGCGGCCTGGTGACCTTCAGCCTGAAGTTCTACCCGGACCAGCCGCTGCGCTTTCCTTCGGCGGTGGTCAATACCCAGCAGCAGGTGCTGGTGGCCAGCGATACCTTGCTGGGGGCGGCGGTGCTGCGGTTCGAATTTGCCACCAACCTGATCAAGCAGGCACGGATCGGCGTGGCGTCTTTGCGTCAGGGGCTGGCGGACGTGTATCAGGTCATCGAGCACGAGTTCAAGCCGTTGATCGAGTTCTATGGCGATCTCAACACCCTGGTCAAAGCGGTCAAGGAAATACCCAAGGAGCTGAGCACGGAGTTCAAGGGGTTGCTGGACGATGTACGCGGGCTCAAGGACTTTGCCCGTACCGGCTATCGGCAGATGCTCGCCGATATTTCCCAGCAGGTGGAGGCGGCCCGGCGCATCGATGCGCCGAAGCTGACCACCGGCAAGGACACCACGGCGGCGGCCGAGGCGGTGGCCAACCTGGTGCAGGATGCGCTGCTGGTGCAGATCGCCCGGCTGGTGTCGGCGTTACCGGTGGCCACGCCCGTGGTGAAGCTCAAGAACACGCCGCCCCTGGCGCAGCAGGCCAGCCGGCCGGTGCAGCGCCTTGAAGTGCCGGTGGCTGACGATGTGCTGGCGCTGCGCGATCAGTTCAATGAGCTGATCTGGCAAGCCGCGCTCAAGGCCGACGCGGTGCATTACCAGGCGCTCAACACCCTGCGTCAGCAGGTGCAGGGGCACCTCAATGCGGTGGCGTCCTCGGGGGTGCGGCTGGTCAGCCTCAGCCCCAAAAGCAGCGTGCCGGCGCTGGTACTGGCCTATCAGCGGTTTGCCGATGCGACGCGGGTCGGCGAAGTGGTGCAGCGCAACCGGGTGGCTCATCCGGGCTTCCTGCCGCCGGCTGATCTGCAAATCGCTCGGGAGTGACTCATGGACGAATTGGCAAATATCGTCACCCTGACGGTGGACGGACTGGATTACAGCGGCTGGAAAAGCGTCGAGATCAGTGCGGACCTGGAGCGTCAGTTCCGTACCTTCAGCCTCAACATCACCTGGCAATGGCCGGGGCAGGATGCGCAGGTACGCATCCGCCCGGGCGCTCGCTGCCAGGTGCGCATCGGTTGCGATCTGGTGCTCACCGGGCATGTCTACAAGGCGCCGATCAGTTATGACGGCCAGCAGATCAGCCTGAGCGTCCAGGGCAGTTCCTTGACCCAGGATCTGGTGGATTGCGCGGCCATCAACCGGCCGAGTCAGTGGCGTCAGCAGGACGTGCTGAGCATCGTCCGCGCCCTGGCCGGCTCCTATGGGGTCGGGGTGCGCAGCGAGATCGCTCCAACCAGCAAGCTGCACACCCACAGCATCGTGCCGGGGGAGACGGTGTTCGCCTCCATCGACCGTTTGCTGACCCTGTACCGAGTATTTTCCACCGACGACGCTGACGGTTACCTGCTGCTGGCGGCGCCGGGCAGTGGTGGGCGCGCCAGCGATGCCCTGGAGCTGGGCAAGAACATTCTCTCGGCCAACGCCGCCATGGATTTTTCCGCGGTGTTTTCCGAGTACCGGGTGATCGGCCAGCACAAGGGTAGCGACCAGAGCAGTGGGGCTGCAGTCAGCGAAGTATCCGGCCAGTCCAGCGATGCCAGTGCTTCACGCAAACGGGTGACGGTGATCAGCGAGGCGGCGCAACTGAGCGCGGAACTGGCTCAGCAGCGCGCTGACTGGGAGCGCGGCACCCGCACCGGCAAGGCCCTGACCACCACCTATCAGGTGCAGGGCTGGCGCCAGAGCAATGGCGACTTGTGGAGGCACAACACCCTGGTGCGAGTGATCGATCCGGTGCTGGGGTTTGATCAGGACATGCTGATCTCCAAGGTCACCTGGTCGCTGTCCGAGCAGGGCTCGATCACCACCCTGCAGGTGGCCCCGCCTCACACCTTCGACGCCAACCCGACACCCGGCAAAACCTGAAACCCGCGCCCATCCGTAGGAGCCGGCTTGCCGGCGAAGGCATCCGGCACGAAACCGCGCAACCCCTGTTCGCCGGCAAGCCGGCTCCTACCCTCCAAGGAACTCAGCATGAGCCTACTGACACGCCTGTTGGCGCGGGGCACCGTGGTGCTCGCCAACTCGGCCAACAAACTGCAATCGCTGCAAATGCGCCTCACCGCCGGCGAGGTCAACGACGACATGGAGCATTTCGAGCCTTACGGGTTCACCAGCAATCCCCTGGCCGGCGCCGAGGGCATTGCCACCTTCCTCGGTGGCGACCGTTCCCACGCGGTGGTGCTGGTGGTGGCGGACCGACGCTACCGCTTACAGGCCCTGGCTGCCGGCGAAGTGGCGATCTACACCGACGAGGGCGACAAGATCCACTTCAAGCGCGGGCGGGTCATCGACATCGACACCGCGACCCTGAATATCCGCGCCAGCAGCGGCGTCAACATCGATACACCGACCCTGACCCAGAGCGGCAAGATCGTCTCCCAAGGGGATCAGATTGCCGCCGGCATCAGCCAGATCAACCACGTCCACAGCGGCGTGCAACCCGGCCCGGGGCAGACCGGCGCGCCGGTGGGAGGTTAAGCATGTTTGCCACCTATGACCTGAAGAACGCCCTGACCCGGGCCGTGGAAATCAGCCTGTTCACCTGGCGCCGTGCTGCTGATGACGACGCCCTGGACGATGACCAGCGCTACGGCTGGTGGGGCGACAGCTTTCCCACGGTGGCCGACGACCGCATCGGCTCGCGGCTGTGGCTGCTGCGCCGGGTCAAGCTCAGCCGGCAGACCCAGCTCGACGCCGAGTTCTATGCCCGCGAGGCCTTGCAGTGGCTGATCGACGATGGCCACTGCAACGCCGTGGAGATCATGACCGAGCGCCTCGACGCCCAGCGTCTGAACCTGCGCACGGTGCTGATCCTGGCCGACGGCGAACGCCTGGACCTCAACCCCACTCACAGTTGGCAGGTGACCTATGCCGTTTGAAACCCCTTCGCTGCCGGTGCTGATTCAGCGCACCCAAAGCGACCTGGCCAGCGACTCGCTGCGCCAGTCCGATGCCCAAGTGCTGGCCCGCACCCTGAGCGGTGCCGCCTTTGGCCTGTATGGCTACCTGGATTGGATCGCCGAACAGATCCTCCCGGACAAGGCCGATGAGTCGACCCTGGAACGCATCGCCGCGCTGCGTCTGAACCAGCCGCGCAAGGCGGCTCAGGCGGCCCGTGGCAGCGTCAGCTTCAACGCCGCGGCCGGTGCCGTGCTGGATGTCGACACCCTGCTGCAGAGCAGCGACGGCCGCAGCTACAAGGTGACGGCCGCCCGCACCACCATTGCGGGGCTCAACAGCACCACGATCCAGGCGGTCGATGGCGGGACCCTGGGCAATGCCGATGCGGGCCTGGAATTGACCGCGGTGCAGCCGGTGCAAGGCATCGGCAACGCGTTCACCGTCCTGGCCCCGGGGCTGACCGGTGGCGTAGCCCGGGAAAGCCTCGAATCCTTGCGCTCCCGGGTGATTCGCTCCTATCGGATCATTCCCCACGGCGGCTCGGCGGACGACTACGAAACCTGGGCCCTGGAATGCCCGGGGATCACCCGCGCCTGGTCCCGGCGCAATTACCTGGGGCCGGGCACTGTGGGCCTGTTCGTCATGCGTGACGATGACCCGCAGCCGATTCCCAACGCTGAGCAACTGGCGCAGGTTCAGGCGTATATCGAGCCGCTGCGCCCGGTCACGGCCGAGGTGCATGTGCTGGCCCCGGTGATGCTGCCGGTGACCTACAGACTGCGCCTGACTCCCGACACCAGCGCGGTGCGCGCCGCCGTCGAGGACCAGTTGCGCGATCTGCACAGCCGCGAGGCGGGCCTGGGCCAGACCCTGTTGCTCAGCCATATCCGCGAAGCCATCAGCAGCGCCACCGGCGAGCAGGATCACCAACTGCTGGCGCCCTTGGCCGATGTTCCGGCGGCGAATAATCAGTTGCTGGTATTCGGAGGTTGCCAATGGCAGCAATAAGAAGCGCCACCCAGTACCAGGATCAGTTGCGCAGCCTGCTGCCCAGCGGCCCGGCCTGGGACCCGGAGCGGGTACCGGAGCTTGAGCGAGTGTTGCAGGGTATCTCCCAGGAGCTGGCGCGCATCGACGCCCGGGCCGTGGACCTGCAAAACGAAATGGACCCGGCCAGCGTCAGCGAACTGGTGACCGATTGGGAAAAGGTCATGAACCTGCCCGATCCCTGCCTGGGCCTGACCCCGCTGTTCGAAGACCGGCGCCTGGCCGTACGCCGCCGCCTGTTGGCGGTGGGCAGCCAGCGCGCCGCCTACTTCGTCGAAATCGCCCGCAGCCAGGGCTACCCCAATGCCAGCGTCACCGAACTGAGCACTCCGCGCATGGGCCGCTCACGTTTTGGTCACGCGCATTTCGGCACCTGGCGGGCGAATTTCATGTGGACCCTCAATACCGGCGGCCGCTTGCAACTGGGCCGGCGCTTCGGCGCGAGCTATTGGGGCGAACGTTTTGGCATGAACCCGGGCAGCGCCCTGGAGTGCCTGATCCATCGCAGTGCACCGGCGCATACCCAGGTGTACATCAACTATGACTAGAGAAGACAAGAACAAGTGGATTATCCGAAAAGTGTTCCCAGCGTAGGGCTGGTGAACGGCAAGTTTGTCGACGAGAACCCGGTCACGGGGCAAGTCGGCTCACTGATTTCCTCGCAATGGGGAAACGCGGTTACCGACGAATTGCTCAACGTGATTCGTGCGGGTGGCAAGGTGCCGGCCGAGGCCGAGCATGACCAGTTGCTGGCGGCGATCAAGGCGATCGTCCGTGATTCGATACCGCCAGAGAAGATTCGCACCACCTTGGCCGAGTACGGCATCACCGACGCCTACACCAAGTCGGTGACCTACACCAAGGCGGAGATCGAGGCACTGTTGAAGAACATGTCGGCCCTGCCGGTGGGGGCCATGGTGCCGTTTCCCAAAGGCACGGTGCCGGCGGGGTTCCTGGAGGTGGATGGCAGTGTGCAGAGCGCTGCGACTTATCCGGATCTGGCGGCTTATTTGGGGACTACGTTCAACACCGGGGGTGAGGGCGCGGGGAACTTCCGTTTGCCTGAGTCGCGGGGGGAGTTTCTGCGGGGTTGGGATCATGGGCGGGGGGTGGATGCGGGGCGAACGCTAGGCAGTCTTCAAAAAGGATCGGTGGCGGTATATGACGCTGACAATAATGGACTGAGCGCAGTCATGGGGATTGGCGCTGCGAGTGGTAACGATGGTGCCTTCTTTGGCATGGATGTTATTTCGAAGTCCGGTTACTCATATGCTGTTCCACTGGCTTACTCTGCGATCCAGTCGGGTGCTGGTCAGGTTGCCTCCAACGATGCGTATGCAGGCGTGACCCGTCCTCGCAACCTGGCAGTCATGTGGTGCATCAAAGCCTGGAACGCACCGAGCAATCAGGGAAACATCGATGTCGCTGCTCTAGCTGCCGAAGTTCAGAAGCTCAAAGCTCTATCGGGTAGCAGCTATCAGGGACTCTACGTTTCTGCTTCGGGAACCAATGCACTGATCTCGGTGAAGGCTCGCAGCCTGATTGTCGGTAAAGGTAGTGCGGCACAGGCATTGAATGCCGTGGACCTGAGTATCAACCTGCAAACCATAGGTCTGAACGGTCTCGATAGCGGTGTGCTTGCGGCTTCCAGTTGGTACAGCGCCTGGGTTGTATCCAATGGCACTCAAGTCGCCGGTATTGCTGCCTTGATGCCGGCAGTCCAGTGTTCGACCATCGTCGGTTCGGCAGTCGTAACCGGCATTGCCAGCACTTCTTCAATGCGTGTTGGAATGCCGTTCGGTGGAGCAAGCTTTCCGCCAGGAACTTTCATCAAGTCTGTTGACTCGTCGAGTCAGATCACGGCGAGCGTGCCTGCGCTCATCACCGCCGTAGATACAACGCTGAGGTTTGTGTTTGAACCGATTATTCCAGCAGGTTTCATTGCAACACGCGTGAGCGCATTTTTCACAGACACTACGGCAAACCGATACCCACTGTCATATGTGCAGGCCGGTCGGAGCAGTCGTTACAAAGTTGCGTCAGGTTCGAACCTGGCATCACTTCCAATGATGGCGTCGGGGGCCATGGGGACCGCCACAGCTCTTGTTGCTGTCAGCATTTTCCAGTTTGTTCCGCCGACGGCCACAGGTATCTGCCTTCAACTACTTGGGGCAACCAACAGCAACTCTTCAGCTGCGCCAAACGCAAGTTACATCGGTGGTTACATTGGGCCCAATAGTCCACCGCTCAATAGCACCGGCTCTACTAATACGCAGCACAATACCCAGGGGCGGTTTGTGCTGGAGGAGCCAAGAGTTTACTACTGGGGAGCAGGCGCCGCAGGGCTGATGTGTTATGGCTGGGAGGACGATGTATGAGTTGGGCTGTACGAAATGATGGTGTTCAGGGGTGGCGTGCGATAGAGGGTGCTGATGAGCTTTTTCCGAATGAAGTTTATTCAGAATTTGAGCCCGTGCAGGTGATGCCTTCCCCACGCAGTATTGAAGATCTTTCTGCTCTAGCGAAGGTGCGGCGAAGTGAATTGCTGACGTTTGCAGCACACAGAATGGGCCCGTTACAGGATGCAATGGATATCGGTTGCATTACAGACGTAGAAGCAAAGCAACTTTTATTGTGGAAAAACTATCGAATCAGTCTTAACAGAATTGAGGAGCAGGATTTCTTTTCGAGTGATTTTCAGTGGCCTCTATCTCCAGATGAAATTTTGACTCAATAAACGCCCCGCACCGCCGGGGCGTTTTCTTTTCCAGTTTTCTAACTATGTCCACGCCGAGCTGTGTCGGTGTGGATGAATGACAACGAGAGGACAGACGAGTGGATTATCCAAAGAGTGTGCCAAGTGTTGGGTTGGTTAATGGGAAGTTTGTCGACGAGAACCCGGTCACGGGGCAAGTCGGCTCACTGATTTCTTCCGACTGGGGAAATGCGGTGACCGATGAATTGCTCAACGTGATTCGTGCGGGTGGGAAGGAGCCGGCCGAGGCCGAGCATGACCAGTTGTTGGCGGCGATCAAGGCGATCGTGCGCGATTCGATTCCGCCGGAAAAGATACGCACGACCTTGGCCGAGTATGGGATCACTGATGCGTACACCAAGTCGGTGACCTACACCAAGGCCGAGATCGAAGCGTTGCTGAAGAACATGTCGGCCTTGCCGGTGGGGGCCATGGTGCCGTTTCCCAAGGGTACGGTGCCACCGGGATTCCTGGAGGTGGATGGTAGTGTGCAGAGTGCTGCGACCTATCCTGATCTGGCGGCTTATCTGGGGACTACGTTCAACACCGGGGGCGAGGGCGCGGGTAACTTCCGTTTGCCGGAGTCGCGGGGAGAGTTCCTGCGGGGTTGGGATCATGGTCGGGGGGTGGATGCGGGAAGGGGACTTGGCAGTTGGCAAGCTGATGAGTTCAAGAGTCATACACACTCAGTAAAGGACTCTTCATACGCTGGAAATGTATTTGACTCCTGGGTCTATGGCGATACAGGGAATGGAGTCACTGAGGATGAAAACTTAAGGACAAATTCATCGGGTGGCATTGAAACCCGTCCACGCAACCTGGCTGTCATGTGGTGTATCAAAGCTTGGAATGCTCCGATTAATCAGGGAAATATAGACATTGCGGCACTTGCATCCCAAGCGGCCCAGGCAACCGAAAACAAGCAGGGAACTGCGAGGTTGAGTACTCAGGCTCAAGTCGATTCCGGCATTGACGACTCACTGATAGTAACCCCCAGGAAGTACCGCACTGCTAAGGGAACATGCTCAGCCTGGGTAAGTTGGAATGGGACCGGAGCGGTCACTATTCGAGATAGTTACAACGTATCGAGCATCACAGATAATGGTGTCGGCGACTTCACTGTCAACATTATCCCTGGTGTACTGACGAATGCTGGATTTAGTTATTGCTATACGGTTGGAGGAAGTAACAACTCGTTGAATCTCGCCTCAGGAGCCACAACTACTCCCACTTCTACCTCTTTGCGTGTTGTCAGTATTAGCGCTTCTGGTATGGGAACAGGCGCAAACTTTCAGCCGACAGACTTTCCTTACAATAGCGTGCAGATTTTCGGAGGTAAGTAATGGCTATGCGTATTGTTTATCAGTTGCCTGGTGAGCCAGTTGCATCTTTGACACCCTGCAATTGCGGATTGACGATCGATGAAATTGCTCGTCAGGACGTTCCCGGTGGCGTGTCTTTTTGGTTTGTCGAGGAGTCGGTTATTCCGCTTGACCCGATCGAGCGTATGCGCTGGATGTTGGCAGATGAACTAGGGCCGCCAGCAGGGGTAGGAGAGCGTCCTATGTGCACATCTCATTCTGAGACGACTCTGTAAAATGTCACGGTGCTCCAAGGACGCTTTTTCGATTGAAGGTTGTATATGTCTATAACCGAACAACAACTGCAACAAATCATGCCTAACGCCCGCCGCCAAGCGGGCGTTTTTGTTTCTCCACTCAACACCGCCATGGCTCATCGGCAGATCGATACGCCGAAGCGCCAGGCGGCCTTTCTCGCCCAGATCGGTCACGAATCCGGGCAGTTGCAGTACGTGCGCGAGCTGGGCAGTGATCAATACCTGAGCAAGTACGACACCGGCACGCTCGCCGCACGCCTGGGCAACACCCCCGAGGCCGATGGCGACGGCCAGCGGTATCGCGGGCGTGGGCTGATCCAGATCACCGGGCGCAGCAACTATCGCCAGTGCAGCCTCGGGCTGTTTGGCGATGAGCGCCTGCTGGAGTTGCCGCAGTTGCTGGAGCAGCCGCAATGGGCCGCCGAGTCGGCGGCTTGGTTCTGGCAGCGCGGCGGGCTCAATGCCCTGGCTGATCGCGATGAGTTCAACAGCATTACCCGTCGTATCAATGGCGGTTTGAACGGCTTGCAGGATCGCCTGCAACTCTGGGCCAGGGCGCGGGCGGTGCTGTGCCTGCCCGTGGTCTGAGTTCATGGGGAGGCGGGCACCTTCTGTAGCCGCTGCCGTAGGCTGCGATTGGACCTGGAGGGAAGGTCCTGCGGACCTTTTCGTATCCTGCGGCAGCGGCTACAGGGATTTTTGCAGGCCACTTGAGGCATTTCACATCGGTCAAGGGAGGGCGTGATGAATATCCGCAGTTGGCTGGCTCTCGCCGTCGTAGCTGGGCTGCTCTATGCCCTTGGCTTCGTCAGCGGTGCCGGCAGCGAACGCAGTAAGCAGCAGCGCCTGGACGAGGCACGACTGCAGCAATCCTTCGAACAAGGCCAGGCCCTGGGCACGGTCAAGGAGAAGGTGGTGGTCGAGTACGTCGATCGCGTCGTCAAGGTCTATCAGGCGGGCGCCACTATCACCAAGGAGGTTCCTATCTATGTTTCGAAAGCGGCTGATAACGCCTGCGTTGTACCTGCTGGTTTTGTCCGGGTGCACGACGCCGGCGCCGCCAACCTGCCCATGGCCGCAGGCCCCGGCGTCGCTGATGACGCCGCCTCGGGCCTTGCACTCTCTACCGTCGCCGTCAGCGTCGTCGACAACTACAGCCAATGCCACGCAAACGCCGAGCAACTGAAAGCGTTGCAGCAGTGGGTGCGTGAGTCTCAGGCGTTGCTGCAAGGTGCCCCGGCGATGCGCTGAGGGCCTTGAGGCGCGTATGAAAATGGATCGCTGCCGCGGTTTGTGTAGGCGCGTGGAGTGACTGAAATCAAATGGACTTGCAGATGTTAAAAGAATGCAGATGCGGCAATTGCAAACGACTGCTCGCCCGTGTGGGCGAGTTTACCGAGCTCCAGATCAAATGTTCCCGCTGTGGAACCTTGAACCATGTGAAGGCCTCGAGCCCTGGGCAATCGCCTTTGAGCGACATGAAAACGGCACTCTCAGTGACCGACCATTCCATTCAAAGGTGAAAAATATGAACGCAGTAACCATGGGCAAGCACTTCATTACCGTATTCCCAAAAGGGATTGTGGAGATCGTTTCGGCAGCTCAAAACACCGGTGGCCTGATCATCCAGACGGGGTTGATCAAGACCTCGACCGGTGTTGTCGACCTGTATGTGGGACCGACCGGCTCTTCCATCTCCAATTCGGCCGTCATCTTCTCTGGCAACGGCTCTAGCATTTCCGGCAGCGACTCCGAGATTGTCATGCCGTACCCGATCCGTATTCCCGCAGGCCAGGCATTGTGGGCATACGCATCCACTCCGGGTGGCGCGATAGCTTTGACTTGGGACTTGCTGGCCTGACCTGTCTGCGCAGAGAAGGTGGATCAACAGGCGCCGGTGCTTTTGCTCATTTCGGCAGGCTTTGATCACTGGACTGGCCGTGTCAGCTTGGTGGCTGGTGCTGTTCCTGGCGCAATGATGGACTGTTCGCGCCAGATCCTCTGAAGCCTTGTTCCAGAGCCGTTGGTTTTCCTGACAGCTTGTCACTTGCAAGCCTTCTTTCCTGGTGTACGGTAAGCACACGCCAGCCCCATCAGGAGAGAACTGTGAAAGAAATTACCCAGCTTGCCGCTGAACTCGGCCGGCGTCTGCAGGTTCTGAATGCCCACGTCACCACGGCGGAATCCTGCACTGGCGGCGGGATTGCCGAGGCGATCACGCGGATCCCGGGCAGTTCGGCCTGGTTTGAGGCCGGTTATGTCACCTATTCCAACCGCCAGAAGACCCTTCAATTGAATGTGCCGGCCGATTTGTTCAATTCGGTTGGTGCGGTCAGTCGTGAAGTGGTAGAGGCCATGGTCCGTGGGTCACAGGCCAAGAGTCATGCGCATTTTGCGGTGGCGGTCAGTGGCATCGCTGGGCCGGATGGCGGTTCTGCGCAGAAGCCGGTGGGTACGGTTTGGCTAGCCTGGGGCGCGGGAGAGACGTTGACCTCCGAGTGCCGACACTTCCCCGGGAATCGCGATGAGGTTCGCCGACAAACGGTGAAGGCCGCGCTAGAGGGGTTGCTGCAACACGCTGCAGCAGAAATCGCAAATCAGGGGTAGGCGATCCTCGAGCGCTGTGGAATAATACTGGCTACTTATACAGGTGTTGGCCGTCAGGCCTTATTGATTACGTGAGGACTTTAATGGACGACAACAAGAAGAAAGCCTTGGCTGCGGCCCTGGGTCAGATCGAACGTCAATTCGGCAAGGGTGCCGTAATGCGTATGGGCGATCACGACCGTCAGGCGATCCCGGCCATTTCCACTGGCTCTCTGGGTCTGGACATTGCTCTGGGCATTGGCGGTCTGCCAAAAGGCCGTATCGTTGAAATCTACGGCCCTGAGTCGTCCGGTAAGACCACTCTGACCCTGTCGGTCATTGCCCAGGCGCAGAAAGCCGGTGCCACTTGTGCCTTCGTCGACGCCGAGCACGCGCTGGATCCGGAATACGCCGGCAAGCTGGGAGTCAACGTCGACGACCTGCTGGTTTCTCAGCCGGATACCGGCGAGCAGGCCCTGGAAATCACCGACATGCTGGTGCGCTCCAACGCGGTTGACGTGATCATCGTCGACTCCGTGGCGGCCCTGGTGCCCAAGGCTGAAATCGAAGGCGAGATGGGTGACATGCACGTGGGCCTGCAAGCCCGCCTGATGTCCCAGGCGCTGCGTAAAATCACCGGTAACATCAAGAATGCCAACTGCCTGGTGATCTTCATCAACCAGATCCGTATGAAGATCGGCGTGATGTTCGGCAGCCCGGAAACCACCACCGGTGGTAACGCGCTGAAGTTCTACGCTTCGGTTCGTCTGGATATCCGTCGTACCGGTGCGGTGAAGGAAGGCGACGAGGTGGTCGGTAGCGAAACCCGAGTCAAGATCGTCAAGAACAAGGTGGCTCCGCCGTTCCGTCAGGCCGAGTTCCAGATTCTTTACGGCAAGGGTATCTACCTCAACGGCGAAATCATCGATCTGGGCGTGCTGCATGGTTTCCTGGAGAAATCCGGTGCCTGGTACAGCTACCAGGGCAACAAGATCGGTCAGGGCAAGGCCAACTCGGCCAAGTTCCTGCAGGACAATCCGGAAATCGGCAACGCGCTGGAGAAGCAGATCCGCGAGAAGCTGCTGACCGCTTCGCCAGACGTCAAAGCCAATCCGGTGAAAGAGACCGAAGACGATATGGCCGACGCTGATATCTGATTGATCCAATGACCGCCGTACTCGATACCCTCGTCGCGGTGCGGCGAACTGCAATGGACCTGCTCGCGCGACGCGAGCACGGTCGAGTCGAGCTGACGCGTAAACTGCGTCAGCGCGGCGCTCCTCCTGAAATGATCGAAGCCGCCCTGGACCGTTTGACGGAAGAGGGGCTGCTGTCCGAATCCCGTTATCTCGAAAGTTTTGTTTCCTATCGTGCGCGCTCAGGCTACGGGCCGATGCGTATTCGCGAAGAACTCAGCCAGCGTGGCTTACAGCGAGGTGATATCGATCTTGCTCTGCGCGAGTGCGGTATCGACTGGCAAGAGCAGTTGCGAGACGTCTGGCAGCGCAAGTTTGCCGGGCAGTTTCCTGTGGATGCCCGTGAACGGGCCAAGCAAGGGCGCTTTCTGAGTTATCGCGGGTATTCCATGGACATGATCGGCCGTCTTTTGAGCGGCCGAGGGATGGATGACTGAGGTTGTACCCGCTGCCTGGTGCAGCGGGTGATGGTGCAGGTCAGCTGACTTTGCTGGTTTCTCGTGCGCGCTGGCGGGTCTCGGATTGTTGCCTGGTCCAGTTCTCCGGCAGGTTGATAAAGTCGATCAGTTCCCGCAGACGGCCGTTGTCACGGGCGTTGAAAACGAACGATAGCCGCGTCAGATGGCTGAACTGAACTTCGTCGTGCTCCTCTCCACTGTAGGTATGTTGCCGAAACTGGCCACTCAGGCACAGGTCGGCGAATGCTGTCTGCATGTGTTCCAGCGCCTGCTCATTGAGGCTGTGGTTCATGCGGATGACAAACTCCTGTTTTAGCCAGCGGCTGGAGTGGAAGTTGGCGTAGAACTGCTGGATTTCCTTAACTGCTTCTTCGGTGCTGTGTACTAGGCGCACCAGCTTCATGTCGCTGGGCAGGATGTAGCGATTGGCCTCCAACTGGTTATGGATGAAGTCCAGGGCGCCTTGCCAGAACTGCCCGCCAGGTGCGTCCAGTAATACCACCGGTACCAGAGGGCTTTTGCCGGTCTGGATCAGGGTCAGGACCTCCAGGGCTTCGTCCAGGGTGCCGAAACCACCAGGGCAAAGCACCAGGGCATCGGCTTCCTTGACGAAAAACAGCTTGCGTGTGAAGAAAAAGTGGAACGACAGCAGGTTTTCCGTGCCGCCCACAGTGGGGTTGGCATGCTGTTCGAAGGGTAGGGTGATGTTGAAACCCAGGCTGTGCTCCAGCCCTGCGCCATCATGAGCCGCTGCCATGATGCCGCCGCCAGCGCCGGTGATCACCATCAGGTCCGAGCGGGCCAGGGCTGCTCCCAGTTCCTTGGCCATGGCATAAAGCGGATGTTCGCTGGGCGTTCGCGCCGAGCCGAATACCGTCACTTTGCGCCGGCCCTTGAACTGTTCCAGTACCCGGAAGGCATGTTCCAGCTCGCGCAGCGCTTGCAGGGTAATCTTGGCGTTCCAGCGATTGAGGTCGTCCTCGGCCATGCGCAGGACGGTGAGAACCATGTCGCGGTAGAGGGGGATATTCGGGCTGTTGGGGGCAATCTGGTTGAGTTGCGCTTCGACCTGGCTTGTGAGGTCGACGCCCTTGCTTTGGAAATGACGAGTTAACAGGTCATTCGATTGGTAAGGCATTCAGCTTCTCCTTCTGCACAGAACCTTGTGCACGGCCGAGGTATTCGAACGTGCCACGACACAGCCTGTGTCGCTGCCTGCTCAGCCCAGCGTGTGAGCAACTCTCTTGACCCGATCACCGCTGACCGTCGCTGGGCAGCAATCGAGGTATCCACAGAGGTTCTGCTTTCCTTTATTAAGAAAAAATTGCACTGCAAGACGCACAAGAACGGCCTCCTGAACCGTCCTGGAACAATCGATGGGAACCTTCGGACATGACTTGATCATGTGCCCATAAAGTCTTGGCTGGCAACCGCTTCTTAGTGAATTTAGCGGCCTTGGCACCATTGGTCAGGCGCCGCGGCAAGGGCTCGAGCCTCTGATTTACTAAAGTGCAGCGCTTGGTTCAGGAGCCGGCTCCAGGAAGGGGGCGCGGCCATCCGTCCGTGCAAGCCGAGGGCAGGGAGGCAAGGGATGACCACTGTCGTGCTGGAAGTCGATCCGCAGTTGTACCAGCTGTTGCAAGCTGCGGCGGCAGCCCATCATTTGAGTCTTGAGGAAGAGTGCCGGCGTCGCTTGGCGGGGGAGGAGCGGCCTTCGCGATATCTGCAGGCCCTGGTAGCGGAGTTGCGCGCCGATGATCAGCAGCGGCGCGCGTCCCGTTCTTGATTCACTTCTTCTTGGGCGTGTTTTGGGAAGGGCAATCCGATTCCTGGAAGCGCGCCGAGGCTACAGGGCGATTGGTGCGGTTTTCGGTGAACTCGTAGCGCATGACTGCGCCTTTGGCCATCAGCTTGCGGTAGTTGGGGTTGCGGCAGACGCTGGCACCCAGCTGCAAGTAGACGGCCTTGGGATTGGCGCGCATTTGTTCGGCGTGGCCGGCCTGGACGCTGAGGTGATTGATCAACTCCTTGCCTTCAACGGTATAACCCTGATCGAGAATGTTCTCGTTGACTTCCCGGGGAGTGCCGACGTTGCTTTCCGCAGCGACCTTCTCCAGCATTTTGCTCAGTTCGAACTCTTGCAAGGACGCAGCCTGGACACCCAGGGGCAAGGCCAGCAGAAGGGCGACGGTAGGGATGGTAAAGCGCAACATGAAACTCTCCTGGTGCAGTGACTGATGCTTCGACCAGCCACTCGACTGTGCGTTCAGTGGCGACGAATTATAGGGGGAGAGCTAGGAAGGCGGTACAGGTTTGAACAGATGGCTCTGATAAACTTGTCCGACTTTTTACCCCTTCGAGTTATTTCCGTGTCGATTCCTGTCCTTTGCCGGTGTGCACAGCGATGAGCCATGCTGTATCCCGTCTACGTGATCTGCGCATGGCTCGTGCGGTCAAACCCTTTTTTGCGCGGGGCTCACGCGCTGAGCGCTGCCCGCGTTGCCGAGTGATTCCCAGCCACTGCCTGTGTGCCTGGCGGCCCAAGGTCAGCGCCGAGTCGGCCATGTGCCTGGTGATGCACGATGTGGAGCCGCTCAAACCGAGTAATACCGGCTGGTTGATCGCTGATGTGATTGCCGATACCTGGGCGTTTCACTGGTCCCGTACCGAGGTCGATCCGCAATTGCTGGCCTTACTGGCTGATCCGCAGTGGCAGCCTTATATCGTCTTTCCCGGAGAGTTCGTGGCCTCCGAGCGGGTGGTCAGCGAGGTCCGGCAGCAGGAAAGCAAGCGCCCGCTGTTCATTCTGCTGGATGCCACCTGGAGCGAAGCCCGCAAGATGTTTCGCAAGAGCCCCTATCTTGAGCACTTGCCGGTGCTGAGCCTGTCATCGGAGAAGCTCTCGCGCTACAAGTTGCGGCGCTCCAAGCGTGACGACCATTTCTGTACCGCCGAGGTAGCTGCCCTGTGCCTGGAGTTGGCGGGGGACGAGCAGGTCAGCCAGGTCATGGACGCCTACCTTGACGTATTCAGCACTCATTACCTGTCGGCGAAGTTCCAGAAGGCCATCGATCCTCTGGATGAAGTGCACTCCCGGCTCAAGCCCTTTGTGTAGTGGCGGTGCTGGCCTGGGGTTTTTGCGGCCATAGCTGGGCCACCAACATGCCGCTGAGCATGAGTGCGCAGCCGAAGTAACCGCGCAGCTGCAGTGATTCATCCAGCAGCCAGGCCCCGGCGATGGCGGCAAACACGGCTTCGAGGGACAGAATGATTGCCGCGTGGGAGGCGATCGCGTCCCTCTGGGCAATCACTTGCAGGGTGTATCCGATGCCGACTGCAATCACGCCCCCGTAAAGAATGGCCGGACCGGCGGCGACAATCGCGTTCCAGTGAATCGGCTCCAGGCACAGCGCGAGGATCAGGCTCACCACCGAACAGGTGGCAAATTGCAGGAAGGCCAGGCGAATCGGGTCGTGGCGGCTGGCGAATACTCCCACCAGAATCACGTGTGCGCCCCAGATAAAGGCGCCGATCAATTGCAGCCAGTCGCCGGATGCAACGTGAAAGCTGGCGCTGACGGTCAACAGGAACATGCCCACCACGGCCAGCACAGCGCCGAGCCAGGTACCTAGTCCCGTCTTGTGGCCGATCAGCAGTCCCAGCAGCGGCACTACAATGACGTAGAGCCCGGTGATGAACCCGGCATTGGTTACGCTGGTAAACATCAGACCGACCTGCTGCAGGTTGATCCCCAGAGTAAGGGCCAGGCCCATGAGTACGCCGCCCAGCAACAGGCCACGATTGAGCAGGGGGGCGGGGTGGTGATCGGCGGGCGTTCTGCGTAGTACCAGTGGTAGCAGGCAGAGTGAGCCCAGAGCAAAACGCAGGCCGGAATAGAGGAAGGGGCCGATATGATCCATGCCGGAGGATTGTGCGACAAACGCAGCCCCCCAGATGACAGCGGTGATCAGCATCAGGACATCGGCACGCAAGGCTTGGCTTCGCATGAGGGCTCTCTTATTAGTTAGCTGGCTAAGATGCCGCAAAGCTTCACGCTTGACCACCCTGGCTTCGCTGGGCATGCTTGGCGCCGATTAGGGCGCCAGCGCTGTTTGAACCACCGTTTTGCTCAGGCTTTTCGCGGTGTTCGTGCTCTTTGGGTATCGCATTCTGGCGAGCCCCCATGTTGCTGGGTGAGGGCTGAATGCATCAGTCCTGCCATGAAAAACAGGATCATTTGAAAAATGGCCACATACGAAATCCTGATTGCCGATGACCACCCGCTTTTTCGCAGCGCACTGCATCAAGCTGTCACTCTGGGCCTGGGTCCTGATGTGCGTCTGGTGGAAGTGGCGAGCATCGCCGAGCTGGAAGCCCGCCTCACCGAAAAAGCTGACTGGGATCTGGTGCTGTTGGACCTGAACATGCCTGGTGCCTACGGTTTTTCTGGCCTGGTGCTGTTGCGCGGGCAGTATCCGCAGATTCCGGTAGTGATGGTTTCGGCGCAGGAAGAAGCGTCCGTCATGGTTCGTTCCCGTGAGTTCGGGGCCAGCGGTTTCATTCCCAAGTCCAGTTCTCTGGAAGTCATTCAGCAGGCGGTGCGCAGTGTCCTCGATGGTGACGTCTGGTGGCCGCCGCAAGCTTTTGAAGAAGTCAGTGTTTCGGCGGAAGCCAAGGCCGCCAGTGAAGGCCTGGCAAGCCTGACGCCTCAGCAGTTTCGGGTACTGACCATGGTCTGCGAGGGGTTGTTGAACAAGCAGATCGCTTATGAGCTGAGTGTTTCCGAGGCGACGATCAAGGCTCACGTGACGGCAATTTTCCGCAAGCTCGGGGTTCGCACCCGTACCCAGGCGGCCTTGCTCTTGCAACAACTTGAGTCAATTTCCAGCCATTAACCGGCTGCTTGTTCACGCTTTTTTGACTTTGGTTGAACTAGTTTCCCCACTCCTTTTTTCAGTTGCTCAGCTTATGTCGCCTTTCAAAGGTCAAACCGGTCTCAAACGTATCCTCAACGCCGCCGGCTATTCGTTCGATGGCTTGCGCGCCGCCTTCACCGGCGAGGCGGCATTTCGTCAGTTGGTGTTGCTCAACGTGATCCTGATTCCCTTGAGCTTCCTGCTCAACGTCAGCCGGGTCGAGCGCGCGCTGCTGATTGCCGTGTGCCTGCTGGCACTGATCGTCGAATTGCTCAACTCGGCGGTGGAGGCAGCGATCGACCGGATTTCCCTGGATCGTCACCCGTTGTCGAAGAACGCCAAGGACATGGGCAGCGCGGCGCAGTTTGTCGCCCTGAGCATGATCACCATCGTGTGGGCCGTGATCCTGATCTAAGGAATGCTCGGCAGGACGATTTCGTCGCTGCGCTGTACCCCGGCGGTAAAGGAACGGCACAGTTCGAGGAACTCGCGCATGGCTGAAGTCTGATACTTCTGTTTATGCCAGATGAAGTAGAACTGCCGGGCCAGATCCAGGCCCGGTGTTTCCACTGGCACCAGGCTGCCACGACGAAAGGCATCTCGCAGCGCCAGCCTGGAGATGCAACCAATCCCCAATCCCGACTCCACCGCACGCTTGATGGCTTCGGTGTGCTCCAGTTCCAGGCGGATGTTCAGCGCGCTGCGATGATGACGCATGGCCTGGTCGAAGGTCAGGCGTGTCCCGGAACCCTGCTCCCGGAGAATCCAGGCTTCGTGGGTCAGCTCCTCCATGGTGGCGTGGCCGCGTTTGGCCAGTGGATGCTGGGGCGCGCAGAACACCACCAACTCATCCTCGACCCAGGTTTGCACCTCGATATCCGGGTGACTGCAGTCGCCTTCGATTAGACCCAGATCAATTTCGTAGTGGGCCACCTGTTGCACGATATGCGCAGTGTTTTGCACATGGAGCTTCACCTGGCTTTCCGGATGCACCTGCATGAAGCTTCCGATCAGCAGCGTCGCCAGGTAGTTGCCAATGGTCAGGGTCGCGCCCACCGACAGCGAGCCGAATCCGGACTTGCCATTGAGCAGGTCCTCGATCTCCTTGGCCTGGTCCAGCAGTGCCACCGCTTGTGGCAAAAGCTGTTTGCCCAGGGCGTTGAGGCTCAGGCGCTTGCCGGCGCGATCAAACAGCTGGCAACTGGATTGGCGCTCGAGTTCGGTGATCGAGGTGCTGGCCGCCGATTGCGACAGGGCCAGAAGCCCGGCAGCACGAGAAACGCTCTCTTGCTGGGCGACGGCGACGAAGACTTGCAGTTGACGGAGAGTAAATCGCATATCGATATAACCGATAACCCTTATCTTAATAATCCAGTTAACAGATATTGTCGCCGCCATTAGAATGCTGTGCAATTGCGCTCATGGTTAGCGCAGGCAATTTCTAGGAGCCCCCGTACATGAGCAACATGAACCACGAGCGTGTCCTCAGTGTTCATCACTGGAATGACACTCTGTTCAGCTTCAAGTGCACCCGCGACCCGGGTCTGCGCTTCGAGAACGGTCAGTTCGTGATGATCGGCCTGCAACAGCCTAATGGCCGTCCGCTTATGCGTGCCTACTCCATTGCCAGCCCGAATTGGGAAGAGCATCTCGAATTCTTCAGCATCAAGGTTCCAGACGGTCCGTTGACTTCCCAACTGCAGCATCTGAAGGAAGGCGACGAGATCATCATCAGCAAAAAGCCTACCGGCACCCTGGTGCTGGATGACTTGAAGCCGGGCAAACACCTGTACCTGCTCAGCACCGGCACCGGCCTGGCGCCGTTCATGAGCGTGATCCAGGATCCGGAAACCTACGAGCGTTTCGAAAAAGTGATCCTGTGCCACGGCGTTCGCTACGTCAACGAAGTCGCCTACCGCGAGTTCATCACCGAGCACTTGCCGCAGAACGAGTTCTTCGGCGAAGCGCTGCGTGAGAAGTTGATCTACTACCCCACCGTGACCCGCGAGCCGTTCGAGAACGAAGGCCGCCTGACCGACCTGATGCGCAGCGGCAAGCTGTTCCGCGACATCGGTCTGCCACCCATCAACCCGCAGGACGACCGCGCCATGCTGTGCGGCAGCCCGAGCATGCTGGAAGAAACCAGCGAAGTGCTCAACAGCTTCGGCCTGACCGTTTCGCCGCGCATGCGCGAGCCGGGCGACTACCTGATCGAGCGCGCCTTCGTCGAGAAGTAGGAGCGAGCTTGCTCGCGAAGATCGCCCAAGCAGCGCATTCGTGCTGATTGGGCACGATCTCCCGAACGCAAAAAAGCCCGCGTTGCCTGTCAAGGCAACGCGGGCTTTTTCGTTTCTGCGGTTCAGCCCGCCGGGACTACTTCCAACACCCGGATCAGCCCTGGCTCGGGGTAATGCCAGCGCACATCCAGGTCCCAGAACTGCGCACCGTATTCCCGCTCGGCAGTGGGCACCTGATAGGCCGGGCGCGGGTCCTGGGCCAGGCACTGCTCGATGAGCTCCACCAAGGGCTCCTGCAGGCGCTGAGCGTGGGTCTGAGCCTGGTGCAGGGCATTATCCTGCCACTGCACTGGTATCAACTGTGGTGCAGCGCTAGCGATCTCATTGCTCGCCGCAGCAATGATGTCGGCGTAAGGCACGTAGGGTTTGATATCGAGGATCGGTGTGCCGTCCAGCAGGTCGATGCCGGAGATCCACAGGCGGTTGGCCTCGACCTTGTCCAGCTTGACCACCGACTGGCCGATGCCGTTGGGTCTGTGGGTCGCTCGGGTAGCGAAGACCCCCATGGACTTGTTGCCCCCTAGGCGCGGCGGGCGCACCTTGAGCCGCGGCTTGTCTTCCAGGGCCTGGTGAAACAGGAACAGCAGCCAGATATGGCTGACCCGCTCCAGCCCTTGCACCGCCTCGCCCTGATCGAAGGGCGCCACCAGTTCCAGTACCCCACGGGCGGCGGGTGCCAGTTGCGGCTGGCGCGGGATGGCGAACTTCTCCTTGAAACAGGAGCGCACGAAACCGATGGGGGAAACGCTGTAGGTCATTTGGCAGGCCTCAAGCTTTGAGCCACAAGCCGCAAGCTACAAGCGTTGAACTGGCAGCTTGAGGCTTGCAGCTGTCTTAAGCTCTAACCCGCAGGGTCAGGCCCTTGAGGAAGTTACGCAGCAACTGGTCGCCGCAAGGGCGGTAGTTGGTGTGGCCGAACTTGCGGAACAGCGCGCTGAGCTCAGGCTTGGACACCGGGAAGTCGGCGGCCTTGAGCACGGCGTGCATGTCGTCTTCCTTAAGCTCGAAGGCCACGCGCAGCTTCTTCAGGATGATGTTGTTGGTCACCGGCAGTTCGATCGGCAGCGGCGGACGGCTTTCATCCTTGCCACGCTTGAAGATCACCAGGCCGTCGAGGAAGTGCGCCATGACTTCGTCCGGGCAATGCACGAAGCCTTCTTCCTCATCCTTTTTCAGGTAGCTGACGATATCGTCCAGGCTGACCTTGAAGCCGGTGAGCTTGATGATGTCCACGACCTTCTTGTCGCTGATGTCGAGCATGTAGCGCACGCTGCGCAGTACATCGTTATGAATCATGGTTACAGTCCTGATCAATGCGCGTTGAGCGCCGCGCCAGGGCACGGCGTCTGAATGGGGGCGGTTTTAGAACTTTTCTTTGGCCGACAGGTAGCGCCACTGGCCCAGCGGCACTTTGCCGATGGACACGCCGCCGATCCGGATGCGGCGAATGGCGACGACCTTGAGGCCGACGGCTTGGCAAAACAGTGCGATCACGCCCGGCTGCGGGTTCTTCATGGCGAAGCGCAGGCGGTTTTCGTTCTGCCAGCTGGCTTTGACCGGCGGCAGCTCGCGGCCCTTGTAGGTCAGGCCGTGGTTCAGGCGGTTGAGGCCGTGATCGATCATCTCGCCTTCGACCTCGACCACGTATTCCTGCTCGATCTTGGCCGCATCGGCCGTCAGCTTGCGTAGCACTTTCCAGTCCTGGGTGAACACCAACAGGCCACTGGCGTTGGGCTGCAGGTCCTCACTGGCGGTCAGGCGCAGGAAGTGCCCGCGCAGCGGACGTTTGCCGTAGCGGTGCTCGTCCGACAGGCTGTCGGTGCCGATGGATGCCAGGGCGCTGTCCAGATCCTGGCCGGCGGGCACGTTGAGCAGGATGGTTACCGGCTCCGGGGCGGTGGCCTTGGCCTCGGGGTCGAGGACGACCTTTTGCGCGCCGACCTTGAACTGCGGTTCGTCGATGACTTCGCCGTCTACGGTGACCCAGCCGCCCTCGATGAACAGCTCAGCCTCCCGGCGGGAGCAGCCGACCAGTTCGATGAGGCGTTTGGAGAGACGAATCGGGTCAGTCATGTCAGGGGCCGTATCAAAAGAGGGCGGCTATTGTACCTGCCTGGCGCCGGTTAATCGCGGGTCCATTTGCCCGCTGTGGCTTTTAGCCGCGTCGGGCCTGCAGTTGTGGTTGTTTCAGGCGCATGTGCAGCAACGGGTAGGGCTGGCCCATGCCGTCCTGTTCGGAGCGGCCGACCACCTCAAAGCCCTGCTTGAAGTAGAAGCCCAGGGCCTGGGGATTCTGTTCATTGACGTCCAGTTGCTGGGCATTCAGGTGTTCCACCGCGTAATGCAGCAGTTGCCGGCCCAGGCCCTGGCCGCGATGGGCCGGGTCGATGAACAGCATCTCGATCTTGCCCGCTGCCACGCCAGCGAAACCGGTGATGCGTTGCCGCTGATCCCGGGTACAGATCAGCATCACCGCATCCAGGTAGCGGGTCAGTACCAGGTTTCTCAGCAGCTCTATATAGCTGTCCGGGAGAAAGTCGTGGGTGGCGCGCACCGAGTCTTCCCAGACGCGGACCAGTTCCGGGTAGTCGCTGAGTTTGGGGGTGTGGATGACCGAGTGGTGGCGCATGCCGCTTGTCCCTGAAGTGATTGGCAAGGGCTAACGATAGACCGAAAAAAGCCCCGCATCTCGTGGCGAGAGCGGGGCTTGGCAGTTTTTTTACGCCTTACAGGGTTTCGGCCCAGAGGTCGTATTCGTCGGCGTCGGTGACCCGGCACCAGACCTTGTCACCCGGCTTCAGGTCGCCCGCACCGTCGATGAACACGTTGCCGTCGATCTCCGGCGCATCGAAGAAGCAGCGGCCCACGGCGCCATTCTCGTCGACTTCATCGATCAGCACTTCGATCTCTTTGCCGATGCGCTGTTGCAGGCGTGCGGAGCTGATTTCCTGCTGGTGCGCCATGAAGCGCTCCCAACGGTCTTGCTTGACCTCGTCCGGGACCACTTCCAGGTCCAGGTCGTTGGCCGGAGCGCCTTCCACCGGCGAGTACTGGAAGCAACCAACACGGTCCAGCTGGGCTTCGGTCAGCCAGTTGAGCAGGTACTGGAAGTCTTCCTCGGTTTCGCCAGGGAAGCCGACGATAAAGGTCGAACGGATGATCAGCTCCGGGCAGATCTCGCGCCAGGCCTTGATCCGCGCCAGGGTCTTGTCTTCGAAGGCCGGACGCTTCATGGCCTTGAGCACTTTCGGGCTGGCGTGCTGGAACGGGATATCCAGGTACGGCAGGATCTTGCCGGCGGCCATCAGCGGAATCAGCTCGTCCACGTGCGGGTACGGGTACACGTAGTGCAGGCGCACCCACACGCCCAGGGTGCTCAGGGCCTCGCAGAGCTCGGTCATGCGGGTTTTCACCGGCGCGCCGTTCCAGAACCCGGTGCGGTATTTGACGTCGACGCCGTAGGCGCTGGTGTCCTGGGAGATCACCAGCAGTTCCTTGACCCCGGACTTGACCAGGCGCTGGGCCTCGTCGAGCACATCGCCCACTGGGCGGCTGACCAGCTTGCCGCGCATCGACGGAATGATGCAGAAGCTGCAGCTGTGGTTGCAGCCTTCGGAAATCTTCAGGTAGGCGTAGTGGCGCGGGGTCAGCTTGATGCCTTGCGGCGGCACCAGGTCGATCAGCGGGTTGTGGTCCTGTTTCGGCGGCACCACTTCGTGCACGGCGTTGACCACCTGCTCGTACTGCTGCGGGCCGGTCACGGCCAGCACGCTTGGGTGCACGTCACGGATATTGCCTTCTTCCACGCCCATGCAGCCGGTGACGATGACCTTGCCGTTTTCCTTGATGGCTTCGCCGATCACTTCCAGGGATTCGGCCTTGGCCGAGTCGATGAAACCGCAGGTGTTGACCACCACGACATCGGCGTCCTGGTAGGTGGACACCACGTCATAGCCTTCCATGCGCAGTTGAGTGAGGATGCGCTCGGAGTCGACCAGAGCTTTTGGGCAACCCAGGGATACGAAGCCGACTTTCGGGTTGGCCGGCGCGGAGGGGGTGGACATGTCTAACCTCGGTATTGGGTGTCGAATCACTTGGGGGGCAAGTGCGACGCTTGGGCGCTGGCTGCGCCTCTGATCAAAAAGTGCGCAATTCTAGCGATGGTCGACGCGCTTGACCAGCTTTATACGGGGGAAATACGACCAGCGCTGGACTATGCTTCGTCCCGTTATGCCCGGTCGCTTTCATACAGCGTTAGTTGGCGCCTTAGTGGTAATAAGAATCCGCAAATTACATGGCAAACTGCGCAACTTAAGAGAATAGCGCTTGTATAACCTTGCGCTTTCTATATAAGAAGCCCCGGTCTTGAGTAGTGGGAGTCATTGATGGGTCAGGCAAGTAGTCAGGCGGCGAGTGGCGAGCACTCCGGGGGCAAGCCTCTGGGGATGCTGGTGGCGGCGGTCGGGGTGGTGTATGGCGATATCGGTACCAGTCCGCTCTACACCCTCAAGGAGGTGTTTGCCGGCCATTATGGGGTTCCAGTCAATCATGACGGGGTGTTTGGCATCCTCGCGCTGATTTTCTGGTCGTTGGTCTGGGTTGTCTCGATCAAGTACGTGCTGTTCGTCCTGCGGGCCGACAACCAGGGCGAGGGCGGCATCATGGCCTTGACCGCGCTGGCCAGGCGTGCTGCCGGGTCCTATCCGCGCTTGCGCTCGATGCTGGTGATTCTGGGCCTGATCGGGGCGGCGCTGTTCTATGGCGACAGCATGATCACCCCGGCGATTTCCGTACTGTCGGCGGTCGAGGGCCTGGAGTTGGCATTCAGCGGCCTGGAACACTGGGTGGTGCCGATGGCGCTGGTGGTACTGGTGGCCTTGTTCCTGATCCAGAAACACGGCACTGATCGCATCGGCAAGCTGTTTGGTCCGGTGATGGTGGCCTGGTTCGTGGTCCTTGGCGGGTTGGGGGTCAACGGCATTCTCCAGCACCCGGAAGTGCTGCAGGCGTTGAACCCGATGTGGGGCGTGCGTTTCTTCATCGTTCATCCGGGCATGGGGGTCGCCATCCTCGGGGCGGTGGTTCTGGCATTGACCGGTGCCGAAGCCTTGTACGCCGACATGGGGCACTTCGGACGCAAGCCCATTGCCCGGGCTTGGTTCGCCCTGGTGCTGCCGGCGCTGGTGCTGAACTACTTCGGCCAGGGCGCGTTGCTGCTGGAAAACCCTGAAGCCGCCCGCAACCCCTTCTACCTGCTGGCGCCGAGCTGGGCCCTGATTCCGCTGGTGGTGCTGGCCACCCTGGCCACGGTGATCGCGTCCCAGGCAGTGATTTCCGGCGCCTTCTCCCTGACTCGCCAAGCAATCCAGTTGGGTTACATCCCGCGGATGCACATTCAGCACACGTCCAGCGCCGAGCAGGGGCAGATCTACATCGGTGCGGTGAACTGGGCGCTGATGGTGGGTGTGATCCTGCTGGTGCTCGGTTTCGAGTCCTCCGGTGCCCTGGCTTCGGCCTACGGCGTGGCGGTGACCGGAACCATGCTGATCACCAGCATCCTGGTGTCGGCGGTGATCCTGCTGCTGTGGAAGTGGCCGCCGATGCTGGTGGTGCCGCTCCTGCTGGGATTCCTGTTGGTGGATGGGCTGTTCTTCGCCGCCAACGTGCCGAAGATCTTCCAGGGCGGCGCCTTCCCGGTGCTGGCGGGGATTGTGCTGTTCCTGCTCATGACCACCTGGAAACGCGGCAAGGAATTGCTGGTGGATCGCTTGGACGAAGGCGGGCTGCCGCTGCCAATCTTTATCGGCAGTATCCGCGTACAGCCGCCGCATCGGGTGCAGGGTACTGCCGTGTTCCTCACGGCCCGTCCAGACGCCGTGCCCCACGCCTTGCTGCACAACCTGCTGCATAACCAGGTGCTGCACGAACAAGTGGTGCTGTTGACGGTGGTCTACGAGGATATTCCACGGGTGCCTGCAAATCGGCGCTTCGAGGTGGACTCCTACGGTGAAGGTTTCTTCCGGGTGATCCTGCACTTCGGTTTCACCGACGAACCGGACGTCCCGGAAGCCCTGAAACTGTGCCACCTGGACGAGCTGGACTTCAGCCCCATGCGCACCACCTACTTCCTCAGCCGTGAAACCGTGATCGCCTCCAAGCTGGTGGGCATGGCCCGCTGGCGCGAAGCGTTGTTCGCCTTCATGTTGAAGAACGCCAACGGCAACCTGCGCTTCTTCAAGCTGCCGGTGAACCGGGTGATCGAGCTGGGTACTCAGGTCGAGATGTAATCCTGACCAGACAAAAGCCCCCGTTGCCTTGCGGCAGCGGGGGCTTTTTCGTTTCTACGGTTCTGTAGGAGCGAGCTTGCTCGCGATAACGGACCGACCATCGACATCGATGCTGATGACAGGACGGTTTCTCCCGGAGCCCACCGGCCCCCTGATCGCCCTTAGTCTTTACGCGGCTAGCGCCTGCACCACATCGTCCACCACCGCCTTGCCCATGGCGGTCAGGTAGTGCGCGGCCCAGGCGTGACGATCGCTGTCCTTGCTGTAGGCGGCGTCCTCGGCAAAGGCCTTGGCCAGGGATAACAAGTCGGAGGCTTGGGCCAGGGCGTCGCCAATGGGCAGGCCGGGGCTGACCTGGAACAGCGGGCGTTCCGAGCAGTAAAGGAAAGTGCTTAAGCCGACTGTTTTAAGATTTGAAAGTTGAGGCGGGTTTGTATTGTTCATGGTTCAACTCCAAGGTTTGAGGAGCTACCACGTTCGTTTCCAAGCGAATGGGTGGCAGCTATGCGCAGGTTGGAAAACCGGAAACCAAGGAAACCGGCAGACCCGAAGGTCTCCCACGCACAGCCGCCATAACAGATGGATTGCAGGCGCAAAATTTATCTGCAATCAAGCGGGGCGCTAGTTGCCAAGGTTCTTCGGGTTTCCAAGCCCGGTCACTGAATGTTCAGCGACACCCGGAGCCTAGTCCGTCGAAGCCAATCCCAACAAGGCAGCAACGTGCCCAAAACGCCCCCCTTACGCAACTCTCGGAGTTTGCCTACAACCTGCGCGGGAGTCATCCGCAATTACGCGGTCTTCAGCGAGGAAGCTCAGGCCGCTGATGTAAAAAAGCCCCCGCAACCTGAGGCTGCGGGGGCTTTGTCGGGCGAGGCTCAGCTCACTCTTGAGCGGTGGCCTGATCCTTGGCCTGGCGCTTTTCGATGACATCCACCAGGCGCTTGGCCAGTGCCGGGTAGTTCTCATCGAAGTGATGGCCGCCCGGCAGCTTCATGGCTTCACCGACCGCAGTCTTGTCGGTGCAGCCGCTTTCGTCGACTTCTTCCTCACCGTAGATGCACACCACCTTGGCGGCGGGCAGCTTGGCCATTTCCGGGCCGGTGGCAGCTTCCTTGCCAGCATTGCCCAGCCAGCCTTCGACTTCGATCTCGAAGCTGCCGGTACGGGCGAAGGCCAGCAGGATAATGGCGTCGACCCGCTGCTGCTCGGCTTCCGGCAGACGGTTGTAGATCGCCGGCAGCACGTCGGCGCCGAAGGAGTAGCCGGTCAGCACGAAGCGCTTGGTGCCCCACTTCTGCCGGTAGTGCTGCATCAGTTCGGTGAGGTCAACGGCGCTTTGCTCAGGCGTCTTGTGCTGCCAGTAGTAGCGCAGGGTGTCGATGCCCACCACCGGGTAGCCGATCTTGGCCATCTCGCCAGCCACGTCGCGGTCCAGGTCGCGCCAGCCGCCGTCGCCGGAGAGGAACAGGGTCACGGTGTCCTTGGCCTGGCCGGCCGGGACTTCCACCACGGGAATGTTCAGGCCGCCGTTTTCCGAACCGACCAGCAGCTTGCGCAGCTCGTTGTTCAGCACTTGGGGCAGGTGGATGTCGTAGTCGCTGATGCTGGTGGTGGCGTTGGGGGTATCACGCACGAAGCCGGCACTTTCGTCATCCGGGTTGTCGTTCCAGGCCACCAGCCAGTGGCCGTGGGCCAGGGTCTTGGGCAGTGGATCGGTGCAACCGGGCGCCGGGTTGATGGTGAAGCCTACCGACACGGCTTGGGCCTTGTCGTCGTTCTGGGTGGCGACCCAGCGCCAGGCCAGGGCGGCGCCAGGGCCGATGCCGCTGACCAGGGTGGCCGGGCCACTGAGCTGGGGCAGGGCGCTTTGCAGGGCTTGTTCCTGCAGTTTGCAATCGTCCTTGGGCAGGATCACCTGGACGATCTGCGCCGCACCGCTGCGGCTCAGGGCCAGCAGTTGTTTATCGGTCAGGGTGGCGTCAGGCAGCACCGCCACCACCACCCGGGCCTTGGCCTTGGCGCCTGGGGTCACTCGGGTCAGGGTCGAGCCGTCGGCCTGGGTCAGTTGTTCCAGGGTCGGTTCAGGGGCGGGGCGGTTCCACCACCAGTAGCCACCACCCGCAAGCAAAGCCAGTACCACCAGTGTGGCCAGCAGATACCGCCAAGAGCGTTGAATCATCAGCGTTTCACCAATCCAGTCAGGCCGCCTGCGATCAGGGCGGCGGTGTCGGCCAGTGCCACCAGCGGGTCGAGCCCGGCCGGCACGGCCATGTAACGGGGTTCCCAGTCGGGCTGGAACTTGTCTTTGAAGCGGCGCAAGCCTTGGAAGTTATACAGTTGCTCGCCACGGCGGAAGACCATCGAGCCGAGGCGTTGGGTCAGCGGCGCGCCACGCCGCGGTTGCAGGCCGGACAGCGGCACCATGCCCAGGCTGAAGCGGGCGTATCCATGATTTTTATAATGCTGGATCAGGCCGACCATCATGAACTCCATGGTCAGCTTCGGCGCGTCCGGGTGCGCGCGCATCAAGTCGAGGCTGGCCAGGTCATGGCTGTAGGTCTCGAGCAGGTTGGCGAAGGCCACCGGGCGTCCTTCAAAACGGATGATGGCGATGCGGAAGTGCTTGAGGTAGTCGTCGCTGAAACGGCCCAGGGAGAAGCCTTTCTCGCGGACATTCTTGCCGGTCAGCCAGGCGTCTGAGATCACTTTCAGCTCGTCCATCGGCGCTTGCCCTGGCTCGTGGATCTCCAGCGACAGGCCGTCGCGGGTGCCACGGTTCCAGGTGTAGCGCAGGTCTTTCATCTCCTTGCCCTTGGCTTCCAGATCAAAGCGCTTGAGGTCGACCCGGGCTTCTTCGCCGAGCTTGATCGCGGTCAGGCCGATGTCCATGTAGTAGGGCAGGTTTTCCGCCCGTACCTGGTAGAACACCGGGCGCGCGTGGTGCAGGTCGCACAGGTCGCGGAACTGCCAGATCATTTCCGCGCGCTGCTGGGTCGGGCCGATGGGATCGTACAGCGCCACCAGGCTGCGGCCGCGGCGGGCGTACATCAAGAAGGCATCGTCGTTGGGGTGGAACAGCAGCGCCTTGTCGCCGGTCAGGGCCAGGCCGCCGTCAGGTTGGGACGAGGCCATGAGGATCTTCGCGGCCTTGTCCAGCTCGTCGCTGGTGGGCAGGTGGATGACCGGGCGTGCGGTACGCAGCAGCCAGGTCAGGGACACCACCAGCAACAGCACCGCAGCTCCCAACAGCGAGCGCAGGCCCCGGGGTGCGTCGGCGTCGAGGGTGAACTGCCACCACAGTTGATGGCTGTAGGGTACGTCCTGATAGGCGAACAGCAGCAGCCAGGTGGAGGCGCCGAGCACGCAGACGCTGGCCACCAGGTACAGCGGCGAGAAGGGCAGTTCGGTGAGGCGGCTGGGGCGATAGAACGAGCGCCGGAACACCGCCAGCAGGCTGGCGGTGAGGGTCATCAGGCAGGCTTCTTCCCAGTCAAAGCCTTTAAGCAGCGAGAGCAGGGCGCCCACCAGCAACAGAATGGTGGTGAGCATCCAGGCGGCGGACAGGCGCCGGCGCAGGCCTTGGGCCAGCAGCAGGCAGAGCACGCCGATCAGGCTGGCGCCGAAGTGCGAAGCGTCCACCAGGCGGTGAGGAATCAGGAAGCCGATGTGCTGCAGGCGGGTATCGATTTCCGGGGTGGCGCCGGAGAACAGCAGCACCACGCCGGAGAGGAACACCAGCACCGCCAGGATCGGCGCTGCCAGGCCGGAAGCTACCCGCAGGGATTGTCGGGTCTGGAACAGGCGCTGGGCTTCGTTGATCAGCAGCAGGATGCAGGCCACCAGCATCGGCAGCACCACGTAGATCAGGCGATACAGCAGCAATGCGGCCGCCAGGGGCGCGGCCCCGAGCTTGTCGGCAAACGCCGCCAGCAGGATGGCTTCGAACACCCCGACGCCGCCAGGCACGTGGCTGAGCACACCGGCGGCCAGGGCCAGCAGGTACACCAGCAGGAAGGCGCCGAACGGCGGTGCCTCGGGCAGCAGCAGGTAGAGCACGGTGGCGGCTGCGGCGACGTCCAGGGCGGTGATGATCAGTTGCAGGAAGGTCAGGCGGCGTCCAGGCAGGCGCAGGGTGCGACGTCCGACCCGGACCAACAGGTTGTCGCGCAGGGGCTGTTCCGGCAGGCGTCGGCGATAGATACCGACGGCCAGTACCGCGCCCAGCAGCAGGATGGCCAGGGCAATGCCGGCCAGCAGGCTTTCGGGCAGGCGCAGGGCCGCCGAGGCTGCCGGCAAGTTGCTCAAAGTGGCCAGTGCCGCCAGCGGTGGCAAGGCACAACCCAGAGAGAGGCTGGCAAACAGGGTCATGTGCGCGACGTCGGAGGCCCCCAGCCCATGACGTGCATACAGGCGATAACGTACCGAGCCGCCGGACAGCAGCGACAGACCAATGGCGTTGCCGATGGCGAAGGCGGTGAAGCCGCCCAGGGCCAGGGTGCGGCCGGGCAGGTTGACTCCGGCATAGCGGCTGGCGGACCACTCGTACCCCAGCAGAATGATGAAGCCGACGATGGTCGCGCCCAGGGCGCCCAGTAGGGCGGGCTTGGGTACTTCGAGGATCGAGTCGTGCAGGGCGTAGAAATCCAGCTCGCTAAGCAGGTGACGGCAAGCGATCAGGGCAATGGCGAACAGCAGCAGGGTTATGGCCAGGCCCAGAGGTTGGCGGTACTTGCTCAACAGGTCCAGCCAGCGCAGGCGAGTGGTTGTCACAGGTTGAGTGGCGGTAGTGGTATCGCTGTCTTGCGAATCAGACGTGTTGGCGCGCATCAATCACCTCGTGGATTGTGCGCGACAGGATGGGGGTATCCGGCCAAGTTACCAATCCCTGTAGAAAAAATAGTTTCAAATATTAACGCGTCTCACCGTGGCCCGGCGACCCTGGGCGATGGCCGCCGGGTGGTTGCTCGAGACAGAGCATAGCTCGCATCTTGAAGGGTCGAAGCATCGCTAAAAGGCTCGCAACACTTTGCCAGGTCATTGTTGCGAAAGGACTTTTTCAACAGATACAAAAAAGGCCACTCTTTCGAGCAGCCTTTTTTGATGTTTGGTTGCGGGAGCCGGATTTGAACCGACGACCTTCGGGTTATGAGCCCGACGAGCTACCAGACTGCTCCATCCCGCGTCTGTGTGGCGGCATTCTACAGGCGAACGACTGAGTGTCAACCATTAATGGTTCGACAGGTCAAATAAACGTCGAATGGCCGGTTCCGTCTCTTAAGTCATCGACAGCTAAAGAGTTTTGCCCATGCCGTGTTTGAGAGGGAGTAGTGCAAAACAGGCGCGCACAAAAAAGGCCACTCTTTCGAGTAGCCTTTTTTGATGTTTGGTTGCGGGAGCCGGATTTGAACCGACGACCTTCGGGTTATGAGCCCGACGAGCTACCAGACTGCTCCATCCCGCGTCTGTGTGGGCGGATTCTACAGCGTCGCTGGCGCCTGTCAATCATTAATTTTTAAAAAAGGCTTCCTGTTCAATCGCTTAGCGTCCGGCCTGAGGTGTTTTAGGAGGCTTCGACCTAGGTAAAACGTGGCTTTCAGCTCTATTGATGAGTTTGTGGTCATTGAGAAAATAAATTCACTCCGCCGCTGTGCTCGTTGATCTGAGATGCAAGGTACTGGTGCTATATACAGGTGTCGGTAGATACTGGCTGCCCGCTTTGATTCCAACTTCGGCTTTCAATGATCACTGCCTTTATATGATGCAGCGCAAAATCATCCACATCGACTGTGATTGCTTCTACGCCGCCATCGAAATGCGCGACGACCCGCAACTGGCCGGCAAGCCGCTGGCAGTGGGTGGTTCCGCAGATCGGCGGGGGGTGATCGCCACCTGCAACTACGAGGCGCGGGCCTATGGCGTGCGTTCTGCCATGTCGTCGCGGCACGCGTTGACCCTGTGCCCGGACCTGGTGATCGTCAAGCCGCGCATGGATGCCTATCGCGAGGCGTCGAAAGAGATTCATACGATCTTTCGTGACTACACCGATCTGATCGAACCCTTGTCCCTGGACGAGGCCTATCTGGATGTTTCCGATAGCCCGAACTTCGCCGGTAGCGCCACGCGCATTGCCCAGGACATTCGCCGGCGGGTTTCCAACCAGTTGCATATCACGGTGTCGGCCGGGGTCGCGCCCAACAAGTTTCTGGCCAAGATTGCCAGCGACTGGAAAAAGCCCAATGGATTGTTCGTGATTACCCCGGATCAGGTGGAGGATTTTGTCTCCGAACTGCCGGTGAGCAAGTTGCATGGGGTGGGCAAGGTCACGGCGGACAAACTGGGTCGCCTGGGGATTGTCGACTGCCTGCAGTTGCGCGACTGGAACAAGCTGGCCCTGGTGCGCGAGTTCGGCAGTTTCGGCGAACGCCTGTGGAGTCTGGCCAGGGGGATCGACGAGCGGCCGGTGCAGAATGACAGTCGGCGCCAGTCCATCAGCGTGGAAAACACCTATGACGTGGATCTGCCGGATCTGGACAGTTGCCTGCAGAAGCTGCCGGAGCTGATGGAGACTCTGGCAGGGCGCATTGCGCGTATCGACAGCAGTTATCGGCCGGGCAAACCCTTCGTCAAAGTGAAGTTCCACGACTTTACCCAGACCACTCTTGAGCAGGCGGGGGCCGGACGGGATCTGGAGAGTTATCGGCAACTGCTGACCCAGGCCTTCAAGCGTGGCGGCAAGCCAGTGCGGCTCTTGGGGATTGGCGTGCGATTGCAGGATCTACGCGGTGGTCACGAACAGCTGGAGCTGTTTCGGGGCGTGTTGTAGGCGCTGGCTGGCTGGCGAATTGGGCGTCGCGATCGATCCGCGGCGTGGTGTTCGCCGGCAAGCCGGCTCCTTGTCAATCAGTGACCGGGATCGGCGACCAGGCGGCCGGCGTTCTTGGTCAGGGACTTGAGAAACTCGCTCTGCAGTTCCGGATCGTTGCGGGTCAGCTCGATCAGGCTCTGCTCCAGCTCGCTGGCTTCTTCTTCCAGCCCCAGTTCCGACAGGCGCTTGACTCGGTGCACCCATTGGCTCACTTCGTCATCTTCCAGGTCGTCGTAGATCAGTGCGTGAGCTTCCACCAGCTTGCCGCGCAGGGTGCTACTCAGGCTCAGGGACGAGTCGGAATGCACTTCGTCCTGAGCATCCTCGACACTGATCTGCAACTTGCCGATGTGGTTCAGATCCTGTTCGGAGAATGGCGCGTCTAGCAGGTTCAAGCGCAGCACGCCATTACGATCGGTGCTCATGTCGTAGGTTTGCTTACCGGCCTTGACCTGCACCGGGCGCTCGCTCCAGGGCAGGCTCGAATACTCCAGGCGCTTGTCACGCTGGACTTCATCGATGGCTGCCAGGTTCTGCTGAGCCCGACCGTGGGACGGCATGTTCATGAACGGGTTGAGCCCGGACACGCCATAGCTGACCCAGTCCTTGGTGACGCTGTCCGGCAGGTTGCCCAGAGCAAACACGTTGACCACATTGGCGCCGACGCCAGCCACTAGGGCTACCGCGCCCAGCGGGATCTCGTAGATTTCCCGCCAGGGTTGATAGGGCGTATAGCGATCGTAGCGGCGAGTGACCTCGAACTCAGTCACTTCGAAGGTCTTCTGCTCGTGGATGCGTACCCGGCGTTGCGGCAGCTCAAGCACCTTAGGCTCACCGACATCGATCTGCAGGCTGTGGTCGAGCAGTTTGCGCTCGACGCGTTCCTCGTGTTCGCTGCGTTGCGACATCTGGTTGGCGCAGCCGCTGACCAGCAGGGCGCCGCATAGAGCGGCGCCCCCGAGGCTTAAGGTGTTTCGCTTGAACATGACTTCTCTATCTGGTTTCAGCGACGGATACGGGCTTGGAGGAAGGGCAGGACGTCGGCCACTGGCAGCGCTTGTGCCTGGGCTTCGGTACGGCTCTTGTATTCCAGGTTGCCTTCGGCAAGGCCGCGGTCACTGACCACGATCCGGTGAGGAATGCCGATCAGCTCCATGTCCGCGAACTTGATGCCCGGGCTGGTTTTCTTGTCGCGGTCGTCCAGCAGCACTTCGAAACCGGCGGCAGTCAGTTCTGCGTAGAGTTTGTCGGTGGCTTCGCGAACCTGCTCGGTTTCGTAGCGCAGCGGTACCAGGGCGATCTGGAACGGCGCCAGGGTATCGCTCCAGATAATGCCGTTTTCATCGTTGTTCTGCTCGATGGCGGCCGCCACCACGCGGGACACGCCAATGCCGTAGCAGCCCATTTCCAGGGTCACTGGCTTGCCGTTTTCGCCCAGCACTTCGCACTTCATCGCCTTGCTGTACTTGTTGCCCAGCTGGAAGATGTGCCCGACCTCGATGCCGCGCTTGATTTCCAGGGTGCCCTTGCCGTCCGGGCTCGGGTCGCCGGCCACCACGTTGCGCAGGTCGGCAACAGTCGGAACCGGCAGGTCGCGTTCCCAGTTGACGCCGAAGTAGTGCTTGTCGTCGATGTTGGCGCCGACGCCGAAGTCGCTCATCAGCGCCACCGAGCGGTCGATGATGATCGGCAGTGGCAGGTTCACCGGGCCCAGGGAGCCGGCGCCGGCGCCGATGGCGTCACGCAGTTCGGCTTCGGAGGCCATGACCAGCGGGCTGGCAACGCCAGGCTGGTTGGCGGCCTTGATTTCGTTCAGTTCGTGGTCGCCACGGATGATCAGGGCGATCAGCTTGCCGGCTTCTTCGGCATGCACCACCAGGGTCTTGACGGTCTTCTCGATCGGCAGGTTGTAGCCTTCCACCAGCTGGGCGATGGTTTTCGCGTCAGGGGTGTCAACCAGGCGCATCTCTTCGGTCGGAGCCGGGCGCGAGGTTTCGCGCGGCACGGCTTCAGCCTTCTCGATGTTCGCTGCGTAGTCGGAACCGTTGCTGAAGACGATATCGTCTTCGCCGGACTCGGCCAGTACGTGGAATTCGTGGGAACCGGCGCCGCCGATGGAACCGTTGTCTGCTTCAACCGGGCGGAACTTCAGGCCCAGGCGGGTGAAGACGTTGCAATAAGCCTGGTGCATGCGGTCGTAGGTGACCTGCAAGGACGCCTGGTCGGCGTGGAAGGAGTAGGCGTCCTTCATGATGAACTCGCGGCCGCGCATCAGACCGAAGCGTGGGCGGATCTCATCGCGGAATTTGGTCTGGATCTGGTACAGGTTCAGCGGCAGCTGCTTGTAGCTGCTCAGCTCGTTGCGGGCCAGATCGGTGATCACTTCTTCGTGGGTCGGGCCGGCGCAGAAATCGCGCCCGTGACGGTCTTTGAAGCGCAGCAGCTCAGGGCCGTACTCTTCCCAGCGACCGGATTCCTGCCACAGCTCAGCCGGTTGAGTGCTCGGCATCAACACTTCAAGCGCGCCCGCGGCGTTCATTTCTTCGCGAACGATGGCTTCAACCTTGCGCATCACTCGCAAGCCCATCGGCAGCCAGGTGTACAGGCCGGAAGCCAGTTTACGGATCATGCCGGCGCGCAGCATCAGCTGGTGGCTGATCACGACCGCGTCGGAAGGCGTTTCTTTCTGTGTGGCGAGCAAATATTGACTGGTACGCATGGTAGGCCGTTGTCGGTTGCTGAGACTGGAAGTGACGGAGCATTGTACGGGCGAGTTCCGCTGGCGTACAGGATTGCGCTTTGAGGGGACGGGAGCCGCGGAGAAAAGCCGCAACTCCCGGGATTTTCTAGGATTCCTCGCCCACGACAGCGCCCTTGGCGGGCTGCTCCGACGGGTCTTTCGGTCCGGCGCGGCGGCTCTCCTGGAACCAGTGAATGGCGATCAGAATCAGGGTCGGCACCCCGAGTATGGCGGTGATGAGGAAGAAGTCGTGATAGCCGTATTTTTCCACCATGACTCCGGAATAGCCGCCGATCAGGCGTGGAAGCAGCAGCATGATGGAGCTGAGCAGGGCGTACTGAGTGGCCGAGAACTTGAGGTTGGTCAGGCTCGACAGGTAGGCGACGAAGGCGGAAGTGGCCATTCCCGAGCTGAAGTTGTCCAGGGAAATGGTGGCAATCAGCATTTTCAGGTTCGGGCCCATGTCGGCGAGCATGAGGAACAGCAGGTTGGTGCCGGCAGACGCGGCACCACCGATGAACAGGATCGGCAGGATGCCGAAGCGCACGATCAGCAGGCCGCCCATGCCGGCCCCAAGCAGGGTCATGATCAGGCCGAAGATCTTGCTGACCCCGGCAATCTGGTCCTTGGTGAAACCCTGGTCGATATAGAAAACATTGGCCATCACGCCCATGACCGTGTCCGACATGCGATAGGTGGCGATCAGACCCAGTAGCAGGAAGGCTTGCCAGCGGTAGCGCAGGATGAAGTCGTTCACCGGGGTCAGCACCGGCGCCAGGCCTCGACGGCCCATGGCCGACAGGCACAGGGTGCTGAGGGTGATGTAGAGGATCGCCCGCAGGAATGCCCGGTCTTCCAGCAGCAGGTCCAGCAGGCTGACGCCGTCGAAGATCACGCTGGCGAAGTCGGTGTTGTACAGCTGGGTAAAGGTGGCAGGCACTGAAACCAGGAGCACGATCAGGACGAATACCGAGATCAACTGGTGGGCGAAGCTGTAGCGCCCAGCCGACAGTTGAGTGCGCAATGGCACTGCTGGTTCACGCATCAGCAGGGTGGTGAGCAGTGCTGGAATCATCAGCACGCCGAACAGCACGTAGGTACCGGTCCAGGCCGAATGCTTGTAGCTGAAGCCGGTGGAGCCAAAGCCTTCGGCGAAGAACAGCGCGCCGGCGGTGGCCAGCAGTACCGCGACCCGATAGCCGGACATGTAGCTGGCGGCCAGCGCGGCCTGTCGACTGTCGTCGGCGATTTCCAGGCGATAGGCGTCGATAGCGATGTCCTGGGTCGCCGAGGCAAAGGCCACGACCACCGCAATGGCGATCAACCAGGACAGGTGTTTTTGCGGATCGCAGAAGCCCATGCCGATCAGACCGAGAATCACCAGGACCTGGGCCAGTACCAGCCAGGAGCGGCGTCGGCCGAGCTTGCCCAATAGAGGCAGGCGCCATTGGTCGAGCAGTGGCGACCACACCCATTTAAAGGCATAGGCCAAACCGATCAGGCTGGCGTAGCCGATGGTTTCGCGGGCCACACCGGCCTCGCGCAACCACACCGAAAGAGTCGAGAACACCAGCATGTAAGGCATGCCGGCAGCGAAACCAAGCAGCAACAGCACGAGCGTCGAGGGGCTGGCATAGGCGGCAAGTGCGGCGCGCCAGGTTTTACGGGGCATGGGCTGAAGTCTGCCTCAGATTACGGAAACAAAGCGCGCACTCTAACCGCTGTGCTCTACCGGGCGCCAGCCATGGCGCTGAATATCCACGCGATTGTTCAGGATAGAGACACCTTCGCCGCGCAGTCTGGCGCGCTGCTCGTCGCCTGATGGGCTACCGACGGGCAGGCTGATGCGGCCGTCAGCACCGAGTACCCGGTGCCAGGGCAGGCTGGTATCGGCGGGTAGCTGACTGAGGGTGCGTCCAACCCAGCGCGCGGCCCGGCCCAGGCCTGCCATTTCTGCCAGTTGGCCATAGCTGACGACCTTGCCTTCGGGGACTTGGGCCAGGGTCAGGTACAGCGCCGTGCGTCGGATTTGCGCGGGGGTTTGCGAGTCTTCGCCGTGTTCGGTCACATTCGCGGTTCCAGATAGGGGCAGGGGCACGGGGAGATTGTGAGGATGAAAGTCTTGTGAGTATTGAACTCACTCTCGATACCCGGGTCAGTCCTGACTAAGGCTTGTTCAGCAGGAATAATGCCGTTTTTTTTCGCAAGATCGAGTCCTGTATTACTTATGTTGCCTAGAACGTTGCTGTGTTTCGCGGTGCTCAGCGCCTCCATGCCTGCTCTGGCCGATACCGTCTGGTTGAAGAACGGTGACCGGTTGAGCGGCAAGATCAAGGTTTTCGACGGCGGTAAGCTGTTGATCCAGACCGATTACGGTGGCGCCATTTCCATTGATTGGAAGCAGGTCAAGACCCTGGAAAGCGATCAGGAGTTGCTGGTCAAACAGGATGCCTACACCGGGGAAAAGGCCAAGTCGCTGCAGGCGGCGGAGGAGGGCAAGGTTGTCCTGGCCAACGGTGAGGCGCCCAAGACCGTGGAGTTGGCCAGTATCCAGCAGATCATGAAACCCAAGCCGCTGGTGGAGGATGTGGTCTGGAAGGGCAATGTCGACGTGGCCATGGATTACAAACGTGCTGAAAAGGACACCGATGACTATGACATCGACTTCAAGACTTCGGCGCGCCATGGTGCCTGGCGTCACAACGCCCAGGGTGAGTACAACCGTGAGTTCCAGAATCAGGTGGTGACTACCGACAACTGGAATGCCGAGTACGCTCTGGACCGCTTCATTACCGAGAAGTGGTTCTGGGAAGGACGCCTGACCTACAAGCGCGACAAAGTAGAAGATCTTGCGCGGCAACGGGTGGTAGGTACGGGTCCCGGCTACCAGTTCTGGGACGATGAGCTGGGGGCGTTCTCCTTGGGCTCGCTGCTCAACCGCACGGATTACGAGTACGCCGAGGGCGGTAAGGACAGCTTCTACTCACTGGCAATGAAGTGGGATTACAACCGTTACCTGATTGGCAAGCGGGTGGAGTTCTTCACTAATGGCGAAGTGGGCAGGCCGTTTTCCGGCGTCGCCGATTACGCGTTGGATGCGGAGATGGGGCTGCGCTACAAGGTCACGGACTGGGCGTCGCTCAACCTCAAGGCGGAAAAGGATCTGATCCGCGGTACCGAGGACAGCGACTTGGATAAGACCCGCTATACCGTGGGCTTTGGCGTGACCTGGTAACGGGGTACCAGCCAGGTGCATTCGCGAGGATGCACGCCGCAAAAACCTGCGGGCACAAAAAAGCCCCGCTGTTGAGGGCGGGGCTTTTTACTGGATCAGTACAAGTTAGATAACTTGAACTTCTTCAGCTTGCATACCTTTCTGACCGCGGGTAGCGATGAAAGAAACCTGTTGGCCTTCTTTCAGGCTTTTGAAGCCGTCGGATTGGATAGCTTTGAAGTGTACGAACAGGTCGTCACCGGATTGTGGAGTGATGAAGCCGAAGCCTTTTTCATCGTTGAACCACTTAACGGTACCGGTTTGGCGATTAGACATGGTGTATCTCCTTGGACAAAGTTAACTGCGACTCAGGAAAAGCCCTGGCCGAGACTGAGTGCAAAGAGCAGGAAAAATTCTTGGAGATGGTTGGATCGAAATTCAACATCGTGTAGAGATTCTCAGTGACACAAGCAGCACAGTGGCGCCACCTTAACCCTTTTTCCTGGACGTGCCAATGGCTAGGGCCAAGGTTTCTCGGTTTTCGTGACTGACGGCCCGTCGTTCGTCGCCGAACCCTTGAAAATCCTGGTGTCAGGCGAGAAAAACGTCCCGGACTTTGAACCCGACCCCGCGCCCCGGTAAGATGCCGGACAGATTTTTTTCACCTCGTTATTTCAGGACACCCGCCATGAGCATCAAATCGGACAAGTGGATTCGCCGCATGGCGCAAGAGCACGGCATGATCGAACCCTTCGTAGAGCGCCAGATGCGTGGCGAAGGCCCGGATCGGCTGATCTCTTTCGGGGTGTCGAGCTACGGCTACGATGTGCGTTGCGCCGATGAATTCAAGGTGTTCACCAACATCAATTCGGCCACCGTCGACCCGAAGAACTTCGATGAAAAGAGCTTCGTCGACATCAAGAGCGACGTCTGCATCATCCCGCCAAACTCCTTCGCCCTGGCCCGTACCGTCGAGTATTTCCGCATTCCGCGCAACGTGCTGACCATCTGCCTGGGCAAGAGCACCTATGCCCGTTGCGGCATCATCGTCAACGTGACTCCGCTGGAACCCGAGTGGGAAGGCCACGTGACCCTGGAGTTCTCCAACACCACCACCTTGCCGGCCAAGATCTACGCCAATGAAGGCGTGGCGCAGATGCTGTTCCTGGAGTCGGATGAAGAGTGCGAAGTTTCCTACAAGGACCGTGGCGGCAAATACCAGGGCCAGCGTGGCGTGACCCTGCCGCGTACCTGATTGCGTCCGTCTGACAAATAGCGGGAATTCCTGAGCACACCCACACTCTATTGGGTGTATTTCCGGTATGCGCAAGGCGTACCGGGCACAGCTCAGGAGTGCCCCATGAAGATAGATCCGCGAATCAGCGCCACCTTGGCCAGGCTGGAACCCAATCAGGTTGGGGTATTGGCCTGGACCCTGCTGGCACATCCGCCTGTCAACATGGCAGGCGGCATTCCCGGTCAGCCCGACCCTGACTCTCCCCAACCCCCAGAACCTACCGAACCTGGTGAGCCCACTTTGCCGGACGAGCCGCCGCCCGCGCCTGTGGCTTGAACTCACTGGATACCGTCAGTCGCCCCGTCCGCGACAATCTTGCGCGGACGGTGGCGTTCTACGCGGCCGCTACTTCAGGTTGCCACTGAGAAACTGCTGCAGGCGCTCGCTTTTCGGGTTGCCTAGCACCTCTTCAGGAGTGCCTTCCTCTTCCACCAAGCCCTTGTGCAGAAACAGCACCTGGCTCGACACCTTGCGGGCGAAGCTCATCTCGTGGGTGACCATGATCATGGTCCGGCCTTCCTCGGCCAGGCCGTGGATCACCTTGAGCACCTCGCCCACCAGCTCCGGGTCCAGGGCTGACGTGGGTTCGTCGAACAACATGACTTCCGGCTCCATGGCCAATGCCCGGGCGATGGCCACTCGCTGCTGCTGGCCGCCGGAGAGGAAGGCCGGGTACTGGCCAGCGACGCGGGCCGGCAGGCCGACCTTGTCCAGATAGCGCCGGGCCCGTTCTTCGGCGTCCTTGTTACTGACTCCCAGCACCCGACGCGGGGCCATGGTGATGTTTTCCAGCACCGTCATGTGGCTCCACAGGTTGAAATGCTGGAACACCATCGCCAGGCGCGTACGAATCCGCTGCAGTTCGGCAGGATCGGCCACGTGCATGCCGTGGCGATCGCTGACCATGCGGATCGGCTGGCCATCCAGGCTCATGGCGCCGTCGTCCGGGGTTTCGAGAAAGTTGATGCAACGCAGAAAGGTGCTTTTGCCCGAACCACTGGCGCCGATCAGGCTGATCACGTCACCGGTCTTGGCCTTCAGAGACACACCTTTGAGCACCTCATTATCGCCGTAGCATTTATGCAGGCCTTCAACGGTCAGTTTGTACATGGGGCTTGCATCCTCAAGGCGAAAGTAGATAGCCGCTGCGATAGGCCTCGCGGCCGGCGACATGGGCGATCACCATGCCGGCGGTGGCCATGCGCCGCAGCGAGCGGGCATACAGGAGCCCGGCATTGTTGCAATGGATAGGGGTGACCCGGTCATGGATCGGGTCGATGATTTCAGCCACCAACTGCCCGGCCTCCAGGTATTCCCCCGGTAGCGCAGCGAACACCAGCAGCCCGCCCACAGGCGTCGCTACCGGTTCGACCGCCGCCAGCGGCGTGGCCGGAAAGGGCAGCTCAGGCAGCGGCGGAACCTGGCCGGCAATGGCGCCGAAGCGGGTCAGGTAGTCCAGCATGGCCTGGCAGTCGAGGCTGGCCAGGCCGTGGTTGACGTCGCCCTGACCACGCAGCTCGACCGTGACCGCAAAGGTGCCCGTGGGAATGGCGAAGTGTTCGCCGAAGCGCTGTTGCAGTTGCCACCACAGCAGGCTGAAGCACTCGTCGAACGACCAGGCCGCGGAGTCGGTGGCCAGGAGGCAGGCTTCGGCGCCGAGGTAGCGGGCCAATGGCTCTACCTGGGGCCAGGCTTCGGGGGTGGTGTACAGGTGCGCCACGGCTTCGAAGTCGCAGTGCAGGTCCAGCACCATGTCGGCATCGCAGGCCAGCCGTTGCAGGGCCAGTTGCAGGGACTGCAATTGCGTCTGTGGTCGTTGACGGCTCAGGGCATCGCTCAGGTGTCGGCGAATCAGGTCGAGGTTGTGCTGCGGATCGTGAGTGAGCAGCCCTTCGATGGCGTTGCCGACCTCTTCACTGAGGTCGACGAAGCCGCGATTGAAGTTCTGGCCGCTTTCCAGCTGGTAGCGCCCCAGTGGAACGTCCATCAACACCTGTTCCAGGCCCACCGGATTGGCCACCGGCACCAGGACTATTTCATGCAACAGGCGACCGGCGGCTTCCAGCTCCGTCAGGCGCTGTTTGAGGTGCCAGGCCACCAGCATGCCGGGCAATTCGTCGGCATGCAGGGAGGACTGGATGTAGACCTTGCCTTGGGCCTGGGCGGGGCCGAAATGAAAACTGTGGACCTGGCGCGCGGTGCCCGGCAGCGGAGCGAGCAGGTCGTGGATCTCGTGGCGCATTGATGATTTCCCGGCAGCAAGTCCTAGTGGGTCGGCCCGAGGAAGGCCAGCCAGCGGCGTTCAGCGAGACGGAACAGGCCCACCAGGGTGAAGGTCACGCACAGGTAGATGATGGCGGCGATACCGAACGACTGAAACGTCAGGAAGGTCGCCGAGTTGGCGTCCCGGGCGATTTTCAGGATGTCGGGAATGGTCGCGGTAAAGGCCACCGTGGTGGAGTGCAACATCAGGATCACTTCGTTGCTGTAGTAGGGCAGCGAGCGGCGCAGGGCCGAAGGCATGATCACGTACGCATACAGCTTCCAGCCGCTCAAACCATAGGCCTTGGCTGCCTCCACTTCGCCGTGGGCCATGCTGCGGATCGCCCCGGCGAAAATTTCCGTGGTGTAGGCGCAGGTATTCAGGGCAAACGCGAGGATGGTGCAGTTCATCGCGTCGCGAAAGAACGCATCCAGCAGCGGTTGCGCGCGGATCGCGGCGATGCTGTAGATCCCGGTGTAGCAGATCAGCAGCTGGATATAGAGCGGTGTACCGCGAAACAGGTAGGTGTAGAACTGCACCGGCCAGCGGATGTAGCGCTTGGGCGAGACCCGGGCGATGGACAGCGGGATCGACACCAAAAAGCCAATGCAGATCGAGGCCGTGAGCAGCCACATGGTCATGGCCAGCCCGGTCATGTGGTAACCGTCGCTGTAAAGGAAGGGACGCCAGTATTCCTGCAGGAGTTCGATCATCGCACGGCCTCCCGGGCGCCGGCGGCATAGCGCCGTTCAAGCTTGCGCAGGACGAAGTTGGAGGCGCTGGTGATCAACAGGTAGATCAGTGCCGCCAGGACCAGGAAGTAGAACAGCTGATAGGTGCTCTTGCCGGCATCCTGGGCGGCCTTGACCAGATCGGCCAGGCCGATGATCGACACCAGGGCCGTGGCCTTGAGCATCACCATCCAGTTGTTGCTGATGCCCGGCAGGGCGAAGCGCATCATCTGCGGGAAGACCACGAAGCGAAAGCGCTGGCCGCGCTTGAGGCCATAGGCGGTGGCCGCTTCTACCTGGCCCCGGGGAACGGCGAGGATCGCCCCGCGGAAGGTTTCGGTGAAATAGGCGCCATAGATGAAACCCAGGGTGATCACCCCGGCGCTGAAAGGATTGATCTCGATGTATTCCCACTCCATGAAGTCGGTGAAGGAGGTCAGCCAGGTTTGCAGGCTGTAGAAAATCAGCAGCATCAGTACCAGGTCCGGCACCCCGCGGATCAGGGTGGTATAGAGCTGGGCGGGGACCCGCAGCAAGGCAACGCTGGAGAGTTTGGCACTGGCGCCGAGCAGGCCGAGCAAGACGCTGACCAGCAGCGACAACACCGACAACTTGATGGTCATCCAGGTACCTTCCAGCAGCAGAGGGCCGAAACCCTTCAGGCTGAAGGCGGAAAGCCCCAGGTTTTTTAGAAGTTCTTCGAGCATTGATCAATGACCCGTGGCGATAAAAAAGGCGCCCATCGAGGATGGGCGCCGGCAGGTTATTTACCGCTGTAGAGGTTCAGGTCACCGAAGTGTTTTTTCTGGATGGTGGCGTAGGTGCCATCATCGTGTAACGCTTTGATACCTTTATCCAGGAGCGCTTTCAGCTCTTTGTTACCTTTTGAGATACCGATGGCGGTCTTGGACGGCAGCAGTGGGTCATCCACCGGCTTGCTGACTTCGTAGCCCGCGCCCTGCGGCGATTTGAGGAAGCCCAGTTCGGCTTGCAGCATGTCCTGGATCGAGGCATCCAGGCGCCCTGAAGTCAGGTCGGCATAGACCTGATCCTGGTTCTGATAGGCCTGGGTCTTGACTCCTGCCTTGTCCAGTACGGCCTTGGCATAGGCTTCCTGAATGGTGCCCTGCTCATAGCCCACGGTCTTGCCCTTGAGCGAGGCGGTGTCTGCGCTCAAGCCCGAACCTTTCTTGAACACGAACGAGGTGGGACCGGAGAACAGCTCGTTGGAGAAGTCGATGACTTTTTCCCGGGCCGCAGTGACGGTCATGGACGAGATCACACCGTCGAATTTATTGGCTTTCAGCCCGGGAATCATGCCGTCGAAGTCACTTTCGACCCATTTGCACTTGACCTTCAGCTCGGCACAGATGGCGTTGCCCAGGTCGATGTCGAAGCCCACCAGGCTACCGTCGGCGGCCTTGGACTCGAAGGGGGCATAGGACGGATCGACGCCGAAGCGCAGTTCCTTGTATTCCTTGGCCAGCGCGGAGCCGGCGGCCATGCAGAGAGCCAGTGCGGAAAGGGTCAGCAATGCTTTTTTCATTATTCAATCCCTAAGAACCAATATGAGCGCTTGTGGCGCATGAGTACTGTTACTGGAACGCATAAGACTTATTGAAAGTAGCAATTTCCGAACCAGAGCCCCGAACAAGTGTTTTAAAAGCAGTTGGCAACACCTGGGCAAGGCCTGTTGTGCACTGAAAGGAGGCGTGTGGGCGGCGCGGCGCCAAGAGGGGGCGGCGATGCTGGGGAGCGGACTACGAGGCGCTGCAGAGCGGATGTCTGCTGGTTTGGGCGCTGGCGTCTGGAGAGCTAGTGATCGTTATGGGGCGACACCGCTGGCGCAGGATGCGCCAGCGGGTTCGGCCGGGGGGAGGTTACTTGCCCGGGACCAGGGTCAGGCGGGTCTTGCCGTAGCTGCGTTCAAAGTTCTGCGGTTGCATCGGGAAGCTCAGGTACTGGGCCTTGAGCCAGCCGTCGATGCCGTTGGCGTAGTTCGGGCTCACCGGGTTGCTGGATTGGCCACTGCTGTTGAGGCCCATCAGCGGCTCGTTCAGCGCGAAGTCGACGACGAAACGCAGGGCCGGGGTCGTGGTGATGGCAAAGTCCTGTCCCCAGCGATAGCCGGCGCTGTTGACGGTGTTCTGGTCGCCACCGGCCTGCAAGGGGCCGCGTATCGCCTGGCCGCTGTTGTGGGTCCAGCGGTAGCTGTGCAACTTGCCCCACTGCCAGGCCTTGCGGTCCGTGCCCAGCAGTTGCTCGCCCGAACTGACGGCCGCCGCCAGGCTGCGGGCGAGAATGGTCGGCTTGTCCTCTTTTTGCCCGTTGCGCGAGTCGCCCCAGAACGGGCTGTCTTCCCGGCTCAGAAGATGGTCGGCCTGGGCCGGATAGGACAGGCCCGCATTGGCAACGAACGCCTGCCAGGCAACGCCGGGCTCCGGACCGAGCTGTTTGAGGAAGGTCTGCTTGGCGCTTTCCTGGAGGAACAGTTCGTAGAGCGCGGCGTCGGCGGAGCCGGCGCTGAGCTTGCCGTCGAACGCCATCAGCCGGCTGTAGGCTTCACGGGCCTTGGCGCGGTCTGCATCGGGCAGGGCGTCGATGGCGTTTTTCAGCGGCAGGGCCATGCCCGGCGCCTCGAACATCTTCTTCAACTTGGCGGCGAACAGGGTGGTCTGGTCGTACTGCAGGGCAATCAGGCTGCGGTTGTCCTGCTTGCCGCCAGACAGCCATTGGCCGATGCGCTCGGCCCGCTCCGGAGCGTCCCAGGAGTTGGACAGCTGCATGCCGTAACCGCGGGGGATGACCCGCTGATTGGCGGTGGCGATCCAGCCTTGCGCCGGGTCCTGGTCATAAGGGTGGAGCATCGGGTCGGCGTAGCCATCCCAGTCATAGCGTCCGTCCCAGCCGGGAGAGGGCAGCAGGCCTTCGCCCTCGCGGCGGTTGGGGAAGCGCCCGGTGACCTGCCAGCCGATGTTGCTGGCATCGGCATAGACCATATTCAGGGCAATGGCGCGGATCTCGCGGCTGGCGTCGGAGGCCTTCTCCACATTCTGGGCCCGCGACAGATCGAAGAACGCATCCAGGCTCCTGTCGTCCTTGAGCTCCGGCATTTGCAGCGCCAGGCCGTAGCCACTGGCCAGGGCATTGTTGGCGTTGATCCCCAGGGTGCTGTTGAGCAGTGGACCGTGGCGGGTTTCGTACACCGCTTCGCGAATTGGCCGCTGTCCTTTGATGAAGTAGGTCTCGTTGCGAACGATGACCGGCTGCCATTTTCCGTTGTTCTGGTAGTACAGAGCGTTGCCCTGGCGTTTGAGTTTTTCCAGGAACAGGTCCTGGTTGTCGCCCATCGCCGAGCTCATGCTCCAGGCCAGCTTGCCGTTGAAGCCTTGCAGAATGGCCGGTAGACCAGCGATCGAGGCCCCGGCCGCCTGATATTTCGGCGCGCGGATCTGTACGTAGTACCAGGCGCCGATCTGGCTGTCGCTGGCCAGCAGGCTGCGACCGCTGCGAGCGCGCTGCGGGGCGACGGCCAGGTTGCTGCCGGCGGTGACACCCAGTGAGTTAAGGGTCGACATCTGCTTGGCGGCCAGGCTGAGTTCACTCAAGCCCGGCACATGCAAGGCCAGCCCCTTGAGCTTGTCGGCCTCGGCCGTGGGCAGCGGTTCATCGGGGTAGCTCGGGGTCAGCCAGGGCAATTTGTCGCTGCCGACCTTTTGTGCCAGTACCAGGCTATTGATCTCTTCCAGCAGATTGGCGGACTGGCCGAAATTCAGCAGGCAGAAAATCAGTGCCGAATCCTCGGCCTTCCAGTATTCAGGGATGTAGCCGCGGGCGGCCAGGTCTGGCGGCAGCTTGTCGCGGTAGCGGAACAGGTAGGCGTTGACGCCTCGAGCGTAGACCTCGAAGAAACGCTTGATCCGTGGTGATGAGGCCTTGTACAGCTCGTCGGCGCTTTTCTTCAGATTCACCGCGCGCATCAGGCGGTCGACTTCCAGCACCTCGGCGCCGGACATCTCCGCCAAGCGGCCCTGGGCCAGCAGGCGCAGGGTGACCATCTGCTCGATACGATCGCTGGCGTGCACATAGCCCAGGGTGAACAGCGCGTCGTGGAAGCTGTTGCTTTCGATCAGCGGTACACCGACGACGCTACGCCTAACCGAAACATTCTGCGCCAGGCCCTTGAGGGGCTGTACGCCGGAGGTGGGTGGCAGGCTGTTTTGAGTGTTCCAGGACTGGCAACCGGCCAGGCTGAGAGCACCGGCCACTGCCGCGGCAACGCCGAACCGGGGAAGAAAATGTGAGAGGGCTGGCGAGGCCATGGCAAAGCTCCTGCGGGGGGTAGCGTCGATAAAGGCGCTACGTTAGTGAGCAGGCGAGTGCCGCGCAAGCGGGGGCTGGAGGTATTTCTTGACCGCGCCACAAATAGCCAGCGCCGGAGCGCCGTCATCTGTCGTTTCATGCTCGACGATGGCACGACAGCAAGCGTCTGCATTAGGTCGTGCGGTGTGCAATGAGTGGCTTGCCTGTCACAGCAGGTGATGTTGAAGTTGGCAAAATTCAATGACGCTCCAACGGAGAATGTTGCATGCCCATTCCGGCCGACACGGCGCTGCTAATCATCGATCAACAGCAAGGCATCCTGCATCCCCGGCTCGGTCCACGAAACAATCCCGAGGCAGAGGAGCGGATGCTCGAGTTGCTGGCCCACTGGCGCTCCCGGGGTTGGCCGGTGATCCATGTGCAGCATCTGTCGCGCTCGACGGATTCGGTGTTCTGGCCCGGGCAGTCCGGCGTGGAGTTTCAGCCACGTTTTCGTCCGCAAACGGGGGAGGGACTGATTCAGAAACAGGTGCCGGATGCCTTTTGTGGCACCTCGCTGGAGGCGGATCTGCGCCAGCAGGGGATCGGGCAGTTGGTGATAGTCGGTGTGGCCACCAACAATTCGGTGGAGTCGACGGCAAGAACCGCCGGTAATTTGGGCTTTGCGGTATGGGTGGTGGCCGACGCCTGCTTCACCTTCGACAAGCGCGACTTTGCCGGTCGAGCCCGTTCTGCCGAGGAGGTGCATGACATGTCGCTGGCCAACCTGCACGGCGAGTACGCCACGGTGTTGAACCTGGCGCAGCTTTTTTAGGAGAGGCCGGACGACGACGTGGCGCGGACAGGCCTCTTGCGCAATCAGATCAAGCGCCGTGGCACTTCTTGAACTTCTTGCTGCTGCCGCATGGGCAAGGATCGTTGCGGCCAACGTCTTTCAGCGCGTTGCGCACGGGTTCCTGGTGGGCGTGGTTGCAGTGCGGACCGTGAACATGGCCATGGTCATGATCGTGGTGGTCATGGTCGTGGTTGCAGTCCGGGCCATGGACATGAGGTTGCTGGGTCATTGCGGGTTACTCCGGGATAAAATCGCCGGGAATTATCACGCCATTGCGCTTCAGGTGCACGTCCTGGCCGATGAATAATCCGATTTCCAGCTCCCCTTCGAGGCGATAGGGGATCGGCCGTTCGGGCTTGCGCAACAGTTTCACCACATCCCGGATCTGCGGCCAGAGATTGGTGCGCACCGGCACCTTGAAGTAGCGGCTGCTGTGGGGCGTGACGGTGAACCAGTGTTCATGCTCGCCCTCGCTGAGCAGAAAACGCTCCAGGTAGACCCGGTAGGTCAAGCGGCGCACGGTCAGGTCGCTGTCATTGGGATTGTCGACCCGCAGGTGCAGGGTGAAGCGCTGCTCAAGCAGGTTGGCCTTGACCACTTCGACCTTGACCAGGTGGACCGTAGGGGCCAGGTCCTCATCGGTGAACCAGGACGCGCATCCCGACAGGCTCAATAGTCCGAACAGGCAGACGGCCCGTAGTGCGCGCAGTTCACCGATCATTGCAAGACTCCCTTTGAACCCCCTGTACCCGTCCTGGGCATGGGGTGCCTGGCCTGCAAAGGCTCAGCGTGTGAAATAGCCGGCGCAGCACTTCTTGAATTTTTGCCCGCTACCACAGGGGCAGGCGTCGTTGCGTCCGGCATTCAGGGGCACGGTGGGGTCGATGAAATACCAGCGTCCATGATTCTGCACGAAGGACGAGCGTTCGCGATGGCTGTGTTCGCCCTGGTTGTCATGCCAGCGCGCAGTGAAGGTGACGAAGGCATGTTCGGGCTGACCGCCGAAGACCTCCGAGCTTTCTACCTCCAGCCCCAGCCAGGTGCTTTGTGCGCTCCAGTCACTGATGGATTGGCGATCCAGGCCTGCCTGTTGTACGGGCAGTGTGGTGGCCAGCAGGTAGTCCACTTGCCCCAGCACGTAGGCGCTGTAGCGCGAACGCATCAGGGCTTCGGCGCAAGGGGCGGGATGACCGGCGTGGTAGTGGCCGCAGCAGGCGTCCAGCAGGTTGCCGCTGCCACAAGGACAAATCGAGGCGCTCATTGTGTTACCACCAATACTTTCCAAAGTTTTCCGGGTTCGCCCAGAAGCGAGCGTTGAGCCAGTCGGGCACTTGTTTGTATTCAAGCAGATCATAGGTAAACAGGGTCAGCACCTGTTCGTCCCGCTGGAAGCGTTCACTGGCCTGCAGCGCCAGGGAGAAAAAGTCGGTCTCCTGCCAGCCGCAGGCACTCAGGTCGGCCAGCACGGCAATCCGGCTGGCATTGAGGTTGCGAATGCCCCCAAGCAGGTTCAGGCCATCACGCTTGGGCAGGTGCTCCAGGCAATCCACCGCCAGGGCCAGGTCGAAACGCCGTGCAGCCAGCTCCGCAGGTAAGGGGCCGGGGGCCGCCTGAGCCACCTCGGTAGCGGGATGAGCCTCCTTGAATGCGGCCAGGGCGGGGAAGTCGCTGGCGCCGATCAGCAGCAGCTGTTGGGGGGCGTAACGGTCCAGCAAGGCCGCCAGAGCCTGCTGGGGGGTACGGGTAGAAATTCCGGCGCTCATTGTAGCTCCTCGATCAGAACGCCCAAGACTAGCGTGCTGGCACCCTCGGGCCTAGAGCGGTTCGCCACTAAATCGGCGAACCTCCCGTATTTACGGGGCGAAATCACTGATAGCCCGGTGCTGGCGCAGATGAAATGTGCAGTCTTTACTCCGTGAATCGGCCTCGAGCCGATCCCTCAGGAGAAATCAGATGAGCATCATTCGGACGGCAGTACCCTTGGTTCTGTTAACCAGTGTGTTGACTGGTTGTGCAGGTTTGCAGAAAACCGACTGGCCAACCTGTGCCGCAGTCGGCGGCGTCACGGGCGCGGCGTTGGGCGCCACCGAAAGCGCCTCGTGGGCGGGTGGTGGCGCACTGTTGGTCGGTGGTCTGGCAGGTGCCTACTGCTGGGTAAAAGGCGATGGCGACGAAGACGGCGATGGCGTGCCGGACAGCCGCGACAAGTGCCCGCATACCCCCAAAGGTGTACAGGTCGATGCCAACGGTTGCCCACCGCCGCCACCACCGGTTGTGGAAGAAGTCGTGGTGGTCAAGGAGGAAACCATCGTCATCCGCGATGTCTACTTCCATTTCGACTCGGCCAAGTTGACCGACGCCGACAAGACCAAGCTCAACACCATCGTGAGCCGCCTGAAACAGGAAGCGCCGACTGCACAGCTGCGCGTGACCGGCCACACCGACAGCGTCGGCAGCGATGCCTACAACCAGAAACTCTCGGACAAGCGTGCCCACTCGGTCGTGGACTATCTGATCAGCAACGGCATTCCCCGCAACAGTTTCGTGTCAGTGACCGGAGCCGGTGAAAGCAAGCCGGTGGCGGACAACAAGACGGCCGCGGGCCGGGCGATGAACCGTCGTACGGAGATCCAGATCAACCGCTGAAACCCTTTGCCTGCGCGGCTTGTGCAGCCGTCGATGGCAGTCTTTACTCCTGTGTGACCGGTCTTGCCGGTGACACAGGAGCATTCATGATGAACCTTCTTCCTCGGGCCGTTTTCCCGGTCCTGTTGCTCGGCGGCCTACTGACAGGTTGCGCAACCCACAGTGATGGCACTGCTCCCCTCAACCAACGCACCTGGCCCCTATGTAGTCTGCTCGGCGGGCTGGCCGGCGGTGGCTTGGGAGCGATCGAGAGTGGTAGTTGGGCGGCTGGAGGCGCGGCCCTGGGGCTGATCGGTGGAGGCCTGATCTGTTACGCCCAGGATGGCGACGAGGATGGCGATGGGGTATTCGATCGTCGCGATCGTTGCCCGGACACGCCTTCCAACACGGCGGTGGATAATCGCGGTTGCCCGATGCCCGAGTATCCGGCAGTGGTCAAGGCGCCGGAGCCTGAGGTAGCAGCGCCTGCGGAAGTGATCACCCTGAGTGACCAGGGCAATGTGCTGTTCGCCTTCGACTCCGCGGAGTTGACCGCCGAGGCGCGCAACCAGCTGCAGGGGCTGATGGCCAAGCTGGCCAATGCCGATGTGGTCAGCATCAAGGTGCTCGGGCATACCGACAGCCAGGGTTCCGATGCCTATAACCAGAAGCTCTCGGAGCGCCGCGCTAGCAGTGTCGTCGCCTTTCTTGTTGGCCAGGGCGTGGCGTCGGAAAAAATCAGCAGCCAGGGCCTGGGAGAAAGTCAGCCGGTAGCGGATAACGACAGTGAGCAGGGGCGAGCAACGAATCGTCGCGTGGAACTGCATCTCCAACGTTGAAACGAGGCGGTCCGGGTCGGCGATCCTCGCCGATCGGGCCGCTAAACAGACGCTTCGGGGAGAATTTTCATCGACCTCTGGCGTATCCCCGGGGTAAGTCGTTACTGTGCGCGCAAAGAATAATTCACAAGGGGAGCCTATGAAGGTCTTATGGGGGGCGGGGAAGTTTCTGACCTTGGTCTTTTGGCTGGTGGTGTTGATCAATCTGGTCAATCCATTGATCAATCCGTTGCACCTGCTGGTCAACCTGGCGGGTAGCCTGTTGCTTTTGACCCATTTGCTGGAACTGCTGCTGTTCAATGGCAGCCTCAAGGAGCGTCCACATCCCTGGCGTGATCGTTTACACATCCTGCTGGTGGGGATCTTCCACCTGCAAACCCTTCCCGCTGCTGCTCCTGTTGCCGAGACCGACCATGCGTAAGCTTTGCCTGCTGGCCCTGTTCTGCAGTCCTCTGGCCGTGGCCCAGGTGGTCCAGGTTGAAACCAACTCCTTCATGCGCCTGCCCAATACCGCCAGCACCCTGCAGCTGGAGCGTCTGGACGTGGCGGACTACGGCACCTTGCTGATTCCGGCCAATGTCACCGAACTCAAGGTCGACGACCTGCATCTGGGACGTGACGCGCGGATCGCCATCGTGCCTACCGGGCAAAGCCTGCAACTGATTGTCCGCCATGCGCAGTTGGAGAGCGGCAGCCAGATCAGCTCCCGTGGTGCACCGGGCACCTATGAGAAGGTGGCCAAGCCGGGGCGCAATCTGAACCTGCGAATCGAGTCCTTGAAGGCCGAGCAATTGTTCGTGGACGCCCGCGGTGGCAAGGGGGCTCCCGGTTACGTCGGCCTTGATGGCGCCAATGGTCAGGAGCCGGGTTGCACCTGGGGGCAGGCCGGGCGCGGTGCCGACGGTGACAACGGCGGTGACGGCCGGCCGGGGGCTTCGGGCGCCGTGGTCCGGCTGGAGTTGCCCCGTGATTACCCCAGCGAGCAGATCAAGGTCATGGTCGATGGTGGCGCCGGCGGCCTGGCCGGTGCTGGCGGCAAACCGGGCGCCGGGGGCAAGTCCAAGGGCTGCCTGGTTTACCGAACCGACGGCGGCAAAAGCGGGCGTCCCGGTGCTCAGGGGCAGCCGGGCCCTGTGGGCGAGGCGGGGTCACTGACGGTCCAGCGCTTGTAGTCAACTTCGAAAGATGGATTGTTCCAGCCGCCCGCTCCTGTAGCGGGCGGTTGCTTTCAGAAGCTTGGCCGGGCCGCTGCCAGGGCCACCAGTACCAGGCCGATGATCAGGTTGCTGCCCACCAGCCGGCGGATCTTGCCCAGCGCCGCGGCGCCGACCGGCCAGTCCTGCGCCGCGACGGCCTTGCGCAGCTCCGGCAGTTGCAGGGACTGGATGCGGATGAACAGGGCGGTCATCACCAGATACAGCCCCATCATGATCTGCACATACTTCGGTGCGGTTTCAAAGCCGCTGAAGCGCAAATGCAGCAGGCCGATACCGCTGATCGGCAACAGCACCACGGCGACCCAGACCCAGACGAAAAAACGCGGAAACACTTGCACCCAGAGCTGCAGTCGCGCCGGCCCCTCAAGGGCCGCCACGGCTGCCGGGCGCAGGACCATCCAGGCGAAAAACATGCCGCCGACCCAGACCAGGGCGGCCAGTACATGCAAGGTGTAGGCAAGGGCGAAAGCGGTCATTCGGGTACTCCGTTCTGCGCGACATGAATTAGCGGGGTATGATAGCGGTCGATTCGAACCACTGAAAATTTATCCAGCGTTTTGTGCGCCCGAAAAACCATGATCAGCAACGAACTCAAAACCACGATCCAGGGCGCCTACTCGCGTTTTCTCGAAGCCAAGAGCCTCAAGCCGCGTTACGGCCAGCGCCTGATGATTGCCGAAGTGGCCAAGGTCCTGGGTGATATCGACACCGACGACGAGGGGCGGCGCAGTGGCGACCCGGCGGTCGTCGCGGTGGAAGCCGGCACCGGTACTGGCAAGACCGTGGCCTACAGTCTGGCGGCCATTCCCACGGCCAAGGCCGCCGGCAAGCGCCTGGTGATTGCCACCGCCACCGTCGCCCTGCAGGAACAGATCGTCTACAAGGACCTGCCGGACCTGATGCGCAACAGCGGGCTGAACTTCAGCTTCTCCCTGGCCAAGGGCCGCGGGCGCTACATGTGCCTGTCCAAGCTCGACATGCTGCTTCAGGAAGGCCACGCGCAGACCGCCACGGCCCAGCTGTTCGAGGAAGAAGGCTTCAAGATCGAAGTGGATGAAGCCAGCCAGAAGCTGTTCACCAGCATGATCGAGAAGCTCGCCGGCAATAAATGGGACGGTGACCGCGACAGCTGGCCCACCGCCCTTGAAGACGCCGATTGGGCGCGCCTGACCACCGACCACAGCCAGTGCACCAATCGACACTGCCCGAACTTCGGCCAGTGCGCCTTCTACAAGGCTCGGGAAGGCATGGGCAAGGTGGACGTGATTGTCACCAACCATGACATGGTCCTGGCCGACCTGGCCCTGGGCGGCGGCGCGGTGCTGCCGGACCCGCGCGACACCCTCTATGTGTTCGACGAAGGCCACCACTTGCCGGACAAGGCCATCGGCCACTTTGCCCATTACACCCGGCTGCGCTCCACCGCCGACTGGCTGGAGCAGACCGCCAAGAACCTCACCAAGTTGCTGGCCCAGCACCCGCTGCCGGGGGATCTGGGGCGCTTGATCGAGCAAGTGCCGGAGCTGGCGCGGGAGATCAAGACCCAGCAGCAATTCATGTTCAGCGCCTGCGAGCAGATCGCCGACTTCAAGACCGGCGAAGACATGGAAGGCCGCGAACGGCCACGCCATCGCTTCGTCGGCGGGCTGATTCCCGACCACATGCGCGAGATGGGCATCGAGTTGAAGAAGGGCTTCTCCCGTCTCACCGATCTGTTCACCCGCCTCACTGAGCTGCTCAAGGAAGGCATGGATGGCGAGGTCAATATCGGCATCGCCAGCAACCAGGCCGAAGAGTGGTATCCGCTGTTCGGTAGCCTGCTGGCGCGGGCGTCGGGCAACTGGGAACTGTGGACCGCGTTCACCATCGAGGACCCGGAAGACAATCCGCCCATGGCCCGTTGGCTGACCCTGGCCGAGAGCGGCTCGCTGTTCGACATCGAGGTCAACGCCAGCCCGATCCTCGCGGCGGAGATGCTCCGACGCAATTTGTGGAACGTGGCCTACGGCGCCCTGGTGACGTCGGCGACCCTGACCGCCCTGGGCACCTTCGACCGCTTCCGCATGCGTGCCGGGCTGCCGAAGAAAGCCGTGACTGCGGTGGTACCCAGCCCGTTCCATCACGCTGATGCCGGGGTGTTGCGAGTGCCTGACCTGCGTGCCGATCCGCGGGATGCGCCGGCGCATACGGCGGCGATCATCCGCGACCTGCCGGAACTGGTGGAAGGCTCCCGGGGCACGCTGGTGCTGTTCTCTTCGCGCAAGCAGATGCAGGACGTGTTCGACGGTCTGGATCGGGATTGGCGCAAGCAGGTGTTCATCCAGGGCAACCTGTCCAAGCAGGAAACCCTCAACAAGCACAAGGCCCGGGTCGACGGTGGCGATTCCAGCGTGCTGTTCGGCCTGGCGAGCTTTGCCGAAGGGGTGGACTTGCCCGGTGCCTACTGTGAGCACGTGGTGATCGCCAAGATCCCGTTCTCGGTACCGGATGATCCGGTGGAAGCGGCGCTGGCGGAATGGATCGAGGCCCGGGGTGGCAATCCATTCATGGAAATCTCGGTGCCGGATGCTTCTCTCAAGCTGGTTCAGGCCTGCGGCCGTCTGCTGCGTACCGAGCAGGACCGCGGCACCATCACCCTGCTGGACCGCCGCCTGGTCACCCAGCGCTATGGCAAGGCTATCCTCAATGCCTTGCCGCCATTTCGCCGAGAAATATCATAAGCAAGGCGCGCACCTTTGCGCGCCTTGCTGTCTATTTCATATCACCGCTTCAGCACCGGCCGTTCATCGGTCTTTAGGGAGAGCCAGGTTCATATGATTCGCCGTTCGTTGCCCGCTGTATTTGCCCTGTTGTTTACCGCGCCTGTGTGGGCGGCCCCGACCGGACAACAGACGCTGTTCAACTTTGTCCGGCCTGCCGCTGTGGTGCAGGTGGCGACACAAGATGCCAGCCTGCCGCAGTCCAACGCGGAGCAAACGGCCGAAGGCGAAGTGCTGCGGCGCATCATCTTCAACCCGACCAGTCGGCCCAGCCTGACCCTGACGCCCCAGAGCGGCGCTTGGGACTGGTCGCAGTCGGGGATGATGAGCCTGCGCATCCAGAGCGCCATGAACTGGGCCCTGACCCTCTATGTGACCATTCAAAGCAACGACGGCAAGACCCTGGTCAGCCGCGTCGATCTGCCCGCGGGGCCGGCGCAGACCCTGCTGGTGCCATTGGTGGCCAACACTCCCCTGAGCCAGGGCATGAAGGCCGCGCCGCCGATGCCGATGACCGTGGACGGCCAGCGCATCCTGCTGGCCAGCAGCGAGGGACAATTGGACCGCAGCCAGGTGGTGTCGGTGACCTTGTCCCTGGATAGCCCCAAGGCCGCTCAGAGTATCCTCCTCGAGCGCTTTGGTGTGCAGGACGGCGAGGGCGTGATCAAGGCGGTCTACGGTTCCCTGGTGGATGGCTACGGCCAGTCGACCCGGTCCCGCTGGCCGGAAAAGATTACCAGCGACGATCAGCTCGAGGCGGCCGATGCCAAGGAACAGCAGCAACTCAAGGCGTGGCTTGGCGAGCGCGAGAAGACTTCCCTGGACAAGTTTGGCGGCTGGGACAAGGGCCCGAGCTTCAAGGCCAGCGGTTTCTTTCGCACGGAAAAGCGTGACGGGCGCTGGTTCCTGGTGACTCCGCAAGGTCACCCGTTCTACTCCCTGGGCGTCAACACCGTGGCCCCGGATAACAGCCAGACCTATGTCGCCGGGCGTGAGTGGATGTTCAGCGCCTTGCCCAAGGACGGCGAGCCCCTGGCGAGCCATTACGGTGAGGGCGACAACCGTGGCGGCAACGGCGCCGACCGGGGACGTGGTTACAACGCCGGCCGCTGGTACGACTTCTATCGGGCCAACCTGCAACGTACCTACAGCTCCCCCTGTGCAATGGCCAGCGAAGCTCCGGCCGAAGCCTCCAGTACCGAGCCCAAGCCAGCGGCGCCTGAAGCCGCCGCAGCCCCATGCGCGACACCGACCTTCGATGAGCGACGCTGGGTCAGCCACACCCTGGACCGCTTGCAGGCCTGGGGGTTCAACACCATCGGTAATTGGAGCGCCCCGGCGCTGGGGGCGGCCGACCGGGTGCCCTACACCTTGCCGCTGTCGATCGTGGGTGATTACGCCAGCATCAGCACGGGCAGTGATTGGTGGGGCGGCATGCCGGACCCCTTCGATCCGCGCTTTGCCATGGCCACCGAGCGCGCCGTGGCCATCGCCGCCCGCGACCATCGGGATGATCCCTGGCTGATTGGTTATTTTGCCGACAACGAGCTGGCCTGGGCCGGTCCCGGTGATGATCCGCAAGCCCGCTATGCCCTGGCCTACGGCACCCTGCGTCTGACCACCGATGTGCCGGCCAAACGGGCCTTCCTCAAGCAACTGCGGGACAAATATCGTAACCAGGCGGGCCTGTCGAAAGCCTGGGGCATCGATCTGCCGGCCTGGGAGTTGATGGAAGACCCGGGTTTCGTGCCGCCACAGCCAAGTCCCGAACACCCGGAGATCGAGGCTGACTTCAAGTATTTCCAGAAAGTCTTTGCCGAGACCTATTTCAAGACCATCGCCGACTCGCTGAAGTGGCATGCCCCCAACCATCTGCTGCTGGGCGGTCGCTTTGCCGTCAGCAATCCCGAGGCGGTGGCGGCCTGTGCCCAGTACTGCGATGTGCTGAGCTTCAACATGTACACCCTCAAGCCTCAGGACGGTCAGGACTTTGCGTACCTGCGCAGCCTGGACAAGCCGGTGCTGGTGACCGAGTTCAATTTCGGCTCCCGGGATCGTGGCCCGTTCTGGGGCGGGGTGACCGAGCTGGCTCGGGAGGAAGATCGTGGACCGGCCTACGCCAACTTCCTCAAACAGGCCGTGAGTGAGCCATCGATTGTCGGTGTGCATTGGTTCCAGTATCTCGACCAACCGGTAACCGGACGTCTGCTGGACGGTGAAAATGGCCATTTTGGCCTGGTGGGCATTACCGATGTGCCCTTCCAGGGGTTTGTCGACAATGTGCGCAAGAGCAACCTGCAGGCGATTGAACAACTGGCCAAGGAAACACAGAAGGCCCGGGTTCAGGCGCAGCAGGCTGAAGCCGCCGAGCATGGCAGCGAGGGAGCGGGCAAGGGCCACGAAGGCAAGGGCGCGGGTGAGCACGCTGGCGGCCATTCCGCTAACGGTCATTGATCGATCCGGGGCTCTGCCGCGCTGCGCAGAGCTCCGTTGGCTGTTCCCAAATCCGTTTCGGGCTGGAACAATGCGCGCCTCGTTGTCGAGCAAATGTGCTGGGGGAGTCAGGGTGCAGATTCAGGGTCATTACGAACTTAAATTCGAGGCGGTACGCGAAGCCTTCGCGGCACTGTTCGACGATCCCCAGGAGCGCGGCGCGGCGCTGTGCATCCAGATCGGCGGGGAAACCGTCATCGACCTGTGGGCCGGCACCGCCGACAAGGACGGTGCCGAGCCCTGGCACAGCGACACCATCGCCAATCTGTTCTCCTGCACCAAGACCTTCACTGCGGTCACCGCCCTGCAACTGGTGGCCGAAGGCAAGCTCAGGCTGGATGCGCCGGTCGCCAGTTACTGGCCGGAGTTCGCCGCAGCAGGCAAAGCTGCCATTACCTTGCGCCAATTACTCTGTCATCAGGCGGGCTTGCCTGCCCTGCGCGAGTTGCTGCCTGCCGAGGCCCTCTACGACTGGCAGACCATGGTCGATGCCCTGGCCGCCGAGCAGCCCTGGTGGACGCCGGGTGACGGGCATGGCTATGCCGCTATCACCTATGGCTGGTTGGTGGGTGAACTGATCCGACGCGCCGATGGACGCGGTCCGGGAGAGTCCATTGCGGCCCGGGTGGCAAGCCCCCTGGGGCTGGACTTCCATGTCGGCCTGGCCGACGAAGAGTTCCATCGGGTGGCGCATATCGCCCGTGGCAAAGGCAATGTGGGTGACGCAGCAGCCCAGCGCTTGCTGCAGGTGACCCTGCGCGAGCCGACGGCCATGACCACCCGGGCCTTCACCAATCCACCGTCTATCATGACCAGCACCAACAAACCCGAATGGCGGCGCATGCAGCAGCCGGCAGCCAATGGCCATGGCAACGCCCGCAGTCTCGCCGGGTTCTACAGCGGCCTGCTCGATGGCAGCTTGCTGGAGGCCGATATGCTCGAAGAGCTGACCCGCGAACACAGCCTGGGCATGGACAAGACCCTGCTGACCCAGACCCGATTCGGCCTGGGCTGCATGCTTGATCAACCCCAGGTCGCCAATGCCACTTTTGGCCTGGGGGCTCGGGCGTTCGGGCATCCGGGGGCCGGGGGTTCCATCGGTTTTGCTGACCCGGAGCATGATGTGGCGTTCGGTTTTGTGACAAATACCCTGGGGCCTTATGTATTGATGGATCCACGGGCACAGAAGCTGGTGCGGGCTTTGTCGGATTGTCTGTAAAAAGGTTGCTGTTAAGCACTTTTTTGCTTAAACATGCTTGGAAAGCTGCAGGACGGAACCCTGTGGCTTTTATAATTTCCAAGCGTCTGTTTGTACCGGTCATGTAGACCGAATTTTTTATCTCATTTTGTGGATATCCCATGTCGTCGAACAAGTCTCTAGCCTTGGCCATCTGCCTGACCGTCACCGGTTGTGCACAAACCCCACAAAATGAAGCGGATGGCGGCCATTGGTGGTCGTTCGGGTCCGATAAGGCCAGCAGCAAGGAAGCCCCGCAGGCCGCTGAAAAACCCGTCGCAGCCGAAGCGCCAGCTCCTGCCGCTCCAGCGGGCAAGCCGGCAGTGGCGGCCAAGCCCGCTGCTCCTGCGGCCGCTGCCGGTAAAACCACCGCCTCCGCGAAGCAGGCAGCACCGGCAGGCAAAGCTCCGGTTGCCGCCAAGACGGCAGCAGCCGAGCCTGCTCCAGCTCCTGCCCCTGTAGCCGCAGCACCTGCCGCTCCTGCCGCCAAGGCCGAGAGCAGCAACTGGTGGTGGCCGTTCTCCTCCAAGGAATCCGCCGACAAGCCTGTGGCTGAGACCAAGAAAGCCGAGCCGACTCCAGCTCCAGAGGTCGCCAAGGCCGCCGACTCCGAGACCCACTGGTGGTGGCCGTTTGCCAAGAGCCAGCCCAAGCCCCTGAGCAAGGTCAATGTGGCGGACATTCCAATGCCCGACCCGAAAATCACCCAGGCCTGGCTGGACGACTACGAGCCGCGCCTGCGTGAAGCGGTGAAGGACAGCAAGCTGCAAGTAGAACGTCGCGAAAACGTGCTGGTGGTGACTGCGCTGGTCGATGCGTCCTTCAACCCGGACCGTCCAGCCATGCTGCTGCCGGTGACCCTGGGCCCATTCACCCGCGTGGCCAAGGCTGTTGAAGGTGACCCCAAGACCGCCGTACTGATTCTCGGCCACGCCGATGCGACTGGCCCGACCCTGGCCAACCAGAAGCTGAGCCGTGATCGCGCCCAGTCCGTTGCTGCCATCTTCAGCCTCAGCGGCTTGAAGCAGGACCGCCTGATGCTTCGTGGCATGGGTGCGGTCATGCCACGTGCTGCCAATGACAGCCCTCAAGGCCGTTCGCTGAACCGTCGAGTGGAAATCATGCTGACCCAGCGCAGCACCATGCTGGGCCTGTTGAGCAAATACAACCAGCCGACACCGTCCGAGACCGAAATGGTCGCGGTGCAAGATGCCAAGCTGCCCGTTCCTGCCGCCTCCGGCAAAAAGGCCGCAGCGCCGGCGAAGAAGTCCACCGTTGCCAAGAAGCCTGCCGCCAAGAAGGTTCCAGCGAAGAAGGCCGCAGCTCCAGCGAAGAAAACAACGGCTACTGCTCAGGCTAAAAACTGATTCTCAAGGATAAGGAAGCAGGCATGACTCAGTCTCTGGCTGATATGCGCCGGGATTACACCCGCGATGGTTTGTCCGAGGCCCAGGCCCCGGGTGAACCCTTCGCGCTGTTTCATCAGTGGTTTGCCGAAGCGGTGAAGACCGAGCAACCGCCGGTAGAGGCCAATGCCATGACGCTGGCGACTGTCGATACCGACGGTCGTCCCCACTGCCGCATCTTGTTGCTCAAGGGGCTGGATGAACAGGGTTTCACCTTCTTCACCAACTACGAAAGCGCCAAGGGCGAGCAACTGGCCGCACGGCCCTTTGCCGCCATGACCTTCTTCTGGCCGACCCTGGAGCGTCAGGTGCGGATCGAAGGAAGGGTGGTCAAGGTCACTCCCCAGGAGTCTGATGCCTATTATCAGGTGCGCCCTCTGGGGAGTCGGTTGGGGGCCTGGGCTTCACCGCAAAGCCGGGTGATCGCCGATCGCAACGAGTTGCAGGAATTGCTCAAGGCCACCGAGGCGCGTTTCAGTGATAGTCAGCCCGATTGCCCGGAACATTGGGGTGGTTATCGCCTGCTGCCGGAGCGCATCGAGTTCTGGCAGGGTCGCCCTAGCCGCCTGCATGACCGTTTGAACTATCGCCTGCAGGCGGGGCAGTGGAGCCGGGAGCGCCTGGCCCCCTGAAGCGCGCAGGTCAGTCGCCGGGATAACCGGCCGCGGCGGCTTCCAGCCATTGCGGCAGGTCCCGGCGTTTTACTTTCTGGCGTTGGGCCTCGGCCAGCTGTTGCAGCATGAATTGTTTCTTCTGTTCATCGGTTCCGGCCAGGGACAAAGCCAGGTCCCGGTCCACCCAACGCTTGATGCGCACGTAGAGCCACCAATGGAAATACAGACCGGCGATGGTGGTCACGATGATGATGAAGTAATCCATGAAAATCCCTTGCTGGTTGGCGCTATGCTGGAAATCGGCGTTACCGTATTGAGACGGTTTGGCTTTTTTGCAGTCTGTACTTTGGCTGAATGAAACCAATTTTATCCGGGCGGTGCCGTGACAGGCGTCAAGCTGCGGAGTCTAATGGCTATCTGTCCTTTGGAGTTGATCCTATGCGTAAGTCTGTTTTGCTGGTTGCGTCTTTCACCACGATGGCAATGTTGCTCGGCGGTTGTGCCTCTAACCTGACCGGTGACTCCTACTCCCGTGATGAAGCACGTCGTGTGCAAACCGTGCGTATGGGCACCATCGAGTCCCTGCGTCCGGTGAAAATCGAAGGCACCAAGACCCCCATCGGCGGCGCTGCTGGCGCTGTGATTGGTGGCGTGGGTGGCAGCGCCATCGGCGGCGGCCGTGGCAGCATCGTCACCGCTGTGATCGGTGCGGTAGCTGGCGGTCTGCTGGGTTCGGCCACTGAAGAAGGCCTGACCCGTACCCAGGGCGTGGAAATCACCGTGCGTGAAGACGATGGCAGCATGCGTGCCTATGTACAGCAGGTACAGGAAAACGAAGTGTTCCGGGTTGGCGATCGCGTACGCATCATGAGCGTCAACGGTACCAGCCGCGTTACCCGCTGATATTTCTGCTACAAAACAAAACCCCGGCCAGGCAACTGGTCGGGGTTTTGTGTTTTCAGGCGGTCGGATCGGTGTGGATCAGGAGGCCAGCGCCGTGTTCTTGCGGCTGGCGGCGGCGGTAACCGCATAGCCAATCAGTGCGGCCAGCAACGAGCCGGTGAGAATCCCCATGCGATCCATGCCGGCGTATTCGCTGCTACCGGGCACGAAGGCCAGGGAACCGACAAACAGGCTCATGGTGAAGCCGATGCCGCAGAGAATTGCCACCCCGAGGATCTGGCCCCAGTTGGCGCCGGCAGGCAAGGCCGTAAGTCCGGCTTTGACCGCCAACCAGCTGAGGCCGAACACACCGATGGTCTTGCCCAGCAACAGGCCGATGGCGATGCCCATAGGCACATGGTGGGTGAAGCTCTCAAGGGTCACGCCGTTCAGGGACAGGCCGGCGTTGGCGAAGGCGAACAGTGGCAGGATGCCGAACGCCACCCAGGGATGCAGCGCATGTTCCAGGGCCAGCGAGGGCGAGGGTTCGGCATTACGGGTACGCAAGGGAATGCAGAAGGCCAGGGTCACGCCGGCCAGGGTGGCGTGGACACCACTCTTGAGCACGCAAACCCAGAGAATCAGGCCGATGATCATGTACGGCCCGAGTTTCACCACCCCCATGCGGTTCATCGCCACCAGGGCGGCAATACAGGCGGCCGCCAGCATCAGTGACAGGGTCGACAGGGCGCCGGAATAGAAGATCGCGATGATCACGATGGCCCCCAGGTCATCGATGATCGCCAGGGTCATGAGGAACAGTTTCAGCGATGTCGGCACCCGCTTGCCCAGCAGGGCCAGGACCCCCAGGGCGAAGGCGATGTCGGTGGCGGTGGGAATCGCCCAGCCATTGAGTGCCGCCGGATTGTCGCGGTTGAGGAACCAGTAGATCAGCGCCGGGACCAGCATGCCGCCAATGGCTGCTGCGCCGGGCAGGACAATCTGTGAAGGCTTGGACAGTTGGCCATCCAGGACTTCGCGCTTGACCTCAAGGCCGATCAGCAGGAAGAACAGCGCCATCAGGCCGTCGTTGATCCACAACAACAACGGTTTGGCGATTGTCAAAGCGCCGACCTGAGCCACCACCGGGGTTTCCAGCAGGCCGTTGTACAGCCAGGACAGTGGCGAGTTGTTGATGATGAGAGCCAGGATGGCAGCGGCGATCAATAACAGACCGCTGGCAGCTTCCATGGCAAAGAAACGAGTGAAAGTGCTACGCAGAGGCAAGGTCGCTCTCCATCTAAATCTAAAAAAGGTGGCACACCCTAACCCGTACAGATAGTTGTTAAAACAAAAATTATATTCTTTTTTGTTATATGCAGAGGCTAAAGGGCTAGCTTGAAAATGCGCTTTTGCAGTTGTGTTTCCAATTGCTTCTCAGCTGTACCTGTAAGGTCCGAAAGTTATTTCATAACATGTCTTTTCAGGGCCGTTCCGAGCTGTTTTTCCCGGGAAAACGCCAGTCAGCCACGAACCCGGATTATCTCCGCCGGGTGCATTTCATCTTCTTGCGCCGGTACGGCGTTCGATCTGACGAGAATAGAACATGAGTGACAATCGCCAGTGGGCCCGTGAGGCCATCCGCATCATCGAAGCCGACTTCCAGCGCAGCGCCGACACCCACCTGATTCCGCTGCCTTTGCCGGGACTGCCGGGCATTGAATTGTATTTCAAGGATGAATCCAGCCATCCCACCGGCAGTCTCAAGCACCGCCTGGCTCGCTCGCTGTTTCTTTATGCCCTGTGTAACGGCTGGCTCAAGCCCGGTGCGCCAGTGATCGAGGCCTCCAGTGGCTCCACGGCGATTTCCGAGGCTTATTTCGCCCGTCTCCTGGGATTGCCTTTCATTGCCGTGATGCCAGCCACCACCTCCCAGGAAAAGATCGCCCAGATCGCCTTCTATGGTGGCAAGAGCCATCTGGTGCAGGACCCCACGCAGATCTACGCCGAATCCGAGCGCCTGGCCCGGGAGAGTGGCGGCCACTTCATGGATCAATTCACCTACGCCGAGCGGGCCACCGACTGGCGGGCCAACAACAACATTGCCGAGTCGATCTTCCAGCAGCTGCGCTTCGAGCGTTATCCCGAGCCCAGCTGGCTGATCTCCAGCCCTGGTACCGGCGGCACTACCGCGACTCTGGGGCGCTACGTGCGTTATCGCCAGCACGGCACCCGGGTGTTGTGTGCCGACGCCGAGCGTTCGGTGTTCTTCGACTACTACCTGAGCGGCGATGCTAGTTTGCGTTTGGACTGCGGTTCGCGGATCGAAGGCATCGGCCGGCCGCGGGTCGAAGCTTCGTTCCTGCCCAAAGTGATCGACGCCATGGTCAAGGTGCCGGATGCCTTGTCCCTGGCAGCCATGCATTACCTGGCCCAGCGCCTTGGCCGACGGGTTGGCGGCTCCAGCGGCACCAACCTGATTGGCGCACTGATGGCCGCGCAGCAGATGGCCGCCGCGGGTGAGACGGGGTCGATCGTGGCGATTCTCTGTGACGGTGGCGAGCGCTATGCGACCACTTACTACGATGAGCAGTGGCTGGCGGAGCAGGGGTATGAGTTGGATGCCTTGATCGATGCGGTAGCGGCCAGCGTCGAGCGTGGCGAGGCACTCCCGGCCAGCGTATTGCGCGCCGGCATCTGAACCTGTCGTAGGAGCCGGCTTGCCGGCGAAGAGGCCCTTGAGCCTTGCACTGTCCTGGATGACATCTTCGCTGGCGAGCCAGCTCCTACGGCAGGTGGTAGGAGCCGGCTTGCCGGCGAAAGGGTCGGTGCGTCAGGCCTGAATGCCGAGGATGTCGCGGGCCACGGCTTCGGCAATACGAATCCCGTCCACTCCGGCGGAAAGAATTCCCCCGGCATAACCGGCGCCTTCGCCAGCGGGGTACAGACCCTTCACATTCAGGCTCTGCATCGAGGCATCACGGGTAATGCGCAGTGGCGATGAGGTGCGGGTTTCGATGCCGGTCAGCACCGCATCGTGCAACGAGTAGCCCTTGATCTGCCGTTCGAAGGCCGGCAGCGCCTCGCGAATGGCCTCGATGGCGAAATCCGGCAGGGCCAGCGCCAGATCCCCCAGGCTTACGCCGGGCTTGTAGGACGGTTCGACGCTGCCCAGTACCGTGGTGGGTTTGCCGGCGATGAAGTCGCCCACCAACTGCGCTGGGGCCTGGTAGTTGCTGCCACCCAGGACGAAGGCGTGGGACTCCAGGCGCTCTTGCAACTCGATACCCGCCAACGGCCCGCCCGGGTAGTCCACTTCAGGAGTGATGCCTACCACGATGCCCGAGTTGGCATTGCGCTCGTTGCGCGAGTACTGGCTCATGCCGTTGGTCACCACCCGGTTTGGCTCAGAGGTGGCGGCAACCACGGTGCCGCCCGGGCACATGCAGAAGCTGTAGACCGAACGGCCGTTCTTGGCGTGGTGCACCAGCTTGTAGTCGGCGGCGCCGAGTTTCGGGTGGCCGGCGTACTTGCCCAGGCGCGCGCTGTCGATCAGCGATTGCGGGTGTTCGATGCGGAAACCCACCGAGAACGGCTTGGCTTCCATGTACACGCCCCGACTGTGGAGCATGCGGAAGGTGTCGCGGGCGCTGTGGCCCAGGGCCAGGATCACGTGCCGGGAATGCAGTTGTTCACCGCTGGCCAGTTCCACGCCCTGCAATTGACCGTCTTCGATCAGCACGTCGGTGACCCGCTGCTCGAAGCGCACTTCACCGCCCAGGGCGATGATCTGCTGGCGCATGTTTTCCACCACGCCAGTGAGGCGGAAGGTGCCGATGTGCGGCTTGCTGACGTAGAGAATCTCGTCTGGCGCACCGGCCTTGACGAACTCGTGGAGCACCTTGCGGCCGTGGTGCTGCGGGTCCTTGATCTGGCTGTAGAGCTTGCCGTCGGAGAAGGTCCCGGCGCCGCCTTCGCCGAACTGCACGTTGGACTCGGGGTTGAGCACGCTTTTGCGCCACAGGCCCCAGGTGTCCTTGGTGCGCTGGCGCACTTCCTTGCCGCGCTCGAGGACGATCGGCTTGAAGCCCATCTGTGCCAGCAACAGGCCGGCAAAGATGCCGCAAGGGCCGAAACCCACCACGATCGGTCGCTCGCTCAGGTCTGCCGGAGCCTGGCCCACCACCTTGTAGCTGACATCCGGCGCCGGGTTGACGTTACGGTCGTCGGCGAACTTGAGCAGCAGCGCCGCTTCGTCGCGCACGTTGAGGTCGATGGTGTAGATGAAACACAGCTCGGAAGATTTCTTGCGCGCATCGTAGCTGCGTTTGAACAAGGTGAAATCGAGCAGGTCATCGCTGGCGATCCCCAAGCGCTGCACGATAGCGGCGCGCAGGTCTTCATCGGGATGGTCGATCGGCAACTTGAGTTCGGTGATTCGTAACATGACAGGATCCGGGTAGGCGGTGCGCAACAGTGCGCCGGCTTGCTTTGCACAAACCGGCGATTATAAGCCGCAATCCACCGTCGCCGTGAGGCTAAAACCGCTGCTCGTCGAATCAGTCGTTGCGCGAGCCGCCGAAATAGCCGCAACCGCGCTGCACCTGACCATCCACCCGCAGCTCGGCGCTCAGGTGCTGGACGCTGCCGGTAACGGGGTCGACGCAGCGTTGCGGTGCGACCCAAAGCTCCACGCGCTGGTGATTGGCTTCGCTGCTGAGGTTGAAACGGCCGTCGCCCAGTTGCTCTTCGAGATACGGCAGGGCCAGGTTTGGCTGGCCGGCGCGCTCGATCATCATGCCCTTGGCACTGACATCGACATTCCAGGCCGGATTCTTGCCGCCGGCCCGCAGGATCAGACGCTGGAAATTCGGGTCGTTGCAGGCATTGCCGGAACCTTCGATGCGATACAGCTGGCGCAGGTCCAGCTGCCCGTCGCTGCTGCCGCTGGCGGAAAACTTGCCTCGCAGGTCGGCGAACAGCTTGCCCTGTTTTTCAGCCAGGGTAGCGGCCTCTTGCAGCACGCTGGTGTCGCCGCCATCGCTGACCACATAACGGCGATCTTCGGCGCAGGGCTTGAACAGCAACTTGCCGTCTGCCGCGCTGAGTTCACCCTGCATCCGGGTCAGCCCGGCCATGGAGGGCGCCTCGGGTTGTGAGTTGAACATCGGCAACATCTGACAGCCGGCAAACAGCGGTAACAAGGCGAAGCAAAGCAGTGAACGGGCGGTGCGCATCATGGGGCCTCCAAGCGGAAGCCGACACGTTACGCAGCCCGCCCGGTCACCACAACCCCGGATTGAACGCAGCAGCGCCATCAACCGCAGGAGCCGGCTTGCCGGCGAAGAGGCCCTGGAGCCTTGTGTGGTTCGGGAGGACGCCTTCGCTGGCAAGCCTGCTCCTACACAAACCAGCTCCTACACAAGCCGGATCAGCCGACGTGGTAGGTCTGGCCGGTCTGCAGGCCTTCCACGCTCTTGGCGTAGGCCAGGGCCACGTCGGCCGCCGGCACCGGCTTGAAGCCGCGAAAGTACGGGGCATAGCTGCCCATGGCTTCCTGCAGCACGTTGGGGCTGATGGAGTTGACTCGCAGGCCCCGGGGCAGCTCGATGGCGGCGGCCCGCACGAAGCTGTCGATGGCGCCGTTGACCAGGGCGGCCGAAGCGCCGCTGCGGATCGGGTCGTGGCTCAGCACGCCGGTGGTGAAGGTGAAGGACGCACCGTCGTTGGCGTATTCGCGGCCGATCAGCAGCAGGTTGACCTGGCCCATCAGTTTGTCGTGCAGGCCCAGGCTGAAGTGTTCGGCGGTCATTTCTGCCAAGGGGGCGAAAGTGACGTTGCCTGCGGCACAGACCAGCGCATCGAAGCGACCGGTCTTTTCGAACAGTGCGCGGATCGACTGGGCATCACTGATATCCACCTGGAAGTCACCGCTGGTGCGGCCGATACGGATCACTTCGTGGCGCTGGGACAGTTCCCGGTCTACCGCCGAGCCAATGGTGCCGTTGGCACCGATCAAGAGAATCTTCATGGGCTGTTCCTCGAAAAGGGGGGGAGGTTGCAGTCTAGAGTGGTTTTTTTCATGGATTAACGCGCTAATAGGCAACCTTTGGTTTTCAAATGGAAACAATCCATGAGCGAGATGGATGATCTGGTGGCGTTTGCAGTGTTGGTGGAGGCGGGCAGCTTTACCCTGGCAGCCCAGCAACTGGGGTGCAGCAAGGGCCAGCTGTCCAAGCGCATCAGTGCTCTGGAAGCCAAGTTCGCCGTGGTGCTATTGCAACGCACCACTCGGCGCCTGGACCTGACCGCCGCCGGCGCGGCGCTTTTGCCTCAGGCCCAGGCGCTGGTGGCTCAAGTCGAGCGAGCGCATCAGGCCCTGGCGCGGCTCAAGGACGACATGGCCGGCCCGGTGCGCCTGACGGTGCCGGTGTCCTTGGGCGAAACCTTTTTCGACGGCCTGCTGCTGGAGTTCTCCCGGCACTATCCCCAGGTGCAGATCGAGCTGGACCTGAACAACAGCTACCGCGACCTGGCCCGGGAGGGGTTTGATCTGGCGGTGCGCTCGGAAGTGGCCAACGATCAGCGCCTGGTCGCCCGGCCGCTGCTGGCCTGGCATGAGATGACCTGCGCCAGCCCGGCCTATCTGGAGCAATACGGCGAGCCGCAGACTCCCGCGGAGCTGGCCGAGCATCGCTGCCTGCTCAACAGCCACTACAGTGGGCGGGAAGAGTGGCTCTATCACCAGCGTCACGAACTGCTGCGGGTGCGGGTCAGCGGTCCTTTTGCCAGCAATCACTACAACCTGCTGAAGAAGGCCGCCCTGGTGGGGGCGGGAATCGCCCGGTTGCCTTCCTACATGCTGCACAGCGAGCTGGCCGATGGCCGCTTGCGCTGGCTGTTGCGGGACTACCAGACCCGCAGCATGCCGATGTACCTGGTGCATCCCTATCAGGGCGGCCTACCCAGGCGCACCCAGGTGCTGGCCGATTACCTGATGGACTGGTTCCGCCGCAGCGGTGAGGCGCTAGATCGTCTGTAGCCGCGGCCAGTGGGGTGCGAACTTGAATCGGTTCAAGGGGCTGTGGCCCTTTTCGCAGCCTGCGGCAGCGGCTACAGAGGACGGTGGTGAAAATGCCGGGCCAGCAGGTGGTCGAGGGAAAACATGCCCGGGCCACGGGCCATCAACAGCAGCAAGATCGCCGCCCAGGTGCCGTGGGTCGGGTAGGCGTCGGGGTAGACGAAAAGCTGGATGGTCAGGGTCATCCCCAGCAGCGCCAGTGCGGAAAAGCGCGTGGCCAGGCCCAGCAGAATCAACACCGGGAAAAAGTGCTCGGCAAAGGCCGCCAGGTGCGCCGCCACTTCCGGCGTCAGCAGGGGTACGTGGTATTCGCTCTGGAACAGGGGAATGGTGGAGTCCGCCAAACGCGGCCAGCCCAGTTCGAAGGTGCCGTCGACCAGGTCGATGGCCAGTCCCTCGACCTTGGTCTGGCCGGATTTCCAGAACACCGCGGCGATGGAGAAGCGCGCGATAAAGGCGATCAGGCTGTAGGGAATACGCTCGAACCCTTGAATGATTCGGTGCAGCAGTCCGCTAACGGGGGCAGGTGTCTGGGTGTTCATGGTCAAGCCTTTTGGTGAGGTTGCAGGTCGATGAGGGCGCCGTGGGCCAGCAGCAGGCCCAGGCACTGGCCCAGGTCGAAGTCGGCCTGGGCGTCCAGGGCATAAGCGGCGGCGATTTCCAGCGGCCAGTGGTGGCGCAGGCTGTCGATGAAGGTGGCGCTGCCGGCGTCCAGTGCGATCACCCGCACTTCCAGGGCATTGCGCAGCACCAGGGCGTGCTGGCTCTGGTGCAGGTCGAACGCTGGCCAGGCAGCGTCGCTCTGGTGAGCGGCCCACAGGCTGACGACGGCGAACGCCGAGTGCAGGGTGCGCAGTGACGGATGCAACTGCAGGCAGAGCTGGCCGAGGCGATCGGGCTGGTTCATCGCCGCCAGCAGTTGGGCCGGTTGCAGAGGCTCGGCGTCGGCGGCGTGATAAGCCTCGACCCGCAGCCGTTCCAGGCGCGCCATATCGGCCAGATAGGGCAGGGCCGCCGCCGGAGCGAAACCCTGGATGAAGTCCGCCAGGTCCTGGCCGTAGTCGTTGAGCAGCGGGCTGTGTGGAGGGAAATCCTGCACATACAGACGGGCCATGGCGTTGAAGAATGTCTGCCCCACCAGTTGCGCCAGCACTGGGTAGGCCTCCGCCAGGGCGTTGATCAGCGAGCCTTGCACGTTGTTGCGATAGACCGCGAAGCGACTGGCCGGATCGGCGCCGTTGCTGCTGCAAAGCCCCTCCGGGCAGATGGATTCGGCGCTCAGTAGCGCCTGGGCAAAGAGGGCGTGGTTGCTCATGGCTGCACCCGCGCCTGGTGTAACAGCGCCTGGGCCTGAGCGGCCTCCCCCAGCAGCGTAGTCAGGCTCGGCACCTGATTGTCCCGTTCGATCAGGGTGGCCATGGGGCCGATCCGCCCCAGCACCTGTTGGTACAGGGCCCAGACTGCCCGGTCCACCGGGGCGCCGTGGTCGTCGATCAACAGGCGGTCGCCGAGGTTGTCCCGGTCTTCGGCGAACCCGGCCAGATGGATCTCGCCCACGGCCTGCAGCGGCAGTGCCTGCAGATAGGCCAGGGGATCGCGCTGGTGGTTGATGCAGGAAACGTAGAGGTTGTTGACGTCCAGCAGCAGGCCGCAACCGCTGCGCTGGATCACTTCGCGGATGAAGTCCGTCTCGTCCAGGGTCGAGCGTTGGAACTGCAGGTAGGTAGCGGGGTTTTCCAGCAGCATGGTTCGCCCCAGATGATTCTGCAGTTGGTCGATGTGGTCGCAGACCCGTTGCAGGGTCGGCACATCGTAGGCCAGGGGCAGCAGGTCGTTGAGAAACACCGGGCCGTGACTGGACCAGGCCAGGTGTTCGGAAAAGGACTGGGGTTGATAGCGCTCGATCAGGACCGCCAGACGCCGCAGATGCTCGCTGTCCAGGGGGCCTGCGCCGCCAATGGACAGACCGACACCGTGCAGCGACAGCGGATACTCCTGGCGAATCAGGCCCAGGTAATGATGGAAGGGCCCGCCCGCCACCATGTAGTTCTCGGCATGCACCTCGAAAAAGCCAATGTCGGGACGCTGTTCGAGGACGTCCTTGAAGTGTTGGCTCTTGAGCCCCAGGCCTGCACAGGGCGGCAGGCTCGGGGTGGACGCCTGAATGTCGTGGCGGGGACGTGGGATCAAGGCTGTGTTCATCATCGACACTCAGGCTGGCGCAGGATCAGGACTTGGCTTTGAAGGCTTCGAGCTGGCCGAAACCGGTGGGCGAGGTGCTGCTGGCGGTTTTTTCGCAAGTGCCCTTGGGCACCAGTTTCCAGGCGTTGGCCTGGTCGTTGACCTTGGAGGTGCCGGCGCAGCTGGTGCCGGCGCCCGCGGCGCAGTCGTTCTTGCCCTTCATGGCCACGCCGAAGCATTTCTCCATGTCGTCGGCGGCGTGGGCGGTGGTGGAGACGGCAGCGATGCTCAGGGCGGAGCCCAGGGCCAGGACCAGGGCGGTGGCGGACAGGGTGCGAGTGGTGCTCATGATGTTTCTCCAGATCGGTTGGGTAAGGAAGCATTTGTGCTTGCTTACCCCTCTAGAGAAGGCTCATTGGCATTCGTTACAGCCCGGGACAGTTTTTTATCCCGGAATAAAAAAAACGGCCCCGAAGGGCCGTTTTCATTGACGCAGGTGCTTAGCCGCCCAGATAGGCTTCGCGCACCTTCGGATCGGTCAGCAGCGCTTCGCCGGTGCCTTGCATCACCACCCGGCCGTTTTCCAGCACATAGGCGCGGTCGGCGATCTTCAGCGCCTGGTTGGCGTTCTGCTCCACCAGGAACACCGTCACGCCGTCGCGGCGCAGTTGTTCGACGATGTCGAAGATCTGCTGAATGATGATCGGCGCCAGGCCCAGGGACGGTTCGTCCAGGAGCAACAGCTTGGGCTTGCTCATCAGTGCCCGGCCGATGGCAAGCATTTGCTGCTCGCCGCCGGACATGGTGCCGCCGCGCTGGGTGAAGCGCTCCTTGAGCCGCGGGAACAGCTCCAGGACCTTGTCCATCTGCTCCTGATAGTCACCCTTGTCGGTGAAGAAACCGCCCATGGCGAGGTTTTCTTCCACGGTCAGGCGGGCGAACACTCGGCGGCCTTCCGGCACCACGGCAATGCTTTTACGCATGATCTGCGCCGAGCTTTGCCCCACCAGCTCTTCACCCAGGTAACGGATGCTGCCGCTGTGGGCCTGTGGCGAACCGCAGAGGGTCATCAGCAGGGTGGATTTGCCGGCGCCGTTGGCGCCGATCAGGGTGACGATTTCGCCCTGGCGGATCTCGACGTTGACGCTGTGCAACGCCTGGATCTTGCCGTAGTAGGTGGAAACGTTTTCGAACTGCAGCATTTACGCTTCCCCCAGGTAGGCTTTGATCACTTCGGGATTGTCGCGGATCTGTTCCGGCGTGCCGTCGGCCAGGGGCGTGCCCTGGTTGATCACCACGATGTGGTCGGAAATGCTCATGACCAGCTTCATGTCGTGCTCGATCAGCAGCACGGTGACGTTGTGCTCCTCACGCAACACGCCGATCAGCGCCTTGAGGTCCTCGGTTTCCTTGGGGTTGAGGCCGGCGGCCGGCTCGTCGAGCATGAGAATCCGCGGGCGGGTCATCATGCAGCGGGCGATTTCCAGACGGCGTTGCTGACCGTAGGCCAGGGTGCCGGCGGGACGGTTGGCGAATTCCCGCAGGTTGACCTTGTCCAGCCAGTAGCCGGCGTACTCCATGGCCTCGCGCTCGCTCTTGCGGAACGCCGGGGTCTTGAACAGACCGGCCAGGAAGTTGGTGTTCAGGTGACGGTGCTGGGCGATCAACAGGTTCTCGACCGCGGTCATGTCCTTGAACAGGCGCACGTTCTGGAAGGTTCGCACCACACCCTTGCGGGCGATCTGGTGGCCCGGCAGGCCTTCGATCGGCTCACCGTCCAGGAGGATGCTGCCGGCGCTGGGTTGGTAGAAACCGGTCAGGCAGTTGAACACCGTGGTCTTGCCGGCGCCGTTCGGGCCGATCAGCGCCACCACTTGTTTTTCCTTGACGGTCAGGGCCACGCCGTTGACCGCCAGCAGGCCGCCGAAGCGCATCGACAGGCCGGTTACTTTGAGGATCTCACGGCTCATTTGCGCAGCTCCATGTGAGGACGTTGCATGGGCAGCAGACCTTGAGGACGCCAGATCATCATCAGCACCATCATGGCGCCGAACATCAACATCCGGTATTCGCTGAATTCACGCATCATTTCAGGCAATAGGATCATCACGATCGCCGCCAGGATCACACCCAGCTGCGAGCCCATGCCACCCAGCACGACGATGGCGAGGATGATCGCCGACTCGATGAAGGTGAAGGACTCCGGGGTCACCAGGCCTTGGCGCGCGGCGAAGAAGCTGCCGGCGAAACCGGCGAACGCGGCGCCCAGGGTAAAGGCCGAGAGCTTGATCACGGTGGGGTTCAGGCCCAGCGCGCGGCAGGCAATCTCGTCTTCACGCAGGGCTTCCCAGGCACGGCCGATGGGCATGCGCAGCAGGCGGTTGATGACGAACAGCGCCGCCAGCGCCAGCAGCAGGGCCACCAGGTAGAGGAAGATCACCTTGTTGATCGAGTTGTATTGCAGGCCGAAGAACTCGTGGAAGGTCTGCATGCCTTCTGCTGCCTTGCGCTCGAAGGTCAGGCCGAAGAAGGTCGGCTTGTCGATGTTGCTGATGCCGTTCGGGCCGCCAGTGAGATCGGTCATGTTGCGTAGCAGCAGACGGATGATCTCGCCAAAGCCCAGGGTCACGATCGCCAGGTAGTCACCGCGCAGGCGCAGCACCGGGAAGCCCAGCAGGAAGCCGAAGGTGGCCGCCATCATCCCGGCGATCGGCAAGCAGATCCAGAAGCTCAGGCCGAAGTAGTGCGAGAGCAGCGCGTAGCTGTAGGCACCGACGGCATAGAACCCCACGTAACCCAGGTCCAGCAGGCCGGCCAGACCGACGACGATGTTCAGGCCCAGGCCCAGCATCACGTAGATCAGGATCAGCGTGGCAATGTCCACCGCACCGCGGGAGCCAAAGAATGGCCAGACCAGGGCAACGACGATCAATGCCAGGATGATCCAGCGCTGGGTGCCCGGCAGGGTCAGGAAGTTGCTGGCCTTGGCCGGAATCAGCGGCATGCTGGGAGAAGACTTCCAGGCGGCGCTGATCTGGCTATGGAACAGCACCCGCAGGAACATCAGCACCGAGCACACCGCGATGGTGGCCAGGATGGTCGGGCTGGTGTTGTGGACTTCCAGGTTGATGCCGACGATGGTCAGTTTCAGGCCCAGTACCGGGTAGGCGACGGCCCAGACCAGCAAGGCGCTGAACAGCGCCGATTTAAGATTCCTAGTCATACTTTCTCAACCTCCGGACGGCCCAGAATGCCGGTCGGACGGAACAACAGCACCAGAACCAACAGGCCGAACGCCACGACGTCCTTGTACTGGTCGCCGAACACGTCGGCGCCAAAGGCTTCGGCCACCCCCAGCACCAGCCCGCCGAGCATCGCGCCCGGGATACTGCCGATGCCGCCCAAGACCGCTGCGGTGAAGGCCTTGAGGCCCACCAGGAAACCGGCGTTGGGGTTGATCACACCGTATTGCATGCTCAGCAGCACGGCGGCGATGGCCGCCAGTGCGGCGCCGATCACGAAGGTCAGGGCGATGATGTTGTTGGTATTGATCCCCAGGAGGTTGGCCATCTTGATGTCTTCGGCACAGGCACGGCAGGCGCGCCCCAGACGAGAACGGGAGATGAACAGCGTCAGACCGAGCATGGCGACCAGGGTCACCACGAATACCACGATCTGCATGTAGGAAATCAGCACTTCATGTGCGCCACCTGGCCCGATGGAGAAATTGCCCGGGATCAGGTTGGGAATGGATTTGTCCTTGGAGTCTTGCGCCAGCAGAACGGTGTTCTGCAGGAAGATCGACATGCCGATGGCCGAGATCAGCGGGATCAGGCGGTTACTGCCCCGCAAGGGGCGGTAGGCGATCCGTTCGATGCTGTAGCCGTAGGCACTGGTGACGACGATGCTCGCGATAAAGGCTGCGGTCATCAACAGCGGCACGCTGTCGAGTCCCATCATGGCCAGCCCGGCGATGGCGATGAACGCCACATAGGAGCCGATCATGTACACCTCGCCGTGGGCGAAGTTGATCATTCCAATGATGCCGTAAACCATCGTATAGCCGATGGCGATCAGGGCATACGTGCTGCCAACGGTGAGACCGTTAACCAGCTGTTGGAAAAAGTGATAGAGGTCAGGCATTACAACGCTCCTAAAAACCTGATACGCATTTCACTGGTGGAGTCATTTTCCCGCCCAGGCCCCGTGGATCTGCACCCACTTCGGGCTGGGTTTTGCCAGCGAACCGCTGATGACGGTTTTGAGATTTTCAGGTGGGCGGGATTCCGGATCACGGAACACAGGCCCATACATTCGTAAAACAAAGCCCACGGCGAGCCGTGGGCTTTATTGGCAGTCAGTCAGGGCGCGCCTTACTGAGGAGAGGCTTCGGTTTTAGGTTTGCCGAAGTGCCACTCGTAGACCACGAATTTGAAGTCTTTCAAGTCGCCCTTGGCGTCGAAGCTCAGGTCACCGGTCGGGGTCTTGAAGGTCCCGGCGTGGATGGCTTCAGCCACCTTGGCCGCGTCTTCGCTCTTGGCGTTGGTGATGGCGCCAGCGATCACTTCAACCGCGGAGTAGGAGGGGAATACGAAAGGACCGCTCGGGTCTTCTTTCTTGGCCTTGAATGCGTCAGCCAGGGCGACGTTGGCCGGGTCCTGGTCGAAGGATTTGGGCAGGGTCACCAGCAGGCCTTCGGACGCGTCCTTGGCGATCTGCGAGATGGAGTCGTTACCCACGCCTTCCGGACCCATGAACTTGGCCTTCAGGCCCTTTTCCTGGGATTGACGCAGGATCAGGCCCAGCTCCGGGTGGTAGCCGCCGTAGTAGACGAAGTCGACGTTGGCTTGCTTGAGCTTGGCGATCAGCGAAGAGAAGTCCTTGTCGCCGGCGTTGATGCCTTCGAACACGGCCACCTTGGTGCCTTTCTTCTCCAGGGTCTGCTTCACGGCGCTGGCGATGCCTTCACCGTACTGCTGTTTGTCGTGGAGGACGGCAACGACTTTTGGCTTCACGTGGTCGGCGATGTAGTTACCGGCGGCAGGGCCCTGGGCGCTGTCCAGGCCGATGGTGCGGAACACCATTTTGTAACCACGGGCGGTGATGTCCGGGCTGGTGGCTGCCGGGGTGATCATGATCACGCCTTCATCTTCGTAGATGTCGGAAGCGGGTTGAGTGGAGCTGGAGCACAGGTGGCCGACCACGAACTTGACGCCATCGTTGACCACTTTGTTGGCCACCGCCACGGCTTGTTTTGGATCACAGGCGTCATCGTATTCAACGGCTTCGAGCTTCTTGCCGTTGACGCCGCCCTTGGCGTTGATCTGCTCGATGGCCATTTTCGCGCCACTGAACTGCATGTCGCCGTACTGGGCTACCGGGCCGGTCTTGGGGCCGGCGATACCGATCTTGATGGTGTCAGCTGCGAACGAATGGCTGGCAACACCGGCCAGGACCATAGCGGCAAACAGTTTGGAAATCTGCTTAGTAGCCTTATTCATAGTGCTCCACTCTTACTGTTGTAATTTTTATAGTTCCGGCGGCCTTGGTCGCAGAACCGAATCAGATATATCGCGAATATCCGTCGGAAGTGCCCCTGGCAACTGTACCGGTACAGTGTAGAGCGCCGGTTGTTCGCTTGAAAAGCTGGCGGCTGGGGGCAAAAACGCGGGGTGTCGCTTAATCGAAAGAAAAAGACAGATTTGCGGCGTGGCTTGCGCCCGGTTCGGCGTCAGTCCCTGGCGCTTCTGAGCTTCTCGATCGGTGATGCATTTGCTTCTGGGTTTTTCTGCCAGAGCACCGACGTTATGATTGCGCCGATTTCATTTCTGGACAGTCCCATGACTCAAGAACCTAGCACCCTCTATGCCAAGCTGCTTGGTGAGACCGCATCTATCAGCTGGAAGGAACTGGAGCCGTTCTTTGCCAAGGGTGCCCTATTGTGGGTCGACGCCGACCTGGATCTGATCGAGGCGGCCCAGGCGGTAGCGGAGAATCAGGCACAAAAAGTCGCGGCCTGGCTGGCCGAAGGGAAGGTTGAAAAGCTGTCTGCGACGCGGGCGTCCGATCTGTTGGAGCGTGATCCGCAGCTGTGGGCCGTGGTGGTCTCGCCCTGGATTCTGACCCAGGAGAGGGCGTCGCGCTGAAGGTGCGCGCCAATCTGGTGCGCTATTTTGTCGGACAAAAGTGTGTAGCCGAGTAACCGTGAGTCCAGTGATGGCATCTTGCCGTGGAGAAAGGCCCCACAGGGATTTCAGCCAGGGTGACGTTCACGGAAGGGGCACAGTTTCAAGTCGGTCCGACGAGCTGCTTAATTGTTTCGTGGTGTAAGCAAATTGACCGTTCGCCGACGAGCCGGCTCCTACACCTTGTAGGAGTCGGCTCGTCGGCGAAGCCCTTCTTAATAGGCCGTCTTGCCCGTGTGGCTATTGAGGGAGATGACCCGGGTCTTGCCGATGCGGTGACGGTAGATCTCGCGCAGGTACTTGATGGCCTTCTTCACGCAATCGCGGGACAGGCGGATGTCGTTGATCGAGACGAACTTGTCCTTGTCGTTGATCAGCTCGCGGTACTTCTTCTCGTACATCGGCTTGATCGCGTACCAGTTGGTATCGAGGATCTTCGCCGGGTTCTCGAATTCGTTGAGCAGATCGTCGATGCGGTCTTCGTCGAATTGCTCGCTGACGATGAAATCCAGCACCGAGTTGTCCAGGGTGTCGTCGAAGCGGTACGGATTGCGCGCAAAGCAACGCTTGATAAAGGCCACGATCAGGGTCAGGAAATCATCCGACAGGCACGGGCTCTTGGCGATCAGGGTAGTCAGCGACAGGTTGGCCGAGGCGCCGATCACCAGCGCGTAGCGCTTGAGGGTGGTGTTGGGGAACAGGCTGTTGAGGTGAGTCTTGAGCCGGTTCAGATCCATGTAGGACAGCTTGTAGTCCTTGGGCAGGGACACAATCGATACCACCGACGAGCAGTTCTTGAAGAAATGCAGGTCGTGCAGCGCCGCGGCGTCATACCCCGAGGCCTTGTACTGCTCCAGGGCCGCACGATAGCGCTTGGACTCGATGGGCAGCAGGCTGATGCCTTCAATGGCCTGGGTCACCTTGTTGAAGTGCGGCAGGTCGATGGAGCGGAAGAACAGGTCGTCGATGTTCAGGCGCTGCGGCTCTTTCTCGAACACCTTGAACTTGTCGCCGCTGGGCACCGGCTGCTCCGGCACCACGGATTCGGCGTAGGCGATCGCCACCGGGCCGGCCAGGCTCATGAACAGGTCGTTGGCGTCCAGGCGGATGGTCTCGCCGATGTCGATGCCGGCGCGACGGAAGTAGTTCTGGTCGTAGTCGGTGGTCACTGCCTGGGCAGTGAGGATGTTGAAGATCTGCTGGGAGATGTACTGGTTGGCGTGCTTCTCCATGGCGTTGACGTCAATGTTCTGGATGTTGCCGTCATCGCTTTCTTCGGCGTAGCGCATGATGTCGTTGGAGATCAGCATCATCGCGTTCCAGGGGCGGATCCGCCCCATGACACTGGCTTCGCTGCTGTCTTCATTGTCGAAGTTGTAGGAGAAGTCCCACTCTTCCGAAAGGTATTTGCACAGCAGGCGGCCGGCGTTGATGTGCAGCGCCTCGGACATTTCGCTGCGATGGTCCGAGATGTTCGGCAGCACGCAGATGCCGCTGGTGAAGATCGGCTCGAAGACGAAGGAGTGCCCGCTCTTGCTGTCGTGCTCGTCCATCGGCTTGGTGTCGAAGGTCTTGTTCATATACGAGTACTGCTGGGCCAGGCCGAATTCCGAGGCCATGCCCGAGCCGGTGCCGCCACCGGCACTGAAGATCGAGAAGTACAGGCGCGACTGGTTGGCCTTGATCCCGCAGGAATCGATCAGGTACGAGTGGATCATTTTCCAGTCAGGGCTGGAGAAACGCTGGGTGTCCTTGTTGAGGATGATCTTGGCCAGGTACTGGCCGAGGATCGGCGCGTTACCGGCGCCACCGGCGTGGACTTCCGAGAGGTCCATGATCTTCATCTTGCTGTAGTCGCGGATGAAGCCGCTTTTCTCGCCCTTGCGCGAGAAGCGGATGCGCCCGGCGATGTCCTTGTCCAGGTCACCGAGCATTACCAGGGGCTCCACCAGGAATACTGGCTTGCTGGCCTTGCTCTGGCCCAGGCGCAGGTTCTGGCGGATCCACTGGCCGGGGCTGTAGCCGCCTTCGTAGGCCTTGTCTTCGTTATTGAATTCGTTGAGGTAGAACTTGCGGGCGTTGTACACCAGCTCCGCCACGTCCAGGGCGATGTTGGAGCCGCAGCGGCCCAGGCCGATCAGGCACACCGACGGGAATTCCTGGTCACGGCGATTTTCCTGCTCGTCTTCCAGGTGCGGCGGGCGCGGGAACACGGAGTCGCGCAAGCCATCGAGGTTGTCGAGGATGCGGTCGGTGTTGGTTTCGGTGAAATACAGGTACTGCTGGGTCGACAGGGGGCGTGAACTGGACAATGGCTTCGTATCTGAGTGGCTTGATGTGGGGGAGGTCAGCGTCATCTCGGAGACTGCGTTGGCAGGATTGTTTTTAGAAGTCATTGTGCGCCATATGCCTGGTCTGGTTGGCTCGAGACGAGGTGTCAGCGAACCATCACGGAATGGGACCTCGCCGCTGCGTGGAGCGCGAATTTTGCCCAAGGCGTCAGGGTATTTACTGAGCGTCGCTCGGGGGAATCCTTTCCTGAATCATGATGAATCGGCCAGTATTCGATGATCTTTAATCAAATGGGGGCAATATGATGTCAGCGTTACCTTCACTCGGGTTTGCCGGGATCGGCCTGATGGGGCTGCCCATGTGCCGGCGCCTGCTGGCTGCGGGCTATCCGCTGACGGTGTGGAACCGCAATCCGCAGAAGTGCGCGCCCCTGGTGGCCGCCGGGGCGCGACAAGTGGCCACACCCGCGCAGCTGTGCGAGCACGCGGATCTGGTGCTGCTGTGCCTGGCCAACACCGAAGTGGTGCGCCAGGTGGTGTTTGCTGCCGATGGCATCGCCCAGGGCGCCCGGGCCGGGCAACTGCTGCTGGACCTGTCCAGCCTGGAACCCACCGCCACCCGGGAGATGGCCGCGATGCTGGCTCGCGACACCGGCATGGCCTGGGTCGATGCCCCGGTTTCCGGTGGAACCCCCGGTGCCGAGTCCGGCAGCCTGGCGATCATGGTGGGCGGTGAGGCGGCGGATATCGAACGGGTTCGCCCAGTGTTGCTGGCCCTGGGGCAGCGGGTCACGCACATGGGGGCTGTGGGGGCAGGCCAGGTCACCAAGGCCTGCAACCAGATGATTGTCGCCTGCAATGCCCTGGTGATTGCCGAAGTGGTGGCCCTGGCGGAGCGTTCCGGCGTGGATGCACGGTTGATTGCCGAGGCCCTGGCCGGCGGTTTCGCTGACTCCAAGCCGCTGCAGATCCTGGCCCCGCAGATGGCTGAGAGCCGTTTCGAACCGGTTAAATGGCATGTGCGGACCCTGCTCAAGGATCTGGACGGTGCGGTGAAGTTTTCCCGGGAGCAGGGTTCGGCTACGCCGATCAGCGGATTAGCTGCACAGTTGATGCGTCTGCATGGTGGTCAGGGCTATCTGGAGCAGGACCCGGCGACCCTGGTTCGCCTCTATCGAGACCCGGCATCCGCAGATTGAGCCTGTCGTGGCGCTGGTTCAGTTCATCCAGTACCCGACCCAGGTCCTGCAGCGGCACCGGGCGACTGAGCAGGTAGCCCTGCAGGTAGTCGCAGCCGTAGTGTTCGAGGAACTGCTGCTGCTCCAGGGTCTCGACCCCTTCGGTGACCACCTGCAGGTGCAGGGTGTGGGCCATGACGATGATTGCCTGGACTATTTCCCTGTCCTGGGTCGACTTGGGGATGTCCTGGATGAACGATCGATCGATCTTCAGGGTATTGAGCGGCAGGCGCTTGAGGTAGGCCAGGGATGAGTAACCGGTGCCGAAGTCGTCGATCGACAGGGATACACCCAGGTCGCGGATCTGCTGGAGCAGGGCCAGGGTACTGGCGATGTTGCCCATCAGGGCGTTTTCCGTGACCTCCAGTTCCAGGCGTTGCGGGGCTACCTGGGCGTCACGCAGGGCGGCCGCGATTTCCTCGGCCAGGGTGTCACGGGTCAGGTTCAGGGCCGAGCAGTTGACTGCGATCTTCAACTCGCCACTGCCGTTTTGGGACAGGTAGGCCAGGTCCTCGCAAGCCTTGCGCAATACCCAGTTGTCCAGCTCGGCGATCATGCCGTTGGTTTCGGCAATGTCGATGAAGCGATCCGGTAACAGCAATCCATGCTGCGGATGTTGCCAGCGGACCAGGGCTTCGAGCTTGGTGACCCTGCCGAGCTTGAGGTCGTAGATCGGTTGGTAATACAGCAGCAGCCCTTGATCGTCGCGCAGGGCATTGCGCAGCTCTTCTTCCAGTTGCAGCTCCAGGGTGGCGCGGGTCTTCAGGCCGGAACTGAAGAAGTGCAGGCTGTTGCGCCCGGCACCCTTGGACTGATAGAGCGCCAGGTCGGCGTTCTTCAGCAGCTCCTCGCAGGTCTTGCCGTCGTCAGGGAAGACACTGATGCCGATGCTGGTGGTCATCACCATGCGCCGGCCCCCCAGTTCGATCGGTTCCTTCATCTTCTGCATGATGCGCTGGGCCATGAGCCGCGCCTCATCTCGCTCATGGAGGTTGATGAGAATGCAGAATTCATCGCCACCCAAGCGTGCCACCACGTCTTCGTGGCTGCGGGTGGAACTCTTGATATGCCCGGCGATGACCTTGAGCAACTCGTCGCCGGCATCGTGGCCGAGGCTGTCGTTGATTCGCTTGAAGTGGTCGATGTCGAGGAACATCACCGCCAGCATGCCGCCGAAGGTGTTTTTCTCCATGAGTTTTTCCGCGAACAGCTGGTTGAAGCCACGGCGGTTGATCAGGTTGGTCAGGGCATCGTAATGAGCCACCTGCTGCAGCGAGACCCTGGCCTGGTCCAGTTGCGAGAGCAAGGCGTTGACCCGACGCAGGTCCCGCTCCTTGTGTTGCAGCTTCTTGTCCGCCAGGGCCGCACTGATACCGCTGGCGATGATCAGGAGCGTGATCACGCTGAGGGTCAGGCCCAGTTGCATGTGGCCGTTGGGTGCCACTGAGGTCGGCAGGCTGCCTGCGGGCAGCACCAGGGTCATGGACCAGATGCCGGTGAAATGCATCAGCACGATGGCGCCACCCAGCACCAGGCTGATGGCGTACTTGAGCAGTTGATGGAACATCCCGCTGCCATCGCGCAGGTGCCGGGACAGCAGCAGCGCGGCCAGGCTGCCGCCGATCGCCACCATCAGCGACAGCCCCATGAGCATTGGTTCGTAGTACAGGCTGGCACTGGAGCGCATAGCGGCCATGCCCACGTAATGCATGCAGCAGATGCCCAGGCCAATCCACACCGAAGCCACGCCATAGCGCCAGAGCGGCAGCTCGATATGGCTCAAGGTGTTCATTGCCAGCCAGGCGGCGATCAGGGCGAGGAGCAGGGAAACCAGGGTCAGTGGCAGGTCGTACTGGATCTCCAGGGGCACTTCGAGCGCCAGCATGGCGATGAAGTGCATGGCCCAGATACCGCCGGCCAGACAGCAGACACCGACCCAGCGCCACAGGCGTTGATGGGTGGCTTGTTCGACGTGGCTGACACGTTCGGCCATATCCAGTGTCGCGAAGCTGGCGGCACAGGCCACTATATAAGCCAGCAGCACCAGGACCGGGTTGTGACTGCATTGCAGAACCACTTGCCCGCTATCTGGAAGCTCGGTGAGGAAATGCAGACCCAGCCATTCCATAGCATGCCCATCTCTGAGTCATGTGGTGTCGGCGGACCCGCGCGCCAACAAGTGCTTGCAGTATAGAAGGCACCCGTTGGCTGCAATGGGAGGTGGCAATCTGGCTCTAATGATTTGCTTATGAGCCCTATCGCCAATGGTGCTATGCGCTTTTCTCGAACCAGGGCTCGTGATCCAGCGGCTCCAGGGGCGCCAGGCCAAAGGCGGCCCGGGCGGCGTCGCAGTCGCTGTTGTGCTGGCCGTCGGCCCAGGAGGCTTCGAACTCCCGGCAGGGGCTGGAACGCTGCTCATAAATCGAGCAGCTCACGCCCTGGCCGACCTCGCCTTCAAGGGCGATGCAGCGCGGCGATTTGCAGTCGGTGCCGAGCATGGCTACCCGAGTGGGACTGATGCTCTGCACCAGATCGTCGGGGACCGTGCCACCGGATGAGGCGCATTCGCCCCAGAAAAAAGACACACGAAAGTATGAACAGCAGGCACCGCAATTCAGACACGGACTGGCTTCGGACATAGGCGTATTCAAAGGGAGAGGGAAGGGTAAGGGGGGGCAGGCAAGGCGGCTATTCTAGGCTTCCCATCGGCCTTGGGAAGGGGGGGCGCCAGGTATTTTTTCAGTGCCGGCCAAGCCCTTGAAAAGACTGGGAAAGCCCCGGGTCCTGGGGGCTGTGGCGAATTCGCCGCGCCGCGCTGTGAGGGTTTTGAAGGTCGCGGCCGGGGCCTGCATGCGATGGTTTGATATCAGGCTGACGAATGATCACAGACAGCCAAGCCGGGCCTGACTAGATTGCAGCTTCCAGGCTCGCTCGCGTCTGGCCGAATAACAATAAAGAGATCGACCCCATGGATAACTCGACTCAAGCGGCAAATGCCTGGCGCATTCTGTTCCTGTTGTTTTTGGCAAACCTGTTCAACTTCTTCGATCGCACCATTCCCGCGATCATCATCGAGCCGATCCGCATGGAATGGCACTTGAGTGACTTCCAGCTGGGGATCATCGGCACCGCCTTTACCATCGTCTACGCCATCGCCGGCCTGCCCCTCGGGCGCCTGGCCGATACCGGCTCGCGGAGCAAGTTGATGGGCTGGGGCCTGGCGGTGTGGAGCGGGCTGACGGCGGTCAACGGCATGGTCGGCAGTTTCTGGAGTTTCCTGCTGGTGCGCATGGGGGTGGGCATTGGCGAGGCGAGCTACGCACCGGCGGCCAACTCGCTGATCGGCGACCTGTTCCCCGCGCACCGCCGGGCCCGGGCCATGGGTATCTTCATGCTTGGGTTGCCCCTGGGGCTGGTGCTGGCCTTCTTCACCATCGGGGCCATGGTCAAGGCTTTTGACAGCTGGCGGGCACCGTTCTTCATCGCTGCGGTACCCGGGTTGGTGCTGGCGGTGTTCATGTTTTTCATCAAGGAGCCCAAGCGCGGCGCGGCGGAAGCGGTGAAGGTGGCACAAGTGCCTGTCGACCGTCCGATTCGCCGGGTGTTGGCGATTCCGACCTTTCTCTGGCTGACCTTGGCCGGGCTGACCTTCAACTTCGCCACTTACGCCTGCAACTCCTTCCTGGTGCCGATGCTGCAGCGTTACTTCCTCATGCCCTTGCAGGAGGCGGCCATGGCGACGGGGCTGATTGTCGGTGTTACCGGGTTGGTGGGTTTGACCCTGGGGGGCTGGGTCGCCGACAAGATTCATCAGCGGGTTGCCAACGGCCGCCTGCTGTTCGCGGCCTGCAGCCTGATCATCTCGACCTTGGCCACCGGCTGGGCGTTGCATGCCGGGCGCGTCGAGATCGGGGTATTTGTCGCGGTGTTCAGCGTCGGCTGGCTGTTTGCCTACAACTTCTACACCTGTGTCTATACCGCTTTGCAGGACGTGGTCGAACCCCGTTTGCGGGCCACGGCCATGGCCTTGTTTTTCGCCGGTCTGTACCTGCTGGGCGGCGGGTTGGGGCCAGTGGTGGTCGGTGCGCTGTCGGATCACTTCGCCCACTCGGCGATGTATGCCGCCGGTGCCGAGCTGATGACCGAGGAGTTCAAGGCCATCGGCCTGCACGACGCCATGTACCTGATTCCGGTGGCGCTGTTCCTGACCCTGCTGTTTCTGTTCCAGGCCGCTCGTTGCTTTGTCCGCGATGCCCAGCGCATGAAGGAGGGGCTGGCGCTGGCTGAGCCTGCGGCGACGGCGTTGGCGGTCTGATCTGGCAGATGAAAAAAAGGCCCGCACGATGCGGGCCTTTTGTTTAGCGCTTGGCGTCGGGCAATCAGCCCGCCACCAGCACCCGGATCGCTTCCAGGCGCAGGGCGGCTTTTTCCAGCATCGCCAGACCCTGTTCCCGTTGCTTGCGCAGGGCGACCAGCTCGCTGTCACGGACGGTCGGGTTGACCGCCTGCAACGCGGTCAGGCGCGCCAGTTCTTCATCGGTATCGGCCGCCAGGCGACGTTGGGCCTCGGCCACGCGCTCGGCGTGACGCGGTGCGACCTTGGCTTCGCCAGCGTTGATCTTCGGCGCCAGCTGGTCGCGCTGGGCCTGGATGAACTTGTTGGCGCTGGCCTTGGGCACGCTTTCCAACTGGTCGTTGAGGGTCTCGAAAGCCACCCGTGCCGACAGGTCGTTACCGTTGGCGTCCAGCAGGCAGCGCAGGGCGGCCGGCGGCAGGTAGCGGCCCAGTTGCAGCGAACGCGGGGCCACGACTTCACTCACATACAGCAGTTCAAGCAGCACGGTGCCGGGTTTGAGCGCCTTGTTCTTGATCAGCGCCACGGCGGTGTTGCCCATGGAACCGGACAGCACCAGGTCCATGCCGCCCTGCACCATCGGGTGCTCCCAGGTGATGAACTGCATGTCTTCGCGGGACAGCGCCTGGTTGCGGTCGTAGGTGATGGTCACGCCTTCGTCATCGCCCAGGGGGAAGCTGGCATCGAGCATCTTCTCGCTGGGCTTGAGGATCAGGGCGTTTTCCGAATGGTCCTCGCTGTCGATGCCGAAGGCGTCGAACAAGGTTTCCATGTAGATCGGCAGGGCGAACTGGTCGTCCTGTTCGAGGATCGCTTCCACCAGCGCATCGCCTTCACCGGCGCCGCCGGAGTTGAGCTCCAGCAGGCGGTCACGGCCGGTATGCAACTCGGCTTCCAGGCGCTCGCGTTCGCCACGGGCTTCGTCGATCAGGGCTTGCCACTCGCCGTCGTCGGCGTTTTCCAGCAGCGGCAGCAGGCGCGGGCCGAACTGGTGCTGCAAGGCGTTGCCGGTCGGGCAGGTGTTGAGGAAGGCGTTCAGGGCTTCGTGATACCACTGGAACAGGCGCTCTTGCGGGCTGGTTTCCAGGTACGGCACATGCAGTTCGATCACGTGTTTCTGGCCGATCCGGTCGAGACGGCCGATCCGCTGCTCCAGCAGGTCCGGGTGCGACGGCAGATCGAACAGCACCAGGTGGTGGGCGAACTGGAAGTTGCGGCCTTCACTGCCGATTTCCGAGCAGATCAGCACCTGGGCGCCGAACTCTTCATCGGCGAAGTAGGCGGCAGCCCGGTCGCGTTCGAGGATGTTCATGCCTTCATGGAAGACCGTGGCCGGAATGCCGGAGCGCACGCGCAGGGCGTCCTCCAGGTCCATGGCGGTTTCCGCGTGGGCGCAGATCACCAGGACCTTGGTGCGCTTGAGCATCTTCAACTGGTCGATCAGCCACTCGACCCGCGGGTCGAATTTCCACCAGCGCTGTTCTTCATCGCTGGCGTCGGGCTGGGCCTGGAAGCTGACTTCCGGATACAGCTCGGCGTGTTCGCCCAAGGGCAGTTCCAGGTATTCGTCCGGGCACGGCAGCGGGTAGGCGTGCAGCTTGCGCTCCGGGAAACCTTGCACGGCGGCGCGGGTGTTGCGGAACAGCACGCGGCCGGTGCCGTGGCGGTCCAGCAGTTCGCGCACCAGGCGCGCGCTGGCTTCGCTGTCGCCGTCGTTGACTGCGGCCAGCAGGGCTTCGCCTTCGTTGCCGAGGAAGCCGTGGATGGTCTGGTGCGCCTCGGGAGACAGGCGGCCCTTGTCCAGCAACTCCTGGACGGCCTCGGCCACCGGGCGGTAGTTCTCGCTCTCGGCGCGGAAGGCCGCGAGGTCGTGGAAGCGATTCGGGTCCAGCAGGCGCAAACGGGCGAAGTGGCTGTCCTGGCCCAGTTGTTCCGGGGTCGCGGTCAGCAGCAGCACGCCAGGGATGGTCTCGGCCAGCTGTTCCACCAGGGCGTATTCCGGGCTGACCTGATCTTCGTGCCAGACCAAGTGGTGGGCTTCGTCCACCACCATCAGGTCCCAGCCGGCGGCGAACAGCGCGTCTTGGGCCTTCTCGTCGTCCACCAGCCACTCCAGGGCCACCAGGGCCAACTGGGTGTCTTCGAACGGGTTGCTGGCATCGCTTTCGATAAAGCGCTCTTCGTCGAACAGTGCCACTTGCAGGTTGAAGCGCCGGCGCATTTCCACCAGCCACTGGTGCTGGAGGTTTTCCGGAACCAGGATCAGCACCCGGCTGGCGCGGCCCGAGAGCAGTTGGCGATGGATGACCAGGCCGGCCTCGATGGTCTTGCCCAGGCCCACTTCGTCCGCCAGCAGGACCCGTGGCGCGATACGGTCGGCGACTTCACGGGCAATGTGCAACTGGTGGGCGATGGGTTGGGCGCGCACGCCGCCCAGGCCCCAGAGCGAGGACTGCAGTTGGCGGCTGGTGTGTTCCAGGGTGTGGTAGCGCAGGGAGAACCAGGCCAGCGGGTCGATCTGTCCGGCGAACAAACGGTCGCTGGCCAGACGGAACTGGATGAAGTTCGAGAGTTGGGTTTCCGGCAGGGTAACGGCTTCGTTCTGCCCGTTGAGGCCGTGATAGACCAGCAGGCCGTCGACGTCGTCGACTTCCTGAACAGTCATTTTCCAGCCTTCGAAGTGGGTGATGCTGTCCCCTGGAGAGAACCTCACGCGAGTGAGGGGCGCATTCCGTAGCGCATACTGGCGGGTGTCGCCAGTGGCCGGATAGAGCACGGTCAGCAAGCGACCGTCCTGTGCCAGAACGGTGCCTAAACCTAGCTCGGCTTCGCTGTCACTAATCCAGCGTTGCCCCGGTTGATACTGCTGCGCCATGCTGCCTGACTCCCGCTTTGAAAAAGCCGACTATCTTAACGGAACGACGCTTCCAGTCCAAAGAACTCTGACAAAAAACCCTGGAATAAAAGGTAGCGTACAGCGGCGTTCGTCGGCCCCGAGGGCACTATCGGCTGACGACCGGGTCACAGTTTTGCGACCGATGGCTCAAGTCGCCCGTGCCGCAGCCGACAGCCTGCCGACAGGAGACCCATAACATGCTGCCACCGATGCTCCCCTTGAGTGCCGTGCCCATCACCGCCCAGCAGGACCCGATCCGGCAGCGTCCGGATATCCCGCCAGTGGTGCCGGTGCAGGAAAGCTCCAACGAAAGCACCATCGACTTGCAAAAGCGCGATGCCGAGCAGTCGGCCCTGCTCTTGCGCGAGGAGCAGCAGCGCCAACAGGAAAAGCAGCGGCGCAAGCGTGAGGCCGATGACGATCCGGAGCAGCACCTGGCAGTGCCCGGCGACGAATTGAACGCCGACAACACCGTGCCGGTGGCACCGCTGATCGAGGATGCCCCGCGCCAGGGCCTGTGGGTGGACGTGCAGGTCTAGCCCGCGGGGCCGCGTTCGGCCAGTTCCGTCAGCGCCTCCAGCAGGCACTGGATTTCCGCTTCTGTATTCAAATAGCTCAAGGCGATCCGGGCAACCTGGGTCAGGCCTCGGGCCTGCATGTCCAGCGGGGTGTAGGCCACGCCATTGGCACCGATATTGATGCCCCTTCGAGCCAACGCTTCCTTCAGTGCAAAACAGTCCCAGCCCTTGAGGGTGAAGGCAATCAAGCCTGACTGCTGCCCGGCGACCCCCAGGTCCTGGCGCTGCAGGCCGGGCAGGCGGTCGAGGTCCTGACGCAGCGTGTCGGCCAGGGTCTTGATCCGCTGGTGAATGGCCTCGATACCGATGCTGTTCAGTTCCTGCAAGGCATTGGCCAGCCCCGCCAGCAGCACCAGCGAAACTTCGCTGGTTTCGAAGCGCCGTGCATCGTCTCGCAAACTGAAGCCCTGGCCGTTCCAGGGAGCAGACAAGACATCCCGCGGCAGTGGCTGCAACTGTTCCAGAAAACCCGGCCTGACATAGAGTAGGGCCGTGCCCCGTGGCCCGCGCAGGTATTTGCGTCCCGCGCCTTTGAGCACGTCGCACCCCAGCGCCTCTACATCACAGGGCAGTTGCCCCAGGGCCTGGCCGGCGTCGATGAAATAGGGAATGCGCCTATTTCGCGCCAGTTGGCCGACGGCGGCGGCCGGATTGATCAAGCCGCCGTTGGCCGGCAGCCAGGTCAGGGCGATCAGGCGCACGCGCGAGTCGAGCATGGATTCCAGCGCTTCCACCGAAACCGCGCCATGGCGGTCGCAGGGGATGATTTCCAGTTGGACGCCGGCACTTACCGCCTGGGCTAGGCAGGCCAGGTTGCCACCCCATTCATGGCGCCCCACCAGAATCCGGTCTCCCGCTTGCCACGGGGGCAGGGCGCTGAAGGCCATGCTCCAGGCCGCCGAGCCGCTGCTGGCAAAGGCGATTGCAGCGGGACTGGTATTGAGCAGCCGGGCGGCGGCCTCACGGGCCTGTTCCTGCAGCTGTGCGCCGGTGATGGCGGCCTCCATCGGCCCTTCACGGGCTTCCCGTTGCAGTTGCCCGAGCATGGCGTCCAGGGTGCCCTGGCTGGGCAATGAAGCACCCGCGTGGTTGAAGTGACAGACCCGGGCGCAGCCGGGTGTGGCCTCGCGCAGACGGGCGAGGCGCGCTGGGTCCAGGGGACTCATGGCTTGAGTTCGAAAATCGCGTCGACCTCTACGGCGACCCCGGCGGGCAGGCTGGCCACGCCCACCGCGGTGCGTGCATGCCGGCCTTTCTCGCCCAGGGCGTTGACCAGCAGGTTGGAAGCGCCATTGGCCACGATGCCATGGCTCTGGAAATCGGCACTGGCGGCAATGAATACACCGAGCTGGCTGATGCGCTGCAGCCGCGACAGGTCGTCGTCCAGCGCCGCGCTCAACTGGGCCAGCAAGGCCAGGGCCGCGAGCTCGGCGGCCTGGGTGCCTTGCTCCACCGTCAGGCTTTCGCCGAGACGGCCCTGCAGGGTCGGTTGACCTTGCAACAAGGGAATCTGTCCGGAGATCAGCAGCAGGTTCTGGCTGCGTACATGGTTGACGTAGTTGGCGATTGGCTGGCTGGGGGCGGGTAGTTCAAGCCCCAGTTGCTGCACGCGGTGTTTCAGGGAGTCGCTCATGGGAAGTCCTCGGATGCAAGGCCTGCAGCATCCGCGTTCAGTCCAGGAGCGACAAACGGATAGATCTAATTCGACGTATCTGAATTTCTCATGGGTCGAGGCCTTGCTCCAGTAGCCACTGTGCAAAACACTCCAGAGCCGGGTTCGACGCTCCTTCAGCGGTCACCAGCCAGTAGCCGATCTGACTGCACAAAGGGGGCAGGTCGAAGGCATCCACCAGGCTGCCCTGGGCCAGATGGCGTTGGATCAACTGGCGACGCCCCATGGCGATGCCCTGTCCGGCCACGGCCGCTTCCACCACGATGTTGTAGTCGTGCAGCATCACCCTGGGGTGGGAGGCAAGGTCCATAGCCTGTTGCCTGCTCCAGTCATCCCACTCGAAGGGTTGATGGGAGCGAGCCATCAGCAAGGGGCCATTGGCCAGGGAGGTGGCTTTGAAGGCAGGGCTGCAGACTGGCGATAGCTGCTCGGCGAGAAAACGCGTGGCCCGGACCTTTGGCCAGTTGCCCTTGCCGTAGCGAATAGCCAGGTCGACCTCGGCGCCGGCGACATCCGCCAGGTCGATGGCCGGTAGCAATTCCAACTGGATCTTTGGATGGCGGCGGTTGAAGTCTGCCAGGCGAGGCGCCAGCCACAAGGTGGCGAAGGACGCCAGCAGACCGATGCGCAACACCTGTTGCCCAGCGGGCGCAAGCAGCGCCTGGGTGGCTTGGGCGATCTGCTCCAGGGCCGGACGAATCTGTCGGTAATAGGTGTCGCCGGTGGCGGTCAGGTCGATGGCGCGGGTACGGCGAACAAACAAGCGTTGGCCCAGGTGCTGTTCGAGTTTCTGCACTTGATGGCTGACCGCGCTCTGGCTCACGCACAGTTCCCGAGCCGCCTTGATAAAGCTCAGGTGGCGGGCCACGGCCTCGAATGCGCGCAGGGCCAGCAGTGGCGGCAGGTGCTTGGGCATTTCCACATCAGGCTCCGTGGGGCGGTTTGCAAAGGGCCATTGTGCTGATAAAAACTCTTCACGGCAGCGACTTTATTGCCTTTGTGCCGGTCTGATCACTGGTCAGGTGCGGCGGCACGCCGCATTATTGGCCTATCCGCCAGGGCCGCTCTGCATCCTGTAGCAGTGCGGTTGATATTGACCTCCCAGTGATGCCAGCCAAGCCATGAATCAAGACGACAAGCTGATCGACCTGAATGCTGAACGCGCCAAGCGTGTGCATGACCTGAACGAGAAACGCCTGAATGAAGTACGCCAGGCATTCGAGCAGGCCATGCCTTTGGGCAAGGCCAAGAAAAAGCCGAAAAACAAACCGAAAAAGCGCTGAACTGGGCGCTTTCTGTTGATACAGGTCAGTTATTTCCCCTTCCTCGCGCCCAGTCTTGGGCGACATTGACCCCGGTCAATTTTCCCCGCGGCCTCTTTGGTTAACTTAGCCCCATCGCAACAGGGCAAGAGCAGGAGGCCAGTCATGTTTTTCGACAATGTGGTGATCGCCGGAGTGCTGACTGTCGGCCTCATGGTTCTGTTTTTCGCAGGGTTTGGTTTCTTCATCTGGAAAGACGCGAATAAGCGTAAAAAACCTTAAGTCTCTCCAGAGCAACGAGCACGCAAGGCATTTTGGGCAACTTCGGTTGCCCTTTTTTTTGCCTGTGGAAAAGGCATAAAAAAAGGTGCGTCCCGAGGGGCGCACCTTTTTTGTTGGCGCTGGGGTATCAGGTACCCAGGACTTTGGAGGCCGCCCAGAACAGACCGGCAGACAGGGCCACGGTCGCCGGCAGGGTGAGGACCCAGGCCAGGAGGATGGTTCTCACCGTACCGCCTTGCAGGCCGCTCTTGTTGGCGACCATGGTCCCGGCCACGCCGGAGGAGAGTACGTGGGTGGTGGAGACCGGCAGGCTGAAGATGTTCGCCAGGCCGATCAGGCCCGCGGCGGTGATCTGTGCCGACATGCCCTGGGCGTAGGTCATGCCTTGCTTGCCGATCTTCTCGCCAATGGTCAGCACCACACGCTTCCAGCCGATCATGGTGCCCAGGCCCAGTGCCAGGGCGACGGCCAGGATCACCCAGAACGGTGCGTACTCGGTGGTGGCGGTCAGGTCCTTGCGCAGCTTGTCCAGGTCAGCCTTTTCACGGGCCGACAGGTTCGGCAGTTTGCCCACTTTTTTCGCTGTGTCATCCAGGCACAGCAGGTAGCGACGCACTTCGATGCGGCTTTCCGGCGACAGCGAGTGGTAGTCGGCGACACCCTTGAGGCTGTTCAGCAGGGCGCTGATGGTGGGCTCGGTCTGTTGCGGGTTGCAGCGGAACTTGCCCGGCAGGTCGTCTTTCACGCTCTTGCCCAGGGCCAGGAACTCGCCCAGGGAGTCGTGGTTGCGCTCGTAGAACTGACTCAGGTGCAGGGTCGCGTCGCGGGTACGCTCGATCTGGTAGGTGGTGCTGTTGAGGTCCAGCACGAACTGCGCGGGCACGATGCCGATCAGCACCAGCATGATCAGGCCAATGCCCTTCTGACCGTCGTTGGAGCCGTGGACGAAGCTCACGGCCATGGCCGAGATCACCAGTACCAGGCGGTTCCAGAACGGTGGGTGCTTCTTGTCATCGACCTTGCGGCGCTGTTCCGGGGTCTTGTGCATCTTCGAGATCGGACGCCACCATTTCAGACCAATCAGCACCAGCGCAGCTATAAGGAAGCCGGCCATCGGCGAGAACACCAGGGAGGCCCCGATATCGATCGCTTTCTGCCAGTTCACGCCGTCCCCCAGGGGAATGTCGTTGATCAGGGCGTTGGCCAGGCCGACACCGAGGATCGAGCCGATCAGGGTGTGGGAACTGGAAGCCGGGATGCCGAAGTACCAGGTGCCCAGGTTCCAGGCGATGGCCGCGGCCAGCAGCGAGAAGACCATGGCCAGACCGTGACCGGTGTTGACATTGATCAGCAGCTCGACCGGCAGCAGGTGAACGATGGCATAGGCCACGCCGACGCCGCCCAGCAGCACACCGAGGAAATTGAAGACACCGGAAAAGAACACGGCCAGGTGTGGCGGCATGGCTTTGGTGTAGATGACAGTGGCAACCGCGTTTGCGGTGTCATGAAAGCCGTTGATGAACTCGTAGGCGAGGACAAAAGCCAGGGCGAGCAAGAGGCTCACAAGCACCCAAGCATCCAGTCCGCTGAATAAATCGATCATGAAGGTTTTCTGACCCGGTCATAAGGGGGCGCGATTATGCCAGAAAACCCTGCTAATCAATGCACAAGGTGCTAACCGGTAACATTCTTCAACGAAAAAACTGACCGGGAGCAGAGTTTTCGCCAATTCTCGCCAAATGTGGCAAGTCATTGAGTTTATTGGGCCAAAGCACGATGACGAGGGTTTGAGCCCGGGAGTGAGAAGGTTCAAACGCTTGTATGAAATTTCAACGAAAGGGCCTGCCGGGTACCGTTTCTCGCTGTGGGTGGGGCGAGGCGGTGAGGGGCCCGGGGTAGCGAGCATCAATGGTCTGCCTGGCCGCTGGGGTGATCGAGCGGACAAGAGAGCAAGCCCTGAGAAGCTCAGGCCGCCGGCATTATGGCTGTTCGGCCTTGAGCTCTTTTTCCATCTTTTGCAGTTCTTGGGTGAACGCCTGGTCGCGAATACTTGCGCGTTTGCGCCAAGGTTTGCGTTCAGGTTCCGGTTGGGCGGCATAACGGGTGATCTCGCCGCCGTAAACTTCCTTGTAACGTTGTTCCTGGCGCTCAAGTTCCGCGCGCAGTTCGTCTTTCGTCACAGTGTTACCTAATTGAGTAAGGGTCCATTCCGGTGCAACGCATTGCTTGTGGGCGACTATCAAGAAAGCAGACTGATTGCCTGCCGAGGCCTTGGGGCCTGCTCTTTCCAGTCAGCCTTTTGTTGCATGCGGCCACGTCACCGGATGAAAACGACTGTCGTAGCAACAGTGTTGTTTGTTGCAAGCGGATTGGCCGAATCTGGTTAGGGGTCAAGCGCTTGCGACAGGTGACCGATTGCAGCCTTAGGTCACCTGAGCGAGGTACGAGCGGGACTGATTGCGCGTTACTCACTTCGGCAGTATAGCCTCGGCAAAGAATAACTCTACGCTCGGCAAGTTTAAAACTGTCAACTTTATTGTGAGCGTTTTGTGACACGGAAGTTCTAATGAATTCCTACACGGCGCTTCCCGTCTTCGTACTCCGTTGGTAGAAATCTATATGGGGCTAATCCGCTCTTGATACAAGTGGCAGGTCTGAAGATGGTCACTGAGTCCACCGCCTGCTGGTGATTATTACCATGAGTTTTTGCAATAAAAGAGTGGGGCGAGTGGTTGGCAGCGGCAAGCACCGCAGATTGCGATTATCGGTCGACGGTTCGATAATCGCCCAATCTTGCAGGGGCTGACTTGTGCTGCCTCTCCAATACGGCTTGTAATACGGAAGAATTTCATCGCAGAGACCCTGAAATGAACGATCAGATGCGTAATTCCTTCACCTCAGTGGCGCCGCCCATCGTGGCTTCGGCAGCGAAGAGGATTCAGGCGTTGACCGGTGACCCGGATTTCATGACGTCTCTGGCCCGTGGCCTGGCGGTGGTGCAGGCGTTTCAGGAACGCAAGCGTCACCTGACCATCGCCCAGATCAGCCACCGCACGGAGATTCCCCGAGCGGCAGTGCGCCGCTGCCTGCATACCCTGATCAAGCTGGGGTACGCCACCACCGACGGGCGTACCTATTCGCTGCTGCCCAAGGTGCTGACCCTGGGGCACGCTTACCTGTCGTCGACGCCCCTGGCGGTTTCCGCGCAGCCTTATCTGGACCGCATGAGCGAGCAACTCCATGAAGCCTGCAACATGGCCACCCTGGAAGGCGACGACATCCTCTATATCGCCCGTTCGGCCACTACCCAGCGGTTGATTTCCGTCGATCTTTCGGTGGGCGGCCGGCTACCGGCCTATTGCACGTCCATGGGGCGGATTCTGTTGGCCGCGCTGGATGACTCCTCGCTGCATGAGTATCTGGAGCACGCCGACCTGCAGGCCAAGACCAGCCGTACCCTGCATACCCCCGAAGCCTTGCTGGAGTGCTTGCAACAAGTGCGTCAGCAAGGCTGGTGCATCGTCGACCAGGAGCTGGAGCAGGGACTGCGCTCCATAGCGGTGCCGGTGTACGACGCCTCGGGCCAGGTGCTGGCAGCATTGAACGTCAGCACCCACGCGGGTCGGGTCAGCCGCGCCGAATTGGAACAGCGTTTTCTCCCCGGCCTGCTGAGCGCCAGCCGCGATCTCAGCGCCCAGCTGTTTGCTTAAGCGTTCGATAAACGCACAGATCCGCCTTTGACGAATTGACGCTCTTTCCCCTGGCTCATTAATGTCGCGCCAGCGTCATCGGCGGCCAGCCGGCATTGCCAGCCTGCTGCCGATGACCCGTCCAATAATAATGAAGAGGCCAACTCATGAGCATGCTCTCCCTGCGTCGTTGCCGTGACCGTTCCTGCCGTCCCGCTCGAATCGCCTGATTTTCGCCACCTTTTCTACGTGACCTGATCAGCCCTTGGCGGCCTGTGCGCGCCTGCGTTTTAGTGTGGAAATAAAAACAATGAATCAACCCCAATCTGCTGTAGGGAACTGCCTCGATGTGCAGTCCTTCATCAATTCCCAGCCGCTGTCGCGTTACCAGTGGCGAGTCGTGATCCTGTGTTTCCTGATTGTCTTTCTCGATGGGCTGGACACCGCGGCCATGGGCTTCATCGCCCCGGCGCTGTCCCAGGACTGGGGCATCGACCGTGCCAGCCTGGGCCCGGTGATGAGTGCGGCGCTGATCGGCATGGTCTTCGGTGCCCTGGGTTCCGGGCCCCTGGCTGACCGTTTTGGTCGCAAGGTGGTGCTGGTAGGGGCGGTGCTGCTGTTTGGCGCCTTCAGCCTGGCTTCGGCCTACAGCACCAACGTCGACCAGTTGCTGGTGCTGCGCTTTCTCACCGGCCTGGGATTGGGGGCGGGGATGCCCAATGCCACCACGCTGCTTTCGGAGTACACCCCCGAGCGCCATAAGTCGCTGTTGGTGACCAGCATGTTTTGTGGGTTCAACCTGGGCATGGCGGGCGGTGGTTTCATTTCCGCCAAGCTGATCCCGGCCTTCGGCTGGCACAGCCTGCTGCTGATCGGCGGCGTCCTGCCGCTGATCCTGACCCTGGTGCTGGTGGCCTGGCTGCCGGAGTCGGCGCGTTACTTGGTGGTGCGCAATCGTGGCACCGACAAGGTGCGCAAGACCTTGGCCCCCATCGCTCCAGCCATCGTCAGCGAGGCCGGCAGTTTCAGCGTGCCGGAACAGAAGACGGTGAAGGCGCGCAACGTCTTTGCCGTGATCTTCTCCGGCACTTACAGCGTCGGCACGCTGTTGCTGTGGCTCACCTATTTCATGGGCCTGGTGATTGTCTACCTGCTGACCAGCTGGCTGCCGACCCTGATGCGCGACAGTGGCGCGAGCATGGAGCAGGCAGCCTTTATCGGCGCCTTGTTCCAGTTTGGCGGGGTGCTCAGTGCAGTCGCCGTGGGCTGGGCCATGGACCGTTTCAATCCGCACAAGGTGATTGGCTGCTTCTACCTGCTGGCCGGGGTCTTCGCCTACGCCGTGGGACAAAGCCTGGGCAATATCACCGTGCTCGCCACCCTGGTGCTGATCGCCGGCATGTGCGTCAACGGTGCGCAATCGGCGATGCCTTCCCTGGCGGCGCGTTTCTATCCGACCCAGGGACGGGCCACCGGGGTGTCCTGGATGCTCGGCATCGGTCGATTCGGCGCCATTCTCGGTGCCTGGATGGGCGCCACCCTGTTGGGCCTGGGCTGGAACTTCGAGCAGGTGCTGACCGCGCTGGTGATCCCGGCGGCGCTGGCCACCACGGCGGTGGTGATCAAGGGCATGGTCAGCCATGCCGACGCCACCTGACAGGCAATAAAGGCCAGGATTGAGTGCAGGGCGAAGAATCGATAGCCCTGCAACAATCCGTTCGATAATCGAACACTCAGTCGATTATCGGATTGTTTGGGGTATTGCTCCGGCTTAATCTTCAGTCACTGCGGCGCGCCTAGAGCGCCTTTTTCTCCAGTCGCTGAATAACAATCGGGAGACCCCATCCATGGCTGAAATCCTTTCGCTGCACGACGCGGTGAAGCAATTCGTCAACGACGGTGACACCGTCGCACTCGAAGGCTTCACCCACCTGATTCCTACGGCCGCAGGTCATGAAATCATCCGCCAGGGCAAGAAAGACCTGACCCTGGTACGGATGACGCCTGACCTGATCTACGACCAGTTGATCGGTGCCGGTTGCGCTCGCAAGCTGATTTTCTCCTGGGGCGGCAACCCGGGTGTCGGCTCCCTGCATCGTCTGCGCGACGCCGTGGAAAAGCAGTGGCCACAGCCCCTGGAAATTGAAGAGCACAGCCACGCCGACCTGGCCAACGCCTATGTGGCCGGGGCCTCCGGCCTGCCATTCGCGGTGCTGCGGGCCTATGCCGGCTCCGATCTGCCCAAGGTCAACCCACTGATCAAGACCGTGACCTGTCCCTTCACCGGTGAAGTGCTGGCGGCAGTGCCTTCGGTGCGTCCCGACGTGACGGTGATTCACGCGCAGAAAGCCGATCGCAAGGGCAACGTCCTGCTGTGGGGCATCCTTGGGGTGCAGAAAGAGGCCGCCCTGGCCGCCAAGCGCTGCATCGTTACCGTCGAGGAAATCGTCGACGACCTGAATGCGCCGATGAACGCCTGCGTGCTGCCGACCTGGGCCCTGAGCGCGGTGTGCCATGTGCCCGGCGGCGCCCATCCGTCCTACGCCCATGGTTATTCCGAGCGCGACAACCGCTTCTACCAGGCCTGGGACCCGATCGCCCGCGACCGTGAGACCTTCACCGCGTGGATCAACGAATACATCCACGGCAGTGCCGACTTCAGCGAATTCCAGGCCAAGCTGGCCGCAGCTTCGGAGGCCCAGTAATGACCTACTCCACCAATGAAATGATGACCGTGGCCGCGGCCCGTCGCCTGCAGAACGGTTCGGTATGCTTCGTCGGCATCGGCCTGCCGTCCAAGGCCGCCAACCTGGCGCGCCTGACCTCGTCGCCGGACGTGGTGCTGATCTACGAATCCGGCCCGATTGGTGCCAAGCCCAGCGTGCTGCCGCTGTCCATCGGTGACGGTGAACTGGCGGAAACTGCCGACACCGTAGTCCCCACCGGAGAGATTTTCCGCTACTGGCTGCAAGGCGGGCGCATCGATGTGGGGTTCCTCGGCGCGGCCCAGGTCGACCGCTTCGGCAACATCAACACCACAGTGGTGGGTGATTACCACCGGCCCAAGGTGCGCCTGCCGGGGGCCGGCGGTGCTCCGGAGATCGCCGGTTCGGCGAAAAGCGTGCTGATCATTCTCAAGCAGTCTTCCCGTTCCTTTGTCGACAAGCTGGACTTCATCACCTCCGTCGGTCACGGCGAGGGCGGCGACTCGCGCAAGCGTCTGGGCCTGCCCGGCGCCGGGCCGGTGGGGATCATCACCGACCTGTGCATCATGGAACCGGAAGCTGGTACCCACGAATTCGTCGTCACTTCCCTGCACCCGGGGGTGACCCGCGAGCAGGTGGTGGCCGCTACCGGTTGGGCGATCCGTTTTGCCGAGCATGTGGCCGAGACGGCCGCGCCTACTGAAGTCGAACTGACCGCCCTGCGTGAGCTGGAAGCACGCACCGCTGCGGCCCACGGCCAAGCACCTGGAGAAGCCTGATGCGCGACGTATTCATCTGTGATGCCATTCGTACCCCCATCGGCCGCTTTGGCGGCGGCCTGTCGGCGGTGCGCGCCGACGACTTGGCGGCGGTGCCGATCAAGGCGCTGATGGAGCGCAACCCGACGGTGGACTGGACTGCCGTGGACGAGGTATTCCTCGGCTGCGCCAACCAGGCCGGTGAAGACAACCGCAACGTGGCGCGCATGGCGCTGCTGCTGGCGGGCCTGCCGGACAGCGTGCCGGGCGTCACCCTCAACCGCCTCTGCGCCTCGGGCATGGATGCCATCGGCACCGCCTTCCGCGCCATTGCCAGTGGCGAGATGGAACTGGCGATTGCCGGCGGCGTCGAGTCCATGTCCCGTGCGCCCTTTGTCATGGGCAAGGCCGATGCCGCCTTTTCGCGCAACATGAAGCTGGAAGACACCACCATCGGCTGGCGTTTCATCAACCCGTTGATGAAAGCCCAGTACGGTGTGGATGCCATGCCCCAGACCGCCGACAACGTGGCCGACGACTATAAAGTGTCCCGCGCTGACCAGGACGCCTTCGCCCTGCGCAGCCAGCAGCGCACCGCCGCGGCCCAGGCCGCCGGTTTCTTCGCCGAGGAAATCGTCCCGGTGCGCATTGCCCACAAGAAGGGCGAGAGCGTGGTGGAACAGGACGAACATCCACGGGCCGACACGACCCTGGAAGCCCTGGGCAAACTCAAGCCGGTCAACGGCCCGGACAAGACCGTCACCGCCGGCAACGCGTCCGGAGTCAACGACGGCGCTGCCGCACTGATCCTGGCGTCGGCCGAGGCGGTCAAGAAACACGGCCTGACTCCACGTGCGCGAGTGCTGGGCATGGCCAGCGCCGGTGTGGCGCCACGAGTGATGGGCATCGGCCCGGTGCCGGCGGTGCGCAAACTGATCGAGCGCCTGGGTGTGGCCGTCAGCGATTTCGATGTGATCGAACTCAATGAAGCTTTCGCCAGCCAGGGTTTGGCGGTACTGCGGGAGCTGGGTCTTGCCGACGATGCGCCGCAGGTCAATCCCAATGGCGGCGCCATTGCCCTGGGTCACCCCTTGGGCATGAGCGGCGCGCGCCTGGTGCTGACAGCCCTGCATCAGCTGGAAAAGAGCGGCGGTAAAAAAGGCCTGGCGACCATGTGCGTGGGCGTCGGCCAAGGGCTGGCACTGGCCATCGAGCGGGTTTGAATGCCTGCCCTATATAAGAAGAGAACGAGGAAGCACCATGAGTGACAAGCCCGGTTACCGGCGCCCGCAAGCGGGTACTCAGCCTGATTACCTGCACCCGGCCTACCAGTCGACCAACACCCGCTCGCCGTCCAAGCCGCTGGTGTTCCTGCCCCATTCGCTGTCGGAAATCACCGGCCCGAGCATCGGCGCCGAGTCGATCCAGGAGCGGGACAACGACCTGACAGCCCAGCACCAAGGCCAGCCCCAGGGCGAGCGGATCATCATCCACGGCCGGGTGCTGGACGAGAACGGCCTGCCGGTGCCGGGCATCCTGGTGGAGATCTGGCAGGCCAACGCCGCCGGTCGCTACAACCACGACCGCGACCTGCACGACGCGCCCCTGGACCCGAACTTCACCGGCACCGGGCGTACCGTCACCGATGCAGAGGGCTGGTATCAGTTCCAGACCATCAAGCCCGGCGCCTACCCCTGGGGCAACCACCACAATGCCTGGCGTCCGGCGCATATCCATTTTTCGCTGTGCGGCCCGAGCATCCTCACCCGTCTGGTGACCCAGATGTATTTCCCCGGGGACCCGCTGCTGGAATATGACCCGATCTACAACTGCGTGCCGGACACCCGTGCCAAGGAACGCTTGATCGCCCGCTTCGACCTGGAGAAAACCATTCCTTCCTACGCCCTCGGTTACCGTTGGGACATCGTCCTGCGCGGCCGCGATGCCACGCCGATGGAGAAATAACATGAGCCTGACCGCGACTACCTCCCACACCGTCGGCCCCTACTACCACATCGGCCTGACCTGGCTGAACCGCGAAGACCTGACCGAGGAAGGCACCCTGGGCGAGCGAGTGGCAATCACCGGCCAGGTGGTGGACGGCAACGGCAACTTCGTCAACGACGCCATGCTGGAAGTCTGGCAAGCCAACGCTGCCGGCAAGTACCGCCACTGCGAGGACGACCAGGACAAACCTCTGGACCCGAGCTTCCAGGGTTTTGGCCGGGTCCCGGTGGATGGCGAAGGGCGCTTCCGCTTCACCACCATCAAGCCGGGCGCGGTGCCGGGTCTGAAGGGCACGACCCAGGCGCCGCACCTGGTGGTGCTGGTGTTCGCTCGGGGCCTGGTCAAGCACTTGCTGACCCGGATCTATTTCGAGGGTGAACCGGCCAATGCCACTGACCCCTTGCTGGCCTGTGTACCCGAGGAACGCCGCAGCACCTTGCTGGCCAAGTCCGATGCCGAGGGCCGCTATCAGTGGAACGTGATCCTCCAGGGCACCGACGCCGAAACCGTGTTCTTCGACTACTGAGCCGGAGCACTGTGTAGCCGCAGCCGCAGGCTGCGAACGACCCGAAGGGGCGCGGGGTTCTCAAGGTTGCGGCGAGTTTGGCGAGAGATTGCCGAGCAAGGCCCTGCGTACCGAACGCGGCCCGGCCTTTCGCAGCCTCGCCGTGGCTCGGCAGCGGCTACAGGGCAGAACCACAGAGCCCACGTCCCGTAGGGAACGGGATTGTTGCAAAGTGTGTCTAGATTCGCACTGTCCCCCATGAGTGAAAAACCATGACTACAACGACAAGTCACTACACCGCAGAGGAGCGCAGCAAAAGGATCTTTGCCATTGTCGGTGCGTCCTCCGGCAACCTGGTGGAGTGGTTCGACTTCTACGTCTATGCCTTTTGTGCCATCTACTTCGCTCCGGCTTTCTTCCCCTCTGACGATCCCACCGTGCAACTGCTCAACACGGCCGGGGTATTCGCTGCGGGGTTCCTGATGCGTCCCATCGGCGGCTGGCTGTTCGGCCGGGTTGCCGATCGTCATGGGCGCAAGAACTCGATGATGATCTCGGTGCTGATGATGTGCGCCGGCTCCCTGGTCATCGCCTTCCTGCCAACCTACGCCAGCATCGGTGCCTGGGCGCCGTTCCTGCTGCTGGTGGCGCGCCTGTTCCAGGGCTTGTCGGTGGGCGGTGAGTACGGCACCACCGCCACCTACATGAGTGAAGTGGCGCTCAAGGGCCAGCGCGGTTTCTTCGCGTCCTTCCAATACGTGACCCTGATCGGCGGACAACTGCTGGCGGTGTCGGTGGTGGTGATCCTCCAGCAGTTCCTCGATGAGGCCGAGCTCAAGGCCTGGGGTTGGCGCATTCCCTTCGTGATCGGCGCCATCGCGGCGGTGATCTCGTTGCTGCTGCGGCGTTCGCTGAAGGAAACCACCAGCAAGGAAATGCGTGAGAACAAGGACGCCGGCAGCATCGCCGCGCTGTTCAAGCATCACTCGGCGGCCTTTATCACCGTGCTGGGCTACACCGCTGGCGGCTCGCTGATTTTCTACACCTTCACCACCTACATGCAGAAGTACCTGGTGAACACCGCGGGCATGCACGCCAAGACCGCCAGCTACATCATGACCGGCGCGCTGTTCCTTTATATGTGCATGCAGCCGCTGTTCGGAATGCTCGCGGACAGGATTGGCCGGCGTAACTCGATGCTCTGGTTCGGCGCCCTGGGCACCCTGTTCACGGTGCCGATCCTGATGACCCTCAAGACCGTCACCAGTCCGTTCCTGGCCTTTGTACTGATCACCCTGGCCCTGGCCATCGTCAGTTTCTACACCTCCATCAGCGGTCTGGTGAAGGCGGAGATGTTCCCGCCACAAGTGCGGGCGCTGGGGGTAGGCTTGGCTTATGCGGTGGCCAATGCGATCTTCGGTGGCTCGGCAGAATGGGTGGCCCTGAACTTCAAGAACATGGGCATGGAAAACACCTTCTACTGGTATGTCACGGCGATGATGGCGATTGCTTTCCTGTTCAGCCTGCGTCTGCCGAAACAGGCTGCATACTTGCACCATGACCTTTGACCCGTACGCCTGTGCCCGCCCAGGGCACAGGCGCACCAAGGACTGTTTATGACCTTACCTGCGAGCAACCAGTTGTTCGATGCCTACTTTACTGCCCGGGAAATGCGTGGGGTGTTCTGTGACCAGGGACGGGTCCAGGCCATGCTCGACTTCGAGGCTGCCCTGGCCCGGGCCGAGGCGCGCACCGGGTTGATTCCAAGCGCGGCGGTTGCCCCCATCGAGGCGGCTTGCCACGCCCATCTCTATGACTTCCAGGCCCTGGGTGAAGCGATCGCCACGGCCGGCAATTCGGCGATTCCTCTGGTCAAAGCCCTGGGCAAGCAGACCGCCCGGACCGATGCCGAGGCCGAGCGTTATGTGCACCTGGGCGCCACCAGCCAGGACGTGATGGACAGTGGGCTGGTGCTGCAATTGCGCCGCGCCGTGGACTTGCTGGAGGGGGACCTGAACCGCCTGGGCGGCATACTCGCGGCCCAGGCCCAGCGCTATGCCGACACGCCCCTGGCCGGCCGTACCTGGCTGCAACATGCCACGCCGGTGACCCTGGGCATGAAGATCGCCGGTTGGCTGGGGGCCGTGACCCGCAGCCGCGAACGGCTGCAGCAACTCAAGCCGCGTCTGCTGGTGCTGCAGTTCGGCGGTGCCTCCGGAACCCTGGCGGCCCTGGGCGAACAGGCCCTGCCGATTGCCCAGGCCCTGGCGCAAGAACTGCAACTGAGCCTGCCGGAACAGCCCTGGCACACCCAGCGCGACCGTCTGGTGGAGTTCGCCTCGGTGCTGGGCCTGCTGGCCGGCAGCCTGGGCAAGCTGGGGCGGGATATCAGCCTGTTGATGCAGACCGAGGCGGCGGAAGTCTTCGAGCCTTCGGCGCCGGGCAAGGGCGGTTCGTCCACCATGCCGCACAAGCGCAATCCGGTGGGTGCGGCGGTATTGATCAGCGCCGCGACCCGGGTTCCGGGCCTCTTGGCGACGATGTTTGCCGCCATGCCCCAGGAGCACGAGCGCAGCCTCGGCCTGTGGCACGCCGAATGGGAAACCCTGCCGGAGATCTGCTGCCTAGTGTCCGGAGCCCTGCAACAAGCCTTGCTGGTCGCCGAGGGCCTGGAGGTCGACAGCGCACGCATGGCGCGCAACCTTGACCTGACCCAGGGCCTGGTTCTGGCGGAAGCGGTGAGCATTGAACTGGCCCAGCGCCTGGGGCGGGAGACGGCCCATCACCTGTTGGAACAATGCTGCAAGCGTGCGGTGGCTGAACGACGCCATCTGCGCGAGGTATTGGCGGACGATGCCCAGGTCAGCGCCGAGCTGTCGGCGCCAGAGCTGGATCGTCTGATGGACCCGGCGCACTACCTCGGTCAGGCCCAGGCCTGGGTCGAGCGCGCCGTGGCTGAACATTTTGCCTTGAAGGCCTGAAGGAGACTGCTGTGGGATTCGTGAAACTCGCCGAGGGCGATCTGCACTATCAACTCGAAGGACCAGAGGGCGCGCCGGTACTGGTGCTGTCCAACTCCCTGGGCACCGATCTGCACATGTGGGACAAGCAGATCGCGGCGTTCACCCGGCACTTTCGGGTGTTGCGCATGGACACTCGCGGCCATGGCCGTTCGCTGGTGACCGAGGGGCCTTACAGCATCCAGCAACTGGGCCAGGATGTGCTGGCACTGCTGGATGCCCTGGATATCCGCCGGGCGCATTTCTGCGGTCTGTCCATGGGCGGCCTGATCGGCCAGTGGCTGGGGATCAATGCCGGCGAGCGTCTGCACAAGCTGGTGGTGTGCAACACCGCGGCGAAGATCGGCGACCCGTCCATCTGGAACCCACGGATCGAGACCGTGCTGCGTGACGGCCAGACCGCCATGGTGGCGCTACGCGATGCCTCCATTGCCCGCTGGTTCACCGAGGACTTTGCCGCCGCGCGTCCTGATCAGGCCAAACTGATCACCGACATGCTCGCCGCCACCTCGCCCCAGGGTTATGCCGCCAACTGCGCAGCGGTGCGGGATGCGGATTTCCGTGAGCAACTGGCAGCGATCAAGGTGCCGACCCTGGTGATTGCCGGCAGCGAAGACGCGGTGACGCCGCCTTCTGGCAGTCACTTCATCCAGCAGCACGTGGCCGGCGCCGAGTACGCCGAGTTCTATGCCGCGCATCTGTCCAACGTCCAGGCCGGTGACGCGTTCAGCGACCGTGTCGTGGAATTCCTGCTGGCCTGACCCCGGATTCAAGGAGCCCTTTGTGGACGAGAAACAACGTTATGACGAAGGCATGCAGGTCCGCCGCGCCGTACTGGGCGACGCCCATGTGGACCGCAGCCTGAATGCCCTGAACGAGTTCAACTCGGAGTTCCAGGAAATGATCACCCGCCATGCCTGGGGTGATATCTGGACCCGTCCGGGCCTGCCGCGGCATACCCGCAGCTTGATCACCATTGCCATGCTGATCGGCATGAACCGCAACGAAGAACTCAAGCTGCACCTGCGGGCTGCTGCCAACAACGGCGTGAGCCGAGCCGAGATCAAGGAAGTGATCATGCAGAGCGCGATCTACTGCGGCATCCCGGCAGCCAATGCCACCTTCCACCTGGCCGAATCGGTGTGGGACGAACTGGGCACCGAATCGCGTGTGTAACCCGTTCCATGGCCCAACAAAAAGGCCAGCCCGATCACCGGGCTGGCCTTTTTGTTGCGCGTTGCGCGGTTACAGCAGGCTCAGCGGATAGCTGACGATCAGGCGGTTCTCGTCGAACTCGTTGTTGCTGAAATCACGGCGCATGGTGGAGTTGCGCCATTTCAGGTTGAGGTTCTTCAAGGTGCCGCTCTGCACCGTGTACCCAAGCTCGCTTTCCCGGCCCCATTCCTTGCCATCGCTGACGGTGGTGGTGTGCACGTTGCTGCCGCTGATGTAGCGGTTCATCAGGGTCAAACCAGGCACGCCCAGGGCGGCGAAGTTGTAGTCATGGCGCAGTTGCCAGGATTTTTCCTTGGCGTTGTCGTAGCTGGCGTTGTAGCTGTCGTTGGCCAGGGTCCCGCCGCTGGTGCCATTGACCCGCATCCAGCCGCTGTCGCCAGTGAGCTTCTGCAGGCCGACGTAGAAGGTGTTGCCGCCGTATTTGGCCGAGAACAGGCCGGACCAGGTGCGGTTTTCCAGATCGCCGGCCCGGGCGCTGCCGTCTTCCTTGCCGTAGAAGAAGCCCAGGTTGGCCCCCAGGGTCCAGTCGCCCAGCGGCTGGGTGTGGATCAGGTTAACGAACTTCTGGCTGTAGATGTCCTTGAGCTCGGCATTCCACAGGCCGATCTGGGTGCGCTTGTCATTGAAGGCGTATTCGGCCCCCTGGAAGTTGAAGCGATCCGAGGTGAAGGCCGCTTTGCCGAACATCGTCATGTCGCTCATGCTGCTGTCGTCGCGTGGGCTGTTGCCACGGAACTGACCGCCGTAGAGGGTCAGGCCGGCGATTTCCTTCGAGGTGATCTGGCCGCCGCGGAAGGTTTGCGGCAGCGAGCGACCGTCATCCGAACGCAGGATCGGCAGCACCGGCATCCATTCGCCAACCTTGACCTCGGTCTGCGACAGCCGGGCCTTGAAGGCCACTCCCAGGCGCCCGAAGTTGTCCGCCGGGCGCCCGTCGTGGTCCAGGGGCAGCAGCTGGGTGCCGCCGGTGCCCTTGCCACCGTCGAGCTTCAGCGAGTACAGGCCCAATACATCCATGCCGAAGCCTACCGTGCCCTGGGTGAATCCTGACTTGGCGTCGAGGATGAAGCTCTGGGTCCACTCTTCAGCCTTGCCCTGGACCTTGCTCGGGTTGGTGAAGTTGCGGTTGATGTAGAAGTTGCGCAGGTTCAGGTTGGCCTGGGCATCTTCGAGAAAGCCCGACTCTGCGGCCATGACCGGCAGGGCGGCGCTGGTCAGCGCCAGGGCCAGAAGGCTGGGCAGAAGGTGTTGCGGCGGGGTGATTGGCTTCATTCGTCGGTCTCTCTAATTGTTAGGGGTGCAACGATCCACTGCCGCAAAAAGCCCATGCGGACAGCTTTCAAGGTGTGGGAGGTGGCGCTTGCAGGATCAGCCGGAGCGGGCAGGACGTGAGGGCATGGCATCGAACCTGTTGTTATTGGTGTGTTCGGGTGCCGGGAATGGTGCGTCGCGGATCAGGGCCGATCAATTGGCGAATGCGGGTTCTGGGCGATAAACGAACAGTTATCGGGCCGGGTGTGGTGGGGCGCCAGGGGATATATCCCTGATGAATCCTGAGGTTGTCCTCGCTGATCGATCAATGCTGGAAGTTGCGCTATTTCCATGACGCTGCGGGCGGCATCAATTAGTTAATAAAAAGGACTTATCGCTTTAGTAGTAAATCCTTGTTGTTGGATGTTGTTCTTATATAAAAGGATATAGGGCTAATCGCCAGTTAAACTTGATATTCGGTGTTATCGATTATCGTAAAAAGGTTTAAGTGAAAGGTTTGTGCTCGCTGGAAAAGCAGGTTTGCCTTGCTATATTGAAGTTCCTCAAGGCGGACAAGGATAAGTTTAAAGTTTCGTCGGGAGAGGGCTTTTTATCGTGTTGTGAATATACAAGGAGAAATACCATGAGTACGAGAGTCAATCAGGAACGCTTGGCGTCGGTAGTCGGTCGCGCACTTCTGGATAAGGAGTTCGCCGCACAGTTGCAAAAGGACCCAGAAGCAGCGGCCAAAGGTATCGGTGTGCACCTGAGTGTTACCGAAGTGGGTGCAGTGAAAAGTATCGATACGGCAAAACTGACCAGCGCCGGTTCGGCGATTCGCGACAAAATTGGTGTCGCGGCAATCTTTGACACTCAACAGCAACAGGCGCGCATGGACTGAGCCAGGCGTGTGCAGTCCGGTGTGCCGCGCTCAAGTTTTCATCAGTGCGGCGCACCGGAACCGGGATTCAAGGTCATCGTGGAGTGCCTGTCCGTGTCCATCACCCTGGTGTCGATGCAGGAAGCCGACTTCAGTCGTTTCGCCCAGCGAGCCCTGGATGAATACGCCACCGGCATGGTGGCGGCCGGGGAATGGTTGCCTGAGCAGGCGTCGCTCCAGGCGGCAGAGGTGTTCCGCCAGTTGCTGCCGCAGGGGCGTCTGAGTACGCACAATCACTTGTGGCGGGCGCTGTGTGCGGGACGGGCGGTGGGCGAGTTGTGGATCGCCGAGCGCCAGGTGGGCTCTCGACGGATTGCCTTCATCCTCGATCTTTATATCGAACCGATCGAACGTCGCCGGGGTTACGCCAGGCAGACGCTGCTGGCCGGTGAGTCGGCGGCGCGTGAGTGGGGGTGTGACGAGATGCGTTTGCATGTCTTCGGGCGCAACCAAGGGGCGCGTCGTCTTTATGAACTGCTGGGCTATGAAGTCGCCAGCCTGACGATGAGCAAGCCCTTGCCGTGACCTTAAGGGAAGGTTGAACCATGGACAGTGTTAACAGTCAGCAACCAGAACTTTCCATTGATGAGCTATTTCAGGGCACTACTTTTCTCCCGGACAGCGAGCCGGAACGTTTTTTAAAGTTACAGGAGCAAGTCGAAAAGAATCGTTATACGATGTTTGTCGCGTTATATGCCGAGCTGTCAAAGTTGTTTGCTGCCGATTCTGCGTTGAATCTTTTTTTTAAACAGGCGCTGGATATTATTCTGTCTCCACCCAGTGTTCGCGCCAAACTTATCGCCCATCCAGTGTTTCAGATCTGGAACATTCTGACGTTTCGTGATGTTAACTATCTGTTGACCGGAACGACGCTGGATGATGCTGAAGTTAAAGCCAGGCTGCTGGAGTTTGCGCAAGTACTGCAACGGATCGAAGCTTCGCAGGATGCACAGGTCGATGAGCAATACCCGCCGGTTTATCGATTCGATGTCGACCCGCTGATCACCCAGGTCACGCCGCCCAGTTATGACTATCCGCCAGATGAGCAAACCCGGCGTCAGCTGGAGCGGGCGGGTTATTCCAAAGCCTTTTTCAAGGACGTCATGCAGCTTGCCCTACTGCGGATCAAGCACACCTGGCCGGCCTGTCATGAACAGTGGCAAGTGCTGGTCAAGGCCGTGTGCTATTTGCCCGACGGCAGTTTTCGCAGTTGCTCGGCGTCCCGTTATACCGGGGTGATCCTGCTGTCGAGCCGGGACAACTCGATACTCGACATGGAAGAGTCGCTGGTGCATGAAGCGACCCACCAGCTGCTGTACAACATCGTCGAAGTCGCTGCGGTGGTGGAGCCTCATGCCTCCAAAGAGGCCCTGTATTCCTTGCCCTGGTCGGGGCAGCAGCGGGACTTGTATGGCTACTTCCACGCCTTCTACGTCTACATCGCCCTGGTCAAGTACCTGGAGCGGGTCCAGGCCCGTCCGGCAGAGGAAATGCGCCGGGCCGAGCAGCGCATGCTGTTTATCCTGCGGGGCTTGAGCAAGGCGCTGGCGGATTTTGAAACCGCACCGGGTTTCACCGCGCAAGGGCGGGAACTGCTGGGCAACCTGATGCAGGAAGTGCATCGGCTGGAGCGTCGTCATGCCGGGTTGCTGAGTCGGGGCGAGGGTGCCAGCACCGTTGCCGCGCCCCTGCACCTGACGGCCTGAGCCAGGGAGGCGGACATGCAAAACTTCGATTCTTCGCGTTTCCCCGAAGCCGGGGTGGGGCTGGAATACCATTTGCCACATGGCGCCGGGGCCGGCTCAGCAGGGCTTGATCCCACCATCGAGCGGATTCTGGATGAAGGGCTGCCGTACTTCGATTACCTGGAGTTCCAGCCCACCCACTGCATTCTGCAGCCGCGGCTGAACGAGCTGGGCGGACGGGTGCCGGTGCTGCTGCATTCTTCCAGCCTGTCCCTGGGCAGCGTCGGCATTGAGATGGACCGGGAGTTTTTGCGCATGACCCGTCGTCTGTGCGACCGAACCTCATCCCCCTGGCTGGCCGAGCATATTTCCTGGTCACGGTTTCAGGGGGGTGATACCCAGCATTTCATTCTGCCGAGCCTGGCCCGTGAAGTGGCCGATACGGTGGTGGCCAATGCCATCGAGCTGCAGGCCTTCACCCGGACCCCCCTGGTGCTGGAGAACGCCCCCCGGCTGTTTTCCATGGACATTGGCCAGGAACTCTCCGAAGGCGGGTTCATTTGCAGTGTGGTCGAACGCAGTGACAGTGGCTTTCTTCTGGACCTGGACAGCGCCATCAGCACGGCCAGGGCCCTGGGCTACGACTTGCGCGATTACCTGCGCTCATTGCCGCTGCAACGTCTGATTGAGGTGCATATCGGCGATCCGCGCCGGGACTGGGACATATTGCGCCAACTCTTGCAGTGTGCGCCGCTCAAGGCGGTCACCATCGAGTGGGACATTGCCGATCGAGCCGAGGACCCGCAGTTGTCGGCGCTGATCAAGGAGATCAAGGCCCTGCGGCCCGAACCTCTGTTCTGGCAGGCCGCGCCTGTTGCCAGCGCGCCGGCCCCGACGGTTGGCGCGGTGGATGGCCAGAGCTTGTTCGAACTGCGGCCGGGGACCTGGCTCGGTTTCGCCCATCAGGCCTTTTCCCTGCGCGATCGCCGGCGCGGCCTGGACCTGGAGTTGTCGACGGAGTTTTTGCCGCTGGTACGGCATTTTCTCTGCCCGCGGACCCTGGACAGCGCCCTCTTGCTACCCGGCGCGTTGCAGGGCGAGAGCCTGGCGGTACTCCAGGAGCTGATTGAGTTGGGCCTGTTGCAGCCCGGGCAGTCCCAGGGCCTTGCCGAGCCCGAGGACGCCGGCGATATCTGGGCCCATTGGCAGGACGCCCTGGATTTCTACCTGGGGACTCGCACTCAAACCGCTACGCCCTACATCAGTGTGGCTCAGATGGAAGAACAGCTGGCTGGCAAGGCGTTGCAGCAGCGTCAGCCATCGGCGTTCAAGGACTACTTTTCACACCCGTTCCTTGCCCTGGACAATCCTCTGTTGGCATCTGCACCGGCGTTGGGTCAGCAGGGCCTGGTGGATACCTTGAGCGATCGCGAGACTTGCCGGACCTTCGACGGTTCGCCCTTGAGCGCCCGGCAGTTGTCCCTGCTGCTGTATTACACCTGGGGCGCTACCCAGATGCGCCGCAACCCCATGGGCGACTTCTTCCTGAAGAAAACCTCGGCCTCCGGCGGCTCTCTGCATGCCATCGAGGTCTATCCGATCCTGCTCAATGTGCAGGGCTTCGAGGCGGGGTTGTACCACTATTCGGTGCGTCGGCACGGGCTTGAACTGCTGTCGCGAGAGGACCCCAGGGCGTGGATTGGCGCAGCCTGTGGCGAGCAGGACTGGATCAGCAAGGCCGCCGTGGTGTTTCTGTCCACCGCGCGGCTTGAGCGCCTGGCCTGGAAATACCCGGGCAGCCGGGCCTTGCGCGTGGCCTTGATGGACTGCGGCCACCTGAGCCAGAGCTTCGCCTTGGTGGCCACGGCGCTGGGGCTCAAGAGCTGCACCACGGCAGCCTTGCGCGACGAGACCTTCGAAACCCGACTGGGCCTGGATTACCTGCGCGAGCCGGTGTTCCTGCTCAATGGTGCCGGCGGCTGAGGGGAGGGCGCGGGAGGCATAAAAAACCCACCGTCACAGGCTGTGTGAAAACTACTGCGTTTGGCAATACTGCGTTAAAAACAGGCTCGGAATGCTCATTTAGGCCCCTAAACTCCGCTTCCTCGCCTGTTTTTGCCTTGTCTTGCCTTCACTCGCAACGTTTTCACACAGCCTGGTCAAGTGGGTTTTTCATACAGACAGACTGTGCTTCAGAACAGGTGCAGCGCCGGGGCCTTTTCAGCCAGTGGCTCGTTCTTCGCGGTCTGTTCGCTCCAGCCGCCGCCGAGTGCCTTGTACAGGTTGACCTCGCTGGTCAACTGCGACAGGCGATCGGTGATCAAGGCCTGCTGGGCACTGAACAGCGAGCGCTGGGCGTCGAGGAAGGTCAGGTTGCTGTCGACCCCGATGCGATAGCGACGCTCGGCCAGGCGGTAGTAGTCCTGGTTGGCGTTGACGAAGTCACGCTGGGCCTGCAACTGCTGGTTGTAGGTCTGGCGTGCGGCCAAGCCATCGGAGACTTCCTGGAAGGCGGTCTGGATGGACTTCTCGTACTGCGCGACGCTGATGTCTTTCTGGATCTTCGAGTAGTCCAGGCTGGCCCGCAGGCTGCCGGCGTTGAAGATTGGCAGATTGATCTGCGGCTGGAACAGCCAGGTTCCCGAACCGCCCTTGAACAGCCCGGAAAGGTCCGGGCTCAAGGTGCCGGCGTTGGCCGTCAGGCTGATGCTCGGGAAGAACGCCGCCCGCGCCGCGCCTATATTGGCGTTGGCTGCTTTGAGCTTGTACTCGGCTTCGAGGATGTCCGGACGCCGTTGCAGCAGTTCCGACGGCAGGCCGGCCGGCAGCTCGCTCAACAGATTGGCCGACAGCGGCTGGGCCGCCGGAAGATTGCTCGGAATCGCCGTGCCCAGCAGCAGCGTCAGGCTGTTTTCATCCTGGGCCACCTGGCGGGTGTAACGGGCCAGTTGAACCCGGGCGTTTTCCACCGAGGTTCGCGCCTGGCTCAGGTCCAGTGCCGAGGCCACGCCTACTTCGTTGCTGCGGGAGGTCAGCCGGTAGCTTTCCTCGTAGGCACCGAGGGTGTCCTGGGTCAGTTTCAGCAGTTCCTTGTCGGCCTGCCAGGTCATGTAGGCATTGGCCACGCTGGCCACCAGGCTGATCTGGGTGCTGCGCCGGGCCTCTTCGCTGGAGAAGTAGGTCTGCAGGGCTTGTTCGCTCAGGCTGCGTACCCGGCCGAACAGGTCCAGCTCATAGGCGCTGACGCCCACGGTGGCCGAGTACTGGCTGGTGATCCCGGCTTCGCCGGTCTGCGACATGCGTGCTGGAGTACGCTGGCGGCTACCGCTGGCGTTGGCCGAAACCGCAGGGAACAGGTCAGCCCGCTGGATCTGGTACTGCGCGGCGTAGGCATCGATGTTCAGCGCCGCGACTTTGAGGTCGCGATTGTTTTCCAGTGCAGTCTGGATCAGCTGCTGCAACGCCGGGTCATGGAAGAATTGCCGCCAGCCCTGTTCGGCGGCCGCCACGTTGGCGGCCTCCTTGGGCGAGTAGGCAGGACCTTGGGGGAATTGCACCGCCACCGGCGCCTGCGGTTGCTGATAATCCGGTATCAGCGAGCAACCACTTAGCGCGATGGCGGTGATTGCCAGGGAGAGTAGCGACTTGCTCATTGGCCAGCCTCATTAGCAGTTGCAGTAGTTTCTGATTGGTCCGCTTTCCTGCGGCCCATGGACGACACGGTGACGAAGAACAATGGCACCCAGAAGATCGCCAGGATCGTCGCGGTGAGCATACCGCCAATCACCCCGGTACCGATCGCATGCTGGCTGCCCGAGCCGGCGCCGGTGGAGATGGCCAGTGGCACAACCCCGAGGACGAAGGCCAGGGAGGTCATGATGATCGGCCGCAGACGCATGCGGCAGGCTTCCACCGCCGCGTCCACCAGGGAGCGGCCCTGCTCGTGCAGTTCCTTGGCGAACTCGACGATCAGAATGGCGTTTTTCGCCGCCAGGCCGATGGTCACCAACAGCCCCACCTGGAAGTACACGTCGTTGGACAGACCTCGCAGGCTGGTGGCCATCAGTGCACCGATGATCCCCAGAGGCACCACCAGCATGACCGCGATCGGAATCGACCAGCTTTCATACAGGGCTGCCAGACACAGGAACACCATCAGCAGGGACAAGGCGTACAGCGCTGGGGCCTGGGAACCCGACAGGCGTTCCTCGTAGGACAGACCAGTCCAGGAAATGCCCACACCCGGCGGCAGCTTGGCGGCAATGGCTTCGACTTCGGCCATGGCCTCACCGGTACTGTAGCCAGGGGCTGGAGCACCGAGGACTTCCATGGCTTCCACGCCGTTGTAACGGGCCAGTTTCGGCGAACCGTAGATCCACTCGCCCTTGGCGAAGGCGGAGAACGGCACCATGGTCCCGGCGCTGTTGCGTACGTACCACTTCTTCAGGTCTTCAGGGCTCATGCGAGCACCGGCCTGACCCTGGATGTAGACCTTCTTCACTCGACCGCGGTCGATGAAGTCGTTGACGTAGCTACTGCCCAGGGCAATCGACAGGGTGTTGTTGATGTCGGTGAGGGTCACGCCCAAGGCACTGGCGCGCTCGTCATCGATGGTCAACTGGTACTGCGGTTCATCGTTCAGGCCGTTCGGACGCACCTGGGACAGCACCTTGCTCTGGGCGGCCATGCCGAGGAACTGGTTGCGTGCCGCCATGAGTTTCTCGTGGCCGATACCGGCGCGGTCCTGGAGGAACACGTCGAAACCGGTGGCGTTACCCAACTCCAGTACCGCCGGAGGGGCGAAGGCGAACACCATCGCGTCACGGAAGCTGAAGAAGTGCTGCTGGGCGCGGGCCGCCAGGTTGAACACGCTGTTTTCTGCGGAGCGCTCGCCCCAGGGCTTGAGCATGATGAAGGCCATGCCCGAGCTCTGGCCGCGACCGGCGAAGTTGAAGCCGTTCACGGTGAACACCGAGGCCACGGTGTCCTTTTCCTTGTCCAGCAGGTAGGCGCGCATCTCGTCCACCACCACTTGGGTCCGTTCGGCACTGGAGCCGGCTGGGGTCTGTACCTGGGCGAACAGAACGCCCTGGTCTTCTTCCGGCAGGAACGCGGTCGGGATGCGGGTGAACAGCCAGATCATGCCCAGGACGATCAATACGTAGGCCAGCAGGTACGGGACCTTGTGGCGCAGCATGTTGCCGACGCCGCGCTCGTAGCTTTTCACGCTGCGATCGAAGGTGCGGTTGAACCAGCCGAAGAAGCCGCGCTTCTCGTGATTCTGCCCCGCAACCACAGGCTTGAGCATGGTGGCGCACAGGGCCGGGGTGAAGATCAGGGCCACCAGCACCGACAGGGCCATGGCCGACACCACGGTGATCGAGAACTGTTTGTAGATCACGCCCGTGGAGCCGCTGAAGAAGGCCATCGGCAGCAGTACCGCGGACAGCACCAGGGCGATACCCACCAGGGCGCCCTGGATCTGGCCCATGGATTTCTTCGTCGCTTCCTTGGGTGACAGACCTTCCTCGTGCATCACCCGTTCGACGTTTTCCACCACGACGATGGCGTCGTCCACCAGCAAGCCGATGGCCAGTACCATGCCGAACATGGTCAGGGTGTTGATGCTGAAGCCGGCCGCCGCAAGGATGCCGAAGGTCCCCAGCAGTACCACCGGCACCGTCATGGTGGTGATCACCGTGGCGCGGAAGTTCTGCAGGAACAGGAACATCACCAGGAACACCAGGACAATCGCTTCCACCAGGGTTTCAACCACACCCTTGATGGATTCGGTCACCACTGGCGTGGTGTCGTACGGGAACACCACCTTCATGCCTTGCGGGAAGAAGGGTTCCAGGTCGCTGATGGTCTTGCGCAGCGCCTTGGCGGTGTCCAGGGCGTTGGCGCCGTTGGCCAGTTTCACCGCCAGACCGGAAGCCGGCTTGCCGTTGAACTGGGCGCTGATGGCGTAGTTCTCGCCGCCCAGCGCTACATCGGCAACATCACCCAGGCGTACTTGCGAACCGTCCTTGTTGACCTTGAGCAGGATTGCCTTGAACTGCTCGGCCGTCTGCAGGCGAGTCTTGCCGATGATGGTGGCGTTCAGCTGCTGGCCGGGCAGGGCGGGCAGGCCACCGAGCTGGCCGGAGGACACCTGGACGTTCTGCGCGGCAACCGCGGTCTTCACGTCCACCGGGGTCAGGTTGAAGTTGTTCAGCTTGGCCGGGTCGAGCCAGATCCGCATGGCGTACTGGGCACCGAACACCTGGAAGTCACCCACACCCGCGGTCCGCGAGATCGGGTCCTGCATGTTCGACACGATGTAGTTCGACAGGTCGTCCTTGGACATGCTGCCGTCCTCGGAAACCACGCCGATCACCAGCAGGAAGTTCTTCACTGCCTTGGTTACGCGGATACCCTGTTGCTGCACTTCTTGCGGCAGCAGCGGGGTGGCCAGGTTGAGCTTGTTCTGTACCTGGACCTGCGCGGTGTCCGAGTTGGTGCCCTGCTCGAAGGTGGCGGTGATGGTCATGCTGCCGTCGGAGTTACTTTCCGAGGACACGTAACGCAGGTTGTCGATACCGTTGAGCTGCTGCTCGATCACCTGGACCACGGTGTCCTGCACGGTCTGTGCAGAAGCGCCTGGGTAGGTCACGGAGATCGCAATCGCCGGAGGGGCGATGCTCGGGTACTGGTTGATCGGCAATTTGAGGATCGATAGAGCCCCGACCAACATGATCACCAGGGCAATTACCCAGGCGAAAATCGGACGGTCGATAAAAAATTTCGACATGGTTTACTCCCCTTTGCCGCCTGCAGCTTTGTCAGTTGCCTGTGCAGGGGCCGGGTTCTTGGTTGCTACATTGGTCGCTTCGCTGGCCTTGACTTCAATGCCTGGCTTGACGAATTGCAGGCCTTCGGTGATCAACCGATCACCAGCTTTCAGGCCATCTTCCACCAGCCACTGGCTACCGACGGTGCGGCTGGCCTTGAGCTGGCGCAGCTCGACCTTGTTGTCCGGGCCAACCACCAGGGCGGTCGGGGTGCCTTTCAGGTCGCGGGTCACGCCTTGTTGTGGGGCCAGGATCGCCGCACTGTTCACCCCAGCTTGCAGCTGGGCGTGGACGAACATGCCCGGCAACAGGGTGTGCTGGGGGTTGGGGAACACGGCGCGCAGGGTCACCGAGCCGGTGGTTTCATCCACCGAGACTTCGGAGAACTCCAGCTTGCCGTCGAGCTTGTACTGGCTGCCGTCTTCCAGAGTCAGTTTGACCTTGGCGGCGTTGTCGCCGACTTTCTGCAGGCGACCGCTTTCCAGCTCGCGGCGCAATTCCAGCAGCTCAACCGAGGACTGGGTGACGTCGACGTAGATCGGGTCCAACTGCTGGATCACCGCCATGGCATTGGCCTGGCCGTTGCTGACCAGGGCGCCTTCGGTCACCGAGGAGCGGCCAATGCGGCCGGTCAAGGGCGACAGCACTTTGGTGAAGCGCAGGTTGATCTGGGCACTTTGCAGGGAGGCTTCCGATTGCAGACGGTTGGCCACGGCGGTGTCGTATTCCTGGCGGCTCACGGCCTGCTCATCGACCAATTGCTTGTAGCGATCTGCAATTGACTTGGTCGATTGCAGATTGGCCTCGGCGCTCTTCAGCGTTGCCTCATAGACCGATGGATCGATCTGATAAAGCTGCTGACCTTCCTTAACATCTCCGCCTTCTTTGAACAGACGCTTGAGAATGATCCCGTTTACCTGTGGGCGAACTTCGGCGATGCGGAAAGCGGTGGTCCGGCCCGGGAGTTCGGAAGTCAAGGTAAAGGCTTGTGGTTGCAGGGTAACGACGCCGACCTGAGGGGCTTGAGGGGCTGGCGCCGCCTCTTCCTTTTTACATCCGCTGAGCAGCGATGCCAGGGCGACGGCAGTGACCAGAGCGGTAACAGCTGGCTTGAGTTGCATGAAGATCCTCGGGTCAGGCACGCAAGATGCGCACAAGAAAAGTGGAAGGGTAAAAAGAGTTGGCTGAGTGGATTAGTAGCTTGCTAAGGAATATACTTACGTTCATGGTTGTTTGTAAATACCCTGGCGGCGTACCCATCCGGTTACAAAAGCCCCTGTAGGTGTTGAATTGTAGGTTGGGCAAACGGCACTCGAGATGCCGTTCCATATTTATTCAGAAGGTCTTCACGCATCGCTGAAAGATCCTGATCGAGGTTTTACTGCCATGGTCCGTCGTACCAAAGAGGAAGCTCAAGAAACTCGCAGCCAGATACTCGAGGCCGCCGAAAAGGCCTTTTACGAGCGTGGCGTGGCGCGTACCACCCTGGCCGATATCGCGGCGCTGGCAGGGGTGACTCGGGGTGCCATCTATTGGCACTTCAGCAATAAGGCCGATCTGGTACAGGCCATGCTCGACAGCCTGCGTGAACCCTTGGATGAGATGGCTGCCGCCAGTGAAAATGTAGATGAAATGGATCCGTTGGGCTGGATGCGCAAGTTGCTCATTCATTTGTTTCATCAAGTTGCCCTGGACCCGAAAACCCGACGCATTAATGAAATTCTGTTTCATAAGTGCGAATTCACCGATGAAATGTGCGACCTGCGTCGCCAGCGTCGTGCCGCCAGCCTGGACTGCAACCTGCGTATCGAGTTGGCGCTGACCAATGCAGTGAATCGTGGGCAATTGCCCGAAAACCTCGACACTATGCGAGCGGCTATCAGCATGCGGGCCTTTATCGATGGCATCCTTTATCAATGGCTGCTGGCCCCTGACAGCTTCGCTCTGCACACCGAGGCAGAGCGCTGGATCGACATCGGGCTGGACATGCTGCGCTTGAGCCCGAACCTGCGTCATTAAGACAAAATGCGTAATTGAGTCCAGTTATGTCAAGATTTACGGCGAGGGAGATTCATTACCGCGTTCGCCGGATCGCGATGGGGTGCTTTTATATACGGGCTGGCTGCATCTTGATAGATAGCGAGCTACGTATTTTGTAGTGATTTTGTTGCGGGTGTGTGAATGAGTGTGAACCCTTCACCGTTCAAAGGCGCAGAACAGCCAATCAAGGGGATCGCCCTGATTTGCCTGGCGGTTCTGCTCTTCGCCAGTCACGACACGCTGTCCAAATATCTCTCGGCCTTTTACCCCATCGTCATGGTGGTCTGGGCTCGTTACGTGGTTCATACCTTGATGATGCTGGTGGTGTTCGTCCCTCGCAGCGGTTTTTCCGCGGTGGTACGAACCAAGCGTCCCGGCCTGCAACTGCTCCGGGCCTTGTGCCTGATCGGCACCAGCCTGCTGTTCACCACTGGCCTGCGCTATATCCCCCTGGCGGAAGCTACCGCGGTCAACTTTCTTGCGCCCTTGCTGGTCACGGCCTTGTCTGTGCCGTTCCTGGGCGAGCGGGTCAGCCGCGGGCAATGGCTGGCGGTGCTCGCGGGCTTCGTCGGGGTGCTGATCGTGGTGCGCCCTGGTGGCGTTCTCTTCACTCCGGCGATCCTGCTGCCCCTGGGGTCGGCGCTGTGCTTCGGCTTTTATCAGTTGCTCACCCGCAAGCTCAGCGGCATCGACAGCCCGACCACCAGCAACTTCCTGACCGGGATCTTCAACAGCCTGATCATGAGCGCGTTGTTGCCGTTTTTCTGGAGCACGCCAAGCTTTGTCCACGGCCTGTTCATGATCGGCCTCGGCACCTGCGGCATGCTTGGCCATATGCTGCTGACCCAGGCCTTCCGTCATGCCGCCCCGGCGATGCTGGCGCCTTTCAGCTACGGACAGATACTGTTCGCTGGCCTTTATGGCTACCTGATCTTCGACCACACCCCGGACCGCTACGGCCTTATCGGAATTGCGGTGATCTGCCTGAGCGGGCTGGCGGTGGCCTGGACTCAACGCAAGCGTTAATCCTGGCACTCAAAGAAAAGCCCCGGCTCGCGAGAGTCGGGGCTTTCTATTTTCAGAGGCAGGCTTACAGCGTCGGGTAGTCGATGTAGCCCACCGGGCCCTTGCCGTAGAAGGTTTCCGGATGCGCCTCATTCAAGGGAGCATCGGCCTTCAAGCGGGCCGGCAGGTCTGGGTTGGCGATGAAAGGTACACCGAACGCGACGGCATCAGCCTTGCCGGCGGCCAGCCAGGCATTGGCACTGTCCTTGGTGAAGCGCTCGTTGGCGATGTAGGGGCCACCGAAAGCCGCTTTCAACTGCGGGCCCAGGCTGTCGGCGCCTTCTTTCTCGCGGGAGCAGATAAAGGCGATGCCGCGTTTGCCCAGCTCGCGGGCTACGTAGGTGAACGTCTCTGCCAGGTTGTCGTCGCCCATGTCATGGGAGTCGGCACGGGGTGCCAGGTGCACGCCCACTCGGCCAGCGCCCCAGATCTCGATGGCGGCGTCGGTGACTTCCAGCAGCAGGCGGGCACGGTTCTCCAGAGAACCGCCGTACTGGTCGGTACGCTGGTTGGTGCTGCTTTGCAGGAACTGATCCAGCAGGTAACCGTTGGCGCCGTGGATTTCCACACCGTCGAAACCGGCGGCCTTGGCGTTTTCCGCACCGACCCGGTAAGCGTCGACGATGTCGGCGATCTCAGCGGTTTCCAGGGCTCGCGGGGTTGGGTAGTCGGCCAGTGGACGCACCAGGCTGACATGGCCCTTGGGCTGGATGGCGCTTGGCGCCACTGGCGTTTCACCGTCCAGGTAGGACGGGTGGGAAATCCGCCCCACGTGCCACAGCTGCAGGAAGATCTTGCCGCCAGCGCCGTGCACGGCCTTGGTTACATTGGCCCAGCCACGCACCTGGTCGTTGGACCAGATGCCGGGGGTGTCCGGGTAGCCCACCCCCATTGGGGTCACCGAGGTGGCCTCGCTGAGGATCAGGCCAGCGGAGGCCCGTTGCACGTAGTACTCGGCCATCAGCGCATTGGGCACGCGGCCGGCGTCGGCGCGGCAGCGGGTCAGTGGGGCCATGATGATGCGGTTGGACAGCTCGAGGTCGCCGATCTTGATCGGATCAAAGAGAGTGGTCATGGAATACAGCCTTCTATATAGGAAAGGAACGGATCAGTGGGTTGCAGCAGCCAGTTCGGCGTTGCCGCCCTGGCGGAAGGTAATCAGCGTCACCAGCAAGGCCAGGATCGCCAGGGCCGCCGCCGCCAGGGGTACGCTGGTCAGGCCGAAACCGTGGGCGATGACGCTGCCGCCGACCCAGGCGCCCAGGGCGTTGCCGATGTTGAAAGCGCCGATGTTCAGGGTCGAAACCAGGTTGGGTGCGGCTTTGCCGAAGGTCACCACATTGACCTGCAAGGCCGGCACCGCAGCAAACGAAGCGGTGGCCCAGAGGAACAGAGTGATCTCGGTGGGAATCAACGCCACGCTGGTCCAGGTCAGTACGGTGGAGACCACGGCCATGGCCGCGAACACGCCGATCAGGGTGGCGCCCAGGCGCTTGTCCGCCAGCTTGCCGCCGATGATGTTGCCCAGGGTCAGGCCCAGGCCGATCAGCAGCAGGGTCCAGGTCACGCCCCGGGGCGAGACGCCGGTGACATCGCCGAGCAGCGGCGCAACGTAGGTGAAGAGGGTGAACATCGACGCGGCGAACAGTGCGGTCATGCTCAGGGATAGCCAGATCCCCGCGCCCTTGAGGGCCGCCAGTTCCGCGCGCATATCGAGTTTTTCCTCATCGCGCTTGGCCGGCAAAAAGCGCAGCAGGCCGATCAGCGCCACCACACCGATGACCGTCACCGCCCAGAAGGTCGAACGCCAGCCGGCTGCCTGGCCCAGGGCAGTACCCAGGGGCACGCCGAGTACGTTGGCCAGGGTCAGGCCGGTGAACATCAGGGCCACGGCCGAGGCGCGCTTGTTGGCGGGCACCAGGCCGGCAGCCACCACTGAACCGATTCCGAAGAAGGCACCGTGGCACAGCGCCGTGATTATCCGGGCGAACATCAGCACGTTGTAATCACTGGCCAGTGCACACAGCAGGTTGCCGACAATGAAGATCCCCATCAGTGCTACCAGGGCTGCCTTGCGCGGCAGCCGTGCGGTGGCCAGGGCCATGAACGGCGCGCCGATGGCCACGCCCAGGGCGTAGCCGGTCACCAGCCAGCCAGCACCGGGAATCGACACCCCGAGGTCCGCCGCCACATCGGGCAAAAGCCCCATGATGACGAACTCGGTGGTGCCGATGGCGAAGGCACTCAAGGCCAGGATGATGAGTGAAAGGGGCATTGTCGGGTCCTTGTCAGATCAGAGCTGTTGGCTCATTTGCGTGAGGAACTGCTGGATGACTTCCTCATTGCGTTTGAAAAAATGCCATTGGCCGACTTTCCGGCTGCTGATCAGGCCTGCGCGTTGCAACGTGGCGAGGTGGGCGGACACGGTCGACTGCGACAGGCCGCAGCGTTGATCGATCTGTCCGGCACAGACGCCGTGCTCATTGCTGTGAGCCTGATCGGGAAATTCGACTGTCGGGTCTTTCAGCCAGTGCAGGATTTCCCTGCGAACCGGATGTGCCAGGGCTTTTATTATTTCGTCGAGGTCGAGGGACATGGCGGTGCTCGTTTTCCATAAAACGTTGTATCGCGATGAGGCGAAATTTAAATCGTTATTTCGCGATATACCAATATGATTTTGATCTTAAATCATCACTTATCGGTATATCGGGTTATAACGATATTTTGGGCGCGGTGCTAAGCTGCGCGAATGAATTATCTCGCACATCTACACCTTGGCGGCCAGCGTCCGGGTCAATTACTCGGCAGCCTGTATGGCGATTTCGTCAAAGGCCGCCTGCAAGGGCAGTTTGCCCCCGAGGTCGAGGCGGCGATCCAGCTGCATCGGCGCATCGATACCTACACCGACAGCCATCCTCTGGTGACGGCGGCACTGTCGCGTTTCTCCCTGACCCGGCGGCGCTATGCCGGCATCGTCATCGACGTGTTCTTCGACCACTGCCTGGCCCGTGACTGGGCTCATTACGCCGATCGTCCCTTGCCGCTGTTCACCGCCGAGGTGTACCGGGTGCTGGCGGCCGAGCCGCAACTGCCGGCGCGCCTGGCACAGATTGCGCCGTACATGGCGGCGGATGACTGGCTGGGTTCCTATCGGGATTTCGCGGTGTTGGAGCAGGTCTTGCGGGGCATTGCCCGACGCCTGTCACGGCCAGAGGAATTGACTGCAGCGATGATCGAGCTGGAGCGGCTGTATCAGCCCTTGAGCGAAGATTTCCGTGCCTTCTACCCGCAGTTGCAGGCATTCGCCGCGCAGCAAACCCAGTTGCCCTGACGAACGTTCCTCCGGTAGAAGCTGGCTTGCCAGCGAAGGCGCCTTCATGAATGACGCCAGGCTTGAAGGCCTTTTCGCCGGCAAGCCGGCTCCTACAGAGAGTTTCAGGCGGCGACCAGTTCGCCGTTGCGGCGTGGTTCGGCGGGCTGCACGACATCACCGAACAGGGCTTTCTGCACGGCTTGCTGAGCCTGGAAGGCCAGCGCCGCACGTTCCTGGCCCTGGCAGGCAATGGGCTTGAGCACATGGATTTCCACTCGGCCCTGATCGTTGGCAAACAGCCGCATCAGGTGCGAGAGCAGGTCGTCGTCGCCAATGAAGGGGGCCAGGGTATCGATCTGGCCATCGCGCAAATAACGGATCGCCACGGGTTGCAGGGACACCTCGGCATCGATGGCGCTGGCCAGCAGGCGGCCGTGGAAGGTGCGCAGGCCACGGCCGTCGGTGGTGGTGCCTTCGGGAAACAGCAGCAGCGGGTGCTGCTCTTGCAGGTGGCGGGTCATCTGCTTGCGGATCAGCTGGCTGTCACCGGCCCCACGACGGATGAACAGGCTGCCGGCCTTGGCCGCCAGCCAGCCCGCCACCGGCCAGGTGCGCACCTCGGCCTTGGACAGGAACGACAGCGGCGTCAACATGCCCAGCAGCGGGATATCGGTCCAGGACACGTGATTGCTGACCCAGAGCATCGGCTGGCGAGGCAACTCGCCGTGCACCGTGACCCGAAACGGCAGGGCATTGCTCAGGCGAGCCATGAAGAACCGCGACCAGCGCTGGCGCCGAACCATGGAGTTGGCGACCCCCAGGCGTTCCAGCAAGCCGAAGATACTGGCCATGCTCAGGCCGAGCGCGACCACCAGCAGTACCCGGGCGATGCGCCCGTAGACCCGCAGCCGGCGCATCAGACCGCTGCCTTGAAGTGCCGGGCATAACGCGGGCACAACTCGTCGCGCTTGAGCAGGATGAACACGTCGGCGACCTGGAAGTCCTGGTCCCAGCAGGGTTCGCCGCAGATCTTCGCCCCCAGGCGCATGTAGGCCTTGAGCAGTGGCGGCATCTCGGCGATGACATTGGAAGGAATATCCAGGCTGGGCAGCGGGTGCTTCGGCTCGGCCCGCAGGTGTTCGGTACTCAGGTAGCGCTCGCGCAGCCGTTGCATGATGGCCTGGGCCTGGATGCCGCCGTCCTGCATGGGGATACTGGCGCAACCCATCAGGTAGCTGTAGCCGCCCTGGTTGAGCACTTCGGCCAGCTCGCCCCAGAGCACGGCGATGGTGCCGCCGTTGCGATAGGCCGGGTCGACACAGGTGCGGCCGATTTCCAGGATGGGGCCCTTGAGGTGCGCCAGGCCGTGCAGGCTGAATTCTTCCTCGCTGTAGAAGCGTCCCAGGCTGCTGGCGGCCTGATGGTCCAGCAGGCGGGTGGTGGCTACCAGACGCCCGGTGTTCAAGTCGCGTACACCGATGTGGCTGCAGTGAACATCATAGTCATCCATGTCCAGACCCCATTCCGCGCCCTTGAGCTTGGCGTTGAACTCGCCGCTGAAGACGTTGAAACGCAGGGCCTGGGCTTCTTGCAGGGCCTGGGCGCCGATCAGGCGTTCGGCTTGCAGGCGGCGTTCAGTGCCGGTGTCGCTGATGCGGGCGATCTGAGTCATCGTGAATCTCCGTGCGGGCTACCGACCCGCCTTGGGTTGCAGCCAATCGACTTTGTTGTGCAAAGTCAGGCTATGTAGCCCCGGTGTCATCGCCATGAAGCTTTGGTGATGCTTATATGACAGCCCCTGAGGATCTTCGAATGCCCTGGCAAGCCCTGCTCGAGAGCCGTGACCGACTGCCCGTCAACCCCGATCTGGCCGAGGGCTACGGGGCTTTGCTGGCCCATTTGGGCAGTGTTACGCCCTTCGAACTGGCGGTGCTCGGCGGCCGCCTGATGGAGACTCCGGGGCTGGCGTTCCTGGTGGGCTACCAGGCGGCGTTGCGCATGTTGTGGCCCAGTGCGCCGCAAAGCCTGGGGGCTATGTGCGCGACCGAACGCCGCAGCCTGCGCCCGGCGGACATGCAGACCCGGCTGGAGGATCTGCGCCTGCAGGGGCGCAAGGATTTCGTGACCGCTGGCGATGCCGCCGACTGGCTGTTGGTGGCGGCCCGCAGCGAGGCCCCGGGTGAGCGGGCGGCCTTGCGCCTGACCGTGGTCTATGCCGGGGAGCCTGGGGTCAAGGTCCAGACCCTGCCCGCCATCGCCCTGATGCCAGAGATCAGCCACGGCTGCCTGTTGCTGGAAAACGCCGCCTGCGAACTGCTGGCCGGCGATGGCTGGGACGCCTATGTCAAACCCTTCCGCACCCTGGAGGACATCTATGTCCTGAGCGCCATGCTCGCCTGGCTGTATGGCGTGGGGCAGGACAGCGGCTGGCCGCAGCCCTTGCAACTGCAGGTGCTGGGGTTGCTTGCAGGTTGTGCCGAAGTCAGTCGGCAGAATCCCTCCTTGAGTGGCGGGCACATTCTATTGGCTGGTTTGTTCACGCAGTTCCAGGTATTGCGGCCTGAAATCGACGCCGCATTCGCCAATGGCCCCGAGCATTGGCGCAACCAATGGTCCCGAGACCAGGCCCTGCTGGACCTGGCGGCCAGCGCCCGGGAACAACGCCTGGCCAAAGCCCTGGCCTCGTTTCAGCAGCGGCCTCCCCTTGCGTAGGAGCCGGCTTGCCGGCGAAAGGGCCCGAGTGCCTCGCACAAGGCTCGATGACGTCTGCGCTGGCCAGCCAGCTCCAACAAACGGGGGCACTTGCAGTGAAATTGTCATCAGCCTGGACTAGGCTCGGCCACTGACGTTGTTTGAGTGTCATCCATGGCCAAGGCTCCGATTCTGCTGGCGTTACTGGTGTACCTCTGCTTGCCGGCCTGGGCCGAGGAGTGGCCGGCGCAGCAATGGAGTCGGGGGCCGACTGTCAGTGGCCCGGCGCTCAAGGCTCTGGAGGACTATGCCTTTGTGCCCAGGGACGACCAGTCCCAAAAAGGCATTCGCACTGACGCCTTGCTGGTGATCCGCGATGGCCAGCTGCTTTACGAGCGCTACGCCGGCGCCACCGGACCACAGACGCCCCATCTCATCTGGTCCGCCAGCAAAAGCCTGTTGGCGGTGGTGTTGGGCGTTGCCTACGGTGAAGGCCGCTTCCAGCTCCAGGACCCCGCGGCAAAATATTACCCGGCGCTGCAGCCGCATCCGGCCATCACCCTGGGTGACTTGTTGCACTGGGCCTCGGGTCTGGACTGGCAGGAAGACTACGAGTACGCCCCCCTCAATTCCTCAGTGGTGGCCATGCTCTACACCCGCGGGCATCGGGACATGGCGGCATTTGCTGCACAGCAGGCGCGCTCCACCCCACCGGGGCAGGTCTTCCGTTATTCCAGTGGCGATAGCAACCTGCTGGCGGCCAGCCTGCGGGGGATGGTCGGGGCAGACCAGTACGCGGACTACCCCTGGCAGGCCCTGTTCGAACCGCTGGGCATCACCCAGGCCGTGTGGGAACGCGATGCCGCCGGCACCTTCGTCGCGTCTTCCTACCTCTACCTGACGGCCCGCGATCTGGCCCGTGTCGGCCTGTTGATGCAGCGCGAGGGTCGCTGGCGTGATCGGCAGTTGCTGCCCAGGGCCTGGGTCGAGTTCAGCCGCACGCCCTTTGCCGGCTATCGGGCCAACCAGGATGAGGCGGTGGCGGGCGGGCACTGGTGGCTCAACCGCTCGGTGGACGGTGCCCCTCAGCCCTGGCCCGATGCTCCGGCGGATACCTATGCGGCCCTGGGGCACTGGGGACAGGCGCTGTATGTCCTGCCGGCGCAGCGCCTGGTGATCGTGCGTTACGGCGACGATCGCGATGGCAGCTATCGGCACAATGAGTTGCTCAAGCGAGTCCTGGCGGCGTTTTCCAGCCAGGGGCAGCCATGAAGCGTCGGGCCTTTTTCCGCCGTCATCCGCTGCTCGGCCTGGTGTTGGTGGCGCTGCTCCTGCTGCTGGGCTGGAGCTGGCAGCACCGGGTGGCCCTGCAAGCCTTCCCGGATATCCTCGGTGCCTACACCGCCAAGGAGTACTGCTCCTGCCGCTACGTGATGCAACAACCTGCCGACTACTGCCGCGCCTATGTGCGCCAGTACCTGCCCATCAGCGGTTTTAGCGATGAGCCGCAGAGCCGACGTGTCACCGCCAGCGCCCTGGGGCGTACCCACAGCGCGCTCTGGCTAGGCCCCCGGGAAGGCTGTCGCCTCGCCCCCTGATCCCTGGATCAGGCAGCGCTGCAGATTATGTGTTCCATCCAGTGGAACCACATTTGATTGTCCTGTGCTCCGGCTCGCGGTTATCTGACGCCGAGCTTCGAGCACGCTCCGGCGCCTCGTGCAACGCTCCGAAAAAAAGAACGGGAAGCCACCCGGCCCAGAGGAGATACGCCATGACCCGACACCAGCACATCCTTGCCTGGCTCAACGACATTGCCAGCGATCTGCGGGCCATCCGCCAGGATATTCATGCCCACCCGGAACTGGGTTTCGAAGAGCAACGCACTTCGGCGCTGGTGGCTCGCTGTCTGCAGGAGTGGGGTTATGAAGTGCACACCGGCGTCGGCCGAACCGGGGTCGTGGGTGTTCTGCGCAACGGCACGGGCACACGCACCCTGGGCCTGCGGGCGGACATGGACGCCTTGCCGATCATCGAGAACACCGGGGTTCCCTACAGCAGCCGCCATGGCGGTTGCATGCACGCCTGCGGGCATGACGGCCACACCACCATCCTGCTGGGGGCGGCGCGCTACCTGGCGGCGACCCGAGCGTTCGACGGCACCCTGAACCTGATCTTCCAGCCCGCGGAAGAAGGCCAGGGCGGTGCCGAGGCGATGCTTGCCGATGGCCTGCTGGAACGCTTCCCCTGTGATGCGCTGTTCGGCCTGCACAACATGCCTGGGCTGCCGGCCGGTCACCTGGGCTTTCGCGAAGGGCCGATGATGGCGTCCCAGGACCTGCTTGAGGTGATTGTCGAAGGCGTCGGCGGTCACGGCTCCATGCCCCACCTGGCGGTGGACCCCTTGGTGGCCGCGGCCAGCATGGTCATGGCCTTGCAGACGGTGGTGGCGCGCAATATCGACGCGCAGGAAGCGGCGGTGGTGACGGTGGGGGCCTTGCAGGCGGGTGAGGCGGCCAACGTGATTCCCCAGCAGGCGTTACTGCGCCTGAGCCTCAGGGCCCTCAACGCACCGGTGCGCGAGCAGATGCTGGAGCGAGTCAAGTCGATCATCCGCACCCAGGCCGAAAGCTTTGGCTGCAGCGCCAGCATCGACCATCGCCCGGCTTATCCGGTGCTGATCAATAGCCCGGAAGAAACCGAGTTTGCCCGGCGGGTCGGTGTCGAGCTGGTGGGGGCCGAGGCGGTCAATGGCAATACGCCGAAGCTGATGGGCAGCGAAGACTTCGGCTGGATGCTGCAGCGCTGCCCCGGCAGCTACCTGTTCATCGGCAATGGCGTAGCGCAACCGATGGTGCATAACCCGGGTTACGACTTCAATGACGACATCCTGCTCACCGGTGCGGCCTATTGGGGCGCCCTGGCGGAGAGCTGGCTCAAGCCCGTCTGAACCCTCCTGTTCCTGTAGCACTGTGCGGCCCGGGCGTGCCATGCGTCCGGCACTTTTCCGAGCCCGCAAGAAGGCTCAAAAGTATCAAGGAACCTCCCATGAGCGTCTCGACACCTGCTGTTTCCAAGACCCGGCAAGTGGTTGCCGCCGTGGTTGGCAACGCCCTGGAATGGTACGACTTCATCGTCTATGGCTTTCTCGCCAGCTTTATCGCCCGCCAGTTTTTCCCGGCTGAAGACGAGTACACCTCGCTGCTGATGGCCCTGGCCACCTTCGGCGTGGGCTTTTTCATGCGCCCGGTGGGCGGCGTGCTGCTGGGCATGTATTCCGACCGCAAAGGCCGCAAGGCGGCGATGCTGGTGATCATCCAGCTGATGACCGTGGCCATTGCGATGATCGTCTTTGCCCCCAACTACGCGGCCATTGGCCTGGGCGCGCCGTTGCTGATCGTGGTGGCGCGAATGCTCCAGGGCTTTGCCACCGGGGGGGAGTACGCCAGCGCCACGGCCTACCTGGTGGAAAGTGCCCCGGAGGACAAGAAGGGGTTGTATGGCTCCTGGCAGTTGGTAGGACAGTGCCTGGCGGTGTTCAGCGGAGCGGCGATGGTGGCGGCGGTGACCCACCTCTTTTCGCCGCAGACCCTGGATCTCTGGGGCTGGCGCCTGCCGTTCGTGATCGGCCTGCTGATCGGTCCGGTGGGACTGTGGATTCGCAAGTACATGGAGGAGCCGGAGGCCTTCATCGAGGCGCGCAAGCAGGCAGGTGGCAAGGGGCCGGGGCTGTGGCAGGTGGTGTCGGCCCATCGCCGGGCGATCCTGATCTCCATGGGCCTGTGCTGCGGTAGCACGGTGTCTTTCTATGTGGTGCTGGTGAACATGCCGACCTTCGCCCACACCAACCTCGGCCTGCCCCTGGATCAGGTGCTGCTGGTGCAGATGTTCGCCGTGGCCCTGATGACCGTGGTGATTCCCTTTGCCGGGGCGCTGTCGGACCGCATCGGCCGGCGCCCAGTGCTGATGGCCTTTACCCTGGCGTTTTTCGTCATGGTCTATCCCTTGTATGTGTGGGTCGCCGCGGCGCCGTCCATTGAGCGCCTGCTGGTGATGCAAATGTTGCTGTGCGGTGCCATTGGCGGCTTTTTCGGTCCCGGTCCTACGGCCCTGGCGGAGCAGTTTCCCATCGAGGTGCGTTCCACCGGGGTGTCGGTGGCGTATAACGTCACGGTGATGCTGTTCGGTGGCTTTGCGCCCTTGATCGTGACCTGGCTGAGCAAGGTCATGGCCACGCCGGTGGCGCCATCCTTCTATGTCTTGCTGACCTCGATCCTCAGCCTGCTGGGTATCTACTGCATGCATGACGCGGTCAGAGACGACAAACCCGATGCCGTGACCCTGGGAGGCGAGTCTTGATCAAGCGCAGCGAAGCAATGGCCAACGAGTCCATCGTCGAATTGGATGCCTTGGCACTATCCCGGGCGATCCATGCGCGCGAGCTGTCCTGTCGCGAGGTGATGCAGGCTTATCTGCAGCAGATCGAGCGTTACAACCCGGGCGTCAATGCCCTGGTCTCCCTGTGCGATCCGCAGGATCTGCTGGCCCAGGCCGATGAGCGTGATCGGCAACTGGACCGGGGGCAGTCCATGGGCTGGATGCATGGCATGCCCCAGGCGATCAAGGATCTGGCAGCCACCGCAGGGCTGGCCACCAGCATGGGCTCGCCGCTGTTCGCCGATCAGGTACCCCAGGTGGATGCCATCAGCGTGGCCCGGGTCCGTGCTAGCGGCGCGATCATTGTCGGCAAGAGCAACGTGCCGGAGTTCGGCCTGGGCTCCCATACCTACAACCAGCTGTTCGGCACCACCGGCAATGCCTATGACCGCAGCCTGAGCGCCGGCGGCAGCAGCGGCGGGGCGGCGGTGGCCCTGGCCTTGCGCATGCTGCCGGTGGCCGATGGCAGCGACATGATGGGCTCGCTGCGCAATCCGGCGGCCTTCAACAACGTGTTCGGCATGCGTCCCTCCCAGGGGCGGGTGCCATTCGGCCCTACCCCTGAACTGTTCGTGCAGCAACTGGCTACCGAAGGGCCGATGGGGCGCACGGTGGCTGATGTGGCGCGGTTGTTGAGCACCCAGGCCGGATACGATCCGCGAGTACCCTTGTCCCTCAAGGAAGATCCGGCGCTGTTGCAGGCGCCTCTGCAACGGGATGTACGCGGCCTGCGCCTGGGCTGGCTGGGTGACTACAACGGCTACCTGGCCATGGAGCAGGGCGTCCTGAGCCTGTGCGAAAAGGCCTTGGCCGACTTCACCCATCTGGGCTGTGAAGTGGAAAGCTGCCAGCCGGAGTTTTCCATGGCGCAATTGTGGGACTGCTGGCTGGTGCACCGGCACTGGCTGGTCCAGGGTTCCCTGGGGCTGTTGCACAACGACCCGGACCAGCGCCGCTGGCTCAAGCCCGAGGCGCGTTGGGAAGTGGAGGGCGCTGCCAGCCTCAGTGCCGCGGACGTGTACCGCGCTTCCCAGAGTCGCAGCGATTGGTATCGCGCCTTGCTGCGGTTGTTCGAACGTTACGATTTTCTGCTGCTGCCCACGGCCCAGGTGTTCCCTTTCGATGCACGGCAGGCCTGGCCAAGGCAGATCGATGGGCAGGAAATGGACACTTATCACCGCTGGATGGAAGTGGTGATCGGTCCGACCCTGGCCGGCCTGCCCAGTATCAGCATTCCGGTGGGGTTCAATCTGGCGGGCCTGCCCATGGGCTTGCAGATCATCGGGCCGGCCCAGGCCGACCACGCTGTGCTGCAACTGGCCTATGCCCACGAACAACTGACGCACTGGGTGCGGCAACGCCCTCCGGGTAACCTGCTGTAACCAGGCAAATGCCGTTGATAGGGTTCTAGGCTCTGTACGAAAAGCCTTGATACTCGGTGATGCTGCGTTGAAAACGGTCTCGGAATGCTCATTTACAACCCGTAAACTCCGCTTCCTCGACCGTTTTCGCCTTGCCTGACCTTCGTCTCAAAACTTTTCGTACAGAGCCTAAGGCCCGCATCTTGCTGGGAAAAACCTTTACCCATCTTCAGTCAGGGAGTTCGGACTATGGCCAGCAAGGTAGAAACCGGCAGCGTGCGTTCCGTGGAACGGGCCCTGGCCATCGTCGAGTTGCTGGGCCAGCACCAGGCCTTGGGCCTGGAGGAGTTGCACTACCTGACGGGGCTAGCCAAGGCCACGGTGTCGCGCATGTTGCTGACCCTGCAGGAGCAGGGCTGGATCTACCGTGGCCTGAGCGACAGGCGTTATCGCCTGAGCGCCCGCAGCCTGTTCGGCGACAGCCGGCAACGCTTCAAGCGCCATCTGGTGGAGCAGGCGGCGCCCTGGATGCTGGAGTTGAGTGCACGCACCGGACTGGTCAGCGACCTGTCGAGTTTTGACGGTGAGCACCTTGAGGTCCTGGAAAGTGCGGTGCCTGCGGTGTTGCGCAAGCGCTACCCGAACAACAGCCGGATTGTCGGCCAGCATGCCAGCCTGTTTCATTCGGCCATGGGCAAGGCCTGCCTGGGGGCCCTGGCCAGTGATGAAGTCGAGCGTCTGGCCGAGCGTGAGCGAGTACCGGCCGAAGACCAGCAGCAGGCTTGCGCCCAGTCCCAGCATCTGGGCTTCGGTCAGCGTACCGAGGGCCACTGGGAATATCCGGTGCGCCTGCCTTTTCTGATTCGTGCCGTGGCCCTGCCGTTGCAGGCCGAAGGCCGGGTGATCGGCAGCATCGCTCTGCATTGGCCGATGGATCTGAGCTGTGTCGAGCAGGTGCGCAATCGTCACTTGGGATTGCTGGCCGACACCATTGAGCAATTGCAGAAGTCCATTGCCTGAGCCATTCCCCGTCTACAACGGCTGGGCCCCACTTGAGCGCGGTGTTTGCCAGCCCCCTGGCAGCCGGTTAAGGTGGCGCCTTCTGTTCACGGGAGCTTGCATGCGTACGCCGATCCGCCTTCTTATCAGCCTGCTCGGGGTACTCGCCCTGCCGGCCCAGGCCAACTGGTACCTGGACAACGAGTCTTCCCGGGTGTCCTTCGTGACCACCAAGAACGCCAGTATTTCCGAGGTCCAGCGCTTTCTGGTGTTGCACGGCAAGGTCGACGCCAAGGGTCAGGCCCGGTTGCAGATCGAGCTGGACTCGATCAGCAGCGGCATTCCCCTGCGCGATGAGCGCATGCGCCAGGAGCTGTTCCAGGTCCAGCAGTTTCCCGAGGCGCAGATCACGACGCAGATCAACCTGCGGCCGATCAACGACCTGGCCCCCGGGGCGCAGATCGAGCTGCTGTTGCCGGTCACCGTGGCCCTGCACGGCCAGGAACACACCTACAACGCCGAGCTGCTGGCCACTCGCCTGGATGAGCGGCGTTTCCAGGTGGTGACCTTGGAACCGCTGGTTCTCAATGCCGAAGACTTCAACCTGGCACCGGGCCTCGACAGCCTGCGCAAAGTGGCTGGCTTGTCGGCCATCAGTTTCTCGGTACCGGTGGGTGCGGTACTGATCTTCACGGCGCGCTGAAATGCGCGGAGCGGTGTTCCCATGGCGTGAAGGCAACCGCTTCGAGCTGTTGATCGACGGTCCCCAGTTCTTTCCGCGCATGTTGGTGGCCATTGCCCGCGCCCGGCAGCAGGTGGAGCTGGAGCTGTATCTGGTGGAAGCCGGCGCATGTGCCGACGCTCTGGTCCAGTCCCTGGTCCAGGCTGCCGAGCGCGGGGTGCGGGTGCGCTGTCTGTTCGATGACTATGGCAGCCTGGCGTTTACCCAGGCCCTGCGCCTGCGCTTGACCACGGCTGGTGTCGAGCTGCGTTTCTACAACCGCCTGAAGTGGCGCCAGGGCTTTCTCAATCTGTATCGCGACCATCGAAAACTGTTGCTGGTGGACCAGTCCCTGGCCGTGGTGGGCGGTACTGGGGTTACCGATGAATTCTGGCGGCCCGAGGACAACAGCTGCGACTGGCATGAAGTGATGGTGGAGATCGCCGGGCCCGCGGTGCTGGACTGGCAAAGGCTGTTCGACCGCCAGTGGAGCGCCAACCTGCGCAAGGGCGCCTGGCGGCCCGACGTGGATTTCGGCCTGCCCCATCTACCCCGTGTGCCTGACTCGGGAGAGGGCATGGGCCGGGTGGCGTATGCCGACTCGCGTCAGCATCGCGACATCCTGCATTCACTGATTCGTGCCCTGCACAGCGGCCAGCAGCGCATCTGGCTGGCCACGCCTTACTTCTTGCCGACGTGGTCGGTGCGGCGCTCATTGCGCAAGGCCGCCGCCCGGGGCGTCGACGTACGCCTGTTGCTGACCGGACCGCACACCGATCATCCGGCCGTGCGCTATGCCGGGCACCGTTACTACCCGCGCTTGCTCAAGGCCGGTGTGCGGATTTTCGAGTATCAGCCGTGTTTCCTGCATTTGAAGATGGTGCTGGTGGACGACTGGGTCAGTGTGGGGTCGTGCAATTTCGACCACTGGAACCTGCGCTTCAACCTGGAAGCCAACCTGGAGGCCCTGGACCCGCCACTGACCCACTCCGTGGCGGCGAGCTTCGAGGCGGACTTCGCCCAGAGTGAAGAGATCAGCCTGGCACAGTGGCGCAACCGGCCGTTGTGGCGGCGGGTCAAGCAGCGGATCTGGGGTTGGGTCGACCGCCTGGTGGTCAACCTGCTGGACCGGCGCGGCTGACCGTCACGGCTGACATGGCTGGCTGTAGCCGCTGCCGGAGGCTGCGAACGAGCGCGAAGCGGTCGCGGCGGTCGTGAGTCCGATGGAGGTTTGGCGGTAGATCGACAAGCAAGGTCCTGCGGACCTTTGCGCAGCCTCGCAGGCTCGGCAGCGGCTACAGATATTGCAGCGATTGTGGGGATTGCGGGGATTGCAGAAGGAGGCGGCCGGCGCAGGTCATGCGCCGGCCGGTGTCGGAGGTCAGAGCAGTTCGAAGCTCTGTTGCTTCACGTCCTGGGAATCCAGGCCGATCTGTACATTGAAGTCGCCCGGTTCCGCGGCGTACTTGAGCTGCGCGTTGTAGAACTTCAGGTCATCCTCGGTGATGGTGAAGTGAATGGACTTCTCTTCGCCGGCCTTGAGCATGACTTTCTGGAAGTTCTTCAATTCCTTGATCGGGCGGATCATCGAGCCGGCCACGTCCTGGATGTACAGCTGCACCACGGTTTCGCCGTCACGCTTGCCGGTGTTCTTCACGGTCACGCTGGCATCGAGCTTGCCGCTCTTGTTCAGGGTGGTGGAGGACAGGGCCATGTCCGACAGGCTGAAGCTGGTGTAGCTCAAGCCATAGCCGAACGGATACAGCGGGCCGGTGGTGTCGTCGAAGTACTGCGAGGTGTAGTTGCCCGGCTTGCCCGGCGTGAACGGCCGGCCAATGGTCAGATGGTTGTAGTAGGTGGGAATCTGGCCCACTGAGCGGGGGAAGGTGATCGGCAGCTTGCCCGACGGGTTGTAGTCGCCGAACAGTACGTCGGCAATGGCGTTGCCGCCCTCGGTGCCGCTGAACCAGGTTTCCAGGATGGCGTCGGCTTGCTGGTTTTCTTCCAGCAGTGACAGCGGCCGGCCATTCATCAGCACCAGCACCAGAGGCTTGCCGGTGGCCTTGAGGGCCTTGATCAGCTCGCGCTGGCTGGCGGGAATGTGCAGGTCGGTGCGGCTCGAAGACTCGTGGGACATGCCACGGGACTCACCCACAGCGGCCACGATCACGTCCGCCTGCTTGGCCGCCTTGACCGCTTCGTCGATCATCTGCTGCGCCGGACGCGGGTCGTCCACCACTTCCGGGGCATCGAAGTTGAGGAAGTTCAGGTAGTCCACCACCTTCTTGTCGGCGGTGATGTTCGAGCCCCGGGCGTACACCAGTTGGGCCTTGTCACCCAGGACGTTGCGCATGCCGTCGTACAGCGTCACCGACTGCGCCGGTACGCCAGCGGCGGCCCAGCTGCCCATCATGTCGATGGGGGCCTTGGCCAGGGGGCCGACCAGGGCGATCTTCGCGGTTTTCTTCAGCGGCAAGGTGTCGTTGTGGTTCTTCAGCAGCACCAGGCTGCGGCGGGCGATGTCCCGGGCGTCGCTGCGGTGCAGGCGGCTTTCGGCGTTGGTGTCGGCCGGGTCGTCCTCGGCCTTGCCGATGCGCACATAAGGGTCCTTGAACAGGCCCATGTCGTACTTGGCCGCCAGCACTTCACGCACCGCGTTGTCGATGTCCTTCTGCTCGATCTCGCCGGACTTGAGCAGCCCCGGCAGTTCCTTGCCGTACAGCGAGTCGTTCATGCTCATGTCGATGCCGGCCTTGATTGCCAGCTTGGCCGCTTCACGACCGTCCTTGGCGACGCCGTGGCGGATCAGCTCGATGATCGCCCCGTGGTCGCTCACCGCCAGGCCCTTGAAGCCCCATTCTTTGCGCAACAGGTCGTTCATCAGCCAGGTGTTGGAGGTGGCCGGCACGCCGTTGATGGAGTTCAGGGCCACCATCACTCCGCCGGCACCGGCGTCAATGGCTGCGCGGTAGGGCGGCAGGTAGTCCTGGTACATCTTCACCGGGCTCATGTCGACGATGTTGTAGTCGCGACCGCCCTCTACTGCGCCATACAGGGCGAAGTGCTTGACGCTGGCCATGATGCTGTCCGGCAAGGCCGGGCTCTGGCCCTGGTAGGCATTGACCATGACCTTGGCGATGCGCGAGACCAGGTAGGTGTCTTCGCCGAAGCCTTCGGAGGTACGGCCCCAGCGAGGATCGCGGGAGATGTCCACCATCGGCGCGAAGGTGATGTCCAGGCTGTCGGCGCTGGCCTCCTTGGCGGCGATGCGCCCGGAGCGGCCGATGGCGTCCATATCCCAGCTGGACGCCAGGGCCAGGCTGATGGGGAAGATGGTCCGGTGGCCGTGGATCACGTCATAGGCGAAGAACATCGGGATCTTCAGCCGGCTGCGCATGGCCGCGTCCTGCATCGGCCGGTTTTCCGGGCGGGTGATGGAGTTGAAAGTGCCGCCGATATTGCCCGCGGCGATTTCCTTGCGGATCAGCTCACGGGGCATTTCCGGGCCGATGCTGATCAGGCGCAACTGGCCGATCTTCTCTTCCAGGGTCATGCGCTTGAGCAGATCGCTGATAAAGGCTTCTTTGTTTTCCAGGGGGACCGGGGCAGATTCGGCCAACACAGGGTGACTGGCCAGGCTGACCAGCAGGCCCAGCAAACACAGCTTATTCATGAATAGTGTTCTCAAGGGCTCAAGACCGACGCATGAGTGACGCGTCGAACAGCCAAAATTTAGGGAGCGGCTATTGTTGTTCAGATAAATCCAGCACACTTCTGAACTCTTTTTCGCGCTGGGCATCTTTTAGCCCATCAGCCCGATGCATTCCAGTGGCGCAGGCAGATTTTGCCCCACAGGATGTGTGAAACCGGGCAAAAGATTCTTTTCCATCAGGTTGTGCAAGGAGCCCCACCCATGAACATCACCCAAAGCCTGCGCTCGAGTTGGCCCATCGCTGCCCTGTTGCTGCTTACCAGCCTGCTCAGCGGCTGCGGCATCAACAACATTCCGACCCTGGACGAGCAGGTCAAGGCCGACTGGGGCCAGGTGCAGAACCAGTACCAGCGCCGCGCCGACCTGATCCCCAACCTGGTGGAGACCGTCAAGGGCTACGCCAAGCACGAGGAAGCCACCCTGACCGCGGTGATCGAGGCGCGGGCCAAGGCCACTTCGATCCAGGTGGACGCCAGCACCCTGGACAACCCGGAAAAACTCAAGCAGTTCCAGCAGGCCCAGGACCAGTTGAGCGGAGCCCTGAGCCGTCTGATGGTGGTCTCCGAGCGTTATCCGGATCTGAAGGCCAACCAGAACTTCCTGGCCCTGCAATCTCAGCTGGAAGGCACCGAGAACCGCATCGCCGTGGCCCGCCGCGACTTCATCCTCGCGGTGCAGAAGTACAACACTGAGATCCGCACCTTCCCTGGTCGCCTGTGGCATAGCCTGATGTACAGCGACCTGCCGGTGCGTGAAACCTTCGAGGCCACCAGCCCTGACGCCGACAAAGCGCCGCAAGTGAAATTCTGATGGGCCGCGGGCAGCGCGTGCTGCCAAGCACGCGGCTGTCGCTATGGCTGGTGAGTGGCGCCGTATTGTCGCAACAGTCGTTCCAGCTCCAGTTCCGACTCTGACCGCCGCCGTAGCGGCGGCAGTTTTGGCGGTGGCGGGGCGTCCGGCAGTTGGTAGCACACGCGGACAAACATTAAGGATGAGGTGCTGATGCGACTTTATAAAATCGGCCTGGTGCTGTTGCTCTGGGTCTTTGCGGTCACGGCCCAGGCCGAGCTGAGGTTCCCGGCCCTGAGCGGGCGGGTGGTGGACGACGCGCAGATGATCGAGCCGACCATCAGCGCCCTGCTGACTCGGCAACTGCAAGCCCACGAACAGGCCACCGGCGAACAGTTGGTGGTGGTGACCCTGCCGGACCTGCAAGGCGCCAGCATCGAGGAATACGGCTACCAGTTGGGGCGTCACTGGGGCATCGGCCAGAAGGACAAGAACAACGGCGCGCTGCTGATCGTCGCTCGGGACGAGCGCAAGCTGCGCATCGAAGTGGGCTACGGCCTGGAGGAGCGCCTGACCGACGCCCAGGCCTCGGTGATCATCAACCAGGTGATCACCCCGGCGTTCAAGACCGGGCAGTTCAGCAAGGGCATCAGCGACGGGGTTTCGGGCATGCTCCTGGTGCTCGGTGGCACGCCGCTGGACGAGCCGGCCACGGCCTATGACAGCGGCGGCGAGAGCAGCGACCAGGACGATTTTGTCCAGCGTCACCCGTGGCTGTTCATCTTCATGGTGCTGCTGTTCATCCTGGTGGTGATAGTGGCGCAGGCGCTCGGGTTCATCACCACCACCAGCGGGCGCGGCGGTGATGGAGGCGGTGGCTTCGGCGGTTTTGGTGGTGGGTCCGGTGGCGGTGGCGGCTTCAGCGGTGGCGGTGGCAGCTTTGGCGGCGGCGGTTCCTCCGGCGGCTGGTAACTCAAAATAAGAAGCGGAAATCCAACGACATGGCATTACTCAGTGAATACGAACAACGGCAAGTGGCCGAAGCCATTGCCCGGGTGGAACAGCAGACCGACGCCGAACTGGTGACGGTGCTGGCCGCCCGGGCCGACGACTACGCCTATATCCCGCTGCTCTGGGCCAGCCTGCTGGCGCTGGTGGTGCCGGGGCTGGTGCACTACGCCACTGGCTGGCTGAACATGCACCTGTTGCTGCTGGCGCAATGGGCGACCTTTATCGTGCTGTGCCTGGTGTTTCGCCTACCCTGGATCACCACCCGGCTGATCCCGCGCTCGGTGCGCCATTGGCGGGCTTCCAACCTGGCCCGACGGCAGTTTCTCGAACAGAACCTGCACCACACCGTGGGCGGCACCGGGGTGCTGATCTTTGTCAGCGAAGCCGAGCGTTACGTGGAAATCCTCGTGGACGAGGGCATTTCCAAGCGTCTGGATAACAAGCAGTGGAATGGCATCGTGCGCAACTTTACCCAGCAAGTCCGCCAGGGCCAGACCCTGCAGGGCTTCCTCGACTGTATTGAAGCCAGCGGCGAGTTGCTCAAGACCCATGTGCCCCTGACCCAGATACGCAACGAATTGCCCAACCGCCTGGTGGTGCTCAACTGAGCTCACCGCCGTAGGAGCCGGCTTGCCGGCGAACAGGCCCCTGAGTCTTGCGCCGCCCTTGAGGACGCCTTCGCTGGCAAGCCAGCTCCTACAGCGGTGCGATATCGGTGTTGTTCTTGTAGGAGCCGGCTTGCCGGCGAATGGCCCCTGAGTCTTGTACCGCCCTCGGGCGAGGATTTTTTACCGTCGAGTGAATAACTTCGTGCCCCGACGGGGCTAGCTCCCTAAAATACCTGCCACTCCCTGATTCACACCCCGCATCGCCCGAGGCACCTGCCCCCATGTCTGTGACCGCACCTTCCGCCCGTCCCGCGCCGGATCATCACGCCCAGTTCCTGCAATTGCTCGACACCAGCCTTGCGCAGAACGCCTTTATCAAGCTGGTACTGGCCAAGCACGTGGGCCCGGAGGCGGACCTGCAACGCCTGATCATCAAGCAACTGACGGTCAAGGAGCAGCCGTGCCTGTCCTTCGTCTACCGCTACAAGACCCGGGACATCACCAAGAACTTCTCCCTGGACGAAGGCATCGCCGCCATCGCTGGGCTGCTGCCGGCTTCGTTCAAGAACGCCCACCTGCTGACCCTGACCGACGAAGTGCAGCTCGAATACAGCAAGAAGGGCAAGAGTTCGCTGTTCAAGGGCAAGCCGCAAACCCAGCGCGATTTGCCGTCGGCCGAGCACAACCGCGAGAAGAACCGCTTTCTCGACCTGAGCCGGCCTTTCCTCGCCGATCTTGGGGTGACCAACAAGCAGCATGAACTGATCCCGGCCATGTCGCGCAAGTGGAAGCAGATCAACAAGTTCATCGAGGTCTTCAGCCACGCCCTGGGCAGCTCGCCGATCAAGCTCGATCAGCCGGTGCGGGTCGCGGACTTCGGCTCCGGCAAGGGCTACCTGACGTTCGCCATCCACGATTACCTGCGCAACACCCTCAAGGCCGAGGGCGAAGTCACCGGCGTCGAATTGCGCGAGGACATGGTGACCCTGTGCAACGCCGCCGCGCAGCGCCTGGAACACCCGGGCCTGGTGTTCAAGTGCGGTGACGTGCGCAGCGTAGCCCCCAGCCAGCTGGACGTGATGATCGCCCTGCATGCCTGCGACATCGCCACCGACTACGCGATTCACACCGGCATCCGCTCCGGCGCGGCGATCATCATGTGCTCGCCGTGCTGCCACAAGCAGATCCGCCTGCAGATCCAGAGCCCGGCGCTGCTCAAGCCGATGCTGCAATACGGTCTGCACCTGGGACAGCAGGCGGAGATGGTCACCGACAGCCTGCGGGCGCTGTTCCTCGAAGCCTGCGGTTATGAAACCAAGGTCTTCGAGTTCATCTCCCTGGAACACACCAACAAGAACAAGATGATCCTGGCGGTCAAACGCGCCGAGCCGGTTGACCCGACCCAGTTGCTGGCCAGGATCGAAGAGCTCAAGGCCTTCTACCAGATCAGCGAACACTGCCTGGAAACCCTGCTCAAGGCCGACGGCTATCTGAGTTGAAGCCGCTGTAGTACCAGGCTATTACCCGGGCTGGCGCAATGGGACTACCTTGAGTACTCCTTCCGCCCACGTCTTTCCCTGAAAGGAGTCCACTCCATGGCCGCGAAAAAGATCCTCATGCTGGTTGGCGATTACGTCGAAGACTACGAAGCGATGGTGCCGTTCCAGGCCCTGCTGATGGTCGGTCATACGGTGCATGCCGTGTGCCCGGACAAGATCGCCGGGCAGACGGTGCGCACGGCGATCCACGACTTCGAGGGCGACCAGACCTACAGCGAGAAACCGGGTCACCTGTTTGCCCTCAACTACGACTTCGCCCAGGTCAGCTCCGCTGATTACGATGCCCTGCTGATCCCCGGCGGACGTGCTCCGGAGTACCTGCGCCTGAACGCCAAGGTGCTGCAACTGGTCAAGGAATTCGACCAGGCCGGCAAGCCCATTGCCGCGGTGTGCCATGGCGCGCAACTGCTGGCGGCGGCGGGCATTCTCGAAGGCCGCGAGTGCAGCGCCTACCCGGCCTGTGCCCCGGAAGTGCGGCTGGCCGGTGGCACCTATATCGATATCCCGGTGACCGAAGGCCACGTCCAGGGCAATCTGGCCACCGCCCCGGCCTGGCCGGCGCACCCCAGCTGGTTGGCGGGTTTCCTCGGCCTGCTGGGCACCCAGATCACCTTGTAAGCGAGGACCGCGCCATGTGCGAGCTGTACGTCAAGGCCGACCCGATTCTCTACGAATCCCGTTCCCGCTCGCTGCGCATCTGTGGCGTGGTCACCACCTTGCGCCTGGAAAACCAGTTCTGGGACATCCTCAGCGAAATTGCCGAAGTGGACGGCATGACCACCAACCAGCTGATCGCCAAGCTCTATGAAGAGGTCATGGATTACCGCGGCGAAGTGGTGAATTTCGCCTCCTTCCTGCGGGTCAGCTGCACCCGCTACCTGAGCCAGCGGCGCACCGCCGCCCCTGACCTCAGCCTGGTACGGCGCAACGCACTGTAGCCGCTGCCGCAGGCTGCGAACGGCCCGTAGGGACGCGGGGTTCTGCAGGCCACCGGAGGTTTGGCGGGGGATCGCCAAGCAAGGTCCTGCGGACCTTTGCGCAGCCTCGCGAGCTCGGCAGCGGCTACAGGGCTCAGCTGATTTTGCTGAGGAAGCCTGGTAGTTCCGGTTCCGGGAGCACCGACAGCACTTTGAGGCATTTCAGCATGCGCTGGCGGGCGCGTTGCAGGTGTTCGCGAAGGTTCAGGGCCGCGGCAAAGGCTGAGGGCTAGAGCCCCAGGCGTGCCAGCTGGCGCAGGTCGGCGATCACCCCCGGGTTGCCGCCTTCGAGCACATCCAGGCGCATTTGCGCGATCAGCGATTTGAGCAGCTCGGTCTGGGTCATCCGCGTCGCCTGCAGCAGGCGCGCGAGATCCTCGGCCACATAATGGTTGACCTTCAGCGACAGGCGTTTCATTGAATGGACCGCCGGCAGCTGGCGGGCCTCGGCCTGTTCGGCCAGGTAGGCGGTGAAAGTGCTATGCACCCGTTCCAGGCACGGGGCGACCCGGGCGCTGAAGTAGTAGCTGAAGAACAGTTTGCGCATCTGCACCCCGGCGTCCTGGATCACCGAGTGCATGGCGGCATCCAGAACATCCAGATAGACCGCGGGCAGCCGCGCCTCGATGGAGGTCAACGGGTGCTGGCGCGCGTCCTTGATCGCCGGCGTCGACTGGGGCGGAATGGCCACGGTGGTGGCGCACTGGTCGCAGACCCCCACCAGGATGTCCCGGGCCAGGCCGTTGCCGTCGCTGAAGGGGACGTCGCGCCGCAGGTAGGTAATGCCGACCACCTGTTGGCAATGCTCGCAGAGCGCCTTGCCCCGGTCGCCTTGCAGAAAGAGTTTCATGGGTTGCCCTCATCGGTGAACGCTGATGAACCACACATCTGGCTCGATAAAGTAGAACTTGATGTACCAGCCGGCCTTTTTCAGCACGTGGACCGCGATGCCCGGGACGCTGTGATGTGCGCTGCAACTGTGGTCCGGGCCCTTGCAGGCGCTGATGACCTCGATCAGTTGACCGGCCGAGACTTCGCCCGTGGCCAGCAGGTTCTTGACCTCGATCGAGCCGCGCGCGGCATGCAGATAGTCGCCATTCTGTATTGCATTGATCAGGTCACGCCTGACCTTCCTGAAGCCTCTGTCCATGATGCTTTCTCGGTTGTACGACAGATGTCGTACACAATCAATGGGAAGTCGACTGAAAGCGCCCAAAGGCATTTCAGCGGTTTTCAGGGGGGAGTCGATCTTAGCCCGGCAGGAGCGGGCGGCAGGGCTTGGCTAAAGGCTTGCAATACATCCGTGATGGCCAACGGCTGGCCTGCTGCGGTGCGTCCGATGCACCGCAGCCAGCGGCCGTCAGAAGAAGCGGGTCACGCTGATCTTGGCGTTGCGTCCCAGGCTGGAGGCGTTCTCGCCGCTCAGCGGTGGGCGATAGTCACGGTTGAACATGTTGTCCAGGGTGAAGTTGACTTCGGTGCCCTTGAGGTAAGGCTGCTGGGGTTTCCAGTTGGCGAACAGGCCGTGCACGTTGTAGCGGTCGTTCTTGTACTGGTCCCAGGCGGAGTCGCCCAAGACGCTGGCCGGGCCGCGGGCATAGATGTCGCTGGGTACCCGGTCAGTCTGGCGCACCCACTGGCCCTGCCAGCCCATTTGCGCATCCCACTGTGGAATCTTCACCCCCAGGCTGGCCACCCACTTGCGTGGCGGAATGTCCCGGGCCCAGACATTCGGGCCCCAGGGGTTGGTGTAGGCAGCTTCATGCTTGCCGGTGATCCACGAGTACGACAGCGAGCCAAACAGGTAGGTCGAGTCGTAGAAGCTTTCCACCTCGAAGCCCTTGATGGTCAGGTCGCCGATATTGCGGTAGACGCCGATGGTCGGCTGGTTACACACCTGGCCGATGTTCTTGCCGCTGGTGAGTTGCTCGGGGCAGCCGATCCCGAGGTTCTTCATGATTTCGTCTTTGATGGTGTTGTGGAACAGCGTGGTACGCACCTGCACGCGGTCGGTCTTGCTGAACACATCGGAGAAGCTGGTGATGTTGCCGGCGCGCAGGGCGGTGATGCGTTCCGGGTCGAGGTCGCGGCTGGTGGCGGAGCGGGTGGAGGCGGCCGATTGGACCTCGTACTGCTCGTCGATCACCGGTGCACGCCAGGTCTTGCTGTAGTCGGCGAACAGGGCGAATTGCGGGGTTACCGTCCAGAACGCCGACAGCCGAGGCGACCAGCCGGTGTAGGTCTTGTCGCCGTAATCATGGCCCGCCACCGGGTCGGGGCTGTTGTAGAACGGTGCGTCGTTCTTCTGGCCGCGGTTGCGCACATGGTCGTAGCGCAGGGACGGGGTCAGAGTGAAATTCCCCAGGGTGATGGCGTCCTGGATGTAGAAGGCATTGTTGTCGACCTTGCCGTGGGGCATGAAGCCCGGCTGGTAGTGGCCGTAGTTGTACTTGGGCACTTCATAGGTCTTGCCCGGCATCCACATGTCGACTTCGCGGGTGTGCTTGCGGATCTGGATGCCATTGGTCAGCGCGTGTTCCAGCGGGCCGGTGCTGAAGCGGCTGGTATTTTTCAGGGCCAGGATCTTGTCGTCATAGCCCACGGTGATCTTGCGGCCACCGGATGTCGGCTGGAAGTAGGCGTTCGGTCCGCGCTCGTCGGTCTGGTCGGTGGTGGAGTCGGAGTACTTGGCCTCGAAGTCGATCCACGGATTGTCTACGGGGGTGTACTGGTACTTGGCGATCCAGGTGGTGTCGATGGTATTGCGCTGGGCCAGGAAGCGGCGGGTGGCGCCGTCATAACCGTACTTGTTGATGTCGCTCTGGCTCGGCGGCGTCGGGTAGCTCTTGGCCGAGAAGGGCGCCCAGATGTCGCTGTTGGAACGCATGTAACTGAAGCCCAGGCGATGCTCGTCAGTCAGTTGCATGTTTAGCTTGAACAGCTCGCCCTCCATGTCCTGAGCGGTGTTGGGCAGGCGCTTGGGGTTGATCGGGTAGGCATTCTTCGGGTCGGGCTGGGCGCTGGCGATCTTCATGTCATCGCCGTCGCGCTTGGTCCAGTAGGCCAGGGCATCGAAGCGCTGATCATCGGTGCGGCCGTACACCGCGCCGGTGTAGGCCTGTTCGTGGCTGTTGCTGCTGTAGCCGTACTTGAGCATGGCGCCGCTGTTGCGCCCGTCTTGCAGCAGGTCGGGTGCGTCCTTGGTCTCCATGTGCACGGTGCCGCCGAAACCGCCATTGCCGGTCTCGGGGGAGTGCGGGCCCTTTTCCACCTCCAGGCGCTTGATCAGTTCCGGCTCGATGAACACCGAGCCCTGCTGGTAGCGTTCGAAGCCGCTCTTGGTGGCGCCATCGACGCTCATCGGCACGTCTTCGGCGTCCCCCAGGCCCCAGATGTTGATGGTCTGGCCGCCGGGTTTCAGCGAGCCGCCCAGGCTTACGCCGGGCAGGGTGTCGATCAGGCTGACCACGTTGGTGGCCTGGTGGCGATCAATTTCCGCCTGGTTCAAGGTCGAGCGGCCAACACTGGCGGCGTCCACTTCGGTGCCGTTGCCGATCACGCTCATGGCCCCCAACTGCAGGGCCGAACCGCTGCTGAGGCTGGTCTCGGCAGGGCGCACGATGTAGGTGTTGTCGACCTTCATCAGATTGAACTGGCCGTTCTGCAGCAGGGCGCGGATCGCCTCTTCCGGGCTGTAGTCGCCTTGCAGGGCCGGGGCCTTGGCATTGCGCAGCAGTTGTTCATCGAACAGCAGCTGGATTTTCGCCTGCTGGGCGATCTGGCTCAGGGAGGCGGCCAGAGGTTGCGCCGGCAACTGGAAATGCAGCGGCCCGGCATGGGCCTGCAGGCTGAATGCCAGGCAGGCGGCGAGCAGGGTCGGGCGGGTACGGACTAACGGAACAGGCAAGAACGCGCGAAACATGACTTCCCCCAGAGCGGCTTAAAGGCCAAAAAGGCGCTGCGGACAGATCGCAGACAGGAGGAAGACGCGGCAGTGAAAAAAAACCTCATATGCGAATGCAAAATATTCTCATATAAAAAATTAGCGGGCTTCGATCTTCAGCTGACCGTTGGCCTGGACCCGGGTTTTCACCGGGATCAGGGCCGGTAGAGCCTTGACCAGGGCATCCGGATCGTTGACGTCGAGGTTGCCGGAAACCTTGTAGGCACCCAGCGGGCCCTCGGCCAGTTGTACCGGTTGCTGGCGGTACAGGTTCAACTCGTCCACCAGACTGGCCAGGTCGCGGTTGCGAAAGGCCAGGCGCCCGCTGCGCCAGTCGGCCACCTCGTCGCGGTCCAGGGTCTGTTGGCGCAAGGTGCCTTTTTGCAGGTCATAGGTGGCCTGTTGCCGAGCGCCCAGCAGGGTCAGCTCCCCGGGCTTGCCGTCCGGGCTGAAGGCCACCTGGCCGTGGGCCACGCTGACCACCAGTTGGCGCTGGCCGCGCCGCACGTCGAAAGCGGTGCCCACCACCCGTACCTTGGCCTCGCCGCTGTGCACCAACAGCGGACGCTCCTTGTCGGCGGCGACTTCCAGATACAGCTGGCCCGCCTGCAAGTAGATGTTGCGCTGATGGGCGCTGAAATCGACGCTCACCTGGGTATTGGCATTGACGTACAAAGTGCTGCCGTCCGGCAGCTTGAAGGCTCGCGCTCCCTGTTCCTGGGCTGCGATCTGCTGCCGGTAGGGGGCCTGGGGCGTGCCCAGGTTGGCCGCCAGTACCGCGCACAGCAAAGCAGCGGCCACTGCCAGGGCCGGGCGCCAGAGCGGCGCCTTGCGCCGGGGGAGTGGCACCGGGCGGCTCAGTTGTTGCAGCTGCGCCAGGTCGTCCCACAGCTCCTCGAATTCGGCGTAGGCCCGGGCATGGGCCGGTTCACTGACCCAGCTCTCGAAGGCCTTGCGCGTGGCACGGTCCGGATCATTGCGGTTACGGGCGAACCAGCTGGCGGCCTGGGCATCGATCTGCTCGCTGTCGAGGTCGTCGTGGGTGCCGGGAAAGCGGGTCATTCAGGCTGCTCCTTGCCATTTTCTCGTTGTAGGTGCTGCTTGCAGTGCAGCAGGGCAAAGGCGATGTGTTTCTCCACCATGCTCACGGAAATCCCCATGCGTTCGGCGATCTGCGCCTGGCTCAGCCCTTCGAAGCGGTGCAGCATAAGGGCTTCGCGGCGGCGCGGCGAGAGTTGAGCGAGGACTTCTTTCAATTGTTCCAGGCGTTGCAGGCGCTGGGCGGCGGGCAGCGGCTCGTGCTGTTCGTCGGCCAGGGGCTCGCTGTCGAAATTTTCCTCGTGGCGGACCTCGTGGTGCACCTTGGAGCGCACTTGCTGGCGCCGCCAATGATCGCGCAACAGATTGCGCGCCATCTGGAACAGGAAGGCCCGGGGCTGCTCGACCTGGGCCCGATCACGGTAATCGAGCCATTGGGTGAACACGTCCTGGGTCATGTCCGCCGCGTCGCTGGCGTTGTCCGTGCGTTTACGCAGGAAATGCAGGATGTCCGCATAGAACCCGCGAACAGAGTCCGCCGACGCAGAGTCGGTCTTGGAGCGAGACATGGATATCCTTCTTGACGACGCGGTGAGCACAAGGTCGCGAATGATATCGAGAATTATTGCTATTTGTCACTTTGCGAATGATTGGCCAGCAGGTGCCTGTTTTTCCGGATCAATCAGGCCTTGAACCGTGCTGGGAACGGCTCGCCAGGGCAGATCGTCGATGAACTGGCGACCTGGTACGAGGAGTACGCCGCCGATGGCTTCAATGTGCTGTTTACCCATTTGCCGGGAGCCATCGAGGATTTCGTGCAATTGATCACCCCGCAGCTGCAACGCCGGGGCCTGTTTCGCCAGCGCTACACGGGACACACCCTGCGCGAACACCTGGGGCTTGCGCGAGTGGAAAACCGATTTTTCAGTCATCGGGGCAATGGCTGAATCGCGCAAAGAGTCTTTACTTTCAAGGCGCAACGCCCATCGATCAACGCCCATCAATCAACGCAAGGAACAACAGCATGTCCGGATGGTATGAGTTGAAGAAAAGCAGCAACGGTCAATTTCGTTTCGTGCTCAAGGCGGCCAACGCCGAGACCATTCTCACCAGCGAGCAGTACACCACTCGCGCGGCCGCGGAGAACGGCATTGCCTCGGTGCAGGCCAACAGTCCCCTGGAGGAGCGCTACGAGCGCAAGAGCACCAAGGACGGCCAGCCCTATTTCACGCTGAAGGCGGCCAATCACCAGATCATCGGCAGCAGTGAAGCCTATTCATCGGAAGCGGCCCGGGACAAGGGCATCGCCAGCGTCAAGGCCAACGGTCCGAGCCACAACATCAAGGACCTGACAGCCGTTTGAACCCGGTTCGGTAATACCTGAGGCCGCTCGGCCTGATCAGGGGCAAGGCCGCACGGCTGCGCCGCCATTTGCCCAGCTGAAGCTTGTCGCCCGTGATGGCGGCAAGCTTTGGTTCGAGCCCCTGGCGGACGCCAGCCGATTGGCGACTGAATTATGGCGAAATGATATTACTTGCTTTATCCTCCGCGCCCGTCACCGGGCGCTCGGCATGCCAGGCACCTTGGGTGACGTTATCGATCATTGTCCAAGGGATCTGCGACCTCATGATTCGCCCTCTCGTATTACTCGCTGCGCTGCTGGCGCTGAGCGGTTGCTACAGCCTGCCTTCCACGAAAATCGCCGAGAGCATGCGCCCGGATTCGCAGTCGGGGGTGGCCTATGTGGTGGGCGTGGTGGGCATCTGGCCGAAGGCGGTGCACACCGCCAACGAACAGATGCTGCTGATTCGCCCACGGGGTGGTGAGGGATTCGCCTCGGCACGCTTGTACAACCAGATCTACGGCCGCACGCCACGGGATGTGCGCGAGACCTGGCACGGCATCGGCAGCCTGTTCGTGATGCCGCTCAAACCCGGGCGCTACGAGATCTACAACCTGCACTTCGACCGCGGCAATGCCACCGCCTGGAGCCGCGAAGACTTCTCCATTCCCTTGGAACTGGAAGCCGGCAAGGCCTATTACGTCGGTGATTTCCGCGCCGGCTGCCTGTCGGCGGCAGGGGCCAAGTGCGTGTTTCTGCACAGTGACCACCTGGAGCGCGACGCCGCCCTGGTACGCGCCAAGTACCCGCAGGTGCCGAGCCTGCAGCGGGTCGATCTAGAGAAGATGGAAGACGTCACGTCGTTGATCGTCAAGGAGCAGGGGCCCAAGGCGTCGATGCTCAAGGCCATGCTGTCGGGGGATCTGTAATGAGCAGTCGGTTGTGGTTGTTGCTGGTGCTGATGCTGGGGCTTGGCGGTTGCCAGACCAGCCATAGTCTCAAGCCGGCCGAGGTGGATTATCAGCAGCGGTTGCCGGCGATCAGCGTCAGTGTGATCGGGCCCATTCCCGGCGGCCTGATCCGTGACGAATTGCGTCGTCGCGGCACCTTCGAGCAGGTGCAGTCGGGGTTCAGTGTCGATGGCTACAACGTGATCGTGATGGCCAACAGTGATTACTTTGGCTGGCAGAACATTCCCATGGGGCTGCTCAGTGCGATGACCTTGTTTATCGTGCCGGGCCGGGCCACCTGGGACAGCCAGGTGATGTTCCATGTCAGCCGTGGTGACCAGCCGCTGGCCAAGTATCGGGTCAGCAATCAGACCCGCTCCTGGCGCGGCTGGGCCAATCCCGATGGTGGCCAATACCAGCATGTGCGGCGCATCACCGACGACTTCATCGCGCAGATGTTGCAGGACCCGCAGTTCAAGGCCCAGGCCCCTGTGGTGCAGAACAGTCACTGAGCCACGCGTGAACGCGGCCCATGCCAAAGCCCGGACGGTGTCAGCCGCCCGGGCTTTTTTGTCAGGGCTTCAACCCAGGGTCTGCAGCAGCGCCTGCAACTGTTGGCGTGCGCCCTCGTTCAGGGCAAACACCGGCCGGCGCGGCTCGCCGGCGTTCAGTCCGGCCAGTTCCAGCCCGGCCTTGACCGTGGCCGGCAAGCCGCCCTTGAGGATGAAGTCCAGCAGCGGCAGCTGGCGGTAGAACAGCTCCCGGGCTCGTTGCAAGTCATGCTCCAGCACGGCCTGGTACAGATCGAGATTGAGCTGGGGGATCAGGTTCGCCGCCGCCGTGCACCAGCCGCGGGCACCGGCAGCGAAGGCTTCCAGGGCCAGGGGGTTGCAGCCGTTGTAGAACGGCACCTGGCCTTCACCCAGCAGGTGCAGCTTGTGCATGCGCTGGATGTCGCCGGTGCTTTCCTTGACCAGGGTGACGTTCTCCACGGTGTGGAAAATCTTCAGGATCAGTTCCACCGACATGTCGGTGCCGCTGGTGGCCGGGTTGTTGTAGAGCATGATCGGCACGCCGATGCTGGCGCCGATGGCCTGGTAGTGGGTGAGGATCTCGGCTTCGCTGAGTTTCCAGTAGGAGGTGGGCAGCACCATCACCACGTCGGCGCCCTGGGCTTCGGCAAAGCGCGCGCGGCGGATGGCCTTGGCGGTGGTCAGGTCGGAGACGCTGACGATGGTCGGCACGCGCTTGGCGACGTGGCGGATGCTGAACTCGGCGACCTGGTCCCATTCCGCGTCGCTGAGGTAGGCGCCTTCGCCGGTGCTGCCCAGGGGCGCGATGGCGTGGACGCCGGCGTCGATCATGCGGTCGATGGAACGCCCGAGGGCGTCCAGGTCCAGGCCTTCGCCATGGGCGCCGAAGGGGGTAACGGTGTAGCCGATGATGCCGTGGATATCGGGTGTGGACATGGTGCAACTCCTAGCAAGGCATAAGGGGGAATCAGTTCAGGCAGTCGGCGTGTTTTTTCAGGTTCTGCCGCGCGTAGTAGTTGAAGGCGGCGCCGTGGCGCTTGGGCTTGGAAATCCAATCGTGGGCTTCACGACCCAGCTCCGGGAGGATCGGCTTGATGGTGCCGGCCGCCATGGCCAGCAGTTGCAGCTTGGCTGCGCGCTCGATCAGTTGGGCGATGACGCAGGCTTCCTCGATGCTGGCCCCGGTGGACAGCTGACCGTGGTGGGAAAGCAGGATCGCGCGTTTGTCGCCCAGGGCCGCGGAGATGATTTCGCCTTCTTCGTTGCCCACCGGCACCCCGGGCCAGGCTTCGAGAAAGGCACAGTCCTCGTACAGCGGGCAGAGGTCCATGTGCGATACCTCCAGCGGCACTTCCAGCATCGACAGCGCGGCAACGTGGGTCGGGTGGGTGTGGATGATGCAGTTCACGTCCGGCCGTGCGCGGTACACCCAGCTGTGGAAGCGGTTGGCCGGGTTGGGCATGCCGTGGCCTTCGAGGACTTCCAGGTCTTCGTTGACCAGCAGCAGGTTGCTGGCGCTGATTTCATCGAAACCCAGGCCCAGTTGCTGGGTGTAGTAGGTGCCGGGCTGCGGACCGCGGGCGGTGATCTGCCCGGCGAGGCCCGAGTCGTGACCGTTCTCGAACAGAATGCGGCAGGTCAGGGCCAGCTTTTGCCGGTCGGTCCACGTATTATCCGCCAGGGTGTTTTGCATCTGGGTCAGGGCTTGCTTGATCAGTTGGTCCTTGGGCAGTGCTAATGTCTTGGCCATATCGGGGTCCTTGGTGAGGCTGCAATGGACGTCGGGTCTGCACTTCACCTGTTACTTGCAAGGTCGTTGGGTGAATGCTTATGACACTAAAGAGGCTATATGACACTTTGTGTCATTGGCAAGCGCCAATCGTTGTTTTCTAGATGGATTAATCGCTCCACATGTCTATCCGTTTGAAATTACTGAGAAAAAAACTTGGCGTGACCCTGGAGGCCCTGGCCGAGAAATCCGGGATGACCAAGAGCTACCTGTCGAAAGTCGAGCGCGGGTTGAACACCCCGTCGATCGCCGCCGCCTTGAAGCTGGCCAAGGCGCTGAACGTCAAGGTCGAGGAACTGTTCGCCGAGGACAGCATCAGCCTGGACAGCTACAGCCTGGTGCGCAGCGATGAGCGCCAGTCACTGGCGGCCAACGACCAGACGCCGGGATATGCGGTGCTGGCCCATCAGGTCAGCGAGCGCAACCTGCTGCCGTTCATCATCTACCCGGCCAAAGAGTTCAGTGACAAGACCTTCAAGGAACACCTGGGGGAGGAGTTCCTGTTTGTCCATGAAGGCCAGGTGGAAGTGGACTTCATGACCGAGCGGGTGATTCTCAACCGTGGCGACGCGCTGCACTTCAATGCCCAGAAGCCCCATCGCATCCGCTCCCTGGGCGACGAGCAGGCGCAGCTGCTAGTGGTGGTACACAGCAACGAAGAATGAGCCCTGTAGCCGCTGCCGCAGGCTGCGAACGGGCCGCAGGCCCGCAACGATCCCAAGGACGCCCAAGCCCCTGCGGTGCTTATCGCAGGCTGCGCCAGCGGCTACACAAAGCCTGGCGTGTCCCCATCTGTAGCCGCTGCCGAAGGCTGCGAACGGGCCGCAGGCCCGCGGCGATCCCAAGGACGCCCAAGCCCGGCGCAATCAGCGTTCCACGGGCACCGACAGGGCCGGGTTGCCCAGGGCGTGGGTCTTGGAATCGAAGAAGCGCAGGTTCAACTCCAACCCTTCGAACAGCTTGGCGTAGTGGCGCTTCTGGTGCTGGATGAACGCCGCGCTGCGCGGGTAGATGGAGATCGCCAGGGTCGTGACGGCCGACTGGCGGATCGCCTGCACCAGGTGCTGGTCCTGGGGCCCCAGGTTGTGGCCGAAGATGCACAGGGCGCCGCTGTGGTCTAGCAGTTGCTGGTAGCAGAACGACAGGTAGTCCGAGCTGCGGATGGTCTTGAGCTTGTCCGCCAGGGGCCCTTCGCTGACGAACAGCGGCACGTCATCCAGGGTCTTGAGGGTGTTGTTGATGGCGAAGCTGCCCAGCAGGGTGCCTTCGGTGGAACTCAGCTTGCGCGCGCTGCCGTCCAGGTTGCGCACCAGGTGCAGGCCGCCGTGGAGGTAGAGCAAGCGAGTAGCGGCGCTGGAGGTGGTGCCCAGTGCGAAGGCCGGATCGGCGCCGTGAAACAGGTCATCGATGCCTTGGTTGTCGTGCTGCACCGCCCAGTAGTTGAGCAGGTCGTAGTTGCTGGTGAACACCGTGGGATAGCGTCGCAGTTCCTGGTTGATCGCCGCCAGGCTTTGCGGCTGTACCAGGCGCCAGGGGATGTGCACCGCATGCACGGTGTTGATCAGGGCTTCCTTGATGGCGTAGTAGCGGTTGCGCGGCGCCGCCGAGCTGACCGCCAGGGCCTTGTTGACCCGGCTGGTGGTTTTCAACGCGCCCAGTACCTGTTCGAAGCTGCGGGTCTGCAGGGCTTCGAAGACGCTGAGCTCGGACTGGCTCAGGGGCTTTTCTTCCACTGTGCGAGCGTTTTCGAACAGCGAGTCGTAGGCAAAGTCTTCCCAGACGGCACGGCTGGCACCGTTGCCGATCAGCAGGCCATTGAACGGTGTGCTCGTGCCCAGGGCGTTCCAGTCTTCAAGTTCGGCGTCAAATTCCTGGAAATCCGTCATCGCGGTCATTGGTCTCAAGGCAGAAGGTCATCAGGGCGCCGACTTTATCACGACCGACCCTTGAGCCAGATCAAGAACGCCCGTGACCGATGAGTCGATCCTGTCGGGCAGACATGAATCGACACCCCGCATTGGGCATTCGCCTGGAGACTTCCTCATGAGCAGCACCTTCTTCATCCCAGCCGTCAACATCATGGGCATCAATTGCCTGGACGAGGCCATGAGCGCCATTCGCAATTATGGGTTTCGCAAGGCGCTGATCGTCACCGACGTCGGCCTGGCCAAGGCCGGGGTGGCAGGCATGATCGCCGAGAAGTTGGCCATGCAGGACATCGATTCGGTGATCTTCGATGGCGCTAAGCCCAATCCGAGCATCGCCAACGTCGAGCAAGGGCTGGCGCAGTTGCAGCAGTCGCAGTGTGATTTCGTCATCTCCCTGGGCGGCGGCTCGCCCCATGACTGCGCCAAGGGCATTGCCCTGTGTGCAACCAACGGCGGACACATTGGCGACTACGAAGGGGTCGACCAGTCGAGCAAGCCGCAACTGCCGTTGATTGCCATCAACACCACCGCTGGCACCGCCAGCGAGATGACCCGCTTCTGCATCATCACCGACGAGTCGCGCCACGTGAAAATGGCCATCGTCGACCGCAACGTCACGCCACTGCTGTCGGTCAACGATCCGGCGCTGATGGTGGCGATGCCCAAGGGGTTGACCGCCGCCACCGGCATGGACGCCCTGACCCACGCGGTGGAGGCCTATGTGTCCACCGCCGCCAACCCGATCACCGATGCCTGTGCGCTCAAAGCCATCAGCATGATCAGCGCGAACTTGCGCCAGGCGGTGCACGACGGCAGCGATTTGCTGGCCCGGGAGAACATGGCGTATGCGCAGTTCCTCGCCGGCATGGCCTTCAACAACGCTTCCCTGGGCTTCGTGCATGCCATGGCTCACCAGTTGGGTGGCTTCTATGATCTGCCCCATGGCGTGTGCAACGCGGTGCTGTTGCCCCATGTGCAGAGCTTCAACGCCAGCGTCTGTGCCGAGCGCCTGACCGATGTGGCCCACGCCCTGGGGGCGGATATTCGAGGCTTCAGTCCGGAGGAGGGGGCCCAGGCGGCAATCGCGGCGATTCGCGCTTTGGCTCGGGACGTGGAAATCCCTGCCGGTTTGCGGGAACTGGGCGCCAAGTTGCAGGACATTCCACTGCTGGCGGCCAATGCCCTGAAAGACGCCTGCGGCCTGACCAACCCGCGTCCGGCGGAGCAACGGCAGATCGAAGAGATTTTCCGTAGCGCGTTTTGAGGAACGGGTAGGTCCATTTCGCTGGCAAGCCAGCTCCTACAAGTGAAGCGTTCACCAACGTGCCGGGGGCTGACGGCGGGTATGGAAAATTCGCAGAATCTGTAGCCGGTCCCCGCGCACCCGGTAGGGAATCAGGTAAGGCCAGCCCGGCACTACCCATTCCCGGGTGCCGGGCAGGCGGCCTTCGCGGCCACTTGAGGGGAACCGGGCCAGTTGCTCGATACTGATCAACAGCGCCCTGACAAATTCCCCGGCGGCCCGGGGATCGTCCTGGGCGATATGACGGGCCTCAGCGTCCAGGTTGTTCAGGGCGCTGCGTAGCCATTCAATGCGCATTGTCGGTCCACTTGCCGGCGATGGCCGCCACTTCTTCGGCACTGGCGAAGTCACCTGCGTCGGCCTCGTTCAGGGCCTTCTGGATTTCCTCGATTTGCCAGGCTTCCCGCGCCAGGTATTCACGCAGGGCATCCACGGCGAGAAACGACTTGCTGCGTCCGGTGGCTTTTGCCAGCAGGGCCAGAGTTTCAGCAAGTTCATCGGGTAAGCGCAGGGACATGATGGACATGGCAGTCTCGTTGTAGTGGTGTGTAATACAACATATTACCTCGTCATACCCTAGCCCAGGTCCGGCCATTCGTCAGGCCTGCAGTTGTTACAAGGCAAGGTCACTCCCACGCGCGTGCTCCCAGCGTTGAAAGCGTCGACGGGGCAGAGGATAGTGCGACCTGAAATCGCGCTGTATCCGCCTGTCACAAGGAGTCGTGAATGTTCCGTCGCTCTTCTTTGATCCCGCTTCTGGGCAGCCTGGCGCTGCTGGCCGGCACCACATCCGTCGCGGCCCAGTGCCTGCCGCCGCCACGCAACGCCGAGGTTCCGGGCTTTTCCCTGTGCAAGGACTGGCCGGCCTTTGACGACCAGAGCATCAGCCTGCTGTCGGAACAGGTCCCGGACCCCAGCGACACCGGCAACGGTGACGGCACCTACAACCTGCAACTGGCGGTGCTGGACCGCAACAGCGGCAAGCCCCTGGCCAGTTACAGGCAGCCTGTGGCTTTCGTCTCCGACGCCTTCCGCCTGGAAAGCGTGAAGCTCGACACCGGGCGCTTCCAACTGGCGCCACAAGTGCGGGCCTTCGGGGTTCGGGCCGGGTTCGAGGGCTCGTCCCGGGTCAACCCTTTCAATCAGATCTGGCTCAGCCTGTATGTGCGCGAAGGCAGCACCCTGCGCCCGGTGCTGGAGAAGTTCCTGGCCCATTCCTACAACGGCGAATGGGATGGCCAGTGCGCCGGCGAGGGCACTGAAACCACGCGTACCCTGGAGATCGCCAAGACCCGCAGCCATGGTTATGCCGACCTGATCGTGCGTTCGGTCAGCGTCAGTACCCGGAGCGAAAAAGGCGGGGAGGAGTGCCAGTCCAAGTCCGTGACCGCCAAGCCGGTGCTCATCACTCTGCATTACGACGGCCAGCGTTATGTGCTGCCCAATGGCTACAGCGGTATCTGAGGGAGTTTTGATGAAGTGGCTTGAATCATGCGGCCTGGGCCTGGCCCTTTGTGCCGGGTTGGGGGGTGTCACGGCGGCGCAGGCGGGGTGCGACAACACGACGGGGGTTCCCGGAGAGTTCTATGTCTGCAAGCCCTGGCCCGCGGAGCCGGAGCTGAGCATCAGTGCCCGGGCGACGCCCATGCCCGGGAGCCAGGCTGGCGACGTCAGCAGCTACAGCCTGGACGTATCGCTGCAGGACATCGACTCCGGTTGGACCCTGGCCAGCAACTACAAGGATTCTGCTCTGTTCTCCGATGCCGTGGCCCTGCTGGGGCTGCAGATCGACACCGGGCGCTACCGTTTGAATAAGGACAGTAATCGATGCTCACCGGCCTCAATCACCTGACCCTGGCGGTCAGCGACGTGCCCCGCAGCCTGGCCTTCTATCACTCGCTGTTGCAACTGCGTCTGGAGGCCACCTGGGATGCGGGAGCCTACCTGTCACTGCCGGGACTGTGGCTGTGCCTGTCCCTGGACCCGCAACGGCAGGCACCGGCAGTTGCCGATTACACCCATTACGCCTTTGGCGTCGGCGCTGCAGATTTTGCAGCGCTGGTCCAGCGCCTGCGTGAGGCGCGAGTGCCGGAGTGGCGCGACAACCGCAGCGAGGGCGCGTCGTTTTATTTTCTCGATCCCGATGGGCATCGACTGGAGGTTCATGTCGGTGACTTGGCTTCGCGATTACGGGCCTGTCGCGAACATCCTTACGCAGGAATGCGCTTTTACCCCGCCGACTGAGGCGCCGCTACCGGGAAGCAGCTGACGAAAGCCGCTGGTGGCAAGGTGCCTTGATCGTGCAGAATCCGCGAGATTCGTTCTGTGCCTGGCGTTGCCGTGAGGTGCATCCGTTCTGGAGTCTTGCTGATGACCTCATCGCTGTTGCTGGCTGTTATCGCCTCGGGTTTCATTTACGCGATCACCCCCGGGCCCGGGGTCCTGGCGGTCTTCGGTATTGGCGCTTCCCGTGGTCGACAGGCTGGCGCAGGGTTTCTCTGCGGGCACTTGCTGGGGGATGTGGTCTGGTGCAGTACGGCACTGATCGCCATTGTCGGCGCCCGGGAAATCGGCAGCGACGCCTTCAACATTCTCGGGGTGCTCAGCGGTCTGTACCTGTTCTGGCTGGGGCTGCGGGCGATCGCAGTCGTGGTGGCAATGGTGATGAGCCTCAGGGAGCAGCGCGCAATCCGTTCTGGCACGGGATCATCTTCGGCCTGACCAACCCCAAGGCTTATCCGGTTGCGGTGGCGACGTTCACCGCCTTGCTGTCCAGTCGTGCGGAGCTGCTCAGCTGGTCCATGCTTCCCGGCCTGATTGCCCTGAGCTTCCTGGGCGGCCTCGGCGCTTACGCTATTCTCATCGGCGTGGTGGGTGCGCGGCAGGTACGCAGTTGGTATCAGCGTCACGAGCTGGCGATCACCCGGGTCTGCGGGGTGATGTTCATCGGTTTCGCGATCAATGCCCTGCTGCATGCGGTGCCGGGGCTGATCGGCAACAAGGCATAACGCCGCTCGCGGAGTGCGAGGGTGGTGTTCAGCCGGTGTTCGTCACTGGCTGACCGGGCTCAAGGGATGGGTACTCAGTGCATTTTTCATGGGTAGTAGCTTTCTCTGATGGCAACCAAGAACTCCGCGCCTCTGGCGAGTTTCATCGATCTGCTTCTGGACGTCGTGTGCGCCGTAGATAGCCAGGGTCGTTTCGTATTTGTCAGTGCCGCCTGCGAGCGGGTCTTCGGCTACACCGCCGATGAACTGATCGGCCGGCCGATGATCGAGCTGGTGCACCCGGCTGATCGTGAGCGCACCCTGCAGGCCGCCCGGGAAATCATGGGGGGCGTGCCCAAGCCCAATTTCGAGAACCGTTACCTGCGCAAGGACGGGCGGGTGGCGCACATCCTCTGGTCGGCGCGCTGGTCGGAAGTGGACCAGTTGCGCATCGCCGTGGCCCGGGACATTACCGAGCGCAAACAGGCCGAATCGAAACAGGCGGCGTTGTATGCCATTTCCGAAGCCGCCCACGCCACCGAGGACCTGCTGGTGCTGTTCAAGCATGTGCATCGGATCATCGGTGAGTGGCTGCCGGCACTCAATTTCGTTCTGGCGCTGTACGACGAGCGCAGCGATAGCCTGAACTTTCCTTATCACGTCGATGACTGCGAAAACAGCCCGGAACTGCCCGGGACCCTGATCGGGCGTTTCTGCGCGCAGGTGCTGCGGCACGGCCAGTCCTTGCTGCTGGCGCCGGAGTGTCCGTTGAGCCGGGATTTGTGGAACCAGTTCGCCGTCGTTCAAGGTCCTCGCTGCTGGTTGGGCGTGCCACTGAATTCGCAGAAGGGCACCATCGGCGTGCTCATGGTCAAAAGTGCACCCGGTGCCCAGGGCTACGGGGAGGCAGAGCTGGAATTGCTGCAGTACGTCAGCGCCCAGCTCGCCGCGGCCATCGAACGGGCGCAATTGCATGCGCGCCTGCATTACATGGCTGAGTACGATCAACTGACTCACCTGCCTAACCGCGAGCTGCTGCGCGAGCGCTTGCGTTCAGCCCTGGCTCGGGCCCGGCGCGACTCGGGACGCATGGCCTTGCTGTATGTCGACCTGGACAAGTTCAAGGAGGTCAACGACACCTGTGGGCATGCTGTAGGCGACATGCTGCTGCAAGCGGTGGCCAATCGCCTCAAAGGCTGCGTACGGGAAACCGACACCGTGGCACGCATGGGCGGCGATGAATTCGTGGTGCTGCTGGAGAGCGTGCAGCACAGCGACGATGCCCAGCATGTCGCCGAGAAGATTCGCCGCGCGCTGAACGAACCGCTGCGCCTGGATGGCCATTCGCTGAATATCCTGCCGAGTATCGGCATTGGCCTGTACCCCGAGCATGGCCTGGAAGAAAAACAGCTGTTCAAGCACGCCGATGAGGCGATGTACGCGGTCAAGCGCGAGCGCAAAAGCCGCTCCAGCGCCTGAGGTCCTGGCCAGGGGCGAGGCTCTGCTTCTGGCCTGAACGACTCGCCATTCGTCGTTCCACTGGCGATTTTTCTAAACCTTTGCGGCTTCGGGTTTTCCCTATGCAGGCGGGTGCTGTGGCTCCCGCCGTACTGACTTGCAAGAGGAGACTCCCAGCATGAACCCCATGGCCACCATCCTCGGTCGTGCCGGCCTGGCCCTGTTGCTCGGCCTTGGTGCCAACAACGCCCTGGCCCAGTCCCCCGCGGCCTTTATCGACGACGCCTCGGCCAAGGGCATGGCCGATATCGAAGCCAGCCGCCTGGCGCATCGGCACACCTCGTCCAGGGCGGTAAAGGAATACACCATTCAGGTGATCAACGATCGCACCACGGCCAACCAGCACCTGGCCAAAATCGCCAGGCAACTGGACCTGCCGGTGGCCCCCCGAGAGCAGGTCATGGACCAGGCCAAGCGCTTGATGCCGCAGCTACCCGAGGGGACGGATTTCGACCGCGCCTATGCCGCCAACCAGATCAAGGCCACTGAAGCGGCGATCCGACAGATCCAGCAACAGGCGCAAACCAGTAACGTGCCGCAACTCAAGGCCTTCGCCGAGGAAACCCTGCCCAAGCTGGAGAACCACCTGCAAATGGCCAAGGCCATCCAGGCCGGACGTCATACCGAGCGTATGGATGGTTGAGTGATGATCAGCCACTCCTGATCGTTGGAGGAGCGCAAAGCGGCTGTTCAGCGTTCCTCCCGCACCTCTGTCTGTTTATGAGACTTGCTGATGCATCGTTGGATGTCGTCTGCGGTTTAGTGCTGCCCGTGACTGAAGTGCGCCTCACTTGATGTGGATGTCTGTCTTGGTGACGGTTTGTGTCTAGTATCTACTGGCGGTCAAAGTGCCAGCACGCTAACTCACGGATCGGTATCAGTCAGAGGTCGCTCATGGAATTTTTCGAAAAACTAACCAGTCTTGCTGCCAAGGTGCGTTTGCAAGGCGCAGCCATTCAAACTGAAGAGGCAACGAAGAACGCTTTCGTCATGCCCTTTATCAATACGGTTCTGGGTTATGACGTCTTCGATCCCATGGAGGTGACCCCTGAATTCGTCTGTGATGTTGGAACCAAGAAGGGCGAGAAGATCGATTACGCGATCATCAAGGATGGCGAGGTGCAGATACTCATCGAGTGCAAGAAAATCGGTGAGCCGCTGCACATCAATCATGCTTCTCAGTTGTTTCGTTATTTTCATGTCACCAGTGCGCGTATTTCCATTCTTACTAATGGTCAGGTCTACAAGTTCTTCACCGATCTGGATGCGCCGAACAAGATGGATGAAAAGCCCTTCCTTGAACTTGATCTGCTGGATATCGACGAATACTCCGTCCCTGAATTGATCAAGTTGACCAAGTCGGCGTTTGACGTTGAATCGGTTCTTAGTGCGGCGGGGGAGTTGAAGTACGTCAGCCAGATCAAGAAGGTCATTGCGTCTCAGGTGAGCAAACCCGACGACGACTTGGTGAAGGTTTTTGCGTCCCGCGTCTATGAAGGTGTGATCACTCAAAAAGTGCGGGAGCAGTTTTATGAATTGACCCGCAAGGCGCTCGGTCAGTTTCTCAATGACCAGATCAATGATCGTCTCAAGTCGGCAATGAGTGGCTCCAGCCAGGTGGTCATTAATCAGCACTCGGCACCTATCAACGATGTGCAGGAGACCACTGAGACGGACGGATCTGAGGAAAAGATCTTCACTACGCTGGAGGAGCTGGAGGCGTATCACATTGTGCGGGCGGTGGTGCGTTCAGTGGTTGATGCCAAGCGTATTGTCCAGCGCGATACCCAGAGCTACTTCGGTATTTTGCTCGACGATAACAATCGCAAGCCCATCTGCCGTTTGCATTTCAATCGAGCCCAGAAGTACATCGGCATTTTCGACCAGGACAAAGTCGAGACACGTCATCCGATCAGTTCCGTCGACGAAATCTACGAGTATGCGGATCACTTGAAGAAGACTGTGGGTTATTACGAATAGGCCTTCCGTGCGCTGAGAACTGCACTGTTGCAGCTCATGTGGCGGCGGAACTCGCCACATGAGCAAGGCGCTCCGCTTTTTGCTTACACCTCAGAACATCCCTTCGCACAATAAAACAGGATTGTGCTGGAGCCGCTGAGCCTGTGGGCTTAACGTGGCCCGGGTCAGGCGGCGCATGGCGCGTCGCGAGGCTCAAGGAGGTAGCAGATGGTGCAGGTGCCCAGCGCGTCGATCATCGATCTGTATCACCAGGCGGAAGACTATTTCTTCGTTTCCATCTCGCAGTTCCATCGGCGCTTCGGCGCCGATCTGAGTGCCTATTGCACCGGGCTTGAAGCCAGCAGCCTGAATCTGTTGATGATGAAGGACCGGCCTGGCGACAACAGCCAGCAACTGGCCGAGGGCGTGGCGTTCCTGCAGCGCACCGGCATGCCGTTCTGTGTGGTGATCCCTCAGGCGCAGGTGTCGCGGGTCAGTCTGCAGTTGCAACAGCAGCACCTGATGGCCGCGGACAAGACCACTTGCATGGTGCTGGATCTGGCGACCTACGAAGTGCAGGAGGGACTGGCTCCACTGGCGGATGTGCGTTGCACCGATGAGTATCTGGAGGATTGGGGGCTGCCGGTGCAGAGCGCGTTCGAGCCCGATGGCGGAGGCATTGAGCTGTACCTGGAGCGGCACCGGGCGGCGTTGCTGGACGGCAGGGCCCTGCGCCATTTCACTTTGTATGTCGACCAGCGGCCGGTCAGTGCCCTGACGCTGTCCCTGGGGCCGGGGGTGGCGCGGCTGGATGATATCGGCACTTTGCGGGAGTGCCAGGGGTGGGGCTATGCCACGGCGCTGATCCACTCGGTGCTGCGCCTGATCCAGGCCCAGGGCGCGAAAATCTGTGTGCTCGAGGCCTCTCTCGACGGCCTGTCGATCTACCGCAAGGTCGGCTTCACGGGCTTGTTCGACTACTGCACCTTCTGCCAGGCGTAAGTCCTGGCTACGTCGTGGCGTTGAGCCGGAACTGCCGTGGGCTGAGTCCGGTCAGGGACTTGAACTGCCGGCTGAAGGCGCTGTGATCGGTGTAGCCGCATTGCAGTGCCACCTCGGTGATCGGCTCCTGGGTCAGCAGTAGCCGTGACGCGTGTTCCAGGCGTGCCTTGTGGATCATCTGCCGGGGCGTGAGGTGGAAGATGCGCTTGCAGTAGCGCTCCAGCTGCGCCGTGGACAGGTTGGCGATGCGGGTCAGGTCCTGCAGGCGGATGGCTTCGCTGTAGTGCTCGCGGATATGCCGGTCCACGGCCGCCAAACGCTCGTAGGCCGGATGGGTGTCACGGGCTGCCTGCAGGTCCAGGGAGATGCCGGCCATGCCGATGATCTGTCGGTCGTGTCCATACAGCGGCAGTTTGTGGGTCAGGCACCAGCCGGGTTCGCGACTGCCGTACAGGTGCAATTCCAGTTGGCCCTTGATGGTGATGCCCTGGCGCAGCACGCGCTGGTCCTGCTCGGTGTAGACCGGGCCGAGCACCGCCGGAAAGACTTCGGCGGAGGTCTTGCCGAGCAATGGCCGGATGTTCTTGAAGCCGCAGCGCTGGGCCAGGGTCAGATTGGCGATCAGGTAGCGGGCCTGCAGGTCCTTGATGAAGAACACTGCGCTGGGAATGCAGTCCAGCAGGGGGGTGATCGGGGCCATGCTGGCCAGCAGGCTGTTGATGTCCCCGAGGGATTGGGCGGCGATGGCCCTGGGCAAGTGGTGGAGCTGTGCGCTATCGATCATCGTCGGCCTCTCTCTAGGGGGCTTGGGGGATGGATCTGTGTCGATAAAGCCAGGGGGTACAAAAGGGCTGTGCAAGCTGGCCGGGTGTTCCCGGCCAGGGTGGGTTCAGGGGCTCAGTCTGCGGCGTCGTGGCAGGTCTCGTCGAGCATCAGGGTGGCGAGCCGGGCCGGCACCAGCGGCGTTCGCGGGGCGACTGTGGGCCAGTTGAACAGGCGCTGGGCGGCGCTGGCGCAGACCCGGCCCTGGCAGGCCCCCATGCCGCACCGGCTGTGCAACTTGGCGCTGGGCCAATCGGCTGCCGCCGCCACCGCAGCGTAGGGCACATCTTCGCAACGGCACAGCAGCGTCTCGGGTCGGGCCAGTTCGAGGATCTGCGGTTGCAGCTCGAAGTGACGCTGCAACTGCGTGGCAAAGGCCTGCCAGTGCTGGCGCTGGCGGATCAGGCCGGCGGCGCGGGCGCTCTGGCCGCTGGCCACGCAGCCGGCAATCTCGCCTTCGATCAGGGCCAGTTCGCTGCCACCGATGCCGGTGCATTCTCCGGCGGCAAGGACCTGGGGCAGGCTGCTGCGCTGCTGCTGGTCGACCGCGATGACGCCGTGTTCCAGGTGACAGCCCAGATGGCTGGCCAGACGGGTATTGGGCACCAGGCCGAAGCCGCAGGCCAGGTAGTCGCAGGGGATTTCCTCGCTGCGCCGGCCCTGGCGGATGCGTACTCCTTGCAGGTGCCGGTCCCCCAGGGCCTCCACCACATGGGCGTTGCAACGGTAGGCCGGGGTAGCCAGCTTCAGGGCCTGGGCCAGCTTGCTTGGCCAGCGCCACAACTGGCCGGCGAAACCCAGCACGGAGGCTGCGGTGGCCTGTTCCATTACCCGCACCACGCGGGCGCCGGCCTGGCGCGCGGTGGCGGCGCTGGCCAGCAGCAAGGGGCCGCTGCCGGCGATCACCAGGGTTTTACCATTCACTTGCAGGCCATTCTTCAGCAGGGCCTGCAGGCCCCCGGCACCGGTGACCCCGGGCAGGGTCCAGCCGGGAAAGGGCAGCAGCAGCTCCTGGGCGCCGCAGCACAGGATCAGCTGTTCAAAGTCCACCTGCCAGGCCTGTTGCGCGTCCTCCAGCAACAGGCGTTGCGGGCCCAGCGCGGCGATGATGCGGGTGGCGCTGAGGTAGCGCAGCGCCGGGTGCTGCAGGATCTTGAAACGCTCGGCCTGGAGGGCGGTGGGCGGGTGCCCGGGGCCATTGCGCCAGATCTGTCCGCCGGGCCGTGGGTTGTCGTCGATCATCAGGATCGAGGTGGCGCTGTGGCTGGCGGCCTGGGCGGCGGCGAGCCCCGCCGGGCCGCTCCCGACTATGATGATCTGGCAGTGCAGGCGTTGGGCGCTCATTGGCTGCGCTCCACTTGCATGCCATCCCGGCACAGGGTCTGGCAGGCCAGTTGACGGCGACCGTCGATGGTCATCCGACATTCCTGGCAGATGCCCATGCCACAGAACGGCGCTCGTGGAGCACCGCTGCAGGCGGTGCGGGTATAGGGCACGCCGCTGTTGGCCACAGCGGCGGCCACCGTGAGGCCGCCGCGGACCTCCAGCGCTTGCTGATCCAGGTAGATGATCACGGGCATTCTCCAGTCAGGGCGGCGAAGCGTCCGGGCAGATAGGAGCGCGGGTCGATTGCCGGGCATTCGCAGAGCATCAGGTCCACCAGCAGCCGTGCGCTGCCGGGGGCGGTCGTCACGCCCAGGCCTTCATGGCCGACGGCCAACCACAGGCCCGGCTGTTGCGGGTGTTCACCCAGGATCGGCAGGCCGTCCGGGGTGGCGGCGCGAAAGCCGGTCCAGGCGCGGATGCCGTTGAGCGCTGCCAGCTCCGGCAGGTATTCCACTGCCCGTTGCAGCATGGGCGCCAGCACGGCCGGTTCGACCTGTGGATCGAGGGTGTCGAACTGTCGGGACGAGCCGATCAGCAACTGGCCGGTCGGACGCGGCTGGACGTTGAAGGCCACCGAGGTGCCGTCACTGGCGTGGGCACTGGCGGCGTAGCCCAGTTCGACCAGTTGATGCTGGACCTGTTGTGGGTAGCGGTCGGTGATCAGCAGGTGGCCCTTTTTCGGTCGCAGGGGCAGGGCCGGCAGCAGTTCCCGGGCGGCGAAACCGTTGGCCAGCAGCACCCGTGGGGCGCGCAGGACCCGGCCGTCGTCCAGCTCCAGCTGATCGCCGGCCACCCTACGCACATGGCCGCACTGGCGCTGGATCAGTGGATGGTTGCTGAGCATCCAGTGGGCGGTGGCCGGGGCGTAGAGAATGCCGTCTCCGGGGATCTTCAGGGCGCCGCCCAGGCCCGGGCGTAGCATCGGCTCCAGCGCTGCCAGTTGCGGGCCGTCGAGCAGTTGGCCGGTGACGCCGTGGTCTGCCAGGGTCTGCTGCTTGGCTCGCGCCAGGTCCATTTCCTCGCGGTCGGCGGCCAGCCACAGGGTGCCGCAGTTGCGATAGGCGCAGGCCTCGGGCAGACGTTCGCGCAACTGCCGCCACAGGCCGATGGAGTAATGACTCAGGGCCAGCTCCGCCGGATTGTCGTCCATGGCCACCAGATGGCCCATGCCAGCCCCGGTGGCGCCGCCACGGGCGTCGTCCAGCACCTGCACCCGCAGGCCGCGGCCGGCCAGTTCATGGGCGCAGGCGGCACCGATGATGCCGGCGCCGACCACGATCACGTCGGCCTCGCCCTGGGCATTCACGAGCCGATGCCCCAGGCGAACGGGTCGCTGTCATCGAGCAGCAGGGTCGCTTCGGCGCTGATATGGGCGCTGCCACGCAGGGTGGGAATGATCCGCTCGCCGGCCTGCTCGTAGTGGGCGCTGAACTGGCTGCCGATGACGCTGGCCTGGCGCCAGGTCTGGCCCGGAGCGAGCTTGCCGTCTGCGGCCAGGCAGGCCAGCTTGGCGCTGGTGCCGGTGCCGCAGGGGGAGCGGTCGTAGGCCTTGCCGGGACAGAGCACGAAGTTGCGGCTGTCGGCCTGTGGGTCGTCGGCGAACAGTTCGATGTGGTCGATGACTTCGCCCTCGGCCCCGGTCACCCCGGCGGCTTCCAGGGCCTCGCGCACGCGCCAGGTGAATTGGGTCAGGGCTTCGACATTGTCCAGGACAATGTCCTGGCCGTGATCGCTGATCAGGAAGAACCAGTTGCCGCCCCAGGCGATATCGCCATGCACCGTGCCGTGCCCCGGCACTTGCAGCGCCACCTGGGTGCGGTAGCGATAGGCGGGGACATTGCGCACGCTCACCGACAGATCGTCGTGCAAGGTGGCCTCCACCGTGCCCACCGGGGTTTCGATGCGGTGCACGCCGTAGTCGATGCGTCCCAGGTGGTACAGCGAACGCACCAGGCCGATGGTGCCGTGGCCGCACATGCCCAGGTAGCCGCTGTTGTTGAAAAAGATCACGCCGGCACAGGCATCCCCGGCCTGTGGCTCGCAGAGCAGGGCCCCCACCAGCACGTCGCTGCCCCGGGGTTCGAGGACGCAGGCGCGGCGCCAGTGATCGTGCTGGCTGCGCAGGGTCTGCAGGCGCTCGGCCATGGAGCCACGGCCCAGCTCGGGAAAGCCGTCGATCACCAGGCGAGTGGGTTCACCTGCGGTGTGTGAGTCGATCACGGTTATTTTTTTCATGGCGGCACCTGACGGGAAAGAGCTACAGAGTGGCCTTGGCGGGGGCGGCGTTGCTTGTGGGTTTTCGCTGTGGCAGGTGACGAAATCAGCACAGTCTCGCCATGACCGCTGTGGCGCTGGAGCCGCAATGGGGTGAGGGGCGAGTGTGCCGATTTCGTCTCTTGCAGGGGCGAAAAGCCTCAAGCTGCGAGGGGGATAAAAGGCGACTCTGGTCTGGGTTTTCAACGTCAGTCGGCCCGGCCGACCTCAAACAAGGACAAGATCATGAGCCGTAAAGCCATCCAATGGAGCGGTGTATTCCCCGCTGTGACCACTCAATTCAAAGCCGATTTCTCCCTCGACCTGCAGGCCACCCACAAGGTCATGCGCAACCTGGTGGACGACGGCGTATCCGGCCTGGTGGTGTGCGGCACCGTGGGGGAAAACACCTCCTTGAGCACCGCAGAAAAACTGTCGGTGATCGAAGTCGCCAAGGACGCCGCCGGCGGTCGGGTGCCGGTGATCGCCGGGGTGGCCGAATTCACCACCGAGTTCGCCCGCCATACGGTGCGCGAAGCGGCTCGGGTCGGGGTCGATGGGGTGATGGTGATGCCGGCTCTGGTGTACTCGGCCAAGCCTCATGAAACCGCGGCGCATTTTCGTGCGGTGGCCACCGGTACCGACCTGCCGGTGATGGTCTACAACAACCCGCCGATCTACAAGAATGACGTCACCCCCGAGGTGCTGATCGCCCTGCAGGACTGCGAGAACATCGTCTGCTTCAAGGATTCCTCCGGCGATACCCGGCGTTTCATCGACCTGCGCAACGCAGTCGGCGATCGCTTCGTGCTGTTCGCCGGTCTCGACGATGTGGTGGTCGAGAGCGTGGCGGTGGGGGCCGAGGGCTGGGTCTCGGGCATGTCCGTGGCCTTCCCCAAGGAGGGTGAGACCCTGTTCCGCCTGGCCAAGGAAAAACGCTTCGAGGAGGCCCTGGCCCTGTACCGCTGGTTCATGCCGCTGCTGCACCTGGACGCTCGTCCGGACCTGGTGCAGTGCATCAAGCTCTGTGAAGAACTGGTGGGCCGTGGTTCGTCCATTACCCGGCCGCCGCGTCTGGCGCTGCAGGGTGAAACCCTGGCCGAAGTCAAAGCCCTGGTCGCCAAGGCCCTGGCCACGCGCCCGAGCCTGCCGGACGTCGGCCTGTAGAAACGGGCCTGCAGGACTTGGTCGGGTGCCCTGGGTGGGGGCACCCGCTTCTGCAATACCCCATGTGCTGCAAGCGTCGAGCGGCTCCGCCGACGTGACATTCGACTTGCCTATTCCAATAACCTCAAAAAAGGCGCAGCCCCATGTCAGGCAAAGGCAAATTCAAGAAACAACTCTCTCTGGTGGACCTGACCTTTATCGGTCTGGGTGCGATCTTCGGTTCCGGCTGGCTGTTCGCGGCCAGCCACGTTTCGGCGATTGCCGGGCCGGCGGGGATCTTTTCCTGGCTGCTGGGCGGGTTCGCCGTGCTGCTGTTGGGCATCGTTTACTGCGAGCTGGGGGCCGCTCTGCCCCGGGCCGGTGGGGTGGTGCGCTACCCGGTGTTCTCCCATGGCCCGCTGCTGGGCTACTTGATGGGGTTCATCACCCTGATCGCCTTTTCCAGCCTGGTGGCGATTGAAGTGGTGGCGGCCCGGCAATACGCCGCAGCCTGGTTCCCGGCGTTGACCCATGAAGGCTCCAGCAACCCGACCATCATCGGCTGGCTGGTGCAGTTTGCCCTGTTGTGCCTGTTCTTCTGGCTCAACTACTACAGCGTCAAGACCTTCGCCAAATCCAACAACTTCATCAGCCTGTTCAAGTTCATCGTGCCGCTGCTGGTGATCGCGGTGCTGTTCACCTTCTTCAAGCCCGACAACTTCCATGTCCAGGGTTTTGCCCCGTTTGGCCTGTCGGGGATCGAGATGGCGGTCTCGGCGGGGGGCATCATCTTCGCCTACCTGGGGCTGACGCCGATCATCTCCGTGGCCAGTGAAGTGCGTAATCCGCAACGCACCATTCCCATCGCGCTGATTCTCTCGGTGCTGCTCTCGACCTTGATCTACGGCCTGTTGCAACTGGCCTTTCTGGGCAGCATTCCCACGGAAATGCTGGCCAACGGCTGGAGCGGCATCAGCAAGGAATTCTCTCTGCCGTACCGCGACATTGCCTTGACCCTCGGGGTCGGCTGGCTGGCCTATCTGGTGGTGGCCGACGCAGTGATCTCCCCCAGTGGCTGCGGCAACATCTACATGAACGCCACGCCGCGGGTGGTCTACGGCTGGGCCCGGACCGGGACCTTCTTCAGGGTTTTCACCCGCATCGATGAAGAGTCCGGCATCCCGCGTCCGGCGCTGTGGCTGACCTTCGGCCTGTCGGTGTTCTGGACCCTGCCGTTCCCCTCCTGGGAGGCGCTGATCAACGTGGTGTCAGCGGCCCTGGTGCTCAGTTATGCGGTGGCCCCCATCAGCGTCGCGGCGTTGCGCAAGAGTGCACCGCAACTGGCGCGGCCGTTTCGGGTCCGCGCCTTTGCAGTGCTGGGCCCGGTGTCCTTCGTGATCGCGGCATTGATCGTCTACTGGTCCGGCTGGGGCACGGTGTCCTGGCTGCTGGGGCTGCAGATCCTGATGTTCGTGATCTACCTGCTGTGCAAACGCCTGGTGCCCACCGACCACCTGAGCCTGGGCGAGCAGGTGCGCTCATCGCTGTGGCTGATCGCCTTCTATGGGCTGACCATTGTCATTTCCTACCTGGGCAGCTTCGGCGGCATCGGCGCCCTGACTCATCCCTACGACACCCTCACCGTCACCCTCATGGCCCTGTGCATCTACTACTGGGGCGCCAATACCGGAGTGCCCAGTGCCAAGCTGGTGCTGGACGGCGATGAGGTGGAATGACCATGACCACTTTCATGCAGACGAGGTTATCCATGACTGTTACCGGACAGATGCTGATAGGTCACACCGCCGTGCTTGGCGGCCAGGGCTCGATTCATGGGCTGGCCGCCGCCAGTGGCGAGGTGTTGCAACCGGCTTTCGGTGGCGCCTCGGCTGCTGAACTTGAGCGCGCCTGTGCCCTGGCGGAGGCGGCGTTCGATCCTTATCGCCAGTTGCCGCTTGCACAGCGGGCGGCCTTTCTGGAGAGCATTGCCAGCCATGTTCTGGGCTTGGGCGAGGAGCTGATTGAGCGCTGTCACTTGGAAACCGGCTTGCCCCGGGCTCGCCTGGAAGGTGAGCGGGGGCGCACCGTCGGCCAATTGCGCCTGTTTGCCCAGGTGGTCCGTGACGGTGGTTTTCTCGGGGTCAGGATCGACCCGGCGCAACCTGAGCGTCAGCCTCTGCCCAGGATCGAGTTGCGCCTGCGGCATATCGGCCTGGGCCCGGTGGCGGTGTTTGGCGCGTCGAACTTTCCCCTGGCGTTTTCCGTGGCCGGCGGCGACACCGCTTCGGCCCTGGCGGCGGGTTGTCCGGTGATCGTCAAGGCCCACTCGGCGCACCCCGGGACATCTGAGTTGGTGGGGCAGGCCATTGCCCGGGCCGCGCAGAGTCTGGGATTGCCCGAGGGGGTGTTTTCGCTGCTGTTCGACAGCGGCCGGGCCATCGGCCAGGGACTGGTGGCGGACCCGCGGATCAAGGCAGTGGGGTTTACCGGCTCGCGCACGGGCGGGGTCGCGCTGATGCAGATCGCCGCATTACGTCCTGAGCCGATTCCCGTGTATGCCGAGATGAGCTCCATCAATCCGGTGCTGTTGATGCCCCAAGCCCTGGAGGCGCGGGCGGAGCAAATTGCCCCGGCGTTCGTTGCCTCGCTGACCCAGGGTGCCGGGCAGTTCTGCACCAACCCGGGCTTGATCCTGGCCCTGGAAGGCCCGGCATTGCAGCGCTTTGAAAGCGCCGCTGCCGCTGCCCTAGCCACACAGGCAGCGCAGACCATGCTTACCCCAGGCATTCACCGCAGTTACTGCCAGGGCGTTGCCGCCCTGGCGGCCCATGCCCAGGTGCAGACCTTGGCCCAGGGCTTGGCGGGGCAGGGCACTCAGGCCCGAGGCGCGTTGTTCGCCACCTCGGCCGAGGCCTTCATGGGCTGCGCTCAATTGCGGGAAGAGGTCTTTGGCCCGGCCTCGTTGATTGTTCGTTGCCCGGACTTTGCCGCCTTGCAACAGGTGCTGCAGAGCCTGGAGGGCCAGTTGACCATTGCGCTGCACTTGAGCGATGGCGATCACCCCCAGGTCCGCACGCTGCTGCCGCTGTTGGAGCGCAAGGCCGGACGTCTATTGGTCAACGGATTCGGCACTGGGGTCGAAGTGGCCCACGCCATGGTTCATGGCGGGCCGTTCCCGGCCACTTCCGACAGCCGCAGCACCTCGGTGGGCAGCCTGGCGATCCAGCGCTTTCTGCGTCCGGTGTCCTACCAGGATCTGCCCGAGGCGCTGTTGCCTGCCGAACTGTCCAGCGGCAATCGGTTGCACGTACCGCAACTGATCGATGGCCAGGGGCCGATCAGCCCCACAACACACTCTCCCACAGGAGCTTTCACTCACCGCTCATAGAGGTTCCACCATGTCTGAATACATCACCCTGTCATTGGACGAAGTCCGCAGCCTGTCCTACCAGGTGCTCAGCCGACACGGCCTGTCCGACGCTCACAGTCGGGCGATCGCCGAGGTCATTACCCAGGGCCAGCGTGACGAATGCCATTCCCACGGGGTGTATCGCCTGCTGGGCTGCGTGCGCTCGGTGCGCGAAGGCAAGATCGACCCCCGGGCCGAGCCCAGCCTGCGACATGTGTCGCCTGGGGTGCTGGAAGTGGATGCTCATTACGGCTACTCCTTGCTGGGCTTCCACACCGGCCTGCCGGTCCTGGCGGAGAAGGCTCGTAGCCAGGGGGTCGCCGCCATGGTGATCAAGCGCTGTTTCCACTTTTCCGCCCTGTGGCCCGAGGTCGAGGCGATTGCCGCCACTGGGCTGGTGGGCCTGGCGATGAACCCCAGTCATAGCTGGGTGGCTCCGGCTGGAGGCCGGCACCCGGTGTTCGGCACCAACCCCCTGGCCTTTGCCTGGCCGCGACCGGGGGGCGATCCTTTTGTCTTCGACTTCGCCACCAGCGCCATTGCCCGCGGCGATATCGAATTGCACGTACGCCAGGGCAAGCCGATTCCCAGCCATTGGGCCATTGATGCCGACGGCGAACCCACCACTGACGCCCAGGCTGCATTGCGCGGTGCCATGCAGACCTTTGGCGGTCACAAGGGCTCGGCCCTGGCGGCGATGATCGAGTTGTTGGCCGGGGCCCTGATTGGCGACCTCACCAGTGTGGAGTCCATGGCCTTCGATGAAGGCGTCGGGGCGACGCCTTGTCATGGCGAGCTGGTGCTGGCGTTCGATCCCCAGGTGTTTCTGGGGCAGGGGTATCAGGCGGGGCTGGAGCGGGCGGAGGCTTTGTTCGCGGGGATTGCCCGGGATGGAGCACGGTTGCCGTCCCAACGCAGATTCGAGGCGCGGGCGCGCAGCCTGGAGCATGGGGTGCAGATTCCACGGGAGTTGCTGGAGGAGATCCGGCGGTTGCTCTAGGCAGGCGTTCGCTGACAAGCCAGCTCCAACCCTCCGTAGGAGCTAGCTTGCCGGCGAAAGCATCAGAACCTGACGTTCGCCGCCAGCTCGGCAGAGCGCCCTGGCGCGACAGTGGCGAACATGCCGACGTGGGAGGCGTCGTAGTAGGTCTTGTCGGTGAGGTTGAGCACGTTGAACTGCAGGTCCAGGTTCTTGTTCACCCGATAGGCCAGCATGGCGTCGTAGCGCCAGTAGGCATCGAGGCTGCGGGTGTTTTCATCGTTGGTGTAGCGCTCGCCCACATAGTTGGCGCCGGCACCGACTTTCAGGCGGTCGGTGAGCATGTAGGTGCTCCACAGCGAGGCGCTGTTGGGGGCGATGAATTTCATCTGGTTGCCGTTGAAGTCGGTGTTCCTGCCTGAGGCGTACTTGACCGTCTTGGCATCCAGGTAGGTGTAGCCCGCCATCACCTCCCATTGATCGGTCAGGTGGCCGGTAGCCCCGACTTCAAAACCTTTCACTTCGACATCGCCATCCAGGGTCACTTCGTTGCTGATCGGGTCGTAGGTTCGGGCGTTGGTCTTCTCGGTCTTGAACACCGCTGCGGTCAGGGCCAGGCGTTCGTTGAGCAGGTCCCATTTGGTGCCCAGTTCGAGGCTGCGGCTCTTTTCCGGGTCCAGGTTGCTGAGCCGGCCGCCTGCTGCGCCATCGGCGCCGCCCGACTGCCCGGCGGTTTCGCCCGAAGGGTTGAACGAGGTGCCGTAGGACAGGTAGATGCTGCCGTAGGGCAGGGGCTTGAAGACGATACCGCTTTGGTAGGTCCACATATTGCTGCGGTTGCTCTGGCTGGGGTCCCTGACGTGATAGGCGTCATAGCGCACCCCCAGGTTCAGGTCCCATTGCTCGTGCAGGGCCAGGGTGTCCATCACATAGACGGCGCGGTTGTTGTGTTGGGTGACCGTATGTTGGCCGTCGCCTCGTAGCACCGGGGCGAATGGGTCTTTGGGATTGGGGTGATTGAGGTCGCCCAGGTTGCTGCTCTTGGGGCTTGCATAACGATTCTTGACGTCGATCCGTTCGCGCGAGAACTCCAGGCCCGCGTTGTAGCTGTGGCCTATGGAGCCGGTGTCGAATGTGCCGAAGATGTCGGTCTGGTTGATCAGCGATTCGTTGACCACGTTGCGCCCGCGAGCCGCACGTTGCACGGTGTTCGCCTGTTCCTGCGCCGCCGTGGATATCGGCCGGCTCATGACGTAGTCCTGCATGCTGCGGCCCTGGCGGGTGGTGTTGCGCAGGGTCAGGTGGTCGTTGAAGTCATGTTCCAGTTGCAAGGTCGCAAGGTCTGCCGAGGTCTTGCGGAAGTCGCGCTGGGTGAAGCCATAGAAGTTGTCGCGGTCGACCTTGAGCGGCTTGCCGGAGATTTCCGACACCGGGATGCCCTGGTCGGGCATGTCGTCGGTCTGCAGGTGGTAGTAGCTCAAGGTGGCGCGGGTGTCGGTGTTCAGGCCGAAGGTCACGCTCGGTGCCACGCCCCAGCGCGACACCTGCACATGATCGCGCCCGGGGGTATCGGCTTCATGCTTCATGGCGTTCAGGCGCAGGGCCATGTTCTGTTCGGGCAGGTACTGGTTGAGGTCGAGGGTGCTGCGCCGCTGATGATCGGTGCCCAGGGTCAGGCTGCCAGCGCTGAAGTTCTCCTGCTGCGGTACTTTGCTGATCAGGTTGATGGTGCCGCCGGTGGAGCCGCGTCCCGAGTAGGCCGAACCCGGGCCTTTGACGATTTCGATCTGCTCGTAGTTGAACACTTCATGGTTCATCCGGCCGACGTCGCGGATGCCGTCGATCATGATGTCGGTGCTGGCCTCGAAGCCGCGGATGAAGGGGCGATCCCCCAGCGGCGTTCCGCCTTCCCCGGCGCCGAAGGTGATGCCCGGGGTCGTGCGCAAGGCATCGGTCAGGGTCGACACGGCACGTTCCTGCATCAGGGTGTCGGTGATGATGGTCACCGACTTCGGCGTTTCCCGCAGGGGCGCGGTGAACTTCACCGAATCCGAGGCCTCGCGCTTGTAGCCAGGCTGATGCACCCCTTGCACATGGGTTGGCGCCAGGGTGACAGGTGTCGCCTCGGTGTGACGCTTGGCGTCTTCAGCAGCGGCTCCCAGGCTGGCTTCGCTGAGGGCCATCAGACCGAGAGAGGTGGACCACAACTTCCAGGGTTGTGGGCGGGCGGGACTGGACATTGAGATAGAGCCTCCGTTTTATTTGGAAGCGATTCTCATTAGATAATTATTATCATTCAATCAGATAGTTCTGAACAATGGTGTCGAAAAGTGTATGCGTGGCTGTATACGAAGTGAGGGGGCTTGATCGGCTTTGCTGTGCGGAGCGACGTGTTTTCTTGCGGCGGGCCGTTTTCTTTTTCCGCAAGCCGCTGTTTCATGGTCGACCATCAACCCAGGAGATCACGGATGAATCTGCACTTCGAAACCCCCAACCTGATATTGCGCCCACGCACGCTCGAACACTTCGAGGCCTGCTTGCGCATGGACCTGGACCCTGAAGTCACACGCTTCACTCCGGGGATCTGGGACGGTGGGCAATGGCATCGGGATTTCCTGCGGTCGCGCATGACCCAGGACTTTGGTGAGCGATGCGGTTATTGGGCGATCTTCGCCAAGGAGGCCCCGGACGATTTACTGGGCTGGGTCTCGTTCATTCCTTTCGACGCCGTGGGCCCGGAACTGGAGATGGGCTGGCGTCTGGTGCGGCGGGCCTGGGGCCGGGGGGTGGCCTCTGAGGCCGCCAGGCGCATTGTCGAGCACGCCTTTGCCGACCCGGAGGTCGAGCGGATTGTCGCTGATGCTCACATCGACAATGGCGCCTCGTTGGCGGTGGCTCGCAAGCTGGGTTTTCGTTTCACTCACGACGGCGAGTTCGAAGGCCTGCCAAGCCGGTTTTTCGAAATGACCCGTGAGGATTTTCATCAGCAGACAGCGACCGGTTGAAGGGCTGCTGGCTCTGGGGAGACAGGGCGCCGTTGCGTGGCGCCCCGCAATGAAGACCGTTGCCGGTCAAAGGTGACGGCTGACCCACCACAACACCAGGAAGGCGATGGCCGCGGCCAGGGCTGACAGCTGGAACAGATTGATCAGCCATTTCAGGCCCAGGGGGAAGTTCTTGTAGTCCCGTACATCCATGCCGCCATTGCGCAGAAAGAGGTGGGGCATGGCGAACATCCCGCCGATGCACACCAGCATGCACAGACGGCTGAGAGGGTCTTTGCCCAGCAGTGGCATGCGAATGGCGATGACCCGGCAGCGGGCCAGGTACTTGACCATGTCATCGATCTTGAAATAGCCCAGGTAGACCTGGATCACCAGGGACACCAGACCGGACATGACCACCAGAATCCAACCCGCGGTATAAATATCTTTGGCGTTGCACATATCTATTCAGTGACCTCCTCAAGCTTCACGACCAGGCGTTCAGCGTCGCACTCCTCCAATGAGCCCTGGCACGCAGGGCAGCCGACCACCATAGCACCCCTGGACCAAGGACGGGCGCAGGGCTCCCCTGGGGCAGGAGAGTTGTAGCGACCCTAGCCGGGGGCTGGCCCGGTTGCCATGAGACGAGTACCAAAGACCCGGGGTTGGCGTGCTGGAGGGGAGGGGTCAGAGCTTGGCGCAACGTTCCACGTCGGCCTGGGTGGTGACCTGGGTATCGATGCCCAAACGGTACTTGCAGTAGTCGATGATCATCTGCCGGTGCTCGGGAGTGAGCTTTTCCACGCGCCGGTAGTCGCCGTCATTGGCATGGATATTGAAGAACTCCAGGCGCAGCGTCGGGGACTGCTTGATAAACCAGCGGGTGTGGGTCTCGGCTTCTTCCAGCTCGGTGTAGTAGCCGACGTTGAGCACCACCAGCAGGCCGAGGAATAGCAGGAATACGAGTTTTTTCATGGTACGGCTCCATCCATGGGCAGGGCGGCGCATGGTTCCGGCTTTGCTCATGCTTGGCAAGGGACTGTCATGAATTGTCACGCTTGCCGCCGGCAGGTTCAGCCAGCAGACAGTCGCAGGCTGTTAAAAGATTCGGACGCCCGGCAGGAGCTGGGTAGTGAGAAGGGGGCAAGAAGGTCGGGACTCTGGAACTGGCCTGATGATGCAATAGCAAAGAAAGCGATCTGCGGATCGCTTTTTTTGTCTTCGCAAGGTACGCGCCTGCCGATCTGCCAGGGTTTGCAGAGAGGGGTTCGAGCAGGACGCAATGGCCGGCAAGGTCTCTTTGTCATGTGACGCGAGCGCTCTGGAACGGTCTTTTCAAGGTCGCTATGTATTGTTCCGGGCAATACCGTTCGTCCGACGGATGGAATTGGCAAGCACTAGTCACTGCGTCATGCTGTCGATGGATGTCGTAATGCCACCATTTTGGGCTCAACCCGTTTCCAGGTGGTGTTTTCCCCCTGCGCTGCTGAGATAGGTTTTCTGATGAGTGTGTTGATCCTGCCTGAGGCGCGGTATGCCCGATAAGGCGTTGGTCGAGGAGCAGCGCCTGGCTGCTCTGTATGCCCTGGAACTGCTGGACACGGCCCGTTGTGAGCGTTTTGATCGTATTTGTCGTCTGGCGGCGCAGTACTTCAAGGTACCCACGGCCCTGATCACCCTGGTGGATCGGGATCGCCAGTGGTTCATGTCGCGGGTGGGTTTCGTCGCCGAGCAGACCCCCATCGATCAATCGTTCTGTGCCTACACCATCAAGTCCGGCGATGTGTTTGAAGTGGAAAACGCCCGCCGGGATGTGCGCTTTCATGCCAATCCCCTGGTCACCGAAGATCCATGCATCGGCTTTTATGCCGGCGCGCCGCTGATCACATCCACCGGCCACGCCATCGGCAGTTTGTGCGTCATCGATAAACAGCCCCAGCGCTTGAATGCCGTCGAGCGCCAGCAACTGCGGGACCTGGCGTGCCTGGTGATGGAGCAGATCGAGCACCGTCAGCGCCAGACCCGTCGCGATCCGGTCAGCAGCCTGCCCAATCGGGAGCAATTCCAGAGCGATCTGTACGACCTGGCGGAACAGCATCCTGGTGAAAAGCGCGTGCTGGTGCTGGTGGATGCGGTCGACATGACCGTGGCTCACGAGCTGACCCTGGCCATGGGCATGGCTCCGTTTGAAATCATCGTGCGCTTCCTGGCCCAGCAACTGCTCACCTACCTGGGGCGGCATGTCCGGGTGTATCACGTCTCGGTCAAGCGTTTTGGCTTTCTGCTACCGGCAGCGCCGGGCATCGAACGTTTTCTCGAAGGGCTGGTTCGGCGTTTGCGGCGCCAGCCGCCGGGCCTTGAGCTGCCGATGATTCCCGCGGTATGTGCAGGCACCGTGGAGTTCTCCACGGACCGCGACGCGGTGCCGGACGTGCTGCGCAAAGCCATGTTCGCCCTGGAGCTGGCGACCTTGAAGCGCAGCACCTGGGCGCCCTATGACGTGGTGCGGGACCAGGCCTATCGACGTGCCTTCAATCTGGCGTCGGACATCAGCGAAGCCCTCGACAGTGGACAGATCTACCTGATGTTCCAGCCGCGCTTCGCCCTGCCCGATGGTGCCCAGGTCAGCGCCGAGGCACTGATCCGCTGGGATCACCCTTGGCTGGGACCGATTTCCCCGGCGGAATTCATTCCGGTCATGGAGCGCAATGCCTTGATCCACCGGGTGACCCATTGGGTGATCAACGCGGTGCTGGACAGGCTGCACAGTTGGAGTTCCAGCGATGTACAGCGCCTGTCGATCAACCTGTCCCCCCAGGATTTCGAGGACCAGGACATTGCCGATGTCCTCAGGGAGGCCTGCCAGCGTCACCGCATCGATCCCCGGCGCCTGGAGGTGGAGATCACTGAAGGTGCCTGGCTGCGCTCCAACCCCAAGGTGCTGGATCAGTTGAGCAAGATACGCGGCCTGGGCATGGACGTGGCCATCGATGATTTCGGTACTGGCTACAGCAACTTCGCCTACCTGCATCAGATTCCCGCCAATGTGGTGAAGCTCGACAAATCCATGGTCACGGACCTTGAGAGCAGCGCCCAGCACCAGAAGATCACCCGTTCGGTCATTGCCCTGGCCAGGGAGCTGGGCTATCGCACCGTGGCCGAGGGCATCGAGAGTTTCAAATGCCTGCAGATGCTACGAGCCTTTGGCTGCGACGAAGCCCAGGGCTATTTCCTGGCCCGGCCCATGGCCCAGGAAAAATTCCTCGCTCACAGCGGGGCCCGGCGTTTTCCGTTGCAGCAGGGCGTCTAGCATGCAGGACAAGCCTGCCGAGGTGGCCGCGCAACGGCGGCCGCCTCAGCGCTGGGCGGCCACCAGCAACAGCCCAGGTCCAGCACCTTGAGACCGTTCATGGTGGGCAGCAGAGCTTGCAGGGCTGGCCATTCCGGTGCCGCATCGAGGCCGCCGAGGGAGCGGCCCATCTGGCTGTAGCCCTGGAAAAAGGTCGGATCGTCGTAAATATTCTGGGTCATGCAGCGTTTCCTTGAGGGTCGTGTGCAGCCGTGATGTCGGGCGGATGATGCAAAAGACGCGGCTGAGGTTTTTCCTCTGACCCGGTCACGGCGATTTTCACTCAGTGTGGGTTATGCATTATCGTGCGCCACGCCTCAAACGATCAGCGTCGTCATCGACACCAAGCCAACCGATAGCGGTGGGTGATCGTCTGTAAGGGCCAACCGAATCCCCCGAACCTGGGTCTGTACCCTAAGCGAGGCACCTTGGGCAAAGCGCGAGTGATAGGCACGACAATAGAGGCCATTCATGCTGCCGAGACGGCATTGGGGCGAACCTTGCCCAGGTCATTCGTGGACTGGCTGCTGGAGCACAACGGCAAGGCGCTGGGGGGGCTGGAAGTGTTTCCTGTCTTTGATGCGCGTGATCCCCGCAAGACCTGGGAGTCGATAGTCCGCCATTTCGAGCAAGGCTGGCGGGCTTGGCAAGACACTTTCTCCGGCATCGAGCTCGACTGCTCCAGCCTGTTGCCGTTCGCTCAATTTGGGACGGGCGACTATTACTGCTTCGATTACGCGGTACTGGGCGACGCCGGTGAGCCGGTCGTGGTGCTGTGGTCCCATGAGACGGGCCGAACCTGCGTCGTTGCGGATGGCTATGCCGCTTTTTTGGCCAATCCCGATCAGTTGTGCCACGCACCCGGCTGATAGGCCGTTGGCACAGGTCAATGCTGAAACAGCGGCGCTCCAATGATCTGCACGAGGCTTGGGCTTGGTTCGCTAGGTTTGCTGCTGGGAGGAGAAGAGATCGTTTGAATCAACGACTTGAGAAGCTTCTACAGATATCTGCGGGAGCCCGCAGATTGGGGAAGTGGAGCGGGTGAAGGGAATCGAACCCTCGTTATCAGCTTGGGAAGCTGGAGTAATGCCATTATACGACACCCGCTCGAACGGCTGACTTTGTACCAGAAGTGGCCGGGGATTTGAAGTTTTTCTTTATCTGACTTGTGCTTGCGTGTCGGTTGAGGTCGCCACAGGTGCCTCACCCGCCAGGAAAAACAGGGTTTTTCAAGGCGGGGTGACGGCCTGTGGCGACGGGGTTTCAGATGGCCCGTGCATGCTGATCATGAACATAGTGTGGACGCGAGCGGTTGTCGTACTGGGCTGGCTTGAGGAAGCCCAGGAGTGCCTGGCGACTGTCGCGGCAGGCGGCCTTGTGTTCCATGTCGAGAAAGTGCCCGGTGGCCTGGATGGTGCTGAAGCTTGCGTGCTGTACATGGTCGGCGAACAGCTTGGCGTCGTTGGCTGAGGTGTACTCGTCCCACTCACCGTTGAGAAACAGCACCGGCACCTGGATGTTCTTCGCCGCCCGCAAGTAGCACTGGCGATCACCGTTGAGCACATGGCTGATGTGGAAGTGCATCTGCCCGTACTCATGCTCCGCCAGGCTGCTGACATGGCGATAGTTGAAGCGCTTGAACAGCGATGGCAGGTGTTTGCCGATGGTGTCGTTGACCAGGTGGCCGACGCGATGGCGGTCGAGGCTGCCGAGGTAGTCGACACCGCGCTCCAGGTAGTCGCGCATGGGTTCGTTGAGCACCGGAGAGAACGAGCTGATCACCGCCTTCTCGATGCGTCGAGGACGTTGGGACAAGGCCTGCAAAGCCGCGGCGCCGCCCCACGAGAACGACAGCACATGCTCGGCGGCGAAGTGCTCGATCAACTCCAGCAGGATCTGCCCTTCCACTTCCTTGGTGAGCATCCGTTCGTGCTTGTTGTGGGCCTTGGACCGGCCCGCGTAGGGCTGGTCGTAGAGCACCACGTTGAACTGCGGGTACAGATTCTTCACGGTCTGGGCAAAGGACGCAGTGGTGGCCATCGAGCCGTTGACCAGAATGATGGTCTTGTCTGCGGCATCTGCGCGATAGAACTCCGTGTAAACCCGATACTGACCCTGTATATCCAGCACAGCGATTTCTGGCCTCATGTCATAAGACTCCTGGCAAGCGGGTATGCGCGCAACGTTGAGTGTGCACGGGCAATGTGACAGGTAGGCATACGCCTGGAATCGGAGCCCATGTCGATCCGGTAATGCAGGTCGACGGGTATTGTTATAGGCGGGCGATTTACCGGGTTGAATGCAGAGCAGGCAGGGCTCAGGCCGGCAAAAGGTTTCTTAGATGTCTGTTGGTGACTCATCGGTCACATTTCGGCCGACGGACTGATTCAAGCAGGGCAACCGGGAACCTGCAAGTGCGTTGGACAAATTGTTCGACAGCTTCTGCCCAGCGGTCATTCAGTGGGACGCGGCGTCAGATCAGGCGGATTTCGTCTGCGCTGAGGGGGCGGTATTGGCCTGGGGCAAGGCATTCATCCAGTACCAGTGGTCCCATGCGTTCGCGGTGCAGGCGCACCACCTTGTTGTTGAAGTGGCCGAACATCCGTTTGACCTGGTGATAGCGCCCCTCGACGATGCTCAGCCTGGCGCTATGGGGGCCGAGGATCTGCAATTGCGCAGGCAGGGTGGTGAGGTCCTCGAAGGCGAAATACAGACCCTGGGCGAAGGTCTCGATGTACTCGGGGCCAATCTCCTGCTCGGTTTCCACGTAGTAGAGCTTGGGCAGCTTGGTCTGCGGCTGGGTCAAGCGTCGCGACCAGCTGCCGTCGTTGGTGATCAGCATCAGCCCGGTGGTGTTGTAATCCAGGCGCCCGGCGATGTGCAGGTCCTGGGGATCCGGCTCGTGGATCAGCTCCAGCACGGTCCTGTGCTCCGGGTCGCGGGTGGCGCTGACACAGCCCATGGGCTTGTGCAGCATGAAATAACGCGCCGGCTTGCCGACCTGGAGCACTTCCTCATCCAGTTCCACGCGACTGAACTCACGGACCTCGGCCTTGGGGTCGCTTACCGGCTGCCCGTCGATGCGGATGCGGCGTTGCACCAGCAGCAGGCGCACCTGCTGACGGTTGAAGCGAGGCAGGTTGCTGAGGAAACGGTCAATGCGCATGGTGATCGGCGGTTGGGGGCAAGGTGAGGAGGTTCAGGAGCGTGGCAAGGTGCCGGCGCGCAACTGCGCTTCGACCCCGGCACAACGGGGGCATAGGCAGGAGCGGTCGCGCAGCTGTGGCGGCAAGGCTTCGATGATTGCCGGGTCGATGCTCACGCTGTAGCACCAGCAGGCTTGGTCCGCAGTACGCGGGTCGGCCAGGGTGCAGTCGTTGCGGGCACCGCAGGCCGGGCAAAGGTCAGGTTCATTCATGGCTGGAGTGGGGCATTTCCACACAGGTTCGATTGCGTCCGCTCTGCTTGGCGCGGTACATCGCATGGTCGGCACGGGACAGCAGGCTGTGCAGGGTGTCTGCCGATTGCAGAGCGGTCAAGCCGATACTGACGGTCAGTTGCAGAGGCTGCCCTTCATAGTAGTAGCGCTGTTGTTCGGTCTGCTGGCGGATCTTCTCGGCAATGACCAGGGCGGCGCTGCTCTGGGTGTCCTTGAGCAGGACAATGAACTCCTCGCCGCCCCAGCGGCAGACGATGTCGGACTGGCGCAGGCAGTCCTGCAGGTCACGGGCAAAACCGCTGAGCACCAGGTCCCCGGCCAGATGGCCGTAGGTGTCGTTGAGGCGCTTGAAGTGATCCAGGTCCAGCAGCAGGGCGCACAGTGGCGTCATGTCCCGCCGCGCTTCCTGCAGAGCCTGGGCTGCCAGCAGATCGAAGCCGCGGCGATTGGGCAGGCGGGTGAGGCTGTCGAGGGTGGCCTGGGCCTCGATCTTGCGCCGGTAGCGACGCACCACGCCGCTGAGCAGGATCAGCACGATGCTGGTGACCACCAGGCAGATCAGCAGGTTCAGGTACAGCGACTGACGGATGCTGTTGAGGGCGCCGTCTTCGCGCTTGTCGACGAACAGGTACCAGTTCAGTTCGGGAATGAAACGCACATTGAGAAAGTGCCCCTGGCCCTGGGTCGAGTATTCGTAGCTGCCGCTGTGGGGCTTGGGCAGTTGGGTCATCAGCTCCTTGAGGCTGTCCAGGTCATGCAGGGACTGGCCGCTGCGGGCGCCCTGGGGCCCACCGTCGGCGCCGGTGAGGACGATGCGGCCGAAGGTGTCGACGAAGTACACACTGCGCTGGTAGCGCTGCTGGTACTTGTCGATCAGCTTGATCACCGCGTCCACCGTCAAGCCCACTCCGGCCGCACCGATGAAGCGCTCCTGATAGTCGTAGACCTTGTAGTTGATGAAGAAGGTCAGCTTGTCCTGGTTGGCCAGGTCCGGGTCGACGTTGATTTCATAGGGCGTGGCCATATCGCGTACGCGAAAGTACCAGGCGTCCCGGGGCTCATCGACCTTGACCTGCTTCAGCACGCCCTTGGCCTGGTAGTAGGTGAGGCTGGTGTTGGAGACGAAGAACGCGGTGTAGGCGCCATAGTGGGTCATGACCTCGTTGAGGTAACGGGTCATCTGGGTAGGGTCGCGTTCGCCGGCCACCACCCAGTCACGCATGAAGGTGTCGCGGGCCATCATCGAGGAGATCAGGACCGGCCGTACCAGGTCCTTCTGGATTTCCGAGTACACGGTGTCGGAGGTCAGGGGCAGCTCGGTGTTGACGATGTTGTCGCGGATCGAGTCCCGGGAGGCGTAGTAGCTGAGCAGGGAAGTGGCGAGGAAGCCGCTGCCCAGTAAGGTGATCAGGACCAGTACCAGCGAACGTTGCGAATACAAGGGAGAACGAAGCGGCATGGCAATTCCGTGATAGTGGCCCGATGACGCATTCTAGTGGCACGGCGCGGAAATAACTCGTTCATCAGCGCACTGAGTTGTCTCGGAATCGACACGCGGCATGGTGTTTTTCCGGCGCCGGAAATGCGGCCCCGAGTCGTCCTGACAGGGCGGTTACCGGCGGTCGAAGGACTTGTATCAACGTGTTGCCAAAATCGCACCAGAAGGGGTTTTCGCGGTCAGATATTTCGTCAGTCGGCCTGTTGTCGACTGCCGCCTGCCAGCGTCGCTGGTGTGGCTTCTTCGCGGTCCAGGAGGCCGCCATGTATCGTCGACTTCTGCTTGTTGCATTACTGGGTTTGAGTCTTAGCGCGTGCGTCCCTTATTACGGTGGAGGTTCAAGCTATTACAGCTCCGAAGTCTACAGTTCTCCCACGCCGGCCTATTACTACGGTGGTGGTTCTTCCTATTACTCCACTGGCCGCAGTTACTACGCACCGCGTTACTACCAGCCGGCTCCGCGCTACTACCAGCCACCCCGGGCGGTGTACCGGCCGTATCCGAACCAGGGCTGGGGCGGGCACGATCGCCACAGCAACTGGGGCAACAACGGTGGCCATCGGGAATGGGGCGGTCACGGCGGACGTGGTGATCGTGGCCGAGGCGATCGTGACCGGGGCGACCATGGGCGAGGCGGTCGTGGCCATTGATCCCGAGTGGGCCAAAAGCCTGTAGCCGCTGTCGGCGGCTGCAGGCTTTTTAGTAATCCGTCAGGTCCGCCAGGGGATGACGGCCTTCCCAGGCCTTGTGGAAATGCGCTTGCACCACCGCCTCGGGCACGCTGTTGATATCCGACCAATGCCAATGGGGCTGATGATCCTTGTCGATCAGGCGGGCACGCACCCCTTCGGCAAACTCCGGGTGCCGGCAGCAGTTCAGGCTCAGGGTGTATTCCATCTGGAATACCTCGGCCAGGGACAGGTAGCGAGCACGGTGGATCTGCTCCCATACCAGGTGCGCGGTCAGCGGGCAGCCCTCGACCAGCGTCTTGGCCGCTCGGCTGTAGAGGGCATCGCTGTGGTTCTGCAACTGGCTGATGGCACGCCAGGCACAGGCCACGTCACTGACGTCCAGCCAGGTGTCGATCTGCTGCCGACGCGGCAGCCATTGGGCTTCGGGCAGTTGAGCCGAGGCTTCCTGCTGCAAGGCCTTGAGCAAGCTGTTGAGTTGCCTTGGCGTCTGTTCCTGCCAGTTCAACTGCAACAGCCCCTCGATCAGTGCTTCCTGTTGTTCGTCCAGCAGGAAGCGGTCGGCGAGGTTCAGGTCCAGGGCATCGCGGCCATTCATGTGGGCGCCGGTCAACCCCAGGAACAAGCCGAGCTTGCCGGGCATGCGCGAGAGGAACCAGCTGGCACCGACGTCGGGATACAGGCCGATGCTGATTTCCGGCATTGCCAGGCGACTGCTGGGGGTGACGATACGAATCCCGGCACCTTGCAGCAGACCCATGCCACCGCCCAGCACATAACCGTGGCCCCAGCAGATCAAGGGTTTGGGATAGGTGTGCAAGCGATAGTCGAGACGGTATTCCGCGGCAAAGAAATGCCCGGCCAAGGCCGGTACTTCGCCGGGGTGATCGAGGCAAGCCTGGGCCAGGCTGCGTACCTCGCCGCCGGCACAGAAGGCCTTGGCGCCGTTACCCCGCAGCAGCACACAGACCACTTGCGGGTCCTTTGCCCAGGCGTCGAGACGCTCGCTCAACTGCTGGATCATGGGCAGCGACAGGGCATTCAGGGATTTTTCCGCGTCCAGGGTGGCAATGGCGATGCGTGCGCCATCGGTGCCGGTGAGTTCTTCGACGTGCAGGTTCATCGTGACCTCGAGGGGAAATAGAAGCGCTCAGTATGATCGCTGGTAGGGAAAGTGCAGGTTCCGTGTCAGATCAATTGACAAGCGAAGTCGGCTTTCCTAGGGTGCGGCCATTGTTTTTTTCACGGGCATGGCCATGACTGCTGACGATCGTATCAAACTCGAACCGAGCTGGAAGGAGGCGCTGCGTGCCGAATTCGAGCAGCCCTACATGAGCGAACTTCGCGAATTCCTGCGCCAGGAACATGCCGCCGGCAAGGAAATCTATCCGCCGGGTCCGATGATCTTCAATGCCTTGAACTCAACCCCGCTGGACAAGGTCAAGGTGGTGATCCTCGGCCAGGACCCGTACCACGGACCGGGCCAGGCCCATGGCTTGTGCTTCTCGGTACAGCCCGGGGTGCCAGCGCCGCCCTCGCTGGTGAACATCTATAAAGAGCTCAAGCGTGACCTCAACATCGACATTCCCAACCACGGCTACCTGCAAAGCTGGGCCGACCAGGGCGTGCTGATGCTCAACACCACCATGACCGTGGAGCGGGCCAACGCGGCATCCCATGCGGGCAAGGGCTGGCAGTTCTTTACCGATCGGATCATCGAAGTGGTCAGCGAGCACCAGCCGCACCTGGTGTTCCTGTTGTGGGGTGCCCACGCCCAGAGCAAGCAGAAACTGATCGACGCCACCAAGCATCTGGTACTGACCTCGGTGCATCCTTCACCGCTGTCGGCCTACCGCGGCTTCCTCGGTTGCGGGCATTTCAGCCGCACCAACAAATACCTTGAGCAGAATGGCGAGACGCCCATCGAGTGGCGCCTGCCGCCGTTGTAACTATTGCTCGATGGGGGGCTGCTTGGTGGCAAAACCACCTGCGACTTGAACCAAGGCATATCTGTAGCCGCTGCCGCAGGCTGCGAACGGCCCGTAGGGACGCGGCGGTGAAGGCTGTGAACCTTGTCGCCCCCCGCGGCAGCGGCTACAGGGGGCCTTTGTTCCAGTGGCGGAACAGGGGCTCGGCGAGAAACAGCACGAACAACAACCTCATCACCTGCATCGCGGTCACCAGTGGCACCGACAGTTGCAGGGTCTCGGCCGTCAGGCTCATTTCCGCGATACCGCCGGGCATCATGCCCAATGTCAGCGAACGTAGATCCAAGTGGGTCAACACACTCAGGCCCAGGGCCGCAAGGCCGGCGATCAGCATGCTCAGGGCGGTGCCGATCAAGGTCCGCCCCATGAACGAGGGCGCTCGGCGGAAGAACTGCCGATTGAAGTGACAGCCCAGGCCGCTGCCGATCAGCCATTGGCCCACCTGACTGCCGCCCTCTGGCAGACCGATGTGCAGGTCCCAGGCGATGCTCACCGTAGCGCTGAGCAGCAAGGGGCCGAACAGCCAGGGGTTGGGTTGGTGCAGACGCTGCCAGACCCAGGCCAGCAGCGCGCCCGCGGGAAACAGCAGGGCCAGCCACTGCCAGTCCACGCTGGTGGCATGCAGGGCGGGGGTGCCTTCCCCCAGCAGATATTTGAAGGCCGCCGGAACACAGAGCACCACGGCCAGCACCCGCAGGCTCTGCCCAGCCGCCACGCGGCTGAGCACCGCGCCATTGCGCGCGCCGAGATTGACCATCTCCCCGGAGCCGCCGGGCATGCTGGAGAAAAACGCGGTGGCCCGGTCTTCTCCGGTGTGCCGCAGCAACCACACCCCGACCACGCTGGACAGGCTGGTCACCAGGGCGCCGAAGAAGATCAGGCCAAAGTGACTCATGACCTGTTCCATCACCTGGGGCGTGAAGTGCAGGCCAATGCCGATGCCGACCACCCATTGCCCGCATTTGCGGCCGCCGGGGATTTCCGCCAATTGCCAGGGCGTCAGGCAGCGCACCAGGATGATCGCCAGCAACGAGCCGACCATCCAGGGCAATGGCCAGCCGATCTGGCTGGCGAGATAACCGCCAGCTAGGCCCACCAGGGGCGTGCCCCACCATTGTCTGAAGCGGGCTTCAGACATCGGCCACGGCACGTTGCTGGGCCGAGCGCTTGCGCCAGATGCGCAGCAGCGGCATGAACAGCATGAGGAGGGTCAACACCCAGACCCCGACCGTGATCGGGCTCGACCAGAGGATCTCCATCGCGCCATTGGAGATCGACAGCGCCCGGCGCAGGTTCTGCTCCATCAAGCCGCCGAGGATGAAACCCAGCAATACCGGCGACAACGGGAAGTCCAGCTTGCGCAGGATGTAGCCGAAGATGCCGATGCCCACCATCAGGAACAGGTCGAAGGTGGTGGCGTGCACCGCGTAGACGCCAATCCCGGTAATGATCGCGATCACCGGCACCAGGGCCCAGTTCGGCACGGCGAGGATGCGGGTGAAGAGGCGGATCATCGGGATGTTGAGGATCACCAGCATGATGTTGGCGACGAACAGCGAGGCGATCAGGCCCCAGACAATGTCCGGCTGCTGCTGAAACAGCAGTGGGCCGGGCGTGATGTTGTACAGCGACAGGGCGCCAATCATCACCGCGGTGGTGCCGGAGCCGGGAACGCCGAGGGTCAGCATCGGCACCAGGGCGCCGCAAGCCGAGGCGCCGATGGCGGTTTCCGGGGCGGCCAGGCCGCGCTTGTCGCCTTCGCCGAAGGTGCCGCTGGCGCCGGCGATGCGTTTCTCGGTCATGTAGGCCACGGCGCTGGCCAGGGTCGCGCCGGCACCGGGCAGTACGCCCATGATGAAACCCAGCAGGCCACAGCGGATGTTCACCACGAACACCGAGGCCGCTTCCTTGAAGTTGAACATCATGCGTCCGGTGGCTTTCACCGCTTCCTGGCCGCGATGGGTCTTCTCCAGCAGCAACAGAATCTCGCTGATGGAGAACAGGCCCAGCACCAGCACCACGAACTGGATGCCGTCGGTGAGGTGAATGTTGTCCCCGGTGAAGCGGTACACACCGCTGTTGGCGTCAATGCCCACCGCCGACAGGAACAGGCCGATCAGCGCCGCAATGAAGGTCTTTAGCGGTCGATCGCCGGCCATGCCGCCCAGGCAGACGATGGCGAACACCATCAGTACGAAGTATTCCGCCGGGCCGAAGGCGATCGCCCATTTGGCCAGCAGCGGGGCGAACAGCACCATGCCGCAGGTGGCGATGAAGGCGCCGATGAACGAGCTCCAGGCCGAGAGTGACAGGGCCACGCCCGCCAGGCCTTTGCGGGCCATGGGGTAACCGTCCAGGGTGGTCATCACGGTGGAGGCTTCGCCCGGAATGTTCAGCAGGATCGAACTGATGCGGCCGCCGTATTCGCAACCCAGGTACACCGCCGCCAACAGGATCAGCGCCGATTCCGGTGGCAGGCCCAGGGCGAAGGCAATGGGGATCAACAGCGCCACGCCATTGATCGGGCCCAGGCCCGGGAGCAGGCCGACCACGGTGCCGATCAGGGTGCCGGACAGGGCGGTGACCAGGTTGTAAGGGGTCAGCGCAACGCCGAAGCCCTGGCCCAGATAACTGAGGGTATCCATATCAATTCTCCAGAACGTCGAGCAGGCCGAGGGGCAGTGGTACGTCCATGACCCGGTCGAACAACCAGTAGAGGCCGACACTGAGCAGGCTGATGATCACCAGGCTAGGCAGCCAGCGGCCGCCGTAGAGCCGTGCCATGGGTACGCCGATGAGGACACTGGCGACGATGAAACCCAGGGGTTCGAAGGTTCCGGCGAACACCAGCAGCAAGGTCACGCAGATCGTGATCTTGGTCAGGGTTTGCCGGTCCAGGGGCGGTTCATCTTCGCTGTGCTTGATGGGTGTCGGGCGAAACAGCATGTACAGCAGGGCCAGCCCCATCAGACCGAGCATCAGCAAAGGGAAGGCCCGCGGGCCCACGGGTTCATAGGAAAAGGCCGCCTGATACGGCCAGGCCATCAGTGCCAGGCCGGCACAGGCCAGCAGCAACACCGCAGCGAAGAGACGTTGAACGAGCATGGCTAACTCCTGGGCGCGGCCCTCGATGCGCGAGGGTCGCGCCTTCAGCAAGGGACGGTCACTGGATCAGGCCGAACTCTTTGGCCAGGGTCTTGTAGTCGGCCACCTGTTTCTTCACATAGGTGTCCAACTCGGGGCCGGTCAGGGCGAAGGGGAACAGCTCGCGCTGGTCACGCAGCTTGGCGAACTCTTCGGAGGTCAGGAGCTGGTCGAAGGCGTTTTTCCACCAGGCGTATTCCTCGTCGGTGACTTTCGGCCCGAGGTAGAAACCGCGTACCACCGGCCAGACGATGTCGTAGCCCTGCTCCTTGGCGGTGGGGATGTCTTTCATTTCCGGCTCGTCCAGGCGCTGTTCGGAGAACACCGCCAGCAGGCGCATGTCGCCGGCCTGGATATGGGGCATGGAGTCGGAGATGTCGGTGCTGCCCACCTGGATGTGTCCGCCCAGCAGGGCGGTGGCGATTTCACCGCCGCCTTCCAGGGCGACGTAGCGCAGGTCCCGGGGGTTGATCCCGGCGGCCTTGGCGATCAGCGCGGTCTGCATCCAGTCCTGGCTGCCCACGGTGCCGCCGGAACCTATCACCACTTTGCTTGGATCTTTCTTAAGAGCCTGGACCAGATCGTCGAGGGTCTTGTAGGGCGAGTCGCTTTTCACCGCGATAGCGCCGTAGCTGGTGCCGACCGCTGCCAGCCAGCGCACCGCGCTTTCATCGAAACGGCCGAACTTGCCCTGGGCCAGGTTCAGCAGCGAGCCGCTGGACCAGGCCACCAGGGTTCCGGCGTCGGCGGGACGCTGGGCCACCACGGCGTTGTAGGCCACGGCACCGACACCGCCAGGCATGTAGGTGACGCGCATCGGCTTGGTGAGGAGTTTTTCGTTGACCAGGGCGCTTTGCACCAGCTTGCAGGTCAGGTCGAAACCGCCGCCGGGGGAGGCCGGGGCGATGCATTCCGGGCGCTTGGGCTCGGCGGTCGCGGCCAGCAGTTGGCCGGCGAACAGCATGCAGCCGGCGGTGAGGGCTAGTTTGCGCAGTGAAAGGTCCATGAACGTCTCCACAGGAGTTGTTGTTATCGGTATGTCCGGGTCATCCCCGACCCTTTTTCCGCAGGAGCCGGCTTGCCGGGGCCTACGACGCAGCGTGATACGGGTGGCTTACCACAGGGCCACGCTGTAGCTCACCAGCAGGCGTACTTCATCGGCATCGCGTGCTGAATAGTTGGAACGGTAGGTGGCGTTGCGCAGGCGCACGGCGACGTCCTTGAAGGTGCCGCTTTGCACTACGTATTTGACCTCGGTGTTGCGTTCCCACTCTTTGCCGGTGTCGCCGTTTTTCAGGGCGATGTTGTCGCCGCTGAGGTAGCGGGTCATGAAGCTCAGGCCGGGAATACCCAGCTTGGCGAAGTCGTAGTCATAGCGGGCCTGCCAGGAGCGTTCCTCGGCCCCGGCGAAGTCGTTGATCTGCACGAAGTTCACCAGGTACGGGTCGCTGCCATCGACATAGGGGAAGGCGCTGTCGCCGGACATGTGCTGGTAGCCGGCGCTGAGTTTATGTCCGTTCAGGGCATAGCTCACCAGGCCGTTGAGGGATTTGTTGTCGATCTTGCCGCCCCGGGCCTGGCCCTGGTCGTCGCTGATGGCCAGGCGCAGGTCGGTGCCGAAGGTGCCCGGTCCCATGGGCTGGGACGCTACCAGGCCGAGGAAGTGCTGGTTGTAGACATCGTCCAGTTGGGCGAAGTGGTAGCTGCCGGTGATCTTGTCGGTGAACTTGTAGTCCAGGCCGCCGAAATTGAAGTGCTTGCCGGCCACGGTGCCGGCGAAGCGGCTGTTCTTGTTGTTGAGGCGGATGTCCTCGTAGTTGCTGTCGTCGCGGTCCTTGGCCTTGTCCAGGCGCCCGCCGGTGAAGGTCAGGTTCTTGATTTCCTTGGAGGTCAGCAGGCCGCCTTCGAAGGTCTGCGGCAGGATGCGTCCGTCGTTGGGCTTGAGGATTGGTAGCTCGGGGATCAGGCTGCCGATTTTCAGTTCGGTGGCGGAGATCTTCACTTTGCCGGTCAGGCCGAGCTTGGAGTACTGGTCTGCGGCGCGTCCGTCATCATGGGTTGGCAGCAGGCCGGTGCCGGTGCGGTCGGGGCTGGAGTCGAGCTTGACCCCGAGCATGCCCAGGGCGTCCAGGCCGAAACCCACGGTGCCTTCGGTGTAGCCCGACTGCAGGTTGAGCATGAAACCCTGGGCCCATTCATCGCGCTTGGATTGCTGGGCGCTGGTGCCGTCGCGAAAGTCGCGATTGAAATACATATTGCGGGTTTCGAAGGTGGCGCTGCTGTCTTCGAAGAAGGCGGCCTGGCTTAAGGGCGCGACACCGGCGAGGGCCGCGGCGCTGGCCAGGGCAGTCGGGGTCAGACGGGAAAAAAATACAGGTGTGACGGCGTGAGGGCGCGTGGACGGCATCCAGGGGTACTCCGTTATTGTTCTTATTTTGACGAAAACGCTTCGAGGCGTTTTGCGTATCAGCGGCCATCGGGGCCAGGGCAGTCGAGACTGTCCGTAGCCGGACTCTAAAGGGCCAACCTTTCGCTAACCTTTCAACGTACTTTCACGGTTTTCGGGCTTCACAGCGGCGAATGCAGCGGTACACTCCGCGCCAAAGAGCGGCGTCGATCCCCCCGGAACGAGGTAAGAAAACATGCGAGTCCTGCTCGTCGAAGACCATCTGCAACTGGCCGAAAGTGTCGCCCAGGCGCTCAAGAGCACCGGCCTGACCGTGGATGTGCTGCACGATGGCGTGGCCGCCGACCTGGCTCTGGGCAGTGAGGAATACGCCATGGCGATCCTCGATGTCGGCCTGCCGCGCCTGGACGGTTTCGAGGTGCTGGCGCGCCTGCGGGCCCGGGGCAAGAACCTGCCGGTGCTGATGCTCACTGCCCGCAGCGACGTCAAGGATCGGGTCCACGGTCTGAACCTGGGGGCCGACGATTACCTGGCCAAGCCGTTCGAACTGACCGAGCTCGAAGCCCGGGTCAAGGCGCTTTTGCGCCGTAGCGTGCTGGGGGGCGAGCGCCAGCAGCGTTGCGGAGTGCTGGCCTATGACCTGGATACCCGGCGCTTCACCCTGGGCGAAGAACTGCTGACCCTGACGTCTCGCGAGCAGGCCGTGCTCGAGGCATTGATTGCCCGTCCCGGCCGGGTGATGAGCAAGGAGCAACTGGCCTCCCAGGTGTTCGGCCTGGATGAGGAGGCCAGCCCGGATGCCATCGAGATTTACGTCCACCGCCTGCGCAAGAAGCTCGATGGCCATGCAGTGGCCATCGTGACGTTCCGCGGCTTGGGTTATCTGTTGGAAAGCCGCGATGCATAGGCCCAGCAGCCTGCGCTGGCGGTTGCTGTGGAACCTGGCGCTGCTGCTGGTAGTGCTGATGCTGGCCAGCGGCTTGAGTGCCTACTGGAACGGCCGTGAGGCCGCCGACACCGCCTACGACCGCACCCTGCTGGCCTCGGCGCGGACCATCGCCGCCGGGTTGTCCCAGCGTGACGGCAGCCTCAGCGCCAATGTGCCCTATGTGGCCCTGGACACCTTTGCCTACGACAGTGCCGGGCGCATCTATTACCAGGTCAACGATATTCACCAGCAACTGATCTCCGGTTACGAAAACCTGCCTGGTCCGCCGCCAGGTACTCCGCGTACCGATGACTATCCGGCCCTGGCGCGTTTCTACGATGCCACCTATCAGGGCCAGAACGTGCGGGTGGTGAGCCTGCTCAAGGCGGTCAGCGAGCCGAACATGAACGGCATGGCGGAAATTCGCGTGGCGGAGACCGACGAGGCGCGGGTCGCCATGGCCCGCAGCCTGATGGCCGACACCTTGCTGCGCCTGGGAATGCTGGCCATGGGGGCGTTGCTGCTGGTGTGGTTTGCGGTGAGTGCCGCCTTGCGTCCGCTGGAACGTTTGCGCGGTGCGGTGGAGGAGCGCCAGCCCGATGACTTGCGGCCGCTGCCGCTGGTTTCGGTGCAGCGTGAATTGTGGCCCCTGGTGCGGGCCTTGAACCATTTCACCGAACGCCTGCGGGGGCAGTTCGAGCGCCAGGCACAGTTTATTGCCGAGGCCGCCCATGAGTTGCGAACACCGCTGGCAGCACTCAAGGCCCGTCTGGAGCTGGGGCTGCGTTCCAGCGAGCCGGACACTTGGCGCACGACCCTGGAAAGCGCGGCTCAGGGCACCGATCGCTTGACCCACCTGGCCAATCAGTTGCTGTCCCTGGCCCGGGTGGAAAATGGCGCCCGGGCGATCGCCGAGGGCGGCGCACAGTTGCTCGATCTCAGCCAGCTGGCCCGGGAACTGGGCATGGCCATGGCGCCTCTGGCCCATGCCAGGGGGGTGGCCCTGGCCCTGGAAGCCGACGAGCCGGTGTGGCTCAAGGGCGAGCCAACCCTGCTCAATGAACTGCTGAGCAACCTGGTGGACAACGCCCTGGCCCACACGCCGTCGGGCGGCAATGTGGTGCTGCGGGTATCGGCGCCGGGGGTGCTGGAGGTGGAGGACGACGGGCCGGGTATTCCCCTGGAGGATCGCGACCGGGTCTTCGAACGTTTTTACCGGCGTAATCAGCAGGTGGCCGGTTCGGGGTTGGGGCTGGCAATCGTGGGGGAAATCTGTCGCGCCCATCTGGCACAGATCAGCCTGCACGATGGCCAGCCTTCGGGGCTCAAAGTGCGGGTGAGTTTTATCGCGGGGTTAGGATCAGTAGAGCATTGAGCGGGATTCTTGCAGCTCGTTGCACATGGCCTGGTTTTCCGGGTCGATCCCCAGTTTCTTGAACGCCGGCACGCTGAAGGCGTCAATGCGCGAGAGGGAGTGATCTGTGTCTTTGTGGCAGTACAGGGTCGCCACCTGGACCAGGTCGACGTAGTCGATCCCGCTGGTCTGGCGGTTGAATTCCAGGTAGTGCCCAGGGATCTCCACCAGTTGCTCGGGGAACTCCCAGACCCGTAGCAGCTTGTCCCCCAGCAGCGGGTGAATGCGTTCGATCACGTGATTGAGGCTGACCGGGTCGGAAAGCAGTTCGTAGTGGTCTTCGGCGTAGGTCAGGATCGGCAGCACGCCGATCTGGTGTACCAGTCCGCCGAGCGCTGCCTGGTCGGGCTTGAGCTGGGAGTAGCGGCGGCACAGGGCATAGCTGACCCCGGCCACTTCCAGGCTGCGGCGCCACACATCGTGCATTTTCTGTGCAACCACCTCGGAGCGGGCATTGAAGATCTGCTCCATCACCAGGCCGATGGCCAGGTTGCTGCTGTAGTTGACGCCCAGGCGGGTGATGGCGGTATGCAGGTCGGTGACTTCCTGGGCCGCCCGCAACAGTGGGCTGTTGACCACCTTGATCAGTCGCGCCGACAACGCGGTGTCGCGGCCAATCACTTTGCTCAGGGTGCTGACGCTGATTTCCGGGTCTTCGGCGGCCCGGCGAATCTGCATGGCCACCTCCGGTAGGGTTGGCAGAACCAGGTCATCGTTGTCGATGGCCTCCACCAAATCCTGTTGGACCTTTTGCGCCAGCTCAGTCATTTCAGTTCTCTAGGGTGTTGCAGGAAAGGGGGAGTCGGTCAGCGCTGGATTTCGCGATCGCGGTCCAGCTGGTACGGCAGGTCCAGCAATTGCAGACCGGGCCCTTCGAGTGCGCCCAGGTGCAGGTTGCCATCTTCTGCCGCTTCGGCCTGCAACACGGCCAGCAGTTCCACCTGGTCTTGTGCCTGGGCGGCCAGGACCACTTCACCGATGGAGCTGTTGTGGGTCGGGGAGAACAGCGGGGTGCCTGGGACGGGGAGTTCGCCGCTGGGCAATGCGAGTCGGTAGAGGCGGCGCTTGAGCTTGCCCAGGTATTGCATGCGGGCGACGATTTCCTGACCGGTGTAGCAGCCTTTCTTGAAGCTGACGCCGCCCACGGCCTGGAGGTTGAGCATCTGTGGAATGAACAGTTCACGGGTCTGCGCCATGACCTGGCCGAGGCCCGCGCGGATCTGGCCCAGCAGCCACTGATTGAGCACGCCCTGGGGCAGTTGCGCGGCCAGTTGCTGACCCAAGCTCTCGGCGCGTTCTGCCGGGACCCAGAGTTCGACGCGGTGGCTTGAGGCGCGCACGGCAATCAGGCCGTCGGCGCGGACTACGGCGCCGTCTTCCTGGGGCAGTTCAAGGCCCAGGCCGCTCAGGCTTGAGTCGGCATGGCTGAGACCGAAGCGCGCCCAGTTGGCGCTTTCATCGGTGAGCTTGGCCTTGGAGAAGACTGCGTACTTCTTCAGGTCCGCCAGTTGCGGCTCAAGCAGTTCGCTGGCCATGGCCAGCAGGCAGCCGTCACCTTCCAGGAGGATACGGAAACTGGACTGCATGCGGCCTTTCTGGTTGCAACGGGCGCCCAGACTGGACTGGCTGTCGCTGAGGTAATTGAGGTTGCAGGTCAACTGACCCTGAAGGAATTTGCTGGCATCAGGGCCGCGGACGGCGAGGACGCCTTCGTGGGACAGGGGGCAGAAAAAAGCGGAGTCAGCCATGGTTCATCGCAGGGTAAAAAGTCTGGGGCACATCATAAGGGGGCGCCCCTGAAATGGATAGTTCACAAAGGACAGGTGGTGACCGACCAAAGCCGACTGTTCTCGTGTTCCCCGGGCTGTATACTTGCGCTCTATTTGAGGAGCGCTCCATGGTTGAAGATGTTGAACTGAATCGCCTCTACTGGCACAGCCGTCGCGGCATGCTTGAGCTGGACGTATTGCTGGTGCCGTTCGTCAGGGAGGTGTACCCGCATCTCAATGAGACCGATCGCGAGTGCTACCGCAAGTTGCTGGAGTGTGAGGATCAGGACATGTTCGGCTGGTTCATGGAACGCAGCGAGTCCGAGGATCCTGAGCTGCAGCGCATGGTTCGCATGATTCTGGACCGTGTCCAGCCCAAGTAGGCTGTTCGAGTGCCGCTGGCGTGCTTCACGGCAACTGCTGGCGGCCTACCTGCTGGCCCAGGCATTCGCTCTGGTCGCCATTTTCCTGCTGGATATCCCGTCTTTGGCCAAGGTGCTGGGCATCCTGCTGTGCCTGTTGCACGGCGGCTGGGTGCTGCCTCGACAGATTTTGTTGACTCATTCCCGAGCATTCAGCCGCTTGCGGCATTCATCAGAGGGTTGGCAGCTGTGGAGTCCGGCCACGGGTTGGCAGGGGGTGCAGTTGCGGCCTGACAGCCTGGCATTGCCGCTGATCGTGGTATTGCGCTTCCGTCTGCAGGGCGAGCGCTGGGTGCGCTCCCTTTGTGTGCCGAGGGACGCGCAGACCGCCGATGAGCATCGGCGTCTGCGGGTGCGGCTCAAGTTCGGCCGGAGTAGGTGGGCGGCAGCAGAATAGTGTCGCGAGCTTCGGGCAGCAGCTGCGGATAGTCGAGGGTGTAGTGCAGGCCGCGGCTTTCCTTGCGCTCCATGGCCGAGAGAATCATCAATTCGGCCACCTGGGCCAGGTTGCGCAACTCGATCAAGTCACGGCTGACCTTGTAGTTGCTGTAGAACTCGTCGATTTCGTCCAGTAGCAGGCGAACCCGGTGTTGAGCCCGTTGCAGGCGTTTGTTGGTCCGCACGATACCGACGTAGTCCCACATGAATCGCCGCAGTTCGTCCCAGTTGTGCGCAATGATCACGTCTTCGTCAGAGTCGGTGACCTGGCTGGCATCCCAGGCCGGCAGGGCGATGGGAATCGAGATCTGAGGCAGCTGCTGGAGAATGTCGGCCGCTGCCGAGCGGGCGTAGACGAAACACTCCAGCAACGAGTTGCTGGCCATGCGGTTGGCTCCGTGGAGGCCAGTGAAACTGGTTTCGCCAATGGCATACAGGCCTGGCACATCGGTGCGCCCCTGTTGATCGACCATTACGCCGCCGCATGTGTAGTGGGCGGCCGGCACCACTGGGATCGGCTGCCGGGTGATATCGATGGAAAATTCCAGGCAGCGTTCATACACGGTGGGGAAGTGGGTTTTGATGAAGGCTTCCGGTTTGTGGCTGATGTCCAGGTAGACGCAGTCGATCCCCAGGCGCTTCATTTCGTGGTCAATGGCCCGGGCGACGATGTCCCGGGGAGCCAGTTCGGCCCGAGGGTCGAAGCGCTGCATGAAGCGTTCGCCGTTGGGCAGCTTGAGGTGGGCGCCTTCACCGCGCAGGGCCTCGGTGATCAGGAAGCTCTTGGCCAGTGGGTGATACAGGCAGGTGGGGTGGAACTGGTTGAACTCCAGGTTGGCCACCCGGCAACCCGAGCGCCACGCCATGGCGATGCCATCGCCACAGGCACTGTCGGGGTTGCTGGTATAGAGGTAGACCTTGGCTGCACCGCCGGAGGCGAGGATCACGAAGCGGGCGCCGAAGGTGTCCACTTCACCCGTGCCGCGGTTGAGTACGTAGGCGCCCAGGCAGCGATCACCTTCCAGGCCCAGGCGTTTTTCGGTGATCAGGTCAACGGCAACCCGCTGCTCCAGCAGTTCGATATTGGGGTGCTGTCGGGCCTGGGCCAGCAGTGTCTTGAAAATGGCTGCGCCGGTGGCGTCTGCGGCATGGATGATCCGTCGGTGGCTGTGACCGCCTTCACGGGTCAGGTGGAACTCGAAGCCATTGTCATCGCTGCTGGCGTCTTCATCACGGGTAAAGGGAACCCCCTGGTCGATCAACCACTGGATTGCCTCACGGCTGTGTTCCACGGTAAATCGCACGGCATCTTCGTGGCACAGGCCGCCACCGGCGTTGAGGGTGTCATCGACATGGGATTCGACGGTATCGGTATCGTCCAGAACGGCAGCGACGCCGCCTTGGGCCCAGTAGGTCGAGCCGTTGGCCAGATCGCCTTTGCTCAGGACGGCGATACGCAAGTGGCGGGGCAGTGTCAGGGCCAGGCTCAAGCCGGCGGCGCCGCTGCCAATCACCAGAACATCGTGTTGAAACTGTTGGCTCATTTGAAGGATTCCGCTCAAAGCGACCCGATATGGGGTTGGCGCCAGACGCCTGAATCGGCGAGTCAAAGCAGCCACACAGCCCACTAGTATATAGAGGGGGGGATCGGCACAATAGTCGCGCCTTCATGGCGTTGTGCGACTTCGCTGAGCAAAAGCGTTGCTCTCGACCAGCCTCTACTCGCGGCGTTCAAGCTGCCGCGCGGGTTGATCGAAGAAGTAGGGCTGTTTTTCTCTTCACCGTTACACAATCTTCGTTCGGCGCAGCTATAAAGATTGGGAACTTTTGCCAAGGCCCCAAACTCAATAGAAGGTTGCCTGAAAGAAGGGACAGCGTCGGTTCTGGCCAAGGTTTGCAATCTGTCCCTTGGTGACAGAAATCGACGACAGGATTATTCGCGCAGCCGGCCTTGCCCGCGCTGCGTTTTTCGTGCGTGCCGGATCAGAGCCCGCAGGAAACTTGCTTGGAGGGGGAGAACTTTTGCGAAAAGCCCGAGTCTATGTTTGCAAGCCTGATCGATTAGTGATGCAAGCCTCCTCCGAGCTTATCGAGGAGTGTTCATGCTAACCCAGGAAGAGGATCAGCAGCTGGTCGAGCGCGTTCAGCGTGGCGACAAGCGAGCGTTCGATCTGCTCGTGCTGAAATACCAGCACAAAATTCTCGGGTTGATCGTGCGTTTCGTGCACGACACCCATGAAGCCCAGGATGTCGCACAAGAAGCCTTTATCAAGGCTTACCGTGCACTAGGTAATTTTCGGGGGGACAGCGCGTTCTATACGTGGCTGTACCGTATCGCCATCAACACGGCGAAAAACTATCTGGTTTCACGCGGCCGCCGGCCGCCGGATAGCGATGTGAGTTCTGAGGATGCGGAGTTCTATGACGGCGATCATGGCCTGAAGGATCTCGAATCGCCGGAACGTGCATTGCTGCGGGATGAGATCGAGGGCACCGTCCATCGAACCATTCAGCAATTGCCTGAAGATTTGCGTACAGCCTTAACTTTACGTGAATTCGATGGTCTGAGTTACGAGGACATTGCCAGCGTCATGCAGTGTCCGGTGGGTACCGTGCGCTCCCGGATTTTCCGCGCTCGGGAAGCCATCGATAAAGCCCTGCAGCCGTTGTTGCAGGAAACCTGAGACAGCGGCGACAGCCAAGAGAGGAACCGCCATGAGTCGTGAAGCCCTGCAGGAATCGCTGTCCGCGGTGATGGATAACGAAGCGGACGAACTGGAATTGCGTCGGGTGTTGAATGCCGTCGACGAAGTAGAAACCCGTGAGACTTGGGCTCGTTATCAAATCGCCCGGGCAGCTATGCACAAGGAGTTGCTGCTTCCACGTCTGGACATCGCCGCTGCTGTTTCGGCAGCTCTGGCTGATGAGGCCGTACCAGCCAAAGCGTCCCGTGGACCTTGGCGCAGTCTGGGCCGTCTGGCGGTAGCTGCATCGGTGACTGTGGCGGTACTGGCCGGTGTGCGCCTGTACAACCAAGATGAGATCGCAGGCGTTGAACTGGCTCAGCAAGCCGCTCAACCGACCCTGGCGACTCCACAAATTAAGGGCCCTGCTGTACTGGCCGGCTACAATGAAAGCTCGGAAGCCACTGGCCCCATGGCTAATGGCGTATTGCAAGGGCAGCCAGGCTGGCACGATCAGCGTCTGCCAAGCTACCTGCGTCAGCATGCTCAGCAAGCTGCACTCAAAGGCACTGAAAGCGCACTGCCTTATGCCCGTGCGGCAAGCCTGGAAAACCGCTAAGGAGGATCATGCGCGCCATACCTCTACTCTCGCTTCTGCTTAGTGGCTGGTTTGTGGTTCCAGCCCACGCCGATGAAGCCCAGGGCTGGTTGCAGCGTCTTGGGCAAGCGGAACAGCAGCAAAGCTTTCAGGGCACTTTCGTTTACGAGCGTAACGGTAGTTTTTCTACCCATAACATCTGGCATCGCGTCCAGGGTGGAGAGGTCCGTGAGCGTTTGGTTCAGCTCGATGGATCTGCTCAAGAGGTGGTGCGTGTCGATGGTCGCACCCAGTGTGTCAGCGGTACGTTGATGGCAGGGTTGGGCGATGCTCCGGACTCTGCGGCCCGTGCGCTGGACCCGCAAAAGCTCAAGAATTGGTATGACCTTGCCGTTATCGGCAAGTCACGTGTGGCTGGGCGTCAGGCAGTGATCGTTTCGGTTACGCCCAGAGATCAACATCGTTATGGCTTTGAGTTGCATCTGGATCGGGAAACCGGCCTGCCGCTCAAATCCTTGTTGTTGAACGACAAGGGACAACTATTGGAGCGCTTCCAGTTCACTCGTCTGGATACTGCAGATGTCCCTGAAGATGCCGAGTTGCAAGCGGGTGCTGACTGCAAACCCGTGAGCCTGGACAGCGACAAGGCTTCGGCCATCAAGACTGCGCAAACCTGGCATTCCGACTGGCTACCTCCAGGTTTCGAGCTGACCAGTAGCTCCGCCCGCAAGGATCCGCAAACCAAGACCCTGGTCAACAGCTTGCTGTATGACGACGGTTTGGCGCGGTTCTCGGTGTTCCTCGAGCCACTCAATGGTGCGACGGTTACCGATACCCGCACCCAGCTCGGTCCGACTGTTGCCGTATCACGTCGCTTGACCACGCCTGAAGGCGAAATGATGGTCACCGTGGTCGGGGAAATCCCCATTGGCACTGCTGAACGTATTGCGCTGTCTATGCGTTCCGATGCCACCGCCAAGCAATGAGCCTTTGTTGGTTGTGTAAGAGGTCGGTAATGCCTACTCCACAATTGAGAAGATGAAATGTTTGGTGAGCAATTTCATTTGCAAAATCCCCAGAGTTTTTTTATAGGTCAGAACCCCTCGGTTCTGACCTTATTTGTCGTTCCTGGAGCAAAAGTACCGCCCCTGTATTTTCGGTGCGACTTGCTCCATATCGCTTAACCACGCTCGTCGTAACGGGAGCCGTATGTCGATACCACGCTTGAAGTCTTACTTCACCATTCTTGCCACCGTGCTGGTGCTGGGGCAGGCCGTGTCTGCCCAGGCAGCCGAGTTGCCTGATTTCACCCAACTGGTCGAGCAGGCCTCGCCTGCTGTGGTGAATATCAGTACAACGCAGAAGCTGCCTGATCGGCGGTTTTCCAACTCGGCACAGATGCCCGAACTGGAAGGCCTGCCGCCAATGTTGCGGGAGTTCTTCGAGCGTGGCATGCCTCAGCAGCGCTCTCCGCGAGGGGACCGCCAGCGTGAAGCCCAGTCCCTGGGCTCGGGTTTCATCATTTCCCCGGATGGCTACATCCTCACCAACAATCACGTGATCGCCGATGCGGACGAGATTCTCGTGCGTCTGGCCGACCGCAGTGAATTGAAAGCCAAGCTGATAGGCACCGATCCGCGTTCCGACGTGGCACTGTTGAAGATCGATGGCAAGGACCTGCCTGTGCTGAAGCTGGGTAAATCCCAGGACCTGAAAGCCGGGCAATGGGTCGTGGCCATCGGCTCGCCATTTGGTTTCGACCACACCGTGACCCAGGGCATCGTCAGTGCCATTGGTCGCAGTCTGCCAAACGAAAACTACGTTCCCTTCATTCAGACCGACGTGCCGATCAACCCGGGTAACTCCGGTGGCCCGCTGTTCAACCTGGCGGGGGAAGTGGTGGGCATCAACTCGCAGATCTACACCCGTTCCGGTGGCTTCATGGGGGTGTCTTTCGCGATCCCTATCGACGTGGCCATGGACGTTTCCAATCAGCTGAAAACCGGTGGCAAGGTCAGTCGTGGCTGGCTGGGCGTAGTGATTCAGGAGGTCAATAAAGACCTGGCAGAATCCTTTGGTCTGGAAAAACCTGCCGGTGCACTGGTCGCGCAGGTTCAGGACGGAGGCCCAGCGGCCAAGGGCGGCCTGCAAGTGGGGGACGTGATTCTCAGCCTTAATGGTCAACCCATTGTCATGTCGGCGGACCTGCCGCATCTGGTCGGGGCACTGAAGGCCGGAGCCAAGGCCAACCTGGAAGTGATCCGTGAAGGCAAGCGCAAGAATGTCGAGCTCACCGTGGGCGCCATTCCTGAAGAAGACAAGGATCTGAGCATGCTGCCCAAGTCCGGCGTCGAGCGCAGCAGTAACCGTCTCGGCGTAGCCGTTGTAGAGCTCAATGATGAGCAGAGAAAGGCTTTTGACCTCAAGGGTGGCGTAGTCATCAAGGAAGTCCAGGATGGCCCAGCGGCGTTGATCGGCCTGCAGCCGGGCGACGTGATCACCCACCTGAACAACCAGGCGATTACCACCGCCAAGGAGTTCACCGAAATCGCCAAGGCGCTGCCGAAGAACCGTTCGGTGTCCATGCGCGTACTGCGTCAGGGGCGAGCCAGTTTCATTACCTTCAAACTGGCCGAGTAATACGTCTGACGCCGTGCTCGCGTAGTAAAAGGCCCGCCTCGTAAGAGGCGGGCTTTTTTATGGCGCCTGGAAACATCAGCGCATCATGTCTTTGACCATCTGCTCCTGGTCCATCATCTCCCGCTGACGAGCGTCGATTCTCGACGACAGTGGGAAGTTGCTGCCGGCCCGCCGTTTGGCGAAGTCCAGTTGCTGAATGGCTTGGCGGTAGTCGCCGACTAGGGCGAAGTACTCGGCCCGGGCCTGGTGCAGGCCAATGATATTGCCCGACAGGCCGCGGGTTTCCGCCACCAGATACCAGACATCCGGATCGTCCGGACGGCTTTTCAGCAAGCCTTCCAGGGCCTTTTCCGCATCCGCGGGGCGGTTCTGCTTGAGCAGCAGGTCCACCCGGATCTGATTCAGCGGGTAGTTGCCCGGGTACAGGTTGAGCATCCGCTCCACACGAGCTTGCGCATCCGGCAGGCGGCTGTTGGCCATGTCCAATTCGATCTGGGCCAGGTTGTAGGTGACATCGTTGGGGGATTTGGCCAGCAGCGGCTTGAGGTTTTCCCGAGCCTCGTTCCACTGGCTGCCCTTGATCTGGGCGATGGCCAGACCGTAACGGGCAATGTCGTTCTTCGGGTTTTCATCGAGCTGGGCGCGAAAGCGCTTGGCGGCCAGACCAGGAGATTCTTCGTAATTCAACTGCACCCGCGCACGGATCAGTTGATAGCGCAGGCTGTCTTCGGTGCCTCCGAGTTTGGCCTGTTCGGCGCGGTTGCGGGTGTCGGCGATTCGCGATTCGGTGACCGGGTGCGTCAGGAGGAATTCCGGAGGCTTGGCATCGAAGCGGTATTGGCGCATCAAACGTTCGAACATGGTGGGCATCGAGCGTGGGTCGTAGCCGGCTTTCTCCAGATTGAGAATGCCGATGCGGTCGGCTTCCTGTTCGTTTTGCCGGGAAAAGCGCCGCTGTTCCTGGATGGCCGCGGCCTGGGTGCCGGCGATGGTGGCGATCCCCGCATCCCCGGCGCCAGCGGCAGCGATCACGATCCCGGCCAGCAAGGCGGCCATCATTGGCACCTGCATGCGCCGCTGGGCTTCAACCCCGCGGGCAAAGTGGCGTTGGGAAAGGTGCGCCAGTTCGTGAGCCATCACCGAGGCGTACTCTCCCTCGGTCTGGGCATTGAGAAACAGGCCACCGTTGACCCCGACAATCCCGCCGGGGGCGGCGAAGGCGTTGAGCTGCGGGCTGTTGATCAGGATGAACTCAAGGCGGCGGTCGTTGACCTGGCTGGTCTCCACCAGTTTGTAGACGCTGGTTTCGACATAGTCCTTGAGTTGCGGGTCGTTGAGTTGCGAGACCTGGCTGCGTAGCAACGCCAGCCAGGCACGGCCCAGCTGGTGTTCCTGTTGTGGAGAGACAATGGATGAACTGGCATCACCAAGTGACGGCAGGTCGTCGGCGAAGCCCGGTGAGGCGAGCAGGCAAGCGAGCGTCAGCAGGGTAGGGCGCAATAAATTCATGCACAAAGCCTTATTCGACAAAGGCTCTACTGTAGCTGCCCGCTGGTCCGGGGACCAGATAAAGCCAGTGAAAACTCTGCGGATAAAAAAGTGCTTTCGGGTAAATTCCGACGTCTACCTCATCGAGCTTCTATCACGGCGCTGCAGCGCTCTGGTTTCAGGCTTCTTTATTGCCGACGGCTTTGCCTTGCAGGGTATTCTAGGCGCCTTGAATTGATGATCGGAGTAAGCCAATGACCGATGTTGTCGCCCATGACGCCGAGCTCGATGCCAGTGGACTGAACTGCCCACTGCCACTGCTCAAGGCCAAGATGGAACTCAATCGCCTGGCCAGTGGCGCGGTGCTCAAGGTCATTGCCACCGATGCCGGGTCCCAGCGTGACTTCCGCACCTTCGCTCGCCTGGCCGGTCATACCCTGTTGCGCGAAGAGGACGAGGCCGGGGTCTATCGTTACTGGCTGAAAAAGGCCTGACGGCCGTTCACCGTTTTCATCTAAGGATCATTGATGTTCAAAGTGCTACGTGACTGGATACAGCGCTACTTCTCGGATGAAGAAGCGGTGGTGCTCGCTGTACTGCTGTTCCTGGCCTTTACCGCTGTGCTGACCTTGGGTGGGATGCTGGCGCCAGTACTGGCGGGCATGGTCCTGGCTTACCTGATGCAGGGGCTGGTGGTCAGTCTGGAGCGCCTGCGCCTGCCCGGTGGGGCGGCGGTGGGGTTGGTGTTCGCGTTGTTCATGGGCCTGCTGCTGGTGTTCATCCTGGTGGTGGTGCCTTTGCTCTGGCACCAGTTCGTCACCCTGTTCAACGAGTTGCCGGGGATGCTCGCCAAGTGGCAGTCACTGTTGCTGCTGTTGCCCGAGCGCTATCCGCACCTGGTGTCGGACGAGCAGGTACTACAGGCCATCGAAGTGGCTCGGGGCGAGATCGGCAAGTTCGGCCAATGGGCGCTGACCTTCTCCCTGTCCAGCCTGCCCTTGCTGGTGAACATCATGATCTACCTGGTGCTGGTGCCGATCCTGGTGTTCTTCTTCCTCAAAGACCGGGCGATGATCAGCCGTTGGGTTATCGGCTACCTGCCTCAGGAGCGGACCTTGATCACTCGGGTTGCCCACGAAATGAACCGGCAGATCGCCAACTATATCCGCGGCAAGGTCATCGAGATCGTTATTTGCGGTGGTGTGACCTACATCGCCTTCGTCGCCCTGGGGCTTAACTACGCGGCCCTGCTGGCCCTGCTGGTAGGGATTTCGGTGGTGGTGCCCTATGTCGGCGCCGTTGTGGTCACCGTGCCGGTGGCGCTGATCGCCCTGTTCCAGTGGGGCTGGAGCGACCAGTTCATCTACCTGATGGCGGTCTACGGGATCATCCAGGCCCTGGATGGCAACGTGCTGGTGCCGCTGCTGTTCTCCGGTGCGGTGAACCTGCACCCGGTAGCAATCATCTGTGCGGTGCTGCTGTTTGGCGGGCTGTGGGGCTTCTGGGGGATTTTCTTTGCGATTCCCCTGGCCACGCTGTTCAAGGCTGTGCTGGATGCCTGGCCGAGGAAGGACCCGGTGGTGGCGCCTTTACTCTAGATAACGCGGGGCGGCTGATTCAGCCGCCCCGTTGGTTTCAGGCCTTGTTCAGAGCCTGGGCTGCTGCCAGTACGGCGTCGACATGGCCCGGAACCTTGACCCCGCGCCATTCCTGGCGCAGGACGCCGTCCTTGTCGATCAGGAAAGTGCTGCGGTCCACGCCCAGGTATTCCTTGCCATAGAGCTTCTTCAACTTGATCACGTCGAACAGCTGGCAGACGGCTTCGTCCTTGTCGCTGATCAGCTCGAAGGGGAACTCCTGCTTGCACTTGAAGTTCTCGTGGGACTTCAGGCTGTCGCGGGAGATGCCGAAGACCTCGGTGTTGGCGGCCTGGAAGGCGGCGTATTGATCACGAAAGCCCTGGCCCTCGGTGGTGCAGCCTGGGGTGCTGTCCTTGGGGTAGAAGTAGATCACCACTTGCTTGCCCTTGAGGCCGGACAGGCTGACGGTCTGGCCGCTGGTGGCAGGGGCCTGGAAATCAGCGACGGGTTGGTCGATAGCAACAGCCATGGGAGCTTCCTTACATGGGGTTCTGTGGGCGCCAGGGTTCGATCAGCGCATCGAGGTTCATGGCGTCGGCAAAATCCAGGAACTGGTCACGCAACCAGCTGATCTGGGTGCCGGCGGGCAGGGTCACGGTAAAGGTGGCATTGAGCATGGTGCCGCCGGTTTGCGGAGCCTGGTAGGTATCGCAGGTGAGGTTTTCCAGTTCGACATGATGGTCGATGAAGAACTGGCACAGCTCATTGACGATGTCAGAGCGGTAGGCCGCGCTGACGTAGGCGACATAAGGCAAGGCCTGGGGACGGCTTTCCAGAGCGGCGCTGCGCACCACGTTGACCGTGAAGGCGTGCTTCTTGGCCAGGGACGGCAGGCTGCTTTCCAGGCGCGCCAGGGCGTCCCAACTGCCGGAAATCTCCAGCACCAGGGCGCTGCACTCGCCGTGTCGGGTCAGACGCGAAGTCACCACGGCACAACGGTTTTCATGGCTGGCGCGGCACAGGACGTTGGTCAGCTCCATGGGGTTGGCGCCGAGGGCACTGATGACAAGGAATTGTTCGCGAACTGTGGGGGTGGACATGCAGCATTCCTAAAGCGATGAGCGGTCGGTACTTTTTGACAAGCCAGTAGCAGGCAAGCGTTGCAAGCTGAACTTCAGGGCCTTGAACCACAAGCCGGCGACGGGCCCCGAAACGCTCGGAACACAGTCTGGCAACGCGGGAATGGGGCTTTGCAGATCCAACAGGCAGGCGATAACCCGGTTTACATGCTTATCAGTAGCGATCAAAGCCTGAAGGGTAGCGAAAACCATCGCTCAGGGGAATGCTCACGGCAAGGGACTTCGCTTGTGCAAGGAACTTGGCGCCAGTACCATTACCGCTCTCTTTTTCCGGCAGGAGCGGTTGCATGATTGCGGGCAGTATGGTGGCACTGGTCACACCCATGGATGCACAGGGAAATCTCGACTGGGACAGCCTGAGCAAACTGGTGGACTTCCACCTGCAAGAGGGCACCAACGCCATCGTGGCGGTCGGCACCACAGGTGAATCGGCCACACTGGATGTCAACGAGCACATCGAAGTGATTCGTCGGGTGGTGGCCCAGGTTGCAGGGCGTATCCCGGTGATTGCCGGTACCGGCGCCAACTCGACGCGTGAAGCGATCGAACTGACCACCAATGCGAAGATCGCCGGCGCCGATGCCTGCCTGCTGGTGACCCCGTATTACAACAAGCCGACCCAGGAAGGCCTGTACCAGCATTTCCGCGCCATTGCCGAGGCCGTGGACATCCCGCAGATCCTCTACAACGTTCCAGGCCGTACCGCATGCGACATGCAGGCCGAGACCGTGATCCGTCTGTCCTCCGTGAAAAACATCATCGGCATCAAGGAAGCCACCGGCGACCTGCAGCGTGCCAAGGCCATCCTGGCCGGCGTGCCCGACGATTTCCTGGTGTACTCCGGCGATGACGCCACTGCCGTTGAACTGATCCTGCTGGGCGGCAAGGGCAATATCTCGGTGACCGCCAACGTCGCGCCTCGGGCCATGAGCCAGATGTGCGCCGCGGCCATGGCCGGCGACGCCGCCAAGGCCCGCGAGATCCACGAAACCCTGATGCCGCTGAACAAGACACTGTTCATCGAATCCAACCCTATTCCCGTGAAATGGGCCCTGCACGAAATGGGCTTGATGCCGGACGGTATCCGTCTGCCGCTCACCTGGCTCAGTGCCGCCTGTCACGAACCGCTGCGGCAGGCCATGCGCCAGTCCGGCGTCTTGGTTTAATTGAGGAAGTACAACGCATGAAGCGAATGGCCGGACTTTCCGCACTTGCCTTGATTATCTCCAGCACCAGTGGCTGCGGTTGGATCTGGGGCCCGGAAGGCTACTTCCGTGACCGGGGTAGCGATTACCTGCAAGCGCAACAAACAGCACCAATGCAACTGCCGCCGGATGTCCAGACCGCCAAGCGTCTGGATCCGCTGCTGCCAATCCCGCGCAACGTGGCCGACGACAACGTCAAGGGCGAGTACCAGGTACCTCGTCCGCAGCCGCTGTCGGCGATTGCCGATGCCAGCGACTACACCCTGCAGAAAAGCGGCGACTCCCGTTGGGTCATGGCCCAGCATCCGCCGGCCGAAGTCTGGCCAGTGGCAGTGCAGTTCTTCCAGGACAACGGTTTCCGCCTGGATCAGCAACGCCCGCAAACCGGCGAGTTCAGCACCCGCTGGCAGCGTTCCGACGAGCTTTCCGCTGCCGTGGCCAAGCGCCTGAGCAGCGCCGGCGTCGCCGCCGACAGCGAAACTCGCGTGCGGGTGCGCATCGAACCGGGTGTGCAGCGCAATACCAGTGAAGTCTACGTGGTCAGTGCCGAGCGTCCCGCCGGCAGCACCGCCGATGTGGAGTTCACCAACCGTTCGGTCAACACCGGCCTGGACGCCGCGCTGGTGGATGACATGCTGGCCAGCATGAGCCGTACCTCCGAGAAGGGCGGTTCGGTGTCCCTGCTGGCTGCTCGCGATTTCGATACCCCGAGCCGGGTCAGCCTCAGCGAAGACGGCAGCGGCAACCCGGTGCTGAACCTGGGCGCCGACCTCGATCGCGCCTGGTCCAGCGTGGGCCGCGCCCTGGAGCAGGGCGAATGGCGGGTTGAGGACATCAACCGCAGCCTGGGCCTGTACTACATCAACCTGGCGGAAAAAGCCGAGAAGAAGAACGACGAGCCGGGCTTCTTCGGCAAGTTGTTCGGCAGCAAGCCGGCCAAGGAAGAGATCGAAGCCCGCGCCGAGCGCTACCAGGTGCGCCTGAGCAAGGTGGGTGACAACGTCCAGGTGACCGTCGAGAAGAACATCAACACCGTGGCGCCGGCCGATGTGGCGCGCAAGGTGTTGGGCGCGATTCAGGACAACCTGGGCTGATCAGATGCGTTTCGCCGTTCTCGGCAGTGGTAGCCAAGGGAATGGCACGCTGATCGCCAGTGCTGACACTTACATCCTGGTGGATTGTGGTTTCTCCTTGCGGGAAACCGAGCGGCGCCTGCTGCGCCTGGGAGTTCATCCCTCGCAGTTGAGCGCCATCCTGGTGACCCACGAACATGCCGACCACGTGCATGGCGTGGGTTTGCTGTCTCGGCGCTACAATTTACCGGTCTACCTCAGCCAGGGCACTTTGCGCGGGATGCGCAAACCGGTGGAGGCTGCAGGTTTTGTCCGCGGTGGCGAGCAACTGCAGATTGGTGCCTTGTGCATTGACGTGATTGCCGTCGCCCACGACGCCCAGGAACCTACACAGTTCGTCTTCAGCGACGGTCAGCGGCGTTTTGGCCTGCTGACCGACCTGGGTTCCTACTGTACCGGCGTACTGGAAGGCTACCGTGGCCTGGATGCCTTGATGATCGAGGCCAACCATTGCCGGGACCTGTTGGCGCGCGGTTATTACCCGTACTTTCTCAAGCAGCGGGTCGGCGGTGACCAAGGGCATTTGAACAACCATCAGGCCGCAAGCCTGGTGGCCGAATTGGGATGGCAGGACTTGCAGCATCTGGTCCTTGCTCATCTGAGCAGCAAGAACAACCTGCCGCAGCTGGCCCGGCAATGTTTTGTCGACACCCTCGGGTGCGATCCGGACTGGCTGCAATTGGCCGATCAAGATTCAGGGCTCGACTGGCGCCACATCGCCTAGCCCACCTACTTAGCAAGCGGAGCCCATCATGGAAAAACGTGAAGAACTCTACCGCGGCAAAGCCAAATCGGTTTACAAGACCGACGACGCTGACCGCTTGATCCTGCTGTTTCGCAACGACACCTCGGCGTTCGACGGCAAGCGCATCGAGCAGTTGGACCGCAAGGGTATGGTGAACAACAAGTTCAACGCCTTCATCATGCAGAAACTCGAAGCCGCCGGAGTGCCGACCCAGTTCGACAAGCTGCTGGGCGACAACGAGTGCCTGGTGAAGAAGCTCGACATGATCCCGGTGGAGTGCGTGGTGCGTAACTACGCGGCCGGCAGCCTGGTCAAGCGCCTGGGTGTGGAAGAGGGCATGAAGCTCAACCCTTACACGTTCGAGCTGTTCCTGAAGGACGACGCCAAGGGCGACCCGTTCATCAACGAATCTCACGTTGTGGCGTTCGGCTGGGGTACCGCCGAGCAACTGGCGCGCATGAAAGAGCTGTCGCTCAAGGTCAACGAAGTCCTGAGCAAGCTGTTTGATGACGCTGGCCTGCTGCTGGTGGACTTCAAGTTGGAGTTCGGCGTGTTCAGCGACGGCTCCATCGTCCTGGGCGACGAGTTCAGCCCGGACGGCTGCCGTCTGTGGGACAAGGACACCAAGAAAAAGATGGACAAGGACCGCTTCCGCCAGGGCCTCGGTGATGTCATCGAAGCCTACGAAGAAGTCGCCCAGCGCCTGGGCGTTCCGCTGTAATCGACGCAAGCATCTGATAGCACGGAAAAAATTTGCTCGGGGGCTTCGCATCCGGCAAAGGTGCTGTTATGATGCGCGCCGTTGGAGAGATGCCAGAGTGGCCGAATGGGACGGATTCGAAATCCGTTGTACCTTCACCGGTACCTAGGGTTCGAATCCCTATCTCTCCGCCATTTATAGAAAACCCCTGTAATTCAATGAGTTACGGGGGTTTTTATTTTTGGGTTGTACTACTCGGTTGTACTACTCAAATCTCCAGAGCTGCACGCAATCCTTCCCTGCACCGTTCGATCCCAATTAACTAACAATGCGGTTTCAAGCCCCTCCGGTTAGCTCGCCTACCAATGCCGCGTGACAATTGGAAAACAGCTCTGCAACCTGCTTCAACGTACCGATGATTCCTTTGGCCTGTGTGTCGTCGTGCGAGAAGGTTTCGACCACGTTGGCATGCTGATCAAGCATCAGTAGCGTCTTGGTCGGCTTTTGGTGCTGTCCCATTCTTGAAAGCAGGGCATCGTAATCGTCCTCCCGAATGACGGACTTCTGTTTGTCTTTTTCCTTGTCCTTTGTAACTGGGTAGCGGAAGAACGTACTTGATGAGTCCGTTGCCTCGATTTCACTGATCCATTGCTCTAGCTCGGTGGGTAAGCTCCAATCTGTGTTTGTGTGGGTAGCTAGGTACTCAGCGTGGTTTTCAAAAAGCGAGCAGAAGTGTTGATAAAGCGGTTGAAGGCCGTGGACGTTATACATTGGCTTCCACTTGTCCCCGACAGGGATTTGAGGTTCGCCGCTTGCTGGTATGGCGCCGTACGGGATGTTGAGTTTCCTGTGAAAAATGATGATCGCTGACTTCAGGAAAAGCTCTATAGCGTGCCGGTAGAGAAAGCTCACAGGCAGATGAGCATTCAAGGTTGGGGTGCTCTCTCTGGAGTCTTCAAGAGCGTCAGCAGCGTCCCTAAACGAGTCTGCGACTGCACCAAACCCAGAGTCAAAATGCCTATCTAGCGGTAGCATCATGTAAAGCATTACTGGCCTCCTATGGAGATGGCATATAAGCGAAAGGTCTATCACCCAGTTCTTTGCTGCCCTGAAGGCTCCACGGCACATGATGAGGCGGTCTTGGGGAGCTATTTGGTAAACAGAGCTGTGTTCCTGAGAGTGTGGCAGGATCGGTGCGAGACGCATGATGTGTATTCGAAGGGGGCGAGCCCTGCCCAGAAGCTGGCGGCAATCTCTGTAAAGGGCGGCTGATCAAGCAAGGTTGCTGTTAGACCTCTGTATAAGGTGGGTCATTCTTTTCAAAGCCTGATCGTTCTGCAAAGATGGCGTTCTGCTTAGCGGTACTTCGCCGAGATATCCGAAAAGCCAAGACGGCTAACGCCTTTTCATAAAATCAGGAGCTAACCTTGGACGAAGAGCATCAGAACTACTTCCTAAAGCTCGAAGTGATTCCGCCTAAGTTGCTGGCTAAAATCCTAATAGAAAAGCGTCAGCCAAAAGGTTTTTCGGGCTGGATTCTAAAAAACGAAATCAGACCAATAAGCATCTACTGTTACCTATATGCCAAGTATGGTCCACCTAATGGCTTCATGAATTTTTTGAGGAATGATTCTTCCGACAACTTGGTACACTGGGAATGGACTTTGATGAATGATGACGGCATGGTCATGTTTCAAGGTCACAACTACCGGACCGAGGTCCAATTTTTAGGAAACTTTAACCGGCCAGAAATTACCAAAGCTAATCTTGTGTCGCAAATCAAGGCAGACCTTGGTACTTATGGCAAACAGATGACGGCCATTCGCACGCAGCTTGAAAAGTGGACTGAGTTTGTTAATCCTTACCACAGCATAGAATCAACGATTGAGACTCAGTTCAACAAGCTGAGAGAGCTTAACTTATCACCCGCAGTAGATAGAGTGCATACCCCAACTTCCGCAGATGAATTGAAAACTTATCAAGAAAGATTCTCGAAAATGGCTGAAAGATACACCTTCGGCACCGGACTTGCGTTCGGCTTGAGATGCATGCTTCCTGTACAGGCAGAAACCTTCATCAATCTCTTAATCTTCGCACTAGCCAAAAGCGAGATAAGGGAAGACGATATCAAGTACAGAGATTTTGTCTCAGACACCATATCAAATAGACTGCAACTTCTGCACGTTAACTGCATGGGATTTGAGCGGCCCGTTGATCATTCGCACGTCTCTTGTAGGAGCTTCTATCAGCTCATGAATGACAGAAACGATTTGCTGCACGGAAACTTTAACGTAAATAAGCTAAAAATCGGTGACGTGTACTTTAATGGTAACGTGCCAGTGAAGTATGAGTATGGCGATCTATGGCAGGACACTCTTGGTGTTAGAATCGAAAGTGTCAAGCTTGACCATATAGAGGCTAACTATTCTATCGTTCGGGAGTTTATCTCCTATTTATTGTCATTGCTCTCGCAGAAGGTTAAAGATCAGATTGAACTCATCATGAGCGTTCGTGATCTTGGGTATAGCGAAAAGATGAGTAGAATGGGGGTGCTTTTCTCTTCAAGAACTATAGAGGGTTTTATGTTCTTTGAAAGTGAATTCATGACCTCAGAGTCTCCATCGGGCGAATGACCTTTTACGGCATAAAAACCCGCCGCCGCCCGGAGAGACTTTGCATTGTTGGAGCTGCTTCAAATTTAGCTGGCAAAAAATAATGTGATTGAGCATGGCATCTGGAAACCGGGGTTATCACCTGAGTTACTCAACGCGAACACGGCCACCCTGTTTTAAAAGCTGAGTGATTCTAAAATAAGTGACGGACACCCTACGCACGGCTTAGCTTCTGTGGCCGTCTGTGACGCTGTTAGTGAAGTGTGACCAGTTTGTATTGGGCGAAGTGTGGTGCTGTGGCGGCACATGATCCCAACTGAGCCTGCCATAGCTGCCACAAATCAAGCAGTGGCCTTGGGCAATCTCAGTGTGCATGCGTCGCTCAGCCAGCCTCTTAGTAAAATCTCCCATAACCACCTCTTCATGTGCAAATAACAAACCTAGTGGATAGATCAGATTTTACCAAGGCTTTCCAAGTGAAGATAATACGCCCTACCTCTTGGAGTTAGGTTGAAGAAACTCCTGGTGAGACGATCATTATCAACCAATCCACGGTTATATAACTGCTCTAGAGCATGCTCCGTAGCTATTCTAGGCATACCAGATGAAAGGAAAGTCTCCCAAGTCACTGCATGCCCTAAGTTTGCACCTCTCGCCACTACGTTGAAGAGGGTTAGTTCTGCTGATGATAAGCAACTTGAGTCACGATCATCGCTATTAGCATTCTTGAAGTGGTTCCAAAAGGCGAAGCAGAGCACCGAAACCACAAGAAACAAGACGATGCAAAGCAGGATCAGTAGCCACCGGGAGATTCCAACCTCAGTGGTGAGCCATCTGCCGAAGGTAGCTAGAGCCTCCAGTACCTGACCTGTGAACGTGCCTGCATTTCCCGAGAGCCAGTCAGGCAGCTTGCCGTTCTCGATAAGGTAATTGCCGAGAGTGCCCGCAGCACCGAGAAGACCCAGCCATACCCACGTTCGCACCCGCCCCAAGCTCCCTCTCACATCCATCAGCTATCCCCGAACATGGCAAACGGCCATTGTACCATGCGACTGGAGGCGTCAGGCCGCGAGGCTCTTCTTGATGTTCGTAATAACTTCTTATGTGCGAATGGCCTTTCGAGCAGAAAGTGCTCCGAGCAGATGAATATAATTGCAGTAACTAAAGCGCTTAGATAGACTCGATCTAAATCCAATTGCCAGTGGTTATACATGAAAACTTACAGCTACAGACCCTACTACCAAGGTCCAACCCCAACCAATCCAATGCGGGATGAGCTCTCTGCTGATGAACAAGAGCAGAAGCTTGAGGCGTTCTATGCAGACGTTGTAACTCACTTTGAAGATGTAGGCTGCACAGTTAAAAGGAATAGCGTTGGCTTGATTGATATTACAACAGATATGCCCGAGAAGGATTGCCATGAAATTATGAAAGGGCTGCTAATTAGCCTGGACTTGCGTGCTGACAAACTCTAGGGGAATTGATAGATGAGGCGTGTAGCAGTGGAGGCTAGCACCAAAAAGCACAACCCAATCAAGAGCTGGGCACCTATCGCTATCATTGCATTGATCGCCTGTACAACGGCTGTAGCTGCCCCTTGGCTCTGGCAATTCTCTGCATCCGGTTTGAGCACAAGCCCTGGTGATTGGGGCGTGTTTGGTGACTACTTCGGGGGCGTGCTATCAACTTTAATCTCTGCCCTTGGGTTCATCGGCATCATAGCCACCATAAAAACTCAATCAGACACCATTTCTACACAGCTCTCTGGTATCGCCCAGGAAAAAGAAATTCGAGACGATGAGGTGTATAGCAAACAATCTCTCGAATGCTTGAATGAAGCCCTAGAAAAGCTCAAAAGTCCTATCGATGGCAAACTGTATAGAAGTCGCCTTGCGTGGCTGGAGTCTGCACGCCTGATTATCATTGCACAGAATCTGGCTGAGAGAGTCAAGAGCGACAGCATGCAGCATACCTATAAGGCAGCTGAGAAGGTGATTCGCTCCAGATTCAGCACACTGCTCAACCCTGACAAAAGCCCAGAGACTATGCAGCCCAGCTACTTCTATCATATGGAATGGGATAGTTGGATTACAGATCAAAGGCAAGAGCCAATACACGAAACCTCAGCTTATGTAATCTATAAATTTGCCAGCTGGCAGAGTGATAGACTTGATGAGCTAGACGCTGTGGGGAAGATTGATTTCCACCATGTCAGTGAAAGGTACTTTGGTGCCCGTCAGTTCCTTGAGCATGGCAAGGTTGAAAAGTAGTCTAAAACCCTGGCCCGCGCCGTGGGAAACGGCCTCATCTTTATTAAGTTTAATTTTTCAGGCTGGAATATAAGCCGGGGCGTTTCCCCTGAAATTCTGTGTGAAAGCTAGTGCTATCAAGCAACGAACAGCGACCTCAGTAAGATCGGTCCAAGCGGAACCATAAATAACATTCGAGTTGTTAAAGAGCGGTGTCACAACGTCCCAGGCAATGGGAGGGCTTGCAACGTGGTTGTGGGAGCATCATCTTTCCTCGTGGATTGTCCGCACTGCGTTGATGAAATGTGTTTGTCACTTGCTTACCGCAGACGCTCTAGGCTTTTGCCTGACCAAGAACGTATGTCCCTGTGGGCTTGCTTACCACCATCACTCTGTTCCAGTGACGCTTCACGGTGGCAATGCCAATACCAAGCTTCTCCGCTACCTCAGACTGGCTGCAACACTGCTCCTTGAGTTCGAGAACATCACGAGTGGTTGATAGAGCTTCCGGCCTACCAAGCTTTTTACCTTCCTTCTTGGCACGCTCCAGACCTGCTTGTGTGCGCTCGATCAAAAGGTCACGTTCGAACTCAGCCACAGCCCCAAGCACCTGCATGGTCATCTTTCCTGCTGCTGATGTCAGGTCTACCCCGCCCAATGCCAGACAGTGAACACGGATGCCACTAGCTGTCAGATGTTCAACCGTTTGACGTACATCCATGGCGTTGCGGCCTAGGCGGTCCAGCTTGGTGACTATCAACACATCTCCGCTCTCCATACGATCCAGCAACTTCTGAAAGCCGGGGCGTTCCGTAGCAGAGATGCTGCCCGAGATGGTTTCCTCAACTACCCTGCCTGCCTGTACGTCGAAGCCTGCGTTCTTCACTTCCTGCACTTGGTTCTCTGTGAACTGGCTGGAGGTGCTGACGCGGCAGTAGAGAAATGTGCGGGACATGGTGGGCGGCTCCTTGCTGGTATCGTTTAAGGTGGGATCACGATACCTTGGTATCACTATCTCGTCAACACTAATTTAATGATGCCAGTTTGCGGGTCTTCTGGTTCGTATCGTTTAACGGTCGTTTGTTGATCCTTACGATTGGCGCACTTGGTTGATGGCAACCGTGGGGTCTTGGGCGTTCAAGTCCAGCACCTTCAAAGCTGCCAATGCGTTTTCAGAGCGACGGTGCCTCCTTGACTGGAAATCCAACCGGCGAGTTCTTCAAGCGCGGCTGCTATTCCATGCTGCTGACTCAAGAGCAGAGTTAACGCGTCAGCCATTGCTACGGCCTGATTCTGGGAGGTCATTGGTAGTCATCCTTGGGTGATGTGGGGAGCCTCGCGACTCCCTCACAGAAACGCTACTTCTTTTTGGGGCCGCTAGGTGGCTTCTTCGGCTTGTCTGTTTCCTTTACCGACTCTCGCGGATTTTTCTTGGCTTCTTTCTCAGTGATGTACTCACCAGTCACTGCGTCACGATATCTCGTAGGCATGCTCGCTCCTTAATAGCCTATCGCCACGTCGGCGACACCATCAAATTAGCCGAAGGAGGACTTTCCGCAAGGAGTTGGGGGGTAGAAGTGCTTTGTGACGAAAACTGGCGATTCCGGTGCAAAACTGCCTTTTGGTGCGAAAACCTCAAGTTGAAGCGTTCTCACCGAATCGAGCTTGATCTATTTTCACCCCAAATCCCGAAACGATGAGTTATTTGACATTTCAATCTAAATTCCAATCCTGATAGGTAAAGTTGGCGGCGGGGTTAGTGGAGATTTACCTAGCTGTTTTGGCGGAGGCTATTTCTTTGGTTTGGTGGGAGCCGTAGCGGTGATGCAATGGCATATTGCGGTGCCAAGCTTCACGCCACCCTGTAGCTGCAATGTGGACAACCCCTTCTGCTTCACCGCCTTGATTAAGCCACCAGCGTTCCTGTCATTCATCTTGATCATTCCATTGATGAAGGTTTCAGCAGCAGCATCGGACGCGTAAACCAATGTCATGTTGTCGGGTAACAGATGATTGCCGTAGTAGGGCTTCGTTCTGGCGTTGATTGCTACATGGTCTCCCAGCTCGCTATCAACGATTACACCTACACGCTGCGTTCGGAGAAACGGAGTATTGATGTGTACAGTTGCCACCAGGTGCCAGCCTATTAGTTCGGCGTTTCCTTCGTCGCCAGGATCAAGGATCAAGTAGGCGGCAAGATGTTCGTAGGGTGTGGTTGCTGTGACTGATGTTAGTGGGACATTAATGGAACAGATGCAACATGCACTCACCTTATAGCCATCGACGCGGGTCAACTCAGTGTTTGTATCAACTGCAATAAGGTAATCAAACTGCTTACGCAGACTATCAATAAAGCTTTCACCCAGAGCGGCAAATCCATCAGTGGGCGAAGAGGTGAGCACTTTGTCTGTTGTCTTACGGGCGTAGGATATCTGGCTGCGTAACGATGTTGGGTCAAGCTCTAGGACGCTAGGAATACCGGTGATGGGGTCAATGGCGAATGTCAGCTCTGACACGTTCCCAGCAGTGTGACCAACTACGAAGTGGTCTCGTGGAACTGTAGGGCCATCGCCTTTCTTCTTGGACATCCGTATCACCTCAGCGTGAGAGTGGTGCTGACTTCGCCACTAGGTGGTCGCATTGAGAAGAGAGACACACGATCCGTGGAAACTGGCCCACTAGAACGAAGTGACCCGCCCACCGGTGAGGGCTGCATTTCCGACTTGCAGCACGTAAGCGCAATGCTTCAAATCGTATTTCGAGCTTATGGTTTTCAGGATCATTTCGATAGCAGCCTTGATTTCAACCTCCGACAGATTACCTACATGGATGCATTCGTAGGTCGAGGCGATAAAAACAGAACGCTGCCAACCGTGCCGTAAGAGCTCTGCATCTACTTCCTGCACGCGGTCATTGGAGGTCTCGTTGCCAAAGTCTACTGACAAGCTTACGTACTGCTTCTTTTCGTCTGCCACCTGATACCTCATTTTTCACAGAAAAAGGAACGCTAACCGCATCCCAGAGGAACATCAATCGTGTGGTGGGATGTTAATCCCAAGGTAGAGGCTGTTCGGACGCCGAAACAAACTCGCTACCCACTCCCATCCTTTTGCAGCGCCCCTTCAAATTCCGCAATCAAGCCTGTGAGACCTATCCCCAAGACTTTGCACAAGTCGCGAAGCTGCACAATGTCCAAGCGACGCGTTCCGCTTTCAACGTCACTCATGAATGACTGAGGACGCCCGAGAGCCTTTGAACACTGTACTTGAGTCAGACTAGCCGCCTTCCTGTGTTTCTTCAGTAGGGTCAGCAGGACTGCGTGTTCGGGTTTGTAGATCGTCTTGGGCATGGCTGGGCAACTGCGAGATGAGCAGTCTTCAACCTATATCTGGTTTTCAGATATCTGAATTTGGGATATTCTTGCCGCTACCTGCCATATCCAAGGAACGTTTGATGCACACGATTACTCGCTTGCTATGCCTGCTGCCCATGATCGCGTCTGCTGCTATGGCTGACACCTACCCTAAGCGAACGCTCGTTGCTGGTTCGATGGTTTGCTACAAGGCGGGTGACTGGACAAAGATGGTGGAGGCATCGCTTGATCAGGACGAAGATGAGGCTGAACGCTTGATCGGCTCGGGGAAGTGCCGAACGATTTCAACCGCCACCAAGGTCAACTTCATTGAAGGATCCAAGGAGGGCGACAAGTCTGCACTGATTCAATTACCCAGTGGCAAAACGGCCATGACAGCCAATGGGTGGTTGCGGTGAGTTTTGTGCGGATGACGTAAATGGTGTCATCCTTCCAAACTGGCTAGCGTGTGGGAGCGGAAGCACTCTGTGCTCTCGCTCTTTCGCACATTAGTGCTGGTATCGAAACGTCGGAATCATTGCGTCTGCATTAGAGCGCAATCGATCAGCATACTTAATCAGTGCTTTAACAACTCGCAGATCAGGTGCATCTTCTCGCAGGTAGTCTCGAAGGTGATCGTCAATCGTATCTGCCTTCAATAGCTGCCAGTCGCAGTGAGCTTTCAGCGCATCCGTTCTCCACTCCCCGAGCTGAGTTAAACTCTTATGCACGATCTGAGCTTGGAATCCATCGGCAAACATGATGACCCCCGGATAACCTGAACGCGGTTGTTTCCTTCTCCATCGCACTGCCATATTGATTGTTTTAGGCACGAAGCAGCATGTGTCAGGACCGTACACCCTATTACCCGGTACAAGAATATCTTTGTCCAACTGATAGCCGATGATGCAGTTCTTGTCGAACCAAGCTTTAAAATCAGAGTATCTGTGCCAGCATTCGGCTACAGTGCAGTCGGAGTATGTTGCCCGTGATCTAGTTGAATTATCGTTGTAGCAGCAGTCAAGTATCCTATCCCATACACTATATGACCATTCGTCGGCAGCTGGAGTAACTGCGAAGTCATTCACGCCCACACCGTACAATAAAATCTCTTTCGTTTTAATTTTGGCTATTTGGGGGCGGTTGAATAGAATCGGTGCGTAGTCTGGTATATGTGTTCTTGATCCTCTGCCATGGGTCGTGAGAGTTTGTTTATCTTGTGATGCATCAGTCATGTGATCTCCTTGTTGTATTTGTATCCTCTGCAAAATTTGACTGCTCAGCGGGTCCGCTAAGTAGGTCTTTCTTTAATAGTAAGAGTTTGTGCAACCCCTTGCGCTTCGAGGCTTGCAGCGAGAATCTTGCGTAATTTTTTTTAAAAATCTACGTAAGCTATGCCGCGATTTTTGGTACGCTCTTGGCAATAGTTGATCTTTCACCTGTTGGGTTTAGATACCAGTCCTTCATGTACCGTTCCTGCGCTCGATCATCGCCCCGAAAGATCAGTCGAGGATTGATCACCAGCTTTATCTCGCCCTTCCGAATATCACCTTTCCTTGATGTACTGACCCGTACTATGTTCGCCTTGATCAAAGTGTTCAGCTTCTTTATCAGATTCGATTCTGTCGTGCTCAGTGCTTTCGCCAGGTCAGCTTGAGGCATGATAATGATATTATGGTATTGAATCAGCTCGTGCAGAGTGCGAAGGGTGTTCATCATCGGTAGTGTGATACGACAATCCACACCTGTACGGCGCCATACGCCATGAGCAATATCTTGTTCATCGAGCAGTGAGTGCAGCGTATGTGCAGGCAGCTTGCGTCGGTCAATGTGCTTCAAGAACGCATTGAAACCGTCAGCACTTCGACACTTGCTCAGTTCAGGTTGGTAGTCAGGGCGTTCGGAGAACACCGAGGGCTTGTCGTCGTAGCCGAAAATTTCGCCGGTTGCTGAACTGATCAACAGTCCATCGACGTGCAGAAAGGGTGTTGCGGTAAAAGCTGGGCGTTCGAGCACCATTATTCATTCTCCTATTCAAGTTTGTTACATAGGCATTCCTCTTGGGTTTTGCCGGGTTGGTTTTGTTAAATCGCAGACAACAAAAAGCCCCATCTAAACGCTGTTGGAACAGTGTTCGTGTGAGGCTCTTCAAAATTCTGTCCGCCCGCTGAGGCAGGTCTCGTAATATACACGAACACGGCCAAAAGTCAACTCATAAATCTATCGGGCTTGTCAATCCGGAAGCGTTAAAAAACCATTTTCAGTAGAAGAAAGAGGCTCTTGCTTAGTCCAGATCATCCAACTACCCCGTAAACACTGGGCGGAACAGCAGTTGCTGATAAGAGCATGACGAATCCAGTGCAGGTTATGCTCGGGTTGTCGATAGTTTCTAACGAGTTTTCGGGGCATCCAATTTTCAGTTGATCGGGGCTGGCGGCCTAACCAGATTAGTCACTGCCCGCGCCAACGAACAATTCCCGAAGCATCTCCGCGATGGTCCCAACGGGCACACCTGCCCCGTAGACACCAAAAGTTATCGTGCCCGACGGTAACCCTTGCTTAGGTGAGGTTTTTGTCTCCGGGAGGGGGCACGTGGGATATGGGCACTCGTGACGCTCAATTGTTGTGTTCCCCGGATGCGCTGCTCTGGTTGGCTTTCAGACGAACCACTCAGTTAACATCCGCGACATTGGGCAGGTACAGGTACAGGTGAAACATGCAGACGGACAACTCAAAGCAGGGCTCTGGATTGAAGAAAATTGCAGGGTGGACGGTCGCAACTATCGCAGCTGTGCCTGTGACAAAGATGGTCGAGAGCTACTTCGACGTTTCGTTTTTTACCTCAATGTTCGCGGCGGTGGGAGCATGGCTAAGCCAGACGATACCGATACATCTGTGGTTGTTTTGGGCTGCAGGGATCGGTTCAGCACTGGCGATCGTGTTCGGGGTATGGGCGCTCTCGGAAAAACGTCTCGCGGTGGGCGTTGCAAAGGCCGAAGAGGAAAAGGCATATGCGAAGGCGAGGGAGGCTATCGGGAAGCTAAACGCCGTAGATACCACGCTGAACGCGACCATGAAGGAGCTGAAAGTCACACGTAAGAAACTGGAAGTTACTGAATCGGAGCGAGATGAAGCCATCGCGAAAATTGCTGAGCTACAGACTCCCAAGGAACAAGTACTAACTGAGCATCAACGTATCGTCCTTGCTGCCGTCGCGTATTACGACAACTCCAACGAGGAATGCGATGTGATAAGTCTCAGCCAAAGGATCAAATTTACTGTGGTTCAGACTGAAGGTGCCGTTGATGTGCTGGTTAAACGTAAGCTCGTTAATGAGTACTACGCCAGCTACGGCGGTAGAGTCGTTTCCTTGTCTCCAGACGGTCGGGCATATGTACTTCACCCTGATTTCGACATGTCCTTCTTGCCTTTGTGATGAGGTCCGTTGACACGCGTTTTCAGTCTGCCAGGGAAGGGAGCTTGGAGATTGCTGCCAGCTTCTGTGCCGTGCTCGCACCTTGTGAGTAAACATCGAAGGTAACGATTCCAGTTTCATGACCCACCAGTTCAGCGATTAGCGTACCTTGGACTTCAGCCCTGACTAGCTGAGTGATGACCGTTTTACGGATCGAATGGAATACGTGTTGGGCGCCGTAACCTTGAGCTTCCTTGAGCCTGCCAAACGCCTTAGAGAGCGCATCAGACCGTATGCCGTACTTGTTTTTGCTATAAGAGGGGATGAGGAAGCCGTCTTTCGAATCCTCTTTCAAACGCTCGACAATGCTCGACAGGGCAGGGTGTACAGGTACGACACGGATGCCCGCTGCTGTCTTCGAATCAACAATGTCGAAGCTGGCGATTCCATCTGGCTCAATCAGGTGCTCAATCCTCAACTGGCAAAGCTCTTCAATGCGGGCGCCTGTATACGCACCCAAGAGGATCAAGTCGGCCAGTGTCGTGTGGTCAGCGGCTAGTGCAGCAGCGTGAAGCTCTGCAATTTCTTTCGGCTGGAAGTCTTTTCGCTGACGGTCTGCACGTTCCTTACCACGGGTTTGCGGTAGCTCATGATTTTCGAATGGGTTGACCTTATCCTTGAAGTCTTCACGCCAGCGAATGTCGTGCTTCATCGCCCATTTCCAGAAGATGTTACCTGCCAACAGGTATTGGGTGAGGGTCTTGCTTGCCAGTTTGAGGGAGTCGAGCCACGCTGACACGGTATCGAAGTCGAGCGGTTTCCCTTCTTTTGTCAGGTACGCGGATAGCTTTTCCAGCTTCGACTGCTGCTGATCTATCGTCTTGGTGGCGACGTTGCGCGCCTCACGATACTGGCGGAACGTGGCGATACGCTGCTTGGTGATCGGTGACGTGACCTTGTGGGCGGTGGGGGCCGTCAGGATGACTTGCATCTCTTCTGCTTCTGTCACTGAGAAGTCGTTAGCGTGAGCAATCAGTCCGCCCCACATTTCGAGAGCCATTTTATGGGCGAGGTCGTGGACAGCGAGTTCTCCATCCTTACCCTGCATAGCGTATACGGCTTCTGCTTCTGCTTGGCGACGTTGCCCACTCTCTGTATTGCTGAAAACGGCTTGCCGAAACTCTTCTAGGTCTGCTGGATCAATGTCGAGCAACGAGGGTTTCGATTCGCCAAGGGCTGTGTCGATCTTGAGCTGGCGGATGATCTGACTGAAGTCGTGTGCATCCCCTGCAATACGTTCCTTCCAGCCATCACCACGGTTGCTCCGTTTGTCACGGGCAGCCTTGAACTGAGCTTTCCAACCAGCGAGAACGGAGAGGCGTCGGGTCATTGCTTCGGATCGAAGGCCGGTCTTCAGTGATTGGATCAGGACTGTCTTCCCACCCATGGCACTCTGGACGTCAACGGGAACGGCAAGGCGGACGTACCACGTGGATTCGCCCTTCTTCTGGATCAAATTGTCAGCCATGGGCAAGCCACTGTGAATGAGAGGTATACAACGAATTGTACTACTCATTTGTACTACTATTGAAGCTGTAAGCCGCGTATAACCGTGGTTAAAGGGGTTGAGGGTAATGTGTGGTGAGTCCCTATCTCTCCGCCATTATTGAACAAGACTAAGCCCCCGTAATCATTGAAGATTACGGGGGCTTTTTCGTTTCTGTGGCAGTTGTCAGGGCATTTTTAGGGCAAAAGATGCGGCATGCAGGGGCGCTCAAGTCGGCATGGCCTAGCTGGCGCGCCACCCATTCGGCAGGAACCTAACTCCACAGCATCAGGCTCGCGAACGTATGGCGGCATTGGTTGGCACCGCGGTGCCAGTCGCCTTCGATAACCCAACATTCGCCAGCGGCGAACTCACCGGCAACCGGGATGCTCGGCTGGATGGCCTGGCGGGCCTGGGCTTGGGTGACATTCGTCAATCTGCAGCCTTCGGCAATAGCCAGGTAATTGCTGGCCACGATAGGTGGGGTGACGAGTAACGGATGGGACGGCCCCGCTGATAACGGGGCCGGTCTCGGGGGCTTCATGGTCATTCATGATGTACCCGATGTACCCCGGCTCGTTGCAGAAGCCGAAAATCTGCCCTGGCGTGTGCTTCAGACGCCGAGGCTTTCAAGATCCCGGGCCAGCATCACCAACTGGTGGGCCAGGGAGCTTTCGAGTTTTTCGCTGGACAGCTGAAAGCTCGGGGCGCCGCAGGTCAGGGCCATGATGCTGCCGTCGGCCAGGCGTAGCGGCACACCGGCGCCATTGACGTTGCGGTCCCATTCTCCCAGTGACAGGCAGAAGCCAAAGGCTTCGTATTCACGGAAGGAGTCCTCCAGGGACTTTTCCAGGGCCGGCCATTCATCTCCGACTTTTTTCGCCACTTCCCGCAGCAGATGGTCACGCTCGATTTTCGGCGTGGCCGCCAGGTAGGCCCGCCCCGCGGCGCTGGTGGCCAGGGGCAGGCGCAGTCCGGGTTCCATGCGCAGACTGGCGACCTCCGGCGGGCGGCTGCTGTCCACGTGAATCATCGACAGGCGATCGCGGCAGGTCAGGCTGACCGTGGTGTTGGTGCGCCGGGAGAACTCGTCCATGAAGGGTTTGCCCAACTGGCGAACTCGCAGGCTGGCGGAGTAGGCGTAACCCAGGGCCAGTACCGCCGAATCCAGCTGGTACTTCTCCAGGTCCTGGTTGTACTTGAGGTAGCCCAACTGCGTCAGGGTGTAGGTCAGGCGCGACACCGTGGGTTTGGGCAGGCCGGTGATGCGGGCGATGTCCTGGTTGCCGCGTACCGCGTGACCGTGGGTAAAGGCCCGCAGGACTTCCAGGCCACGGGCCAGGGCTTCGACGAACTTGCGGTCTTTGGGCGCTGGTTCCGGGGCGTCGTTCGGGTCGTGCATGGGGTCTTCCGGTAGGGGCTGGTGCCGGGCGCAATGCCAGTTGACCACACAGCGGGTTCTTGGAAACAAGGGAAAAATGTTATCCCGGAACCGCTTGAATTGAAATCGACGATTCCCTCTCGGAACGCTGTTACGCCAGGCAGGCACCTGTCTCGTCAGGCGATCACGGTCCGGTCGATCTGCCGTCTGCGCCGTAACGCCTCAGCGGCTGTCGTGACGCAGGCGGCCACGCTTGAATACGCCCTTGGCGCTGACCAGCAGTCAATCCTCGGCATCCAGCAGGTCGTCACTGGCGATATAGAACTTCGTGCCACCACCCCGGGTGCAGGCCACGGCGCGGACCTCGGTCCCCGGTGGCGTGCTCGCCATGTCGTTAGTGTTCAACGATAGAGTCAGGGCTCGTCGCCATCCCTCGGGGGGCGGCGTGTTTGGCCAGGGCCAGTGGTTGCCTGCTCGAGAGACTCATGGGGTCGGTGCTTGGCTGAGGGCGATGTAGCGCTGCAGGTGATGATCCTCGTCCCCCAACTGGTGGTCGATCATCACCAGCCGCTTGGCGTAATGGGCCAGTGGCAGTTCCCAGGTCATGCCGATACCGCCATGCAACTGGATGCATTCCTCCGCCACCAGGGCGCCGATGCGGCCGATGCTGACCTTGGCCGCCGACAGGCTGCGTTCGCGGGTCAGGCGGTCGGCGTCCAGGGCGGCAGCGGCGTTGATCACCGCCGAACGCGCCTGTTCGATCTCCAGCAACAACACCGCCATGCGATGTTGCAGCGCCTGGAAGCTACCGATAGGACGGCCAAATTGTTGCCGGGTGCGCAGGTAGTCCAGGGTTGCCAGCTTGGCCACTTCCATGGCGCCAAGGGCTTCCGCGCAGAGCGCCAACAGGCCCCGGCCGATGGCCCGTTCGAGGATCGCGTGGCCCTGATGCAAGGGCCCCAGCAAGGCCTGTGCCGGCACTTTTGCATGGTGCAGGCGCACTTGCGCGACGGGGCCGCTATCAAGGGTCGGGCAGGCCAGGATCTCCAGGCCCGGGGTGTCCGCCGGCACCAGGAACAGCGAGATGCCCTGGCTATCGTCCAGGGCTCCGGCCGTGCGTGCCGCGACCACCAGCAACCCGGCCTGGCGGCCGTTGAGGACCATGCTCTTGATTCCGTCCAGACGCCAGCCGGCAGGGTCCGCCTCGGCGCGGCAGGCGACCCGGTGGGTTGCATAGTGGTTGCCGGGTTCTTCATGGGCCAGGGCGGCGATCAGGCTGCCGTCGATGATGGGCCCCAGGTGCATTTTCTGTTCTTCGGTGCCGGCGCTGGCGATGGCCCCGCCGGCCAGTACCGCACTGCCCAGCAGAGGTTCCACTAGCAGTCCGCGGCCTATTGCCTCGAAGACCAGGGCCAGGTCGAAGCCGCCGCCACCGAAGCCGCCGTCGGCCTCACTGAACAGGGCACCGATGACTCCCAGGTCCGCCAGCTGGTGCCAGATATCGGGGTTGAAACCCAGCTCGGACTGCAGGCTCTGTTGGCGCTTTTCCAGGTTGTATTGCTGGGTGATGAAGCGATTCAAGCTGTCGGCGAGCATGCGCCGTTCTGCGCTGTGTTCGAAGTTCATGTGCGCGCCCTCAGAGCCCGAGAATCATTTTCGAGATGATGTTTTTCTGGATTTCATTGGAGCCGCCAAAAATCGACAGCTTGCGATTGTTGAAGTACTGCGCCGCGGCGTTGGCCGCGAACCCGGGACCGGCGTCCAGCGCTTGGGCGTTGGCGTCATCCAGCATGAGCCGCGCTTCGGGGCCCATGGCCCGGCGCAGCAGCGCGGTCAGTTCCTGACGGATTTGCGTGCCGCAGATCTTCAGCATCGAACTTTCCGCACCCGGAGCCCCACCCCCGGCCACGGCGGCGATCACCCGCAGGTTGGTGGTCTGCATATTGGCCAGGTCGATCTCGACCCGGGCCAGGCGGGCGGCGAACTGCGGGTCATGCAGCAGTGGCTGGCCGTTGCGGGTGCGCTGCGCGGCCAACTGCTTGACTCGTTGCAGCGCCGCCATGGACAAACCCACTCCGGCGATATTGGTGCGTTCGTAGGTCAAGAGGTACTTGGCGCAGGTCCAGCCCTTGTGTTCCTCACCCACCCGATTGGCCACCGGCACCCGCACGTCGGTGAAGAAGACTTCGTTGATTTCGTGATCGCCCTCCAGGGTGATGATCGGCCGTACCTCGACCCCAGGGCTGGCCATGTCGATCAGCAGGAAGCTGATGCCTTCCTGGGGCTTGGCTTTACGGTCGGTGCGTACCAGGCAGAAAATCATGTTGGCGTGCTGACCCAGGGTGGTCCAGGTTTTCTGGCCGTTGACCACATAGTGATCGCCGTCGCGCACGGCGCTGGTTTTCACCGCGGCCAGGTCCGAGCCGGCACCGGGTTCCGAATAGCCCTGGCACCACCAGTGGCGGCCGTCGAGAATCCGTGGCAGCCAATAGTCCTGCTGCTGTGGGGTGCCGTACTTGATCAGCACTGGCCCCAGCATATTGACGCCAAAGGGCACGATGCGCGGCGCATTGGCCAGTCCGCACTCCAGTTCGAAGATGAACTTTTCCACGGGGCTCCAGCCCGGTCCGCCAAAGGCTTGGGGCCAGTGGTTGGCCAGCCAGCCCCGGGCATTGAGCAGCGCATGCCATTGCTCCATGTCGGCCTTGGACAGACGCTCGCCTGCGGCCACCTTGTCACTCAGGCCAGTGGGCAGGTGTTCGGCAAGAAAGCGTCGCACCTGGTCGCGGAAGGCTTCTTCCTCTGGAGTGAAACTCAGGTCCATGGCGACGTCCTCAATAGATTTCGAACAGCGCGGCGGCGCCCATGCCGCCGGCGATGCACATGCTGACCACGGCGTACTTCACGCCCCGACGGCGCCCCTCGAGCAGCACATGGCCGGCCAGGCGCGCGCCGGTCATGCCGAACGGGTGACCCAGGGCGATGGCTCCGCCGTTGACGTTCAGGCATTCGTCGGCGATGCCCAGTCGCTGCTGGCAGTAGAGCGCCTGGGAGGCGAAGGCTTCGTTGAGTTCCCAGAGGCCGATGTCCTCGACCTTGAGGCCATGTCGGGCCAACAGCTTGGGCACCGCGAACACCGGGCCGATGCCCATCTCGTCGGGCTCGCAGCCGGCCACCGCCATGCCGCGAAACACCCCCAACGGGGTCAGGTTGGCGCGGGACGCTTCCCGGGCCTCCATCAATACGCAGGCCGAGGCGCCGTCGGACAGTTGCGAGGCGTTGCCGGCGCTGATGAAACGCTCAGGGCCTTGCACCGGCTGCAGTTTGGCCAGGGCCTCGTAAGTGGTGCCGCGACGGTTGCAGGTGTCGGCCTCCACCGTGACCTGCAGCTGGCTGACCACGCCGCTCTGTTTGTCGGTCAGCGCCATGGTGGTGGTGCAGGGGATGATTTCCTCGCGATAGCGGCCGGCCAGTTGTGCCGCTTCGGTCTTGCGCTGGCTCTCCACCGAAAAACGGTCCTGGGCCTCGCGACTGATGCCATAGCGCGCGGCGACGATGTCGGCGGTTTCGATCATCGGCAGGAACAGTTCCGGCTTGTGCTGCAGGAGCCAGGGGTCGAGGTCCGGGTCGTCGCTGGCGCCGCGGCCACGGATCTGGGAAATGCTCTCCACACCGCCGGCGATGATCGCTGGGGCACCGTCCACCACGATGCGTCCCGCCGCCATGGCAATGGCCTGCAGCCCGGAGGCGCAGAAGCGGTTGACCGTGGTGCCGGCGATGCTGATGGGCAAGCCGGCGCGGACCACTGCCAGGCGCGCGACGTTGCGCCCGGTGGTGCCTTCGCCGTAGCCGCAGCCGAGGATGGCATCTTCGATCAGCCCCGGATCGATGGCGGCCCGCTCGACCGCGGCGCGTACCGCGAAGGCGGCGAGGGTGGGGCCGGGGGTGATGTTGAATTCACCTCGATGGGCCTTGGTCAGGGGCGTGCGGGCAGTGGAGACAATGACGGCTTCGCGCATGGGACGTGCTCCTTGGTCAGTGGCTGTGATTGAGGCTGTCAAAGTTCTCGCCGCGCTCTACCAGCTGAACCAGCAAGGGTGAGGCTGTCCAGAACAGCGGATCTTCTTCGGCAAACTCGCGGATATCCGCCAGGACCTGGGGCAGGCCGTACTGGTCGGCGTACTTGAGCGGGCCCCCGCGATAGCGCGGAAAGCCGTAGCCGTGGATAAGGGTGATGTCCACGTCCAGGGGCCGCAGGGCGATGCCTTCATGCACCACGTTGGCGCCCTCGTTGATCATGGCCGCCATGTAGCGCCGCAGGATTTCCGCGTTGCTGAAGGCCCGGGGCGTGATGCCGACCCGGGCCCGCTCGGCGTCGATGATCGCCAGGACTTCCGGGTCCTGGCTGGCGCTGCGCGGGCCCTGGGCATAGAGGTAGTAGCCGCGACCGGTTTTCTGCCCGAACCAGCCGCGCTCGCAGAGGCGGTCGGCGATCTGTACATAGCGGGCCCGGGGATCACGGGTGGCGGCCTTGCGCTGGCGGGTCGCCCAGCCGATGTCGCCACCGGCCAGGTCCGCCACCTGGAAGGGGCCCATGGGGAAGCCGAAATCGCGCAGGGCCTGGTCGATCTGATAGGGCGAGGCGCCGTCTTCCATCATGTAGTCAGCGGCCTGGCGATAGACCGCGAGGATGCGATTGCCGATAAATCCATCACAGACGCCGGCGCGTACCGGCACCTTGCGCAACTGTTTCGCCAGCTCGAAGGCCGTGGCGACGACCTCCGTGGCGACCTTGGCCGGCACCACGATCTCCAGCAACTTCATGATGTTGGCTGGGGAGAAGAAGTGCAGGCCGATTACGTCGGCATGTCGCGAGACGCTCTGGGCGATGGCGTTGATGTCTAGGTAGGAGGTGTTGCTGGCGAGTACGGCGCCGGCCTTGCATACGCGATCCAGTTCGGCGAACACCGCGAGCTTGGCCGCCATGTCCTCGAACACGGCTTCGATCACCAGATCGGCCTGGGCCAGATCCTGGTAGTCGGTGCTGGCGCGGAAACGGGCCAGGGTCACGGCTTTGTCGGCCTGGGTCAGGCGACCTTTGTCGATCAGGGTGTCGTAGACCTTCTCGACATTGCCGCGGCCGCGATTCAGGGCGTCCTGGTCGCGTTCGATCATGGTCACTTCCAGCCCCGCGTCGAGGACCGTTACGGCGATGCCGGCGCCCATGGTGCCACCGCCCACCACCCCCACTCGGGCAATGGCCCGGTGTGCTGCCGCGCGGGTCTCGGGGGCCTTGAGCACTTCCCGTTCAGCAAAAAAAGCATGCACCAGCCCGGCACGCTGCGGGCTGTCGAGGCACTCCAGAAACAGTCGGCGTTCTTCGCGCAGGCCGTCTTCGAAGGATTGATCGAGGGCCGCTTCCACGGCCTGGATGATGTGCAACGGCGACAGCAGGCCTTGGGATTTCTGCGTGGCCTGCTGGCGGGCGGCATCTATCGCTTGGCGCTGGGCGGCTGGCTCGCTCAGGGCCTGAGCATCCCGGGTGCGTCGGGCAGTGGCGCCCTGTGCCAGCAACTGGCGCATGTAGGCCAGGCCTTCGGCCAGTGCATCATCGCTGTCCCCCAGGCGGTCCACCAAACCCAGATCCAGGGCCTCCTTGGCGCTCAGATGGCGCCCGCTGAGCATCAGTTCCAGAGCCGCTTTGGCACCGATCAGGCGTGGCAGACGCTGGGTGCCGCCGGCCCCGGGAAGCAAGCCCAGCAACACCTCTGGCAGGCCGAGCCGGGCGCTGCCGGTGGCCAGGCGGTAATGGGCGGCGAGGGCGACTTCCAGGCCTCCTCCCAGGGCCACTCCCTGGATCGCCGCCAGCACCGGTTTGCTGCTGTCCTCGATCCGCTTGACCACCTCCGGCAGCGCCGGAGCCTGGGGCGTCTGGCCAAATTCGCGAATGTCGGAGCCGCCACAGAAGTGTCGTCCTGCACCGACCAGCAGTATGGCTTTGACCGCCGGGTTGTCGTTGGCGCTGTCGATGGTCGCCAGCAGTCCGCGGCGGATCTCCACCCCCAGGGCGTTGACCGGCGGGTTGTTGAGGGTCAGCACCAGGATGTTTCCGTGTAATGCGCTTTCGACGATTGGCAGGGCTGTTTCGCAACTCATTGCAGCAGTCTCCGGGGTGAAGGGCAGCGAGAGGTCGGTGGGCGCGGCATGGCGTTGAGGGTGACCAGCAGAACATCCCAGTCACGGATAGCTTTATTCCGCTATTTGAATCACTTGGCGAAAATAATCCTGTCATCAATGAATATTGTGGTCAATGCGGAATATTGTTCTGCAGTGCGGAATTTATTAAATGTTTTAACGGTTAATTTGCCCTTCATGACGGGTTGTGGATCAAATCCTGATGTTTGACATATTTGATTTGTGATCACATATTGGCGAGCACAAGAACCACAACACAGGTAGATGCCATGTCTGAAGGTCCTATATCCCAAGGCCCAATCCCCCTTCCCACGTTACGTCAGGTTTCTCGCGATACCTTGCAGGAGCAGGTGTACCGGCAGATTCGCGAAGCCTTGATGAGTGGGCGTTTTCAGCCCGGCCAGAAGTTGACCATTCGTGGCCTGGCCGAAGCCCTGGGTTCCAGCCCCATGCCGGTGCGCGAAGCCCTGCAGCGCCTGAGCGCGGAAAATGCCTTTGAGGTCACGGAAACCTCCCGCCTGCGAGTACGAATGATGACGCTGGAGCGTCTGCGGGAGATCCGTGATGCACGGGTGGCCCTGGAAGGGCTGCTGGCGGAAAAAGCTCTGCAGCATCTGCAAAAGAGCGATCTGCAGGAGATCACCGATCTGTGCCGGCAGATGCAAAAGGCTGCCGATGAGGTGGATGTGTCCCGTTACCTGTGGACCAACTTCGCCTTTCACCGACGTATCTATGCCGTGGCCCGAGCCGAGCTGACCATGGCCGCGGTGGAGAACTTCTGGCTGCACATGGGGCCGTGTTTTGCCCTGGTGGCGCCGGACCAGGCCCACCTGCAACGTTCCATGGAAGCCCACAATCGCATCGTCGAAGCCCTGGCCACCGGCGATGGTCCGGGAGTGCGAGCGGCCGTCACCGACGACATTATGCAAGCGGCGGATTCCCTGGGCCGGCTGTTGGCCAAGAAGCCTGGTGCGGCGGCGCTCAAAGGAGGTCGGGCATGAGCATCTTGCAGCGTTTACAGCCTTACCCGGGCTTGCGGGTGATGATTTCCGGCGGCGCGGCGGGCATCGGTGAAGTGCTGGCCAGGGCCTATCTCGAAGCCGGCGCCCAGGTGCACGTCTGCGATGTCAGTGAGGCGGCCCTGGCGGCGTTCCGGGATCGCTATCCCGAGGCGCTGGCGACCCGCACCGATGTCGCTGATCCGGCACAGATCCACGCGCTGTTCGAGCTTCAGGTGGCGCGCTTCGGCGGGCTTGATGTGCTGGTCAACAACGCTGGTATTGCCGGGCCCACGGCCGGCATCGATACCGTCAGCGACGCCGACTGGCAGCGCACCATCGATATCAACCTGACCGCGCAGTACCGTTTTGCCCACCACGCAGTGCCCTTGCTCAAGGCTTCGGACAACGCCCATCTGCTGCACATCGCCTCGGTGGCCGGGCGCCTGGGATATGCCTGGCGTACGCCGTATGCGGCCACCAAGTGGGCCATTGTCGGGTTGATGAAGTCTCTGGCGGCCGAGCTTGGGGCCAGCGATATCCGGGTCAATGCGCTGTTGCCGGGGATAGTCCAGGGGCCGCGCATGGACGCGGTGATTCAGGCCCGGGCCGAACAGACCGGAGTGCCGGTGGCCGAAATGCGCCAGGAGTACCTGAACAAGATCTCCCTCAAGCGCATGGTCAGCGCCGAGGACGTGGCCGCCATGGCGCTGTTTCTCTGCTCGCCGGCGGCTCGCAACATCACCGGCCAGGCGATCAGCGTCGACGGCAACGTCGAGTACCTCTAGCCGCGCCCGCGATCCGCACCGCTGAAGGTCGTCAGCGGTGAATTCCATCAGCGACACCCAGGGATTTTTTTCATCAAGAATAAAAGTCGGAGTACCGTCATGTCTGAAAAAACGCCTGTCATCATCACTTGTGCTGTCACCGGGGCGATTCATACCCCGTCCATGTCGCCGCACCTGCCGATCACCGCCGCAGAAATCGCCGCCGAGGCCATCGCTGCGGCCCAAGCCGGTGCGGCCATCGTGCACCTGCATGCCCGAGACCCGGAGGACGGGCGGCCGAGCCAGGACCCCGAGCTGTTCCGGCGCTTCCTGCCGCAGATCAACGCGGCCTGCGACGTGGTGATCAACCTCACCACCGGTGGTGCCCCCACGATGGGCGTCGAGGAGCGCCTGCAGCCGGTGCTGGAATTCAAGCCAGAGCTGGCCTCGTTGAACATGGGCTCGATGAACTTCGGCCTGTACGAAATGCTCAACCGCTTCACCGAGTTCAAGCACGACTGGGAGCGGCCGTACCTGGAAGAGAGCGACGACCGGATCTTCCGCAACACCTTCCGCGATATCGCCCATATCCTCAGCGCCTGTGCCGAGAATCGCACCCGCTTCGAGATCGAGTGCTACGACATCGGCCACCTGTATACCGCGGCGCATTTCCTTGAGCGCGGCCTGCTCAAGGCGCCGCTGTTCATCCAGTCGGTGTTCGGCCTGCGGGGCGGCATCGGTGGTCATCCCGAGGACCTGGCGCACATGCGCCGCACCGCCGACCGGCTGTTTGGCGATGCCTATCACTGGTCGATCCTCGGCGCCGGGCGCAACCAGATTCCCCTGGCCACCATGGGCCTGGCCATGGGCAGCCATGCCCGGGTCGGCCTGGAGGACTCGCTGTGGGATGGCCCCGGCAAACTGGCGGCCAGCAACGCTGATCAGGTGCGGCGCATTCGCACGGTCATCGAAGCCCTGGGCGGTCGTGTGGCGACCCCGGATGAAGCCCGGGCCCTGCTCGGGCTCAAGGGGCGTGAGCACGTCGCGTTCTGACCCTTGAAGGTCCGTGTCAGCGGCCCTGGCTCCAGGCCCGCTGACGATCCCGCATAACAACTACAAAGGGATATGCCCCATGAACACTGCAACCACTGCAGCGCCCCGGGACTCGCAACAGCTGACCCGCCTGATGTTTCTCAAACTCATGCCGCTGTTGATCGCGGCCTATGTCCTGAGCTTTCTCGACCGCACCAACATCGCCCTGGCCAAGCATCAACTGGATGTGGACCTGGGGATTTCCGCCGCCGCCTATGGCCTGGGTGCCGGGTTGTTCTTCCTCACCTATGCGCTGTCCGAGGTGCCTAGCAACCTGATCATGCACAAGGTCGGCGCGCGCTTCTGGATTGCCCGGATCATGGTCACGTGGGGGCTGATCTCCGCCGCCATGGCCTTCGTCCAGGGCGAGACCTCCTTCTATGTACTGCGCCTGCTGCTGGGGATCGCCGAAGCCGGCCTGTTTCCCGGGGTCATGCTGTACCTGACCTACTGGTTCGACCGCCGGCAACGGGCCCGGGCTACCGGCTATTTCCTGCTGGGGGTGTGCCTGGCCAATATCATCGGCGGTCCGCTGGGCGCCGCGCTGATGAAGATGGACGGCTTGCTGGGCTGGCATGGCTGGCAGTGGATGTTCCTGCTCGAAGGGCTGCCGGCGGTGTTCTTCGCCTGGGTGGTCTGGCGGCGCCTGCCGGACCGTCCAAGCCGCGCGCCCTGGTTGAGCGCCGAGGAGGCCCGGGGTATCGAGCAGCGCCTGGCCGACGAAGCCGATGAGGGGGCAGGGCAGGGCGGGCATTCGTTCCGGCAGTGCTTTACGCCGCAGATCCTGCTGGCGATCTTTGTCTACTTCTGCCACCAGATCACCATCTACACCGTGATCTTTTTCCTCCCCAGCATCATCGGCAAGTACGGCAGCCTGAGCCTGATGAGCGTCGGCCTGCTGACCTCCTTGCCGTGGATCGTCGCGGCGCTGGGGGCGATCAGCCTGCCACGGCTGGCCACCAGCGCGCAGCGGGCCCGGCGCTTGCTGGTCTGCGGCTTGCTGACGATGGCGGCCGGGCTGCTGATTGCGGCCTTTTCCGGGCCGGTGTTCAGCCTGCTGGGGTTCTGCGTGGCGGCGCTGATGTTCTTTGTGGTGCAGTCGATCATCTTCCTGTACCCGGCGTCACGGCTCAAAGGTGCGGCCCTGGCGGGAGGCCTGGGCTTTGTGAACTCCTGCGGACTGTTGGGCGGTTTTGTCGGCCCCTCGGTGATGGGGGCGATCGAGATGAGCACCGGCGATGCCATGAACGGCCTCAAGGCCATTGCCCTGGTGCTACTGGTGGCGGCGCTGGCGGCCTTGCGCTTGCGTCAGGGCCAGGAAGACCCGCGTCCGGTGCGCCCCATGGCCGCAGTTGCGCACCCAGTTTCGGGGCGCTCAAACGCGTTGTGAGCGCTTGCAGCACAGGCTGCGTTGTCGAGAGCTTTGGCCAAACGCCCGGTGCAATGCACTGGGCGTTTTTCGTTGGGCGGATGTTCGGGGCTTGCCCAGCACTTGGGTCCGGAACCGGCCGACCGTCACTTGATCAGTTGGTTACAGCGCCGAATCTCTGTCGTATATCGCGTGTTTGCAGTCTATGGGGCTCTATATAAGAAGTGTCTTATTTATTGGCTGTTTTTAGTGTGTTTAGTGGTTTTTAAGTAGTACAAGTTTCCGAGAAAAATCTTGTTCATTTAGAGAGTGCTCCTCGTTACATGAAGATTGGTCGTTATTCTAAAAGAAGAGGGCAGTCGGTATCGTAATGTCCGCTCTGGATGGAATGCAGATGCCTGTTGTCAATATGCATTTTATTGTGGGCGAGAGCGGTTGGTCGAGGTTGTTGTGGTGTTCAACTCATGTCTCGTTGGCTCGAAGTTCAGCAAGGCTGTACGTCTCGGGAGGGCGAAGTTGTTTTGAATACTGTGCTCTTAGACGGTTTTTAATAATAGGGAATCAGATGAAACTTAAATCTTTTGCATCCATGGCGACCTCCGGGTTGCTGCTTGCGGCACTGACTCCGGCATTGAGCTACGCAGAAACCGGTCTCAACTCCGGCAACGTGAAGTTCGAAGGCCTGATCTCCAGTGTCAGTTGCAAGGTTCAGGTCGATGCCAACGAATCCGGAGCGAACACCGGCACGGTCAAGTTCGGCAACGTCCTGCCTTCGGTTTTCGCCGGTGGCATCGGCACGGCTTCCGAGTTCAAGGAATTCAACATCAACCTCAGCGGCGGCGGCTGCACCGACGGCTCCAAAGCCGCCGTCAGCTTCCACAAGGATGGTTTCATTGATAACGCCACCGGCAACCTGCGTCTGATCGACAGCGGTTCTGGTTCGGCCTCGGGCGTGCAGATCCAGATTCACAACAACGGCGCCACGCCGGGGAAAGTCGACCTGTCGGAAAACAACAGTCAGCAGGTTGCCGAAGTTATCGGTAACAAGGCCGTGCTGAAGTTCAAGGCCTCTTATGTGGCGGTCAGCGACACGATCGTAGAAGGTCGTGCCGACTCCAATATCAACTTCGATGTGACGTACAACTGACATCTGTCAGTTACATAAGGAGTTGCTCATGGCGCCGAAAGCGCATGTATTTAAAACGTTCGTTATCGGCGCCCTCTTCCTGAGTTTGTTCTCTTCGGTAGTCAATGCGGAAATAGTCATTCATGGCACTCGTGTGGTTTATCCGGCGAGTGCGCGTGATGTGACACTGAGAATGAATAATCCAGGCGGTATGCCGATATTGGTTCAGGCCTGGATTGATGATGGTGATGCCAGTAAGGCGCCGGAAGAAATGAAAGTGCCCTTTCAACTTACACCGGCACTCAGTCGCCTGGAGCCCAATGCCGCGGCGGTGCTGCGTATTGGTTATTCGAAAGAACCGTTGCCCGCTGATCGTGAGTCACTGTACTGGCTGAACATTCTGGAAGTTCCGCCACAACAGAAACAGGATGAAAACCGATTGGCCTTTACCTTCCGTCATCGGATCAAGTTGTTCTTTCGTCCTGCGGACTTGAAGGTCGATGTCAACTCGGCGGTGGGAAAACTCAGTTGGAAGTTTGAGCCCGCGGGAGTGGCCAAAGACCAGGCCGCAGGTCCGGTCATCCAGGTATCCAATCCAACGCCTTACTACCTGTCTTTCAGCAAGGTCGAGGTGCAAGTGCAAGGACGCACCGTCGACCTGGGGGCCGGGATGGTCGCGCCTTTTGGTCGGGAGTCCTTCGCCTGGCCGGCAAGCGCTGAAAGAGCGCCACGCAATGCGGCTGTGCGCTTTGAAGTAGTCAATGACTTCGGTGGCCGGGTGCCGCTTGAAAAGAACCTTCTCTAGTTGCCCTGTTTATTCAACTCCGCTCTTGGCCCTGGTTATTAAACGCTGAGTGCATTGGTATCGATTATGTTCAGTGTGCGGCCCTTTTGGCTGGGTTTTCCTGTGCTTGCGCGAGTCTGTCCTGGCGATGGTCCGGCCCGGCTCTTGCGAGCACTGTCGGTGCTGGCCGGGCTGCTGGGGCTGGCGGCTCCTGTGGCTGCCCAGCCGACGACCGCTGATCAAGCCGTGCTGTCGGAGGTGTCCGGCGACACGCCGCAGAACAGCCCGGTTTTCTTCGATACCCAGATGCTGTTCAAGGGGCCGGGAACCCTCATCGACACGCAGCGCTTCGAGCGCGCGGGTTACGTGGCGCCGGGCAAGTACCTGCTGGATGTGCGGGTCAGTGGCGCCTGGCGCGGGCTGATCGAGATCGAATTGCGCGAAAGCGCTGACCCCCAGGGCAGCCAGCCCTGCTACGACCGCGAGTTGCTCACGCAACTGGGCATCGACCTGCACAAAGCCGACGCTGCGCTGGCGCCTGCCAGCCATCCGCTGCAAGGCGATGGCCTGTTCTGCGGGGACCTTGCCAGTTACATCCCCCACGTCACCACCAGGGTCAACATGGCCGAACAGCAGCTTGAGCTCTCGGTTCCACAGCTGTTCGTGCTGCCTGAAGTCGCCTCCAGCTATGTCGATCCGGCCAGTTGGGACTCGGGCATCAACGCTGCCCGGCTGAACTACAGCACCAACCTGTTCAGCTCCCAGAGCCGTGGCCAGCGCAGTACCAACGGTTATGCCGGATTGAACATGGGCCTGAACCTGGGAAACCTGCGCCTGCGTCACAGCGGCACCTTGTCCTGGTCGCCCGACAGCGGCAGCGATTATCAGCGGGGCTACATCTACGGCCAGACCGACCTGACCGACTGGCGTGCGCAATTACTGGTGGGGGAGAGCGTGACCGATTCCGAGCTGTTCGATTCGGTGTCGTTTCGCGGGGTCAAGTTGTTCAGCGATGAACGCATGCTGCCCACCACCCAGCGCTATTTCGCCCCGGTGGTGCGCGGCACGGCCAATACCAACGCCAAGGTCACGGTGCAGCAGCGTGGTTACCTGGTGTATGAAACCACCGTTGCCCCAGGCCCCTTCGAGATTGCCGACCTGCAGGCCGCCAGCTTTGGCGGTGACCTGGAGGTGACGGTCACCGAGGCCGATGGCCGTACCCAGCGTTTTACCGTGCCCTTTGCCACCATGGCCCGCCACCTGCGTCCCGGCGTCACCCGCTACAGCCTGACCGGCGGTCAGGTGATCAGGGCCGGAGGGCGTGGCCTGCACCAGTATGTGGCCCAGGGCACCCTGCAACGCGGGCTGGACAACCGGGTCACCGGTTATGCCGGCGCCTCGCTCACCGGCAGCTACATGGCCGGCCTGATCGGCGCGGCGCTGAACACCGAGCTCGGTGGTTTCGGTCTCGACCTGACCCAGTCCCGCACCCAGGTGCCGCGCAATGGCAATCTGCAGGGCACCAGCCTGCGTCTTTCCTACAGCAAGAACCTGCATGACAGCGGCACCCAGTTCTCGTTGCTGGCTTATCGCTATTCCACCCGGGGCTACCTGAGCCTGCGGGACGCCATCGACCTTGAGGACTTCGTCAACCGAGGCGCGCGCTTCGAAGACTTCGCCCGGGTCCGCGATCGGCTGGATGTGACGATCAACCAGCGGGTGGATGGCATCGGCGGTAACTTTTACCTCAACGGCTCCTCCCTCAACTACTGGAACAGCCGCGGTCAGGCCCGCAACTACGCCATGGGCTACAACCACCAGTGGCGCGGCCTCAGCTATGCCCTAAGCGTCCAGCGCACCCAGGGTTCGAGCCAGTTTTCGGGGCGTCGCACCCGCAGTGAGAACACCTTGTGGAGCCTCAGTCTGTCGCTGCCCCTGGGGGGCGTCGCCGGGCGTTCCACCCTGGCCAATGCCTTTGCCAGTCACGACCAGAATTCCGGTGCCCGTTACTCCAGCGGCATTTCCGGTTCACTGGGTGAGCACGACACGGCGTCCTATGGCGTCTCGGTGTCCCATGATGCCCAACCGCGGGAAACCTCGACCAACGCCAACCTGAGCTACTACCTGCCGCAGGTGACCCTGAGTTCGAGCCTGTCCCAGGGCCGTGACTATCGGGCCCAGTCGCTGGGTGCCTCCGGCGGCATGCTCCTGCATTCCGGGGGCCTGACCCTGTCCCAGACCCTGAGTGAAACCGCAGCCCTGGTGCATGCCCCCCATGCCAGGGGCGCCAGTGTCGGTTACGCCGGTACGCAGGTGGACGGACAAGGTTATGCGGTGCTGCCGAGCCTGGCGCCCTATCAGCTCAATACCGTGGACCTGGACCCCAGCGGCATGGATGAGGATGTCGAGCTGCAGGTCAGTTCGCGCAATGTCGCGCCCCGGGCGGGGGCCGTGGTCAGGCTGTCCTACCCGACCCGCAAGGCCCGGGCGTTTCTGATCGACAGCCGGCAGGCCGATGGCGCGCCGCTGCCCTTTGCCGCCAGTGCCCTGGACGCCGACAGCGGCGAGGAGCTGGGGGCGGTGGGGCAGGGCAGTCGCCTGGTGCTGCGCAGCGAGAAGGACCGGGGCCGGATTCGTGTGCAGTGGGGCGAAGGACCTGGCGAGCAGTGCCTGATCGACTATGTATTGCCGGCGCCCGCGGCGCAGCCGGGCAACGATTCGCTTCTGCTCGACTTGCCGTGTCACCGCTGGGCGCAGCAGAGCGCCATCACCACGGAGCCTGCATCTTGAGTAGCCGTCTTGCTGGTGTGGTGCGTTGCGTGTGCCTGTTGGCGGCGGTGCTGCTGTTCAGTCAGGGCGTGCGCGCCGATCTGTCGATTGTCGGCACGCGCTTTATCTATCCCCAGGGGCTGGCGGCCTTGAGCATCCGGGTCGGCAATCTCGGGACGGCGCCGCTGCTGCTGCAGACCTGGCTGGACAAGGGCGATGCCTCGGTCGATCCGAGCCGGCTGGCGGTGCCATTCGTGCTTTCGCCCCCGCTGTCGCGGCTTGATCCGCAGCAGAGCTCCGTCCTGTCGCTGCGTTACAGCGGTGAGCCGCTGCCTGCCGATCGCGAGTCGGTGTTCTGGCTCAACTTTCTGGAAGTGCCGTCCCTGCGGCCTCTGAGCAGCAACCAGCTGAGCCTGAGCTACCGCCTGCGCATGAAGCTGCTGTATCGCCCCAAGGGCCTGCCGGGTCGCGCCGACGAGGCGGCGCGCCAGCTGCGCTGGAGCCTGCAGATGGCGGCGCAGGAGTCTGGGGCTGCGCTGCTCAGCGTGAGCAATCCGACGCCGTACTACGTGTCCCTGGCTCGGGTGGATGTGGGCGAGCCGCACCAACCCATGACTGTGCAGGGCATCACCGTCGAGCCGTTCGGCTCGGCGCGCCTGCCTTTGTCCGCCGCGCCGGTGTTGAGCGGCGGCGCGGCAGAAATTCGATACCAAGTGGTTTTAGACAGCGGGGAGACGCTGAGTGGAAGTGTGCAAGTACAGCTGTAGTGGTGCGCCAGCCGGACTGTCGGTTGGTGTGGGCAAGGGGCGAGGTCCGGAGCGGGCGCGAGTGCCGTTGGCGCGGCGGCCGGTGATGTTGCTGGCGCTGTTGTTGCCTGTGCTGGCGCAGGCCCAGATGCGGGTTCAGGTGCCCAGCGCCGGACAGGCCATACGGGATATCGAAGCCACCCAGCCGGCGCTGCCGCCGCCCACCGATGACGTGCAACTGGAGGTGCCCAAGGCCGAGCGGCCGACACCGGCCCCGGATACTTCGGGCCTGCGCTTGCAGGTCAAGGCTTTCGTCATCGAGGGCAATCAAGTGTTCAGCGATCAGGACCTGCAGCCGCTGCTGGACGATCTGCGCGGGCGGGAACTCGACCTTGACGGTTTGCGTGACGCGGCGCAACGCATCACCGCCCATTACCAGCAACAGGGCTACCTGCTGGCCCGGGCCTTCTTGCCGGCTCAGGAAGTCGATGGCGGGGTGGTGCGCATCGAGGTCATGGAGGGCCGCTACGGCCGGATCGAGCTGAGCAACCAGTCCCGTGCCCGGGATGGTGTGCTCCGTGGGCCGCTGGCCGCACTGGACGATGGCTCGGCGGTCAACAGCGCAGACCTTGAGCGCAGTCTGCTGCTGCTCAACGACCTGCCCGGGGTCCAGGCCAAGGGCACCTTGCGCGCGGGGCAGGCCCCCGGCACCAGCGATCTGCTGGTGGAGGCGCGGCCCGGTCCCTGGGCCAGCGGCAGCCTGGAGGCCGACAACTTCGGCGGCTACCACACCGGCGAGTTCCGCCTGGGGGGCAGCTTCAACCTCAACAACCCCCTGGGCCTGGGGGACCAGCTCAATGTGCGCCTGTTGGGCAGTGACCGCGACCAGCGCTACTGGCGCAGCGCCTATCAGTTGCCCCTCGGGCCCTGGTCGACCCGGGTCGGCGCGGCCTATTCGCACATGAGCTACGAGCTCAACAGAAAGCGTTTGAAGAAGCTGCAGATCAATGGCCAGGCCAGTGTCCAGAGCCTGTTCCTCGCTCAGCCGATCCTGCGCGGGCGGACGTTCGACCTGAGTGCGCAACTGCAGTACGAGAACAAGCAACTGCGCGACGACATCGACCTGTTTGAGCTGAGCAAGCGCAAGCACATCGAGTTGTGGACCCTGAGCCTGGGCGGCAACCGTCAGGACCGGTTTCTCGGCGGTGGCTACAACCAGTTCAGCCTGTCCTACGGCTCCGGCCGCCTGACCTTCGATGACGCTTTTGAGCAGCGTCTGGATCGCTATAGCGCCGCCACCGGCGGCGGCTTCGCCAAGACCAACCTGCAGGTCGCGCGGCTGCAGCGCCTGGGCAACCGCTTCCAGCTCTATGCCCAAGTCAATGCCCAGTGGACCTCGGCCAACCTCGACAGCTCGGAAAAGATGGGGCTGGGCGGCCCCTACGGCGTGCGCGCCTATCCCCTGAGCGCCGGTATTGGCGACCAGGGCTGGCAGGCCGGCCTGGAGCTGAGCTACGCCCTGGCACCCGGCTGGCAGCTCAGCCTGTTTGCCGACAAGGGCTATGTGCAGGTCAACCGCCTGCCCTGGACGAGCGAAATCAATACCCAGCGCCTGCAAGCGGCGGGGCTGGGGGCACGCTGGAGCGGCGATCAGCGGCAACTCAACCTGACCAGTGCCTGGCCACTGGATAACCAGAAGGCCGGGGACGGTCCCGAGCGCACCCCACGGATCTGGGTCAGCGCGACACAGTTTTTCTGAAGGCCTGCGTGTGCTTTGGAAGTAGTGCCGTTCTGCGAAAAACAGCAGAGCGTTTAAACGTCAATAAGGAGTCATTGTGAATAAGATTTATGCGTTGGTATGGAACCAGGCCCAAGGTCGCTGGAGCGTGACGTGCGAGGGCGCGCGGCGCCGGCGTCGCAGTGGTGGGCGCAAAGGGTTGCTGGTGATGGCAGCCGGCTTGCTTGCCCTGGGAGGACTGACGCCGGCGATGGCGTTGCCCCAGGGAAACGTTACGGTTAGCGGTAGTGCTGACTACAACGTCACGGGTAACAACATGGTGATCCAGCAGCACAGTGACAAGTTGGTGACCAACTGGAACGAGTTCAGCATCGGTGCCGATAAGTCGGTGACCTTCAATCAACCCGGGCGCGAGTCCATCGCCCTGAACCGGGTGACCGGCTTCAAGGGCAGTAATATCCAGGGCGCGCTGAATGCCAACGGCCAGGTGTTTCTGATCAACCCCAACGGGGTGCTGATCGGTCAGGGCGCCCAGGTCAACGTGGGCGGCCTGGTGGCCTCGACCCGTGGCATCAGTGACGATGACTTCAATAACGGTCGCTATCAGTTCACCGGAAAATCGGCGGTGGAAGTGATCAACGACGGCAAGATCACCGCGGCCGACGGCGGCTACGTGGCGCTGCTGGGCGCGCGGGTGCGCAACAACGGCGAAATCGTCGCCAATCAGGGCGCCGTGGCCCTGGGCGCCGGTAACGATTTCACCCTGAGCCTGGGTAGCGACAACCTGATCAACCTAGAGGTCAAGGGAGCCGCCGCCGATGCATTGGTGCAGAACACCGCGCTGATCAAGGCCGATGGCGGTCAGGTGCTGATGCTGGCCAAGAGCGCCAATGCGTTGACTCAGGCAGTGGTCAACAACCAGGGCGTGATCGAGGCCAATACCCTGTCCAACAAGGAAGGACGTATTGTCCTGGACGGTGGCGAGCGTGGCGTGGTCAATGTGGGTGGGAAATTGACGGCCAAGGCCTCAGCCACCGACGGTAACGGCGGTACGGTTCAAACTTCGGGCGCGCTCACTCGGGTCGAACTCAACGCCGAGGTCGATACCCGCTCCAGGAACGGTCGTACCGGCACCTGGATCGTCGAGTCCAACGAGGTCAAGGTCGGTTCCACGGGTGAGCCCGGCAATCCGGCCCTGGTCGAAAGTACGCTCTCCCAGAACCTGAACAACACCAACGTTCATCTGCGCAGCCGCAATGGCGATGTGGCGGTGGACGCTGCGGTGGAGTGGAAAAGCGGCAACCAACTGACCCTGACCTCCACCAAGGACGTCAAGGTCAATCAACGGATCAATGCCACGGGTGACAACTCGCGTCTGGAATTGAACGCCGCCAAGTCGGTCCGGCTCGACAGTCACGTGAGCCTCACCGGCGCCAACAACAGCCTGGGGGTCAAACATGGCGAGCAACTGGTCGTGGGCAACAAGGGCCTGGTGACCTTGTCTGGAGAGAACGCCGGGTTTGACGCCAATGGCAAGCAGCACAAAGTGATCCAGAACAGCCAGCAGTTGCAGGCCATTGGCAACAAGCTCGATGACCACTACGTCCTGGGCAATCAGATCAAGGGCTCCGGGAGCATCAACTCGATTGGCGGTGATCAGGTGTTCACCGGCTCCTTGAACGGCCTGGGCAATACCATCAGTGGCTTCACCATCAACAGTTCGGGCCTGTACGCCGGATTGTTCGGCCAGTCCTCCGGCACCATCAGCGATCTGAAGCTGGCCTCGATCACCGTCAACGGGAGCAACTTCCGCAACGGTTTCAGTGAAATTGGCGGTCTGGTGGGGCGCAACAGTGGCAGCATCGAACGGGTCAGTGCCCGCGATATGCAGGTCTCTGTCAATAGCGACCAGCGCAACAAGGTCGGCGGCTTGGTGGGGGTCAACTACGGCGGCTCGATCAGCGACTCTTCGGTAGCCGGTTCGTTGTACGGCGGCAGCCTGACCACGGCCATCGGCGGCGTGGCCGGGGAAAACCGCTTCGGCAATGGCAGAACCGGTCTCATCAGCGGCAGTGCCAGTGATGTCGATATCACCACCAAGATGTATAAACAGGCCATGGGCGGCGCCGGAGGACTGGTTGGGATCAACAATGGCGCAGTGATTTCCAACTCGTCGAGCAAGGGCACCATCGGTACTTACAATCCACTCTATAAGGGACTGAACCTGGGCGGGCTGGTGGGCAACAACCAGAACGGCACCATTACCGGCTCCAGTTCCTCGATGAACGTGTACGGCGCGCTGGAGAGCCATATTGGCGGCCTGGTCGGGTTCAACCGCTCTGGCACCATCAGCGGTTCCAGTGCCAGCGGTAACGTTTACGGGGTGGGCAGCGAGTCCGCTGGTGGGTTGATCGGCTCGCAGCAGAACCAGAGCGTGGTGAGCAACGTCAAGGCGACTGGCGATGTGATTGACCGCTTCGGCACGAACCTGGGTGGCCTGGTCGGAAAAAGTGACGACAGCACCATCCGCGGTTACATCGAGGCCAAGGGCGATGTCAAAGGAGGTGTGAAGGCCAACGTCGGCGGTCTGGTCGGTAGCAACATCGGTGGCCTGATCTACGATGCCAAGGCGCATGGTGCGGTGGAGGGCTACGCCAAGAGCAATATCGGCGGTCTGGTCGGCTACAACGATGGTGACCTGGTCTCGGTTGCGGCTCACGGCAAGGTCTTTGGCGATACCTATAGCTCCGTGGGTGGGTTGGTGGGCTTCAACGCCGATTACTACGACCACGTGATCGAGCGTGCCGTGGCGACCGGCAATGTCCATGGAACCTGGCACAGCAAGGTCGGGGGCCTGGTCGGCGACAACCAGTCGCGGATCGTCAACTCCGAATCCCGTGGCCGCGTCAGTGGCGGCTGGCGTGCCACCCTGGGTGGGCTGGTGGGTGTTAACGAGGGGCGGATCCAAGGCTCGAAATCCACCGGCAAGGTCGATACCGTCTGGGCCTACTTCCAGACTTACGGTAACCAGATCGGCGTCAACCACGGCACCAACTCTTCGGCCCGGGTTTCCAAAGGCCTGATGGACTAAGGAGCGTCGGCAAGACCTCGGCCCGGCTGCCCCTGGCATGCCGGGCACTTGCCACCTATTCACTATCGATTGACCGGCTCCCGGGGCACCGCAGCGTGCACCAGGGGCCGGCTTGGAAAAAGAGGCAATGACCGATGAGTGATCCATGGTCCAGGCTCCTCACCGATGGGCGCCGGCGCGGTCTGTTGATACGCGCGATCATCCTGATGCTGTTGGGCGTGCAGGCGAGCGCGCCGGTGTACGCCGTTACCGATGAGGGCAATGCCAAAGGGTGCGTGTTCAGTAGTTATGGCGGCTCTGCCCAGGATTGGGTCGAGATCACACCACTGACCCGGAGCACGCCGGTGGGGTCCGTGTTGAAACAGCGTCACGTGAACCCGATCATTGAATACACCACTGAGAAGTCTGTAACCAAGGAGCCGCATGAATTGGTTTTAGGTGCGCATTTGCCGGGGATCAGGTTTCTCGATGGCATCGTTCCGACCAATATCGATGGCATCAGTTTTAAAGTGACGGCCTATCCTTCAGGCTCGGACGCACAGATACTGACGGGTAGTTTCTATCCCTTGGTACTGCAAAAATACAGGGTGGAGAGCTCAAACGGCGAGCTGAAAAAAGACTTCATAAACTACGTGTATTCGCTGATTCTGACCCGACCCGCCAATGAGTTACCCAAGGGATCGCTGCAGGTCAACAGCCTCGCCGGTGTCCAGGTGGCGATGTACGCGCTGGACCTGGACGCGGGCGTGGCCCAGGTTGGGCAACACTTGCTGGACCTGCCGCAGCAGGACAACCGGGATCGGTGTTCGAAACAACTGTTGCTCAGCGAACAGGATCTGCTGGGCGCCGAAGGCGTCAAGTTCGCCGCCAAGTGCCAGGTGGTCACCCGCAACGTTACGCTGCGTCTGGGCAGTCCCTCGGCCCATGACTTTCCCACGCTGGGCTCGACTTCGCCGCCTTCGGCCGTGGCCAGGCTTGAGGTCAACGACTGCTCGTTCAACAGCCTGCCGAAGGTCTCGTTCAGCGCCGAACCCGCCTCGCGCTGCGACCCGACAGGGGTCCTGGGGCTGACTCAATCGGCACAGGATCAGGGGCGGTCCGTCGCCAAGGGCGTCGGCATCGTCATGTTCAATGAGCAGATTCCGCGCATTCATTGCAATGGCACTCAATACGCTATGGAGCGCCTGTTGGGCAGCGATAGCGCCAGCTTCAGCTTTCGCGCCCAGTACATTCGCACGGGGCCGATCACTGAGGGGGCAGCCAACAGCAGCGCCCAGTTCAACTTCACCTTCGACTGAAGCACCGGCCGCAGGCCTCGGGTGTTTGCCTGGACGCCGGCCCCCGGGCCTTTCTACACTGACCTCCGTCTGGGGACCGGGGGAGCACCGATGAATCGCAATGAACTGCGCAAGGCCGACATCAACCTGATGGTGGTGTTCGAGGCGTTGATGCTGGAACGCAATGTCACCCGGGTAGCGGAGAAGCTGTTTCTCGGCCAGCCCACCATCAGCTCCGCCCTCAACCGTTTGCGGGCGATGTTCAACGATCCGCTGTTCATCCGTGTCGGCCATCGCATGGAGCCCACGGCGCGTGCCGAGCAGCTTATCCAGCACCTGTCGCCGGCCCTTGACGCGCTGTCCTCGGCCCTGAGCCTGACCCACGATTTCGATCCCGCCAGCAGCACCATGACCTTCCGTATCGGCCTGTCCGACGACGTCGAGTTCGGCCTGCTGCCGCCTTTGCTGCGAGCCCTGCGCCAGGAAGCACCGCAGGTGGTGGTCGTGGTGCAGCACGTGGACTACTGGCGGATTCCCGACTTGCTGGCCTCCGGCGACATCACCGTCGGCATCAGCCAGACCCGGGGCCTGCCGGCCAATGCCAAGCGCAAGCTGTTGCGGCATATCCAGCCCTGCTTGCTGCGGGCCGACGCCAGCGACACGCCGCTGACCCTCGATGAGTACTGTGCGCGGCCCCATGTGCTGGTATCCCACACCGCCAATGTCGCCGGCTTCGCCGATGAGTGGCTGGCGGAGATCGGCCGCACCCGTCAGGTCGTGCTGTCGGTGCCGCAGTACAGTTCTTTGCCGGCCCTGCTGGCCGGGACCAAGCTGATTGCCAGCCTGCCCGACTACGCCGCTGCGGCCATGGCCGCCTCGGGGCAGCTGTACTGCGAGCCGTTTCCGTTCAAGACCCCAACCCTGGACCTGTCCATGGTCTGGCTCAGCCATGTGGACACCGACCCCGCCGAGCGCTGGCTGCGCTCACGCCTGGAAGCCTTCATGAGCGAGCGGGAGCCCCTCGCGAGCTAATCGTGCTTTGTAGCCGCTGCCGCAGGCTGCGATGGACCGCGCAGCGGGCCCGAAACCGGCCCATGCGGTCTGCCTGGCGGATCGGGTGGGCGGCCTTGCCCGTCCTGCGGACTGGGTCGCAGCCTGCGGCAGCGGCTACAGCGGCGCAGTGAACGGAGGCCGCCAGCTTGGCATAGGCACAGGCGGCTGCTTTGCTGTGTGGATCGTCTGTTGAAACATTGATCGGTGGAGTGTGCCCATGAGTCGTTCCCGTTCCCTGTTGCGTGGGCGTGGCAGCCACGACAGCGGCAAGGTTGGCATGGTCGAGCTGTTCTTCGACCTGGTGTTCGTGTTCGCTGTGACCCAGTTGTCCCATTCCCTGCTGGCCCATCTGTCCCTGGGTGGGGCGCTGCAGGTGGCGTTGCTGATGGTGGCGGTGTGGTGGGTGTGGATCTTCACGTCGTGGATCACCAACTGGCTGGACCCTGAAACCCTGCCGACCCGCCTCGGGTTGTTCGTGCTGATGGTGGCGGGGTTGCTGCTGTCGTCGTCGATTCCCCAGGCCTTCGGTGAGCGCGGCCTGCTGTTTGCCGGCGCCTATGTGTTCATGCAGGTGGGCCGCACCGCCTATGCCCTGTGGGCAGTGCGCGGCGAGCCGGTAAACATGACCCGCAACTTCCAGCGAATCCTGTTGTGGCTGATGTTCTCGGGGGTTTTCTGGATCACCGGCGGCCTGCTGGAGGGCTCGCAGCGGCTGGCCTTGTGGGGGCTGGCCCTGGCTATCGAAGTACTGTCGCCGTCGCTGTATTTCTGGGTGCCGGGGCTGGGGCGTTCGACCCTGGCCGACTGGAATGTGGAAGGCAATCACATGGCCGAACGCTGCGGCCTGTTCGTGATCATCGCCCTGGGAGAATCGCTGCTGGTGACCGGTGCCACCTTCGCCGAGCTGACCACCAGCGCCCAGGGCCTGCTGGGGTTCGTGGTGGCGGTGCTGGGCAGCATCGCCATGTGGTGGGTGTATTTCGACAGTGGCGCCGAGCGTGCCCACCACCGTATCGCTCATTCCGACGACCCGGGGCGTCAGGCGCGCATCGCCTACACCTATCTGCACCTGCTGATCGTGGCCGGGATCATTGTCAGTGCCGTGGCCGATGAGCTGGTGCTGATGCATCCGGAACACGCCAGCCCGGCCGGGGTGCTGGTGATAGTCGGTGGTCCCTGGCTGTTCCTCTTGGGCTGCGCCCTGTTCAAGTGGGTGATGAACGATCGGCCGTTGCCGCCGCTGTCGCACCTGGCCGGGCTCGCGGTGCTGTTGCTGTTGTTGCCGGCCGCCTGGAATCAGCTGTTTTCTGCTCTGGCCCTGGGCAGCCTGACCACCTTGGTGATGGTGCTCGTGGCCGCCTGGGAAACCCTGGCCCTGCGCGAGCGGGCAGCGACGGCGGGGCAATGAGGCCGGCGGATAATGCAAGCGCGGGGGCGGGCCTTGTGTAGTATGGAGCGCCTTTTCCCCCTGACAGACCAGGAGTTCTGCCATGCCGCACCTGCATATGGAATACACCGCCAACCTGCCCCAGCTGGACGTCGACAAGGCGCTGCTGCGGCTCAATCACGGGCTGGTGGCCTCCGGGCAGTTTGCCGATGAGTTCGATATCAAGAGCCGGGCAGTGAAGGTCGAGTCGTTCCGGGTGGGTACCGGCCTGGGTGAGCGGGCCTTTGTCCACGTCAAGTTGGCCCTGCTCAGCGGCCGCTCGCCGGAGATCAAGAAGCAATTGTCCGACAGCCTGCTGGCCCTGCTGCAGGACCTGGCGCCCTGGCCGGCTGAGCTGGCGGTGCAGTTGTGCGTGGAGATTATCGACATCGACCGCGCGTCCTACAGCAAGGCGGCTGTCGGTCTCTGATGGGGGTAGGGCCTAAAGCAGGCCCGGTTCGGCGCAGACCTTGACCACCTGTTCGCGGAACCAGGTCTGCGCGCTGTCCTGATCGGTGTTCTGGTTCCATTGCATGTCCAGGGTGAACCCCGGCAGGCCGCTGGGGGCCTCGCAATGGTTGAACACCGCTTCGTTGGCCAGCAAGGCCTGGATGCGTCGGGGCAGGGTCAGGATGAAGTCGGTGCCGGTGATCATTTTCAGCGCTGCGCTGTAGCTGTTGGAGCGGGCGACGATCTGCCGCTTGTGCGCCTGGCGGGCCAGCCAGCCATCCACCATGTTGCTGTCCGACGTCCAGGGCGTAGGAAAAACGTGGCGCCGTTCGATGAACGATTGCAGGCTGAAACGCGGCTCCCTGGGCGGTGTGGCGCGCTTGTCGAAGACGCACACCAGATCGTCCTCCAGCAGCATCTGCGACTTGAAGTCGGCATGGCTGCGATGGAAGTTCGGACCAAAGCAGATCACCAGGTCAATGCTGCCGTCACGCAGCTCCTCGGCAGGAATGTCGCTCTCAAGCTTCTGCACATTGACCGTCACCGGCAGGTCGGCGTAGTCGAACCCCTTGAGCAGGCGCGGCAGGATCAGCAGCTCGAAGTATTCCGGGGCGCAGAGGTTGAAGGTCACGGCCTGGCGGGTCGGATCGAAGGCCGGTACGCCGCTGTGGCACAGATTGATGCTTTCCAGGATCTTCAGCACGTGGCTGTACATGCTGGTGGCCTTGTAGGTCGGGCGCATGCCGGTGCGGGTATTGATGAACAGCTCGTCCTCGAAGCCGTTGCGCAGTTTCTTCAGGCAGTAGCTGACAGTCGACTGACTGACGCACAGGGTTTCCGATACCCCGGTGACACTGCTTTGCTCGTACACCGCGATAAAGACCATCAGGTCCTGCATGTCGAGTTTTCTGAGCACGTTGCTGATGAGCATCTGTTCCATCCCGCTGAGCACCTGGCGCCGGTGGCGCACAAACCGGGTCGATGCTAGCGGAACGATCGTCCTAATCAAATGCCCGGTGTGGGGATTCGCGGACAGCATCCGGACATTAAATTCCGATAACACGACCTGCGCAGTTTCTCGCAGAATAATGTCCCCTGTCTCAGGGTCATTTCAGGCCATGGCTGCCCCGGGACGGCTGCCGCGAACCAGACCGAACATGCCCAGGGCCACCAGCAGAGCACCGAGCCCTTCTCCCAGGAGCGGACGCTGGCCCAGCCACAACCAGTGGAACAGGGTGAGGAACAGGGTGCTCAGGTAGATGTAGGAAATCACCGTGGACGGGGCGATGACGCCTATGGCCCGGTGCAACAACCAGAAGGTCGCCAGGGTTGCGAACAGGGCCAGGTACAGCAGCCACAGCAGGTCGTTGCTGCCGAGCAGGGCGGCGCTGCGCCAGCCGCCGCTGACCAGGCTGGCGGCAAACAGGAACAGCGCCCCGAAGAGCATGTTCCAGAACGTCATGGCGGCCGGGCTGCGGCCTTGCAGGCTGCGAGCCTTGAAGCGCTGGCTGAGGGGCGAATAGGCCGCCATGGCCAGGCAGCCCAGGGCATAGACCGCCATGGCATACAGGGAGGGCAACTGCCCCGGCGCGCCCCCCTTGAGCACCAACAGCAAGGCCCCGGCGCCGGCCACCAGCATCGGCAGCAGGCGGCGTTGCTGGCTGCTGCCGGGCAACAGCCAGCCTTCGAACGCCAGGGTCAGCAGCGGCACCAGGGTGAACAGGGTGCCGGTGTTGACCGCCGAGGTGTAGCGCAGGGCTTCGAACAGCGAGCCAAAGTACAGCGCCAGCAGCAGGCCCAGTACCGCGTGGGCGCCCAATCCGGCCCGGGTCGGCGCCGCAGCGCCCTGGAACCACAGCAAGGGCACGAACATCAGTGCCGAGAACAACAGGCGCAGGGCGGTCAGCAGCACCGGATCGATGGCCTGGCTGACCTGGGCGGCCGCGAAGAACGAGGCGGCGATCAGCGCTGCCCAGAGCAGCATGCCGAGGTTGGCTTGGGTGAAACTCACAGGGTTCATGCAGGCCTCCCGGGCCGATGCTCAGCGGATGTGCCGGGCGTAATGCCGAGGGTCGAAGCGCAGCACCATGAGGATCATCACCCCCATCACTGCCGTCAGTGACCACCAGGCCCATTCGAAACTGCCCAACTGGTCGCGGATCATCCCCGCCAGCAGCGGTGACAGGCCGGCGATCAGGTAGCCGATGCCTTGCACGAAGGCGGTCAGGCCGCCGGCCCGGCGCGGGTCGGGCAAGTGGTCCAGGGACACGATCAGGCTCATGGGAAACAGTCCGCCAATGCCCAGGCCCAGCAGGCACGGCCAGAGCAGGCTCAGGTATTGCGGGCTGAGGATCAGGCCGCAAAAGCCGGCGATGATCAGCACCAGCAGGGCCACCAGCACTCGGCGCCGATCCTGGCTGCGGTTGGCGATGGCCGGGGTGACCAGCCCGGAAATCACTTCCATGGCGGTGAGAAAGCCCAGCAGCAGGCCGGCGTTCTGTTCGCTCCAGCCGTTCTCCACGTAGTAGGGCGCCAGCCACGCCAGCACGCAGGTGTAGGACGCGGTGCCAAGCCCGAAGAACACCGCCAGCAGCCAGGCCCGGCGATTGCCGCTGAAGGACTCACGCCCGCCGCCGGCGGCCGGCAGGCTAGGCAGTGAACGGCGCTGGGCGGACCAGAACCCCAGGGCCAGCAGGGCCAGGCCGGCCCAGATCGCCAGGGCCAGGCGCCAGCTGCCGCTGTGGTTCATCACCAGTGGGGCGAAGGACGCCGCGATGGCCGCGCCGCCCATGATCGAGGTGACATACAGGCCCATGAACAGCGAGACGTTATCGGCAAAACGCGACTTGATCAGGGCCGGCATCAGCGCCTGGATCAGGGCGATGCCGACACCGGCCAGCACGGCGCTGAGAATCAGCTCCGCCGCCGAGTCCATGAACAACCGCGAGACCGTGGCCAGCCCGATGATCAGCAAGGACAGGACCACGGTGCGGTGTTCGCCCAGGCGCTGACTGATGGCCATGCCGAAGAACATCGCCAGGCCCATGGCCATGACCGGCAACATGGTCAGCAGCGACGCCAGGCTGAAACTCAGCGGGACATCGCCACGGATGCCCGACAGCAGAGGGCCGACGGCGGCCATCGACGGCCGCAGGTTGAGGGCCACCAGGACCACGCTGACCATCAGCCAGAGCGCGGGACGGGAACTTGCACGAACGTTTTCCATAACCAGACCTTCAAGGAACAGGGGCTGATTAGGCGGCGAGGGGGACAGTCGGGGCAAATCAGAAAGTCCGCAGTGTTATTTAAAAACTAAATATCACTGCGGACCTGTAACCGCTGCCATAGGCTGCGATTCGGTGCGCAGGACGGGGCAAACCGGGCGCCGCGGTTTATCGGTAAGGCCCGGTGCCTCGTTGCGACCCGGCGCCGCCTGCAGCGGCGGCGACTAGGCATGGTGGATCAGAACGGTTTGGTTGGCAGGTACTTGCCATCCAGGGTGATTACCGCGCGGGAACCACCTTCCGGGTCTTCGACCTTCTTGATGTCCAGCTTGAAGTTGATGGCGCTGATGATGCCGTCGCCGAACTGCTCGTGCACCAGGGCCTTGAGGGTCGAGCCGTAGACCTGGAGCATTTCATAGAAGCGGTAGACGGTCGGGTCGGTGGGGATGCCGCCGGCGATGCTGCCCCGCAGGGGAATGCTCTGCAGCAGGCGGCTGGCGTCCTGGTCCAGGCCGAGTTTTTCGCATACCCGATCGGCAGCAGCAGCGGGCAGGGCATGCTGGCCCAGCAGGGCGGCGGTGACGAAGGCCAGGCTCAGCCCGGTACCGTCGGCAAGGTCCTGCCACGACAGGTTCTTGCGCGCCTTGGCGTCGATGATGGTGTCGGCCAGGGTCAGGCGTGGAGCTTGGGCGAATTGAGATTGCAGCATGGGTCTGTTCCTCTTGGGGGGATGAAAGGGGTTGCTCAGGCAGCGGTTGAAGCGTGGCTGGCCAGGGCGCAGGTCTGCGGGTGTTCGGTCAGGGAGACAAAGCGCTGGCTGTTGCCGTCGAGAGCGGCGATGGCGCCGCGCTCGATGTCATACACCCAGCCATGCAGGTTCAGCCGGCCCTGTTCCAGGGCCAGGGCCACCGAAGGATGAGTCTTGAGGTTCGCCAACTGGGCGATCACGTTGTCACGCACCAGGGCGTCCAGGTGCTCGGCGGGGGAGGCATGCTGGCGGGCGGCGTTGATCACCTTGGCCGACTCGGCGTGGCGCAGCCAGTTGGCCACGGCGGGCAGGTGATCGAGGCATTTGCAGGTGGAGATGGCGGTCATTGCGCCGCAGTCGGAATGGCCGCAGATGACGATGTCACTCACCCCCAGCACCGCTACCGCGTATTCCACGGTGGCCGACACGCCACCGGGTTCCGGGCCGTAGCTGGGGACGATGTTGCCGGCGTTGCGAATCACGAACAGGTCGCCGGGCTCCTGCTGGGTCAGCAGCTCGGGAACGACCCGGCTATCGGAGCAGGTGACGAACAGGGTGCCGGGGCTCTGCTTGTTGGCCAGCTGCCTGAACAGCTCGCTGCGTTGCACAAAGGCCTCGCGCTGGAACTTGAGGAAGCCGTCGATGATGTTCTGCATGGGAGTCTCCTTGCGTCGCTGATGGGGCAAGGATGGAAGTGTTCGGCTATAGCGTCCAAGACCGGTTTATTATGCTTTCCATAAGCCCTGCCTATAGTTGGAGCCGTCATGCTCTTGCGTCATATCCGTTACCTGCTGGCCGTGGCCGAGCATTGCAATTTCACCCGTGCCGCCGAGGCGCTGCATGTTTCCCAGCCGACCTTGTCGCAACAGATCAAACAGTTGGAGGAGTCCCTGGGGGCGCCGTTGTTCGACCGCTCCGGACGCAGCGTGCGTCTCACCGATGCCGGTCAGGCCTATGTCGTCTATGCGCGCCGCGCCCTGCAGGACCTGCAGGCGGCCAAGCGGGCGATCCATGATGTGCAGGACCTGAGCCGCGGTTCACTGCGCCTGGCGCTGACCCCGACGTTCACTGCCTACCTCACCGGCCCCTTGCTCAGCCGCTTCAACCAGCAGTACCCGGGGATCGACCTGAGTCTTGAGGAAATGACCCAGGATCGCCTGGAAGCAGCCCTGGCCGAGGACCGCCTGGACCTGGGGATCGCCTTTGCCGGCGAGCACCTGGCGGACATCCACAGCCAGCCGCTGTTCACCGAAACCCTGAGCCTGATGGTCGGCCTGCACTATCCGCAGCAGGGCCAGCAACCCTTGAGTGCCTCGGCCCTGGCTCGTCATTCCCTGGTGCTGCTCAGCGCCGACTTTGCCACGCGCCAGCATATCGACCTGTATTGCCGGCAACAGGGCATTGCGCCGCGTATCGCCATCGAGGCCAATTCGGTGAGTGGGATTGTCGAGATCGTGCGCCGCGGGCCGTTGGCGACCCTGCTTCCGAGTGCCATCGCCCGCGAGCAGCCGGGCTTGCGGGCATTGGCCCTGCAATCACCCCCGGCGCCCCGCAGCGTGGTGCTGCTGGAACGCCGGGGTGCCTATCGCAGCGCCGCCTGCCAGGCCTTTCGGCAGATGCTGCTGGACCAGGACTACGGCGCCGCCAGCCACTGATTCACCACCTGGTCATAGGCGCCGGTGGCCTTGCTCAGGTGCAGCCACTGGTCGACGTAGCTTTTCCAGGCCATGTCATCCCGAGGCAGGAGAAAGGCCTTCTCGCTGTATTGCAGGTAGCGCTCGGGGTTGACCGCGCACAGCCCCGGCTTGTGCTTCTGCTGGAAGCGCGCCTCCGAGGCGTCGGTGATCATCACGTCGGCCTGCTTGGTCAGCAATTGATCGAAGATTTTCACGTTGTCGGCGAACAGGATCAGCTCGGCCTTGGGCACATGGGCCCGGGCGAAGACTTCGTTGGTGCCACCCGGTGGTTCGATCAGGCGCACCGAGGGCTGGTTGATCTGCTCCAGGGTTGCATAGCGCTTGAGGTCCTGGCAGCGCACCAGGGGAATCTTGCCGTCAATCCCCAGGGGCTGGCTGAAGAAGGCTTTTTTCTGCCGCTCCAGGGAGACGGAAATACCCCCGACGGCGATATCGCATTGCTGGCTCTGGAAGTCCGCCATCAGGGTCTTCCAGGTGGTATTGATCCACTTCACCCGGACCCCGAGGCTTTTCGCCAGGGATTCGGCCATGTCGATGTCGATGCCCTCGTAGTGGCCATCGTCGCGCAGGTAGCTGTAGGGCTTGTAGTCGCCGGTGGTGCAGACCGTGACGTGGCCACGTTCGAGCACCCGGTCCAGACGGGAGGTCGGGTCCTGGGCGAAGCTGAGGGCGGGGGCACTGAGGCCGAGCAGAGTGCAAAGCAAGAGGCGGGGCAGCATGGGTCGTTCCTTGAAGTGAAGGGCGGGACGCGGTGCCGAAGCATTATTGGCATCGGCCCCTGGTCGGGCAAGGGTGGCCTGGTGCTGCGCCTGGACAAAACCGCCTGAGGGCTTTCGACCTTTTTTTCACGAACGACTGGTTAACCTGTGGCTTCTGGATACCTACAAGAGTTCGCCAGTCATGTCGTCCCATCCCCCACCATCCATCGAGCTGGAGTTCGCCCGGCGCTATGATCAGGAGCACGCCCGGGTCTGCGGCGAGCCCCGGCCTGCCGGGCTTGCCGCGCGCCTGGCGCTGTGGCGCACGGTGCGCCTGGTACGCCATGCCCTGAAAGCGGCCGGCGAGCCGGGACTGATCCTGGATGTGGCCTGTGGTGCCGGGCGTTACTGGCCGGTACTGGCCGAACATGGCAACCGGGTGATCCTGGCGTCGGACCCTTCCCAGGACATGCTCAATCATGCCCAGACCCATCACCCGGCCAGCCTGCTGCAACGGGTCAAGACCTTGCACAGCTCGGCGTTCGACATCGGTCTGTCGGCCAATGCGGTGGACAGCATCATCTGCATGCAACTGTTTGCCCATGTGACCCGCAGCGAGGATCGCCTGGCGCTGCTGCGGGAGTTTCATCGGGTCAGCCGTGATTCGGTGATCCTCGCGACCCGGGTCGAGCCGTTGTTCAAGCACCTGGCCACTGCGCGGGGAGAGTCCGCGGCGTCACTGGCGATCGGCAGGGTGCAGTTGGAAGGCGAGTTCAAGCAGGCCGGTTTCGAGGTCGTGAGCCAGCAGGATTTCCTGCCCGGCTGTGGGGCGGCGCGGGTCTATGTCCTTAGAAAACCCAGCTGATTGCGACTCTCGGACTATTCTTGCCGTCCGGCATAAGGTTTCGCACTTGCTCTTGTCGGGTGAATGCTCAGAAATCGCCGGAGGCGATATATACTGCGCGCCATTCTTCAAGGGAGAGCCGTGTGGCCATCGATATACACTGGATTCGCGACAACGATAGCCTCGGTCAGTTTTGCGCCGAGTGGCAGCAGTTGCCATTCGTCGCCCTCGATACCGAATTCATGCGGGTCGACACTTTCTATCCCATCGCCGCCCTGTTGCAGATCGGCGATGGGCAGCGCGCTTACCTGATTGATCCTTTGACCGTCGACAACTGGAAGCCCCTGGCGGCCCTGCTGGAGAACCCGGCGGTGGTCAAGGTGGTGCATGCCTGCAGTGAGGACCTCGAAGTCCTGCTGCGCCTGACCGGCAGTCTGCCGGCGCCTTTATTCGACACGCAACTGGCGGCTGCCTACCTGAACCTGGGCTTTTCCATGGGCTATTCGCGCCTGGTGCAGGAAGTCCTGGGCATCGAACTGCCCAAGGGCGAGACCCGCTCCGACTGGCTGCAGCGTCCACTCTCGGAAACCCAGGTCAGTTACGCCGCCGAAGATGCCGTGCATCTGGCCCAGGTGTTTACCGAGCTGCGGCCGAAGTTGTCCGAGGACAAGTACCGCTGGGTGCTGGAGGACGGCGCCGAGCTGGTGGCCAACCTGCGCCGCGAAGTGGACCCCAACGAAGTTTATCGCGAGGCCAAGCTGGCCTGGAAACTCTCCCGTGCCCAGTTGGCGGTGCTGCGTGAGCTCTGTGCCTGGCGCGAGCGTGAAGCCCGCGCCCGGGACTTGCCGCGCAACCGCATCGTGCGTGAACACGCCCTCTGGCCCCTGGCCAAGACCCAGCCCGATACGCTGGCGGCGCTGGCCAAGATCGAAGACATGCACCCGCGTACCGTGCGTCAGGATGGCGAGTTTCTCCTCGACCTGATCAAGCGCACCGCGGCCCTTGGCCCGGATCAATGGCCGCCGGCCGTACCCGAGCCGTTGCCGATCGAAGCCGCGGCCCTGCTCAAGCGCCTCAAGGCAGTGGGGCAGGCCGAGGCCGAGCGTCTGGGCATCGCCCCGGAAGTCATGCTGCGCAAGAAAACCCTGGAGAGCCTGCTCAAGAGCGGCTACCCCAACGGGCCTTACCAATTGCCTGATTCGCTGCGTGGCTGGCGCCGCGAATTGATGGGCCAGGCGCTGCTGGACAGCCTGGCCACCGCCGGAGAACAGCCTTGAAACGTATCTGCTCCATCTATAAAAGCCCGCGCAAGAACGAGATGTACCTCTACGTCCTGAAAAGCGAGGCCCTGGAACGCGTGCCGGAAAACCTGCTGCTGGCTTTCGGCAAGCCGCAACATGCCTTCGATCTGGTGCTGACCCCGGAGCGCAAGCTGTCCCGGGAGGACATCCACCAGGTGCTGGAGAACCTCGAAAAGCAGGGCTATCACTTGCAGATGCCGCCGGCGGAAGACGAGTACATCGAGCACTTGCCCGAAGAGTTGCTGCGCCGCAATGATCCGGTCTGACCTCTAGAGGCTCGGTTCCGGGCCGCTGTGAAATGCAATTGACTGACCTGGCCACCGCCTTGATCGATGGAGCAATGCTCCGTCGGCGGCGGCCTGCACCGTTTTTTAAGGTTTGAACCATGCGCGTTCTGATTGCCGAACACGATCACGCTGTTTATGCCCGCCTGTTGCGTCAGGCGGCTCCGGAGCTGGAAGTGCTGACCAGCGGCGATTCCGCCGAACTGTCGCGGCTGGCGGCCGATTGCCCGGTCTGGCTGGGCCAGCCGGACCTGCTGGCGACCCTGCTGCGTCAGGGCCATCAGCCCCAATGGCTGCAATCCACCTGGGCCGGTATCACCCCGTTGCTGGCCGACGGTCTGCCCCGGCATTACCGCCTGACCCGGGCGGTGGGCATCTTCGGCCAGGTAATGGCCGAGTACGTGCTTACCTACATCCTCGGCCATGAGCGCGAAGTGCTGGCGCGGCTGGTCAGCCAGGTGGAGCGCAAGTGGGACAACCGCATGGGCCAGAGCCTGGTGGGGCGCAAGGTGCTGATCGTCGGCACCGGCGACATCGGCCAGAGCGTGGCGCAATTTCTGCTGCCCTTTGGCGTGAAGCTGTACGGCATCGCTAGCCAGGCGCGGGAGCAGGCCCCCTTTATCGAAGTGGCCGGCCTGGAAGACCTGGGACGCTTGGTGGGGGAGGTGGATTATGTGGTCAATCTGCTGCCCAACACCCCAAGTACCCACGACCTGTATGACGCGGCGCTGTTCAAGCAATTCAAGTCCACGGGGCTGTTCATCAATGTGGGCCGGGGTGTTTCCGTGGTCGATGGCGACTTGGTGCAGGCCCTCAAGGATGGGCATCTGGCGGGGGCGGTGATCGATGTCTGCCGCCAGGAACCCTTGCCGCAACGGCACCCGTTCTGGACGGCCTGGGGCTTGCTGCTGACGGGCCACAGCTCGGCGCCCACCTCGCCGGAACTGATGGTGCAGTTGTTCGTCGACAACCTGCGGGCCTACGAGACCAAGCAGGCCTTGCGCGGCGAAGTGGATTTCGCTCGCGGCTACTGAAACGTGCCTGATCGTAGGAGCGAGCGCGGTATTAGAGGCTGAAATCGCCTTCGGCCACGGTCTCGCTCAATGGACGGCGCGGGCTCGGTTCTTCCCGGGCCTGCAGGTAGTCGGCCAGGGTCGACTTGTCTCCCAGCTTGCCCACCGCTATCGCTGCGTGCAGTGCATAGCCTTCTGGAATCTTCAGCTCCTTGCGGGTCAGCTCCTGGTCGAAGCCGGCCATGCCGTGGGTGTGCCAACCGCTGAGGCTGGCCTGCAGTGCCAGGTGGCCCCAGGCCGAGCCAGTGTCGAAGGTGTGCCACAGGGCCGGGCTTTCTTCCGTGGCGCCGGGGGCGGTGAAGGTGGTCTTGGAAATCACGATCACCAGGGCCGAGGCATGTTGCGCCCAGCCACGGTTGAATTCGTTGAGCAGGCCGAGGAAGCGCTCCCAGTTCGGCGTATCGCGTCGGGCATAGAGAAAGCGCCAGGGTTGCGAGTTGTAGGCCGAAGGCGCCCAGCGCGCGGCTTCGAAGAAGCTCAGCAGGGTTTCTTCAGGGATGGTTTCGCCGGTGAAGGCCCGTGGCGACCAGCGCTGGGTGAACTGCGGGTGGATGGCGTAATCGGCAACGCGAGGATTGGCGCTCATGGAAAAACTCCTGGCAGCGAGTGAGAAGGGTGGAATAAACCGGCAAGCGCAGATCAGCTGAGCGAAGGGGTATTCCTGACCCCGTGCGGTTTGCCGGGTGCAACGCGGTCGAGCGTTAATGGCACTCGGACGCGGGGTGTCCGAGGCGCAAAGCTACTGTGCGGGCCTGCCGCTGACAAGCCCCGGCCTACCGACAGTCGTAAGCGCTTGGCCCGCCGGGCCTTCGGCACTAGACTGGCGGCCTTTTCACCCTCGGATACTGATGCTTGAGCCATGGCCGCCAAAGTCGAACCTTTCTGGATACGCAAAACCCTCGAACAGCTCGACCAGGACGAATGGGAGTCGCTGTGCGATGGCTGCGGTCTGTGCTGCCTGCAAAAGCTTGAGGACGAGGACGACAACAGCGTCTATTACACGCGCATCGCCTGCAAACTGCTGGACCTGAAAACCTGCCAGTGCAGCGACTACCCCAATCGCCGGGCGTCGGTGCCCGACTGCATCCAACTGACCCCGGGCAAGGCCGACGAATTCAAGTGGCTGCCACCCACCTGCGGCTACCGCCTGGTGAGCGAAGGCAAGGACCTGCCGCTCTGGCACCACCTGGTGTGCGGCGATCGCGATGCGGTGCACCACGAACGTATTTCCCAGTCCGGGCGCATGCTGGCCGAAGGCAGCGTGGCGGAAGAGGACTGGGAGGATCATCTGATTTTCCGCGCCGGCTGAGGATTCGCCGCGTTGGCTGCAGAACCAGGTTACCCAGGAAAGGAGTGTGTATGAGGGTGGGGGCGAAACTGGCGCTGGCCGCTGCAATGCTGGCATTGAGCGCTTCGGCCTTTGCGGCGAAGAAAGTCGATCTGGATTATCACGTGCGTTTCCTGCCCCAGAGCGATCAGGCCGAGGTGCGCCTGACCCTGGCCGAGGGCTCGGCCTTGCGCAGCCTGGACTTCGACCTGGGGCGTGACGGCGACTACAGCGACTTCAAGGCCGACGGCCAATGGCAGGCCGGGGCGGCGGATGCCGGTGGCCAGCGCGGTGTCTGGCGTCCGGCCAGCGGTAAGGCCAGCCTCAGCTACAGGGTGCGCCTGAGTCACAGCATCAAGAAGGGCAGCTACGACAGCCGCAGCAGCGCCAACTGGGTGCTGTTGCGCGGTGAGACCCTGGTGCCCCCGGCCCGGCTCGATCAACAGGATGGCGTCGAGCTGGTGGCGCGTCTGGACTTCGACTTGCCGGCCGGTTGGAAAAGCATTGAGACCGCCTGGCCGCGTATCGGCAAGAATCGCTTCCGCATCGACAATCCCTCGCGGCTGTTCGACCGTCCCGCCGGCTGGATGCTGGCCGGCAACCTGGGCAGCCGCCGCACGCGTCTGGGAGCAACCGAAGTCAGCGTGGTGTCGCCCCTGGGCCAGGGCATGCGGCGCATGGACGTGCTGACCCTGCTGACCTTTGTCTGGCCGCAAGTACAGGCGGTGTTCCCGCGTCAGCCCGGCAAACTGTTGATCGTTGGCGCGGCCGATCCGATGTGGCGCGGTAGTCTGGCGGGGCGTGACTCGCTGTTCCTCCATAGCCGCCTGCCCCTGGTCAGCGAGAGCGGCAGCAGCCCGCTGTTGCGGGAACTGGTGCAGTCACTGTCGCGGATCAACGACAGCCAGGGCAGCGACTGGATCAGCGAGGGGCTGGCGGAGTACTACGGCATTGAACTGTTGCGCCGGGCCGGTGGCATCAGTGACGAGCGCTATCAGGTGCTGCACAAGCGCCTGGTCCGGGACAGTCACAAGGTCGACAGCCTGCGGGGCGAGCAGGTGGACAGCGCCACCGTGGCCAAGGCCGTGCTGCTGTTGCAGGAGCTGGATCGGGAAATCCGCCTCAAGACCCGCAACAAGCGTTCCCTGGACGATGTACTGCAAGCGGCGATGCGCCTGGAAAGCGTCAGCACCGCCGAGTTCATCCAGCTCAGTGAAAACGTGCTGGGCGAATCGTCCAAGGTCCTGGACACCAGCCTGCTGCACTGACCTCTGCCCGCGCAGGGGACCCGCAGGAACGCCTTCGCCTCAAGCCTTGGGCGTCTTCACTTCATCATTGCTGGCCGCCTTGGCATGGCGGCTGGCCGCTTCGGCATTGGCCTTCAGAGTGCGCAGTTCTTCCCCGGCGCGTTCGATCTTGCTGCGCACGTTGTGCATGTCCTGGCGGCTCTTCTCCAGCAGGCTTTTCGCCGAGCTATGACCGGTAATCCCCCGGGCCAGGGCCACGCCACCGATGGCCACCTGAATCAGGCCGAACACGCCGCCGCGGCGCAGGCCCTTGCCCATCATCACCACGCCACCGGCCAGGGAGCCGATGCGCTCCCAGCCCTGGACGTTCTGGGTCGGTTGGCTCGGCAAGGGTGTGGCTTCGATCGTTTGCAGCTGTTTGCGCTCGCTCATGCTCTGTCTCCAAGGGAGGTGTGGGATACAAAGCTGACTGCACCAGGGCGTCGCTGGTTCCCGGGGATTGATCGGCGGGTTTTCAGTACTTCGGACCGGAGCGGGTGTTGTTGCCCTTGGCCAGGCGATCGTAGAGCACCACGTTGACCGTGGCCGCCAGGTTCATGCAGCCGGTGGTGGGGATGTAGACCACGTCCTCGCACCAGTCGCGGATCTCCTTGTCGAGGGAGCCGTCTTCCGGACCGAAGATGTACAGCGCGCGGTCCGGGTGGGTGTATTCCGGCAGCGCACGGGCGCCTTCCACCAGTTCCACGGCCACCGGGATGCAGCCCAGGGGGAGGATTTTCTTCAGGTCGTCGATGCCGATCAGGGGAATGTCCTGGTGGACCTTCTTGGTGTCGGTGACGAAGTCGCGGGCACGTTCATAGCGCTTGCCGGTGTAGAACACCGAGGCGACGCCATAGCAGCCGGCGGCGCGCATCACCGAACCGACATTCTCCGGTGACTTGGGGTTATACAAACCGATGCAGCTGTACCTTTTGTTTGCCACGAGCGAGGAGCCTTGGGGGAAAAGAGCGCGATTATACGGGGATTGTGTGGGGTGTGGCGGGGTGCTCGGCGGTTCGCGGGCAAGCCGGGCGGCTGGCCCGCGAAAAGCTTACTCGTCGTCTTTCTTCATCAACCCGGCCAGGGCGGCAAACGGGTTGTGGGTCGCCTTGGCAATTTTCGGGGTGCTCAGGGAGCCTTCGCCGAAGTACTGCTGGTCGGTGTAGCGCGAGTGCTCGTTGTCATGGCAGTACAGGCACAAGAGTTCCCAGTTGGAACCGTCCTGGGGGTTGTTGTCGTGGTTGTGATCGCGGTGGTGCACGGTCAGCTCGCTCAGGCGCTTGCCGGAAAACTCCCGGGCGCAGCGGCCGCAGACGTGGGGGTACATCTTCAGCGCCTTGTCGCGGTAGCCCATTTCCCGGTCGCGCTGGGCGTCGGCAAGGATACGGTCCAGCTTGGCGGTGTTGGACGGGGGAGTGGACGAACTCATGGGTTCACCTTTGTAGAAGGACTAATGACGGTAATGGACAAAGTTTAGCTCAGGCCTTGAGCTTCTCGGCAATCCAGATGGTATGCCGGGTGCCGCGATTGCCGTGAGCGTACACCTGCACTTCCTCGGCCTTGAAGCCGGCCTTGCGCAGGCGCTCGGAGAACTTCTGGTCGGCGCTGGCCGACCACACCGCAAGAATGCCCTTGGGCCGTAGAGCGCGGGCACAGGCGGCCAGGCCGGCGCTGGAGTAGAGCCAACTGTTGGCTTTCTGGGTCAGGCCTTCGGGGCCGTTGTCGACGTCGAGCATGATCGCGTCGAAGCCCTGGGGCTCGGCCTGCAGGACCTGGGCCACGTCTTCCAGGCGGATCACCGTGCGCGGGTCCAGCAGCGGCCGGCCGGACTTTTCCCCGAGCGGGCCACGGTTCCACTCCACCACTCCGGGCACCAGTTCGGCGACCACCACCTCGGCGCTCTGGCCCAGGTGCTTGAGGGCCGCGGCCAGGGTGAAGCCCATGCCCAGGCCGCCGATCAGCACCCGCGAGTTCGGGCGCCCGGCGACCTTGCTGCAGGGAATCTGCGCCAGGGCGTCCTCGGAGCCGTGCATACGGCTGTTCATCAATTGGCCGCCGTCGCCGCCCTGGATCTTGATGACGAAATCCTCACCGTATTCGAACAGGCACAAGGCACCGCCGTTGTCGGGAATCGCAGTGGTGTCCAGCAGTACGAAACGTTTCATGGAGATCTCATTGAGGAAGGCAAAAGCTCCCGGTTGGGAGTAGCCTGACGCCAGACAATAGCAATGGAGCCATTGATGAAGCGCACTATTCTAACGGTGATTGCCCAAGCGGCGCTCGCCCTGACCGCCGCCCTGGCGCTGAGTGCTGGCCCGGCCCTGGCCGACGAGCCGCAAAGCGCCCCGGTGGTGACCCCGACGCCGACCCTCGGCACCCCGGGCACGGCCACCCCCACGCCTTATCCGCAAGTGACCCCACCCAGCACGCCGAAAACCGGCAGCAGTGGCAGTGCGCCCTTGCTGCCGCCCATCGACATGCCCAAGCCGCCCAAGGATCAGACCCTGCCGGGGCTGGAGCAGAATGACAACAAGGCCAAGGTGCAAGGAGCCTAGATCTGCTGTGCGAGCAACTGGCCGTCGGCCATGCGCAGGCGCTTGGACAGGGAAATAGCCAGGGCGCGGATGATCTTGGCGGCGATCTTCGGCGCATCGTTGAGCATCTTCTCCAGGGAGTCCTTGCCCAGGTTGAGCAACTGGCAATCACAGGCCGCCACGCAGGTGGCCGAGCGTCGCTCGCCATCGAGCACCGCCATTTCGCCAAAGGCCCGGCCGCTGCGCAGGGTGGCGATGGTCAGCGGCTGGCCGTCCAGGGTGCTCTTTTGCACGGCCACCTGGCCGCTGTGGATGATGCACATGAAACTGCCGGCATCGCCTTCACGAAAGATCGCTTCGCCTTCGGCGATGCTGCTGATGCTGAAATAGCCGGCCGCCGCGTTGAAGTCAGCGGGCTGCAGTTGGTCGAACAGGCCGCAGTCCATCAGCCAGTCGCGGATCTCGTTGTTCAGTAAGGTGGGTTCAGACATGGGATCAGGGTCTTTTTCTTGTGTCTGTTGCACGGGCGCAGGCCCGGTCCGGCGGTTGCCGGCGGCGGTCCAGGGTTAAGACAGGAGCGCCGCAGGTAGTTCCTCAGTCCAGGCCCAGAATGTTCAGGATAAAGGCATATTCGAGGGCTACGTCACGTAATCCCTGGTAACGGCCGCTCATGCCGCCATGGCCGGCACCCAGTTCGGTCTTGAGCAGCAGCAGGTTGTCGTCGGTCTTGGTGGCGCGCAGTTTGGCCACCCATTTGGCGGCTTCCCAGTACTGCACGCGACTGTCGTTGTAGCCGGCGATCACCAGGGTCGACGGGTAGGCCTGGGCCCGGACATTCTCGTAGGGGGCGTAGGCCTTGATCCGTTCATAGACCTCAGGCTCCTCGGGATTGCCCCATTCGTCGTACTCGGTGACGGTCAGTGGCAGGTCCGGGTCGAGCATGGTGTTGAGCACGTCGACGAAGGGCACTTCGGCGATGGCCGCCCGGAACAGTTCGGGACGCTGGTTGAGCACGGCGCCGATCAACAGGCCGCCGGCACTGCCGCCGCTGATGGCCAGTTGCTGGGCGCTGGTCAGGCCCTGGGCGATCAGGTGCTCGGCGCAGGCGATGAAGTCGCTGAAGGTGTTCTGTTTGTGTTCCTGTTTGCCGGCGCGATACCAGGCTTCACCCAGTTCGCCACCGCCGCGCACATGGGCGATGGCAAAGGCCACGCCGCGATCCAGCAGGCTCAGGCGGGCATGGGAGAACCAGGGATCGAGGCTCTCGCCATAGGCGCCGTAGCCATACAGGTACAGCGGTGTCGGTTGGCCCAGGCACTCGCGCTTGACCACCAGGCTGATGGGCACCTGGGTACCGTCGGCCGCGGTGGCCCAGAGGCGCTGGCTGACGTAGGCATCGGCGTCGAAGGGGCCCAGCACCGGGGTTTCCTTGAGCACCTGCTGTTGACCGTCGGCCAGTTGCAGCTGGCGTACCTGGGCCGGGCGATTCAGCGCCTCGTAGCGCAGGCGGATGCGATCGCTGGAAAACTCCAGGCTGTTCTGCACGTGCAGGCTGTAGGCCGCATCCGGCAGTTGCACGCGATACACGGGCAGGTCCTGGGGATGCACTTCGATGATCGGCAGCCCGCCTTCGCGCAGGCTCAGGGTCATGGCGCCGGCATTGAGGGTCACGCCGTCGAGCATCACCTCGGGGTTGTGCGGGACCAGCAGTTGCCAGTCGCTTTCCTCGGGGATAACGCCTTCGTCCGCAGCCTGGTAGAGGGCGAAGTTGATGCCTTCGCGGTTGCTGCGGATGAACCAGGTCCAATGGCCGTCGAGCTGGCCGTGATCGACATCGTATTCATGGCCTTCGACCCGTGGCGCCAGGCAGGTGAACGGCAACTGCGGCTGCGCGGCATCCAGGGCCCAGGTTTCGCCGGTGGTCTTGCTGCCCAGGGACAGCAGCAACTGGCGCTCGGAGCTTGAGCGGTAGCAGTGCAGGAAGAAGCGTCCGTCCGGCTCATGGAACACTTCCTCGGCGGCGGTGCCGTCCAGACGGTAGCGGAACAGTTTGTGCGGGCGGTGGGTGTCGTCCAGTTCGCCGAAGAACAGGGTCAGGCTGTCGTTGGCCCAGGTCATGCTGCCGTCGCAGTTGTCGAAGGACAGCTCGCTGACCTTGCCGTTGGACAGCTCCTTGATGAACAGGGTGTAGATTTCCTCGCCGGTGGTGTCGAGGCTGTAGGCCAGGCGCTGGTGGTCGGGGCTGATACTGAAGGCGCCGAGGGAGAAGAAGCCACCGTTGGCCAGGGCATTGGGGTCCAGCAGCAGCTGTTCGCGGCTTTCGTCCACCGTCAGGCTGTCGTCTGCCGGGCGCGGGCAGCGGTAGTGCCGGGCGTATTCGTCACCGGCGGTGGTGCGGGTGTAATACAGGTACGGGCCCCAGGGGGAGGGCAGGGACAGGTCGGTCTCGAGGATTCGCCCCTTGATCTCCTGGAACAGTGTCTCGCGCAGCGGCGCCTGGTGGGCCAGCCGGGCTTCCTGGTAGCTGTTTTCAGCGTTCAGGTAGTCGAGCACCGCGTCGGTGTCGCGTTCCTGCAGCCAGGCATACGGGTCAGCGCCTTCGGCCTTGTGGGCAATCGGGGCGCTGCTGTCGTTGGCGGGTAGGGGCATGGGTGGCTCTCGAACGAAGACAAATGAGGGCTTGGCAGACGGCGGTGCAGCCTGACACGGGAAAAGTCGTTATCATAAGCGCCTCTTTGCCTGCCTTGCCATGGACACCATGACCGAGAACGACTATCTGATCGCCTGGGGCCTTTACGCCTTTGCCGCCTTGGGCTGCCTGCTGGTGTGGATGCGCCTGACCCGCTGGATGTGGCGCTGGCTGCGCGAGCCGCTGCGTGTACTGGTGGCGGTGCTGCTGTTCAGTCCCACCATCATCGACCCGGTCAAGGAAAAATTTGCCCCGGCGGTGGCCATCACTGCCCTGGATATGGCCTTCAAGGTCGGCAACAACGCCTGGCGCGCGGTGTCCGATTTGTTCATGTACGGCATGATCGCCTTTGGCGTGTACCTGCTGTTCGTGCTGATCCGCTGGCCCATCGAGCGTGCCGCCAATGAACGCCGCCAGCGCAACGAAGCGGCGCAAGCCGCGGCCAAGGCTGCCGAAGTCGAGGATGACCAGCCCTTTGGCGGTGCCGGCAATGACCGTTATGGTCGTCCGCCAGCTGCGGGCACCCCCCTGAACACGCGGGTCGAGCCGCGTCTGTAACCTGGCCCCGGCATTGCAGCGAGAGTCCGAGCATGTGTGAGTTATTGGGCATGAGCGCCAATGTACCGACCGATATCGTCTTCAGCTTTACCGGGCTGATGCAGCGCGGCGGCCGTACCGGCCCCCATCGCGACGGTTGGGGCATCGCCTTCTACGAAGGCCGCGGCCTGCGGTTGTTCCAGGACCCGGCGGCCAGCAGCGAGTCGGAAGTGGCCAACCTGGTGCAGCGCTACCCGATCAAGAGCGAAGTGGTCATCGGCCACATTCGCCAGGCCAACGTCGGCAAGGTCTGCCTGGCCAACACCCATCCCTTTGTCCGTGAACTCTGGGGCCGCAATTGGTGCTTTGCCCATAACGGTCAGTTGGCGGACTTCCAGCCCCAGACCAGCTTCTATCGTCCGGTGGGCGATACCGACAGCGAGGCGGCCTTCTGTGACTTGCTCAACCGGGTGCGCGAAGCCTTTCCCGAACCGGTGGAGGTCGAGGAACTGCTGCCAACCCTGATCCAGGCCTGTAGCGAATACCGCAGCAAGGGTGTGTTCAACGGCTTGCTCAGCGACGGCGACTGGCTGTTCTGCTTCTGCTCCACCAAGCTGGCGCAGATCACCCGGCGCGCGCCGTTCGGCCCGGCCCGGCTCAAGGATGTCGATGTGATTGTCGACTTCCAGGCGGAAACCACCCCCAACGATGTTGTGACGGTGATTGCCACCGAACCTCTGACCGAAAACGAAACCTGGACCCGCTACCAACCGGGCCAATGGAGCCTGTGGCGGCGCGGTGAATGCGTCAGCCACGGCCAGACCGAATAAGGACATCTCTATGTTGCTCAGTTATCTGCGGCTGGTGTTGTTCGCCGCCGGCCTGTTGATCGGTGTGCAAGTGCCGGGTTTCATCAGCGACTACGCCAAGCGCGTAGAAGCCCACTTGATTGAGTCGCAGAACAGCCTGCGGGGCTTCCAAGGCACCGCGCAGCAGTTCTTCAAGGGCGATCTGAATGCGCTGGTGGCCCATTACCGGGCCAGCGAAGATCCGGTGTTTCGCAGCGATGCCGATAGCTTGAGCGGTTTGCTCCATCGTCAGCTGGCCCTGGACAAGCAATACCAGGCGATGCAGGGCCCGTGGTACATCCGCCTACTGCAAGTGGCCCTGGCAGCCGACCCGGATATCCGCAAGGAAACCTGGGACGGCTACAGCTACCAGATCCTGCTGACCCCGGAAGCGATGATCTGGGGCATGAGCGGCGCCATGCTGCTGTCCTTTGGACTGGAGTGCCTGTATCGCCTGATCGACTGGGTGGTGCTGGGAGGCCGGCGTCTGCGCCAGAGCCGTCCGATCGAAGAACGCGACCTCAAAGGCCTCTGACTGCCAGTAGGTGCCTTCACTCCACATATGTAGGAGCCGGCTTGCCAGCGAAGGGGCCGCGTGGCTTGCGCCTGGCTGCAGATCGCCTTCGCTGGCAAGCCAGCTCCTACGCGGGGTGTGATGGCGATGTTTACTGGGGGGCGATCAGAACCAGCTGATCCTCGCCGACCTTCTGCCCATAGCGCTGCACCACGCGCTGGCACAGCTCCACGATATCCTCCACCAGCTCCACGCCCACGCGCCACGACACCACCACCTGCAGGTTGGGCGGGCGCTGGTCGATGGCCAGCAAGGTCAGTTCGCCACGGGCCAGCTCCTCGCGGACCAGCACCGGCGGCAGGGCGCCAATCCCGAAGCCGTCCCTTAACAGGCGGGTGATGGCCGACACCGAGTTGACGCAATTGAGCCGTGGCGCCAGCACCCCGTTGGCCTGCATCAGGCTCAGTACCTGCTGGTGGGGCAGGGAGTTCTTCGAATAGGTGATGATCCGCTCCCGGGCCAGCTCGGCGAGATTGGCGTAGTCGCGGTTGTAGATCGAGTTGCTGGCGGCAATCCAGCCCACCGGGTGGCTGGCCAGCTCCCGGCTGCGGATACTTTCCTGGCGCAGCAGGTCGGTCTGCAGCACCAGGTCGAGAAAGCCTTTTTGCAGCTGGTCGCAGAGATTCAGCGAGGTGTCGGCCACCAGTTCGATTTCCACTTGCGGGTAGTGATCCATCATTTCCGCCACCAGGGGGCTGAGCCAGGTGTGGATCACCGTATCCATGACCCCGATGCGAATCCGCCCGACCTTGCTCGACGGCGCCTCGATGGACTGTTTTAGCACCTGCAGGGTGTCGAGCATCTGCTCGGCGTGCTCCAGCACCTTGAGCCCTTGCGGGGTCAGGCTGACGCCCCGCGAGTCCCGCAGGAACAGCTTCACCCCCAGTTCGGTTTCCAGCACCGCGATACGGCTGGAGATTGCCGCCTGGGTGGTGAAGAGTTTTTCCGCGGTCAGGCTGAAGCTCTTGAGCCGCGCTACCCAGACGAAGGTTTCGAGAAACTTGAGATTCATGGGATCAACTTTTCTTATGCCTTGGGGCGGTTTTTATTAGTTGGACGCAGGTTGTGCCTGAACCGAAGAATGGCCCGACCCACGATATGCGTCGTCGGGGCCCAGAACAATACCAACAACACTACCCTGGAGATCGCCATGAGTGCGCCCGAAACATTGGCCGCCAAGGCTCCGCGCCGCGCCGGCCCGTTTGACTGGTACCGGGACATCAACCAGCAGGAACGCCGGACATTCTGGAGCTGCAAGATAGGTTACGGCCTGGATGGCATGGACACCCAGATGCTCAGCTTCGTGATCCCGACCTTGATCGCGCTGTGGGGCATCACTTCCGCCGAAGCCGGCCTGATCCATACCAGTACCTTGCTGGCCTCCGCCCTGGGAGGCTGGATCGCCGGGATCCTTTCCGACCGCATCGGCCGGGTACGCACCCTGCAACTCACGGTGCTGTGGTTTGCCGTCTTCACCTTTCTCTGCGGTCTTGCGCAGAACTACGAACAGTTGCTGATCGCCCGCACCTTGATGGGGTTTGGATTCGGCGGCGAGTGGACCGCCGGGGCGGTGCTGATCGGTGAAGTGATCCGCGCCAAGAACCGTGGCAAGGCGGTGGGCATGGTGCAGTCCGGCTGGGCCCTGGGCTGGGGGCTGACGGCGCTGCTGTATGCGCTGCTGTTCTCCTTGCTGCCGCCGGAGGACGCCTGGCGCGGGCTGTTTCTGCTGGGCATCCTGCCGGCGATTTTCGTGATCTTCGTTCGTCGCCTGGTCAAGGACCCCGAGGTCTACCGGGCAACCAAGGCACGTGAAGCGCCAAGCAACCCGGCGCGGTTCTACGAGATCTTCGCCCCGGGGATTCTCAGCACCACCCTGCGCGCCTCCTTGCTGGCGGCAGGGGCCCAGGGTGGTTACTACGCCATCACCTTCTGGCTGCCGACCTATCTGAAGACCGAGCGCGGCTTGAGCGTGCTCAGTACCGGCGGCTACCTGGCCATGGTGATCGCCGGCTCCTACGTGGGCTATGTGATCAGCGCCTACCTGACGGATATTCTCGGCCGCAAGAAGAACTTCGTGCTGTTCGCCGCCGGCTCTTTCACCATTGTCCTGCTCTATACGCAAATGCCGGTGAGCAATGCCGTGATGCTCTGGCTGGGCTTTCCCCTGGGCTTCTTCGCTTCAGGCATTTTCAGCGGCATGGGGGCATTCCTCACTGAGCTGTTCCCCACCCGTATCCGCGGTTCCGGCCAGGGTTTCTGCTACAACAGCGGCCGGGCGCTGGCGGCGCTGTTCCCGCTGCTGATCGGCCTGCTGAGCCAGCATGTACCCCTGAGCGTGGCCATCGGCAGCTTTGCCGCGGTGTCCTACGGCGTGGTGGTGCTGGCGGCCCTGAGCCTGCCGGAAACCCGCGGCAAGGAACTTGAGGCGCGCTAACTGATAATCTTCGCGGACATTGCGCGACAGCCCTGCAGCTGACCCACAACAAGAACCACAGGAGCACTGACCATGAGCCGCCTGTTATTGAATTGCGACATCGGCGAGAGCTTTGGCAACTGGACCCTGGGCCTGGATGCCGAGGTGATGCCCTTTATCGACTGCGCCAACATTGCCTGCGGCTTCCATGCCGGCGACCCGGGCATCATGCGCAAGACCGTGGCCCTGGCCCTGGCCAACGGCGTGCGCATCGGTGCGCACCCGGCCTATCAGGATCTGGCCGGTTTCGGCCGCCGCTCCATGAGCTATTCGCCCGAGGAGATTCGTGACCTGCTGCACTACCAGATCGGCGCGCTGGACGGCATCTGCCGGGCCCAGGGCGCGCGGGTCAGCTATGTCAAACCTCACGGCGCGATGTACAACGACATGATGGCCAAGCCGACCCAGTTGCGGGCGGTGATCCAGGCGGTGGCGGCCTACGACCCGCAACTGCCGCTGATGCTCATGGCCACGCGGGATAACAGCACGGCCCAGGCCCTGGGCGATGAATACGGTGTGACCCTGTGGTTCGAGGCCTTTGCCGACCGTGCCTACGACAACGCCGGGCATCTAGTGTCGCGGCAGTTGCCGGGCGCGGTGCATCACGATCCGCAGACCATTCTCCAGCAGGCCTTGACCATCGCTCGGGGCGACACCCTGACCGCCAGCGACGGCAGCGCCTTGCTGCTGCAGGCCGACACCCTGTGCGTGCATGGTGACAACGCCAGTTCGGTGGCCGCCGTGCAGCGCATTCGCGAGGCCTTGAACCAGCAGTCCGGCCTATGAAGCCACAGGTTGAAGTCGTCGCCATCGACTGCCTGATGGTGCGCTTGTTCGAGGTGATCGCCGAGGACAACATGCCCTGGATGCTGGCCGCCGCCCAAGGGCTGCGGCGGGCTTTTGGCGAGTCTCTGATCGACCTGGTGCCGTCCTATACCACGTTGATGGTGCATTACGACCTGCTGGCCCTGAGTCCGTCCGAGGCTCGACAGCGGATCGCGGTCGCCTTGACCGATCTGGCGCCCAGTACCACTCAGGCCGGGCGCGAGCATGTGCTGCCGGTGTGGTACGACCTCAGTGTCGGGCCGGAACTCGCGCTGTTGTCCCGGCGCAGCGGGCTGTCGGTGCCTGAGGTGATCGAGCGTCACAGCCAGCGTGAATATCAAGTGTTCGCCCTGGGTTTCGCGCCCGGATTTGCCTTTATGGGGTTGGTGGAAGAGGCGCTGGCGGCGCCGCGGCTGAACACCCCGCGCAAGCGGGTGGCGGCGGGCAGTGTGGGGATCGCCGAACGGCAGACCGCCGCTTACCCGGTGGTATCGCCGGGAGGCTGGAACCTGATCGGCCGGACCCCGAGCCGCCTGTTCGATCGCGAGCGCGAAGGCTACAGCCTGATGCAGCCGGGGGACCGCGTGCGCTTTGCTGCCGTGGAGCGGGCCGAGTTCCTGCGCCTGGGGGGCGATGACACGCCGCTGGAGGTGTCGGCATGAGCCGCTTGATGATCGAGGCCAGCACCCCGCTGTGCCTGCTGCAGGATGCCGGGCGTTTTGGTGTGCGCCATTTGGGCGTGACCCAGGGTGGGGCGCTGGATTGGGTGTCGATGTCCTGGGCCAACTGGCTGCTGGGCAATGCCCTGGATGCGCCGGTGGTGGAAATCACCCTGGGCGGTTTCACCCTGTTGGCCGAGGACTATTGCCTGCTGGCCCTGGCCGGGGCCGATCTGGGGGCATATGTCGATGAGCGGCCTTTGAGCCCGGGACGCAGTTTCATCCTGCAAAAGGGCCAGCGCCTGCGTTTTACTCAACCTTTCTTGGGTGCCCGGGCCTACCTGGCAGCCCCAGGCGGGTTTGACGCGCCCAAGGTGCTGGGCAGTTGCGCCAGTGTGTTGCGCGAAGCCTTGGGCGGCCCGGATGGTCATGGCCGGGCCCTGAGCGAGGGCGGGGCCTTGAGTTACTCGGGGACTGGCGGTGCGCTCAGGAGTCTGTCGGCCGCGCAGTTGCCGGATTGGCAATGTGCAGCACCCCTGGAGGTGATTCTGGGCGCGCAGATCGGCCAGTTCAGCGGTTTGAGCCTGTTCGACGCCTTCAACAGCACCTGGACCCTGGACAGCCGGGCTGATCGCATGGGCGCGCGCTTGCTGGGACCGACCTTGCAGTATCAGGGCCGGCCGATGATTTCCGAGGGCATTCCCCTGGGGGCGATCCAGGTGCCGCCGGACGGCCAGCCGATCATCCTGCTCAATGATCGGCAGACCATTGGCGGCTATCCGCGATTGGGGGCGTTGACCCCCTTGTCACTGGCGCGGTTGGCGCAGTGTTTGCCGGGCAGCGAGGTGCGATTGACGCCGGTGGTGCAGGAAACGGCGCATCGGCAGCAGGTGGCATTCTTGCGCAGGTTTGGGTAGTGGCTGAAGGCGGCCGCTTCGCGACCGTTCGCAGCCTGCGGCAGCGGCTACAGGGGATTTCCTGTAGCCGCTGTCGAGCCTTGGCGAGGCTGCGAAAAGGCCGCAAGGCCTTGCTTGACGGCCCCGCGCCGCTTACTTGGACAGGAAGCGCATGCCTTCTTCCAGGCCACGCAAGGTCAGCGGGTACATCTGGTCTTCGATCAACTCGCGAACGATGTTGGTCGAAGCGGTGTAGCCCCAGGTGTCTTTCGGGTAGGGATTGATCCAGATGAGCTTCTTGTACTTCTCCATGAAGCGCTGCATCCACACATAGCCGGCTTCTTCGTTCCAGTGCTCGACGCTGCCGCCGGCCTGGGTGATTTCGTAGGGCGCCATGGCGGCGTCACCGACGAAGATCACTTTGTAGTCGGCGCCGTACTTGTGCAGCAGGTCCTGGGTCGAGGTGCGCTCGGAACCGCGACGCAGGTTGTTCTTCCACACCGATTCATAGATGAAGTTGTGGAAGTAGTAGTACTCCAGGTGCTTGAACTCGGTCTTGCAGGCCGAGAACAGTTCCTCGCAGATCTTCACGTGGGCATCCATGGAACCGCCGATGTCGAACAGCAACAGCAGCTTGATGCTGTTGCGTCGCTCCGGGCGCATCTGGATGTTCAGCAACCCGGCATCACGGGCGGTGTGGTCGATGGTACCGTCGATGTCCAGCTCCTCCGCCGCACCCTGGCGCGCGAACTTGCGCAGCCGGCGCAGGGCCACCTTGATGTTGCGGGTGCCCAGTTCCACCGAGTCGTCGAGGTTCTTGTATTCGCGCTGGTCCCAGACTTTCACCGCCTTGCCCTGGCGCTTGCCGGCATCGCCGACGCGGATGCCTTCCGGGTTGAAACCGCCGGAGCCGAAGGGGCTGGTGCCGCCGGTGCCGATCCACTTGTTGCCGCCGGCGTGGCGTTCCTTCTGTTCTTCCAGGCGCTTCTTGAACTCTTCGATGAGCTTGTCCAGGCCGCCCAGGGACTGGATCTGCGCCCGTTCCTCATCGCTCAGGGAACGCTCGAATTCCTTGCGCAGCCAATCCTCGGGGATCAGCGCTTGCAGGTGGTCATCGAGCTTTTCCAGGCCATTGAAGTAGGCGCCGAAGGCTCGGTCGAACTTGTCGAAATGCCGTTCGTCCTTCACCAGGATCGCCCGGGCGAGGTAATAGAACTCGTCCATGTCGGCGAAGGTTACGCGCTGCTTGAGTGCGTTGATCAGGTCCAGCAGCTCGCGTACCGACACCGGTACCTTGGCCGCGCGCATTTCATTGAACAGGTTGAGCAGCATGGAATCAGCCTCTTAACGACTACCGCGACGGCTCATGAACGCCAGGCGCTCCAGCAGTTGTACGTCCTGTTCGTTCTTCACCAGGGCGCCGGCCAGGGGCGGGATGGCCTTGGTCGGATCGCGTTCGCGCAGCACCGCTTCGCCGATGTTGTCGGCCATCAAGAGCTTGAGCCAGTCCACCAGCTCCGAGGTCGAGGGCTTCTTCTTCAGGCCCGGCACCTTGCGCACATCGAAGAACACGTCCAGGGCTTCGATGACCAGGTCTTTCTTGATGTCGGGGTAGTGCACGTCGACGATTTTCTGCAGGGTGGTGCGGTCGGGGAAGGCGATGTAGTGGAAGAAGCAGCGACGCAGGAAGGCGTCCGGCAGCTCTTTCTCGTTGTTGGAGGTAATGATGATGATCGGCCGCTGCTTGGCCTTGATGGTCTCGTCGATTTCGTAGACGTAGAACTCCATCTTGTCGAGCTCTTGCAGCAGGTCGTTGGGGAACTCGATGTCGGCCTTGTCGATCTCGTCGATCAAGAGGATCACCCGCTCCTCGGATTCGAAGGCTTCCCAGAGCTTGCCCTTCTTCAGGTAGTTGCGGATGTCGTGGACCTTGTCCACACCCAGCTGGGAGTCGCGCAGGCGGCTGACCGCGTCGTACTCATACAGACCCTGGTGGGCCTTGGTGGTGGACTTGATGTGCCAGGTGATCAGCTTGGCGCCAAAGGATTCGGCCAGTTGCTCGGCGAGCATGGTCTTGCCGGTGCCGGGTTCGCCCTTGACCAGCAGCGGACGCTCCAGGGTGATGGCGGCGTTGACTGCCAGCTTCAGGTCATCGGTGGCGACGTATGCGCTGGTGCCTTCGAACTTCATCTGCAATTCCTCGAACGGTGACGGCGAGCTGCCCGGGGCAGATCGATTGAATGGAGAGTGATGGCGCGACTATAACGCGGTGCCCGGTCGACTGTGAACGTGGACGCCCCATTCAGTCTCTGAATGGAGCGTCACGGGGTGACTCAGTCAGTCGAGGGCTTGGGTTGTTCGTAACGGGCATTGAAGGCCTGGATGAATCCATTGCGCAAAATCTGCAAAAACGCCTGGAATGCGCTGATATCTTGCCGGTGCACACTGCCGCTGAGTTCTACCCGGGTGGCGAACTGGTTCTTGTGCTGGTTCTTCAGCAGGTTTTCCCCGGCCCCCACCAAGGCTTCCCATACCGAGCGGAATACTCCTTTGTTGCGGTTCTCCACGTCCTGCTGCCAGTTGAAGATTTCCACGTCCCGCAGCAGCGGCTTGATATAGCCATGCAGTTGGCCCTTCTCGGCCTGGGCTTCGATCACCACGTCGCCGTGTCCGGCATTGAAGTCGAACTTGCCGTAGGCCGAGGCGAAGTCGTTGAAACGCTTGAGTTCGATATCCCGGGCCCGCAGACGGAATTCGAAGTCCTCGAAATTGCTCAGGGGGTCGAAGGTGGCGGTGCTTTCCATGGGGGCCTGGCCTTGCAGCAAGGCCTTGCCGTCGAAGCGCGCATCGCGTTTGCCCTGGGTATCCACCACGTTGGTCAGGTTGTAGAAACTGGCATTGACCTGGGTGGCGCCGATGTTCACCGGGGGAGTGGAGCTGAAGTTGCGAAAGTGGATCTTGCCGTCGCTGATCCGCAGCTCGTCGAGAGTGATGGGCAACAGCTTGCCCAGTTGCGCCCGCCAGTCGGTGCCTTCACCGGTCTGCGACGCTTGCTTGTCGGCGCCGCCATCGACGAAGTTCAGCTCCGGCTGGACAAACTGCACCTTGGCCACCACGGCGTGGTCGTACCACAGTGAATGCCAGCTCACCGCCAGGTCGATCTGCGGCGCCTTGACGAAGGGCACCGGTACCTTGCCGCTGACCTTGACGATCTTCAGCCCGTTGATGCGGTAGGCGCCGCGCCACAGGGCCAGGTCGATATCGCTGATCTGGCCACGGTAGTCGCCCATGTCCGCCAGTTTGTCATTCAGGTAGTCGCGCACCAGATAGGGCAGGGTGAAGTGCAGGGCCAGCAGCAGGACCAGCAGGCCGGCCAGGGTCCATAGGGGCCAACGGTAACGACGTTTCATGATCAGCAGTCTCCAGCCGTATAGAGGCATTGACTGCCTGGGGTCGCAGTCGTTCGGCGCGACTGGACGCTCAAAGGCACCAGGCATACCCTTGAGGACTTCTTCACTGCTGCATAAGGACCCAGCCATGAGCCGAATTTTTGCTGACAATGCCCATTCCATCGGCAATACGCCCTTGGTGCAGATCAACCGTATCGCCCCTCGCGGCGTGACCATCCTGGCCAAGATCGAAGGGCGTAACCCGGGCTATTCGGTGAAATGCCGGATCGGCGCCAACATGATCTGGGACGCGGAAAGTCGCGGCAAGCTCAAGCCGGGCATGACCATCGTCGAGCCCACTTCGGGCAACACCGGGATTGGCCTGGCCTTCGTCGCCGCTGCCCGTGGTTACAAGCTGATGCTGACCATGCCGGCGTCCATGAGCATCGAGCGGCGCAAGGTGCTCAAGGCCCTGGGGGCGGAGCTGGTGCTGACCGAGCCGGCCAAGGGCATGAAGGGCGCGATTGAAAAGGCGGCGGAAATTCTCGCCAGCGATCCGTCCAAGTACTTCATGCCGCAGCAGTTCGATAACCCGGCCAACCCGGCGATCCACGAGAAAACCACCGGTCCGGAAATCTGGAACGACACCGACGGCGCCGTGGATGTGCTGGTGGCTGGGGTCGGCACGGGTGGCACCATCAGCGGCGTGTCGCGCTATATCAAGAAGACCCAGGGCAAGCCGATCCTCTCGGTGGCGGTGGAACCTGCCACGTCGCCGGTCATCAGCCAGAAACTGGCCGGCGAAGAGATCAAGCCCAGCCCCCACAAGATCCAGGGCATCGGCGCCGGTTTCGTGCCCAAGAACCTGGATCTGGAAATGGTCGACCGGGTCGAGCTGGTGACCGACGAGGAATCCAAGGCCATGGCCCTGCGGTTGATGCAGGAAGAGGGGATTCTCTGCGGGATTTCCTGCGGCGCGGCCATGGCGGTGGCGGTGCGCCTGGCCCAGACCCCGGAAATGCAGGGCAAGACCATCGTGGTGATCCTGCCGGACTCCGGCGAGCGCTATCTGTCGAGCATGCTGTTCAGCGACCTGTTCACCGAGCAGGAAAACCAGCAGTAACGCACCCTGGGCATTCGCCGAGAGGCGCCGGCTCGCCGGTGAATGCTGACCTACATCAGGCAAGGGCCTGGCCGCTTATGCTACTTAAGCGCCTTTGTTGCACGCCCGTTAACACTGAATGTTGAGTCGTGCGGGTTTTTCCAGGGTCCAGGAGTGTTTATCATTGCCGGCTGCCAGGTTGGGTGAACACTCCCCCACACAGCCTGCACAGGTGCCTATTTCCAAGGAGTCGTTGCATGAGCTTTTCCTTTGCCGCCAAGTTCGCGGTGTTGTCGCTGTTCGTCGGCAGCATCCTTTACGTGCATCTGCGCGGCAAAGCGCGTCTGCCGGTACTGCGCCAGTTCGTCAACCATTCGGCGTTGTTTGCCCCCTACAACGCGCTGATGTATCTGTTTTCCGGAGTGCCTTCCAAGCCTTACCTGGACCGCAGCAAGTTCCCCGAGCTGGATATCCTGCGGGATAACTGGGAAGTGATCCGCGAGGAGGCCATGCATCTGTTCGATGAGGGGTATATCCGCGCGGCGGAGAAGAACAACGATGCCGGCTTCGGTTCCTTCTTCAAGAAGGGCTGGAAGCGTTTCTACCTCAAGTGGTACGACAAGCCCCTGCCGTCGGCGGCCGCGCTGTGCCCCAAGACCGTCGAGCTGGTGAGCGCCATTCCCAACGTCAAGGGTGCGATGTTCGCCCTGCTGCCCGGTGGCAGCCACCTGAACCCGCACCGCGATCCCTTTGCCGGCTCGCTGCGTTATCACCTGGGGTTGTCGACCCCCAACTCCGACGCTTGCCGGATCTTTGTCGATGGTCAGGAGTACGCCTGGCGCGACGGTGAAGACGTGATGTTCGACGAGACCTATGTGCACTGGGTGAAGAACGAAACCGAAACCACCCGGGTGATCCTGTTCTGCGACATCGAACGGCCGTTGAGCAGCCCGTTGATGACGCGCATCAACCGCTGGGTCAGCGCCCAGTTGGGTCGTGCGACCGCGCCGCAGAACCTTGATGACGAGCGCGTCGGCGGGATTAACCAGGCCTATGCCTGGAGCAAGCGTTTCAGCGACAGCTTCAGCGGTGTGGTCAAGCAGTGGAAGCGCCGCAATCCCAAGCTCTACCGCATCCTGCGCCCGGTTCTGGCGGTGGTGGTGCTGGTGGTCTTGTGGAAGTGGTTGTTCGGATAAGTCTTGCAATGAATATCGGACGCCGGTTACATTCGGCGCCCGATGAGTCAGCCGACTCATGGTTTTTTCCCTTCAAGAAAGATCAGCTCATGGCCTTTTCCCTTCTCAACGCGGTAGTGGTTTCAGCGGTCAACGCTGGCGTCGTGCCGTGCGGGAATCAGCAGCCTGTGCAGATCGGTCAGTACCCCCCACCTGTCAGTAGCACGCCGGTGTACGCAGTCGTATCACCGCCGGGCGTTGGCTTTTCGGGCTGATCAGCAATCGCTGCTGTTCCCTGTGCCCGCCTGAACCAAACACTACTGAACTTCAGCCTTGGCTGAATTGGCTTCTTGCCTGATTACAGGTGGTTTTCATGTTGCTCATTTCCAAAAAGTCCGCACTTGCGGCGGCCTCCACGAGCCTGTTCGTCCTGCTCTGGAGCAGTGGCGCGATCTTCTCCAAATGGGGCCTGACCCAGGCTTCGCCCTTTGCCTTCCTGCTGTTGCGTTTCATCATCGCCCTGATGGGCCTGGTGCTGCTGATGCCCTTGCTCAAGCTCCGCCTGCCCCGGGGGCGTCGGGCCGTGGGCTTTGCCATGGCCACCGGCCTGGTGCTGCTGGGGGCCTACCAGATCTTCTACATCCTGGCCCTGGACCTGAAGGTCACCCCTGGCGTCATGGCCACCATCATGGGGGTGCAGCCGATCCTCACCGTGGTGCTGATGGAGCGCCAGCGTTCCTGGAGCCGCCTGTTCGGCCTCAGTCTGGGGCTCACCGGGCTGATCATGGTGGTCTACCAGGGCATCGGTCTGGCGGGGATATCCGTCTCCGGCATGCTCTGTGGCCTGCTGGCCCTGGTCAGTATGACGGCCGGTTCGATCATGCAGAAACGCATCACCGACAACCCCTTGGGCACCCTGCCGGTGCAGTACCTGGCGGGCCTGTTGCTGTGTGCGCTGTTCGTGCCGTTCCAGCCGTTTCACTTCGAGTACAGCGCCGGCTTCGTGATTGCGCTGCTGTGGATGGGGTTGGTGGTGTCGGTACTGGCCACACTGCTGCTGTACCGATTGATCGCTCAGGGCAACCTGGTGAATGTCACCAGCCTGTTCTATCTGGTACCGGCGGTGACCGCATTGATGGACTTTATCTTTTTCGGCAATCGTCTGGCCTGGCTGAGCCTGATGGGCATGGGCCTGATCATTGTCGGCCTGGTCTTCGTGTTCCGTAAGAGCGCCTGATAGTTACGGGCGACGATCTTCGCGGTGGTTGTCCAGACCTGCGGCCGAGCGCAATGCTCGGTCGCTTTTGCCCATTATTGATTCAATTAATGATCGACTATAAGCATGAATAGTGGCTAGATGCCACTATCGTCGTGTAGTTCTTTGCCGGTCAATAAAGGTCTGATTTCAAACCTTGTATGTGCACGTAATGAGCGACTGAAGCGAACCCTCAAGGTTCTTTTGATAACCAGATGCTTAGACTTTTTTGTTGGTATTCCAAATTAGTCCATCAGACAAACCTTAAAAGCTAAAGCCGGTACCTAGACTGACGACATAGTCCTTAAACAAAGGAGAGTCAGTATGAACGCAACGTTCGCTTCAACCGCTTTCGGTTTGCTTTTGGGACTGTCGAGCAGTTGTTTCGCCGCTGCTCCCGTGGCACAGGGGGTCATCCGCTTTACCGGCAGTATCGTTGAGAGCCATTGCACCACCAGCGCCGCCAGCACAGGGCTTAGCCTACGCCAGTGTCCTCAAGGCTCGCGCGGCACCGCAATCGACGTAGCCCGTGTGGGAGCCGTGGCCAGCGTCAGCGCTTCGGATCATTCCGCCGTCAAGGTCAAGCTTTTGACCGACAGTGGTTCCCAGGGCCGCTACTACAACCAGCACTATGCCTTTGTTGATCAGGCCGGCAAGGCCGTAACCTCCGGCACCTACCTGATTACCCTGAACGTTCCTTGAGCCCCTTGCTGGCACTCAGTCTCGGTTCAACCCATGTTCCTTGCGAACCGAGTTCATGAAGGCCTGCATCGCCGACGACTGGATGCGGTGCCGCCGGGTGATCAACCCGAAGGGCGGCAACCGCGCCTCGAACTGGATCGGCAGCACCGCCAACAGGTGACGCCCGGGATAGTCCTCGACTACCGAAACCGGTGTAACACCGATCATGTCGGTCTGCTGCACCAGGGACAGCAAGGTCATGATCGAGGTGGTCTCGACGATGCTGCTGGGGATATCGACCCGGGCGTTGTGGAACACTTGGTTGATGATCGAGCGCATGGGGCTGGGATGCTGTTGCAGCACCCAGGTTTCGTTCTGCAATTGTGCCCAGCTCAAGTGCGTGGCTTGTGCCAGTGGATTCTGCGCCCCGGCGATCACGCACAGGGCCTCTTCACCCAGGCTGTCGAAGAGCAGTTCCTCGGCCCGTGCGCCAGCGGGGATCCTGCCCAGGACGATGTCCAGTTGATCCTGCAATAACGCCTGTACCAGCACATCGCTGGTGTCTACCTGAATGCTCATGGACAGCCGGGGGTGACTCTGCTTGAGGGTCGCGATGGTCCGCGTCAGCAGTCCTGAGGCCAGGGCTGGAATGGCCCCCACCGCAACCCGCCCGAGGTTGCCGGATTCCAGGGCTACCAGTTCCTCGCGCATGCCACTGAGTTCGGCGAAGACCATCTGGGCGTAGTAGATCACCGTCTCGCCGAAGGGCGTGGAGCGCATGCCCCGAGGCAGGCGTTCGAACAGCTCGACCCCCAGCAGGTCCTCGGCCTCATGGAGCATCTTGGTCGCGGCTGGCTGGGTCATGCCGATGTTGTCCGCAGCGCGGCGCAGAGAGCCGAACTCCTGCAGGGCCAGCATCAGTCGTAATTGGCGCAGACGCAGGCGACTGTGAATCATGTTGGCATCAGGAATCTTGGTCATAGGGCCGGGCTCGCAGTAAGAGGCAGCGGCAAGCCTGACAATAAATGCCAGGCGTTGCCAGGAGTAGCATTCAAGGGGAGGAATGACTGTCGGCCGGACCCTGCGAGCGGCCCTTGACCACGTGTTGCAAGGCCGTAGACAGCAGGGGCCAGAACAGCATGATCAGCGCCGCCGTGGTCAGGCTGCCCACCAGCGGGTTGGACCAGAAGATCCCCAATTGCCCGTCGGAGAACAGCATCGATTGGCGGAAGGCATCCTCGGCCTTGTCTCCCAGTACTGCCGCCAGCACCAACGGCGCGATGGGGTAGCCGAGCTTTTTGAACAGGTAGCCCAGGGCGCCGAAGCCCAGCATCAGCACCACGTCGAAGAAGGCGTTGTGCACCGAGTAGGCACCAATGGCGCAGACCATGATGATGATCGGCGCAATGATCGAGAAAGGAATCCGCAGGATCGAGGCGAACAGCGGCACGGTGGCCAGCACCACGATCAGGCTGACCACGTTGCCCAGGTACATGCTGGCGATCAGGCCCCAGACGAAATCGTGCTGCTCGACAAACAGCGTCGGCCCCGGGTGCAGGCCCCAGATCATTAGCCCGCCGAGCATCACCGCGGCGGTGGCAGAACCGGGAATGCCCAGGGTCAGCATCGGCAGCAGGGCGCTGGTACCAGCAGCGTGGTCGGCGGTTTCCGGGGCGATCACGCCTTCGATCTCACCCTTGCCGAAGTGCTCGCGGTGCCTGGAGAAGCGCCGTGCCAGGCTGTAGCCCATGAACGAGGCTGCGGTGGGACCGCCGGGTGTGATGCCCATCCAGCAGCCCACCAGGGTGCTGCGCACCAGCGTCAGCCAATAGCGCGGCAAGCGCGCCCAGGTACGCAGGATGATCATCGGCGTGATCCGCGCGTGCTCGCCACGGAACACCAGGCCTTCCTCCACGGTGCAGAGGATCTCGCCAATGCCGAACAGACCGATCACCGCCACTTCAAAGCTGATGCCGGTCATCAGCATCGGCTGGTCGAAGGTCAGTCGCAGGTTGCCCGACACCGTGTCCATGCCCACCGCGGCCATGGCGAAGCCGAGCATCATCGCCACCAGGGTTTTTAGCGGCGGGTTCTTGCTCATGCCAATGAACGTGCAGAACGCCAGCAGGTACACGGCGAAGAATTCCGGTGAGCTGAAGGACAGGGCGAACTCGGCAATCCGCGTCGACAGGAAGGTCAGCAGCAGCACGCCGCAGAGGGCACCGATCAGTGCCGAACTGAAGGCTGCGGTCAGGGCCTCGGCCGCCCGACCCTGGCGGGCCATGGGGTAGCCGTCGAAGGTAGTGGCCACCGATGAGGGCTCACCGGGAATGTTGAACAGGATCGAGGTGATCGAACCGCCGAACAACGCCCCCCAGTACATGCACGAAAGCAGGATAATCGCCGACACCGGCGTCATGCTGAAGGTCAGCGGCAGTAACAGAGCGACACCGTTGGGCGCGCCGAGCCCGGGCAGCACTCCCACCAGGATACCCAGCAGTACGCCCACCACCATCAGTCCGATATGGCCGGGGGTGAGGATCAGGTTCATGCCTTGCAGCAGGGAGTCGAATTCGCTCATTTCAGGCGACTCCCGGCCAGGGCCAACCAGTCGCCCAGCGGCCCGGCATCCAGCGGCACCTTGAACCACAGGGCGAAGATCAGGTAGCTGGCCAGCACTGCTCCGAAGGACACGCCACCGATCATCCATCTGCCATAAGGCCGGGCCCGCAACCGGTCGCGCCACATGAACCAGGCGATGAACAGCGCTGAGGCCAGGTAGATGCCGGTGAACGGCATGGCCGCAACGAACAGGGCAATGGGAATGAACACCGAGAGCACCTGGACGAACGCCTTGCGGCTGACGAAGGCCAGGCCCAGGGCGTGCCAGCGCAGCCCGGTGAGCAGGGCGTTGGCGGCGCTGGCGCCACTGAGCAGCAGGCCGATGTAGAACGGGAAATACCCAGGCTGGGGGCCGGCGTCGCCCCAGCCGATGCCTTGTTCGAGGCTACCGAGCATCACCGCGGCGCCGATCAGGGCGGTGAACAGGGCCAGCCCGAGTTCGACCCAGCGGGTGCCCAGGAGTGATGATGAATTTGCGCAATGGGACATGCTTGCACCTCCGAAAAAAGGGCGAGCGGCAGCGGCCCTGCCTGAGTCTCAGGCGGGGCGGGGCCGCCCGCGGGATCAGTCGCGCAGCCAGCCGGCTTCCTTGAAGACCGGGGTCACCCGTGCAGTGTCCTGCTCGATGTAGGCGTTCAGTGGCTCGCCTTCGAGAAAGGTCGGCACCAGGGCGTTCTGGCTCACGTAGGCCTTGAACTCCGGAGCCTGGGTGACCTTGCGCAGCAGCTCAACGTAGAACGCCCGCTGCTCGGCACTGACCCCGCCGGGCATGAACACGGTGCGCGGGAAGCGGTACTGGTCGATCCCCAGGCCTTGGGAGTGGCAGGTGGGAATGTCTGACCAGGAGCGTTCGCCGGCGACCTTGTCGGTGTACTGCATGGGCTCGCGGCTGAACACACACAGTGGCCGGACCTGATTGCCGCGCCATTGGCTGATGCTTTCTGCGGGATTGTTGACGTTGCTGGCGATGTGTTTGCCCGCCAACTGGGTGGCCGCCTCACTGCCGCTCTTGAAGGGGATGTAGGTCAGCTTGCTGCCAATGGTGCGGTTCAGCAGCAGGGTCAGGGTCTGGTCGACGTCCTTGGACTGGCTGCCGCCCATGCGCAGCTTCGGCTCGGTTTTGACTGCCTCATAGAAAGCCTTGGCGTCTTTCCAGGGCGCGTCCTGGTAGGTCCAGAGGATGAAGTCGTCCTCGGCCAGGGCGGCCACCGGCGTCAGCTCCTGCCACTGGTAGCCGAGTTTGGCCACTAGCGGCAGCAAGTAGATGTTGTTGGTGCCGATCACCAGCTTGCCTGGATCGCCCTGGGCCATCTTCAGGTCAAGGAAGGCCTCTGCGCCGTTGCCTCCCCCCTTGTTCAGGACCACGGTGTTGACGTCCAGCAGCTTGTGGGTGGTGATGATTGACTGGATCAGTCGGCCGAGTTGGTCGGTACCGCCTCCGGGGCCACCGGCGATTACGATCTCGACGTTCTTTTCCGGCTGCCAGGCCAGGGCGGGCAGGGCGCAGAGCAGGCTGGCGCCGAGCAATAGGCGTGACGTGCGACGAACGAAGGTTGAGCGCATGGTAGAGCCTCTGGTTCTTGTCGTTGTTATGAGTGGCTTGTCCGTGGCCTGAGGCCGCAAGCCTGGAACCGAGTGTGGGAAGCCGGTGGCACGACGTCTACTCAAAACATGAGATACACCGATAGCCTGGGGTTATAGATCGACGGGGCGGCGCAGCAGGGAAGACGCTGAAACAGGCGGTTCAGAGCCTTTTGTGAAAGTTGGTTGGAAAATACCGTAGAGCTTCGGAGTTCTCTGAATCCCTTGTAGGCATATCTTCCAGCTATCGGTGTATCTCAAGTTTTGATTAGACGGTTATCTCCAAGGCCTCGATAGTGCCCCCAACGTGGCGCTGTCCCAGTCGAGCGCTGCATGCATTACAACAATTTCAAACACAGGGTCGCCGATCTGCCACGGGCCGATCAGCAGCGCCTGTTCTACAGCAATGCGCAACAGCTCTTCCGTTGCGAGCCGGGCGTGGATGCGCGCCCCTAGCCTGAACCTGCAAGGAGTGAAGCATGAGCAAGAGCACCATCGCCATGGTCCTGGGCGACCCGGCTGGCATCGGCCCGGAACTCATTGCCCGGTTGTTGAGCCAGCCCCAGGTGCGGGCCCAGGCCAAGGTGATCCTGATTGCCGATGAAGCAGAAATGCGTCGCGGCATGGACATCGCCGGGTGCGAGTTTGCCTATCGCAAGGTCAGTACCCTGGAGTCGTTGGCGTTCACTGACGACACGCCGCTGTTCTATGATTTTCGCGGCAATGCAGTAGGCGAGTTTGCGCGCCGCCAAGCCAGCGCCGTGGGTGGGCGTTATTGCCTTGACACCCTCGAAGTGGCCCTGGGCCTGACCCGCGACGGGACCACTGACGCGGTGCTGTTCGGCCCCTTGAACAAGACCTCGCTGCACATGGCCGGTATGGCCCACAGCGATGAGCTGCACTGGTTCGCTGAGCGGTTGGGCTTCCACGGGCCGTTCTGTGAGTTCAACGTCCTCGACAACCTCTGGACCTCACGGGTGACCTCCCATGTGGCCCTGGCCGAGGTGCCGGGCCTGCTCAGCCAGGCGCGAGTGCTGGAGGCCATCCAACTGATCGACCAGGCCCTCAAACGCAATGGTCTGGCACGGCCGCGCATCGGCGTCTGCGGTCTCAATCCGCACAATGGCGACCATGGCTCTTTTGGTCGCGAGGAGCTGGATATCATCGGCCCGGCAGTGAAGACCGCCCAGGCCCTGGGTATCGGCGCTGACGGGCCTTATCCGGCTGACACCATCTTCCTCAAGGTCCAGGGCGACGCCAGTGCCTTCGACGCGGTGGTGACCATGTACCACGACCAGGGGCAGATCGCGATCAAGCTCATGGGCTTTTCCCGTGGCGTCACCGTGCAGGGCGGCTTGCCTATTCCCATCACCACGCCGGCCCACGGTACGGCGTTCGATATTGCCGGGCAGGGCCTGGCCAATGCCGGCGCCATTGGCCAGGCCTTCGAGATCGCCTGCCGCATGGGTGCCCACCGCCACTGATCGCAGCGTTTGCTTGCTCGCGCATTCCCATGCCTTGGCATGGGAATGCTTTCTGGCATCCGCCGTTTGCCGGAACGCCTGGGCCGGCATGGCTGTAGGAGCCGGCTGGCCGGCGAAAGGCAGGCGCTCTCTCTGATAACCCTGAAAGGCGATAAAAGGTCTCTTGCGATCACCGGTGGTTATCGCTGGATACCCATAAGTGATTAGCCGGTGCTGTCGGCGCTGGCTAAAGTCGCCCCATCGATTGAGCGGCTGCCAGCGACTCCCTCAAGCGATCGAACAACTACAAGAAGCCCGCCTTGTCCCTTGCGCAAGGCATGATCGGCACTCAAGGAACATCCACATGACTCGTCCAGATTCCGCGCTGGCGCTCGCCAGCGCCATCTCCAAAAGCCGGCTGCGTCTGCTGCCGTTCCTGATCCTGATGTACATCCTGGCCTTTATCGACCGCTCCAACGTCGGCTTCGCCAAGGCCGCATTACAAGCCGATACCGGCCTCGGCGATGCGGCCTTCGCCTTTGGCGCGAGTATTTTCTTCATCGGCTACGCCTTCTTCGAAGTGCCCAGCAACTACATGCTGCATCGCCTTGGTGCGCGGGTCTGGCTGTGCCGGATCATGGTCACCTGGGGCCTGGTGTCGGCGGCGATGATGTTCGCCCACAACGCCCAGACCTTCTATGTGCTGCGCTTTCTCCTGGGCGTGGCCGAGGCCGGCTTCTTCCCGGGGATCATTCTGTACCTCACTTACTGGTTCCCGGCCCAGAGCCGGGGCCAGGCCCTGGGGCTGTTCTATTTCGGTCTGCCCTTGGCGCTGGTCCTGGGCAGCCCGCTATCGGGTTGGTTGCTGGAGTTCCACGGCGTGTTCGGCCTGACCAACTGGCAATGGCTGTTCGTGGTCGAGGGCCTGATGGCCTCGGTCGTCGGCGTCGCCGCCTACTTTTACCTGGTGGATCGTCCCGGCGATGCACGCTGGTTGAGCCACGAGCAGAAGCAGGCGCTGCATGAGGCCCTGGCCGAAGAGGACGCGAGGAAAAAGGACAGCAGCCCCCACGGCTTCTTCAGTGCCTTGCGCAACCGCCGGGTCCTGCAATTCTGCCTGGCCTATTTCACTATCCAGATGAGCGTCTACGGCGTGGTGTTCTACCTGCCGACACGCATCGCCGGGCTGCTGGATGGCCACGTCGGCCTTAGCGTCGGGCTGATCACCGCGATTCCGTGGATCTGCGCCTTGCTGGTGACCCGTCTGGTGACTCGCTATGCCGACCGCAGTGGTCAGCACCGGCACCTGGCGGTGGTCATGCTGAGCATGGCCGCCCTGGGCATCGCTGCTTCGGCGCTGGGCAGCAGCATGGTGCCGGTGGTCCTGGCCTTCTGTTTCGCCGCCGCCGGCTTTGTCGCCGTGCAGCCGCTGTTCTGGACCATTCCCACCGGCTACCTCAGCGGCGCCGCGGCGGCCGGCGGCATCGCCCTGATCAACTCCATCGGCAACCTCGGCGGCTTTGTCGCGCCGAACCTCAAGACCCTGATGGAAACCCAGTTTGCCGACCCGCGTGCGGGGATGTTCGCCCTGGCCCTGGTCGGCATCCTCGGCGCCATTCTGTTGTCACGCCTGAATACCCGGCACACCCCGACCACTCCCAAACAGCTCACACCGGCCCAGGTCGGCTGATCACTACCCACGCCTTGCAAGGAAAACCTCCTGATGAAAATCACCGCGATCCGTACCCGTGTATTCGAGTGGAAAGGCAAAGTCGTGCCACCCCAGGCGCACTTTTGCACCAACGCCACGGACATCCTCTTCGAGCGTGGCGATGCCATGGGCTCGTTCCGTTTCCACGGCTGGCTGGTGGTGGAAGTGGAAACCGACAACGGCCTGGTGGGCATTGGCAATTGCGCCCTGGCGCCGCGGGTGGCCAAGGAAATCATCGACACCTACCTGGCCCCGATCGCCATCGGTGAGGACCCTTTCGACAACGAATACATCTGGCAGAAAATGTACCGTCAGAGCCACGCCTGGGGGCGCAAGGGCATCGGCATGGCGGCCATCTCGGCGATCGACATTGCCCTCTGGGACATCATGGGCAAAGCAGTGAACAAGCCGGTATTCAAGCTCCTCGGCGGGCGCACCAAGGACCAGATCTGGACCTACGCCTCCAAGCTCTACGCCAATGACAATCTCGATCTGTTCCTCGAAGAGGCCCAGGGCTACCTCAACCAGGGTTTCACCGCGCTGAAGATGCGCTTCGGCTACGGCCCCAAGGACGGCCCGGCCGGCATGCGCCGCAACATCGAGCAGGTACGCGCCCTGCGCGAACTGGCCGGCCCGGACGTGGACATCATGCTTGAGTGCTATATGGGCTGGACCCTGGAATACGCCCGGCGCATGTTGCCCAAGCTGGCGGAGTTCGAGCCGCGCTGGCTGGAGGAGCCGGTGATCGCCGATGACCTCGAAGGCTACGTCGAGCTGAAGAAAATGGGCATCATGCCGATCTCCGGCGGCGAGCACGAGTTCACTTCCTATGGCTTCAAGGACCTGCTGGAACGTCGCGCCGTCGACGTGATCCAGTACGACACCAACCGTGTCGGTGGCATCACCGCCGCGCGCAAGATCAACGCCATGGCCGAAGCCTGGTCGGTGCCGGTGATTCCCCATGCCGGGCAGATGCACAACTACCACTTGACCCTGTCCACCACGGCCTCGCCGATGGCCGAGTTCTTCCCGGTGTTCGACGTCGAGGTCGGCAACGAACTCTTCTATTACGTGTTCAAGGGCGAGCCGCAGCCGGTCAAGGGCTACATCCAGCTCGACGACCACAAACCGGGCCTGGGCCTGGAAATCTCCGAAGATTACCTGAGCGAATTCAACATCATCGAATAAGCCTCGGGCGCCGCTTGCGGGCGGCGCTGTGCAGACCTGTGGGAGAGCGAACATGCGCTTGATTCAATTTTTCAGCAGCACCGGTCAGCGTCAGGTCGGGGTGATCGAAGAGCAGCAACTGCGAGTATTGCGCAACACCGCCAGCACCCGAGAGTTGGCCCTGGCGGCGATCCGCAACCAGCGCACCCTGCAGCAGGAAGCGCAACGGCGTGGCAGTGATCCGGGGCCGGACTATGCACAGCTGCTGCAGCAGCGCCGGGTCCTGCCGCCCCTGGATCATGAGGACCCGGCCCACTGCCTGATCAGCGGCACCGGCCTGACTCACCTGGGCAGCGCCTCGGCCCGGGACAAGATGCACCAGCATGACGCTGGGGTGGAAGCCGGCATGACCGACACCATGCGCATCTTCAAATGGGGCCTGGAAGGCGGCAAGCCCGCAGCCGGGCAAGTGGGAGCCCAGCCGGAATGGTTCTACAAGGGCGACGGCAGCATTGTCGTACCTCCCGGCGGCGATTTTCCTGTACCGCCCTTTGCCGAGGATGCCGGCGAGGAGCCGGAGCTCACCGGCCTTTATGTGATCGGCGAGGATGGCCTGCCGTACCGCGTCGGTTATGCCCTGGGCAACGAGTTCTCCGACCATGTAATGGAGCGGCGCAACTACCTGTACCTGGCCCACTCGAAGCTGCGCTACTGCGCCTATGGCCCAGAATTGCGGGTCGGCGAACTGCCCCGGCACCTGGTGGGCCGCAGCCGCATCATCCGCGACGCTGAAGTGCTCTGGGAAAAGGAGTTTCTCAGCGGCGAGGACAACATGTGCCACAGCCTGGCCAACCTCGAATACCACCACTTCAAGTACGCGCAGTTCCTGCGTCCCGGTGACGTCCATGTGCACTACTTCGGCACCGCCACCCTGTCCTTTGCCGATGGGGTGCGCACGCGGCCCGGCGACCGCTTCCAGATCAGCCTCGAAGCCTTCGGCGCGCCCCTGGAAAACACCATCGGCGAAAGCGCCCAGCCCTTGGCCATCGGCCAGGTGCGTGCCCTGTAAACCTTCAACTACCGGCCCCTGGCGCCGGTCAAGGAATGCCTCATGACTCGCTTGTCTGGACACAACTATATTGGCGGCGGCCGCAGCGCACAGGGTGAGGTGCAACTGCACAGCCTGGATGCCGACAGTGGCCAAGCCCTGCCGGGAAGCTTCTTCCAGGCGACTGCGGCAGAAGTGGATGCTGCGGCCCGGGCCGCCGCGCAGGCCTTCCCGCTGTACCGCAACCTCAGCGCCGAGAGGCGCGCCCAGTTTCTCGATGCCATTGCCGATGAACTGGATCGTCTCGGCGATGACTTCATCGCCACCGTCTGCCGGGAAACCGCCTTGCCCGCTGCGCGTATCCAGGGCGAGCGTGGGCGTACCAGCGGCCAGTTGCGCTTGTTCGCCAGGGTCCTGCGTCGGGGTGACTTCTATGCCGCACGCATCGATCGCGCCTTGCCCGAGCGCCAGCCGCTGCCGCGCCCGGACTTGCGCCAGTACCATATCGGCCTGGGCCCGGTGGCGGTATTCGGTGCGAGCAACTTTCCCCTGGCGTTTTCCACGGCCGGTGGCGACACCGCTGCGGCCCTGGCCGCCGGTTGCCCGGTGGTGTTCAAGGCCCACAGCGGACACATGGCGACCGCCGAGTGGGTGGCCGACGCGATCATCCGTGCGGCGCAGCGCAGCGAGATGCCCGCCGGGGTGTTCAACATGATCTACGGCGCCGGGGTCGGGGAGTGGCTGGTCAAGCACCCGGCGATCCAGGCAGTGGGCTTTACCGGCTCCCTCAAGGGCGGCAACGCTTTGTGTCAGATGGCTGCGAACCGGCCGCAGCCGATCCCGGTGTTCGCCGAGATGTCGAGCATCAACCCGGTGATCCTGCTGCCCGAGGCACTCAGGGTCCGGGGCGCGCGGATCGCCGCCGAACTGGCGGGCTCGGTGACCTTGGGCGCGGGTCAGTTCTGTACCAATCCGGGCCTGATCATCGGCCTGCGCTCGCCGCAGTTCAGCGCCTTTCTCCAAGCGTTCAGCGCGCAGATGGACCAGCAGGCGCCGCAGACCATGCTCAACAGCGGCACGCTGGCCAGCTACTGCCGGGGTGTTGAAGCCTTGCACCAGCATCCCCGCCTGCGGCACCTGGCGGGTCGGCCACAACAGGGCGCCCAGGCACAGGCTCAGCTATTCCAGGCTGATGTCAGCCTGTTGCTGGAGGGGGATGAACGGCTTCAGGAGGAAGTCTTCGGCCCAGCCAGCATCGTCATCGAAGTGGCTGATTGGAGCGAGCTGGCGGCGGCCTTGCAGGGGCTGCGCGGGCAACTGACCGCGACCCTGATCGGCGAGGAGCCGGAGTTGCTGGAGCATCGCTGGTTGACCGAGACCCTGCAGGACAAGGTCGGTCGGCTGTTGCTCAACGGTTATCCGACCGGGGTCGAAGTCTGCGATGCCATGGTTCATGGCGGGCCTTACCCGGCCACTTCCGATGCCCGGGGCACCTCGGTGGGCAGTCTGGCGATCGAGCGCTTCCTGCGGCCGGTGTGTTTCCAGAACTACCCGGACGCGCTGTTGCCCGAAGCCCTGCGCAATGCCAACCCGTTGGGTATTCGGCGTCTGGTGGATGGCGAAATGAGCAACGCCGCGCTTTAGGCTCCGTAGCCGCTGCCGAGCTCCGGCGAGGCTGCGAAAAGGCCCGCAGGGCCTTGCTTGACGGTCTGCTGCCGAACCTTGTACGGGCGCCAGATGGCCGCGTCTGCTGCGTCGCAATGCCGCCCAAGCCGTTCGCCGCCTGCGGCAGCGGCTACACGACCCGCGCTAGCCGTGGCCACAAGAGCCACGGGTCAGCGAGCGCTGCTCGTGACCGTGGGCCGCAGCACCAGCCACAGGGCGGCGCCAATCAGCGCGCCGCCATACAGATGCGCCATGGACAGCGGCTCATCCAGCAGCAAGGCCCCCCACAACACGCCGAACGGCGGAATCATGAAGGTCACGGTCATTGATCGCACCGGACCGATGGCGCTGAGCAGACGGAAATACAGCACATAGGCAAACGCCGTGCAGCCCAGCCCCAAGCCCAGCAGCGACAGCCACACGCTCCAGCCACCCCAACTGGCTGGCGGCTGGCTGATGGCGTTGTAGGCGAACAGGGGCAACAGCAGCAGGGTGGCACCGAGCATGCTGCCCAGCGCCGAGAGGCGACTGTCCAGGCCGCCGGCCTGATCCAGCCAGCGCCGCGCGAGGAAGCCGGCAAAGCCGTAGCAGGTGGTGGCCATCAGGCAGGACAGGGCGCCCAGCAGCAGTTCATGGTCGAAGGCCACGGGGCCGGCGCGGGTCAGGATGCCGACGCCGAACAGGCCCAGGCAGACGCCGGCGATCTTGCTCAGGCTCAGCCGCTCATGAAAGAACAGCCCGCCGATCAACACCCCCATCAAGGGCGTGGTGGCATTGAAGATCGCCGAGTAGCCGGCAGGCAGCACCTGGGCTGCCACCGAATACATCGTTGCCGGTATGCCTGAGTTGATCACACCGAGCAGCAACACGGTCTTGAGCTTGCCGCGAAAATTCCAGTCGACCCGCATCAGCGCCAGCATGACCAGCAGCCCGAGCGCGGCAATCGACACCCGGAAAAACGCCGTGGGTACGCTGCCCAGCACCGGGGCGATGATGCGCATGAATAAAAAGCTCGCGCCCCAGATGGCGGCCAGCGACAACAGACGCAGGAGATCGACAAGTCTCACGGAAGGATCCTTCGGTTTGAGGGCGGGGATCTTGCCCAGCGCTGGCGGGCATGGCAAACCTTATTGGCGCACAGGGCGAAGAAACCCGGCACTGGGTTTGTTGTGTCCCACGATCCGCCACACAAGCCTGGGGAGCAGGGCGACTGCCGGGTCATTTTCCGGCGTACGCTTGATCACAAAAATACGCTTCTCCTCAAGCCGTTTCACTGGCTAAGCTCTGGCATCGTAAATTCCCGCAGAGGTCTACTTATGCCGCAGTCATGGCCCGCCGCCGATATCGCTCGAATGATCCTCGATGGCTTCGACGACTACCGCGAGCATTTTCGCCAGATCACCGACGGTGCCCGGCAACGCTTCGAGCAGGCGCAATGGCAGGAAGCGCAGAGGGCCTCGGCGGCGCGGATCAACCTGTATGAGGAAAAGGTCGGGGAAACCGTGGCCCGGTTGCACCAGTCCTTCAGCGACGATGCGTTGATGGATGTCGGCCAGTGGCCCCTGGTGAAAAGCGCCTACATCAGCCTGATCGACCTGCGTTTTGACGATGAGCTGTCCGAGACCTGGTACAACTCGATCTTCTGCGGGCTGTTCAGCCATGACCTGATCAGCGACGGCTGCATGTTCATCCACACCACCCGGCCCAGCCTGCGCCGGGCCCGGGCCGCGCAGACCCGCAGCTACCACCCCAAGGGCAACCTGCCGGCGATGCTCGAGCAGGTGTTCGCCGACTACCGCTTCAGCGAGGACTATGCCGACCTGCCGGGCGACCTGCGGCGCCTGGAGGCGCAACTGCGGGAGAACCTGCCGGACTGGGTGTGCAAGGACCCGGAGTTGACCCTGGAGCTGTTCTCCTCGGTGCTCTATCGCAACAAGGGCGCTTACCTGGTGGGGCGTATCTTCACCCACGAAGAGCAATGGCCCCTGGTGATCCCGCTGCTGCATCGTGAAGGCCGGGGCATCCAGATCGATGCGCTGATCACCGACGAAGCCGATGTCTCGATCATCTTCTCCTTCACCCGCTCGTATTTCATGGTGGATGTGCCAGTGCCGGCGGAGTTCATCGGCTTTCTCAAGCGCATCCTGCCGGGCAAGCACATCGCCGAGCTGTACACCTCCATCGGCTTCTACAAGCACGGCAAGTCGGAGTTCTACCGCGCCCTGATCAACCACCTGGCCAGCACCGATGACCGTTTCATCATGGCTCCCGGTGTGCGCGGCATGGTCATGAGCGTGTTCACCCTGCCGGGCTTCAACACCGTGTTCAAGATCATCAAGGACCGCTTCTCGCCGTCGAAGAACGTCGACCGGGCCACGGTGATCGAGAAGTACCGGTTGGTGAAAAGCGTCGACCGGGTCGGGCGCATGGCCGATACCCAGGAGTTCGCCGATTTCCGCTTCCCCCTGAGCAAGTTCGACCCGGCCTGCCTTGAGGAACTGTTGGAAGTGGCGCCGTCCACCGTGGCCGTGGAAGACCAGACCGTGCTGATCCGCCACTGCTGGACCGAGCGCCGCATGACCCCGCTCAACCTCTACCTGGAGCACGCCAACCCGGATCAGGTCCGCGAGGCTCTGGAGGACTACGGCCTGGCGATCAAGCAACTGGCGGCAGCCAACATCTTCCCCGGCGACATGCTGCTGAAAAACTTCGGCGTGACCCGTCACGGCCGGGTGGTGTTCTACGACTACGACGAGATCTGCTACCTCACCGAAGCCAACTTCCGTCACATTCCGGCGCCCCGTACGCCGGAGGACGAGATGGCTTCCGAGCCCTGGTATTCCATCGGCCCCCACGACGTGTTTCCCGAGGAGTTCCCGCCGTTCCTGTTCGCCGATGCCGGCCAGCGCAAGCTGTTCGACCAGCTGCACGGCGAGCTGTACAACGCCGACTACTGGAAGGGCCTGCAGGACGCCATCCGCGCCGGCAAGATCATCGATGTCTTCCCTTACCGGCGCAAAGGCCTGGAAGACGAATAGAAGTGCAGGAGCCGGCGTGCCAGCGAAGGTGCCCGTGAGGACGCCTTCGCCGGCACGCCGGCTCCTACGTATTGCCTGCGCTTTTCTGCGACAATCGCGCCCTGCCTACATAGACGACATTTTGCGTACCTGATGACTTCCGAATCGCCTGCAATCGACCAACTGTTGAAAAACCTCGATCAAGCCATGCTCGCCGACCGCCACCGGTTGCGTCGGCAGTTGCTTGAACTGCGCAAGAAGCCCGACGAGGCCAAGCTCGCCCAGTGGCTGGAGCGGATGCAGGCGTCGTGCAACCTAGTGACGGCGCGGCGCGACAGCGTGCCGCTGATCCGCTATGACGACAGCCTGCCGATCGCCGCCAAGCGCGACGAGATCAAGGAGGCGCTGCTCAAGCATCAGGTGCTGATCATTGCCGGTGAGACCGGCTCGGGCAAAACCACCCAGTTGCCGAAGATCTGCCTGGAGATCGGCCGCGGCCAGCACGGTCTGATCGGCCATACCCAGCCCCGGCGGATCGCTGCCCGCAGCGTCGCCAGCCGAGTGGCCGAAGAACTGGCTACGCCCCTGGGTTCGCTGGTGGGTTACCAGGTGCGTTTCGAGGATCAGAGCGACTCCAGCACCCTGATCAAGTTGATGACCGACGGCATCCTGCTGGCGGAAACCCAGAACGACCGTTACCTGGAGCGCTACGACACGATCATCGTCGACGAGGCCCACGAGCGCAGTCTGAACATCGACTTCCTCCTCGGTTACCTCAAGACCCTGTTGCCTCGGCGTCCGGACCTGAAGGTCATCATCACCTCGGCCACCATCGACCTGGAGCGTTTCTCCAAGCACTTCGATAACGCGCCGATCGTCGAAGTCTCTGGCCGCACCTTTCCGGTGGAAACCTGGTATCGCCCCCTGACCCTGGAGCAGGACGAGGAGGGCAACCGGGTCGAGGACGACCTGACGGTGGACCAGGCGATCCTCGCCACCCTGGATGAAATCGCCGCCTACGAGCGCAGCGAACGCCGCAGTCCCGGAGACGTGCTGGTGTTCCTGCCGGGGGAGCGGGAAATTCGCGACGCCGCGGACATGCTGCGCAAGGCTCAGCTCAAGCACACCGAGATCCTGCCGCTGTACGCGCGCCTGTCGCCGGCGGAACAGCAGCGGATCTTCCAGTCCCACCCGGGCCGGCGGGTGGTGCTGGCGACCAACGTTGCGGAAACCTCGCTGACCGTGCCGGGCATTCGCTATGTGATCGACAGCGGCACTGCACGCATCAGCCGCTACAGCTACCGGGCCAAGGTCCAGCGCCTGCCCATCGAGGCGGTGTCCCAGGCCAGCGCCAACCAGCGTAAAGGCCGTTGTGGCCGGGTCGAGCCGGGGATCTGCGTGCGCCTGTACAGCGAGGAAGATTTCCTCGGCCGGCCGGAGTTCACCGATCCGGAAATCCTGCGTACCAACCTGGCGGCGGTGATCCTGCAGATGCTCCATCTGCGCCTGGGGGAAATCACCGCCTTCCCGTTTATCGAGCCGCCGGATGGCAAGGCCATCAGCGACGGTTTCAACCTGCTGCAAGAACTCTCGGCAGTGGACCGCAACAGTCAGTTGACGCCCCTGGGCCGGCAACTGGCGCGGCTGCCGGTGGACCCGCGCATGGGCCGCATGCTGCTCGAAGCGGCCAAGCTCGGCAGCCTGCAGGAAGTGCTGATCGTTGCCAGTGCCATGTCGATCCAGGACCCTCGCGAACGTCCGCCGGAGCGTCAGCAAGCCGCCGACCAGGCCCATGCACAGTGGAAGGACGTGGATTCGGACTTCGCCGGGCTGGTCAATCTGTGGCGCGGCTTTGAAGAGCAGCGCCAGGCCCTGACCGCCAGCCCGCTGCGCAACTGGTGCCGCAAGAATTTCCTGAATTACCTGCGCCTGCGGGAATGGCGCGATTCGCACCGGCAGCTGAGCCTGATCTGCCGCGACCTGCAACTGAGCCTGAACAAGGAACCGGCGGACTACCCGAAACTGCACAAGGCGGTGCTGGTGGGCCTGCTGAGCCAGATCGGCCAGAAGACCGAAGACGGCGACTACCTCGGTGCCCGGCAGCGACGTTTCTGGATTCACCCGTCCTCGGGCCTGGGCAAGAAGCGCCCGCAATGGCTGATGACTGCCGAGCTGGTGGAGACCACCAAGCTCTATGCGCGCATGGTGGCCAAGATCGAGCCCGACTGGATCGAGCCCCTGGCCGGCCACCTGGTGAAGAAGAACCACTTCGAACCCCATTGGGAGAAGAAGCGTGGCCAGGTGGTGGCCTACGAGCAGATCACCCTGTTCGGGCTGATCGTGGTCGGCCGTCGGCCGGTGCATTACGGGCCAGTGGACCCGGTGGTGTCCCGCGAGTTGTTTATCCGCGAAGCCCTGGTGCGCGGTGAGATCCAGTCCAAGGCCAAGTGCCTGAGCGCCAACACCCAGTTGCTGGAACAGCTCGACGCCTTGGAGGCCAAGGCTCGGCGCCGGGACATCCTGGCGGACGAGGAAACCCTGTTCGCCTTCTACGACGAGCGCCTGCCGGCGGAGATCCACCAGACCGCGACCTTCGACAGTTGGTACCGGGTCCACAGCCAGAAGAACCCGCAGCTGTTGATCATGCGCGAAGAAGACGTGCTGGCCCGCGAGGCCAGTGAAGTCACCGCCAAGCAGTACCCGGACACCCTGCATATTGGCGATCTGGAACTGGCCCTGAGTTATCACTTCGAGCCCAACCACCCCCGGGACGGCGTGACCCTGCGGGTGCCGGCGCCCCTGCTGCCGGCGCTGCCCGCCGAACGCCTGGAATGGCTGGTGCCGGGGTTGATCGAGGCCAAGTGCATCGCCCTGGTGCGCAACCTGCCCAAGGCCCTGCGCAAAAACTTCGTGCCAGTGCCGGACTTCGTCAAGGCGGCCTTGCAGCGCATGGTCTTCGCCGAAGGTTCGTTGCCCCAGGCCCTGGGCCGCGAACTGTTGCGCATGACCGGCGCCCGGGTCAGCGACGAGGCCTGGAGCGAGGCCGCGCAGCAGGTGGAGAGCCACCTGCGGATGAACCTGGAAATCGTCGACGCCCAGGGCAAGTTCCTTGGCGAAGGTCGCGACCTGGCCGAACTGACCGCGCGTTTTGCCGAAGCCAGCCAGGCCGCCCTGGCCGTGCCGCAAACCGCCAAGAGCCAGCAGCCGGTGGAGGCCCGTGTGTTTGCCGCGGTCGCGGAAAAGACCCAGCAGAAGATCGCCGGACTGTCGATGACGGTGTACCCGGCCCTGGTGGAAGAGGCGGGGACGGTCAAGGAAGGGCGTTTCTCCACCGCCGCCGAGGCCGAATTCCAGCATCGCCGGGCCCTGCAGCGCCTGCTGTTGCAGCAATTGGCCGAACCGGCCAAGTTCCTGCGCGGCAAGCTGCCGGGGCTGACTGAGCTGGGCCTGCTGTACCGTGAACTGGGCCGGGTCGATGCCCTGGTGGAGGACATCCTCCTGGCCAGCCTCGACAGCTGCATCCTCGACGGCGAAGCCTCGCTGCCTCGCGATGGCGCGGGCCTGGCGTCCCTGGCCGAGCGCAAACGCGGCGCCTGGACCGAGCACGCCGAGCGTCTGGCACGCCTGACCCTGGAGATTCTCAAGCTTTGGCACGGCCTGCAAAAACGCTTCAAGGGCAAGATCGACCTGGCCCAGGCGGTGGCCCTCAACGACATCAAGTCGCAGTTGGCGAATCTGGTGTACCCGGGCTTTGTCCGGGAAACCCCGGCCCTGTGGCTCAAGGAACTGCCGCGCTACCTCAAGGCGGTGGAACTGCGTTTCGAGAAACTCGGCAGCCAGCTGCAGAAGGATCGGGTCTGGAGCACTGAGCTGGCGGGCCTGTGGAGCCAGTACCAGACCCGGGCGCAGAAGCATGCCCAGGAAGGCAAGCGCGACCCGCAACTGGAGCTGTATCGCTGGTGGCTGGAGGAATACCGGGTGTCCTTGTTTGCCCAGCAACTGGGGACCAAGGTGCCGATTTCCGACAAACGCCTGAACAAGCAGTGGAGCCAGGTCGAAGCCTGAGCCCATGCAGGCGCCGGCTCCCCAGCGAAGGTGTCTGCGTGGGCAACTCAAGGCTCCAAGGCCCCTTCGCCGTCAAGCCGGCGCCCACCGGGCACACTGCAATTGCGGCGAAATGCCGGTGTTTATGGCAAACTCCGCCGTCATAAATACCGGCCCTGTTGTTCTGTACCCCAGGCAAACGGGCGGATCGGAATAAAGCGATGCCAGGAAGGCTCCCACCAGCGGGGCAGTCCGTTTATGGTTTGGCACGGCGGTGCCAAGACCTTCTGCCTCATCACACTAGAGGAACGACCGTGCATAACGTCGTCATCAGCGGCACCGGCCTGTTTACCCCGGCCAACAGCATTTCCAACGAAGAGCTGGTGGAATCTTTCAATGCCTACGTCCACCAGTTCAACAGCGACAACGCCGCGGCCATCGAGCGGGGCGAGGTGCAGGCCCTGACCGAATCCAACGCCGCTTTCATTGAAAAGGCCTCGGGGATCAAAAGTCGCTTCGTCATGGACAAGGACGGCATCCTCGACCCGCAACGCATGGCTCCGCGCCTGCCGGAACGTTCCAACGACGAATGGTCGGTGCTTTGCCAGATGGCGGTCGCCGCCGCCGAACAGGCCCTGCAACGGGCCGGCAAGACCGCCGCCGACATCGACGGGGTGATCGTTGCCTGTTCCAACCTGCAGCGTGCCTATCCGGCCATCGCCATCGAAGTCCAGGCCGCCCTGGGCATCCAGGGCTTCGGCTTTGACATGAACGTGGCCTGTTCTTCGGCGACCTTCGGCATCCAGGCTGCCTGCAACAGCGTGCAACTGGGCCAGGCCCGGGCCATCCTGATGGTCAACCCGGAAGTCTGCACCGGACACCTGAACTTCCGTGACCGCGACAGCCACTTCATCTTCGGCGACGCCGCCACCGCGGTGATCATCGAGCGTGCCGACCTCGCCACCTCGGCCCAGCAGTTCGAGATCGTCAGCACCAAGTTGCTGACCCAGTTCTCCAACAACATCCGCAACAACTTCGGTTTCCTCAACCGCGCGGCGGAAGAGGGCATAGGTGCCCGGGACAAGCTGTTCGTCCAGGAAGGCCGCAAGGTGTTCCGTGACGTTTGCCCGATGGTGGCCGAACTGATCGCGGCCCACCTGGAAGAGAACCAGCTCAATGTCGGCGACGTGAAGCGTTTCTGGCTGCACCAGGCCAACCTGAGCATGAACCACCTGATCGTCAAGAAACTCCTGGGCCGTGAAGCCACGGTGGAAGAGGCCCCGGTGATTCTCGACACTTACGCCAACACCAGTTCGGCCGGCTCGGTGATTGCCTTCCACAAGTACCAGGACGACCTGGCCAGCGGCTCCCTGGCCGTGCTCAGTTCCTTCGGCGCTGGCTACTCCATCGGCAGCGTACTGCTGCGCAAGCGTTGATCTAGGCTGATGCGGGTGTGGCGCAGGGCCGGGTTGGCGCGTCATACCCTCTCAAACCTGCATGATTGAACGAGGCACGAATGGCTGCTGCTGATGACACGCAACTGCTAGAGCGCCTTTTGGCGGGTGAGCAAAAGGCATACAAGGAACTGGTCAGTACCTACCAGAGCGCTATGCGCGCGGTGGCTTACGCCATTGTCGGCAACCGCCATGCCGATGAAGTGGTACAGGACGCCTGGTTGTCGGTGGTGCGCAATCTGTCAGGGTTTCAGGGGCGTTCCAGCCTCAAGACCTGGCTGCTGACCATCACGTCCAACGCGGCCAAGGGCCGTTACAAACAGAATCGCCGGGAAGTCCTGCTGGATGATTTGCCCGCCCCCCACGGCACCGTGGGCGATGAGCGTTTCTCTTCCAGCGATGGCCACTGGCTGGTGGCGCCCTTCGCCTGGCACGAAGACACCCCGGAGGCCCTGCTGACCGAGTCCGAGCTGCGTGACTGCCTGGAGCACACCCTGCTCAGCCTCTCGGAACTGCAAAGCAGCGTCCTGCTGTTGCGCGAACGTCAGGGGTTGGAACTGGAAGAAATCTGTAATCTTTTGGGGCTCACGCTCTCCAATGTACGGGTGCTGTTGCACCGGGCGCGTTTGAAAGTCTTCGCCACCGTGGAGCATTTTGAGGAAACCGGCCAATGCTGACCTGTAAGGAACAAGTGGCACGTTCCAGCGACTACCTGGACGGCCAGCTGAGTTTTCGCGAGCGCCTGATGGTTCGCCATCATCTGCTGTTCTGCCCCAATTGCCGGCGTTTCATTCGTCAGATGCGCCTGCTCCAGGCCACCTTGCGGGTGCTTCCCGAGCCGCCTCTGGAAGGCCTGGACGAACTGGCCGAACGCCTGGCTGCCGAGCACAAGCGCGACCTCTGACCTTTGCCCCCATGCGGATGCCGCTGTGCATCCGCATCTGTCATCAATCGGTCATCCGATCGAAGGTGACAGCCCTGTAATGTCCCCCCATTCCCCCGCAAACCCTGGCGAAAGCGCTCTAGCACGGGCTTTTTGCCTTATTGCATTTCGAAGTAAAAAAGTTCCCCTGTAATTAAATCTTTATCTATCAGCAACCCGGCTGAAATAACCCATCGCCAAGATTCCCACCCAACACCAGCGGGCCAACCCCGCGTGTTTTCCAACGCTACAGACCACCAATTAGGGGAACTCTTCGATGATCCGTAAGCACTTCGCCGGTTTTGCCGCCAGCGCCCTGGCCCTGGCAGTAACCGCCCAGGCTTTCGCTGGCACCGTCACCACCGACGGCGCCGATATCGTAGTCAAAACCAAGGGCGGCCTTGAGGTTGCTACCACCGACTCCGCATTCAGCTTCAAGCTGGGCGGTCGTCTGCAAGCCGACTATGGCCGTTTCGACGGGTTCTACACCAAGAATGGTGATACCGGCGACGGCGCCTACTTCCGCCGCGCCTATCTGGAATTGGGCGGCACCGCCTACAAGGATTGGAAATACCAGATCAGCTACGACTTCTCCCACAACTCAGGCACCTCCGATGACGGTTACTTCGACGAGGCATCCATCTCTTATGTGGGCTTCAAGCCGGTGACCATTCGCGCCGGTCGTTTCGACGCCGACTTCGGTCTGGAGAAGGCCACCAGCTCCAAGTGGGTCACCTCCATGGAGCGTAACGCCGCCTACGAGCTGGCCGACTGGATCAACTCCCACGAGAACGGCATGGGGCTGCAGGTCAGCTCGGTGGTGGCCGACATGGCTTACCTGTCCGGCAGCGTCTCGGCCAAGGACATCAACGACAGCGATGGCGACAGCGTCAAGCAGCTCAACGCCCGTGCCGTGTTTGCACCGCTGCATGAAACCGGCAACGTCCTGCACTTCGGCCTGGACTTCGCCAGCCGCGATCTGGGCGATACCGCTTTCGACTCGCGGATTCGTCCTCGCCTGGGCGTGCGTGGCATCGCCACCAACGGCGGCAACGATGCCGGCGCCAACGGCAACCGCGCTACCTTCGGCGGTGGCGTGGGCCTGAACGCCTCGAACCTGACGACAGCAGGCGCTTATGACAATGACCGAGTGTTCGGCGGCGAGTTCGCCTTCGCCAGTGGCCCGTTCTCGGCCCAGGCGGAATACCTGACTCGCAAGCTCAAAGCCGACAGCAACGCTTACAAGGACGTCAAGGCCAACGGTTTCTACGGCCAACTGGCCTACACCCTGACCGGCGAATCCCGGGTCTACAAACTCGATGGCGCCAAGTTCGACACCATCAAGCCGGAAAACAAGCAGTACGGTGCCTGGGAAGTGTTCTACCGCTACGACAACATCAAGGTTGATGACAAGAACATCGTCGCCGCCACCGCTACCCGTGAAGTTGGCGATGCCAAGGCCAACATGAACACCATCGGGGTCAACTGGTACGCCAACGAGGCGATCAAGGTGTCCGCCAACTACATCAAGGTCAGCACCGACAAGATCAGCAACAGCGTTGGCGATGACAGTGGCGACGCCCTGGTGGCTCGCGTGCAGTACGTGTTCTAAGGCTGTTGCAACATCCAGGTAGAGCTCTTTCTCATCCGTTATAGCTCCTCTCGTTTTGACCCCGCTGCGGCGGGGTTTTTTTTTGCCCGAATACGGCAATACGCTGTTTCTGGAGTGAAGGTTATAGCGATCGAAGGACGCTAGTTAGCCCCTTGGCAGGCGTCAAATTTAAAAAATAAATAGCCTCTGGATAGTTCCCGTCGAGTTTATTTTCGCTGTTGAAATCCGCCATCAATCGCTCTCGCTACAGCCGTTGGCGAAAGTGCTCATGGGCCAGTCGATACGGGGCAATGGTGGATGAGGCGAGGGCGTCGATATGGTTTTTTTTCTGGAGTGATTTTCTTTCTTAAATAATATTACGGTTTTTTAGAATGAAATTAGTGCGGTTGACAGTCTCGGAATGGCTATGGAAGTATCAAAAAAGATTTCAGATCAAGCATTGGGAAAGTTGTCTGAAAGATAGTGTTCTACACGGAGTTTTGTAGAGCTGGTCAGGCTGATTGTTGTCAGGGAAGTTAGAGCTTTAACCGGATTGTTAATACGCTGGTGGCCGGCGCTGGTTGGTTTGGTCATGCCCCGGCCCGATAAGCCCTTCAAGGAAGTGAAGGGTGGGGCAGAGTCATTAAGTACCCCTGTACCGGGGGTCGCAAGGGATTGCTGACATGACGAAAGTTGAACTTTACGACCCGACACTTCGGGACGGTAATCATGCGCTCGGGCACCGCCTTGGCCTGGAGGACATCAGTGCCTATTGCCGCGCCGTGGATGCCTGTGGGCTCTATTGCGTGGAGGTCGGCCATGGCAACGGCCTGGGGGCTTCGTCCCTGCAGTTGGGACTGGCTCCCCACAGTGATGAAGCGATGCTGAGCACCGCCCGGGAAGCCTTGCAGCAGACCCGCCTGGGAATTCATGCGATTCCCGGGTTCGCCAGGATCGATCATCTGCACATGGCCATCGAGCAGGGGGTGGATGTGCTGCGCATCGCCTGCCATTGCACCGAGGCCGATATCACCGCGCGCTACATCGACTTCGTCAAGTCACGGGGCGCCGAGGCCCAAGGCGTGCTGATGATGACCCACATGGCCAGTGCCCGGACCCTGCTGGAGCAGGCCCGACTGCAGGTCAGCTACGGCGCCGACGCCATTGTGCTGATGGATTCCGCCGGGGCCTACATGGAGCAGGACGCCTTTGAAAAGGTCTCGCTGCTGGCCCAGGAGTTGCCGGTGCCCATAGGTTTTCACGGGCATAACAACCTGGGGCTGGCGGTGGCCAACAGCCTGAGTGCGGTCAGGGCCGGAGCCCGGTTGCTCGACGGCACCATCAATGGCCTCGGCGCCGGCGCCGGCAATACCCCCTTGGAAGTGTTGTGCGCGGCGCTGATGAAGCTCGGTCTGGTGGACGAGGCTCGGGCCTTTGCCATGATCGTCGCCTCGGAGCAGAGCACGGACCGGATCAAGAGCGCCCAGCCCCATATCAGTGCCATGAACATTGTCAGCGGTTTGTACGGGGTGTTCTCGGGGTTTGAAAAACCGGTGTTGAAGGCCGCACAACAACATGGTGTCGCGGCGCTGGATATATATCGCGTGCTGGGCAAAAGAAAAGTAGTGGCAGGTCAGGAAGACCTGATTATTGAAGTTGCGATGAATCTGGCCAAGGCGCTGTGAATTCAACTGACTTCCCATAAGCAAGGAGAGCGCTTTATGGTACTTAGAGTCGCGATATTAGGCAGCGGTAATATTGGCTGTGATCTTCTGTTGAAGGTCATGCGCAGTTCTTATTTGCGCTGTGATTATTTTATTGGGCGCAATCAACAGTCGGCGGGGCTGGACTATGCCGCAAAACTGGGAGTGCGTTGTGATCATCGCGGTATTGATAAGTTAGTTGAACATCTCGATGAAGTTGATGTGGTGTTCGATGCCAGCAGTGCCCAGGCCCATGTGCAACATGCCCAAGTGTTGGAGGGGCAGGGCAAGTTGCTGATCAACCTGACTCCGGCCGATACCGGCGTCTGGTGTGTGCCCACGATCAATTCGAGCACGTTGCGGGATGTAGAGAACCTCAACATGGTCACCTGCGGTGGCCAGGCCTCCCTGCCGATCGTGCACGCGCTGCGGCGCACCGGGCAGCACCTGAACTACGTGGAGGCGGTGTCGTCGATTTCCGCCCGCAGTGCCGGCGCCGCAACCCGGCTGAATGTGAACGAGTACCTGTGCACCACGGAGAAGGCCCTCAAGCATTTCTCCGGCGCCCCGAGCGTCAAGTCGATCCTCAACATCAATCCGGCCGATCCGCCGGTGGACATGCAGACCACGGTCTTCGCCCTGATAGACAAACCGGACATGGCCGAGCTGCGGCACAGTGTCCGCGTGATGCTCGATCAGGTGCGCCAGTACATGCCCGGCTACTCGCTGATCATGGAACCCAGCCTGATCGACGGCAAAGTGGTGACCATGGTCCGGGCCAGGGGGGCAGGGGACTACTTGCCGGCCTATGCGGGCAATCTGGACATCATCACCAGTGCGGCAGTCCGGGCCGCCGAAGATCGTTGCCGGAACTGAACCCAGGACGGGTTCGAGGTTTATCTCAGGAGAGTGTCGACATGACCACGGTATATGGAACCTACGGGCCGAAGCTCAAGCGCCTGCCCGAGTGGGTCAAGCGCGTGACCGACTATGTCTACGAGAAGTTGGGCCGGCGGCAGCATTTCTACAGCGGTGAAAGCGCCTTCGCCCAGGAGCGCGGAGCGGAGTTCGCCCGGCGTCTGGCTCAGGGCGAGAGCCTGTACCTGCTGGGGGTCGGCCCCTTTGGGCACAACACCGGCGTGGCCCTGATCAAGGTCAGCGCCAAGGATGGCATCCACATCATTGCCAACAACGAGGAGGAGCGCTTCAGCGCAGAAAAACACTCCAACAAGTTTCCCCAGCACAGCCTGGCAGAGATCCGCCTGATCATGGCCAGCCGCAACATCAGCGCGCAGGACATCTTCTGCATTCTTGGCAGTTGGGACTACATCCGCGCCCTGGGCTTTGACCTGAAGATCATCTTCGAACATGCCCCCAGCAGCCTGACCCTGCTCAACCCGCGGCACGACCCGAACTTCAACCTCAGCCACCTGGTCAAGGGCCTGGGGGCGCCCAAGCGGATCTCCCAGAGCCTGGGCCTGGAAACCACCCAGCCGCTGATCGGCATGCATCACCACAACAACCATGCCTACCTGGCCTATGCCCTGTCGCCGTTCGCCCGGGAGCCTGAGCCGGTGATCCTCACCGTGCTCGACGGCACTGGCGACAACGGTGCCATCTCGCTGTACGAAGTCCGCGACGGCCAAGTCATCTGTCACCGGCAAAACCAGAGCACCATCGACTCCCTGGGCTACCTGTACGGCTACATCAGCTCGACCCAGGGCGGCTGGAGTTTCCTCAGCTCCGAAGGGCGCTACATGGGCGCCGCGGCCTGGGGCAATGCCAGCCGGCTGACCAACCCCTATTACAAGCGCCTGCGGCAGATCCTGTATTTCGCCGAGGAAGGCAACATCCACGTCAACCGGACCATGGTCAACTGGCACATCAAGAGCCACACCGAGCCCTATGGCCAGCCGCTGATCGACATCCTCGGCGCGCCCATCGCTCCGGGGGACATGTGGAACCCGGACAGCGTGCTCAGCGTCGACGACATCGAGCATTCGGACATCACCCAGGATCGGGTCGACAAGGCCCAGGCCCTGCAACTGGTGTTCGAGGACGCGCTGTTCCATATCGTCGATCACCTGATCCGCAAGACCTGTGCCCACAAGCTGGTGCTCACCGGCGGCACGGCGCTCAATTGCATTGCCAACATGCATCTGGTCCAGCACTTCAATCGCGACTACTTCCAGCGCTACCTGGGCCAGGACCAGTGCCTGAAGATCTGGGTGCCGCCGATCCCCAGCGACTGCGGTGTGGCCCTGGGCGCGGCGATACAGTTCGCCATGCGCAATGGCGCCGACGCGCGCAACGATTTCGCCAGCCCGTACCTGTGTGGCCTGGCACCGTCCACGGCGCAGATCCAGCGCGCAGTGATCGAGGAGCAGGGGGTCGAAGCCCGCAAGATCGGCTCTCTGAACCAGGCCGATTCCCTGACCGAGGTGGCGCGTTTCATGGCCAGCCTGGTGTGCAACAACGCCGTGATCGGGGTGTTCCAGGGCCCGGCGGAAACCGGTCCGCGGGCCTTGGGCAATCGCAGCATCCTGGCCAACCCGCGCAATCCCAACACCCTGGAACTGCTCAACTCGAAAGTGAAGTTCCGGGAGAAGATCCGGCCGCTGGCGCCCATGGTCACCCTGGAAGAAGCCCATCGGCTGTTCGAGCTCGATGAAGGGGCCAAGACCGACGACTACTCGGCCTACAACTACATGGTGCTCACCGCCCGGGCGCGCCCCGAGGCCCGCAGCCGGGTTCCGGCAGTGGTCCATGTGGACGGCACCAGTCGCCTGCAGATCGTGCGTCAGTCCCTCAACCCGCTGATCCACGCCTACCTCAAGCAGATGGGGAAACAGTGCGGGGTCGAGGCCTCGGTGAACACTTCGCTGAACGTCGGCAGCCCGATCGCCCAGACCCCGGCTCATGCCCTGCAGACCCTCAAGCGGGCCAAGGGCATGGACGCGCTGATCATGGTCGGCGCCAGTGGCGACATCTTCGCGGTGTGGAAAACCGACAGCGACTTCAAGCGGCGGCTGGCGGTGTTCGAAGCCCAGGCCCTCGACGTCATGCCTACCTGACAGGCACCTACTCACTCGAATTCCGGAGAGCATCATGACCGACAACACTCAGCCTCAGGTCACCAACAAGTACCGCAACAACCTCAAGGCCTTCGATTACGGCAACCAGTTCTGGGACGAATCCGAACGCAACGGCCTGGCGGGCATCGTCGCCAACCTGGTGGGGGACGGCAGCCTGGAAACCGCCGATGGCCATCGTTTCATCAACGTCAGTTGCTGTTCCTACCTGGACCTGGATTCCCATCCGAGCATTGTCCAGGGCGCCATCGACGCCTTGCATCGTTATGGCGTGCTGGATCACTGCATTTCCCGGATTCGCATCCAGATTCCGGCGCTGCTGGAGCTGGAGGCGTCGCTCTCGCAGCTGTTCGAGGCCAAGGTCATCACCGCCATTTCCGCCGGCGCGGCCACGGCAGGCATCCTCCCGCTGCTGGCGTCCGGGCACCTGACCCAGGGCGTGCGCCCGGTGATGGCCTTCGACAAGTTCGCGCACTTTTCCATGAGCCTGTACAAGCCGGTGTGCGGCGATGAGACCGAGGTGTTCACCATCGGCCACAACGACATGAACGCCCTGGAAGACTTGTGCCGCAAGTACCGCAAGGTCGCCTATGTCGCCGACGGCACCTACAGCATGGGCGGCCACGCGGCCCTCGGGGACTTGCTGACCCTGCAGGAAAAGTACGGCCTGTTCCTCTACCTGGACGATTCACACTCGCTGTCCATCGTCGGTCGCCACGGCGAGGGCTATGTGCGCTCGCACATCGATCAGGTCAATGAAAACACCATCATCGTCGCCACCCTGAACAAGGCGTTCGGCACCAGTGGCGCAGCCATCATGTTCGGCCCCAAGGGCAAGCAGGTGGAGGACATCCTGACCCGTTTCGGCGGGCCGATGGCCTGGTCGCAGCCGATGAACACCGCGGCCATCGGCGCCTCCCTGGCGTCTGCCGAGCTGCATCGCGGCCCGGAACTGGCGCTGCGGCAGAACGCCCTGTCGCGCAACATCCAGCTGTTCGACGAGTTCATCCGCACCGAGCAGGCCGGCAATGCCTTTCCGATCCGCCTGGTGCAGTTGCCCAACGACAAGGTGATCCGCAGCGGCCGGCTGCTGTTCGAAAACGGCTTCTATGTGTCGCCGGTGTTCTTCCCCATCGTGGCCAAGGACAACGCCGGGTTGCGGGTCATGTTGCGCTCCACCATCAGCGAGGAGCAGGTGCTGTCCATGTGCGAACTGCTGCGTGGCTGCATCGAGTCCTGAACCCATCCATTGCTGCGAGTGTCCGGTTATGCAAACCCGTGGTTATTCAGTTGCCCCCATTCCCCGGTTGCCCCGTTCGATCCTCTACACCCCGGCCTTCAACCTCGAGCGGCTGCAAGGCGCTCGGGAGGCGGGGGCCGATGTCTGTCTGATCGACCTGGAAGACTCGGTGCCCCCAGCCAGGAAAGCCCAGGCCCGGGAGCATTGCCTGCAATTGCTCAAGGCTCCGGCGTCGGCGTCCCGGGTGGCGGTGCGGATCAACGAACTGCGCTCGCCCCAAGGCCTGCTGGACCTTGAGGCCTTCATCCGCCATGGCCTGGCGCCGGACATCGTGATGCTGACCATGGTCCGCGATGCCTGCGAACTGGAGATCGTGCGTGCCCAGCTCAGCGGCCTACAGCGTCCGGTGGAGTTGTACGTCACCGTGGAGACCCTGGAGGCCATCGACGCCATCGACCCGATTGCCAGCCAGTGCTCGGGGCTGGTGTTCGGCTCGGCGGACTTTGCGGCCGAGCTGGGGGTGGAAATCGGTTGGGAAAACATGCTCTACGCCCGCCAGCGCATCGCCAACGCAGCGGCGCGCTACGACATCGCGGCCATCGACACCGCCTGCTATCACCTGGACGACCCGCAGCTGTTGCTGCAGGAAAGCCGGGCGGTCAAGGCCCTGGGATTCCATGGCAAGGCCATCGTCCATCCACGCCAGCTGGCCACGGTCATGGAGGTGTTCAGCCCCAGCCCCGGCGAGCTGGAACGGGCCCGGGAGATCCTGCGTCGGGCGGAGCACAGCCAGGGCGAAATCTTCACCCTGGATGGCGACATGATCGGTCCTCCGTTCATCAAGAAGGCCCGCAAGCTGCTGAACAATTTTACCCAGGAGCTACATCCATGATCTCGACCCTGCAACGGCTGGACAACGGTGAGTACCTGGAGTCGCCGGGGATGTTCTTCGAGGACTTCAAGCCCGGCGACGTGATTCGTCACTGGCCCGGGCGCACCGTGCTGGAAACCGACAACACCTGGCTGACCCTGTTGTCGATGAACCATCACCCGCTGCACTTCGACCACGAGTACGCCAAGGACACGGAGTTCGGCAAGGTGCTGGTCAACAGCGTGGTGACCTTCGCCATCATCAATGGCATGTCGGTGCAGACCATGAGCTTTCGCACCCTGGCCAACCTGGGCTGGGATCAGGTGCGGCTCTCGGCCCCGGTGTTCATCGGCGACACCCTCTACGCCAAGTCGAAGGTCCTGGCCATCCGCCCCAGCCGTTCACGGCCGGGGCAGGGGATCGCCACCATCGAGACCGAAGGCTTCAAGGCCGATGGCAGTGTGGTGCTCAGTTACCAGCGTTCATTCCTGGTGCCCCGGCGCGAGCCCCTGGCCTTGCCCGCGGCCGAACAGGAGGTGCCATGAATTTTCTCAGCCTCGATCGCCAGGCCATGGCTCGGGCACTGTCCATGGGCGAGGCCATCGAGGCCCTGCGCCAGGCCCTGGCACCGGCCATGGCGGACGGCGTGCAAGTGCCGCCGCGAACCATCATGACCCTGGGCGACAGTGCCGAGAGCAACCAAGTGCTGGTGATGCCGGCGGCCCTGCCCTTGGCCCAGGCGGTGGCGGTCAAGGTTTCGACCATCACCCCGGACAACCCCCGCCACGGTCGGCCACTGATCCATGCCCTGGTGATCCTGCTCAGCAGCCAGACCGGGGAAATCCTGGCGCTGATGGAAGGCGCCCATCTGACGGCCCTGCGCACCGGGGCCATGGCCGGGCTGGCCACCGACCTGCTGGCGCGGCCCGCATCCCGGGTGCTGGCGGTGATCGGTGCCGGGGTCCAGGCCCGCAGCCAGATCGAGGCGGTCTGTGCGGTGCGCCCCATCGAACAGCTGTTGCTGCATTCCAGGAGCCTGGACAAGGCCCGGGCCCTGGCGGCCTGGGTCAGCGATCGTGGGTTGTGCCCCCAGGTCATGGTGACCGACAGCGTGGCCCGGGCGGTGCGCATGGCGGACGTGATCTGCACGGCCACTTCCACCGCCAGTGCCGAGCCGCTGGTGCGGGCGGCGGATGTGCGCCCCGGGACCCACATCAATGCCATCGGCGGGGTCGATGAAATGGCCTGCGAGATCGATCCGCTGCTGCTGGGACAGGTGGCGGTGTACGTCGAGGAGCGCGATGCCGCTCTGCGTGAGGCCGGCGAGCTGATTCAAAGCCTGCGCCTGGGGGTTCTGATGCCCGGGGATGTGCAGGAAATCGCCAGCCTGCTGGGCGGCTCCGTCGTCCCGCGGGGCAACGCCAGCAGCCTGTTCAAGTCAGTGGGCACGGCGATTCAGGATGTGGCGGTGGCGGCAGCCCTGCTGCGCTCGGCACGGACCAAGGGGCTGGGCACACGCGTCAGCCTCTGAAACCACAGTCTCTGAAACCACAGTGCCTGGGGCCCAGGCATGACAAGGATGAATACATGGCAGAACAACGATTGTCCGGCAAGAACGCGCTGATCACCGGCGCCAGTCATGGCATTGGCCAGGCCATCGCCCTGGCCATGGCGCGAGAAGGGGCCAATGTGGCGTTTACCTATCAGCGCGATGAGGCCGCCGCGGCCCAGGTGCTGGGTCAACTGCAAGAGTTGGGGGTGAAATGCCAGGCCTTCCAGGTGGATGCGGGGGAGGCCAGTGCCGCGCCGCAACTGGCCGGTCGAGTCCTCGCCGGGTTCGATGAGCTGCATGTGCTGGTCAACAATGTCGGCATCACCACACGCACGGGGTTTCTCGAAACCAGCGTCGAGGACTACCACAAGGTGATGAATGCCAACCTGCGGTTTCCGTTCTTTCTGACCCAGGCGGTGATCGCCCACATGCTCGAACGGCGGATCGCCGGCAGTGTGATCAACGTGTCTTCCATCAGTGCCTTCAAGGCCATCAGCCAGATGGCCCACTACCAGTCATCCAAGGCCGGGCTGTCGATGCTGTCCAAGAGCCTGGCCTACGAGTTCGCTGCCCAAGGCATCCGGGTCAATACCCTGTCACCCGGACTGACCGCCACCCAGGGCAACCGCAACCAGTGGCACAACGATCCGCAGTTGTGGCGCGAACGGGGCAAGGACATTCCCCTGGGCCGCGCCGGCACGCCCCAGGATCACGCCGGCGCGGCGGTGTTTCTGGCCAGTGATGAAGCCGCCTGGGTGACCGGTGCCGACATCGTGATCGATGGCGGCGAAGCGACCCTCTGATCCATTCCCACCGAGGGCTTGTCCCCTCATTTGCATCAGGAAGCGCGATCCATGAATTTTGAAGAGCTCAATCGCCCGTTGTTCGATGTGTTTGGCCAGCGCAATCCGCAGTTGATCAAGCCCCAGGGATACAAGGCGACCCCCTTTCCCCTGGCCCTGTTTCCCGCCACTGCCTTTCAGGCGGTGGCCGCCGACCTGCGTCTGATCCTGGCGGCGCAGTCGCGGATGCTTGCCCATTTGCTGACCCTGCACAGCCGCGAGCACATCCTCGAATTGTTCAATGTGCCGGTTCAGGTCCGCGACCTGGTGGATTGGTCGCTGCTGGAAAAGGGCGGGCGGCTGATTGGCCGTGCGGACGTTCTGCTGAGCGAGGATGGCCAGTACCAGCTGTGCGAACTGAACATTGGGCCGGCCATCGAAGGCCCGCAGTTGCACGAATTCTGTGCCCGTTTCCTGGAGTCGCGAGGGGTGCAGCTCAGTGGCTTCGAACACGGGCAATCGCCCTATGTCGATCTGGCGCGGTTGATCCAGCGCCTGTGCAAGGAGCAGCGGCGCAGTCGTGTGGTGCTCCTGGATCTTGAAGCCTATGACCACTGGGCAGGCGCTTCGGCCTACCAGCCGTTGTTGCGCCATGTGCGTCAGGCCTGTGCGGATCTGGAAGTGGTACTGATCAAGGAGCACCAGTACCAGGCGCAGTGGCTGAGCGCCGAAGAGGGCGCGCGAACCCTGGTCTATCGCCTGTTCCTGGAGGAGGAAATCGTCGATGGCGGCGATCTGGTGCGGCGTATCTGCGGTTCGGGCGCCTTGCTGCTCAACACCTTTGAAAACTACGTGAGCAGCTGCAAGTCATGGTTCTCGCTGTTTCATGAGCCGGCGCTGCGGGCGGTGCTGGACGATGAACAGCGCGCCGCCATCGATCGCCGGATACCCATGACGGTGCGGGTCAGTGCGCAAAACCTTGAGGGTTTGCTGCTGCGGCGCCAAGAGCTGGTGTTCAAGCCCTGCAACTCCACCGGTGGCAAGGGGGTAATCCTCGGTGAGGAAGCCACTGACGAACTGATCCGCGCCTGCATCGGTCCAAGTCACGGTGAATGGATTGCCCAGGCCACCATCCGCCAGCGCTCCTATGCTTTGCCCCAGGCCTTCTGGAACCAGCCGGTGGAGCAGTTCGTGGTGTTTGGCCTGTACTACATCAATCAGCAGATGTCGGGCCTGTATTTGCGCTGCAACGGTCGCTCCAGGGCGGTCAATGTGTTGTCCGGCGGCATGCCGGGCTGGGCGCTGCCGATCACCGACCAGGAGCACCAGCGGCTGCTGGCGCAACTCAAGACCCAGGAGCCTGAACCGTGTCCTCTAGCGCAATGAACCAGGGCCGGGGAGGACAGGCTCCCCCTGGCGGGAGAAGTGGGCCGGCCCATGATTGAAAGAACCTTCAGCTGGGCGCGCTACGCCACCCTGCCCAGGGAGATCCATGTGGTGCTGTTCGGCACCCTGCTGACCCGTAGCGCGTTCTTCATGATCTGGCCGTTCCTGGCGATCTTCCTGTACCAGGACTATCACCTGGGGGCGACCTTGATCGGCACCCTGCTGGCGGTGGCCATGGTTGGCGGCGCACTGAGCAGTATCTACACCGGCTGGCTCTCGGACCGCTTCGGGCGACGGCGCCTGATCCTGGCGGGCGCCTTGTTGAGCGCGCTGTCGTTCTTGCTGTTCATCGAGGCCGGCTCGGTGTTCTGGTTCGGCGTAGCAGTGGCCGGCGTGAGCATCGGCTGCTCGCTGCTGGAGTCTACCTGCAAAGTGCTGATCGGCGATTACGTGGAGGACCTGCAGTCCCGGGAGCTGGCACTGTATGCCAACTATTTTCTGGTGAACGTCGGCGGCTCCATCGGGCCGCTGATCGGCATGTTGCTGCTGTCCAGCGTGCGCTCCCTGGTGTTCGCCGTCTGCGCCCTGGTGTACACGGTGTTCGGCCTGCTGCTGTGGCGTCTGCTGCGGGACAAGGAGGCCCGGGTGCAGCGGCATGCCAGCGCCCCGACCCCCAACTTCCTGGTGGCCTTCGGTGCGGTGCTCAAGCATCGGCGATTTACCCTGCTGATGCTGTGCAACACCGTGGCGGCCTTCGTCTATGCCTCGTTCGACTCGACCCTGCCGCAGTACCTGGCGCGTAGCGAAGTGCAGGACCCGGTGACCCTGCTGGTGATCCTGATCACCCTCAACTCGCTGATTGTGGTCTTTACTCAGTTTCCTCTGTTGCGCTTGCTGGAGGTTTATTCCACTCGCTGCCGGCTGTTCTGGGGCATGGCCCTGATGTTAGCGTCGCAGCTGGTGTTCGCCGGCTCGCCGGTGACGCTGTTCTGGGGGCTGGCGCTGGCCACGCTGCTGTTGAGCGTGGGCGAGTTGATTGTGTTCCCGATCTTCAGCATCGAGGTCGACCGGCTGGCTCAGGAGAGTCTGCGCGGCACCTATTTCGGGGTCTCCAGCCTTTATCGGGTGGGCATTGCGCTGTCGCCGATCTACGGTGGCGGCATGCTCGACCTGGTGGGGGGGCAATGGATGTTCATAGGACTGGCCGCACTGTGCGGGCTGGTCATGGTGGTACAAAACTACGCCGTCAGGTAAAGGGCAGGGTTGCCGCCTGAGGTTCGAAATCTTCAAGGATGAGGTGTATCCGACATGTCTGTAATGCGCATTCTGGACCAACGTTTCGCGGCCGCCCTCAACGGCCTGGGCGCCACTGACAGTCCGCCGGTGATTCAACTGGCCAGCCGTCCCGAGTTTGGCGATTTCCAGATGAGTGGAGTCATGGCCGCGGCCAAGAAGCTGGGCCTGGCGCCGCGCGAGTTGGCCTTGCAACTGGTGGAGCGGGTGGACCTGCGGGGCATCGCCGAGCACCTGCAGATCGCCGGGCCGGGCTTTATCAACATTTCCCTCAGCAAAGACTTCCTGCGCGAACGCCTGGAGCATGCGCTGCTGACCCGCAACCTGGGAGTCGAACCGCAGCCGGCCAAGCGGGTGATGGTGGAGTACGCCTCGGTCAACCTGGCCAAGGAAATGCACGTCGGGCACCTGCGCGGCAGCATCATTGGCGACGCCCTGGCGCGGATCAATCTGTTCATGGGCCAGGACGTGATCCTGCAGAGTCACGTCGGCGACTGGGGCACTCAGTTCGGCATGCTCCTGGCCTATATGAAAGAGGCCACCGATACCTGCCGGCAGGACTACGAACTGCGGGACCTGAACCGCTTCTACCAACAGGCCAAGCTGCGCTTCGATGAATCGGCGGATTTTGCCCGCCGTGCCCGGGATTATGTGGTCCGGCTGCAACAGGGAGACGCCGAGGTGCTGCGCATGTGGCACACCTTCGTCGAGGTGTCGCTGTCCCACTCCCTGGATATCTTCCAGCGCCTGGGCCTGTTGCTCAAACAGTCGGACATCCGTGGCGAGAGTTTCTACAACGATGACCTGCAGCCCCTGGTCCAGGCCCTGCAGGACAAGGGCCTGCTGACCGAAAGCCAGGGCGCCAGGGTGGTGATGCTGGCGGAGTACGCCAACAAGGAGGGCCAGGAGGCGGCCTTTATCGTGCAGAAGCAGGGCGGTGGCTTTCTCTATGCCACCACGGACCTGGCGGCGATCCGTTTTCGCATTCGCCAGCTCAAGCTCGACCGCTGCCTGTATGTGGTGGATGTGCGTCAGTCCCTGCATTTCCAGCAGTTGTTCCTGGTGGCGCGCAAGGCCGGCTTCCTGCCGCCCCAGGCGGATTTCGAGCATGTCAGCCATGGCACGATCAAGGGCGCCGATGGCAAGCCGTTGAAGACCAAGTCCGGCGAGTCGGTCAAGCTCGATGCGTTGCTGACCGAGGCGGTGGAGCGGGCCGAGGTGCTGATCGCCGCGAAGAACAACGGGCTGGACCCCGAGGCCCGTCGACACGTGGCCCGGGTGGTGGGCATCGGCGCGCTGAAGTACGCCGACCTGTCCCGTCATCGCAACACCGACTATGTGTTCGACTGGGACGCGATGCTGTCCTTCGAGGGCAATACCGCGCCTTACCTGCAATACGCCTACACCCGGGCCAACCGCGTGCTGACCCGGGCCGGGAGCGTCAAGGAGCAAGGCCTGCAGATCATCGAGCCCCATGAGCACAGCCTGGCCATCGAGCTGCTGCGTTTCGAGGATGTGATGTTGCAAGTGCTGCGCGAAAGCCTGCCCCACGTGCTGTGTGCCTATCTGTACGGGCTGGCCACGGCGTTTTCGCGTTTCTACGAGTCCTGCCCGGTGATTGCTGACGAGCGTGTCGATGGTTCGCGGCTGAAACTCTGTGAACTGACCGCCCGCACCCTGAAGGAGGGCCTGGGGCTGCTGGGGATCGAGGTGGTCGACACCATGTGATGCCGTGCTTTGCCGAGGCGGGGCGCGTGCCGCGCCTCGGGCAAAGGGCTCAGGGGCAGGCGGTTTCGTGCAGGTACAGCCACTGCACTGCATCGTCCTGGACCCGGATGATCGCCAGTGACAGGCGCGAGGTCTGGCTCTGGTTCAGCCAATGGGTTTCCTTGTAGCGGATCGCCGCGCTGTGGCCTTCCTGCCACAGGCAGTGCAGATCGCTGACGATGATCTCCAGCCCCGCGCGGGTACCCAGGGCACCGCGAAACAGTTGCTCCACCTGTGCCCGGCCAACCAGGGCGCCGCTGGTGGTCACCATCTGGAAATCCTCGGCGAACAGCGGCAGCAGTTGCTCGATGCAGGCCGCGCCATCCCCCCTTTGATCGGTGAAGACACGGTGAATCAGTTGATGAATCCAGTGCACGCTGTGCTGTGCCTGTTTAACGATCGAGTTGGGCATGGGAGGCCTTTTGTGGAGTGAGTCTGCCGAGGGCCGGCAAGGGAAGCAGGCCGGCCAGGGCGGCCAGTAGCAGGCTCAGGTGATAGGCCGCGAGAGCGTCCAGGTACCTGAGCAGGAGGTTGTAGAGCATCAGCAGCAAGGCGGCGCCAAGGCTGAAGGCCAGCTGCCGGTTGATGTTCCAGATCACGCTGGCCTTGTGCGTATCGCTGCCGCTGAAGTCCAGCAGGGCGGTGGTCTGGGCGGTGTTGGCACCGGCGCCGCCGCCAAGGCCCATCAGCAGGTAGGCCAGCATGATCAGCGGCAGGTCGGATGTCGCGTTGACCCAACACAAGGTGGCGATGCCGGCGCTGTGCAGCACCAGGGCGATGGCGAACAGCCGCGGGGCGCCGATGCGGTGGTAGTAACGCCCGCAGGCCAGCATCGCCAGCAGGGCGCCGGCGGCATACAGCAGCATGAACATGCCGCTGTGTTGCGCGCTCAGGTGCAGGCTGTCCTGCAGAAAGAACAGGCTCAGCAGGTTGACGCCGGTGAAGATCCCGGGAATCGCGTGGTAGATGCCCACCGACAGGCCGAGGCGGGGATTGCTCAGCAGGTGCAGATCGACGATGGGCTGTGGGCAAGCCTGGCAGTGCCTGCGGTACAGCGCGGCCAACAGCAGGCCAGCCGCGAGGCAGAGCAGGGCCTGATAGGCCGGGTAGCCGCTGCCGTACAGCGACATGCCCAGCAGCAGGCTGCCCAGGCTGGCGCTCACCAGCAGCAGGCCGCGCAGGTCCGGTCGGGCCGGATGCGGAGTGCGTTCGCTGCGGACCCAGCGCCAGGACAGCAGCGCCGCCAGCAAGGACAACGGCAGGCTGGCGAAGAACACCCAGCGCCAGGAACTGTGGTCGACGATCGCGCCGCCCAGGGTCGGCGAGAGTGCCGGCGCCAGCAGTGCCACGGCCATGATCAGGGTCGAGATGCGCGCCCGTTGCGGGCCCTGGAACAGGTTGAAGGTCAGGGCTTGCCCCAGGGGAATCAGCAGGCCGCCGGCCATGCCCTGCACCAGTCGCCAGAACACCAGCCACCTGAAGTCGTCGGCCAGCCCGCAGAGCAGGGCCGCGCCACTGAACAGCAGCATCGAGGCGCTGAGGATCTCGCGGCTGCCGAAGCGTCCTGCCAGCCAGGTGCTGATGGGAATCACCAGGGTCAGGCCGAGAATGTAGGCGTTGGCCACCCAGGCCACGCTGGCGCTGGAGATCTGCCAGTGCGCGGCGATGCTCGGCAGGGCCACCGCCGACATGAAGATGTTCACGCAGTCGATAAAGAACCCGAGAAGAAATACCACCGCCACTTTGTATCTGTAGGTCATGCCGCCTCCGTTTTGCCCGCAGCTTAGGGAGCTTGGGCGGAGACTGTCGAGGTGCCTATACTTGACGCATTGTTTAACAGGATTTGACAGTGAGCGAGACCTTTCACGGCCAACTGCACCGGGTGCAGACCTTTCTCGCGGTGGTGGACTTTGGCTCCTACACCCGCGCCGCGCAGTACCTGGGCATCAGCAAGGCCATGGCCAGCCTGCATATCAAGGCGCTGGAGCAGGCCCTGGCCAGTACCTTGCTGATCCGCACCACGCGGCATATCGCCCTGACGGAAAGCGGCCAGGACCTGTATGACGAATTCAAGGGGATTGTCGCCAATATCGATACCGCCTTTGACAACGTGCTGCACGGACGCAACCGGGTCAGCGGCAAGTTGCGCATCAGCTCCACGGCGGAGTACGCCGAGACTTTCGTGCTGCCGATCCTACCGTTGTTCACCGCGCGCTACCCCGAGGTGCGCCTGAGTTATCACTTCAATTCGTCGTTGAATGACCTGGTGGCGGAAAAGCTCGATCTGGTGATTCGCCTCGGCCACCTGGCGGACTCGGGGTTCAAGGGTCGCAAGCTGGCGGACTACGGCATCGCCCTGGTGGCCAGCCCGGATCTGCTCAAGGGCGTGGAACTGGCGCAGGCCGAGGATCTCTGTCGCTTGCCGTGGATCGGCAACAGCAATCTGGCGGGGCCGCCCAGCTGGACCTTCAATCATCCGCGTCGGGGCGAGGTGGAGGTGCGGGTCAACCCCGGGCATGAGTCCAATTCGGCGACGGCGATTCGCGCCCTGGCCCTGGCCGGCCTGGGGCTGGCGGTGCTGCCCGAATGGCTGGTGCTCGACGACCTGGCCAACGGGCGCCTGGTGCGGGTGCTGCCGCCGTACAGCCTGGCGCCGCAGCCGGTGCATGTGCTGTTTCCCAACAGCGCCCACTTGCCGCGCAAATCCCGGGTGTTCATCGATTTTCTCGCCGAACACCTGGGGCATTGAGAGGGAGGGCAGGGTGCTGGCGGTTTCGGTGAGTCCGGGGATGGAGGATACTCGCCGGGTCGTTCGATCTGAATTCCGGGGACCCCCATGCCGCTGCAATCCTTGAACAGTCTGTCTGCCGTCGATCCTGTGCAATGGGATGGCCTGCTCAAGGACGGGCAACCCTTTGTCCGTCACGCCTTTCTCAGTGCCCTGGAAGACAGTGGCAGCCTGGGCCCGGGCTCCGGTTGGCAGGCCGAGCACCTGCTGCATGTAGAAGACGGCCGGCTGCTGGCGGCCCTGCCCAGCTATCGCAAATGGCACTCGTACGGTGAATACGTGTTCGATCATGGCTGGGCGGATGCCTGCGCGCGGGCCGGGATTGACTACTACCCCAAGCTGCTGACCGCGGTGCCGTTCAGCCCGGTGAGCGGCGCCCGGGTGTTGGCGGCGACCCAGGCGGACGCCTTCGAACTGCTGAAAAGCCTGCCCGGTTACCTGGAGATCGAAGGGCTTTCCAGCGCCCATATCAATTTCACCGACGACTTCAGCGATCAGGCCCTGGAACAGCAACCGGGCTGGTTGCAGCGCCTGGGCTGTCAGTTCCACTGGCAGAATCGCGGCTACCGGGATTTTCAGGATTTTCTCGACGCCTTGAGCTCGCGCAAGCGCAAGCAGATGCGCAAGGAGCGCGAACAGGTGGCGGGGCAGGGCTTTGATTTCCAGTGGTTCGAAGGCCATGAACTGGACGAGGCACTGTGGGATTTCGTCTATGCCTGCTACGCCAATACCTATGCGGTGCGGCGCCAGTCGCCGTACCTGACCCGGGCCTTCTTCAGCCTGCTGGCCGAGCGCATGCCCGAGGCGATTCGCGTGGTCCTGGCCAAGCAGGGCGGGCGCCCGGTGGCCATGGCCTTCAGCCTGGTGGGGGGCGACAGTTTCTACGGCCGCTACTGGGGCTGCCTGGCGGAGTTTGACCGCCTGCATTTCGAGACCTGTTTCTATCAGGGCATGGACTACGCCATCGCCCAGGGGCTGCAGCGCTTCGACGCCGGGGCCCAGGGCGAGCACAAACTGATTCGGGGCTTCGAACCGGTGATCACCCGCTCCTGGCATTACCTGCGTCACCCCGGGCTGAATGCCGCGGTGCAGGATTTCCTGCATCGGGAGCGGGTCGGGATTCGCGCTTATGCCGAGGAGGCGAAGGACGCCTTGCCCTATCGGCAGGCGTGATCCTCGCCGCCGTTGCTCAGCCGTCTTCCTTGCCCAGCCAGCGGTAGAGCACGGCGCCGATCACTGCGCCGAGGATCGGTGCCAGCCAGAACAGCCACAGTTGCTGCAGGGCCCAGCCGCCGACGATCAGCGCCGGGCCGGTGCTGCGGGCCGGGTTGACCGAGGTGTTGGTGACCGGGATCGAGATCAGGTGGATCAGGGTCAGGGCCAGGCCAATGGCAATGGGCGCCAGCCCCGCCGGGGCGCGTTTGTCAGTGGCGCCCAGAATGATCACCACGAACATCCCGGTCATCACCAGTTCACAGACAAACCCCGCGGCCATTGAATAGCCGCCGGGGGAGTGCTCGCCATAGCCATTGGAGGCCAGCCCCGAGGCCAGCTCGAAGCCGGGCTTGCCGCTGGCAATGAAATACAGCAGCGCTGCGGCGATGGCCCCGCCGATGACCTGCGCCACGATATAGGCCGGCAGCTCCCTGGCCGGAAAGCGTCCGCCCACCACCAGGCCCACGGACACGGCGGGATTGAGGTGGCAGCCGGAAATATGGCCGATGGCGAAGGCCATGGTCAGCACCGTCAGGCCGAAGGCCAGGGCGACGCCCAGCAGACCGATGCCGACATTGGGAAACGCCGCCGCCAGCACGGCGCTGCCGCAGCCGCCGAGAACCAGCCAGAAGGTCCCGAGCAATTCAGTCATGGAACGTTTGAACAAAGACATGAGTGATTCCTTGATAGGCCAACCTATCAACGCGATACAACTGTTATGCATCCCGCGGGTTAACTGCAGGTTCTGTCCCGGAACCTAGGCTCAGTACAGCAGGCTTTTGGCGCAATTCCAGCCCACAAAAAACGCCAGGGCCCCTGGAAACGGGGCCCTGGCGTTGCGAGGCACAACCATCTGCACCTGATTGCTGTAGCCGCTGCCGCAGGCGGCGACCGAGTCTGCAGGACTCGCAAGGCGACCACCGCGATTGACCAGGCAAACCGCTGATGCAGGTTCTGCGGCCCCGGCGGTGCCGATCGCAGCCTGCGGCAGCGGCTACAGATCAGTCGTCGCCGCCGGTCAGTCGATGCCGACGAATCCTCCAGTCTGGTGCTGCCACAGGCGTGCGTACAAACCACCATGGGCCAGCAGTTCGGCGTGGGTGCCGGCTTCGGCAATGCGCCCCTGTTCCAGGACGATCAGGCGGTCCATGCGGGCGATGGTGGAGAGACGGTGGGCGATGGCGATTACGGTCTTGCCCTGCATCAGGGTCTCCAGGCTTTCCTGGATCGCCGCTTCCACTTCCGAGTCCAGGGCCGAGGTGGCTTCGTCCATGATCAGGATCGGCGCGTCCTTGAGCAGCACCCGGGCAATGGCGATGCGCTGGCGCTGGCCGCCGGACAGCTTGACCCCGCGTTCGCCAACGTGGGCATCGAAGCCGGTGCGGCCCTGGGCGTCGGACAACTGCGGGATGAACTCGTCGGCCCGGGCCTTGCGCACCGCTTCCCAGAGCTCCTCGTCGGTGGCATCGGGGCGGCCGTAGAGCAGGTTGTCGCGGATCGAACGGTGCAGCAGCGAGGTGTCCTGGGTGATCATGCCGATGCGCTCGCGCAGGCTTTCCTGGGTCACCTCGGCGATGTTCTGGCCGTCGATAAGGATCTGCCCGCCCTGCAGGTCGTAGAGGCGCAGCAGCAGGTTGACCAGGGTCGATTTGCCGGCCCCGGACGGGCCGATCAGGCCGATCTTCTCCCCGGGACGGATGTCCAGGTTGAGGTCGCTGATGACCTTGTTGGCCTTGCCGTAATGGAACTCCACATGCTCGAAGCGCACGCCGCCCTTGGCCACCGCCAGCTTCGGCGCCTGCTCGCGGTCGGTGAGTTGCAGCGGTTGGGCGATGGTCTTGAGGCCGTCCTCGACCATGCCGATGTTCTCGAAGATGCCGTTGATCACCCACATGATCCAGCCGGACATGTTGACGATGCGGATCACCAGGCCGGTGGCCAGGGCGATGGCCCCGGCGCTGATCAGCGACTGGCTCCACAGCCACAGGGCCAGGCCCGTGGTGCTGACGATCAGCAGGCCGTTGAGGCTGGTGATGGTCACGTCCATGGCGGTAACCACGCGGCCGGCCAATTGGCTTTTCTCGGTCTGCTCGGCGATGGCTTCGCGGGCGTAGCTCTGTTCGAAATGGGTGTGGGCGAAGAGCTTGAGGGTGGTGATGTTGGTGTAGCCGTCGACGATCCGCCCCATGAGTTTGGAGCGGGCGTCGGAGGCGTCCACCGAGCGCTTCTGGATGCGTGGCACGAAGTAGCGCATGGCACCGATGAAACCGGCGATCCACAGCAGCAGGGGGATCATCAGGCGCCAGTCGGCGTCGGCGAACAGCACCAGGGAGCCGATGGCGTAGATGGTCACGTGCCACAGCGCGTCGATCACCTGTACCGAGGAGTCCTGCAGCGAATAGCCGGTCTGCATGATGCGCTGGGCGATGCGCCCGGCGAAGTCGTTCTGGAAGAAGTTCAGGCTCTGGCGCAGCACGTAGCTGTGGTTCTGCCAGCGGATCAGGCTGGTCATGCCGGGGTTGATGGTCTGGTGCATCAACAGGTCGTGCAGGCCCACCATCAGCGGCCGGAACAGCAGGGCCACCACCGCCATCCAGGCCAGCTCCAGGCCGTGGTCGGTGAATACCTGGACGCTGGGCGTGCCCTGGGCCAGGTCGATGATGGTGCTCAGGTAGCTGAACAGCGACACCTCGATCAGGGCCACGAACAGGCCCACCACCAGCAGGGCGACGAAGCTGGGCCAGACTTGCTTGATGTAGTGGAAGTAGAACGGCAGGACCCGATTGGGCGGGGTGGCGCTGGGGGCGTCGCGGAAGATATCGATCAGTTGTTCAAAACGACGAAAGAGCATGGGGGTCTTGAAGCCCGGGGTACGGGCTCTCCTGTTCTGAAAGCGGACGGGGCGCCGGGTAGGGCGCCGCCGTCGGGACAGGCTGCGGAATTCAGTCGATGCGCTTGGCCGACTTGATCAGCACCGGGTCCACAGGCACGTTTTGCATGCCTTGCTTGGTGGTGGTCTGGGAATTGACGATCTGGTCCACCACGTCCATGCCGCTCACCACCTTGGCGAACACTGCGTAGCCGGCATCGCGGCCCGGGTCGAGGAAGGCGTTGTCGGCGACGTTGATGAAGAACTGGCTGGTGGCCGAGTTGGGGTTGGAGGTGCGGGCCATGGACAGGGTGCCGCGAACGTTATGCAGGCCGTTGGAGGCTTCGTTCTTGATCGGGTCGCGGGTGTCTTTCTGCACCATCTGCGCGGTGAAACCACCGCCTTGGGCCATGAACCCCGGGATCACCCGGTGGAAGATGGTGTTGTTGTAGAAGCCGCTGTCGACGTAGTCGAGGAAGTTCTTGCTGGAGATCGGTGCCTTGACCGGGTCCAGTTCGACTTCGATCTTGCCGAAGCTGGTGTCCAGCAGGACGTGAGGCGCCTTGGCCGGTTGGGCGGCCATCAGGTTGGCAGCGAACAGCACGGAGCCGGCGACGAGGGCGATTTTTTTCAGCATGGTTCAGTGATCCTGAGTGGTGGTGTCGACTGTGGTTATGAAGTCCAGCAGGGTGTGGTTGAAGCGCTGCGGCTGGTCCAGCGGCGTGGCGTGTCGGGAGTCCTCGATCACCACCAGCCGTGCATCCGGCAGCAGTTTGACATAAGCCTCTTTGACCGCCACCGGGGTGTAGTCGCGGTCGGCGCTGACGACCAGGGTTGGACAGGTGATCCGCCCCAGACGTTCCTGCACTCCCCAGCCGACGATGGCGTCGAAGCTGGCGAGATAAGCACGTTTGTCGTTTTTTGCCCAGCGCTCGGCCATCTTTTGCCGCAGCTCACCCTGCTCCGGCTTGGGAAACAGGCGCGGCCCCAGGGCCTTGCCGATGGCGGCCGGGCTCAACACCCGGGCCAGGCTCCAGCGCTTGAACCACTGCCAGTAGTCATTGGCGCTGCGTAGCTTGACCTCGGGGGCGCTGTTGACGATGCACAGGCTCTTGAGCAATTGCGGCTGATCCACCGCCAGCTGGAAGCCGATCATGCCGCCCATGGACAGCCCGACGTAGTGCGCGGGGCCCAGGTTCAGGTGCTCGATCAGCGCCACGATGTCGGCGCTGAAGCCCGGGATGCTGTAGCGCTCCCGAGGTTTGTCGGAACGCCCGTGACCGCGAATGTCCGGGATGATCAGCCGGTAGCGGGCCGAGAGCTCGGGGATCTGCTTTTCCCAGTCCAGGGCGCTGGAGCCCAGGCCGTGAACCAGCAGCAGGGGGGCGCCCCGGCCGTATTCCTCGTAGTGCAGGGTGCAACCTTCATGCTCGAAATACGCCATGGCAGAACTCCTGTTCTGGTGGGTGGGACGTCAGGCTTGCTCGGGGGCGGCAAAGGGCGCATCCAGGGGCGCGGTGTCGAAGGTGCGCAGCAGTTCCACGAGGATCTGCGTGGCCGGGCCCAGGGGTTTGTCCTTGTTGGAATAGAGGAAGAAGGTCGGATGGCGGCTGCCGCCCTGGTCCAGGGGCAGGACCTTGAGCAGGCCTTCGCGCAGCTCCCGTTCGATCAGGTGCCGGGGCAGCCAGGCAAACCCCAGGCCGCTGCTGACGAAGGTCGCGGCGGTGGCCAGGCTGCCCACGGTCCAGCGTTGTTCGGCGCCGAGCCAGCCCACATCCCGCGGTTGCTGGCGGCCGGAGTCGCGGATCACCACTTGCAACTGGCTTTCCAGGTCCTGGAAATGCAGTTCCCGTTGCAGGCGGTGCAGGGCGTGTTCCGGATGGGCCACGGCGACGAACTCCACCGAACTCATCTCGGTGCCCAGGTAACCGGGAATGTTGAAGCCACTGATGGCCAGGTCGGCCACGCCTTCGAGCAGCACTTCCTCGACCCCGGACAGCACTTCTTCGCGCAGGCGTACGCGGCAGCCACGGCTTTGCGGCATGAAGGCGGTCAGGGCGCGCACCAGCCGCGCGTTGGGGTAGGCGGCGTCCACCACCAGTCGCACCTCGGCTTCCCAGCCCTGTTCCATATGGTGGGCCAGGTCTTCCAGCTGGCTGGCCTGCTTGACCAGTTGTCGTGAGCGGCGCAGCAACACGCCGCCGGCTTCGGTGAGCACCGCCTTGCGGCCATCGATGCGCAGCAGCGGCACGCCGAGCTGGTCCTGCATGCGCGCCACGGTGTAGCTGACCGAGGACTGCGAGCGGTGCAGGGCTTCGGCGGCCTGGGCGAAGCCACCGTGATCGACCACCGCCTGCAGGGTGCGCCATTGATCCAGGGTCACGCGGGGCGCTTTCATGAGGGACTCCTCTTGTCCTAAGCTGGCGCTCCTTATTGGAGACTGCCGAATGAGAAAATTCTGTTGTGTGTTGCTGGCGCTGTTGCCCCTCTGCGCCTGGGCCTATCCCATCGATGTCGAGAAGCAGTTGAACGGCCAGAGCATCGACTACACCACCTTTGCTACCGATGAAGACATCGGCTCCATCCAGTTGAACAACTACGGCAAGAACGACGCCGTGTGTTCGGTGGTGTTTCGCAATGGCCCCGAGGCGCCCCGCACCCGCAAGGTGGAAGTGGCGGCCGGCAAGAGCAAGAACGTGACCGCCAAGTTCAATCGCAAGATCATCAAGCTGCGCCTGGACCTGAACTGCCAGGCCAAATGATGGACTCGGGGCCGGCCCGGCGTACTGCGTTGGGGCTGGCTCCGCTTATAAACGAATTTGTTGATTGGTTATAGCAGTTATTTGCGCTTTTTCATCGATATCACTCTGTTTAATCTGCGCTCCATCGACTTACGCATACCCCGATGGAGGCTTCAGCCATGTCCCGCGTCCTGATCATTGAAAGCAGTGCCCGCCAGCAGGATTCCGTATCCCGGCAATTGACCCAGACCTTTATCCAGCAATGGCAGGCCGCTCACCCCGGCGACTCGATCACGGTGCGTGACCTGGCCCGCAACCCGGTGCCGCATTTGGACGCCAACCTGTTGGGAGGCTGGATGAAACCTGCCGAGCAGCGCAGCGCCGCCGAGCAGGAGTCCCTGCAGCGCTCCAATGAGCTGACCGAGGAGCTGCTGGCCGCCGACGTGTTGGTGATGGCCGCGCCGATGTACAACTTCGCCATTCCCAGCACCCTGAAAGCCTGGCTCGATCATGTGCTGCGTGCCGGGGTGACCTTCAAGTACACCGACACCGGGCCCCAGGGCCTGCTGACCGGCAAGCGTGCCTACGTGCTCACTGCTCGGGGCGGCATCTACGCCGGCAGCAGCGCCGATCACCAGGAACCCTACCTGCGTCAGGTCATGGGCTTTATCGGTATCCACGACGTCGAATTCATCCACGCCGAAGGTTTGAACCTGGGCGGCGACTTCCACGAAAAGGGCTTGAACCAGGCCAACGCCAAGCTGGCCCAGGTGGCCTGAGCCCCGTTGGACGAAGCGGCGCTGCAAGATGGGCGCCGTTAATCCGCAGATAATCCGCCGGTGTTCAAGTAGCGCCTGCGGATCCCCTTCAAGCCGGTTCGCGCATCGAACCTCCCTTTGCACTGGTTGCTTCTTCAGTGCCGACGCCCGATTGCACGCCCAGCGAGATCGGGCTTTTTTTTGCCCGGGATTTCATCTGTACCGGCAAAACCGCTATCGTCGCCGCCATTCAAGATGAGGCGAACATGGGCTATCTACTTTTTGTCACTCTGATCCAGGCATTTTCCTTCAGCCTGATCGGCGAATACCTGGCCGGGCATGTCGACAGTTACTTCGCGGTGCTGGTGCGGGTGCTGCTGGCGGGGCTGGTGTTTCTCCCGCTGACCCGCTGGCGCCGGGTGGAACCGGCCTTCATGCGCGGCATGCTGCTGATCGGGGCCCTGCAGTTCGGCATCACCTACGTGTGCCTGTACCTGAGCTTTCGGGTGCTGACGGTGCCGGAGGTGCTGCTGTTCACCATCCTCACGCCCCTGCACGTGACCCTGATCGAAGATGCCCTGAACCGGCGTTTCAACCCCTGGGGGTTGCTGGCGGCGCTGGTGGCGGTGGCGGGCGCGGTGGTGATTCGCTACGACAGCGTCAACCCGGACTTCTTCATCGGCTTCTTGCTGCTGCAACTGGCCAACTTCACCTATGCCGCCGGGCAAGTGCTGTACAAGCACCTGGTGGCGCGCTACCCCAGCGACCTGCCGCATTACCGGCGCTTCGGCTACTTCTACCTGGGGGCGTTGCTGGTGGTACTGCCGGCGTTCCTGTTGTTCGGCAAGGCCCATTACCTGCCTGATGCGCCGCTGCAATGGGCGGTGCTGCTGTTTCTCGGCCTGGTGTCCACGGCATTGGGGATGTACTGGTGGAACAAGGGCGCGTGCCTGGTGACCGGCGCCACCCTGGCGGTGATGAACAACTTGCATGTGCCGTTGGGGCTGCTGGTCAACCTGCTGATCTGGAACCAGCATGAAGACCTGGGGCGCTTGTTGCTGGGCGGGTTGGTGATCCTTGGGGCGGTGTGGATCAGCCGCCGCGGCTCTGCGGTGCTGGCGACTCGCTGAGGCAGCGATCCAGGGGCTGGATGCTGGCGGCGCTGCCGGGCTGGTTGTAGCCGCTGCCGCAGGCTGCGATCGAGGCCGCAGGACTCGCAAGGCGGCCGCCGCGTATGACCAGGCGAACCGCCAACACAGGTTTCACGGCCCCTGTGGGGCCGATCGTCCGAACGCGGCCCGAACCTTCGGCAGCGGCTACAGGTTAAAGCGCGTGCTTTTCTGGTTGTGGAACATGGCTGGCGCCCGCTATCGCCGGCAGCAAGCCGGCCCGCAGGTCGGTGCCGCTGGGCTGCTGGTAGAGGTTCAGGCCAAATTCCGGCATCACCGCCAGCAGGTAGTCGAAGATATCCCCCTGGATGCGCTCGTAATCCACCCAGGCCGTGGTGCGGGTGAAGCAGTAGATTTCCAGCGGAATGCCCTGGGCCGTGGTCTGCATCTGGCGCACCATGCAGGTCATGTTCGGCTGGATCTCCGGGTGGCTCTTGAGGTACGCCAGGGCATAGGCGCGGAAGGTGCCGATATTGGTCATGCGCCGGCGGTTCGCCGACAGCGCGGCGACGTTGCCCTGGGCTTCGTTCCAACTCTTGAGCTCGGCCTGTTTGCGCCCGATGTAGTCGGTAAGCAGGCGCACCTTGCTCAGCCGCTGTTCTTCTTCGTCATGCAAAAAGCGCACGCCGCTGGCATCGATGTACAGGCTGCGCTTGATCCGCCGACCGCCGGATTGCTGCATGCCGCGCCATTATCACCGGTACCAAATTTATACTATCTAGCCTCCTCAAGGCCCTTCATCCCCAAAAACCGCTTAAAAAACAACCAAATAATCTTGCCTCCAGCTCTACCACATAGGAGAGCTCTGTCTCTATAATTGACAATATCCATATACTAACTACTACATACTACTAAAATCAAAAGCACTCCAACCCCAGAAGCCACGCACCCTCCGCCAAGCTGCAGACCAGAGCTGGCCTTCCAAGCAGAGTGAGTGAGATCAAAGACACAGACCTCAACCAGGTTTGCCAGCAGAGGGCGTGGAGAAGAGGGCAGGAGAGCAAGCACCATGACAGTCAGTTTGAAGATCAGGACGCTGTATCAAAACGACAATACGGGGCGTGAGATCGAGCTCCCAGCGTTACTCACGCCTCAAGGTATCCTGATCTCCCACCTGAGGTTTCTGGCCTCGACGCGCTACCTCAAGAAGAGCGCTTCGTGGCGTGAGCGGAACGTATTCGCGATGAAGCTGCTGCTGTCGTACATCGGTGCGAACGAAGGCCACTTCACTAAGACGACAGAGCTCCTGGAGTCGTTTGCGACAGCATTGCAGTACGGGACGATCAACATCGAGACCCAGCAAGATCCTGGTGGGCTGTACTGGTTACCGCGTAAAGCCGAGGATGCTCGCACGCTCTTGCAGCACATCACTGCGTACACCGACTGGCTCGTTGGTGAGTCTGGACACGAGAAATCCTTAGTCAACCCATTCAGGAAGGCGACATCGGTGGAGGAGCGGATGAACTGGTGCGCCTACTACCAGCGTCAATCCAATGTGTTCCTGAACTATCTCCACAAACCAAAGGACGCAGCCGCTGAGAATCAATGGGTTCGGCGCACGCAGACTTCGAGCGTGCCTATGTTCAATAGAAGGCCCAGCAAGCGCTTTCCTGAAAGTGAGATTCACAACTTGCTTGAAAACGGATGGGTGCGGCGCATGGCCGACCCGGACGCTACGGAAAATGATCGTATTGACTGGAAGGGAAGGGCGATCACAGTCTTGATGCATTATGCGGGGCTGCGTAAGAGCGAGATCTTTCACTTATTTTTGTCTGACGTGATCGTCGACAGGACGCGTAAAGAAGCCTATGTGCGTATCTGGCACCCTGAGAATGGGCGCGTTCAGGAAGAGGGCTATACCAATCGCCGTGATTATCTGAACCGGCGTTATCGCAGAAAGCCTCGCACGGAGTATTCAAAGACAGACTCGCTGCATGCCGGGTGGAAGGCTCCGCTGCTGACTGATGGCTCTGATGGCTTTGTTGAAGTCTATTTCTACCCATTGGATATGGCCAAGGTATTCCTTCACTATTACGCAAACTACCTTAAGTACCAGCGAGTTAACCCTCAGCCAACTGAAGACCATCCGTACGCGTTCACGAACACAGACGGTAGGCCGGAGACGATGAAAAACTTCAACCGCCAACACCGGGATGCAGTTCACCGTATTGGTTTGGAGCACTCCAAAAAGCTCGGAACTACCGAACATGGTCATCGTCACGCATACGGTTACAGGCTCTGTGAATCCGATCTTTCCGAGGAGTTTATTCAAAAGGCCCTGCACCATCGCAATATCGAATCTCAGCGGATCTACAAAGAGCCTACCTACGAAGACACTAGGGTCGAAAGGATGAAGGGTGAGAAACGTCTCGCAGAGAAACGTCGGGAAGCGCGCGAACTCCAGAGCGAACAGGAACACTGCTAGGCGATGCAAGCTGCCCGGTCTGAACCCCAGGCGGCCCCGCCGTGTGAGTCATTCAGTAGCCTGATGGCAACCAGCCGGGCTGAATAGTTTGCTAGCCGGCCCTATCTCCTTCCTCCTCAACGTCAGCCACTCCGGGCCTTTCACCTCGAAAGCCCAGGGAAGCCCACAGCAACCGCCACTAGGACAAAAGACGTCTCCTAGAGCCTGTTTCCCATCTGATTCAGCGAACCGAAGCTTGGCCGGCCATAAATAGGCCTAAACCCTCAAAAACGTCCTAAAATGTAACAAGGTGTTTCAATTTTGGCTCAATTCTAAATTGAGCTAAGCGCTGAGGCCGGCCAGAGAAAAATTCCAATTTAAAATTGGCGACCCTTTCGTAGAAATTCCGAGCCCTCAGCGCGCCTGAGTTCGCCAGAATGCACGAGGCGAAACTCAATTCAAGATTAGCTTCAATATACGCTTTAATTCTCAATTTAGAATTAGCTATATATTGCTTTTTTGAAAATTAAGTGGGTCTTCTCAATTGTATTTATCTTAGGTAGTTTTGTTGTCTTCAGATCAAACGTTGGAGAGCGCCCATGGCCAAGTCAGGCGGCAAGCAGAGCTATGCCCAGGAAAAAGTAAATACCCAACACGAAGTGGGCGAGATTTCTCGTGTTGAACATGGTCAAAATGAAGGTGAAGTTGAAAGCCAAGTCCCTATAACAGAGAAAAAGAACTTAGTGCAGCAAGAGAGTGCTAGTGTTGGTGGGGCAAAAAATTTTAGAAAAAAGCCTACTCGAACTTTTAATTACGGTGCGCGCCGCCCTATGCTTGTTGCTCAGGTCTTTAAGACTTACGAAGAAGCCAAGGCGTTCATGCTGGAGAGAGGTATTTCACGAATTAAAGATTACCAAGCGCTTCAGGAACAGCATGACGACCTGCCCAAAAACCCTATTAAAGTGTACGCAGGTAAGTGGGTTGGCTGGAATGAGTTCTTCGGTATTCCAGAATTCTATACGTTGAATGAACTTCAGGAGGTTGTTCGAGGCTTGGGTTTGACTACCGTCCGCTCTTACCAAGCAGCACAAAAAAAAGATCCAAGAATTCCCAATACACCTGCTCTGGTCTACAAAGACTTTCCGGGAATCCCTGTCCTTCTTGGAACAGAAAAGCCGTCTTACAAGACCATTGAGGAAGCCGCTGCGGCATGCGCGTGCCTGGAAATCTATAATGCGGACAATTACCGGCGCAGACGACATCTGGATCCCCGCCTGCCGAAGAGTCCGAGCAAAACCTACGGCAGCGCATTCAAGAATTGGGCTCACTTCTTGGGAGTGGATGAAACTGATGTTCGGGATCCAGCAGCCGACGGTTACTATGCGACATTTGAAGAGTTCATGGAAGCGGTCAAACTTCTATATATAAACTCTAAGGAAGACTACGCTCGTAAATACCGTAGTGACCCCAAGCTACCTGCCCGACCTGAAAATATCTATCTTTCTCATTGGCGGGGCTGGTCTCCCATCACGCAATCGACGACTAGCTACTATTGCACGACTTGGCAGCAGGCACGCGAGCTAGCGTTGCCACACAGGTTTTTCGGAGCAGATAACTATCGAAAGAATTGGAAGGTCGACGCGCGTTTACCTGCCCAGCCCAATAGGCGCTTCCCCGATTTTCCGGGATGGCCAACATTCTTGTTGCCTAAGGCGTGCGACAACATGGAAGACTTGAAACTTGCGATCAAGATCCTCAAGCTGAGTAATCAAAGTGATTACCAAGTCGCCCGTCTAACCTACCCTGTGCTGCCTGAAAATCCGGAAAAGATGTTTGCGGGGGAGTGGAAGGGCTGGCCCTATGCGATGGGAGTACCGGAGCCTTACCTTTATGAAGATCTCAGAGCGATCGCCATTCGATACAAGTGCAAAACTCGCTCCGACTACAGAGCTCTTTGCGCCAAGTTGAAAGATCCAAGGATGCCCTACAATCCTGAGCTGATCTATGAAGAGTGGGTAAATATCTTCGAATTCTTAGAGCAGGATTTGCCTTTCAGGCTTGAACAAATCTCGGATAAAAGTAAGGGTTGGCATGATGATATCGCGCACTTTGTCAACAATAGCCCGGTGAAAGGTTCGTTGGAACATTCACTTTGCAAGTTTCTGCGCAACTATGTAGAGCCGAACGATCTCGGCGCAGATGTGCGTGAGTTTTTGACAAAAAAGGTGGTCGACACTAAGAAATACCTCGAATTTTTGCAGGCTGAGTCTGATCCGGTCATCGGGCGCCGGATTTGGCACGAGGTCAATAAATACCTGAACGATGCATTGAAGCGTCACTTCACTGAAGAGGATGAGAATGGCTTCGTCTACATCGTGCCCGGTGCATCCAATCCATTGGCAGCTGTTGAATTTATGGGGCAGAGGGAACGGCCCTCCGAATCCGTCAAGCCGGTTCTCGCCTACCAGTATGTTGAAGAGGTTCGTAACTGGATCATCCCGCCGGAGGCGAAGACGTTCGCGGATCTGAAGAATATCCAGAACTACGACGCTGACTACTATCCTGTGGACAAGGAGCTGATCGACTTCGATGATCCCAACTGCATTTGGCGGGAATCAGGTGGCGAATACTACCTGTGGATTCCAGTCTTCTGGATTGCGCTGTACTGCATGGTCTCGGTACCCGCCCGGGGCCGGCAGGTCATGTATAACGACTCGGGAGAGTCGGATGAGTACCTCGTAAGACTCGTCGATGGCAAGCCCGAGTGGGTGAAAAATATGGGGCCCTTAGCTAAGCATGGGCGTCAGGAAGGGTTCGTGCGACGCGAAACGGACTCAGAAGGGAACCCAGCGTGGGGCATGCACTTCACCAGCAATAAGACTTCCTACGACGGTGCTGGTTACGATGTCCCGTGGATACCGGAGCCGATGATCTATTGGTTGACGGTGCTTCGGGAGTGGCAGCGCAAATACAATCCCATTACCCGTCTAACCCCTTGGGTGGATTGCAGCAAACGTACAGGGCTCTCCAAGAAGAAGCTTGCGCGGAAGGGCTCGAATACTTTCCTGTTCAGGGCGTTCGGCGAGGATCAACCTCCGACCTTTGCCCCTTCTCTGACCACGCGCCTAGCGGCGGCGCTGTACAACATCCAGCCCAAGAACCTGACGCTGGCTACCTTTGAAGAGGGGGCTCGTCCTAGTGCGCTGACCGCCTACGAATCTCGTTTCACTCCGCACTCCATGCGGGTGAGCCTGATCACCGCGTATGTCGCTGAGTTTGGAATGCCCATCCACATCATCATGAAGATCGCTGGACATGCATCCATCGTGATGAGTGTCTACTACACCAAAATTGGTGGTGCAAAGATGCGCCACGCGATGGCAGAGGGGGAGAAGCGAGCCCTTTTGAACAAGGCCGTGCACGCTCAGTTGATGATTGAGCAGAACCGGATAGATGAATTGAGGCACCAATTGGTGGCGAATAGTGAGGAAGCCCTCGCTGCGCTGATGTCGGGCATGACGGGGACTCAGTTGGTGCGCGACTATGGCATCTGTCCGTATGCCGGTTCGCGTTGCGAGGATGGAGGGCCGGCGCTAAATTCGCTTGCTTATGGGGCGACACCGGCTGGTTATCTAGGCATGCAAAATTGTCCGCGCTGCCGACATTTCATTACCGGGCCGGTTTTCCTCGGTGGCCTGTCCGCGCTGTGGACTGAGATCAGCCTGGCCGTGACTTTGGTGTACGAGCAATATAGCGATCTGGAGAAGCAGACGGCAGGGAACATGCAACTGATCCAAGCGCTTGATCGGGAGCAGGTGATGTGCATAAGGGCGGGCGTCGAGTTTGATGAGGCGAGGCGGCTTGGGCTGGAACTCGCCAATAGCCGATTGCACGCTGACATGGAATCACTGGCGACGAAAATGGATTTGCACCTATGCGACATGCAGGCAATCACTCGCCTCATCAATGATTCCCGTGTCGTCTTGAACAATCAGGCTGAGGCATCAGCGGAAGGGGAAGATATGCCACTGCAGCTGATTGCTACCGATCGTAGCGATATCGAGATCGAGTACGAAGAGACCTCGTTCTACCAGCACTTGAACGAGGTGTGCGTGAACGCCACGATCTACCAGTCTTCTTCGGCTCTCATGGCGACCCCACGCCGTTCGCAGATGATCGATCGAATGGCACAGATGAACGACCTAAGGCCCTCCATGTTCAACCTAAACGAGAAGGAGCAACTCATCCTAGGTAACCAGGTAACGGATTTCTTCCTGACTCGGCTTCATAGCTGGAATAAGGTCAACAAGCTGGTCTCTGGTGAGCTCTTGATTGATGACCTGCAGGGCCCGGATCGTATCTCCAAGCCTGATTTTGCCAGGTTGCTGGAAATAAGGCCGTTCCTGGATGCCTCAGCCTTGCCCTTCATGGAGGAGATAGAGTCGATCGAGTTGGAGGCCTTTGCTTAGTCGTCTGTGATCAAAAAGATCGGGAGAGCGATGCATCATTGATCGCTCCTTCGGTAAAGTATCTTCACGAGGCCGTCTCTCTGAGACGGCTTAGGCATGAGTGGGTCGGCCAGAGAACGAGAGAGAAATGACACCTGAGGAAATGCTCGCCTTGCTGTGCGAGAAGAACCCGAAGCAGCGAGCTTCGCTTGAAGCGATCTTTGAGGTTTGCCAGGAAATCGTGGCGGAGAAAAGTACTGATTTCTCCTACGCCAATGTCGCGCGGCTAGGGGAGTCGAGAAAGGTGCCGAAGGCACAGAGCATCGCCAACAGCACCGGTGATAACTACAAGGCGCTAATCAAATGCTTCGCCAATTCCTCAGCCAGTCGTAAAAGGCCCAAGCGACCACGTCGCGGGGATGCATGGGCCGACGAGATTCAGGATCCACAATTACGGTTGCTGGTTCAGCAGACCCTCGTCGAGCTAGCTGAGGCGCAGGCTTCTCTCAAACAAATACATCCTCCTGGAAAGGTGATCCGGATTGATGACCGTGCGGGCAGTGCGCCGGACTTCAAGCTCAATTCCCTAGAGCGGCGCGCGCTTGAATACCTAGGCTCGAAAGACTTCTTGAATGATTTCAAGCTACAGCACGGCGATCTGGGGGATGTGCTCGACCAAAATGGTAGGGCAGTCTTCAAGCCTGGCACTCTCGATGCGCTTGATAAGGTGCTGAAGCTTCTCTGAAACCACTCATGGCGAGGCCTGACGGGATAGTACATGGTGGGCTAGAGGGCTAACCAACGCCCAGTCAGGGCGGCTGGGCGTTGGCAGCGTTGAGTTAAATAGAGGGGAGACCTAACTCAAAACTCTCGTCGATTGTGGCTCAAAGCGCGGGCTCTCCGCCGCCTTCAGTCGTGGTGGCCTCCGGAGCTTCTTCTGCACGCAGAAGTTCCTGACGTACCTGGGGCTCACATTTATGGCAGGCAAAGTATTGAATTCTCTCCACATCGCCCGTGATGAGAGATCTTGGATGGAGTCAGTTATGACTGGGCTGCCTCAGTCCAGCGCAGATAGAGCTGCTCGGCGTGAGCCGGATTATCGAGCTTCGGTTTTGAACGTAAAGCGAACGCCTTTCCAGCCAAGTCCGCCAGCCGCTCAGCAGTTTTGGGCAGCCAGCCATTCTTGATCGCCCACAGCTTGATGTTCTCTGCCGGCTCTTGGTGGTTACGCGAACGCAGGATTCTAAGGATGCGTTTGGCGTGATCATCATCGGAGGCGTTCAGGACGGCGGTGCCCAAGTTGATCACTGAGCTCAGAGACTTCATTGCTTGCTCAACGATTGGATCGGCGATGAGCTTGATCGCCGGGGCAGCAGACTTCCCAGATTTTGTGGGCTTGCCCAGCACTTGGGGTGACCAGGTTCTATTCCAATTTTCAATTGCATCGGGTGTCCATGGGACAGCCACGACAGCCACTAGGTTTTGCAGCGAATCGATTTTGTCCATCATGTCCTGGCCGGCAAAGATGGCGATCAGCACGGATGGTTTGGATACCCATTTCAAGGTCTTCATCGTTTCGCAGCGCATCTGGGCGCCGCTAGGCAATGTCACGGGTACTCCTTTGACCAGCTTACTGTGCATCGTCGCCCCTAGCGCCTCATGGAGGGCGCCAGAGGTGAGTGATGCTTTGGCGGGTACCAGGAAAATGACTTCGAGCGTGCCGGAGGTCTCGCACAGACGGTCTGCAACGTTGATACCTGTCAGGACGTGCACAGGGTTTTGATTGGTATCGGGTAGGAGTAGCCGTTGTACGGTGGGCATGTAGTCGTCCTTGTCAGAAATAGTTGTCACGGGTGAGCCGGATCAGGGTATCAGAGCCAATTAAAGGTGATGGTGTCTGCGGATCTAACGGAAACCATTGCCTCAAGCGTCGGTGTCAGGAAAGGTGTGTTGCCCGTACGGTTACGCAGAAGGCCTGCTGCGGTGCTGATGAAATCTCGTCTCCAAAAAGCCTAGATACTGCATTATTTCGCGCGGGTAGCATGCGACCTTCTTTCCACCCAATAGGAAGCAGTCATGGCCAAGCCAACCAGTCCCACCAGCCAGCAGCGTCAGCAGCAGAACGACAGGTCAGATGCATTGAACAGTAATCGTGGCACATCAGGCACTAATCCCAAGAACGCTCACGCTCATGGTAATCGTGGCAAGCAGCTCAACCCCAACCAGCGCTAGGAATGCGCACCCCGGTCATTATTGGCCGGGGTATCAAGGATCTCAGATGAATAGAGATATTTGCTTCGCCACCCAAGGCGAGTTGGTGAAGCTGGCCTACGATGCCTTTGGCGTGCTTCCGCGTAAGGAAGCCAGTCGTGATGACGTTGACGAGACGCAGAAGAAGTCCCTCCAAAAGCAGTTGATGAGGCTGGCCAAAGAAGAAGGTGGGCTGCTTTCAAATTTTGGCCAAGTCATTCAGGGACTCAGCAACATCCTGACAGCGTACATACCCAGCATCCAGATCATGAGCGCTATAGGCGATCCACTCAACGATCTGCTGGATGTATACAGCCGGCTGGTTAGTGAAGAAGGAACCTACCTCAGCAAATCGGAAACCGTTCAGTACTTCATTTCGACGACGGCAATTCCTGTGCTGGTTGTGTCGCTGAATCAAAGCCTTCTCAGCCACAGGCTTACAGACCTGAAGCTGGAAACGCCAGATGACACATTCTGGTACCTGCCGACGGTTGCTGCAGATGGCAGTCTGGTATTGCCTCTGGAAAAGGTTATGCGCTGGGCATATGCGTGCTGTGGTCTTTCACAGACGCAGTTTCATTACCCTGGCAAGAACCCTCAAAGCGACAGCAACTCGCTTCAACAGAACCTCGACAACGCCATAAAGTGGGCGCGAGGAGTACGACTTCCGGCGCTTCCAGCACTGTTCAAAAATTTTGAAGAATCATTCGCCGCCCTTGCTCGAAACAGGCGAGAGATATCCAAAGAGCTTCAAGTCAGCATCTTTGTCGCGCTGTTGATTGCTCGGGTATCGAGCTACCTCGCGAGGGAAATCACAAAAGCCTACGACCCCCAGTACCTCGCCGACGCTTGCCAACAATTTCAAGAGTACGCCGTATGGATTGCCGATGACGTCGACGAGTTCAAAGCTGAGCTTGCACCCGTGATGCAGCAGCAAGAATCCCCTGAGTCTGCCTCGTACGTTTGGGTAGCTGCCTGTAGAAATTACTGGGCATTTTTTGGCAGCAAAGTGACCGCTGTCGCCGACACGGTGTGGCAGCTAAAAAATGCTCACCCTGGCGTGCCATTACGTGATGACGTCCTCGACGCCCTCAAGAGTAAGTATGGTCTTTTCGCCGTATGCACCCATCTGGATCTGCTTCGGCGGCAGTCAGCCTTGACCCCTCCCCAGGGTTTTGCAGAACTTCTGAAGAAGGGCTTTGAGCTCAAGGGCGATGCGACCACACAGCTGGGGCAGATCGACGATTATGCTGCTCAGGTAGCGGCCTACGGACTGGATGAGCAACTGTGCTGGATGGTGCCCTGGTTACGTGGGGTCTACCACTACCGTAAGGATCAGTTCGAGGCAGCGATGCCTCATTTCCAGGCAGCGTTCGAAAATGCCAAATACAGGGCAGGCAAAAACCAATACAAACTGGTCAACCAATACGTTGAGCTCGCAGCAAAAAATGATGACCGGCGAAGCTTCAAGAAGGGTATCGAATGGGCGCAGTACCTAGGCATCAAGATACGCTGGCTACGTGATGATGAGCCGACTGAAGAGAAGCTGGACTTCGTCTGTTCCATGCTGAAGATGGCCCGGTACGATCACCAAATGTAGCGAGGTTAGATGAGCCGATCATCTGCCTCGCCCAGATCTGGTCGGGATCCACTGATGCAGGCCCGTCATGATTTTGCCCCCGTGGTCGTGACAGGCTCAGGCGCTCGTCAACCCGAACAACTTGGCATTTGAGAGCGGCGGCGTATTTCAGGGCTGAAAGCTCGCCGTCAGCCGGCTACCGATTGGGAGCACATGTTCGCCTGTCTGACCTCGCTTTCGCGCAGCAACTGGCAAACCTCTCTGGTGGTCAGCGGAGGTGACTATTCGTCTGTGCTCATGTCTGGTAGCTCGTGGTCTGGGTGAGCGCACGCTGGACGTCATGACCTGCATGCATGCCGCCAAGCGGGCTCCTTTCGCAATAACTGATCGCTTCCTCGAAGGTGGTAACGTCCCCTAAATTGTGGGCCTGTCCCACGCCCCACAAGCCTGTGGCGTGATAATGAGCGGCGCTTTGACTTTGGGGATGTCGTACCCCAAGTGGTCTCCATCATAGGCCACGATAGTACCTCTATGGCAGTGGGCACCGTATAAGCTGAGCGCCGGGCCTGCCCCGAGGCCTCCTGAAGCTCATGAAGCCGTAAGATACCGTTGTTTCGGTAGTCGTTGAGCCTAGGGCCATCTCGCATTCGCCCGTTCGATACAAGCGCTCGCGATTTCACAGAGGCCTGGCGGATTTGGCCTCGGCTACAAGTTTTAAGCTATACGTCTCGACCGCTCCCTTTATTGCGCTGTAGGCGGTACGGATAGCGTCATTGCTGAACCCCGGGGCGTGAACCTTCGTGTCCCAGGACTCGAAAGACGTGGAGGAGCGGGCGAAGTTGACTACCTCAATTGCACCCTTCATGGCGCCGGTGCTGGCTACATCGAAGACGATCAGCGTCTCATCAAGCTCGCGCTGGAAATCTGCGCTCTCAAAGTCCAACCAGGCTAATCCAACGGCCTCTTCAAAGACAGGATTGGCGGTAGCCCTCAATGAGCGTTTCATCTGCATCCGCACAGTCGCCGTCTGACCAGTAGCGCCGCAGCGTGTCGACACGACCAAGTCGTCAGTGTTGTGCTCGTGGATGCGGCCCTGGAATTGCAGTTTGACGATGGTGAAGTCCTGACGAACCCCTGAGCAGGCTGCGCCGAGACACATGGCCAAAAGACGGACAGCCTGAACGCGGCGCTCAAATGCCCCTCCTCGATCGCCCGTTGCAGCAGGGCTTGCTAATTTCTTCCGGGGTTTCGCAGGTTGCTGAGCCACAACGGTTTTAGAGCGTTTGGAGGGGCGATCCTTCGGCATATCCGCATCGCAAAACTTAGAGAAGCGTCATTCTAGCCCAGTGCCATCATGGCGGTAAGCCGCTACTTGGCAAGCTCCGCAAACCCATCGTGATCAAGGTCGGGTAAGGGTGATTCGTCTTCGGGGGATAGTTAATTTCTGTGACCTGGCGTCCATCAAACGGCGCCGTGACATGGCGCGATTATCAGTAGTGCGCATGTTTTTCTCCTCCCCATGAGCTACGCCACTCGTCTACGTCGCTAGGGGCCAGATAAAAACACGGCCTATGCATAAGAGGTATTGCAGGTAGCGAAACTGTCCGGTGGGATGCTGCCGCCGTTCTCTCGAGCCGTCGCCGAGTAGATACGGGCCTTGGCGTCCTGAGTCATAGGTTGAGATTTCGTGCTTGAAGATTTCTTGGTCATGTTGAAGGTTGGGTTGAACGCTTGAGCGTCGTGATCAACCTTACGTACGCTTCCGATTGTGGTCAGGGGGGCAACCTAGGAAAAATCTGAAGCGCATTCACAAGCTGTTGATTCCACGACCAACCAGGGATCGACTACTACTAAGTCAATGGACGTCATTCAGATGTTCAAGTTAGTGTAGAGCGATTTTCAAAATGATCGTCGAGTTAGCTTTTAAGTGTTGTGTATTGCTGGCTGTCCGCGTGAACGGCTAAGACGCAGCTACCTGAAAGTGCGTGCCGTGATTTATGGTGTAACCTTCTTGTACTACTCATATCGAGAACTTTTTATATCGAAGCTTGCAGAGTTCCGCCAGATCGAAAAACACCTCGCCGAGCAACTCCAGGCTCTAGAAACCCTCAAGGGTGATGCTGGCCTGAAGAAAAAATAGAATTCGAGACCAAATTGCGTGATTTGCTCGCAAAATACGGCTACAGCCTTAAGGGTGTGATCAACCTGCCTGATCCGCAAGCTGGTCGTCGCGCTCCAGACGTCGAGTCGAAAGTCCGTAGTCGTAAGCCTCGCCAGCTGAAGGTTTATAAAAATCCTCACACTGGCGAAGTCGTTGAAACCAAGGGGGGTAATCACAAGACGCTGAAGGGATGGAAAACAAAGCACGGCGCTGCGCGCGTCGAGTCCTGGCTGACCAAGTAATTTCAGGATGTAAGAACGTAGGGCCCTTCAGTGACCTTTTTTGTTTTGTAGTCAAATCAGTAGCTGCTCTCCCATGACTTGTTTTTGATCAATCTAAAGAACCTTATAAGTTATCGGGCATCAGGTAAGGTCTCTGATAACGCCCGGCAGAGGGAAGCCAGCTGCTCAACAAGGCTTCGACTTCAGCACTGCTTATGAGATCCATTGGATATCGCTGTAAAACGGCAGCCTGGTATTCAGCTGTCCTGATCACTGGAGAATGGCGGCTGCAAAGCGCGCTAATGATCCTCCTTCGTGAACGGAGGTTGGCAGCTATGCGCCGAGTCTTCGGCCAGCATACACTATTCATAAAGCACCCTTTGAGCATCTTGGCGAAGGAAACCTAAGCGACGAATGTGACAGTTAGAAGTCGGAACGATGACGATGGATCAACGGTTATTGGCTGACATTCTGGCGACCGTTTTTGACCGCCTTAGGCTCTGAAGCGATGGGTAAGCCTACGCTGAGGTATTTCGAGTTTTTACCGTGACGAACATCTTGATGCGATCATGGATTTCCTGGAGGGTATGGCGAAAAGGTTCAGGCTTTTCACTGGTAGCTGGATCCTCGAAACTCCAAGTAATCACCTCGTCCGAGGATGGCATCCGGGATGCCTCCTCAGATGAATTATCACACAAGGTGACAATGTAGTGGAAATCCTGCCCTTAAACTCATCGATACATTTACTCCGCAGCACACTTGAATCGACACCGATATGCTGAAGCGCTTCCAGCGTTCGCTGATCGATGTCACCAACGGCAAGCCCTGCGCTGAATGCCTCAAAGTGGCCGGAGTCAGTGTGTCTTAACAAAGCCGCAGCTAACAATGAGCGAACGTCGTTTTTCGCACACACAAACAGCACTCGTTACTTCTCTGGCATGGTTATCTGCCAGTTAGAGCAGATGGTTGAGCTTTGGCCAGTTCTTCAGTTACTACAGCAGCATTTAGAAGAATCACGGCGTTTCTCGACGAATAGCATAGAGCGTTTTTTTAGGCTTCTAAAAGCGACCTCGCTCCTCGGGTGATGCACCAACACCGTAACCGTCCAGCCAACTCACCTTCCTGACCCCGACGCCAAAGGCGATGGTGTCCACCTAATTTAAGTGGACACCATTTCTAGCCTTTTAGCGGGTTTTCCATGCAGCCACAACGCCGTTCCTATTCCAAATCCTTCAAGGCCCAGGTTGTCCAAGAGTCCGCTCAACTCGGTGCTTCGATTGCTAGCGTCGCGCAGCACCACTGCCGTAACGCGAACCTCGTCCATAAGTGGATTCGGGTACAAACGAACAAAGCCACGGCGCTGAAACCTGTTTTCATTCCGCTACCTTTGCAACTGGCCGGAGGGCATTCCCAAGCTTCTTCATCGAGCATCTGCGTTGAAATTCAGCACCCGCGTGGCACCGTCAAAGTGAACTGGCCGACCGAAAGCGCTGCTGCCTGTGCCACTTTGCTGCGAGACCTGCTGTGATAATTCGCATCGATGCCATCTGGCTCGCCACTGAACCGATGGACATGCGCGCCGGTACCGAGACCGTGTTAGCCCGGGTGGTTAATGTCTTCGGTGCGGCGAAGCCGCACTGCGCTTATCTCTTCGCCAATCGCCGTGCCAATCGGATGAAAGTGCTGGTGTATGACGGCGTGGGTATGATCCGTATGCCTCTCTCAAAGATGTGCTGACTCGGTTGCCGGCGCAGCGGGCGAGTGAGATTACCGAGCTACTGCCGCATAATTGGGCGCCCTTCTAACCATGCAAGGGGTTCTGGGCAAACGCTACTTCTTATCCGACCGCTTGCGATTTGCAGAGACTATCTATCGGTTCCCAGCGTCACCAAAATAATCATCCTTCGCGACCAGACCGAGATTATCGGCGAGATCCTGGCCATCCTCGCTGAGCAGATGTTGAGTTCGTCGCTCCTGCTTGAGGTAAGCCAACGTTCGGAAGAAGCATTCCTCACACAGGTGCAGTTCATAGCGCTCCCCATCATGGGCAGTGCCATAGCCCCAGTGTGCTTGTAGGGTGCCGAACTGATGCCCACCAGTATCCAAGCGGGTGGAGCAACGGCACACATCGCACACGACGTCCGTGACGGTCTGGACTTCGACTCTTCCGGTTATTTTCATCGCTGACTACTACAAATGGCTCTGACTTTTGCTTTCAGCATACAGTCTCCAGGACTGAGCTTAGGCTGGCTATTGTTACATCCACCGTTTGAATCCACAGTCGTTCTCTGCCGGTCAAGGTCATGAAATGTGGTGGTCAATTCCATGCAAATGGCTGGTCAGGTCGAATGCAATTGGATGGGCGAGTCTGCGCAATACCCCAACCACGCAAGGTGAGTTGGCGGAACGCTTACCCAACACCAGCCACACTTCGCACCGCAATCCAGGGTGGGGCGTCTGCTAAGCTCAATTTTGTATTGACGAGGTGCCGTCATGTCAGTTGAAACGCAGCTGTCAGACAGATCGGATAAATGCACCGCACTACCTGCCAGAGCACATCTATCTGGCTGACGAGGCACTGCCATGAAGATGACTCAAAAGAGTCAGCATAATGTCGGCATACATAGTGCTCATCGCGTGCTCTTTATTTAGCTGCCAACTTAGACAGCTTTTTTTTGCTCAGCGATTTTGGAAGTTGCTTTGCTGCTTCCGACAACCGGGCCTCAGCCTCTTCAAGGGCGGCTGCAGCGCAGGCCGTCCATACAGCCTGTAATGGAAGGAGATCCTTTTCAATCAACGCCTGCTGGCACCACTGGTAGTGGTCGTGCCAATCACCCAGAGCTGATTGCAAGCTTTTCAATATCTTGTTCTCGCTACTCGACAGCGGGGACAGCGCTGGAAACGCGTCCGTCAGGTAGCGAGTGCGTTTCACCAACACCCTCAATTCGTGTCGGTCAAACTCCTTATTTTCTATCGCGACATGGAGCCGGTCGACCTGCTTTTTGATCGTTTTTTCAATACTCGGCTGAATACCCGACCATCCTCCATTGAGCTCTACCGCACGGAAACCTTGAGGCCAAGCATCGAGTGCCCCCATTAGCCGTTTGAGCGGCAAGCCGTTGAGGACGGCCCCATAGCTGTTGTTCAGCTTGAGACGTCTTGGTTTTGCGAGCTGGGGTAGTTTTCTATTTTCAAGTTGTTGGATGAGGACTTCCAGGTCGCGCCCCGGTGTAGTCTGCCGACCAACCTCCGCAGCAGCCTCGCTCAGCACTTGCATCTCCTCCACTGAGCGGAAAGGTCTCAGCAGGCTTCTAATTCGTCGTACGGCTATCCTTAGATCGTGTAACGCCTCACCATCCGTGCGCTCCTCAAGACGTGCACGTGTGTTGTACAGTCTCACTTGTAGACTCAGTATTTCAGCTACAAATTTGTCGGTGAACGACATGCATTAAGTCTCCCCTGTGATCACACATCGAAAAGACCAGCAGCAATTGGTGCCGTCTCCATTTCGCGCAACGAACGACATTGATCCCAATCAGTCGCCACACTCCGTGCTCACTGTAGTCTACAATTTTGTTTCAGTTTCAATTCAGCGCACTGAACGCAGCGCGATGTTTCAATCCCCCGCCAACCTCACTAAGGATAGTGGACGATGCAGATATCCCTAGAGGCAGTTCGTGAACAGATGCGTGATGCAGAGGCCATATTGCAGCAGCTTGACCTAACGCTAGAGGCGATTCGCTTTGACCCGTCCATTCCTGCCAGTGTGGCGGCGGCTGCCAAGCAAACATCGGCGGTAATCGATTTGCTCTTAGCTGGATTTAGGGGCAACCCGGTGCTTGCTCCGTTGGCAGATCAACTAAAGATCCAATACCTGGAAAACATCGAGTACAAGGTCGTTGCGTCCAAGAGCGCTCAGCTTCAGGCGGCCAATCCGCTTGCCAGAGTTTGGAATATTCTTCGGGGAAGCAGCAAAGCCTAATACTAAACTCGGCCCTTACCATGCTTTACCAGTCGGCGGCAACGCCAAGTGCGATGCACTGTAAAACGGTTGGCAGGAGATGCAGTCGAAAGTCCTTGCATCGTCCAGGATGACGCCTCCGCGTCTATCTCTCTTCCACTAAACCTACAAGACAAGCAGCATTTCATGAGCATGAATGCACGAAGCGACTGAGTTTAACCGTTGCAGAGTCAGCCAATTCCGGTTCTGCGTCACATCGCAAATCTAGCCCTGCTCCATCAGAGGCAAGATCAATGCACATGCCATGCGGTAGTGACATCGATGCTGACAGTCCCGCTCCCCCACGGGCTCTGACACTTAATGCGTTTCGCTACACCTGCGAAAATCAAACAGATAATGGGGGCCCCTGATTGAGTGTTGACCTGACTCACCGTAGAGCGATTTGTCCAAACTAGGTGACCTGGTGCCCGACGCTGCTACGGGGAGTGTCTATAGTTCTATTCGATCTTGTTTCTGATGGCGTCGAGTTTGGCAATCAGATACCCCTATCTGGAGAGCAATCTCGCCTGAATTGGCATTCGGTATCATTAGATAACTGAGAACCATAGCTGGGTTACAAATGTTTAATTCTGGGGGAGAAGACCTAATAGATGCGAACGAAAACAGCGAAAAAAACTGCTTGATATTTCTTAATGATAAGTAATTGCAAATAAGTGAGTCGTGCTCTAAATAGATTTTTATTATTAGGGTTTTTAGATTGATAGCTTTCGGGTGTTTCTCTCTAAAAATACTGAACTCTGCATCGGTGACTACAATTTAAGTCGGTAACTGATAATCTGCCCTTAGTCTTTAAGCAGTCTGTCTGTCTGTCCGGTGAGGGGCACCGTATGCGTGTGATGATTTTGGATGATGACCCTTGGATGACTGACCTTTTAAAACAGGTGGTTCTAAGTGTTCGCTCCGTTGCGCAGGTCGAGTGCTTTTCTGATGTTTCTAGCGCTTTAGCTGCTTGGCACCAGAATGACTATCATTTAGTTATGGCTGACTGGAACCTTCCTGATGCTCCCGGCGTGGAAATGCTCAGGATTATTCGTAAAAAAGATCAACACACGCCCCTGATAATTATCACCGCACGCGCAGACAGGGACAGCGTACTGGTGGCAAAGCCGCTAGGTATCAGTGCATTTTTTACCAAGCCATTTCAAATTCCTCGACTTGTGCAATGCTTGGAGTCGCTTCTCCCGCCAGATGAGAAGGTACGAGAGCCCCTTATCATTGCGGAAGATCTGATTCACTATCTCAATCGCTTGTCGCCAGTTGAGTTGGATTTGCCTTTGTTAACGTCCGTAAAAGAGGCGCTTAAATTAGGTCGCGGTGAGTGCCTACCGCATCTAAGCGAGCTCGTTGAAAGTTGGCAGAATGACCCGGCCATAACTGCCTATTTGATAGCAGCGGCCAATAGCCCTGCTTATCTTGGACAAGGTCAGATAAGCACCACTCTGAACTCAGCGTTAGCTCGCTTAGGCTCCCTTACAAGCTTGAATTTGGCGTCTAGCCAAGCCTTAAAGCAGAAGGAGGTTCAGCCTAAAGGAATGCTTACATCCCTATTACAAGCCCATCTTGATGCTGCCGAGAGATTAGCGCAAAGAGTCTTGCTGATTGCTGAGCAATGCGGCCTGGATCCAGCCCCTTTGTGCACTGCGGCTCTCTTGCACCGTATGGGAGAGCTCTGTGTGATTTACCAAATACAAAAGTGGGAGAGCATGGGGAACACTACAAGTGAAGAAACGCTGTCACACGCGATCCGTGATTTCTCTTCACCGTTTGCAAATCATTTGAAAACTCGACTGGGACTTCCAAAGGGTTTACGCGAGTTGATTGGTGCTATCTATGCCTTGCCAGCCATGCAAGTACGTCGCGAACAGGTGGTCATGCGCCTAGCTGAGGCTGTCGGCAATGGCGAACCCGAGGAGAGCATTCAAAGACTTAAAAGATTGGCTGGTTTAATGTAGGTAATTCAGGGCTTATACGGAGCGACGGAATGCAGAGTTTAACGCCCATGTCAAAATCAGTTGTTTTGATTGTAGATGATCAGGTTTCTGATCTGCGCACGCTAAGTGCAGCAGTAGGAGGTTTAGCTGAGATATATATCGCTCAAAGAGGAGAAGATGCTCTAGAAATTGCAAGGCAGTGCAAGCCGGATTTAGTGTTGCTTGACATAGAAATGCCAGGGATGAATGGTTTCGATGTCTGCAAAGTTTTAAAGGCCGACCCAGATTTTTCTGGTATAGCCGTTATCTTTGTAAGCGCTCACACAAAAAAAGATGAAGAGCTACTTGCGTTAGAGTGCGGCGGTGTAGACTTTATTGAGAAGCCGATAAATATTCCGATTGCCAGGGCGCGTATTAAAGCGCACATAGGATTGCGTAATGAAGCTAAAAGAGTATCCAGTTACGACGCATTGACAGGACTAGGCAACAGAAGGTTGTTGATGCTGCGTATTGATCAGGCTTTGGAAAGTGCGAATAGTAAATGTTTGCGAGTTGCATTGCTCATAATTAATCTTGATAATTTTAAGTTTATAAACGACGCGTTTGGGTACTCTGCGGGTGACTTGGTTTTGCAAGTTGTTGCATCACGCTTAAGTCAAGCTATACCTATGCAGGATACCCTTAGCAGGGTGGGAGGCGACGAGTTTGTACTTTTGCTGTCGGAAGTATTAGCTGTTGAAGAAGTTGATTTGTACGCAGGAAAATTGATCGAAAATATCTCGAATCCTCTTTCAATTAAAGGCCTACGCCACGATTTATCTGTAAGCATAGGAATCAGTATTTTTCCTGATGACAGCACGGATGCTGAATCCCTTTATCAGCACGCTGACTCAGCAAAATATCAGGCAAAATTGGCAGGTCGTAATAGGTATTGTTATTACTCCTCGCGCAGTCAGAACGATATCCGCGCTAAGCACTTACTTGAACGTCATATTCGAGATGCTTTGGAGAAGCGAGTTTTTGAGATTTTTTACCAACCAAAAATAAATATACAGAAAAAGCGAATAGTCGGATTGGAAGCGCTAATACGATGGCGTAATAATGATGGAGCGCTTATTTCGCCGGATGAGTTCATTCCTTTGGCTGAGGAGACAGGGCTGATAATTCCAATAGGGAAGTATGTCTTGTTACAGGCGTGCAAAGATGCGGAGAGGCTGCGTACACAGGGCTATGACATTTCGGTAAGTGTGAATATTTCTTTGGTGCAATTTCTGGAAGAATCATTTTTTTCGATGGTCGAAAGAACTTTGCTTGAGTCCGGACTCGAAGGAAAGTATTTGGAATTGGAAATAACTGAAGGTGTACTAGCGCAGGATGCTGATGGGGTCAGAAAGATACTTCTTAAAGTCAGAGCGTTAGGGGTACGTATCTCTATTGATGACTTCGGTACTGGCTACTCAAGCCTTGCTTATCTAAAACGCTTTCCAATTGATATTTTAAAGATTGATCAAGGCTTTGTTAGGTGCATGCTTACAGATAAAAGCGATTCTGCAATTATTGAAGCGATCATTCAACTCGGCCTAGCACTAAATCTCGAATTGGTTGCTGAAGGAGTAGAGTCCCAAGCTCAGGCGGAAGCGCTTTTTCAAAAAGGCTGCCAGATTATGCAAGGCTATCTATACTGTCATCCTATACCATACGATAAGTTGTTAAATTATTTAGCTGGCAGTATAGTTTTTGATGGTGAGGATGCAAGTAAATACGTAAGTTAAACTGAGTATTTTTCATATTGTGGTTTGGCCTATTAATACCTTTAACACCGAGGGCTCGCGATTGATTAAAACAAAAAAATCTACATTGAGCTGGGGAGCCGTTCTCACCTTGGCTCTCGGTATAGGTGCGAGCTTTGTTTTAAGCTTGATCGTCTATCGCGTCAATGAGCGACAGGCTGAAGATTCGGTTGTAGCAACGACCGAACAGGTGGCAGGTCTGGTTTTAGAGCGACTTAAACTTTACCAATACGGTTTGAGAGGAACTCGTGGCGCCGTAATTACTGCGGGCGAGCATGGCATCAGCCGTGAGCTTTTTAAAAAGTATCAAAATACCCGTAACCTTACTTCTGAGTTTCCCGGGGCGAGAGCTATGGGCTTCATTAGGCGTGTGCCACAGCATGATGAAATTGAATTTCTAAAATCTGCACGGGCTGATGGAGCTGCTGATTTTTCAATACGACAGCTCGCAGCTCATACCGGTGAGCGCTACATAATACAGTATGTTGAACCGGTTGAAGAAAATCGTGCGGCAATTGGCTTAGATATAGCGTCTGAAACAGCAAGGAGGGAGGCTGCTGAATCATCGATGCAAAGCGGCATGGCGCGACTCACCGGGCCCATTACGCTTGTGCAGGCCATTGGAAAGCCGCAGCAATCTTTCTTGTTAATGATGCCGATTTATCGCGATGGTATTACTCCTGTGACTCAGGCCGAAAGAGAGAAAGCAGCTTTCGGATGGAGCTATGCTGTCCTCCAGACCGAACAGGTACTTAACAGTCTTGGCATAGAAAATAGTGCTGTACATCTAAAGTTGCGAGATGTAACTGTACCAGGCCAAGAACAACTTTTTTATGAAAGCACGAGCTCTGCTAGCGACGCATCGCTTATGTCCCATCAAGTTGAGCGTGAGGTGTTCGGCAGGCAATGGAAAATCGAGTTGGCTGTAAACTCTTTGTACCTAGATCGGTTAAATCAAGTTTCACCGGCTTTTGTTTTGTTATTGGGTTTTTTACTTACATTTCTTGTGGCGACTTTGATAGGTGTCATGAGTGTCAGTCGTGAGCGTCGAAGGCAAGTAATATCGGAGCAAGCGAGGCTAGCAACGATTCTTGAAAGCTCGGCTGAGGCTATTATCGGAAAAACGCTCGACGGTGTTGTAACCACTTGGAATAAGGCGGCAGAGCGTCTATTTATTTATACGTCCGAAGAGGCCATAGGCCAATCATTGGCAAATATGATTGTCCCGCCAGAGCTAAAGACGGAGGAGATTGATCTACTTGCTCGTATAAGGCTCGGTGAGCGAGTCGAAAATTTCGATACCAAACGTTTCGATAAAAATCGGTGCCTTGTTGATGTTTCTATAAGTGTCTCACCTATTTATGGCGAGGACGGTCGCATCGTTGGCGCCTCCAAAGCTGTAAGGGATATTTCTGCGAAGAAACAGGCAGAGGCACGTATTCTTGAGCTTAACTCGAGCTTGGAAGAACAGGTGGCGCAGCGAACTCACGAATTACGAAGTCTCAATGTTTTGCTCGGAAGCGTGCTGCGTTCTGCTACTGAGGTTTCAATTATTGCGACAGACATGGATGGTGTTATTCGCGTATTCAATGATGGTGCCGAGCAGATGCTTGGCTATACAGCCGACGATTTGATAGGTAAATGCACCCCTATAGTTTTCCATGACACGGATGAAGTCGATGCGCGCGGCGTTGAACTGAGCCAAGAGTATTCTCAAACCGTCGATGGTTTCTACGTTTTCACTCAAAAACCTAACAATGAAGGAGCAGAAACGCGGGAGTGGACATATATTCGCAAAGACGGTTCGAGTTTTCCCGTCACTCTGGTCGTAACGTCGATGCGTGATGACGATGGTAAACTAAGTGGTTACTTGGGTATCGCAGTAGATATCACCGAGCGTAAAGCTGCAGAAAGAGAGCTGGCTGCTAGCCTGGAAACGACCGAGAGGCAGCGAAGCGAACTAATGGCGATGCATGAGCAATTGGTTTTGGCCGCTGACGTAGCAGAGCTTGGTATCTGGTCTTGGACATTAGCGGATAATGCTTTGCAGTGGAACGACAGGATGTTCGAGCTGTATGGTCAACCTATGTCATTGCGTAATAGCGGTTTGAATTACTCCCACTGGTATTCGCGTGTTCATCCCGATGATGTCGTAGACACTTCTGCAAGGCTTAACGCCGCTGTCGATGGGGCTGGTACATACGATACAGTTTTTCGTGTCGTCCGCCCTGATGGCCAGATCCGCTTCATTCAGGCAGGCGCGCAGATTGAGCGCGATTCTTCAGGTACAGCTTTTTGTGTTACCGGTATCAATAGGGACATCACTTCACAGCGAGAACTGGAGTCGCGTTTACTTTATGCAAAAGAGCAAGCAGATCTAGCCAGTGCAGCTAAGTCAGCATTCCTAGCCAACATGAGTCATGAAATACGTACACCCATGAACGCAGTGTTGGGTATGTTGCAGCTAGTACAGAATACGGAGCTGAATGGTCGCCAGCTTGATTATGTCACTAAGGCCCAAACCGCAGCAAAATCGCTTCTTAGCTTGCTTAATGACATTCTAGATTACTCAAAGATTGAGGTGGGCAAACTCCAGCTCGATCTGCATCCGTTCCAGCTTGAGACTTTAATGTGTGATCTTGCGGTAGTGTTGGCCGGTAACCAAGGGCAGAAAGAGGTAGAGGTCATATTCGATATAGACTCTAATCTCCCAAATGATCTGATCGGCGATAGTCTACGACTGCAGCAAGTGCTTATTAATTTAGCAGGGAATGCACTCAAATTCACTTCGGAAGGCCAAGTCGTAGTTAGCATTCACCAGATCCTTGATACGGAGGAAAATATAACTGTTCGCATTGCAGTATCTGATACTGGTATCGGTATTAATTCGCAGCAGCTTTTGAGGATTTTTGAGGGATTCACACAAGCAGAAGCTTCAACTTCTCGGCGCTTTGGCGGTACAGGCTTGGGGCTTGTGATATGTAAGCGGTTGGTCAGCCTTATGGGAGGTGATCTTCAAGTCGAAAGCCAAGAGGGTGTCGGAAGTCGCTTCTGGTTTGATATCACATTAGATATTGCCGATAAGTCTCTCCTAAGATCTTTTTGTCCTGGAGTCGATGAGCATATACGCGTGCTAGTGGTCGACGATAATGCAATGGCTAGTGAGCTGTTAGTCAGAACCGTACGTGCGCTGGGCTGGAAAGCAGATGAAGTGAGTGGTGGCGCTCAAGCGGTGGAAAGTGTTTTATGTGCCCAAGCATCAGGCGAACCTTACAACGTGGTATTGATGGACTGGCGTATGCCCGTTGTGGATGGGTTGAGTGCCGCACAAATGATCCAGCAGTCGTCTAATAGTCTGCCTCCGCCCATGATAATTATGATCACTGCATATGGCCGTGAAGTATTAGCCGATGCAAATAAAGATGGGAATGCTCCTTTTGTTGGTTTTTTAACTAAGCCCATTACTCCTAAGCAATTGGCAGATGCTGTGAATCAAGCCTTCAGTGGGGGAAGTAGTTTTCCCACCGCTTATAAAACCCCCAATATTGATAGGCCCAAACGTCTCAGTGGACTGAGGCTCTTGGTCGTCGAGGATAATGAGTTCAATCGACAGGTCGCCGATGAATTACTCACAAGTGAGGGGGCTCACGTGACGCTTGCAGAGGGTGGATTGGAGGGAGTTAAAAAGGTTGTGGAAGAGCGAGTTTCGTTCGACGTAGTGTTAATGGATATTCAGATGCCTGATATTGATGGTCTGGAAGCAACACGTCGTATTCGATCTCATGACGAGTTTCTAGAACTTCCGATTTTAGCAATGACCGCGAATGCCTCAATTAGTGATCGAGAAGAATGTATTGCAGCAGGTATGAATGAGCATGTGGGTAAACCTATCGATTTAGAACATCTCGTCGCTACATTGCTGTCTCAAGTAAGCGGTAGATTCGAGCCAATACTTCAGAGCCCTAATAAGATAGGCGAAGGTCGGGATATTGTTGAAAATAAAAATACGATTATCAATCGTTTTGGAGGTAATCTTGACTTGATCAAAAAGGTACTGAGTAGTTTTGGCCCTGAATTGGAAAAGCAGCTTGTGCGATTGCGGCATGATATTCTACGCCATGACACTTTAAATGCGGCGCTTGTGCTTCATACCATCAAAGGAAGTAGCGGTAGTATGGGGGCGACATCACTATCTGAGTATGCAGGCAGTCTAGAGCAAAAAATAAAACATGGAGACGAGATATCCAAGGCAAACTTGCTTTCGGATATGACATGGGTTTCAGAACTTGAAGTGCTACTGACCAAAAGTATCCAGAAAATGAATCTGGACTTTGGCTTTACCTATCCTTCAAGTGTTACTAGCAACGTTGAAAAAATGGAATTGACGCAGTGGAAAGATTGCCTAAAAGAGATTTTGATCTTATTGAAAGCCGGGAATCTTGATGCTCTGGACTTAGCAGCCGACGTAGCTCCAAAAACTCCAGATTTACTACGTGAAAGATTCAATGATTTCTGCCTAAAAGTAGAATCTCTAGACTTTCGTGCTGCAATACCAATGGGGCAAGATTTGTTGGAGTCTTTTTAAATGGGTGGATTAATGGATACCTGGCTGCCTCATTCATTCGTCCGACCAAAGCTACTTTTGGTTGACGATCAGGCGACTAATATACGGATACTTCATGAGTTATTCCGTGAGAATTGTGATGTTTTTATGGCAACTAGTGGCCAGCAAGCAATTGAGATATGTCAAGACCAAGCTCCAGATTTGATTTTGCTAGATGTAGTTATGGATGGCATAGACGGCCATGAAGTCTGTAGACGTCTAAAAGCTAATCCTGAAACACAGAATATTCCTATAATTTTTATCACTGGTAATCAACAAGAGGCTGACGAAATTCAGGGTTTTGAGCTTGGTGCTGTGGATTTCATTAGCAAACCAGTTAATCCAACGATTGTTAAAGCGCGTGTCAGAACGCATCTCACGTTGAAGCTACAGAACGATTTGTTGAGGTCAATGGCGCTCATGGATGGACTAACGGGCGTCGCGAATCGTCGTAAATTTGATCAAGATATTTCAGCAGATTGGCGGCAGTGCTTTCGAGAGCAAAAACCGCTATCGCTTATATTAGTGGATGTAGATTTTTTTAAACGCTATAACGATCATTACGGCCATCAAGCCGGCGATAGTTGCCTTATATCAATTGCCCAGGCTTTGTCTGAGTGCGTTAAGCGTCCTTATGATCTGGTCGCTCGATATGGTGGTGAAGAGTTTGCCTGTGTTTTGCCAAAGACCGATCATTTGGGTGCATTTGAGATAGCAGAGAGGATGTTGGCACACGTGCGTGCCCTACGCATCGAACATGTCGCCTCGGATGTAGACTGTGTTGTAACTATTTCACTAGGCGTGGCAACAGTTACGCCGATGGGAGATCTTGAATTGAAAGGGCTAATAAACGAAGCGGATAAGCGACTCTATGAAGCTAAGGAGAGTGGGCGGGGGCGTGTTGTCTCTGGACTGCCTCCGGTACCGTAGACATCTCCAGCCTATGCTTTAATCGAAAGATGCTCGCGATTGCCTTTAAGCATAGTGTTCAAGGGCCTTGTTCATACAGCAGGGACTTTCGGGTTTATAGTTAATAAATTTCCAGCCAAGAAGTGGTAACGTGAATGCCAATTGTAGGTACGCTCCTGACTCCCCTGCACAAATGGCGTTGGTGCCACTCGATTAGTTTTTGATGGATTTTTCACCCAGCGGCAAATTCGGGTTATCCGCCTCCAAGTTGATTTTTGCACACGCGGTCTCTGCAACAGTCTTGTCTTGAAACCCATACGCTAGCCTTACTTTCTCTTGATTGTCGTAAATGTCAAAACGACCTAGGTGGGCCTGCGATTGAACATGAAATCCTGAACCATGGGATCTCCGTTCGACTTGAACCGCTGGAACAAGCACAAATCTAGGTCTCATTGTTCGTGTCTCCTCGGTTGACTTTTGCTTTGAGCACGCAGTCTAACCTCACCCGTATCAACCAAGGTGGTAAAAGCTACATTTTTTAGGTAACGCACCAGGTGCTACTTATTTTACTTTTCATTATGGTGATGCAGCCCGAAAATTTAATTCCTACTGGTCAGAAAATTGCCTAGTATGTTAGAGATTGAAGGGTTCAAGTGTATGCCATACCTATCAAATCAAAGTGAGAGTTTTAATGTCTAAACTTGCCGAATTCCGTCAACTCGAAAAACACCTCGCCGAACAGCTCCAAGCGCTCGAAGCCTTGAAGGGCGATGCTGGCCTGAAGAAAGAAATCGAATTCGAAACGAAGCTTCGCGATTTGCTCGCAAAATATGGCTACAGCCTGAAAGACGTGATCAATGTGTTAGATCCACAAGCAGGCCGTCTTGCTTCAGCCGTCGAGTCGAAAGTCCGTAGTCGTAAGCCTCGCCAGCTGAAGGTTTATAAAAATCCTCACACTGGCGAAGTCGTTGAAACCAAGGGTGGTAACCACAAAACGCTGAAGGAATGGAAAATAAAGCACGGCGCCGCGACCGTTGAATCCTGGTTGACCAAGTGACTTGGATTGAACATTAAGGGGCCTCTAACGGCCCTTTTTTGATTCAGCCTTTGCTGCGTCGGCAGCGCTCCGAGCAGTAGCGCACTTCCTCCCAGCAGCGTGCCCACTTTTTCCTCCATGTGAATGGAAGGCCGCAGGTCACGTACGTTTTACCGGTAGCTCACTCTTTTTCAAAATGACTCACCATTGTCTATCGAGCGAACAACATCTGATGGTACACCCCAAAGGTATCTCGATCTTTTTTCGCCTTTATAGATAGCTCAGACCATATCTTTGCTGGAGCTGGAGCAGTTCTTCCGAACTAGGCTTTTCTGGAGCGAGACGACGTATCAATTCACCGGCTTCCCTGAAAAAACCTTCTGCTCCTCCAGGGGTAAAGGTGGTGAGAAATCGACAATCGCTGTCACCGTCGTTCTTAAAATACTGCTGTACGCCGCGCGGAGCAACGACATAGCTGCCCGGCCCGGCTAAGTGAAAATCCTCGCCAATCTGCATGGCTAGCTGTCCTTCGAGGATATAGTTATTTTCATCCTCACCCTCGTGTATATGTCGCGGCACTACACCTCCAGGTGGGAGTACGGTCTCCATAAGCGAATAGACTCCTCCCGTTTCGGTAGCAAACACCTTGATGTTCATGCGGGCGCCTGTAGGGTGCAAAACGTGATGCCCCTCACTAGGGCTGATCATGCGGGCTTTAATCGAATTACTACTCATAATTTCCTCCAGTAATTTCCGGCCAGGATGGGTGGATAGCCATCTCACGCTTGTGGAGGATTTTATTGGGATAAGCCGTGTTAGGATTTGTATATCTGGTCAATTTATCTGCAAAAAACGTCAAAATGGCAAAGCATCTACTTCTACCTTCCGGCGCGTCAGGAAAAATCGTAACTGCGATCAGCTTTACGGCCTTTAGTGAGGGACTCTCGGGATCAAAGGCTCATGTTCATGAGCTAGGGCAACTGGTGTTGTCAATGCAGGGGGTTGTCGCGTGCGAGGTGGCCGATAACCATTGGATAGTGCCACCACATTGCGCTCTCTGGATTCCTGCCGGCGTCCCGCATCAGAGTCGCGCCTCTGCTAATGCCCATGGCTATTTCCTTTTCATCAAACCCTCAGCATCTACTCTTCCAGACGAGTGCTGTACGTTCAGTATCAGTGCCATGTTGCGCGAAATGATTATTGAACTATGCGAAGGTCGCAGCGACCGCACTACTCTCAGTAAAGATCTCATCACTCAATTACTGCTTGAAGAGTTGAGCGCTATGCCAAGGGTGAGCACGTATTTCCCAATACCCGCTGATTCGAGGTTGAAAAGGATAGCTGAAGCATTAATCCAGGCTCCTGACAATAGAAGAACGCTAGAGCAATGGGCAAGTTTTGGCGGGATGAGCGAACGCACATTTTCACGACAGCTGTTCAAGGAAACCGGGATGTCGTTCGGTAAATGGCGTCGACAGCTTCATCTGATGGTCGCGCTGAAGTTGTTGGCTGAGGAGAAGAGCGTCCAGCAAGTAGCAGGAGACCTAGGGTATGAGGCCGTAACGAGCTTCATCAGGATGTTCAAGCTTGCGCTCGGCACCACGCCCGCAAAATATGTTTCATTGCCTAGCGTGGGGTACAAAGGACAATAGCCTGAAAACAGCATTCTGAAAGAAGCGGCGTGAATCAGATGAATCGCCCCGGGTTTCGTAGACACCTCTTTGCCTTAAACTGAGGTCAATTAGGAGGTGCCATGAGCAACCCGCGTTACCCCGAAGAATTCAAAATCCAAGCAGTCAATCAAGTCACCGAAAAGAAGCTGCCTGTCGCTGAGGTAGCGGCCCGTCTTGGCGTATCGACGCATAGCCTCTATGTCTGGATAAAGCGCTACAGCAAACCCCAAGAAGAACGGCAGCAGGATGATGATCAGCACGCTGAACTGCGTCGTCTGCGAGCGGAACTCAAGCGCGTCACTGAAGAGCGAGACATATTAAAAAAGGCCGCCGCGTACTTTGCCAAGGAATGCGGCTGAAGTACGCCTTTATCAAGCGGCGCGCGGGCGACTATTCGATTCGACGGCTTTGCCTGACGCTGAAAGTCCATCCCAGCGGTTATTACGCCTGGCTGTCTGAGCCACAATCTTTACGCGCCAAAGACGACCAGCGACTGCTGGGTTTGATCAAGCATTCCTGGCTGGAGAGCGGCGGTGTTTATGGATATCGCAAAATCCATGACGATCTGCGCGAGGTCGGTGAGGATTGTGGTCGGCATCGTGTGGCGAGGCTGATGCGTCTTGAAGGTCTGCGCTCTCAGACAGGGTATCGACGCCGCCCTGGAAAGCACGGCGGTAAGCCACCCAGGGCTTTGAAATTGTCGGAGGCCTCTTTCTCGATCTTTTCGCCGATGATGGCCGGAATCCGCTTCAAGGCATCATCGAGAGAGACGGAGAGAAAATCTCCTACCGCAAGGCTTTGGAGGTCTCCGGTTTCAGGCTTGGATAGCATCAACGTCCAATGCTCGCTCATCAGTCGCGCTTTCAGAAACAATTCGACCGCTGTGTAAAGGTCGACGATGGCGTTCTTAGGCTTTTTCTTCAGATGCTCAATCGACGTATTCACGAAGCCAAGGGCATTTTTTACCAACGCGTCGAAGAGTTCTTCTTTAGTCCGTCGCTCTTGAGCGAGCCACTTGCGTCCCATCTATGTTCACCCTATCCGATCAATATAGGTGGTGCTGTTTTGAATTATTGCGGTAATGATCGGGGCCACGGGACGGTATGCCCCCTCCGAACGGTTGGCCCTGGGTCTCCGCATGGGATATGTCAATGCGATGAGTACAGGCCGCGCTTCGGCAGTATGCCCAGGGGGCATGCCACATCAGCTCCGGAGGGTATTTGATCAACGTAGGCCAACACTGGCCTCCGTGAAAATCATCTACCGCGATTGAACGGGAGCACTACCCCTGCATCCGGTGCTTTATGCGCAACAGTCACGGGAGTCATGGGGCTACTGTTACTCTTGAGCTTGGCCAAGTGCACCACTTCAGCATTGCCACTGAGGTAGCGGTTGGGTAAGCCTGTCAGCATCTCGATATCCGTTGCTGCCAGACCGATATAGGCAGCGACTCCGTTCACAGGCAAGACGCCTGAAGAGGCCAGCAGCTCGATGGTGCGTTTGAGGAGACGAGGTTGTTCAGGTGAGCGACCTTCATCACCTGGTTCTGCTTTCACGCCCCAGCGAGCTGAGCGGCGCTTGAAGAGCAGGCCCTTTGCATCATCATCGATCACCTTCAATGCCCAGAGGCGCATGACCATGGCTGCCACAGAAACGCCCCACCGCTGTTTGAGCAGGAGGAGGCTATCCAGGGTAACCGGGCTGCGGACTTCAGCGGCGAATGTCTCGGCTGGAAGCAAGAAGGCGCCTGCAAAGCGGTGCGCCTGGTCTTCCATCATTTTGTGCCGAATAGGGTCAGTCGAGCGCTCGATTCCTTTGTGCAGGATCAGATGGCCAAGTTCGTGGGCCAGGTCGAAGCGACTGCGGAAGCCGTTTTGCTTGTCAGCGGAAAGCAGCACGAGTGGACGGTTCAACACCTGACTCCACGCCGACAATCCCTCAATGGTTGCAACGCCGGTTTCTTCGCGCACCAAGATAACGCCGGCGCCTTCGACCGCCATTGCCAGGTCAGGTATTGCACGGCGACCTAGGCCCCAAAGCTCGCGACATTCATCGGCAGCTTCTTCGATGTCGGCGCTGGTGATCTGCTCTGGATCTGTGAACTGGCGCTTAGGCAGATTCACTTCTGGGAAGTCCACGAACTCACCCAACGCAAGCGCGATGTCCTGAGCCCATTCGAGACGTGCTTCAAGCATCGTTCGAGCGCTGGCGTGCGCCGAGGCATTGCTTCGGAACAAGGGGAGAGAGCATTTCTCAGGTAAAGGGCGGGTGAACCATTCAGGTGCCACATTGATGACCTGAGAAAGGCTAGCCAATGCTTCAGCCTCGGGAGACTGCTGCCCGCTTTTCCACTTGCTTATCGTGGCAGGGGAGACTCCCACCATGCTTGCCAGTGCGACTTGAGAAAGGCCGCGAGCCGCGAGCGCTTGTACTAGCCGCCCCGGCTCGAACCCTGTGATTCCACGACTCATGATTCTGTATCTTGCCCTATTTCGAATAGACCCGTTTCGAGCACACCTGTTTTGAGCTTCGGCTTCGCATTGTCCACCTGCTCTGGTGCTGCATCGTAGCGAGCGAGGAACTTACTCAACGGCTCTCGGAAAAGCCAACCTTTCATTTCCGCATCCGGCACCGCGATGTGGATTTCCAGTGGTGATTCGGGCTGATTGGTCAGCGAGCCGCTGAAGCACGATACGAAGAAGAACGTACCGGAGGTGATAGGTTCCGGAGCAAAAAGCGACGGCTGAACCAGCTGAGTCATGGCCTGGTTGGCCTCCGCGAGCTGACGACGGGTGGCGCCGCGCTTGACGTTGTTCCAAAGGGAGGAGGACATATTCACCCGGCCGAACTTGAAGATGCCAGCGTGTCCCAGGACGACCCCATTGCCTTTAAGGGGTGTATGGACTGCATCGGCGGCAAGCAGCATCTGCTCGAAAGACTCGTTCATCCGGAAAGCCCGCATCTGCCCAAGCGCATTCTTCCGATGATTTTTGTCCATGTCCTTTGTGTCCAAATAGGCACGGAGCGCACCTGCTTCACAGGCATCCTCGGCACCCATCACAATGTTTCGAGGGACGTGGCGGATCAATAATTCGGGAATGGAGGGCTGGCGGGTTTTGCTCATATAGAGGATTCTCGAGTTTCGGGTTGCGGGATTATACCTTGAAAAAATTTCGTATGGCCAGGGATGCTGCGTATTCTATGACTTTATGGCGTCGAAAATCCAGGTGAGCGAATGAAGCAATGGCTTGAGGTTTTGGGCTACGGGTGACTCCCAAGCTGGAGACCCGGCTGAGGTCAAGGTTATCTGCTTTTGCAGGGGAGGGCGGCTTCGAGACCTACTCGGCTCTGCATCTGTGATCTGCGAAGGTCTTAGGTATCGCAGGCTTTCAGTCCTCGTTCGGCTTGGCGTTTCGAAGCGAGGTGCAGATGTAGTACACGTTGCGACGTTGACTCACAACATGTGGTGCGCTTAACATTGTCGTACGGCTTCCTGATCATCATGATTTTCAGGAAGGGCTACTACGAGATCGATAGCTCCATTCTTGGAGCGACGGAATCGCTTCTCAAGGGCTGTAGCAACGCCCAAGCGCTGACTGGTATGGAGTTCTACCCTTCAGACGACGTTGCCAACAGTTTGGAACCCAGAGCATATGATAGACACCAAGATACCCGCCACACTCTGTGGCGGGGTATTGCTTTCAGCCTGGGATCTTTATGGACGAATTGCAACTCATCACTCGAATCATCATCGAGCTGATTTCGAATTCTTCTGGCGAGCTCGGTGCTCGTCTCAAGCAACGCCTCAATGCCACCCTTATATCTCAAGGCCACCCGGCCCTTGATGAGAAGAAGTACGGCTTCCGTAAATTCGCTGATTTCCTGAAGGGCCAGCTTGGGGACTACGTCAAGCTCGAATGGCCAGAGGGCTCGGGCGACGTGCGCGTCACGGTAAAGCGTGACGCGGCACCGGTTCGGCAGAAGCCTGTCAGTCGGGAAAGCCGGACGAAGGTCGATCGGCCCACTGCTTTGCGCAGTGACGTCTGGCAAGCCTTTACGAACCCGGACATCAGCCGTAAGCGGTTCTACAACTTGGTTACCAATCGGGTCATTCACTTCGTGGAAGGCGTTGACCACGACTATCATCGGCTCGTTGACAGCAAACCCGCAGACTTCGTAGAAATTGTGCAAATTCCGGTCGAAGCACATCGAGCGTGGATGCGCGAATTTCTGGAGCTAGCAGCAGTTACGCCCGGTGAACTGGTGCCCCTGCAGGCACTGGTGGAATCGACGTATAGCAGCGACGTGAACGCGGCCTTTACCAAGGCTCTCGGTGATCGGGAACTGCAATGGCGTCAGATGCGCACGCTCAAAATCAGCGAAAAGATCCAAGCGTGGGCCGTTGAACACAACATCAATCCTGACCACCTGAGCATTCAACCGCCAGCTGCCGGCGCACCTGCAGTTGAGCGCCCAGCGACCCCATCAGGCAACATCCTCAGCCCTCGTCAACAGGCCATTCGCTTGCTGGAGTTGATGAGCGACGAAGACATCCTGAAATCAGCCATTCCCGTACTGCTTAACAGCGTGCTGAGCAAATCCAAGTTCTGACGCATGTGAGCAGTCATGAGACAGGTCTTCCTAATCGGCGTGCCGAAGCAGTTGCGAAGAAGGATCGAAAGTGCTCTGGAAGGTCGTGGCATCTCTCCGAGTACGATCATCACTGACGTGGATCGAGTCGGTAGGCTCCAGCTGATGCCGAAGCCTGAGATGGCGGTCACGCTGCTGAGGCAGTACTACGAACCTCTGGAAGGGGGATTCGAGAACGCTGAAGTCTACGTTCTGCCCTACGCGCCCGTGCCTGGTGATGTGGAGGATGAGCTTGAGACAATGGTTGAGATGGGCGCGCAGGTGTATGACTTCCAAATGGAAGTCGACGATTGGCCATATCTCCACATTCCTCGCCCCAAGGTAACCGAGCGGTTCCTGGATGCGGTGTTTGACGCTCTCATGCACGCGCTGGTAGACGAAATTGCTCCAGACCCACCGCTCTCGCAGCACATCGCCAGGGCGGTAGCATCCAGCCCGCGACTTGTCCTGATTGCTGACGCGATCGAGCTTTGCGATGGATTGCCCGACTACCGCCAGGGGTTTGTCACTTCGGCGATGGAGGCTTTCGTCGAGCTGGTGGCGGGCAACGGGTGCGGCGTCGGGCTAGACGAGTTCTTCAAAACCCGAAACCTCCACTTCGCCAAAACCGGCGGAATTCAGACCAAGCTCAAAATTAGCGTGAACGGCAGGGTCATCCGGGATGAGGTGCATAATCTTCACCTGAAAAGTGGTGATCGCACATCGCCGCAGGGGGCGGCCAGGATCTATTTTCAGATGCTCACCCATGAGCAATTACTCTGGGTCTTCCTTCTCTATGTTGGCCCGCACCCCGATACAAATATCACTCGCACCATCGACTTGGTGATAGAGCCCGCTTGAGCTCCCGCGTGACTGGCTGCGACTCAGGCCGCCCCCTGCTGGGCAGCCTATGCCGGAAGTGGGTAGCACAGTCGTAATACAAGGGTGATTACTACCAGGGGGAGGGCTGTCCCCGCGACGAGCCCTGGTCGTTCTCAACATCCGTGCAGATGCCAGGCTTGCTCGGTGGGGCTTCAATGTGCCGCTCCATGTGCCGACATGAATCATTTTCTGCTCTCTTGTAATGCGAGCATCCCCACTTGTTGACTTTTTCGCGGAAGACCATCTTCCCACCCGTTTTGGGGCAGACAGCGACCCAGCCATTGCAGCTTGGTGACACGCAGAGACGATAACGTCCCGATCGGATCATGGGAGCCTTACAAGACGGGCAGCCGCTCTCTCTGTGATTGCATTGCGGGAAGTTCGAGCAGCCAATGAACGGGGCTTTGTCAGATTTCCTCACCCTGTTGACCAGGTTACCCTGGGTGCACACAGGGCAATTGGCCGCGAGCGCGTTCACCTGTTCGGGGGCGGTTTCGAACTCTTCGTATTCCAGGGGATATTTGCCCTCAATCAGCTCTTGTACGAAGGGGGAACAGCGCATCATGTCGCATAGCAGGTACACGCGGTGTTTTGCGCGTGTCAACGCTACATAGAACAGTCGGCGCTCTTCAGCGTGAGGGTAGGCTTCTGCAGGTGGCTGCAGAGCTTCGATCAGCGGGTGAGTCACGATCTCTGAGGGCAGTCCGTACTTGCCTTTTGCCAAGCCCAGAATAATGACGTAGTCCGCCTCTTTGCCTTTTGAACTGTGGATTGAGTCATTTTTGAAGGAGAGGTTGGGGTACTGGCTTGCCAGGGCTTCGAGGTTGGGCAAGTCAAACTTGAACCTCGCAAGGAAGTAAACCGAGGAGCCTGGCCTTGCAGTTTGGCTGATGCGGTCTACCGTGCGTTCAATCGTCTCAGCTTTGGCGGAGTCTTCTCCCAGAGGAGCCCTAACCAAGGACACCGTCGGTGTATCCACGATAGTGTGGGACTTTATGTCCTTCGTAATCTGCCGGTTATTTCGCATTACGAAGCGACTGGCTACTGCACCAATCATGCTGTTGAAACGGAATGTTTTCTTGAGCTCACTGGCCTTGGTGGCGCCGAAGATTTTCTCGAAATCGGCTGTGAAGCTAATGTCGCTACCAGTGAACCTGAAGATCGACTGCCAGTCGTCACCTACACAGAAGACGGAGACGTCCTCGTGGCTTTTGCGCAGGGCTCTGACCAGGTCTGCCCGAGATTTTGCGATGTCCTGGAATTCATCAACGATGATGAATTTCCATGGGCTCTTGAAGCTGCCGTCGAGCACGTATTTATAGGCTTTGTTGATCATGTCATCAAAGTCCATCTTCTTCTCGTCGTCGAGCGCCTCCACGTAGGCCTCAACAATAGGTGTGAGAAGGTCTAATGCCGCGTTGATCTGGGCTGGATCGGCAGATCGAGCGATCAAATCCTTTAGCTCCTGGTCGTTCAGATTCGCAGCTCGAAGCAATCCAAGCATGTCCGTCAGAATTTCTGCGAACCGAGTAATGGCACCGAACTCGCGCAGGGTTTCCAGAACTGCTTCTGGGGGCAGCGGATCCAGTAGGACGCCTGCGTTAACCAGGTGCTTCTTCAATGCATCGAGTAATACGCCTTCCTGCTTTTCATAATGGAACGTCTCGATCAGCGTTGTGGCGCCCTGCTTGTGAACCTCGCGTTTCCACTCCATGTCGGTGTGGTATTGGTCTCGGTCAATGTAGGGAGCGGTATCACCATTACGATCCGTGCCAAAATGTTCGATGTAGATACCGTACTCTGGGAGGTAGAAATCAGGGCAGTAGGCGCCGCGAGCCCGCATTCGTATCGCCGTGTTGTAGACGGCCTCGTACTTGTATTCGATTCCATTTTTGAACAGGAAATTGGCAATGTCGCACTCTCCGAAACCTTTCACGGCTTCGCCCTTGAGCGTGCGAATCTCGTTGTCCTGCAGGAATCGGTAGTATTCGCCTAGAGTTTTAAAGTCGAAGGGGTTACGAACAGGGTACAGCCACTGCTCGAAGTAGCTCAGCAGCAGTTTTCGGTACCCAGACTCTCGTTGTTTGGCCTCAAAGACGGTGTTGATGAAATGGGCTTTCAGGGTTTTGTCGGTAGCCATGGGGCTGGTGGCAGCTGGATCCGCCTCCGACTTGTGAACGATGCATTTGCCCAGCCGGTGGAAGGTTTCAGCGGTGACGCCCTTGATACCCAGCTTACTTTCAAGGCGTTCCCTCAATTCTTCGGCGGCTTTGCTGCCGTACGCTAGGAGCAGGATCTCTTCGGGCTTGGCTTGTCCACTTTCAACGAGAAAGGCAACTCGGCCAATGACGGTACTCGTCTTACCGGTACCCGCGCCGGCGAGGATGAGATTGTTATCCTCATCAATGATGCACGCCTTGCGTTGGTCAGTTGTCAGCGGGCTGCTCTCGACGTTCTCAAACAGGTCGTGATAGTCGACCTGGGCCTGGGCAACGTAAGTGTCACGGGATTTCTGCAGCCATTTCTCGGGATGCTGAGTGAGATCCCTCATCTGGGCTAGGTGGTTTTGCTGCTCAAGCGTTAGAAGACCTTTGGGTGGGGCCGGAGGGCATGTGCTTGCCCATGACAGAGCCTTCAGTCTGTAAGGTTCCCATCTTGACGTCCGTAGGTAGCGTTCGCTCAGCAGGGCCTCTTCGAAAGCCTTTAGGTGAGTTTGGGCTGCCGTAATACGGGGGGTGTACCAAGCCCGGGTAAGCGCTTCCCATGCGGCATCTCTTTGCTGCTCTGTACGAAAGTAAAGGCGTGAGATTCCGCGCGACGTGTTGATGGATGCCATGTGCAGAAACCAAATGGGAGACCTTTTGGGACGATGGTTGATTGCAGCCCACTCAACACTCTCAGCGCCTCTTCGCGTGTGAATCTCAATGCCGGCAGCGGAAATGTTCAGAGCGTGCGCAGACAATGGAAGCCAGCGAGTCCACCATGGAGGAGAGAGTTTTGTGAGCATCTGGTACCAGCACCGGCATCAACGCTTGGCGTTCGGTGCACTTCCTTTTTGATTAAATAGGGTATGCGCTACAGGGAAAATTGCTCTGAGCAAACCCGGAAGGTGGTGCAAAGATGCGTAACGCCACCCGGAGTGGCATTGTGATATGACTTAAGGGTGCCCACAACCTATCTCTGAGCCGCACGTACGGGACTGGCCGTGCTCGATCAATCCGGTCGGTTCAGTTTGATTGTTGAACCGGATCATCACCGCTTTTATCACCGTGGTGAGCTCAGGCAAATGGTGAGCCACTTGAGAAAGCGTGCCACCCCTGCGCGGTTGAGCACCTTATCCAGAAGCGAATTCGGTTCACATGGACGTCCGTGTGATGGCCTGCTCGCTGCAGGTCAGGATGCTCCCAGACCGTTTTCTCGTGCATGAAGCGTGGTTGTGGCTCATAACCCGGTGATTTTATGTCTGCAGGGCCCGTTTTCTCTGGCCTCGGGTGGGAAATCAGCCTTTGGCAATTTTTCAATTTAGTGACCGTTCGTCGGAGGTTTCTGACTAATTCGCACCCCACCCCCTTGAAAAATTTTAAGCGAGACGGAGTTCTTATATTTGAAGGCAAGAGAAAAGCTGCAGTGGCCCAGGCACCGCTTTTCTCACAGGATCCCACCGGCTTTTATGTCTGATATTTACGGCTTCTAGATCACACGGTTTTGAGGGCTGGAGGTGAAGTTGAGGCTGGAATGATGGGGCTGGGGGCGGAGGAGAAATCGTTTTACTTTGCAGCCTCAGGCTGCTGCTTACGCTTTGACGTCAAACCAATAAGGCTCTTTTGCTGGGATCAGTCCGTCTGAAATTCCACCTGTCTCGGACAACAGGCGTCTACAAGCGTCCGTCACCGTCATATTTCTAGCGAAACGCATTTGGTAACCTGAAGCTCGGTTCGACAATGTTGGCCTGTAAACCTAATTTTTAGACTGTAAACTGCGGCGATTAACACGTTAAAAAATAGGTTTACAGGTTTCCGTGATGATTCGTTGGCGCATGGGATTCCTTGGCAGGGCGATCGCGTCCGGCTCGAACATGCGCGAACACCATCGCCCTTAGCGTCGGACTTCGAAAGGAGTTTGCCGAACGCCTTCAGTATCCTAGATTCGGCGCGCGCCTGGGGTTATGTTGCCAATTTATTGATAATGCGAACCCGACATCGGATCCTATGACCGCACTGTCTGATAGTCCGCTCTGGTCTCTTGCGTGCAGAGCCTATGGGGATGATTTGCCTCTGATCCTTGGATCGATCGTAAGCGCCTACCAGCGTCGTCCTGGGCTGGATAATCTCATCCGTGTTCACAGGTCGGTCATCGGGGCTGTTGGCTTTACGGCGCTTCGAGAGGCCCTTGCTACGCAGCGCCCCAATGGCTTCCATCAGATCGAAGGTTGCTTGGAAATCCGTGAACCTTTGGCCTGGCATCTCGTACGCCATCTGCAGCAGAAGCTGATAATCGATGGGCATGCTCCTGCTTCAATCCGCGACCAGTGTTTTGCGGGAGACCTGGGGCTTTGATCTTGTCCCGGTGAGGCAACTAGTCGTTCATTGTGTTGAGATGCTCCTGATCGTCATCGGTTGTGTCGGCTCTCTGCCTGATTTCGATCGCAGTTGTTCGGACATGGTTCGGGGTCGACGAAGCGTCAACAATGTCGAAATCACGTTCGTCTTCGACAGGAACGAAGGAACCTCAGGCTCAGCACGTACCAAGTGGCTTCTTGGCATCCGTCATCTGGGCTGTCTGCTACGTGTGAACAAGCTTAGAAAAGGTCTCAAGGGCGCCCTGCATATCGAAGCCACCGTCCTGGCGATTCGCAGCGCCCATGAAGAGTTGAAGTCAAGGACGTACGAGATTGGTCTCTACCAAAGCGGCCTCATAGGTTATGAGGTTGAATATGAGGAGTTGGAAGGTTCCGAGCCTGATTACGATGATGATGGTAAAAACGATGACTCACTTTACTCGTAGCTCGGGCGTGACGTGAATCCACTCCTTTGTGAGTAGAGTCTTCGCGTTGAACGTGCTTAGTCACCGAAGCCTTCAACGCTTTGGGCTCTGGCAACGTCATCTGCTGACCACGTCGCGATTTCTTCTTTGAAAATCCCGAGCGACTTAAACGGCATCGTCGACACCGCGTCGATCATTCCCACGCGCTGATTCTCCCACCTGTCTTGGTCATCGACCTTCAGAAAATAGCTGTCGGCGAACTCGGAAAAAATGAGTTCGGCGGTCTCGTTGAGTTGCAGCTTGCTGCGGATGAGTGTGAGAGGGTAGTCAGGCCCCTGAATCAAGCTTACGGCTTGGATGTACTTCTTGGGGCAAAGGGGCAGCTCATTTCTGGAGTCTGGCATTAACGGCCTCCTTTAGGCGTTGTAGCAGTAATTCTAGCCAGCACGGGACACGAGGGCACTATTGAGGTTGCGTGCTAGGGCGGGGATTCACCAAAGCTGTATTGGAGAGAGTCCAGCGATCCGCTCTCGTTGCAGGTGTGCGTAGTGTGGGCATCATGGCCTTCGGCGGCGGTGTCAGGAATATGTGTTTGAATCGCCCCGGACTCTCAAGTTTACGGGTATAGCTTGAAGTCGCTGCCCTCATGCCACTGGCTAGGGTCGATATCAGTGATTTCTAGCCCGTAGCTGCGCAGGAGCCAGCGTGTTTGCTCGCCGTATTCACTTCCAGGCTCACTGCGACCGTGTAGCGCAATGCGATTGTTCACCAGGGCGATATCACCTGGCTGCAGAGGTACAGCGATCGCGCATTCAGTACATGCGTGCTTCAGAGCGTCCATCGCCTCCTGTGCGGATCTATGGTTGATATCAGCAATCTGCGTGGTGCGGTGGCTGAATCGAATCCACCAGTTCCCATTCACTTGGAAGAGCAGCTGCGCATCATCGACATCAAGCTCGTCACCAAGGATGGCTGCCATTCCATCGCGGAAGGTCTCCTGTGAACCGATGATGTACTGGGGCTTCTGGAGCTCATCGATATGCTCTTGGCTCAGCCGCGCCATGAGATGGTCGAGGGGCATCACCGTGGTCGGCACTTGCTTCGGATTGCGCAATGCCGACAAGCACACGAAATCCGGAGAAGGTGCAATGCGGTCATTCAGGGGGTCGCGGTACCCGCGCAGCGGGAAGGTCACGCCATCGGTGTGCCCGCTCATCTTTTCCGTCGATTTGACTGTGAGTTTACCTCGGCCAGGCGGGAACACCACCAGGTTCACGAATAGGTCGCCTCCGTTCTCGGAGCCGTAAGAAACCGTGGCGGAATTGATAGCCGCAAGGCACGCGATCGCAGTTACTCGGGCAATGACTGTGCCTTCTGCTTCAGGCACTGGGCAAAAATCAATGGGGGTGTCGGGTAGGTCATCTGGCTGGAAGATACCCTCCAGCGTCAGGCAAGGTTGTGCCCATGCAAAGGCTTGTACCTCTGCGCAGCTGCTGCCCCGGCTGATCAGCTCACGTTCGATCGCAGGCTGCAGCTCACGCCCCAGATCGCCAGGGCGCGTCAAGTACTCAAGCACTTGCTCAAAGGTCACGTTCGCTCGCCATTCGCTGACTACGACACGGACTGCTTCTGTAAAGATTGCCTGGATCAATTGTGTCCCTACACGCGCGAGTGATATAAAAGTGATGTACGCCAGCGTGATTCTCACGCACGACCCCACCAGCGACCAAATCCGTCTATGAAAATGCCCAAGCTTCAGCCTGCCGATTATCTCCAAGGGTGCGCTAGTTTCCTAGCCTGCCTTAAGCCATTCATGCACCTGCGGGAGACCTCTCAGGGCATTGAATGTGAGATGACTCTGGCTAATGGCCGGCCTGTGGTGGTCACTGGCAAGGACGAGCCGCACCTGCTGCTTGGCTTGATGTCCGTGCTCGTCGAACTGATTCCTCAAGTTCCTGCTGACGAACGGTCAGCAATGCCACCTGTCTCACGCACAGTGCCTGCGGATAAGCAGACTTTGGAGACGACCATGCAACCTACCGCTACTACCAATACCACCGATGAACGAACCCAAGCTGCCCGCTTGCAAATTGGTTTAACTACCAAGGTCTCGCTTCACGAGTTGGTAAGAGGCGTAGCAAAACGCCGTGGGGTTTCGCTGTCGATCGCTGCGCGAGATCTGTTACAGGATGGGTTGACTCGATTCGACACAGAATCAAGGACAGTAGACCCTTCGGAGCTGCTGACTGACTACGAGCGCACTGCCAATGATTACGAGGGCGCTGATTCGGAGAGTTGGATTATCCGGGCTGACAGGCGCCTGGTGATGAGAACGCGTTTACGCGCAGGTGAATATGAGCGCTCGTTGTCATCATTCTCCAACTTCCTTCTCGCCAACGCGTTGAGCCATTGCCCTCACGCTGCCGCTGTGCGTGAGGTGACGACAGGCTCGAATACTAGTGATGAGGCTGTCTTAGAGGCTATCAAGGCGATTGAGCAGGTCAGTGGGGTCAAGGCTCGTGCTCTCGCTCCTCAGATCGATCTAGGTGAGCAACGCGGCCTAACCAACATGATCCTTGGTGGTTCGGTACTGGCGCCTGCGCGAGTCCTGGCGAAGCTGGCCGTTGTGTTGAAGAAGCCTTTGGACGTTGTCTCGGTAGCCTTGGAGCGTCGGTTCGCCACCCAGTGCGTTCCAGCTTTCAAAGCGACTGACGGGAAACCTACCGTGCAAGCGGAACGCAAGGCTTGGAGTGTTGCAGTCAAAGAGCTTCAGCTGCCGGCTGAGGAGCAAGAGCGTCTCCTGAATCTAGAGGGCTAAGTGTGAATCCATTCGACCGGGCACGTCGGCAAGCATTCGAAACCCGAGAAGCCCTGGTCGGATTGGCCGCCTCTCTAGGTGGGGTCAGATCCTCTGAGCTCCTTGCTCATGTTGAGGACACGCTCGAAATCGCAATTGAGCGCTTACCCTTCGGGCACCCAGAGCTGGGTGGCGGCAGCGGCGTGCTCAAGCGAGAAATTCAAACCATCTATATCCGCAACGACGTGTCTCCGGGAGAAACGGCCTATCTCATCTCCCATGAGTTGGGTCACTGGTACCTCGACGGAGATCGCCCTGCACAGACGGTCGCTCATCTGACCAGCATGACGGATTCCTATGGGAGTCAGGCTACGGTGGCGGTTGAAGCATATGGTGCTCGTGAGCGCTTGGAGCTTCAAGCCAACGTGTTTGCCCGTGAGCTTCTGCTACCCCGTGGTGTCGCAAGCCAACTGTTCCATAGCGGTAGTGGTGCCACGGTCATCGCTGCCACTCTGGAGGTACCGCTGGAGATCGTTCGCCTTCAGCTCTTCGACGGCATTTTGCTCCCCATACTGCCTCCTGCTCCACCTCCTCCTCTGCCGCTTATGACGGAAGGACAGCACGATGCTGCTACCGCGTCCGAAACCTTCGTCAACGTTGTTGCTGGGCCGGGTACTGGTAAAACGACGACACTGATCCATCGCATCAAACACCTGGTGGAGCGCGGTATCTCTCCCAGCCAAATCTTGGTGCTGACCTTCACGAACAAAGCGGCTCATGAATTGGTTGAGCGCCTGAAGGTATCTGGCATCGCCGGAGCCGCTGACGTGTGGGCCGGGACGTTCCATGCATTCGGGCTCGAATTCCTTCGCAAGTATCATCAGATTTTTGGCTTGGAGTCCGATGTTCGGCTCGCAGATCCGCTGATGCAGGTTCGCCTAATGGTGGGCACGCTGCCCAAGGTGCGGCTCAAGTACTATCTGAGGCTACAGAACCCGTACGATTGGTTACCTGGCGTCCTGGGCCATATCAAGCGACTCAAGGAAGAATGCCTCACTGTTGCTGACTACCGAGCACGCCTGGCTGCGCTGCCGCCCTGTGAACCGGATGTAGCCAATGAGCGCGAAGACATCGCCACTCTGTTTGAAGCCTACGAAACCGCAATGCGGACTGAGCATTTGGTCGACTATGTTGACCTGATTGCCCTCCCTGCATCCCAGGCCAAGCGGGATCGAACGAGCGTTGCTCAGTACATCGACCATTTCTCGCACGTGCTAGTGGACGAGTATCAGGATGTCACCGAGGTGATGGTCGACCTCCTAAGACAATTGGCTCTCAATGCTCAATCATTTTGGGTCGTTGGCGACGTGCGCCAAGCCATCCACCACTGGCGAGGCGCATCGATCCGTAGCTTGATGAACTTCGACGCCACGTTCCAGAGCACTATTCCACGAGCCACGGTGCGCCGTTACGCTCTCGACCTGAACAGGCGAAACACCCCTGAGATCCTGGAGTTATTTTCCTGCGCAGGCATTCATCATGCACTTAATGACCGGACGCCTCTGGAGCCAGTAACAGCGTATCGTCCCTCAATCGGAGTCATACCTACCCTGTATGAATGCGACTCCAAGCCCTCCCAAGCCGTCACGATCGCTCAGCGCATTGATGGTCTGGTGCAGAGGGGGGTGCCTTACAGGGATCAAGCCGTGATCAGCCGTAAATCGGCAAACGTTGAGCAGATTGTTGAGGCGCTTGAAAACCTGAATGTGCCAGTTCTGCACATCGGCGATGTCTGCCAGCGCCCTGAGATAAAGAAGCTACTGTGCCTGATGGAACTGCTGTGTATGCGACAGCCGCGCTCACTGGTCGGGCTGATCTCTGAGCCAGCGTTTCGAATGCCACCCCAAGACATTGAGCACCTGATATTTCTGACTCGCAAAGGCGCAGGATTGAGCATGCAGCGAGGCCGGTGGCTGTGGTTGCCTACGCCAGGCCTCTCGCCCGCTGGCCAGCAAGCCAAGTCAAATTTGGCGTCGTTGTTGAAAGGGCTCAAGCGCAATTCAAGGCCCTGGGATTTTGTCTCCAAAGTACTGCTCGATCAGCGCTACGGTCTTCCAAACCCTGCTGATCAGACCATACAAGCCCATACTCAGCGCTTGGCAACATGGCTGTTCGTCTACGCCGTACGCAATGGTGACGGCGATGTCCGCCAGGCACGGCTTTCCCAGTTCCTGCTTCGCGAGGAGCTACGCCGTAGGATCGGAGAAAAGCTAGGGGATCGTGGTTTACCGCCTGAAGCGCGAGTCCTGGATGCGGTGAGCGTCATGACCGTGCATTCCAGCAAGGGGCTTGAGTACCCAGCAGTTCACGTCACCGATGTTGACGACGCGTCATACGGCGCCAATCGACCCTATGCATACGATGTGCGGGGATTGGATCTCATCCCCCCGGAAGTGCTTAACAGCAACGGGGCAGAGTTCATGTTCGAAGAACGGGTGGAGCGCAATAATCTGCTCTATGTCGCTCTGTCTCGGGCCCGTGATTACCTGTATCTCTATGAGATCAGCGGGTGGCCACGTCCAGTTCCGCTCAATCTCGCTGCTGCCACAAGTCTGGTTAAGCGCTCGGGGGTGAAGGTACCGCCCGCACCGATCATGCCGGTGCCGATGGCGAGCAGCACTGTGGTATCCATTGTGAGCTATGAGGCGTTCCAGGCCTACATGAGCTGTCCCCTGCAGTACCACTATCGCTATGAGCTAGCGCTCACTGCCGAGCAGGAAATCGACGTCTCGATCCGTGCTCGTTGGGCGATTATGGACATGCTGTTGGTCGTGGCGAGGGACGGCACTGATCCCAACACGGCATTCCAAGCCGCATGGGCGTTACACGGTCTACCAGATAGGACAGAAGATCCTGGCTTGATGGACGATGCGATTGCCGCCGCCAAACGTGGGCTGGTGGTGGTAAACAGCGTCGGCGGTTCCGTTGAAGAAGGGATGGTTTCCGAAGTCAACGGTGTGCGCATTGAGCTCCCTTGGATGATCGCCGATAAAGGGCAACTGCACTGGATTCGAGCTCAGACGGGGATCCAGTACACCCTTAGTCACCTACGGCCCATGATGCTGGATATCAACGGGTCTGTAAGGCCGAGTGCGAAGATCTATTCCATTATCACTGACCAGCACGTGATGGATGGCCCTTCCAGGCAGGTCGCAAGCACGTCCGTATACAAGATGGCTCAACGTTTTGCTGCGGGTGATCGATCTGCTTCCAGAGGTCGCCATTGTGGGCGCTGCGCCTATCTGAGCATCTGTGCCAACTCCCCTGATTGACCTCCGTGGCCCCCGGTCTTGAGTGGCTGGCTTGAATACGCTGTTCTCCTGTTTACCTGGCAATAGGATGACGATGTGATAGGCAACATTTTCAACGTTTTTTCTCGAAGGAAGGAAAACAAGTCGGTGGCTAGAAAACCACTGACAGACGGATTTCGGCGTCGGACGCTCATGTTGCTGCGCGACGCAAATGGTGGAAGCCTGTATGAAACCCTTGAGTTTCTTCACGGGAAGCTGGCCTATTTAGTTGGGCGAGTTCCGCTGACTCAGACCAAGGTTGACTCCATTGTGGAGGATGCCATGGAGTTCCTCCGTACGTGCAGTGACGCCCACTTTCTCGATGCTGTGGAATACATTGTCCATTCAGACGCACACCGCTGCTTGGGCGGCCAGCAAGAGAAGGTCGTGGAAAGGCTCAACGAATTTTTGAGTGTTGACGATCTGCCTTATTTCATCACCAAGCAGATCTGGGAGCCGTGGCAGAGTGACGACTTTCGCGGCCAATCCATTCGGTTGCTCGAAGAGTCCAAGGTGATTCCGAAAGACAGCCAGGTGATTCATGAGACAGCGATCGAGCCGGCCCTTGAGCTGCTTCGGCAGCCCGCCTTCCGCCATGCCAATGCTGAATTCATGGCTGCGCTAGAGGACTACAGGCACCAGAAATTCGGAGACTGTGTCACCAAGTGCAACTCCAGTTACGAAAGCGTGATGAAGGTGATTTGCGGCCAGAAGGGCTTCGGGTATACCCAGGGCGACACCACCTCGAAGCTCTTGAGAACTATCATGGGGCAGACTCAAATGGATAGCTTCTGGGAATCGCCACTGCTGATCGTGGGCACTCTCCGTAACAAGCTTGGCTCTGCCCACGGAGCAGGAGAAAAGGCGAAGGTGGTGCCTGAGCATGTGGCAAAGTACGCGCTCAACGTGACAGCTTCCGCCATGGTGTTCCTAAATGACCAAGCTTATAAATAAGATCTGATTTTTCCATAAAAAACCCGAAGTATCACTTGTGCAAAGGATTGTCATGCAAGGCTATAAGGATGCGGTTGAAGATTACATCAAGCGGCAGATTTTCTCGAAAACTGGCGAGGCGTTTCTCGATCTTTCGATTCAAGAAGATGTAATCTATTCTGAGTTTGATTTTGTCGGTCGAATGCTGTGTCAGAAATATATAGAGGGTGATTCGAGCTTCTATCTCTTAGACAGCGTGCAAGTCCAAGCCGCAGCTGTTCACGGTCATCAAGCAGTTTTAGTTTGTAAGGGCATGCTTGATCTGATATTTCGTACCTCAGCTATGATGGTGGGAGCAGAGCGGCGTCAGAAATCCCCAGAGGATGAATTCTACGAGCCCTGGATAAACAATTTAAGCTACTGGTTTAAGAGCGCTGAATTCGATTGGTCGGATGAAAGGTATTGGTGGCTTCATCAGGACGATTACAGGAATTTTTTCGAAATGCTTGCCGAAGGCTTATTTGTATTCCTTGTGCTGCATGAAATAGGACATCTCCATAATTTGCATGGTGACAGACGAGCCGAGAATTCAAGGTCTGCACCTACTTCTTCTTCAAACGCTGATGAAATCTTTGTGCACGAGGCACTGGGTGGCGGTGAGGCGATGAGTGAGGACGATAGGCTAGCTGCACACACTCGTGAAGTGATTGCTGATACTTACGCGTTCCAGTTCATGCTTGTAGAGCTTCGGGAATGCTTACTTCCTGAGTCGGAGTATGCTGGTCGTGATGAGGGTGCGCTGCGTGCTCTGAACTTTAGTATGTGCATCTATATGGTTGCTTCCTTGTTCTGGGCGTTAAGCTTCCAGCGGCCAATGCGGGATGATACCCAAGACGATGATTATCCCTCTCACCTTTTCAGACTGCAAAGCATTGAGGCTACCTCCCTTGAGCATCAGTTGTGTGGTGGTAACCAGCAAACGTATCTCGGCATGCAAATTGGTATAAAGAATTATACTGAGAAGTTGATATGTGCCGCTGGTGATGAGGGCTTCGTTTCTTGGCGGATGACGGCTGACCTCCCTGCGAATCACGCGCACTATCAGAAGATTTGTGAAATTACGGATGAGTGGTCAAATATTAAATTTGGTGTGCGCAATGAAGATTGGCTGCGCTGGCCATTCTGAAGTCTCGGGTAGATAAACCTAAATACCCTCACCTTATGGTGGCATCTCAAACGGCCACTTTTCGAGGTGAGGTATAGGCGAAAATTTGCCAGTGGCTTTAGCCCGAGATGAGGTGGTAACTAGGCCTCTTACACAAGGAAATTTGTGGTTATGACGTGCATTAACTTGCCCAGTGATCAGCAAGCTGCAATCAGCGAGGTTGATGAGGCAGTGCTTCGGTCGGCGGTACGCAAGTGCCTTGATGAGGAGCGCATAGGGCCGATTCATGGCCTCGGTCTCAATAACTGTGGGCCCTATGTGGGTACCAAGCTCCATGGGTTCCAGCAAGCGATCACTGAGTACAGCAAGGCCAAGGCCCATGCCAAGCGCGAACGCATTCGGCAGGATGCGCTGTATGCCGGCAATGACCTCATTCACGCTTTGCAGCAGATGAAAGGGAGGCTCGAAACTGAGCGTAAAGAAGGTGAGCTGTTTTTCATTGACGATCAGATCAGGCCGCCTTTCCATCCCAGCAAGCGACTATCTGTGCAAGTGTCGTTTCGCTGGCGAGCATCGCCATCTACGGACTGGAAGCACGGGTATGTGACTTTCGTCTACGATTTCTCGCCTCAGCCCAGCTACACCTTGCCGCTGCCCAAGCGTAAACCCAGCGCCGCCCAGGCGGCGAGGGATCTTGAAGACAGTCTGTACCGAGAGTGGGAGCGCTTGAAGGCTCAGGCGCTCTTCTCTATGAGGGAGTTCTTCCGCGATGGTGGTGACGGTGATGATGTGCCTGAAGTGTTCGCGGTAAGGCCTAGTCCTTACGGTGGGGGCTTGAATAATTTCAGCTGCAATTTTTGGCAGCCCGAGAGGCCGGCCTCCTAAATTCGGGGAGCCATCAGCTTCGGTAACTGTGGTTGGTGCAAGCGATCGCCCGTACACCACGTATGCGCGAACCTCCCCCTGTCTTGCGAAGCGCACGTCATCACGGACTGAGGTCGGTCAGGGGCTAGAAAGGTTGGAAACCCAGGCCCCAGCTAACATCTGTTGCATACCCCCCACCTTGTGCAAGACATGCAGTAGCAGGTGCCAGCTCTGGAGTGGTCGACAACCGGATGCTTTTTTAGCGTGAGAAGCCTCGACTGTCTGTCTATAATCCGCGCATGTTGAATCCGACCGAAATCCGCCCAATCCTCAAGCAATGGGTCGCGAAAGCGATGTCCCACGAAGAGGGTGACGTCTTCATTGAGGAGCTGTGCTTCATCGATAAGGCCAGGCGCGCCGATCTCGTTCACGCCAATGGAAAGCTAACAGCTTTCGAAATCAAATCTCATGCTGACACCCTGGCGCGCTGGGAGGGTCAGCAGCAGGCCTATATGGCGTGCTTTGATGAAGTCTGGCTATGCTGCCATTCAAAGCACTTGGTGAAGGCTCTTGAGTCTTGTCTTCCGCATGTTGGGGTACTCGTCGTCGATGACTATTCCGGCATGGCGATGATTCGAAAGGCGAAGCCCAACAAGCTCCAGGATAAATTTCACCTTACGGGATTCTTGTGGCGTAGCGAGTTGGACGCACTCGCGAACCAGAATGGGGTGCCAACGAAAAGTCGCGACCTCATAAAAGAGGTGCGTCGCCAGCTATGCGACGCCCTCCCCATGAGTGTGATCAGATCACATGTACTAGCAAGCTTGAAGCAACGCTATCGCTTGCTAGAGTAAGTCGTCGGCATCAAAGTCATCGAAACTGTTATCCGTAGCTATGATGGACTCGATCATGGCGCAGATATGCTGATTGATCCTGTACCCATTCCATGTGCCGTTGTTCCCGTAACCTGTAGATGTGGCGACAATTCTGCTGTACTCACGAGTAGCCCAGCAAAAGTCATCACCGTGGTAACCCGGCAGCCCTCTGATTTCTTGGGCGATTTCAATGTATCGCACAAATTCCTTATCCGAACCTTTGCGTCGTTGCCACCATTCCGTCGGCGTGTAATAGCAGGCAAAAGGAAGCACAGGCATGCCTCGTATGTATTCCATCGAGGCGGTTGGATTGGTGGCAGCATAATCCCCGTAGACAATATCCGACTCTATGCCACTGGTATCGACCCTTGCTTGCCACGCAACGTCGTAACAGGCGGAGGAACGTGAGGTGTTTGAGGCCGGCTTATCGATAGGGAAGGAGGTGCTGATCAGAACCAGATTCCGTATCTGATAGCTGTTGAGTTGACGCAGGGATACGTTGAAATCCGAACCTGAGGCAGTGTTGGCTGGAGCGGTGGCACCGAAGTCCAAAATTACCGTCGCGGCGTCCGGGCGTTCAAGAGCATCCAGGATTGATAGTAATCTGCTCCACGAAGTCGCAGTGGGGTTTTCCGGGCAAGTAACCCTGATAGCTATATGTGGGAAATCGCCTTGCAGAGCGAGTGCACTTTGAATGACTGCTCGCTGGGGATCATCATCAACCCAGGAAACCACTGGTATTGCGTTCTGGTTGATGCCTGCCACATCTGAGAAGAATCGACGTTTGTTCTCAAACGCACCATGAGGATTGTGCAGGTCATTAGTAGTAATGAATTCTTCACCAACATCCTTCGTTATTCTTGAAACGTCTAGGAAAAAAGGATGCTCAGTCCAATTCGCTAGGAATGTTTGTAGGTGTCTGTCGTCGTCACCTCGCATGTCCAACAGCGGAGCTACGACGTTCCGCCTGTGGTCTTCCAGATTTATCAGCGCCTTAACGTCATTCTGACCAACTCGTAAACAAGCCACGTACTGCATCTTGCACTCCTTGCATGCTGTGAAAAAACGGCTTAGCCATACTGCTGAGTGCACAGCGAGTTAAAGCCTGGTGGTCAGCAAGCGTCGATATCCAGGACATATCGGCGCGTCGCACAGCCACTGGCCTTTGTCATGCTCCCAGCGAGACGGCAGGTCGAGATCGGTACGATAGCATTTGGCCACTCAATAAAGGCCTTATGCGTTGCTTTTGGGAAACGCGTTGTTTTTTTAGGATATGGGGTTCGCCTATGTCCGATCAGTTGGTGGACTACTCATAGTGGAGTTCACCAAACAGTCCGATCATGAGGTCGCCATCCAGGATCTCGAAAGGGAGGGTGACGTACTGGTCAGGATGCCGAGGCAGCGCCTTTCCATCGTGTGGTGCATTTTTCGTGTGCCCTTGAACCTTTTCTCCGCTCTCCTTGATATAGGGAAGCATGACGATCCGACCATGGTTCTTGGATAGAATCGTTCCCTCGTGCCACTGGGTGTTTCCTTCATCACTGTTGGACTCGCCCCCCGTATTTGTTCACTACCCACCGTGGTACTCCGTCGTCCTCATACCAGAACACGAAGCCACCGCAGACCAGTACTTTTTGGCCGCGCATCTTCGCCTCGGCGAGCATTTGCTTGACGCTCGCTAACTGCAGCAGCTGGTTGGCTCGGGGGAGTAAGAGTGCGCGTATCTGCGCTTTGGTTCTTCCCCAGTGATCGGCTCCCGAAAGACCAGACTCTTTGGTTGTCACTTCGCGCAAACAGATCTGCGAGCGTTTGGGGGACAAGGCTCCGATCTGTTCCCATGTCTGGTCTTTGATGCGGCCAAGGCAGATGTTGAATCTCGGTATGGCAACTATCTCTAGATAAGGCGCACGCTCAAGCTACTGGTAGAGGGGTTGTCGTAAGCTTTCCATCGTATTTGGCTTCCATTGGAAACCAAGCACGCGGCTAGTCATGCCAATGTGTTTGAACCGTTGAACGTGGGATTCCGAGCTCCCTGGCCGCTTCCGATTGATTCCTGCCCTCAGCTTTAAGCCGACGAATCTCAGCAACGGCTTGATGATCCCTGGGTTTTCCGCGAGGCCTTTTTACGATCGCACCGTCTGAAATCTCGCTCTGCATCAGATCGATACCACCAGCAGCACGAAAAGCCTCGATCTGACTCGCCGTTGATCCAATCACCTGCTCCGGCTCGACACCTCGCTGAAGGCTGTCACAGAGAACCACGAAGGTTGGAAGATCGAATCCTAGCGTCTGCGCTACAGATGCGAGCTTATCTAGCGTCACGCCAGTGCTGGCTCGTTCGAGCTCTCCAATCGTTCTACGAGCAGCATGGTCAGACAGGTGGGCATAGCCTGCACCGTGCACATGACGTAGCGCTCGAAGCACGGCGGCAACTTCATTTTTCAGCGACATAAGTGCCCAAAAAGGCAGGATATGGCCACGTTTATGCGTGCCAAATAAACTACGTATATTGTAATTATCTGGCTACTCGCCTTAAGATTGCTGGCAGCACCATTACGGGGTTGCTGTGCGATGGGCTTGGCGCCCAGCCCAAGCTGCACGTTGCGCGCATCCGTATAAAAGGTCATCAATAAACGAGTAAACCGACCATGAGAACAGATGAAAGCCCTCGTTCTGTCCGACCTACATCTTGAGTTCGAACCTATCCAGCTGTCCTTGGTCGATGTCGATCTTGTCATCCTGGCCGGGGACATCCACAAAGGCGCCCGAGGGGTACATTGGGCGAGTGAAGTGTTCTCGATCCCTGTGCTGTACGTTCCCGGCAACCATGAATTTTATGGGGGCCACATCCACCGCACTCTCGAAAAAATGCGGGCAGCGTCAGCCAACCATGCAAATGTGCATGTGCTCGATCAAGATCAAGTCATTATTGCAGGCGTCCGATTTCTTGGTGCGACTAGCTGGACTGATTACACCGCTTCCGGAGACCTGGCGCGAGCAATGTCAGTCGCTAGGGAGTCGATGAATGACTTCAAGCTCATCCTTGCAGATGCTCATTATAGGAAGCTACGTCCCGACGATCTCTTGACACGCAGCCGGCTTGCTCGTGAATGGCTGTCCGAGCAATTGGCGGCATCTTTCAAAGGGAAGACGGTGGTCATCAGTCATCACTGCCCGATTTCACAAGTCGCAGGGCACGAGAACAGCGATAGCCATCTGAGCGCGAGCTACACGAACAACTGGCACTCGTTAGTCGACCAAAGTGATTTTTGGATTTTTGGCCACACGCATCATTCAGTTGACGTCACGCTCGGTCGCTGCCGGCTCATTTCAAATCCTAGAGGTTACCCAGATGAGCAGACCGGTTTTGACTGCTTGAAAATCATTGAATTTTGACTTGGCGCTGGAGATGACGACGTGTCTGCTTTTGAGGTTTTTCCCAGCTTGTCGACGCAGCTTGAAGCTGCTCAGGCGATTGATTGGGGTGTGCTTGTTGACGGATATCTCACTGATGCTGCGGTCGTCGGAGACGTGTACGCAGCGTCACTCTATTTTGATCACTCTCGGCGAATCCCGGACGGCACGACTGTGGTAACTCCACCGGTAAGATCGATTCATCAACATGGCGGCTTTACCCTCCTGCGCAGCCTTTGCAGAAAAGACCATTACGTTGTCGTCACCGAGTTCGGTGGGGCTGTTTGAATGAGACATCGTAAGTCCGAGAGTAATGTTTATTGACTTGTTAGCTACGGCGAGACTGACAGGAACGCGCCGCTCTGCATATTAAGGAAAGTGCATGTCTGATCTCAGGAAAATGACCGTCATCGTAAAAAACTGCAATCTTCAAGCCGCTGGTGATCTTGACGCGCTTTATAATCGAGTCAGGCTCGAAGATGAGAGCGGCAAGACGTTCTATCTCAAAGAAGTGGTAATGCTTAGATACCTGGAACGTCACGGGGCGATGGTCGAGAACAAACCTAGAACTTGGTACTATAAGAGCTTGTCGAAGAAAGCCATTGTCTTGATAGCAATCGAAAAGCCGGGCGGAAAAGTCGAGTATGATCTTGATGATATGCGACTAGTTGTAAAGTCCAGTGTTCTTAAAGGCATCGTTTTCGGATTAGGATCGATACCAGGGGGGATTATTGTTGCTACAGCAACTTTTGGTATCGGATTGATACTGATTCCGATGGGAATTTGGTACGGCTATAGGAACGTCTTCAAGATTCCATCCATGCTGCGCCGCAAGACGCTCGTCAGTGACCTCGCTGCTCACGGCGTTGTTGTTAGATAGCTGAGTCGGGATCCTGGCTTCCTTCGACCATTATCGCCAGAAGGCTGAAGAATGAATGAGTTCAAGGTTGTCGGACGATGCGCCTTTCTCCCTGTCGGTTGCTGGAGCGCGAGCTTTCGTTGCTACCTTGCGCGATACGAGCACGTTCTGTCGATTGCACTCAAGGTGTTCGGAAGTCGAAAGAGAGCGCTACGTTGGATTGGAAGAAGTATGGTCGGGCTGGGCGATCAGGCTCCCTGTCGGCTGCTGTGCACACCTATGGGATACACAAATATCCATGACGAGCTCATGCGTCTTAATCACGGCATATGTGTCTAAGCCTGTCGCTTTCTATCGAGTGAGGGGATGACGGAGCGTCCAGATCTGCTAGCGTTCGCAGCTCGCTGCCGTGCTCTCGCCGACTGATGCTGTATCGGCTATTGCTCAGGGACGGCTGCCCACGCCTTTGATGAACATGCTCCAGGGCGAGACGCTGCTCAACGATGCTTCTGGCCTGGTGACGTTTAAGTTTGCCCTGGCGGCAGCATTTACCGGGGTGTTCTCACTCACCGATGCGAGCCTGACATTCTTTCTTGTTTCTCTGGGTGGTCTGGCAGTCGGCGTGGCCTTAAGCTAGCTGCTTGGGCGTCTGCGCATGTGGATGATCACACGTGGATGGGATGATCCGGCGACTCATGTGGTGTTTATGCTTCTGCTGCCGTTCGCCGCATATGTCCTGGCGGAGCGCCTTGGCGTCTCTGGCATCCTCTCGGCGGTGGCCGCTGGCATGATGCTGAGCTGGCTTATGCCCCCCAAAAAACTACTAGTGGTGAGCGAGTGAGTGTGTGGGTTCGACGCTGCGGACGAATAGTTGTGGATACTTTTCAAACCAAGCTCACCACCGGCTGGCACTGAGCTGAAAAATGTGAAGCCAGGCAGCCCCGCATTCCTCACGTAGACTGATGTGAGTTGTGTATCTGTGAGCTCGCTCTCTAGATGGGCATATCAATCTCATACCAATCAGCAGCTTGAGATTTTTCGAATGTCCGTTTTTTCGCTAGATCGATGGACAGCCCTGCTGCCTCCACAACGCTGGCATTCCCCAACCCCTCGTCCTACCAGACCCCCGACGCTTCCTGGCAGGCCCAAAGCCGCCTGATCGGTCTCCCCAGTACAGCGCAATGACGATAGTATTGTGCCATTACCTAGGGACACCCGGATGCCCAGCCACCCTCGCCGAGAGAGGGACTAGGACGGTAGGAGAATGGCATGGATCAGCTACGCCACAGAAACGCACACAGAAGACATCCCGAAGCGGTTATTTGGGAGGATTCGTCATGCCTGCGAATTGACGAGCAATCGCTTGAAAGTCCGGTAGCAGTGCAGCCCAGCAATCCCTACAGATACCTATACGAACAATATTTGCATAATCAAGGTACTCATGATGAGTGAGCAGGAGCAAGAACTGAAGCAGGATCAGAAGCAGGAATACGCTTATCATCCAGCTGATCTAATCGAATACGCGATGGACAAACCCATTGGCGCAGCCCGCGCGGCGTTGGCAATTGGACTGGAAGACGCTGACGTTGACCCTGAAGTCGTTATTGCCGAACTGATGGGGAACATGGAGCTGAATCAGCGGCTTTTGAAAAAGCTCGCGGGCGCCTTGCGAAAGAATCCAAATAAAATCATTGGTGAGATGCCAGATCGTATCCAGGCTCTCCAAGTGGAACGCGGCCTCGGATTATGATGTGGGCTCATTGCAGTTCAGCAAGCAAAGCACATTGTCGCAGAGGTGTAGCTAATGTCTTTTGGTGAACATACTATTAAGCTCCCTCCACTCCCGGAATTCGAGCTAACGGCACTGGATGTTGAGAAAGGTGAGCCAGTTCATCCTTTAGATCGCTTGCAGATCATGTCTGCGGATACTTGGGAAGTCTTTACGCTGGAGTTCGTTTCTTACCTGGGTAAAGACTACGAGTCAGTCACTCGCTGTGCTGGTGCGGGAGACAAGGGGCGCGATGTCATCGCCCGTCACGCAGCCGGATGGGACAATTACCAATGTAAACACTATAAAGATAAGTTGAGCGTTGCAAATGTAGTGGCAGAGCTGGGTAAGCTGGTTTATTACACTTGGAAAAAAGACTATACCCTGCCGCGCGAGTATCGCTTCGTGTCACCGAAAGGCTGTAGTTCTGATTGTATTGATATGCTGGCCAAGAAGTCCCGTATCAAGACTGAGATCATCAAGCGCTGGGATAAGGTCTGTAAGGACAAGATTACGAAGACAGAGTCGATTCCTCTTGAGGGAGCTCTGTTGACTTACCTCAATACCCTCGACTTTTCGTTTGTTGATGAGTTGTCTTCACAGGAATTGATTGAGAAGCACGCACGTACACCCTATCACACAACCCGATTCGGGGTTTATCACCTAAAGCGACCGCAGGTTCGTAAGCCCGAGCCTGGTGCAGTTGGTGATAACGAGAAAGTCTACATTGATGCACTATTAGACGCGTTCTCTGATGCTGATGGGGCAGAGTACTCATTTGATAGCGTCATGGAAACTGAGTACAAGGACGATCTTGAGAGAGCTAGGATTAACTTTTTTAGCGCAGAGTCGCTAGAGATTTTTTCACGCGATGCGTTTCCTGCAGGGTGCTATGAAAGCCTCAAAGGTGAGTGTCACGAAGGTGTTCACAGTGTTGTGCGTAAAAAATACGATGATGGGTATCAGCGGTTTTTAGAGGTTAGTACTCATTGCGTGAAAATCCCATATGATGCCCATCCACTTCGTCATTTTTTGCAGACATCCGATAGGAAGGGTCTGTGCCATCAGTTGGTGAATGATCTGAAGTTTAAATGGATCAAGAAATAGATGATTAACTCAAAGGATTTGTATAACAGCCCTGTGGAAATTGGAGCGCGCCTTGTTCTCTTGCTTGCCGGTCTTGCTCGGGAGTTTGACTTGGATGAGCTTATCTTCCTTGACTATGCGTCGATTTACAGCAGCGACTTTCAGGGGGAGCCAAGCCTGCACCCAGTCCTGCTAAATCGACTCGCTGAACTGGTTCGTAGGAGAGAGATATTCCCTGGTGCGATTAAATTGTTTATCGCTAAGGGCTTGATGACTTCTCGTGTTGATGAGCAGGGCGTTCGATATCTAATTACTGACGCAGGCAGGCTGTTTGCCGCCAAGTTGACCACTGAGTATCACGCAGATTTCAGGCGGCGTGTTGCATGGGTTGAGGGCAATATTGACTACCTGGCCGTTCAGCGTCGAGCAATTTATAAAGTTGACAGGGTGGTCTGATGTATATTGAAAGTGTGGTTGTGAGTGGCCCTGAGTTGATGGATGCTGCTGTTTTTTTCACGAAAGGCGCAAATGTTGTCCAGGGTGGTTCTAATACTGGCAAATCATATATCGTTCAGTGCATCAAGTTTGCCCTGGGTTCTAATAAGCCGCCGAAGACAATTGATGAGTCTCTTGGGTATACCTCAGTCAAGGTGAAGTTCGTGAATGATGATGAGACATCATTTGCGATCGAGAGGACGCTTTCTCCTAGCTCTAAGCCTACCTTTTATGATGAGGAAGGGAAAGTTCAGGTTTTGGGGGTGAAGCATAATCCAACGAAAATGAACTCTATCTCGAACCAACTTCTGGATAGGTTAGGGCTTAATGGAAAGCTTTTGCTTAAAGGCACCGCTTCCTTGAATAGCGCCTCGTTCTCGCTTCGCGATTTCGAGAAGGTTTTCTTGATGGATGAAACACGAATTGTTGCTGACTACTCTCCTCTGGGTACAGGCCAGAATGGTGAGGGCCCTAAAGAAAAATCCATCCTGAAACTCTTGCTTACTGGTGAGGACGACGCTGGAGTTAAGCAGGCTAAAAAGGAACTGGCGTCGAAGGGGGCGCTGAGGCATAAGGTCGCTGCTGTTGAAGAGATCATCAAGAAGTTCTATCCGGGGGACGACGCCCTTGAAGATCTGGAACTTCAGAGGCTTAGTTATTTTTCTACCCAAGTCGCACTTCGGCTGGAGGTGGCTGAAGATGAACTGAAGGGCGCGTTCCATTCGAGTGAAGACTTGTTCACCCAGAAAGCCCACCATATCGCCGAGCTAGAGGCAGTTGAAGGAAAAATTGCTGAAGATAAGGCCCTCTTTGGTCGATTTGACATGCTTGGTCAGAAGTACGAATCAGACCGCCAGCGGCTACAGGGTATTGAGCAGGCAGCAGTCCTGCTTGATGATTCAGATGCGGTGCTTTGTCCAACCTGTGGTAATCATTTTGACTCTGAGTCATGCACGACCGATGTGGATGATATCAAGAAAGGTGTTTCCTTCGAGTTGGAGCGAATCTCGAAGAACCTCTGTGAGCTTGGAGAGGCCCAGGAATCCCTGGCGGCAGCGATTGAGCGGAATACCTCCACCGCTGAGGCTAGTAAATCGTCCATCTCCGCGCTGGAGAAACTGATCACTTCGGAGATCCAGGACTCGGTGCAGGCAGTGAGCGACCTAAAGGAACTGGGCTCATGCCTCAAACAAGATCATTCGGCGCTGGCTAAGCACATCGCGAATAAGGCCAACCTAAGAGGGGAGTTGAAAAAGCTAGGTGTTCTGCTTCTTGAGGAGCAAAACACATACACCCCTGAAAGCTTCGAGGACTCTGCCAAGCCCCTGGTGAAAGAGATTCAGGCAATCTTGGAGCGCTGGAGCTTCCCGAATCACTCACCTGTAGAATTTGATTTCAAAGAACGGGATATCACCATTGGTGGCAGTGCGAGAGGCAATTTCGGCAAGGGGTATCGCGCTATCGCTTCCTCTGCGTTTGCTTTGGGGCTGATGAATCTGCTGAAACTTTCAGGGCGCCACCCTGGCTTTGTAGTGCTTGACTCGCCACTGACCACGTACAAGGAGGGCGATCCTGAGCCAGAGGAAGATGATAAGGAAATAGCTGCGGACGTAATTTATGCGTTCTATCAGGATATTGCCGATAACTTTAAGGATTCTCAAGTTATTATATTTGAGAACAAGGAGCCTGATATGGCGCTCATCCCTCAGATAAATTATCAGCATTTTACGAAAAGCAAAAAGATTGGGAGATATGGCTTCTTCCCACTAAGAGGCTGATTTAATTGTGTAGTGTTGTCGATCACTCGTTACATGGCGCGGTGATCGATTCTCTATCGTCTGGTTTTCGGTTGCGGGTAATATCGAGGTCTAATAGCCGGAGGGGATAATCTCATCCCGGCCTTCAGAATCGAGAATGTCTTTGCAACAAAGTTCACAGCTCGTGGTTAAATTGCGGTTTAGCTAGCAGGCAGCAAGCGCGAGGGGCTGATGGGCAAGGATCACGAGGTGGGGGTGGCCGAGGTTGACACGGACGCCAAAGGCAATGAGCCGGCTGTAATGGCTCCGCCTGCGAACGCGAATGAGCAGGTTCAAGCCATTGCCGAGCACTGGCGCGGAGCCTGGAGCGATCTCAGTCGCACGGATGCCTTTGTTGCGCAAGGCCCGAGCTTTGTCCTGTGGCGGTATGAAAAAGACGGCTTCGAGAGTCCCGGTACCTTTTTCCCTTCCGAGGCGATTGACCAGACTATCCCGCACGCCGGGATGCGCGAAGCGATGCGGCAAGCTCTGGCTGAGACCGACCACGAGCGCCACCTAGTGGCCGTCATCGTTTTGAAAGGGGACGTTGGTGCTGCGATGTCGGTGATTCCAAAGACGGCTGTCTGCAAAGAACAGGCTTGGTTTGAAATGACCAAAATCCGGAAGTCATCCGTTTCGGACAAGGTCTGGATCCCGCTGCGTGCTGATTACATGCTGACGTCTGAGGGGGAGTATGGCTATGAAGGCTATCTTGAAGAATACTTCGGCGTTGGGTCGGTCATGTTTGACCTCCAACATCGCGATGAAATAAGCAAACTGGGCTGGGGCGACATTGGTGGGAACACCTTTGCCGGCGGTGAGGAAACACATCGGGCATGGCCCAATGAGAATGGACACGACACGTCGCAAGATTCGAGTCCAACCCACACCGAGCAGGGGACATCGGTCGCAAGCTTCCGTGTGCCATTTACAGACCTGAACTTGTCCCTACGCACTCGCCCAACCAAATCTGCCGCCCCTCCCGAACCAGTGGCTCCAGCAGAGCCTACCTTTGTCACAACCTACTATTGGGCAGGCGACTGGGCCAGTCATCATTCTGATGCGGTAGGCACTGGACTGATTATCGAGCAGAACTTCGATGGTGCGGCGCCGAATGAGTGGCACCTGCATCAGGATTTCGTGATCTCACTGGGCCTGCAGCGCGAAGGCGACATTTGGTTGCGGCCAGTCGAGGGCTTCCTGGAGGTCGTAAGGCTCAAGCGTGACGAGCAGGGTAAGCCTGTGCTTCTGGAGGCGCGCACTGAGCACCTCCGTGATTATTTGAAAGCTCGGGGCATGTACCTGCTGCTTACCAGTTACCGAAACCGCTCACAGATCGTGTCTGATGCGTCCTATATTGACTGGGCTTCAGGATTCGTCCAGGAGGAAAAGGATGGAAGGGAGTGGGAAGGGATCAATTCTGAAATTCATGAGGGCGGGAAGCCGTATGGCTCCTCAACGGGAGTTTTCCATGTCTCGCGCACAGACGTTGATGCTGATGACGACGTGCCGAAGCTCGGTTTACCCGACGACGATTCTGTCGTGTCCAAATCCTGGTCGATCCAGCATGAGGGGAGAAAACTCCACTCTCTGAGTGGTTCGCTTTCGATGACTGAGGTTGTTGAGCCTGGGCGTGTGAGCGAACGAGTTAAGGGCGAAGCGTCGCTGACCAAGGTGGACTTCGCGATTAATGCCTCTGGCGAGCGTATCAGCGGGGATGAGCTTGAATCCACAGGTGGTTGGCTGTGGTTTCGCCCGAATGTCACAACCTTGCTCGGTAGTTACCGAGGCTCTTATCTTCGATGGTATACCCGGGACACTGGCGCTATTGGGATTTCAATCGGAGACAGCGTCCATTTCGGCTTGAATTCTCTCGGGTTGCTCAACGTATATGCCAAGGACATTGGCCGGCTTCCACCTTGGCAGCAGCGTGTATGGGCCGGTGCGAACATGGTTCCCGAGGGCGGGGTGTCAGAGGAGCTGTTGGCGTCTCAGGCTAAAGCTTCCCCTGCTGATACGAAAGCGCCTGAGGCGAGGCTGCGGCCGGCATACGACGAGCTCAACGCTACATTTGAGAAGGTCAGCGGCAAGCCACTGTTCTCTCCGCACCATGCGACTGACGACATTTTCAAGCGTGTTCACCGGTTCCGGGCTTTGGAGAACACTGGGGTACTTGAGCTTGCTAAGGATTTAGCGAGGCTGACAGTGGAGTCGCTTGATGGAGCTGCGTTGACTGTCATGGGGGCACAACCTGGGAAAACGAAATCGGGGTCTGTGAAGCATGTGGAAGCCGGTCTGATGACGCGGGAAGCGACATTAGAGGAAGCAAGGGCGCTGACCAAGGTGCTGGTGGGGATCAACCAGTTGAGGCAGGCCGACGCGCATTTACCGTCTTCAGGATTTGCTGACGCGTTTGATCTGGTCGGTGTTGATCAGCAGGCCGATCCAGTGGCGCAAGGGCGCCAGATGCTTGAATTGTTGGTCGACTCTCTGCTCGGGATGACGAAGGTCTTTGCCAGCCAGCCGTCAAAGCCAAGCAACTAAAGTCTGAGAGGCTGGCCGGGAGGGCGCTGAAGCAAAAAACTTAGCTGGTGCGACCACTCCACAGGCGCGTCAGATTGCTACAGAGCGGGTTCGTTGGATGCATGCCCCGGCAGGGTATCTGTCCATCAAGTGAAGGGCGTACTCTTTGACACGAAGGAGACGAAAGTCGATTACCACGGGAGTCCCGGGCGCTGCCGTCTCAATGATTTCTAGCTCTGGTGAACGATTTCAAACTGCAGGAGGGCGGCTTGGGCGATGTGCTGGATCAGAAGGGGAGAGCAGTCTTCAAGCCCGGAACTCTCGATGCGCTGGGGAAGGTGCTGAAGCTGCTCTGATGCTGGTAAAGATGTAGGTGTAGATGTGAGCAAGAACCGGCGAGTACGAACTCGCCGGCTTGTTCACCCTCAGGCGGTCTTACGTACAGGCTGGGCAGCTTTGCTTGCCCGAGCCGTCACATCGTTCGCAGGCGCCCTCATCTTCATCCCGCCCTTCACCGCTGCCGTGACACAGCCGACAGGTAATCTCCTCTGACCCGCCACAGGTCATGCAGTCGTCTTCAGAGAGTTGGCCTGTTCCGTGGCAAGGAACGCACAGAACCGAACCCTGGCCGCCACAATGACCACAGTCTTGCGCGTCGACAGCGCCTTCACCCTCGCAACGGTTGCACTCACGCAGCTTTTCAGCATCCGGATCGTACCAGTTGCCGTCACCACCGCAGTCTGGGCACGTAACCATCCCACGACCTCCTTGGCAGGCAAAGCAGCTGGTGTAACCATCTTCACAGTGGGGGCAAGCAATCAGTTTGGCCATGTTATTTGCCCCCCCTTGTTGAACTGCTGTGCGTCGTGAAGTTGAGCGGCTTCGGCGGCCAGACGGTGACCCGAGACGGAACCAAAACGCGTTGCGTTCAGAAAGCAATCACGGGCATGCTCGTACTGATGTGTCCTCATCCCGATATCGCCTAGCGCAAGGAAGGCGCGTTTGCGTACCTCATCGTTCTCAGGGTTGTTCGCCGCACGCTTATACCAGTGAATGGCTTGATCGATGTCCTTGGGTACGGAGAAGGTCGCTGGGCGACTGTCTTCGTAGATATTGCCCATTATCAGTTGGGCTACAGCAAACCCGTGATCTGCTGCCTGCTGGTAAAGCGCTACCGCCTCGTCCAGGTCTTGCTGCACGTGCTGACCTTGCTCGAAGAGGTCGGCGAGCCAGAACATGGCTCTGGGGAGTCCGTCCGCAATCGCTTCGCGCAGCAACTCCTCGGGGGTAGCGTGTAGGGAGAAAGCCTGAGGATCGTTCAAGTACAGTTCAACCATCTCGACTGTAGCGTCAGGGTATCCACGCATAGAGGCTTGCCCGTAAAGCTTGAAGGCCTTTTGGATGTTCTGCTCGATGCGTCCGGCTCCTTGGTGGTGCATCTGGGCCAGCTTGAAGGCCGACATCGCGCATTTTCGCTTATCGCCCTTGCGCAGGTACTGCTCAGCCTTGTCCCAGCGCTCTTTTCGCAGGTAGTAAATGCCAAGCTCAGCAGCTGCGTCGGAGTGCTTGCTCTCGAAGGCCTTCAGCATCCAGGTCAGGCCTTCTTCCTCGGTGTGTCCGAAGTACTTGCCCGCTGAGCAGTAGAGCAGGCCCAACTGCATTTTGGCATCGGAGTAATCCTGGAGGGCACAGGCAAGTAGGTTGTGCTCGACGTCCTGCAGGAGACTCTCTTGAAGCGCGCCGGGCTCGCCAAGCTTGATGCCAGCCATGACTCCAGCCAGCAAATAAGCCGCGCTGTCAGTCGCGAGCTCAAAGCGTTGCCGCGCGGCCTCTATCAAGTCGTCCAGCGATGTGTTGAACCGCTCAAGGCAGTAGGCGTTGACGTCTGTACCTGCAAGTCGCAGCTCTCGGACAGGCTGGCCGTTGGGGAGCAGCAGGAAGTCAGGGTTGAAAACGCGATTTTGGTCGTGCTGCGCTTCTTTTTCACGAAGCCAGCGAGGGATACGGGGGGTAGGGGTATGGGTCATGATTGCACCTGATTTTAGACAATAGTTAAGCAGAGCCCTGCCGCTTGGTGGCTGTGCTGATTTACATCACTAATTGTCTGGCCAGTGCATCATGGAAACGGGCGCGGCTCAGATCCCGTGTCGCGTGGCCTACACGACGCTTCTAGCATAGGGATCTTTGCGGTCATGTCAATACCCGGAAAGAATCACGGATTCGGAAACCGGGTCGGTTGTGAGCCTGCACCACCTTCCCCTGATTAACCTATGAGTCCTCGCCACCAGGCCGCCGTGCTTCGAGGGTCTTGCGCCAGTACGCGAGGCGACCACTCTTGGGCGCCTCACCGTGACGGTAATTTCTCCCGCGTTCATCACCTCTGAGCAGTGGTTGATCTGGTCAAAGGCGGCGCTGTTGTAGGTGCAGAGTGCTGAGGGAGCCTCAAACGGGTGGGCGTAGTCAGCTATCGGTTTGGATCAGCGGGGCGTGTGATCGAGACCTGCCGGGGGGGGGGAGTTAGTAAGATAGTAGTATTAGCGATAGTACTCGTACTATCTAGAGGGCTATGCCATATAGGGCTTTGAGATTAAATAGTAGTAGATATGAGGTGCTTGGATCGAGTTCTTGAACGACTCGCTCATCAAGCGCCAGGTCGGGATGGAGACGATGGTCTTGTCGAAGTTCTGCACCTTGACCGTGTGCAGGGTGATGTCCACCACATCGCCGTCGGCGCCCACCTGGGGCATCTCGATCCAGTCGCCGACCCGCAGCATGTCGTTGCTGGTCAACTGCACGCTGGCGACGAAGGACAGCAGGGTGTCCTTGTAGACCAACAGGATCACCGCCGACATGGCGCCCAGACCGGACAGCAGCAACAGCGGCGAGCGGTCGATCAGGGTGGCGACGATGATGATTGCGCCAAACACGTACAGCACCATCTTCGCCAGTTGCACGTAGCCCTTGATCGAGCGGGTGCGGGCGTGTTCGGTGCGCGCGTAGATGTCCAGCAGGGCGTTGAGCAGGGCGCTCAGGGCCAGGAGCTGGAACAGGATGGTGAAGGCCATGGCCAGGTTGCCGAGGAACAGCAGGCTGGTCTTGCTCAGCTCCGGCACCAGGTGCAGGCCGAACTGGATCACCAGGGACGGGGTCATTTGCGCCAGGCGGTGGAACACCTTGTTGTGGCGCAGATCATTGAGCCAGTGCAGGGACGGCTGGCGGCCCAGCAGCCTGACGGCGTGCAGGATCAGGTAGCGGGCCACTCGTCCGAGCACCAGAGCGATCACCAGTAACAGGGCCAGGCCGATGCCGGCGTGCAGGAGAGGGTGTTGATCGAGGGCTCCCCAGAGGTCCTGGGTATTGAGCCAGAGCTGTTTGAAATCCATGGGCTAAAACGATTCTTCTATGAGGCACAAGGGCAGGATTAGAGCATTTAACCCTGGGAAAGTTACGGTTAAGGACAAATCGGCTAACAAAAAACCAACTCTTTGCCACCGTTTGCACAAAGAAACTCGGCCTGCGCGCTCGAAACCGTTACCCTATGCAGCTGTTTTTTTGCATATCTTCGAGGTAGCACCCGTGTTTTCCCAATTCGCCCTGCACGAACGCCTGCTCAAAGCCGTGGCCGAGCTTAAATTTGTCGAGCCGACGCCGGTGCAAGCAGCGGCTATTCCGCTCGCGCTGCAAGGGCGTGACCTGCGGGTGACGGCACAGACCGGCAGCGGCAAGACCGCGGCCTTTGTCCTGCCAATCCTTAATCGTCTGATCGGCCCAGCGAAGATCCGCGTCAGCATCAAGACCCTGATCCTGTTGCCGACCCGGGAACTGGCCCAGCAGACCCTCAAGGAAGTCGAGCGTTTCTCCCAGTTCACCTTCATCAAGTCCGGCCTGATCACCGGCGGTGAAGACTTCAAGGTTCAGGCCGCCATGCTGCGCAAGGTGCCGGACATCCTCATCGGCACCCCGGGGCGCATGCTGGAGCAACTCAACGCCGGCAACCTCGACCTCAAGGAAGTCGAAGTGCTGGTGCTCGACGAAGCCGACCGCATGCTCGACATGGGCTTTGCCGAAGACGTGCAGCGCCTGGTGGACGAATGCCCGAACCGCCAGCAGACCATGCTGTTCTCCGCTACCACCGGCGGCTCCGGCCTGCGCGAGATGGTCGCCAAGGTCCTCAACAACCCTGAGCACCTGCAACTCAACAGTGTCAGCCAGCTGAACGAAACCACCCGTCAGCAGATCATCACCGCCGACCACAACCAGCACAAAGAACAGATCGTCAACTGGCTGCTGGCCAACGAGACCTATCAGAAGGCCATCGTCTTCACCAACACCCGGGCCATGGCCGACCGCATCTACGGCCGCCTGGTGGCGCAGGATTACAAGGCTTTCGTCCTGCACGGCGAGAAGGACCAGAAGGACCGCAAGCTGGCCATCGATCGCCTGAAGCAGGGCGGGGTCAAGATCCTGGTGGCCACCGACGTCGCCGCCCGTGGCCTGGACGTTGATGGCCTGGACCTGGTGATCAACTTCGACATGCCGCGCAGCGGCGACGAATACGTGCACCGCATCGGTCGTACTGGCCGTGCTGGCAACGATGGCCTGGCCATCTCGCTGATCTGCCACGGTGACTGGAACCTGATGTCGAGCATCGAGCGCTACCTCAAGCAGAGCTTCGAGCGCCGCACCATCAAGGAAGTCAAAGGCACCTACAGCGGCCCGAAAAAGGTCAAGGCGTCCGGCAAGGCCGTTGGCGTGAAGAAGAAAAAGACCGACGCCAAGGGCGACAAGAAAAAGTCCGTGGCCAAGGCCCCGACCAAGCGCAAGACCGCCAACCGGCCGAAAAGCGACAGCCTGGTCAGCCAGGACGGTCTGGCGCCGCTCAAGCGCCGCAAGCCACAGGCGCCGGCAGCTGAATAAGCCAGCGGCCAGCGGTAAACGAAAAACCCGGACCTGGTCCGGGTTTTTTTTGGCTGGCTTTCAGAGCTACTCCGGGCCTCGATGGCTCAACTGGCCTTGGGTTTCTCCACATGCCCTGGCTGGGCCTGCAGATCGATCCCCAAGGCATGAATGACCTTCAAGACGGTGTCGAATCGCGGTTTTGAGCCCGGGGCAAAAGCCTTGTACAGGCTTTCCCGGCCCATCCCGGCATCCCGGGCAATCTGGGACATACCCCGAGCTTTGGCTACGTAGCCGATGGCTCGAAGAAACTCCTCGGTATCACCGTCGGCCAGCACTTGTGACAGGTACTCTGCGATGGCCTGGTCGCTGTCCAGCAACTCGGCCATGTCGAAGTGGGTCAATATCTGGGTCATGTTGAAAGGTCCTTTGCCAATATCTTTGCCCGGCGAATGTCCGCGTCTTGAGAGGATTTGTCCCCGCCTGCCAGCAACACAATGATCACGCCGCCACGCTGGGTGAAGTACAGCCGATACCCGGGACCCACGTCCACGCGCAGTTCCGAAATACCTTCTCCCACGGATTTCACATCCCCCAGATTGCCTGTTGCAGCGCGATCGATGCGGCGGGCAATGGAGATTTTTGCGCGCAAGTCCTTCAGTGATGAGTGCCATCTGGCAAAGGACTGGGTTTGTTGGATGAGATATTTCATGCAGCAAACGTATCCATTTGGATACGTTTTAGCAAGAGGGGTAGCACGGACTCGACTCGGGCTTTTTCTCGGTGTGGGCCAGTTCCTTGGGTTGCTGGTCGATCAACAGCCCGCTGCCAAGAAAACTTTCCTGAAGATTCAGAAGCATCTGATGTGTCGCTTGCCGGGCTCTATCTAGTATCGGCACCCGCTCCAGTGCCCGGATTATGCGGGGATACGCAGTTTGTCGGGGTGTTCAGCGCTTATTTGACGTCAAGATGGTGGCACATTAATATCGCGCACCCTGTCTTGACCCTTGCTGCCCGTTCGAAGGACCGAATATGTCTATCCCCACCCTCGGGATGAGGTTGTGCCGTGCCTTGTCCTGCCTGCTGCTGACAGTCCCGCTGTCCATGGCGATTGCCGCCCCCTTGCCCGCACCGACCTTCAACCCCGGTGACCAGGACTTGATCCGCGACCGGCAGAACCGCCTGCTGGAAGAACAGCAGCGGCGTCTCGAAGAACTCAAGGACCTGCCCGGCAAGAGCGCCGCGCCTGTAGCGCCCAGCGCGCCTGCCGACAGTCGCTGCTTCCCGATTCAAGACATCCAGCTCAAAGGCGCCGATTCGCTGTCCGTCAGCGAACGCGAGAGCCTGCTCAAGCCCTATATCGGCCAGTGCCTGGGGGTGGCCCAGCTCAACGAGCTGCTCAAGGTCATCACCAACCGCTACATCGAGAAGGGCCTGGTCACCAGCCGCGCCTATCTGCCGCAACAGGACCTGTCCAGCGGCCACCTGCAGGTGCTGGTGGTAGAGGGCAAGCTCGAAGGGCTCAAGGCCGCCGAGGGCAGCAAGTTCACAGCCCGCGAACTGAACATGGCCTTTCCCGGCAGCAGCGGTGAGCTGCTCAACTTGCGGCAGATCGAACAGATGGTGGACCAGCTCAACCGCCTGCCGTCGAACCAGGCGCAGATGGAACTGGCCCCGGGGCAGGCCGTGGGCGGCAGTGAAGTCCTGGTCAAGAACAACCCGCAAAAGCCCTGGCGCGTCGGTCTGTCGCGCAGCAACGAGGGCCAGAAGAGCACCGGCGAGCAGCAGTGGGGCAGCTCTTTCGAATGGGACAGCCCTCTGGGATTGGCCGACCAACTGGTGTTGCGCGGCGGCCACGACGCCGTCAGCGACCACCAGAAAACCTCGCGCAACGCCATGCTCTACTACAACCTGCCGTTTGGCTGGTGGAACCTCAGCTACAGCTACAGCCAGAGCGAATACCGCTCCCTGGCCCAGGCCGTGGGCTTCAACTTCAAGCAGACCGGCGACAGCCAGAACCATCAACTGCGCCTTGAGCGAGTGATCCACCGCGATGCCGTGAGCAAGACCTCGCTGAACAGCGGCCTGAGCTACCTGCGCACCAACAACTACATCGAAGACAGCAAGCTGAGTAACAGCAGCAACCGCCTCAGCGAAGCCCAGTTCGGCATCAACCACGGCCGGCGTATCGGCAGTGCCTTCCTCAACCTCGACCTGGGGCTGCAGGACGGTATTGGCGCCTTCGATGCCCAGCGCGAAAACCAGCGCGACAAATACGGCAATCGCCAGGCCAACGCCCGCTACCGCAAGTACACCGCCACCGCCAGCTACCTGCAGCCGTTCAAGCTGTGGGACGAGTCCCTGGTGTTCAGCAGCCTGGTCACCGGCCAGCGCAGCGAGGATGTGCTGTTCAGCTCGCAACGCATGAGCCTGGGCAGCCAGTCCTCGATCCGTGGCTACAAGGACCAGAGCCTCAATGGCGACAGCGGCTACTACTGGCGCAACGACCTGCGCTGGAGTCGCCCGGTGACCTGGGACTGGCTGCGCCCGGTGTTCGCCGAGTACGGCACGGGGCTGGGCTATGACCTCGGCGCGATCCGCAACGACCGCTACAACGCCGAGCAGCATGGCCGGGTCTCCAGCGACTCCATCGAGTTCTTTGCCCGCGGCAAGAACCTCGCCGCCAGCGTGACCTTTGCCCACTCCCTCGAACGGCCCGAAGCCCTGAGTGAAGGCGAAGCCCCGATCTATTTCCGTCTGGACCTGTTCCTTTAATTCCGCTCTTTACCCGAGATACATGACATGGACGCTCGTCAGTTTGCCTTTCTGGCCCGCCAGCCTTCCGCCACCCTGCAAGCGCGGGATACGTTCTGGGGGCTGTCCAAGCGCGGACTGGCGTTCATCCTCGCCAACATGATGTTCTGGCAGCCCGTGGTGGCGATGGCCGACGGCATCGTGGTCAACGGCAGCGGCACCACACTGGGTCAGGCCGGCAATGGCGTGCCCATCGTCAACATTGCCGCGCCCAACGGCAGCGGGCTGTCCCACAACCAGTTCAGCGACTACAACGTCGGCCAGCAGGGCGTGATCCTCAACAACGCCATCAACCGCACCCAGGAAACCCAACTCGGCGGGATCATCCTCGGCAACCCCAACCTGGGTGGCCGCGCGGCGAATGTCATCCTCAACGAAGTCAACGGCGGCAGCCCCAGCCAGCTCAAGGGCTACACCGAAGTGGCCGGGCAATCGGCCCACGTCATCGTTGCCAACCCATACGGCGTCAGCTGCAACGGCTGCGGCTTTATCAACACCCCCAAGGCCACCCTGACCACCGGCAAACCGGTGATCGAGAACGGCCAGCTCCAGCGTTACCAGGTGGATCAAGGCAGCGTCGCCATTGAAGGCGCGGGGCTCAACGCGAGCAATATCGACCAGTTCGAAATCATCACCCGCAGTGCGAAAATCAACGCCGAGATCCAGGCCAAGCACCTGGCGGTGATTGCCGGGGCCAACGATGTCGACGCCAAGACCTTGAACGCCACGGCGCGGACCACCAACCCGACGGATGCGCCGCAACTGGCGATCGACTCATCCGCCCTGGGCGGCATGTACGCCGGGGCCATCAAGCTGGTGGGTACTGAGGCTGGGGTCGGGGTCAAGCTCGACGGCAAACTGATCGCCAGTGGCGGTGATATCCAACTGGATGCCAATGGCCAGTTGCGCATGGCCGACGCCACTGCCGAGAAGGGCGCGGTGGCGATCAAGGCGCAAAGCCTCGATGCTCAGGGCGCGGTCTACGCCGGCACCGATCTCAAGGTGCAAACCCAAGACGACCTGAACAACCACAGCACCCTGGCGGCGGCCAACAGCATCAATCTGGGCAGCGGCGGGCAACTGAACAACCACGGCATCATCGAAGCCGGGGTCAACCTCGACAACAGCCGCAACCCGAACGGTGATGTCACCCTGACGGCGCAAAACCTGAACAACAGCGGCAAGAGCGTGGTGGCCAGCCGTGATCTGACGGTCACGACCAAGCAGACCCTGAACAACCAGGGCGGCACCCTGAGTGGGCAGCGCCAGGTAACGGTCAGCGCTGGGACTCTGGATAACAGCCATCAGGGCAAGCTGCTGAGCGCCGAGCGCCTGCAACTCAATGCCGAGCAAGTGCGCAACGGCCAGGGCGGCCTGATCAAGAGTCAGCAGTCCCTCAACGCCACCCTGGGCCACTTGGGCAACAGCGGTGGCGAGCTGTCGAGCCAGGGCAGCAGCACCCTGGTGCTGGCCGGCATGGACAACCTCACCGGCGTGGTGCTGGCGCAACAGACCCTGGAGATTACCGGTACTGCGGAACTGGACAACCAGGGCGGGCTGCTGTCGGGCTGGCAGGGCCTGACCCTCAAGGGCACCGGCCTGAACAACAGCAACAAAGGCACCGTCTCCAGCCTCAAGGGTGGTGTCGACATCACCCTCAGCAATGCCTTGAACAACAGCCAGGGCGGCGCCCTGGTCAGCCAGCAGGCCCTGGACGTCAAGGCCGCGAGCCTCGACAACAGCTTCAAGGGCGTGATCTCCAGCGCGGGTGCACAGAGCCTCAAACTCAGCGACCGGCTGGACAACAGCCAGGGCGGCTCCATCGACAGCGCCGCCACCCTGACCCTGCAGGCCATGGCCCTGGGCAACCAGGGCGGCACAGTCAACGCCACTGGCGACCTGGAATTCATCGGCAGTGACCTGGACAACAGCCACGGCACCTTCACCGGCAAGCAGGGCGTCACCCTTGATCTGCTGGGACACTTGATCAACAACCAGGGCACGCTGTCTGCCGCCGGCCCTTTGCTGCTCAAGCGCAGCACTAAGGTTGAGAACCAGGGCGGCGAACTCTCCAGCCAGCAGTGGCTGCGGCTGTTCACCGAACACTTGGACAACCGTCAGAAAGGCCGTGTCGCGGCCAATGACTCGGTGTTGATCAGCGCCAGTGGCGAAGTGCAGAACAGCGATGGCGGCGAGATCCTCAGCCGCGAAGCCGACCTGCAACTCAATGCCGAGCGCCTGGATAACGCCAAGGGCCTGCTGCAGACCAAGACCACCCTGGGCCTTGAGGTTGCCGCCGCTGCCGGCAACCAGGGCGGGCAGATCATTGCCCAGCAGGGCGACCTGACGCTCAAGGCGGGCCACCTCGACAACAGGGCCGGCAAGGTGTCCGCCCTCAACGGCGCCGCCACCCTGGAAACCGCTGCCGGTGGCCGCCTCGACAACCGCGACGGCGCGCTCTTCGCCCAGCAGGGCCTGCATATCAGCGCCAAGGACCTGGACAACAGCGCCGGCCAGATCAGCGCCCGGCAGATCGAGCTGGAACTCGCTGGTGCCCTGGACAACCGCCAGGGCCTGATCGAAAGCCGCAGCACCCTGGCCACCGCCGCCGCCAGCCTGGACAACCAGCGCGGGCAACTGCGGTCCCTGGGCCTGGTGAGCAAAACCCGCTTCGATATCGGCGGCACCTTCGACAACCGCGACGGCCTCCTGGAAACCGCCAACCACGACCTGGCCTTCGACGCCGGCGGCTTCAACAACCGCGGCGGCAGCCTGCTGCACAGCGGCAGCGGCGTGTTCGGCATCTCCATGGCCAACCTCGAAGACGTCGGCGGTCGCCTGAAGACCGCCGGCCAACTGACCCTGGAGGCCGAGCGCTGGACCAACAGCAGTGCAATCCAGGCCGACCAGTTGCTGGTCAAGGTCGACCACCTGACCCAGACCGCCGATGGCCAGCTCCTGGCGGGCAACGGCCTGACCGGCAGCGGCAGCCACTGGAGCAACGACGGCCTGATCGGCAGCGACGCCGCGCTCAACCTCGACCTGAGCGGCAACTACAGCGGCAAGGGGCGCCTGAGCAGCCTCGGGCAACTGGACCTGCATGCCGCCCAACTGGACCTGGCGGACAGCGCCAGCATCGCCGGCGGCGCCAACAGCACCCTGAAGGTCGACGGCGCGCTGAACAGCGCCGGGCGCATCACCGCCAAGCAGAACCTGCACCTCACGGCCGCCAGCATCAACAACCACGGCACCCTGGGCAGCGGCGAAGACCTGAACCTCACCGCCGCCACCCTGGTCAATGACCACGGCCTGATCTCCAGCGGCGGCAATATGCAGCTGCTGACCACGAGCTTCACCAACCGCTACGCCCAGGTGTACAGCCTGGGCACCGCGCTGATCGCCAAGGACGACCAGCAAACCCGCGCCGACCTGCTGGACAACCGTTCCGGGGATATCGAAAGCCTCGGCAAGCTGAGCATCGCCGCCAGCACCGTCAACAACGTCATGGACGTGCTGGAGTACACCGAGCACGAAAAGAGCGCTGCCAGTATCACTCGCTTGCCGTGTGAGTGGATTGGTTGCGACGACCGTGGCGGTGGTCGCATCAACGGCCTATGGGAAGTGGCCGAGACCGACCGCTTGCGGGTGACCAACAGCAGCGCCGCCGCCAGCCTCAACAGCGGCGCGGACCTACAGATCGACACCCAGATCCTGACCAACACCAGCAGCCTGATCACCGCGGCCGGCGACATCAACGTCAAAGCCGAGACCGTCCACAACCAGGGCCTGCAACCCCAGGAAATCACCACCCTGCGGCGGTATCAGAGCTACGTCAACGAAACCGGCAACGCCGCCGCCCGTGCCGCCGCGTTCAACGCCCGCAACAACCCGACTCCGTCTGCCAGCTTTGCTTCCGACCTCAGCGCCTTTATCGCCTGGACCGGGGTATTGCTGTCCTCCAGCAGCAAAGTAGTGGATGGCGACCAATCCTTCGCCGCCACCATCCAGGCTGGCGGCAAGGTCAACCTCAAGGCTGATAAAACCCTCGACAACAGCGTGATCCGCTCCTTCTACGAGTACGTCGGCGCCGGCAAGACCCTGACCGACACCGGCGTTGGCAACGGCTACTCGACGCCGATCCGGATCAACCCGCAACTGCCCCCGGAACTGGCCCAGCAACAGGTCAACCCCCTGGTACTGCCGGGCTTCACCCTGCCCACCAGCGGCAACGGCCTGTTCCGCCTCAGCGGTCAGGGCAGCACCTTGGCCCAGGCCCCGACGCCTGCGCAGATCGCCGGCCTGCCGGACGCCGCGAGCCTGTCCCGGCCGCACAAGTACCTGATCGAAACCAACCCGGCGCTGACCAACCTCAAGCAGTTCATGAGCTCGGACTACCTGTTGTCCAACCTCGGCTACAACCCCGATGAAAGCGCCAAACGCCTGGGTGATGGCTTCTACGAACAGAAACTCATCCAGCAAGCCATGGTGGCCCGCACCGGCCAGCGCTTTATCGACGGCCAGGACAGCAACGAAAAGCTCTTCAAGCACCTGATGGACAACGCCATCCAGAGCAAGCAACAGCTTGACCTGTCGGTGGGCGTGACCCTGACCTCCGAACAAATCGCTGCCCTGACCCACGACATCGTCTGGCTGGAAAGCCATGAAGTGAATGGCGAACAGGTGCTGGTGCCAGTGCTGTACCTGGCCCAGGCCAACAACCGCCTGGCGCCCAACGGCTCCCTGATCGCCGGCAAGGACGTGAACCTGATTGCCGGCAAGGACTTGAACAACGTCGGCACCCTGCGCGCGGCTAATGATCTGTCGGCGGTGGCGGGGGAGAACCTGGTTAATAGTGGGTTGGTGGAGGCGGGCAACCGCCAGGATCTACTGGCGGGCAACCATCTGGTCAACCGCGCCGGCGGCATCATCGCCGGGCGCGATGTGACCCTGACCACCACCCAGGGCGACGTGATCAACGACCGCACCCTGACCACCCACCAGAGCAGTAGCGAAGACTACGTCCGCGAGCAGCGCCGCGACTTCCTCGACAGCGCCGCCCGCATCGAAGCCGGCAACAGCCTGAGCATCGATGCCGAACGGGACTTCGACAGTAACGGCAGCGTCCTGCACAGCGGTGGCGACACCCGCATCAAGGCCGGTCGCAACGTCAGCCTCAACGCCGTCGAACAAGTGGTCAGCAACGACCGCGGCATCGGCAACCTCGACCAGAGCAAAACCCAGCACGGCGCCACCCTGGAGAGCAGCGGTGACCTGAGCATTGAGGCCGGAGGCAACGTCACCGCCGTCGCCAGCCAGATCGACGCCAAGGGCGACGTCTCGATGACGGCCAAGGACCACCTGACCCTGGCCTCGGCCGCCAATGAACAACACTGGGCCAGCAAGACCGGTACCACCAAGAGCGAAGAGGATCGCGTCCACCAACAAGCCACCACGGTGACGGCGGGCGGGGATGTGATGCTCAAGGCTGGCCAGGACATGACCCTGATTTCCAGCAAGGTCAAGGCTGGGGATGAAGCCTATCTGGTGGCTGGTGGCGAACTGAACCTGCTGGCGGAGCAGGACAGTGAGCATTCGCTGTATGACATGAAGAAGAAGGGGGGCTGGGGCAGCAAGGAAACCAAGCGCGATGAAGTCACCCGGGTTACCCATGTTGGCAGTGAGATCAGCGCTGGTGGCAACCTGACGCTCAAGAGTGACGGTGACCAGAAGTACCAGGTTGCCAAGCTGGAGAGTGGCAAGGACCTGACCCTGGAGAGTGGTGGCGCTATCACCTTTGAAGGGGTGAAGGACCTGCACCAAGAGAGTCATGAGAAGAGCAGTAACAGCCTCGCCTGGACCAGTGCCAAGGGTAAGGGCAACACCGATGAGACTTTGCGTCAGAGTCAGTTGGTGGCTAAGGGCGAATTGATCATCAAAGCCACCGATGGTTTGAAGATCGACCTCAAGCAAATCGACCAAAAGTCCATCAGTCAGACCATCGACGCCATGGTGCAAGCCGATCCGCAACTGGCCTGGCTCAAGGAGGCCGAGAAGCGCGGCGATGTGGACTGGCGCAGGGTGAAAGAGGTCCATGACAGTTACAAATACAGCCATTCCGGGCTTGGCCAAGGGGCGATGCTGGCCATCATTATCATCGTGACTGTTTTGACCGCAGGCGCGGCGAGTGGCGCGGTGGGTACGGCATTTGCGGGTGCCGGTTCTGCAGGTAGTGGCACCGTTATGGCGGCTGGCGGGGTTTCCACCGTTGGGGCTTCTGCAGGCACCTTTGTTGCTGCCGGTTGGGGCAACGCCATGGTTACGGCCGGCCTGACTTCAATGGCCAGCACCGGGGCTGTCAGTGTCATCAACAACAAGGGCAATCTTGGCGCAGCGTTCAAGGAAACTTTCAGCAGTGACAGCTTGAAAGGCGCTGCAATATCGAGCCTGACCGCTGGATTCACCACGGGAGTTATAGATCCTCAGCTAGGGGGACAAACCAAACCCTTTAATGGCCTCACCAAAGGATTTGATCTCAGAACACTGGAGGGTATTGGTGGTTTCGCAGCACATGCGGGAGCTCAGGGGGTGGCAGCAGGGGCGATTAAAACCGCCATTGATGGAGGTAGTTTTACTCAGAACCTGAATGCAAGCCTGGTTTCTCAAGCTGGAAACGTAGTCGCCGCTACTGCGTTTAACTTCGTTGGGGGGTATGCGCAAGAGCATTGGCAAGCTGCAAAGAATGCTGGTGATACAACGGGGATGGCTATGTGGGCTGAGGGGGGCGCAGCCAGAGTCGCGATGCATGCCTTGTTTGGTGGCGCGGTGTCTAGTGCTACAGGAGGTGACTTCAAGACAGGAGCTATCGCCGCTGGCGCCAGTCAGGCCATGGCGCAAGTGTTGAATGACATCTTTGATCAGCAGCCTGCTTTGAGGCAGGGATTCTCACAAATTGTTGGATTGGCGGTAGCGGGTGCTGCTGGAGGTGATGTCAACAAGGCTTCATGGGTTGCGCAGATGGCCGATGAATACAATCGCCAACTGCACCAGAAAGAAACCCTTGCCCTTGAGGAACTACAGCGCGAAGACCCAGAGAATGCCTACCAGCTTCGGGCCGCTGCCTGTGCCTTGGTAAACTGCTTGTCTTCGGTTCCTCCTGATGATCCCTTGTATAACGCCGTTGCACAGCTTGAGGCGGATGGGCGTAACTTCAAGGATGCGCAAGCCAAGCTCATGGGCACCGGAGCTTTTGATGAGTATGGAGCATGGGACAAGGCGAATGATGAACTTCTAAGAAACGACAAAGAGCTTAGTCGCTCAGGTAATGCTAGCCGAGCAGTCTTGGGAGCGGTTGGTGCAGCTGCCGGATTCGGCGGTGCGATATTGACTACTCCGGCCTGCGTCACGGGTTTAGGTTGCGCACTGCCTACTTTCTCTGCATTGGGGGGTACGCTCTCGTTCCATGATGGATGGCAGGCGACGGGCCAGTTGTTTGCTCCGTACGAATACACTCAAGGCAGTAAAGTCCTCAATTCGTTTAGCTCAGAGAACTATCCTGGCGATGTCAGCCCGATGCGCGACTATGGGACTGCTGCGGCTAGGGCGGCGCTTGAGATTGTCCTCTTCAAGGGCGCGGCTAAGCTCGCGAATGGGACGGGAGCTTCTGTTTTACTTAAGGAGCAAGCTGGTGCCAACGCTGCAAAAGAGATAGGTGTCTCAACAGGTAAGGTGACTCCCGGACCAATTAATTTTATGGGTGACGCTGATCAGTTCTTCAAAAATGCTTCTAAGAGATCTGATATTGATGCTGACGGCTTTTTTGATGTGGTAGCTCATGGAAGTAAACAGAAAATAGAAATTGTTACACCTAATGGCACGGTTATGGCTGATCAAAGAGTAGTTTCAAAGCTTATCGAAAATAATCCTAATTATAATGGTCAACCAATTCGATTGTTGTCGTGTGATACGGGAGCTTGTGACGCTGGATTCGCTCAGAATTTGGCAAACAAAATGGGGGTGGCGGTGAAGGCACCGACTAATTTGGTTTGGGCTTATGGTGACGGTAAAATGGTAGTTGCTCCGAGGTCTTCGTTGAATCAGAATTTGCCTGATCTATCGAATCTAGGAACGTTTAAAATATTTACTCCTGGTAAGCCAGAATGAAGAGGTTCGATTCTATGTTATGTGAGCGATGTGGAGGGGGGCTGGAAATCTTCAACGAGAATAGCACTAAAGGGCTAAGATGCCCTGAGTGCGGCTGGTCTGTAGTGACGACAAATATTTCAGGTATTAAAATTGATGAAGCAAAATATGAGGTTCGGTGTGGTGGTGACTATAAGAATAAAGATCACATAAAAGCAGTATCTGAGGTGGTGGGCTGTAATTTTATAATGTCTAGGGAAATTCTAAAGAAAGATTCTTCTTTAGTATTTGTCGGGCAGGCTGTGGATGTATTGCGAGTTAAAAATATTCTTCTTTCTGCTGGGCTTTATTGTGTTGTTAGTCCTGAGTTTAAATGGGGTTAATTAAGTATTGTTTGGGTTTCGTTTTTGGTTTGGAGTTGGTGCAGGTTTTTGGTGGTGAAGTAGGTTATTCAGTTTGTAAGGTGATGGGTGAGTATGTTTTTGATGAAATAGGCTGTGATATTGATATTGAGTGGGTGTTGAAAGCTTTTTCAACTCTCTGAATCTATCAGGATGCTTGTTGGATGGTATAGAGGAAATAATTAATAAGTGTGGGTTTGTGATTAATGAGGCGTATTGTTGTTTTTCTGATAAGGCAGGCAAGTTTATCTGCATTAAGTAAGAAGTGAAAGTTGGCGTGATGATGGCTCGCAACAGCTTGAAGGTGTTAAGTGATGTGGAGGGGCGTTATCTAGTCAAGGATGCAGGTCAGGGCACTATTGCCAAAGAAAGCAAGTAAGCCTTTGAACGATAGGTATCCGATCTACTGAGAGAGAAGGGGCGACTTTCAAGCCGCCCTTTTGGGCTTACTGGAGCACCTGTTCCTGCATTCGCCTCGTTGTTACATCCATCAAATCACACCCATCGCGCAGCAGAATGCTGCACACCAGCGACAGCTCCTGCAGTACAACTGTACCTTTGGGCGCTTCATCAGAAACCGAGAGGTTCTCAAGTAGTTGAGTCACAGCGCGAATGCGATACGCCGCTGCATCGTGGAGGACGTCAATGGGGGCCTGGGTATCGATCAACAGCGAGGGAATGTTGCAGTCATGGCCGGTAATCGGCATGTATCGATTCAGAGTCGTCATGGATCTTACTCCTATATCAATCTGAGCCATCACCTTCTGCCGCCAAACAGAGTAAGGGTGACGGATTGCACAAGGTTGGCGGACCAGGGATATAGGACCTGGCACTCCCGAAGGAGTCCCTGCGCAACCCGCCATAACACGAGAATGCGGGCGCAAAAAAAGCGCCTGCAATCGTATTGGGGGCGCTGTTGCGCCTATATCTGTTTGGACCGCCAAGTCCAATCGCAGCATTTTCTGCGAAGGCTGAAGGGTAACGTGGAGGACGAGTAGTAGCAACTCACGAAGAGGATAAAAAACCTCCGGAAACATCTTGCTGACAGCTCAAGCAGTTCATGAGCTCGGACTACCTGCTGTCCAACCTCGGCTACAACCCGGACGAAAGCGCCAAACGCCTGGGGGACGGTTTCTACGAACAGAAACTCATCCAGCAAGCCATGGTGGCCCGCACCGGCCAGCGCTTTATCGACGGCCAGGACAGCAACGAAAAGCTCTTCAAGCACCTGATGGACAACGCCATCCAGAGCAAGCAACAGCTTGACCTGTCGGTGGGCGTGACCCTGACCTCCGAACAAATCGCCGCCCTGACCCACGACATCGTCTGGCTGGAAAGCCATGAAGTGAATGGCGAACAAGTGCTGGTGCCAGTGCTGTACCTGGCCCAGGCCAACAACCGCCTGGCGCCCAACGGCTCCCTGATCGCCGGCAAGGACGTGAGCCTGATTGCCGGCAAGGACTTGAACAACGTCGGCACCCTGCGCGCGGCCAATGACCTGTCGGCGGTGGCGGGGGATAACCTGGTCAATGGTGGGTTGGCGGAGGCGGGCAACCGCCAGGATCTGCTCGCGGGCAACTACCTGGTCAACCGTGCCGGCGGCATCATCGCCGGGCGCGACGTGACCCTGACCACCACCCAGGGCGACGTGATCAACGACCGCACCCTGACCACCCACCAGAGCAGCAGCGAAGACTACGTCCGCGAGCAGCGTCGCGACTTCCTTGACAGCGCCGCCCGTATCGAAGCCGGCAACAGCCTGAGCGTCGATGCCGAACGGGACTTCGACAGCAACGGCAGCGTCCTGCACAGCGGTGGCGACACCCGCATCAAGGCCGGTCGCAACGTCAGCCTCAACGCCGTCGAACAAGTGGTCAGCAACGACCGCGGCATCGGCAACCTCGACCAGAGCAAAACCCAGCACGGCGCCACCCTGGAGAGCGGCGGCGACCTGAGCATTGAGGCCGGAGGCAACATCACCGCCGTCGCTAGCCAGATCGACGCCAAGGGCGACGTCTCGATGACGGCCAAGGACTACCTGACCCTGGCCTCGGCCGCCAATGAACAACACTGGGCCAGCAAGACCGGTACCACCAAGAGCGAAGAGGATCGCGTCCACCAACAAGCCACCACGGTGACGGCGGGCGGGGATGTGATGCTCAAGTCCGGCCAGGACATGACCCTGATTTCCAGCAAGGTCAAGGCCGGGGATGAAGCCTATCTGGTGGCTGGTGGTCAGTTGAACCTGCTGGCGGAGCAGGACAGTGAGTACTCGCTGTATGACATGAAGAAGAAGGGGGGCTGGGGCAGCAAGGAAACCAAGCGCGATGAAGTCACCCGGGTTACCCATGTTGGCAGTGAGATCAGCGCTGGTGGCAACCTGACGCTCAAGAGCGATGGTGACCAGAGGTATCAGGTCGCCAAGCTGGAGAGTGGCAAGGACCTGACCCTGGAGAGTGGTGGCGCTATCACCTTTGAAGGGGTGAAGGATCTTCTTCAAGAAAGCCACGAACAAAGTAAGGGGGATCTGGCTTGGACCAGTTCCAAGGGCAAGGGCAACACGGATGAAACCTTGCGTCAGAGCCAGTTGATGGCCAAAGGCGAGTTGATCATCAAGGCAGCTGATGGCCTGAAGATCGACATCAAGCAAATCGACCAGAAATCCATCAGCCAAACCATCGACGCCATGGTGCAAGCCGATCCGCAACTGGCATGGCTCAAGGAGGCCGAGAAGCGCGGCGATGTGGATTGGCGCCGGGTCAAGGAGTTGCACGACAGCTGGGACTACAGTCACTCCGGGCTGGGGGTTGGAGCCCAGTTGGTCATCATGATTCTGGTGAGCTACCTCACGGCAGGTTTAGCCAGTGGTCTTGTCGCGACCGGGGCTGCTCAGGGCTCGGCAATGGCTGCTGCAACGACGACGACCGCTACGGTCGGAGGTGTGACGACGACCACCACCGTTGCAGCCGGTTGGGGCAACGTCATGGCCAGCAGCATTCTGAGCTCCATGGCCGGTAGCGCTGCAGTCAGTACCGTCAACAACAAAGGCAACCTGGGGGCGGTGTTAAAGGACATCACTTCCAAGGACGCGCTCAAAGGTTATGCCACAGGTGCGGTGACCGCAGGCTTCACCGCCGGAGTTCTGGATAACGCCTTCGGGGTCACTGGCGACAACGTCAACAAAGTGACCAAAGGCTTTGATCTGGGCAGCGTGAAGGATCTTGGTAAGTTCGGCGCCTACCTCGGCGCTCAGGGAGTTGTTCAGGCAGGGGCGCAAAGCGTCATTCAGGGCGGCAGTTTCAGTGAAAACCTCAGCAAATCCCTCACTGCACAAGGGCAGCACTTGCTGCAGGCTGGTGTTTTCAATTGGGTCGGGGACGTTTCGGATGAGTACGACTGGAAAGAAGGTAGCGTAGAAAAGATTGCCTTCCATGCGCTTGTTGGCGGTGCCCTCAGCAAGGCGACAGGGGGGGACTTCGCTACTGGTGCCGCAGCAGCGGGGGCCAGTGAAGCGCTTATTACTCGCCTTTCTGGACTGATTGGTAACGACAAGAACCTTGAGCTGATGGTTTCTCAGCTCATAGGTATCAGTGCTGCAGCTGCGGTCAATGGTGATGTGGCTAAAGGCGCAGAGATTGCCAAGAACGCTACCGCTTACAACCGTCAACTGCACCCCGAAGAGCGTAAGCGTATTCAGCAACAGGCCAAGGTGTTGGCCGATGAACAAAAAATCAGCGTTGCAGAGGCAGAGCGACGTTTGGCTGAAGCCTTCGCTTTTTATACGGACAAGGCTTGGCAAACAAAGCTGAGCAGATCAGGCGTGGTGTTTGCGGACAGTACTCTGGCGCATCTGGGACAGGCCTTGGCACCGCTGGGGGCTTTCTATGACACACCGACCGAGGTTGTAGGGGATATTCCTGTCGCTCCTGGCCCGGGGAAAACCTATACGCCATCTGAAACCTTGGCGATGTTGAAAAACTATGAGTTTACCCATGCTGACTTCTTCAGTCCGATGGTTAATCTTGAGTACATCACTGATAAAGAGCAGCGGGATTACTATAAAAATAATCTCGATTACCGCCAGTTCGACATTCTTGCAGAGGGCTCAGGGGCAGCAAAGGGTATAGGCGGTGCCCTTAAGGGCAGTGCTGAGGATCTCTATGGCTTTGGCAAGGGGTTGTTATTAGACACGGCTAACACTGCCAATGGGGTCACCCATGGCTTGATACGAGCTGCGAGTAACCCGCAAGAGGTAATTGCTGCCTTTAATAGCGCCAAGCAGGATGCAGAGAACTTGGCGTTTTTGTACGAATTACAGGGAAATCCTGGCGCCGCTCTTGAAGTCAGGATGAAGTGGGCGACTGAGTTTGCACTGAATTTTGCGGTTATCAACCGGGCTGGCAAACTTGGCAAGGTTGCCAACTCGTTGCGTGACCAAGAGTTGGCGACGCAAGGAGCTGCTGCTGGCGCTACAGGAAGTAAGTTGATCTCTCAGTCCGAGGCCAAGCTGGCAGGCTATAAACCCTGCTGTTTTGCCGCCGGCACTATGGTCGCGACTCCCAAAGGGGAGCGGGCTATTGAAACGCTCAAGATCGGTGATGTTGTTTGGAGCAAGCCTGAACAGGGTGGCGAACCCTTCGCTGCAGCTATCACCGCAACTCATGTTCGAACTGATCAGCCTATCTATCGCTTGGGGTTGAGAAAGGACAGTGTCGACGGTGTTGCATCGTCGGAGACGCTGGAGGTGACCCCCGGACATCCATTCTATGTTCCGGCACGCAAGGGTTTTGTCCCTCTGATTGAGCTCAAATCCGGTGATCGCCTGCAGTCGTTGGGGGATGGGGCTGGTGAAGGCAGTTCGATTACGGTGGAGTCTGTTGAGCTGCTGCAACCTCAGGGGCGAACCTACAATCTGACGGTGGACATTGGCCATACGTTCTATGTTGGTAAGCTTGGTACGTGGGTGCATAACGTTGGGCCTTGCTATAGCTGTAACAATGGATCGTGTTCGATTCATGAAGCATTATCTGAGGTATCTAATGCTGCAAAAGTTAGTGATGAAGTAGTTGAGCTACCTGCTACATCTGCTATTGCTAGAGATGGATTGCGTGAGGAATTGGCTGCGCAGGCCGGTGTGCCTCGAACTAATATTGCTGAAACACCAGCCAGCGTATGGGGTAAGACTATAGAAGAACTAAAGCAGTCATTTGTTATGGATCGCTTGACTGTGACAACCTCAGCTAAAGAAGGTACTTCGGGTAATGCTCAAGTATTTAAGGTTAGTTCTAGTGATGGTGGGGTTTCTAAAGTTGTAGAGGTGCAATACAGTCCTTCGACCATAGGTGCGGTTAAACAGTCTACGCATATGGGTGAGTATTATAAAATTACCTATTCTGATGGTAGTAAAGTTAAAGTTGTTGATCCTGGTACGTATCGCCCAACCTTCGAGAAGGGGCAGCCTATTTACGATAGGAAAACAATTTACTTGAATCCTCAAGGGCAAAAAGTTAAATTCAATGCTTTGAAAAATATGTGGGAGCCTCACTGATGAAGCCTAATGATGTTGTGCTGTCATGGTCAGCTCCGATAGTTCCATCCTGCTCACTGGCAGGGATTTCTCTGGGCATGCATGTGAATGATCTTGAAAAAGCTCTTAGTAATTATGTATGTGATGAATCGGAAAGGTTGTATGGCTTTTTTGGTTCTCCAGTTTTAAGGATGGAAAGAAAAATCAGCCCGGATGGGGCAGGTGGATATGGGTTTTATGTCGTTGACTTAGAACTGACTAATTGGCGGTTGTACTATTCTAGATCCGATCATCCGGGTATAGAGTTGCGAGCTCTTCATGTACTTGTTGATGAATGGAAAGTATATGCTGTTAAGGCTTGGATGTTTGAGTGTCTTGCTGAAGAAGATATGCCTGTAAATTCATATCAAGGGAAATTGCCAGAGGGGCTTGGGCTTGGAAACTTGGTGTGCGAGTTGCTACCTTACACAGCGTTAGAATATGATAGCGCTGAGGAGTGGTTCTATACGGACAAGAACTATGGGGGGGTGGAGGTTGGTGGTTGTGGAAGTGATTTGGATGATAGACCGGATCAGAGAATTATGGCGTTAACTGTAATTAAGAAGTCTCCTTTTGGTAGTGGCTAGATTTTGTCTTGGAAAGAGTGTGAAGAGTTTTTTATGTTGTATTTTTACTCCTCACGGATTGCCGGGAGGCACGTTCTTAACTTTCATGAAAAAGAATTCACTGTCTCGATAACCGTGTGGCATCCGTTTGATAACCTTTATTCGATTGTTGATGCCTTTTAACTGACCGGTATGCATCGGTCAGCGAATCCGGTATCACGATATCTCGCCAGTATGTCTTACGTCGCTTGGAGAACTGGATCAGGCTTGTACCCACTTTCATGCGCATGGTGCTGTCATTGCTTTCAAGTGGCTCTCCAGTGCCAGACCGTGTTGACTCGTTTTGAGTTCATCCTTCATCAGATAAGCCGTTATCAACGATTGATTGGCAGCAAGTAGTTCCTTTAAACGGCTCTCTTGCTCCGGCTTCTTCAGATTCTCTGGATTGCGCGGCAGTAAGTCCAGGGGCTTGCTTGATGAGCTTTAGGGCCGGCTTGTCGTGACGCAAACGTGGTGGGCAGCGGCATCAGCGCCGGGCGCAATGTCAGCCTCGACGCCGGACGTGACGTCAATGTCGTGGCGGCACAGAACAGCTCGGCGGAGCAGGACTGGAAAAAGAGCAAGCAAGTCGGCGTGGGCGTCAGCAGTGACGACAACGGTGTGAGTTTCTTCGCCGGTGCTGAGCGCAACAAGGAAAAGAACCGCGTCGAAATCCAGACCGCTGCCGCCAGCCAGATCAGCGCCGGTGCAGACCTGTCGGTCAACGCAAAGCGCGACATCAATCAGATCGGTTCCGACCTTCGGGCCGATCACGACATCAATCTGGTGGCCGGCCGCGACATCAAGATCGACGCCGCCCGGGAAGTGCGGGTGACCGAGCAGCAGCGTGAAAGCGAGCGCAATGGCCTGGGTGTCACCATTAACCACAACTATGGCAAGACCAAGGACGCGGTCAACGGCGCCGGCGACGGTGAAAACAACACCAGCAAAGCCTCCAGCACCCTCAAGGCCGTCGACTCGGTCAGCCAGTTCCTCGCCGGGCCGACCGCTGACGTCAAGCTTGGCAACAGCAAGCAAAGCAGCAGCCAGGAGATCATCGAGCAGAGCAACCGCTCTTCAACCCTGCAGGCCGGCAACGACCTGAACCTCACGGCCAACAACGACGTGACCGTCAAGGGCAGCCAGTTGGGTGCCGGGCGCGACATCAACATTAAAGGGCGAGACGTCACCCTGGATGTGGCCAAAGGCAGCATCAGCGAGGAAACCCGCAACACCGAGATGTGGGGCGGCATTCACGGCGGCACCAGCGGTGGCTTCAAGATCGGCGTCGGCGGCAGTTTCGGCACCGCCAGCACCGAGAGCAGCCAAGGTTCCTCCACCGCCACCCAACTGGATGCCGGGCGCGACATCAACCTCAAGGCCAGCAACGACCTGAACCTGATCGGGACCCAGGCCCAGGCCGGACGCAACATCGACCTGGATGCCGGTAACGACCTGAACATCCGCGCCGCGCAGAACGACCACAGCAGCGAGAACAACCGCAACAGTGGTGGTGGGGAGATGGGCTTCACCTTTGGTTCAGAAGGCGTGGGTGTCTACGCCAGCGTCAGCATGGGCAAGGGCAATCTGGAGCGTGAAGGCGAGCGCCAGCAAGAGGCTTATCTCTATGCCGGGGACCGTCTGGGCTTCACCAGTGGCAAGGACACCAACATTTCTGGTGCCAACCTGCGTGGTGATGAAGTGATCGGGCGTGTCGGGGGGGACCTGAACGTCGCTTCGGTCGCCGACACCGGCAAGGTCAAGGGCAAGGAATTCGACATCAGCGTCACCGCCACCTTTGGTCCTGCTCCGGGGCTCAGTGGCTCAGTCGGTTATGGCCAGACCACCGGCAAGACCGACTGGGTTGAAGAGCAAACCCGCATCACTGGCAAGAACAAGGTCGATATCCGCACCGAAAACCACACCCAAATCGACGGTGCGCTGATCGCTGCTGACAACGGCAACCTCAAGCTGGACACCGGCACCCTGGGCTTCAGCGATATCGCCGGCAAGGACAAGGAACACGGCTATTACCTGAACGTGGGCGGCACCTACAGCTCCGGTAGTGGCACCACACAAGACAGCAGCCAGGTGGGTAAAGGCAAGGAAGGTGAAACCGGCTGGAGCGTCAGCGGCTGGGATTACCAGAAGGACCGCGAGCAGATCGTGCGCGCCACCGTCGGGGCGGGCGAGATCGTGGTGCGCAAGGATGCCGAGACCGGAGCCGATTCAACCGCCGGGCTGAACCGGGATGTGAGCAAGGCGTATGAGATCACTAAGGATGAGGAGTCGCGTACGGATCTGTATGCGAGCAGTTCTTCCCTTGGGGCGGTGGCGAGCCCGAAGAAGGCGTATGAGCAGTGGAAGAAGAGTGTTGAGTTGTATGGGGAAAAAAGCCGGGAGACGATGGTAAAGCTGACCCTTCTCTTGGCCAGCATGGGCGTTCTAATCGCGTCGCCAGACAATCTTCAGGGCACATCCGAAGACATTAATAGAGTTCTGGTAGAAACCGAAAACTATCTAAAAGCCTTCAGTAAGGATGAGAACAGACGTGCGGAGGCTATTGAGTTTCGCCTGAGGGAGCAGTTGGGAGACTTAAGTTCCGATGGGGAAAAGATTCTCCTCGCTCGGATGAAGGAAATTGTCCGTGAAAGCCCTGAGAAATCAGTTGAGCTGACAGCAATGATTTCCACTCTGAGAGGCTCTCCTACAACGGCGCAGAATTATGTACAAGGAGTAGCCTATGCTGGAGCAATGGCAGCACTTGCTGCGGCTCTGGTCTATCCTACTTTGACACCTGAAAGTCAAGAGCGGATGCGTAACTCTGCTAATTCGATGATTAAAGCTGTAAGTCAAGATTTCGCTTTAACAAAGGAGCAAATGCAGAACCAACTCAAGGTTACGATGGCAGCCTGGGAAATGGTCATTCTCATGCCGTTCCCAGTTCATCTACTTGATGACGAAAACCGAAAGCTGGTCAATCCGATTGTTGATGCATCAGGAGAGAATCCTGCCAGTGGGGGCTACGCTGAGGGTGGCGGAGTTATTACAACGCCACATACCGGCGGTACTCAACTGGATGGGGTGCAGAAGGATGGTGCCTATGTGACTCCGGAGCACAAGCTGAATCCGGGGGTGATGGCTAATTCATCTAGCACTCCTGAGGGGCGTGTACTGACAGGTCACTCGGTTGAAAGCTTGCGACGTCATGGTTTTAAGGATCTTAAACAGGTTGATGATGTGATTAACAATGCAACACACAAAGTCAATCAAAGGGATGGTGCTGTTGTTTTTGTTCAGAAAGTAGGGGTGGGTAGTAAGGCAAAGTATAATTTGGTTGTTGAAGGTGAAGAGGGTATTTTTACTGGTATGCGTAATTTTGATAGGTTTGATGTTCAGAAGATGGCCCGAAACCAAGGCTGGGAAAGTTTTCCTTTTTAAGTGAGGAAGTAGCGTGAGGATTGAACTTGAATCCGAGGCAGGGGTGCTGAGATTTTTTGTTAAAAGTACAGAGGCTAAGAATTGTTTTTTTGATTTTGATATTGTCTGTGCTTGGAGTAAGAAGTTTTCAGGTTGTCTGCCGGATAGATATTTTTGCAGTTTGAACTTTGACGATATAAATAGACTCGTGGAGTATTTTTATAGGCATAAGCTGTCAGTGCTCGCCGATAAGGTTGATGGGGCGTTGGTTTTTATGCCGTTGGAAAATGATTTTCAAATAAGGTTTATGGCGGGAGAAGCTGATAGCTTGGAGGAGGGGTATTTTTGGATCGGAATTTTATTTAATTTTGGAGGGAAGGATGAAGATTCTCCAAATGTGTATTTCGGATTTGAAGCTAGTGTTGAGTTTTCAGCAGTAGATGATTTTTGTAGCTCTTTGATGGGGTTGATCCCTGATAAGTAGAGTATTAGATCGCGTCGTCAGACAACCTTCAGTACAAATCCGAAGAAATTAATAGAGTCTTGGTAGAAACTGAAAACTACCTAAAAGCCTTCAGTAAGGATGAGAACAGATGTGCGGAGGCTATTGAGTTTCGACTCAAGCAGAAGTTCGGAGATCCAAAATCTGACGGGGAAAAGCTTCTCGTCGCTCGAATGCAGGAAATTGCCCGTCAGAGCCCTGAGAAGTCAGTTGAACTGACAGCGCTCATCGGCCGCCTCCGCGATTCTCCTGCAGGCGCAAATAACTATGCTCAGGGGCTCGCTAGTTCGGGGGTTATGCTTGCCCTGGTTGGCGCACTGGCTTATCAAGCGTCCACACCTGAAAATCAAGCGCGGATGCGTAACGCGGCCAACTCCATGATTGAAAGTGTCAGCCGGGGCGTCTCTGAAACAAAGGAGCAAGTGCAGAGTCGGCTGAGGGTTTCGATGGGGCTTTGGGAGTTGGTAACCCACATGCCGTTTCCAATTCACCTGCTTGATGACGAAAACCGAAAGCTGGTCAATCCGATTGTTGATGCATCAGGAGAGAATCCTGCCAGTGGGGGCTACGCTGAGGGTGGCGGAGTTATTACAACGCCACATACCGGCGGTACTCAACTGGATGGGGTACAGAAGGACGGTGCCTATGTAACTCCGGAGCACAAGCTAAGTCCGGGAATTGTGTATAGTGAAAAGGTATCGGAAAAAGGAACTGTGACCATTGCACAGAACCTCCCTGATAGTAGATTGCCTCTACAAAAAGAAATTGATATTGCTAATATTCTTGCCGAAGAGCGAGGGGTGAGTGTTCTGTTGAGAGGCTCTAATACACCAAGTGGTGACGCGACTATTCGTTTGCCAGATGGCACAAGGCTTCGTGCAGAGTTTAAAACTTTTGAAACTCCAGATGCTCCGGTGTCAGAGCTGACGGATAATCGTATAAAGAGAATATTTGAGCGAAATATTAGTACCGGGAGTTCGCAGCTTAATGGTTTTCCAAGTGCGGTGGTGATTGATGCGCGTGCATTGAGTTTGTCATCTGAGCAGGTTGCTGGCTATATAGATAGAGCTTTAAATAACGTGGTGCCGAAGCGTCCTGAGTTGGAGCAGGTATTTGCAATCACACAACATGGGGTTATTCAAATGCCGATTGTGAGAGGGAAGTAAATGGGTACGTATTATTATTTGTGCTGCAAAACTTGCCGAATTTCATTGAACTTAGGAAAGAAGCTGGCGAAGGAGGGAGGGCGATTAGTTGTTCAGGGGGTTTACTCTGACAAGGAAAGAGCTTGGCTTAATGATAAGCGTGCGTGGGATATTATTCAGGCCTTTTTTCAGCAGCATGAAGGGCATGATTTACTATTCGTTAATGATGACGACTTTTCGCAGATCCAGTTGTATGACTATGTTGAAGGGGACGACTTTTTGGAGGGGGGGACTTGATTGGTGGGTTTTCTGTAATAACAATTTTTGTTATGGCTGCTGCGTAAAGGTCTAAAGGAAGTGACGTACTGGATACAATAGGAAATATCTGTAGCCTAAATAGAGAGGAGGGGGGTGTTTGGTATTCTAAATTTACTTTAGTTTCTGATGCGGGAGTAGTAGGTGTTTGTGGAAAAAAATGGTGGGGCGGCTGTCTGAATATAGTGGGGAGAGGGCGGTGAAGAGCTTCTAGGCGGCTTTCCTAACTATTGGTTAGGGATGGGGGATGTTGAGTTGTTGTTGTTGTTGTTGTTGTTGTTGTTGTTGTTGTTGTTGTTGTTGTTGGCCGAGATTGCTTGTTTGGTTTCGGAAGTCGAGTTGTGGGCTAGTATTGATGATATCGCGATTTCCCCTAATACCAAGTGGTATGCCCAAACTGGTACGGGTGGAATTTATACAGCTAAAGGTGACCCCGCTAAATGGATTGCTTATGAAGTTCGTGATGGAGTTCGTATGCGAGTTATTTGTTAGCCAGCTACAGGGAAAGTTATTACTGCTTTTCCGGATAATGCACCTATGCCAGCCTATAAGCCCATTAAGTAGGTTTTATGTGCGCGGATCGAATTCTTAAATTTGGAGAGATGTTTCAGGTGCGGCTGGACTCTAGCCTGCTCCAGGGAACATTGGACTATGTGGCATGTAACGAGGAGAGTTTAGCTTTCGAAATTTTATGTGACCATGTTTGTGAGTATAATGTGCTCATAACGGAAAGTGAGTATAGAGAGGCTATGCAGTTGGCCTTAGATATGGGATTTGATGTAAAGGCGGGGCCGTTCAAACATTTGATTGGATTAAAGCTATAGGCCAAATGTTAATACTCTCTCGATATCGCCATCAATGGCGAGAGAGAAAGGGCGACTTTCAAGCCGCCCCTTTTTTGCTTACTGAAGCACCTGCTCCTGCATCCGCCTCGTCGTCACATCCATCAAATCACACCCATCTCGCAGCAAAATGCTGCACACCAGCGACAGTTCCTGCAGCACCACTGCACCTTTGGGCGCGTCATCACAAATCGCGAAGTTTTCCAGTAGTTGAGTCACAGCGCGAATGCGATACGCCGCTGCATCGTGCAGGACGTCTATGGGGGCTTGGGTATCGATCAGCAGCGAGGGAATGTTGCAGTCGTGGCCGGTAATCGGCATGTATCTGTTCATGTGTAGACCTCTGTTTGACTGGCTGAATGCCTTCACCCGTTGTCGCCAAACAAGTGGGTGACGGCTGTACGCAGGTTGGCGAACCGACTACAGAGGTAAAGTCGGCAGATCCTGAGATCTCCCGCGCACAGCCGTCATAGAACTGCGTGTGCGGACGCAAAATACCTGCAAGCTGGATCTTTTGCATTCCCTCTGTAAATCAGGTCGCCAAACCCGGTCGTCCTTTCAACGACCCCTCGACTATATCCAGCGTTCCCCCTGTCCTTAAAGCCCCATTCCTACTGGATTGTCTGCTTCTGCCGTAAGGCAATTCCTAATTTGCCGAGCGTATCTTTTCGAGCCGGTTCGCCGTGATTTTCCTGGCTTACAATGCCGCCGCTTATCGCCATGCCACAGGTGGTTTTCAGGTGGCGGTGCGTTGTTGAAAACCTTCTCAAGGAAGATCCGTCATGCGTCTGTTATCTCTGCTCTTCACCCTCGTTCTGCTCGCCGGTTGTGCCTCCACCCCGGACTATTACATCTCGCCCAAACCGGTACAGATTCCCGCTACCGCCACTTACTGGATCGATACCTTCAACCTGCAGTTGGTCGGCGAGAGCGAGCGCTTTCTGCCCGAGGACAAGTTGCGCCAGCAACTGGGCATGGAGTTGATCCGGCAATTGGGCAATGCCAATCGCTACGCCGCCACCAAGGACAGCGCCGACTACCTGCTGGATGTGAATGCGGTGTACAAGCGCCGCCTCAGTGATTCCAAGGGTGGGCTGGTGTCGATGGTTGTCGATGACAATACGATCCTTGCCAGTGTCGATTTCGGCTACAAGGTTCAGGTCAAGCGCGACGGCGCCGAGGTGTTGCATTTCGCCCAGGAGCGCAATGGTTTGCAGCCTGCCGGGGCCGTGGGCCAGTTGCGCAATATGAAGACCATGTTGGGGGCGATCACCAACAGCGGTAACTCGGATGTGGAGAACTTCTACATTCGCGCTCTGCCGAAGTTCATCGTTCGTGATATCACGGCCATTCCTTCTCGTTGAGTGGGTGTGTCGGGATTGTAGAAGCGAGCTTGCTCGCGATGAACCCGATGGCGCCGCGCTCTGTCAGTAACAGCGCGTTATCGTTGGCGTTCTTCGCGAGCGAGCTCCTACATGGGGATCAACGTGCTTTTTGGGTTACAGCTTCTTCACCGGAATGCAGATCTCACACTCCAGCTCTCCCGTCTTGAGGTCGTAGTACGCATCCGCCGGGTAGCGCTCGAAGGCCGGGCGCGGGTCGAACTGCAGGCCGCTCTTGGGTAGCCAGTCGCGGCACAGTTCGATCCAGGCGTCGGCGATAGCTGGGCCCAAGCCGCGGAAGTGGGCCACGGCGTACAGGCCGCCGGGCAGGGTGGTGACGACGGCGGGGGCGCTGGCCTTGAAGTCCTTGGGCACTTCGACGCAGGCGTCGTAGCGGCATTTGTCGGCGGGGGTGAGGTCCGGGTCGTCGTGGCCGATGCCATAGCGCACGTGGTTGAACAGCTGGTGTTCGAGCATCCAGGGCATGGCGGTTTCGCGCCAGAACAGGCCGATGCCGGGCCCGTAGGCGCCGATGTAGCGCAGGTAGGCCACGCGGGTGGCGGGCAGTTGCTGCAGGGTGACGTTCATGCTGGTTTCCTTCAGATGAATGAAGGCGTCAGGATCGTCGAAGGCCGGGATGTGGGTCTGATCAGGATTGCTCAATTCACGCAGGCGGCGTTCGCGGATGTCGTCGAGGCGGCGGTGCCAGCGTTTGGGTTCGGTGTCGCGCCAGGTGCTGGGTGAGACCGAGAAGTGTTGCTTGAAGGCCCGGGAGAAGGCTTCGCCGGAGCCGAAGCCGACATCCATGGCGATTTCCAGGATTGAGGCTTCGGGGCGGCTGGCCATCAGATAAGCCCCACAGGCCAGGCGCCGACGCCGCAGGTAGGCCCCGAGGGGCTCTCCGACCCAGGCGCTGAACAGGCGGTGGAAGTGGTAGGGCGAGAAATGCGCCACCCGCGCCAGATCAGCCAGCTCCAGAGGCTGGTCCAGGTGTTGGTCGATATGCTCCAGCACCCGGCTCATGCGCAGGGTGTATTCGTGGAGGCTGTGGTAGGCGGCGCTCATGTTTGCAGATTAGTTGGCTGTGGAGGGGGACGTTGCAGTCTGTCGCAGATTTGTGCCGTTTGTGAGAGCGAATCGCCTGTCGGTACGATTCGCCGGCAGCCGGCTCCTACAAACGCCCCGTAGCCGGCTTGCCGGTGAACACGATCTTAAGCGTCACCACAGCAAGGGTGGCTTCCCTTGCCTTCGGGTGTCTGTTCGTAGCGGTCATGGAGGCGGACCCAGTCCATGATCTGCTCTTCATTGCGCCCTTTGGGCGTCAGGTCGAGGAAGTTATAGGCTCCCACCAGCAGGTCCAGTCCGCGGGCATAGGTGGAGTAAGTGTGAAAAATCTCACCCTGATCGTTGCGATAGAACAGGCTCAGGCCGGGCAACTCGGCTTCATCGCCACTGGCCTGTTCATAGTTGTAGGTCGCGGTGCCCGCGGCTAGCTGCTGGGCGCTGAGGCTGACACCGAAGTCCTGATTGAAGTCGTCACCGGCACTGGAATACCAGTCGAAGCGCCAGCCCATGCGTCGACGGAAGCTCTGGAATTGGGCATAGGGCGCGTGGGAGACAGCCACCAGCGTTACGTCGTGATGGGCCAGGTGCAGGTTGGCGCCGTCGAAGTGGTCCGCGAGAAAGGAGCAGCCCTTGCAGCCTTCTTCCCAGCCGGCGCCGAACATGAAGTGGTAGACCAGCAACTGGCTACGCTCGCCGAACAGTTGCGCCAGGCTCAGTGCTCCGTCGGGGCCTTGAAAGCGGTAGGGCTTGTCGATCTTGACCCAGGGCAACGCCCGTCGCTCGGCACTGAGCTGGTCGCGCTGGCGGGTAAAGGCCTTTTCATGGATCAGGTGCTGCTTGCGTGCGAGCAGCCATTGTTCCCGGGAGACCACGGGGTGATCGGTAGTGCTCATGGCGTTTCTCCTCAAGGCAGGGGGCATGGGTCTTACACACGCTAGTCGTTTGGCGCAGGGCTGGATCGACAAGCTGCCCAGCGGTTTTCCGATCAGGGGTCAGGCTGGCGCGGCGTATTTCCTGAACGGCTGAAAACCCGGTCGGTCACAACCTATGAACGGCATTTCATTCTCATGTCTGGAGGTTGAACCGCAATGACCACATATAACTGGGATCTGATTGAACGACTGCTGCACGAAGTGCAGAACGGCGCCGGCCACAGTTTCACGCCTCGCCCCTACGCCGAGCAGCATGCGGCGGCCAAGGAGGCGGAGGGTGAGCCCGCCGGCAATCTGGATGAACTGAAAGTCACCGCCACCCAGTACGAAAAGTTGCTGCTGGACCGGGGTTTTATTGAAACCAGGCCCGAGGAAGAAGGCGGCAACGGCGAGAACTTTGTACTGACGCCTCGCGGCTCAAGCCTGTTGTGTCTGATCGACAGCAGTATTCCGGGCAACGATCACCCGCGTCAGGTGCTGGATGAACAGGCTGATGCCCTGGCTGCGGATACCTTTGACGAGGTGGCCTCCAAGGCGCAGATCGCCTAGTTTCGCGATGCTAGCCCTGGCTTGCGTTCTGCAGGCATTTCAGGGCGGCGAAGTCCTTGCGTACACCGTCGATTTTCTTCAGCAGGTGCTGGCGTTGGTCCACGCTGCTGGCTGCCATCAAGTCAACCAACAGGCTGCGTGCGGCCTGTTCGGTGTGGGCGTAGGCCTGGCGGTAGTCGTCTGTCCATAAACTCTCGCGGTTGATCAGCAACTGCTCGATGCGCTGTGGGAAATCGCTGTCTCGGCGTTGCGCCACCGCGGCGCTGAATTGCGTCTGCCAATGGACGCGATTGGCGATCCACTGCTGGTTCTGCTCTCCCAGGGAGGCAGACCATTGCTCGATTCGTTGTTGCTGGCTGGGGGTCAGGGGGCCGAGCCAGGCATTCAGGCGCTTGCTCATGCGCTGACTGCGCTGCTGGATCTGTTGCGCCAATGATGACGTGAGGTACTGCTCGCGGTGTTCTTGCTGGTCCTTGGCGAAGGCGTTGTTCATCTCTTTGACTTGCCCGTCGTCCAGGCCCTGGAGCAGTTCTACAGCGGAAGGGGTGATCTGTCTTACAGTCTCGGCGATGGCCTGCTTGGCTTCCCGGGTTCGTGCTTGCAGGTCCTGATCACTGACCTGATTGCTCTGCACCATCAGTTGCAGGCGATCGAGCCAGTCCAGATAGCCGGGCAACTGGGTGCTGCAATGCCAGCTCAGGTGCTGCTGCAGACGCTGGTTGAACCAGCTTTTCTGCTCGCTGTTCATGTCCAGGTAGTCGTTGAGGGTCCAGGGGATGATTACATCCAGGTTGCGATAGGCCAGTCCGACTCGGCTGCAGGCGCCGAGCAGCAGGCTGAGGATCAGCAACGAGATAAGCAGGGGCCACTGGCGCGCCATGTTCGAGTCCTTGCGAGTTCGGGTTCCTGCATCTGAACCCGGAAGGCTGCCAGCCGTTCAGTCGCAGGGCGGAAGGCCGGCAGTGATGAACTGGGAGTTGGCTGAAACTATTGATCCAGAGAGCTGAAAGGATAGCGGCCAGGAACAGCGGATAAGGGCCGTTGGTCGACTTTTAGTGCTAGAGGGGGAGGAGAGAAGGGGTGCCAGTCCTAGCGCTTTGAGGGCAAAGCGCTAAGGGACCAGGATAATGCGGGGGAATTACTTTTTGCCGAGGCTGATCTGCTTGGATGGGCCGAAAGTCTGGCCGCTGACGCCTTTGGCAATTTGCTGGATTTCGCCGCCCGATTTCAGGAAGGCCGCGATTTGTTCGTTGATCGATTCGCTGGTTTCAACGGCGGGAGCTGGTTTTGCTTTGCTGTTGGAGGCTTTTACTCGCATGGCGGCCATTTAACCTTTTGGAAAATTAATTTGGCCAGGCATCTTATCAGAAATACTTGACAATTGCTTGGTAAATATCATCTGAAACAAAGGGTCGTTTTTTGGGCTTTTTCCTTAAGTTGATCTTGCTGACATCTTCCTAAGTGGCTGTTTTAAATAAAGACCCGTTACTGAAAATGCGGCCTGGTGGCTGTTTGCCCTTACCCGGCAGGTCGCTGTTGGCCTGACGAATGGCCGCTTGAGCGCCAGTGATGCTAGAAAAACCAAGGCTCTTCACGGAATTTTCCGGTCCGGGACTCAGGAGCGCCAACCTGGGCGTGGAAAACAGGTAGAATGCCGCCCACGCAATGAGGGTATTGGAAATGGCTTTAGTCGGGCGCTACAACAGTTTGCAAGTGGTTAAACACACTAACTTTGGTTTGTATCTGGACGGAGGGGCGGACGGCGAAATATTGCTGCCCAATCGTTATATTCCCAAGGACATTCCCAGTGAAGATGAAGACTGGTTGAATGTTTTTGTTTATCTGGACAGTGCCGACAAGTTAATCGCAACTACCGAAAAGCCGAAAGTTCAAGTTGGCGAGTTCGCCAGCCTTAAAGTCGTCGAAGTTAACAGTATCGGGGTATTCCTGGATTGGGGATTGCCCAAGGACCTGCTGCTGCCCTACTCGGAAGAGAAGCGCCAGATGAATGCCGGCGAGTACTGCGTGGTGCATGTCTATCTGGACAAGCACACCCGTCGTATCACGGCCACGGCTCGCCTGGACCGCTACCTGGACAAGACTCCGGCTAACTACAAGGTTGGTCAGGAAGTCGACCTGTTGGTGGCTGAATCCACCGACATGGGCTTCAAGGCGATCATCAACAACAAGCACTGGGGCCTGATTCACAAGAACGAAGTGTTCAAGTTCCTGCGCTCCGGCATGCAAGAGAAGGGGTTCATCAAGGAAGTGCGGGCCGATGGCAAGATCAGCCTGAGCCTGCAACCGGTGGGTGAAGAAGCGGCCACCAGCCTGAACTCGAAGATCCTCGCCAAGTTGCGCGAAAACAATGGCTCTCTGGCGGTCAGCGACAAGAGCGATCCGGCCTTGATCAGCAGTTTGTTCGGGGTCAGCAAAGGCAACTTTAAGAAGGCCATCGGCGCGCTCTATAAACAGGGCCAGATTGTCATTCACGCAGATCGTATCGAGCTAAGCTGATTCTTGTTTCGCTCTGGGGTGGATGTGCTTAAAGCCCCACCTCTTCTTTGTCTCGTGTTGCTTGTCTTTCCTGGTGCGGCCGGCCTTGCAGCACGACGGCTGGGCGCGCGCCTGGGGGCGTTGTCTTTTCCACAGCGGGTAGCTGTCATGTCGATGAATCAATCTGAGGGACTGCGGTGAGCATCGAGCGGCGCAACGCCGATGGTTTTGCCCTGCAGGTGATGCTGGGGTTGTGCCTGATCTGGGGCGTGCAGCAGGTGATGATCAAATGGGCGGCGGCGGATATTGCCCCGGTGATGCAGGCGGCTGCTCGTTCCGGGATTTCGGCGCTGCTGGTGGCCCTGCTGATGTGCTGGAAAGGGGGCTGGTCCCAGGTCTCCAGTACCTGGCGCGGCGGTTTACTGGCCGGCGCCCTGTTCGGCCTGGAGTTCCTGTTCATTGCCGAGGGGCTGAAGCTGACGAGCGCCGCGCATATGTCGGTGTTCCTCTACACCGCCCCGATCTTCACTGCCCTTGGGGTCAATTGGTTGCTGCCCAGTGAGCGGCTGCGGCCGTTGCAATGGTTGGGGATCATCCTTGCTTTCATTGGCATCAGCATCGCCTTTGCCGGTGGAATCTCCCTGGACAATCTGGATCGGCGCATGCTCCTGGGCGATGTATTGGGATTACTGGCGGGGCTGGCCTGGGGCGCGACCACGGTGGTGGTACGCGCCTCGCGATTGTCGGAAGCGCCAGCCACACTGACCCTGTTCTATCAGTTGATCGTCGGGTTCGTCGGCCTGCTGCTGATTGCGGTGCTCAGCGGCCAGGTGACCCAGGTCAGCCTGACCCCGGTGGCCGTGGCCAGTGTGTTGTTCCAGGGGCTGGTGGTGTCGTTCTTCAGCTACCTGACCTGGTTCTGGCTGTTGCGTCGCTATCTGGCGGCGAACCTGGCGGTGTTTTCGTTTATGACACCGATGTTTGGCGTGACCTTCGGCGTGCTGTTGCTGGGTGAGCCCTTGAGCCTCAACTTTGTGCTGGGGGCGCTGCTGGTGTTGTTGGGCATCACCTTTGTCAGCGCCGAGCAATGGCTGCGTCGGCGGATCAAGCGCTTTCTATAAGCCGCTGCCCATGCGCCTGCCGGGCAGGCGCCACAGGCGCTGCGGGCCAATGGCTGAATAGCCTTGGCCGATTCGCTTCAATCCAGTAACAGTTCATTGCTATTGCGAGGCAGCGCGCGGGAAAAGTTAGGACTATTATCTGCTTGAGGCGGCGCAGTATCGCCGCTCGGCACGACCCTGAGGGGGCACTATGAAAGACAAACTGCAAAGCTGGCTGCACGACCTTGGTGTCGCACTGGGCCTGATCGAGCCACCGCTGCAACCGGTGCCGATTCCTACCGACGAAGAACTGCGGCGCCGTCAGCAACGTCGTCGTTGAGCTCAGGGCGAGAGCGGAGTGCAGACTCCGGCTCTCGCCAGGGTTTTCTGGCCGGCAGTCGCTCGGCCATCCACCCGAGGCAATCGGGTCAATCCTGATTTTGCCGGGACTTTTCCAGCAACCATTGCACTAGGTCGTCGACCTTTTCCAGGCGCCAGAGCGCTCGCTGTTCTTCCCGGGGGGAGATGCAGAGATCGAACCTGTCCTCCAGGCGCCAGAGCAGCGCTTCGATATCCTCCCGGTCGAGTCCGAGTGCTTGCAGAGCGCTTTGGTCATCGAAGTCGGTGAGTTCATCCAGCCCCCGACGGATGAGCAGGTGTACGGCCGCGCGTGCTTCGGCCCGTTTCATCGCGTTACTCCCGAGGGGCGAGCAGGTCAGGCGGGACGGGCAGCGTCGGCGCGGGTCTTTTCCAGGATGACCTGGCTGAGTTCGCTGATGGAGTTGATCCGGTACAGATCAAGGTCCGGATCAAGGCGGATGCTTGGCTGGATGTCGAAACGGTCCATAAACACCTCGGGGCAGGGGAGAGGTTCTGATTGTTTTTTGACCCCGTCCAAGGGTGAAGCGATAGCGTGCCCTGAGGCTGCCAGCGATCCTTGTACTGTTCAGTAACAGTCGTCGCTGAATCAGATTACAGCAGAGGTTTTTTCCGGCGGTGGTGACCGCTCGTCCAGTGGGCGGCTTCCTGGGTCGGGCTGAAGCGAGCGTCATCCGGCGTTGTGGCACTTTTTCGTGGACGAAAAAAACGGGTGCGGCCACCGACGCCGCACCCGTCGAAGAAAGCTTCAGGCGTCTGACTTCAGGTCAGATCGCGTTGGCCAGAGGCACCGAGCGCCGGGAGACCAGGCTCACCACCACGAAACTCACCAGGCCCACGGCCAGGCTGTAGTAAATCGGTGTGTTGGCGTCCAGGCCGTCCTTGAACATGAAGAACAGCGCGGTCATGAAGCCCAGAGACATACTGGTGATGGCCCCGGCCGTGGTGGCGCGTTTCCAGTAGATGGCGCCGATCAGCGGAATCAGCATGCCGCCCACCAAAAGGTTGTAGGCCAGGGTCAGGGCACTGATCACGTCGCTCACTACCAGGGCGATACCCAGCACCACAACCCCCAGCAGCAACGTCGCGATGCGGTTTTCATGCACGTCGCCATTGCCGCTTTCACGGCCACCGCGCAGCCGCGGCAACAGGTCCTGGGTCACGGTGGTGGAGGCCGCCAGCAGGCCGGCGCTGGCGGTGGACATCAGGGCTGCCAGAGCCGCGGCAATCACCAGGCCGCGAACGCCGTTGGGCAGGCTGGTCTGGACGATGCTGGCGAAGGCATTGTTGACGTTATCCAGATCCGGCAGGACCACCTTGGCGGCCATGCCGATCAGCGCGCCGGCCAGGCCGTAGAGCACGCAATAGATGCCGGCCGCGGTCCCGGCAACCTTGGCTACCCCTTCGCTGCGGGCGGTGAACACTCGTTGCCAGATGTCCTGACCGATGAAGATGCCGAAGAAGTAGATCAGGAAGTAGGTGAGGATGGTGTCCCAGCCGATGGCGGTGAAGTCGAAATAGCTGGCGGGCAGTTTGGCCACCAGGGTATCCCAGCCGCCGGCATCGACGATGGACAGCGGCATCAGCAGGAACACCAGGCCGATGGTCATGATCAGGAACTGCACGATGTCGGTCAGGGTCAGCGACCACATGCCGCCGATGGTCGAGTAGAGCACCACCACACCGCCGCCCACCAGGATCGATACCCAGAACGGCAAGCCGAACAGCACTTGCATCACTGTCCCAATGGCAATGGTGGAGGTGGCGCCGATCATCAGTGCGTAGACCAGCATGATCAGTCCGCTGGCGTGGCGTGCCGCGGGGTTATAGCGGCGTTCCAGCACTTGGGTGACGGTGTAGATCTTCAGTTTCAGCAAGGGTTTGGCCAGAAACAGGCTGAGTCCGACGATGCCCAGGCCGATGGCGCCGCAAAGCCAGAAGCCGGAAATGCCGTGGACGTAGCCCAGGCGTACGGTGCCGATGGTCGAGGCGCCGCCCAGTACGGTGGCCGCCATGGTACCCAGGTAGAAGCCCGGCCCGAGGTTGCGGCCGGCTACCAGATAGTCATCACGGGTCTTGGCCCGGCGCATGCCGTACCAGCCCAGGGTGATCATGCCGGCGGCATAAATCAGTACTACGAGAATATCCAAGCCCATGTTCGGGTCCTCACAAGCAAGTTGTTATTGTTGTTGCCACCCGCCGATGCGGACGGTCACCCCGTTGACCAGTGGAGGCCGGTCTTCCGGAAGAGCTGCGGTTGCTGGGGCAGTTCAGGCCAAGGGGGGCCTGTTTCGAGAGAGGTCGTACAGGGTGCTGCGTCGAGGGGCGGGAATCTGGGCGTCCCCGTTGTTCATGTCGTTAAGGCTGTTTTCTTTATTGTTATTCATGATCTGCTCCGACCACGTTGGCTAAGGTGTTGCGCTCCTTTGCATGACGGTTCCATGGCCGCGCTCGTGCTTGAGCGCGGCACCAGCCCTCCCAGGGCCGAGACTCAGCGGTGGGCCACGCCGGGCAGTACGCAGAGCATTTCGTACAGCAGGTTGGCACCCAGCAGTGAGGTGTTGCCGGTGGTGTCGTAAGGCGGCGAAACCTCCACCAGGTCGCAGCCCACCAGGTCCAGGCCCTGGCAGCCACGGACGATCTCGATGGCCTGGATGGTGGTCAAACCGCCGATTTCCGGGGTGCCGGTGCCCGGAGCCCAGGCCGGGTCGATGCCGTCGATGTCGAAGCTCAGGTAAACCGGACCGTTGCCGACCTTTTCACGGACTTCGGCCATCAGCGGTTCCAGGGATTTGTGCCAGCACTCTTCGGCCTGGACCACACGGAAGCCCTGCTTGCGGCTCCAGTTGAAGTCTTCGGCGGTATAGCCCTGTGCGCGCAGGCCGATCTGCACCACGCGGTCGCAGTCCAGCAGGCCTTCTTCCACTGCGCGGCGGAAGGTGGTGCCGTGGGCGATCTTCTCGCCGAACATGTGGTCGTTGACGTCCGCGTGGGCATCGATGTGCACCAGCCCGACCTTGCCGTGTTTCTTGTGGATGGCCCGCAGGATCGGCAGGGTGATGGTGTGGTCGCCGCCCAGGGTCAGGGGAATCACGTTGTGTTCGAGGATGCCGTCATAGGCTTCTTCGATGATGCGCACCGCGTCCAGCAGGTTGAAGGTGTTGATCGCCACGTCGCCGATGTCGGCCACCGACAGCGAGTCGAACGGAGCGGCACCGGTGGCCATGTTGTAAGGGCGGATCATCACCGACTCGGCGCGGATTTCCCGCGGGCCGAAACGGGTGCCGGCGCGCAGCGAGGTGCCGATGTCCAGAGGCACGCCGACGAACGCAGCGTCCAGGCCGGCGGCGGATTGCAGATGGGGAAGACGCATCATGGTGGCGATGCCGCCGAAGCGCGGCATTTCGTTGCCGCCCAGTGGTTGGTGGAGAATCTTGTCCACGGGATAGGCCTCATCGTTGTTTTATATTTATGGGGCTGAGGGCGCAGCAGGTATCGCCCGTTCAACCGATTGGGCCGATTCTGCGAAATGTAGTGAGGGGAAAGAATCGCTACGAACAAATACTTAGTTCAGATTTTTCTAAACTAATGGCCGGGGTCGCGCTAGACTCCCGCACGGCTTCCAGGGCCCTGCGTGGTGAGTGAGCGAGCATCCGCTCGGTGGCGTAGCCACCGTTATCCGGGTTGCAGGGTCTGGTTGAAAGTGCGCATGGAGGTCATCGGGGCTGCTTGGTCGCCCGGCGCAAGTACGCTCTCTTGGCACAGGGAAGTGGTTGTTTTGCCTGTTATCGGAGCCTGTCATGGCCAACGCTTTACCTGATCTGAAACTATTGCGCATCTTCGTCAGCGTGGTGCGACATCAGGGGTTCGCCAATGCCCAGCACGAACTCAATCTCTCGACGTCGGCCATCAGCACCTACATGAGCCAGCTCGAAGGCGCCCTCGGGTTGGTGCTCTGCCACCGTGGCCGTGGCGGGTTCAGCCTGACCAGCAAGGGGGAGCTGTTCCACCAGGAGACCTTGCGTCTGCTGGGGGAGCTGGAGGGCTTCGAACAGTACGCCGCGGCCCTCAAGGGCGAGTTGCGCGGCACCCTGAACCTGGGGGTGATCGACTCCACCGTCAGCGACAAGGCCCTGCCGTTCGCCGAGGCCATCGGCGCCTATAGCCAGGAGCATCCGGCGGTGCATTTGCACCTGTCGGTGATGAGCCCCCACGAACTGCAACTGGGGGTCCAGGACAACCGCCTGGACCTGGCCATCGGCGCCTTTTCCACGCGCATGAGCGGCCTGGTGTACATGCCGCTGTACCGCGAGCAGCACTGGTTGTATTGCAGCAACCGGCATCCGCTGTACAGCGAGCGGCGCATTCCGGAGCAGGTCATCACCCAGCAGCGCATGGTCGGCCGTGGCTACTGGAGCCAGGCGGAACTGGCCCGGCACGGTTTCAAGCACAGCGCGGCGACCGTGGAGAGCATGGAGGCGCAGTTGATCCTGGTGCTGTCCGGCGCCTACATCGGCTACCTGCCGGAACACTATGCCCAGGCCTGGGCCGACAAGGGCGACCTGCGGGTGCTGCTGCCGGCAACCTTCGGCTACCAGGCGCCGTTCTCCCTGATCATGCGTCGTGGCCGGGGCCGTGAACCCCTGATCCAGACCTTTCGCGATCTGCTCAAGGCCCAGCTCAACCAGTCATAAGGAATTCCCATGTCCAGAGCACGCTGCGAGCGTTGCCTGCGTCCCACAGGCCATTGTCTGTGCCCGCTGATCCCGGATTTGCCCAGCCGCACCCGGGTGTTGCTGCTGCAGCATCCCAGTGAGGTCAACCACGCCTTGAACACGGCGCGGCTGGCGGCCCTGGGGCTGCACAATGCGCAGTTGCGGGTGGGCGAGGTGTTCGAGGATCTGCCGACGCTGCTCGCTCAACCCGGATACCGGGCTTGCCTGTTGTTCCCGGCGGACGATGCCCAGCCGCTGCAGGCCTATGCCGAGACCGATGAACCGTTGCTGCTGGTGGTGCCCGACGGCACCTGGCGCAAGGCCCGCAAGCTGTTGCACCTCAATCCGCTGCTGGCGGCCTTGCCGCGAGTGACCCTGGCCGCCGCGACGCCCTCGCGCTATCGCCTGCGCAAAGCCCCTGGACCGGGTGCGCTGTCGACCCTGGAAGCCATTGTCCAGGCGTTGCAGGTACTGGAGGCGCCGGCCTCCTTCGAGTCCTTGCTGCGCCCCTTCGAGGCCCTGATCGAAGGGCAGATCGCGGCGATGGGCGAAGACACCTACCAACGCAACCACGGCGCCAAACCCTGAGTTTTTTCTGTAGGAGCGGGCTTGCCCGCGAAAGCACTCTCAAGTCTGCGGCAAAGTCAGAGGGCCTCTTCGCCGGCCAGCCGGCTCCTACGTAGCCGGCACTCAGCGTTCGCGCATGGCTTCGGTGCGGGCCTTGAGCACGGGCTTGAGCAGGTAGTCCAGCACGCTTTTCTCGCCGGTGATGATGTCCACCGTGGCCACCATGCCGGGGATGATCAGCAGTGGATTGGCGTCGCCCCCCAGGTGGTTCTTGTCGGTGCGTACCTGGATCAGATAGAAGCTGTTGCCCTTGTCGTCGGTGATGGTGTCGGCGCCGATCAACTCCAGCTTGGCGCTCAGGCCGCCGTAGATGGTGTAGTCATAGGCGCTGAACTTGACCATGGCTTTCTGTCCGGGGTGCAGGAAAGCCACGTCCTGAGGCCGGACCTTGGCCTCAATCAGCAGGTTGTCTTCCATGGGCACGATTTCCACCAGGTCGCTGCCGGGCTGGACTACGCCACCGATGGTGTTGACCTTGAGCAGCTTGATCACGCCGTGCACGGGCGATACCACCGTGGTGCGGTTGACCCGGTCATCGATGGCGATCCCCGACGCGGTGATCTTCGACAGGTCGGTGCGTTTCTCGTTGAGTTCCTTGGCGGCATCGGAGCGGAAGGTCTGCACCGATTCATCGATCTTGCTCTTGATCTCGTTGATGGCCGATTCGGCCCGTGGAATGGCCAGGGTAGTGGCGTCCAGGGAGCCGCGAATCTCTACCGCGCTGCGCTTGAGCCGCAGGATTTCCACCGGTGACACGGCGCCAGTGCCCACCAGGGGAGCCGACATGTTCATCTCTTGATTGAGCAGGGCCAGGCTGGAGCTGTATTGCCCCTGCTTGGAGCGAAATTCCGCCAGTTCCTGGGTCTTCTGCCGCAACTGTTCGCTGAGGGTGCGCTGCTCGCTGGCCAGGCGTCGCTGGCGTTGGTCGTACAGCGAGCGTTCGTCTTCCGCCACTTGCGGCGCCTTGCTCAGCACTTCGGCGGATGGGGTGAAGGGCTTGCCTTCGGCTTCGGCGGACAGACGCTCGACCTGGGCCATCAAGGCGAAGCGATCCGCCTCGCTCTCGCCCTTGTTCGAGCGAAAGCGCGTGTCATCCAGGCGCAGCAGGGTCTGGCCCTTGTCCACCATCTGCCCCTCGCGGACGAAAATCTCGGTGACAATGCCACCTTCCAGGTTCTGGATCACCTGGATCTTGCTCGAAGGAATGGCCTTGCCTTCGCCCGTGGTGACTTCCTGGAGCACCGCGAACCTGGCCCATACCAGCGCGCAGAGGATCAGCGCGGCGGCGATCCAGACCGTCAACCGTGATCTGCGGGGCGAGTCTTGCAACGAGGCTTCTGCGGTTTCCGGCATGAATTCGCTTTCCGCACTTCGGCGAAAACTGCCCAGGTAACTGCGGGGTGACGATGGTGTCGACATGCTCGGCACTCCTAGACGGCTGCAGAGCCAACACGGCCCTTGCGCAGTGCATCGATAACCGCGTCTTTCGGTCCGTCGGCGACAATCCGTCCTTCGTCCAGAACCACCAGGCGGTCCACCAGGCTGAGCATCGAAGTGCGGTGGGTCACCAGCAGCAGAGTCTTGCCCTGGACCTTGGCGTGCAGGCGCTGACGCAGAGCGTCTTCGCTGCTGTTGTCCATGGCGCTGGTGGGTTCGTCCAGCAGCAGGATCGGCGGGTCCAGCAGCAGGGCCCGGGCCAGCAGCACCGCTTGGCGCTGGCCGCCGGACAGCAGTTGCCCACGTTCACCCACCGGCCGGTCGAAGCCTTGGGGGTGGGCGCGGGCCAGTTCGGTGACCCCGGTGAGTTCGGCGACTTCGAGCATTCGGGCATCGCTGATGTAGCGCGCGCCCAGGGTCAGGTTATCCCGCAGGCTGCCGGCCAGCAGCGGCAGGTCATGGGCGACGTAGCCGATCTGCTGACGCAGGTCGGCCACGTCCAGTTGTCGCAGATCCAGGCCGTCCAGCAGCAGTTGGCCTTCCTCCGGGGCGAGAAAGCCCATCAGCAACCGGGCCAGGGTACTTTTCCCCGAGCCGCTGCGGCCGATGATGCCGACCCGCTCTCCGGGCTTGAGGCTGAAACTGATGTTGTTCAGCGCCGGGGTGCTTTGCCCGGGGTAGCGAAAGCTCACTCGGCTGACTTCCAGGGCGCCGTGCAACTGAGTGCGCTCCAGAGGCCGCTGACGGGCATCGCGTTCCTGGGGCAGGGCCATCAAGGCGTCGGTGCTGCGCATGGTCAACTGCGCCTGTTGGTAGCGGGTGATCAGCCCGGCGATCTGTCCCAATGGCGCCAGGACTCGACTTCCGAGCATATAGGTGGCCACCAGGGCGCCGACGCTGAGGTTGCCGGCGATGATGCTGTAGACCCCGGCGACGATGGTGGCCATGCCGGACAACTGCTGAATGAACAGGGTGCCGTTGGTGGCCAGGGCCGAGAGGTTGCGGGCGTGGCTGTCGAGGCGGGTCAGGGCGCCGTGGGTGCTTTCCCACTTGTGCTGGCGTTCGCTTTCGGCGCTGCAGGCCTTGAGGGTTTCCAGGCCGCCGAGGGTCTCGATCAACAGCGCCTGACGTTCGGCGCCCAGGGCCAGGCTTTTTTGCACGGTGTCCCGCAGGCGCACCTGGATCAGCATGGCGAAGACGATGGTGATGGGGAACGCGAGTATCGGGATCACCACCAGCCAGCCCCCGAGCAGGCCGATCACCACCAGCATCAGCAGGGCGAAGGGCAGGTCGATCAGGCTGGTCAGGGTCACGGCCGTCAGAAACTCCCGCAGGCCCTGGAAGTCGTGGATGCTTTGGGCAAAGCCGCCGATGGTGGCTGGTCGGGCCTTCATGTTCATGCCGGTGATGCGTTCGAACAGGGTGGCGGAGAGGATCACGTCGGTCTTTTTCCCGGCCTGGTCCAGCAGGTGGGCCCGTACCACCCGTAACACCAGCTCGAACCCGGTGCCCAGCAGCAGGCCCAGGGTCAGCACCCAGAGGGTCGAGGTGGCCTGGTTGGGCACCACCCGATCGTAGGTCTGCATCACGAACAGCGGCACCATCAGGCCCAGCAGGTTGATCAGGAGGCTGGCGAGAATGGCGTCGCTGTAGAGCCAGCGCGAGAGCTTCAGGGTGTCGCGAAACCAGGCGTCGACCCTGGGCACCAGGGGGCTGCGCAGGTCTTCGAGTTCATGGCGGGGGCGGGCGAACAGGGCCTGGCCGCTGTATTCCCGGGCCAGTTCCTCGCGGCTCACCCACTGCTCGCCACCTTCGGCCTCGCTGGGCAGGATCAGGGCCTGGCCATCCTCGCCCCAGCGCCTGAGCACTGCGCAACGACCGCCTTGGAGGATCAGCAGCACCGGCAGGTTGAGAGCGGATATCGCCCCCAGTTCCCGGCGCAGCAGGCGAGCCTGAAGGCTGGCCCGGGCCGCGGCCCGGGGCAGCAGGTCGAGGCTCAGGCGTTGCTTGTCCAGGGGCAGGCCTGCGCTGAGGCTGCCCCGGCTGACGTTGCAGCCGTGGAGTCGGCACAGGATCAGTAATCCGTCCAACAGCGGGTCATCGAAGCTGGCACGCGGATCGGCGTGCGGGCTCCCGGGTTCGAGGCTGGTCAAATCGAGTCCTCCACGGGACTACTTCATTTCCGGCAGGCGCGCCTCGCTTTTCACTTCGCTTTGGGCGATGGCTTCGGCCGGTACCACGACTTTTTCCTTGCTCAGCAGTTCGCCCATGTTGGCCAGTACCCGGTACATGGAGAACTCTTCGGTGTAGCGCACTTCGGTGTAGCGGCGGTTGGCGTTGTACAGCTCGTTTTCACTGTCCAGAACGTCGAGCAGGGTGCGTTGGCCGAGGCCGAACTGGTCCTGATAAGCGGCCCGCACCCGGGTGGTGGTTTCCGCATATTCCCGGGCGGTGGGGGTCTGTTTCTTGGCGTTGAGCATGGCGTTCCAGGCCAGGGTGATGTTTTCGTTGAGCATGCGCAGCGCGTTGTTGCGGATGTCCATGGCCTGGTTGATCTTGTGCGCGTTGGACTGCAGGCGGGCCTTGTCACTGCCGCCGCGGAACAGGTTGTAGTTCATGATCACCCCGACCCGCCATTCGTTATCGTGGCCCAGGTCGCCCTGCACATTGTCGTTGGCGTTGACTGCGGCCTCGGCGTCGAAGCGTGGATAGAAGGGCGACTTGGCCACTTCGTACTGACTCTCCGCCGCCTGGATGTCAGCCTGGGCGGACTTCAGGTAGGGGTTGTTCAGCAGCATGCTCTGCTTGGCGTCGTTGAGGTTCTGCGGGATTTCGCCGCGGATCGACGGCAGGCTTTCCAGCTCGTCGGGCAAGCGTCCGACTGCGCTGTAGAAGTTGGCCTCGGCATCGGCCAGGTCGACCTGAGCGGTGTCGTAGTTGTTCTCCGCCAGGGCACGTCGGGCCTTGGACTGGTCGAGGTCGGCGGTACTGCCCACGCCTTGCTGGCTGCGCAGGCCGATCTGGTCGTTGACCCGCAGGTGGGCCTGCAGGTTGTTCTTGGCCAGGGTCAAGAGTTCACGGCGCTTGAGCACCTCCAGGTACACCTCGATGGTGCGCAGGGCGAGGCTTTCGGCGGTGCCGCGGGTGAAGTAGGCCCGGGAGTTGACCACCGACTGGGTGCGGCCCACTTCATTGGCCGTGTTGAAGCCGTCGAAGAGCATCTGCCGCAGGCGCAGTTCCGACTGGGTGTAATTCAGGGTCTCGGTGTTGTGGTTGCCGGTGCCGCGCGCCACCCCGTAGCCGCGGGTGGTGCTGTTGTCGCTGTAGCCGCGGCCATAGCCGGCATTGAGGTCCAGGCTGGGATAGAAGCCACCCTTGGCCACCTTCACATCCTCGTCGGCAGACAGCCGGTTGTTCTGGCTGGCGCGAAGTTCAGGGTGGTTGTCCAGAGTGCTCTGGATCGCTTCAGTCAAAGACATGGCCTGAGCCGGGCTGACACAGATTGAGGCCAAAAGAATTGCACCGCTGAGGGGGGTGAAAACGCGCATGGGTGTCTCTCCCTGATCCAGTGAAACAGTGTTTTCGTCAAAAATATGACTAAAAAATTGAGACTTAACCGTCTCATCTTGTTTACAACAGAGCTAAGAACATCCAGAAGGATAGCTAAGAAAAAAAATTCATAAGTTTTATGCCAAAAAAAACTTATGCATGTTTGTCAAAGCAAGACATTGTTCCAATCGCAGACCCGGAATTTTCAGGCGTTGAGGTATTTCCTGAAGTTTCTGGGGACGTTCAATTTTCAGGTAGTTCAGGGCGGGGAAGTGGTTACAAGGAAGAAGGTACGGAACAGGATATGGCGGCATTTTTTTGGCGATTTCGCCTTTTGACCTGTTTCGCACAATGTAGTTGGTGAGCGATCCGCAGGCGCGGATGAGGCTGTTTTGTCCGGCGCCCTGCGGTATCAGCCGTCCGACTGGTAGCAAGGGAGGGCGGGACATCAAGACTGGCGCGCTTCGCCATGGGGGCGGAGCGGCCAGACACAGGGTCTGTTCAACCACGGGTTAACGCTGTCTGCGCTGCCGCTAGCAAGCGGATGCCGATTGTTCTCGGCATCGGAGGAGTGCACATGGCAACGTTAATCGGCATTGTGACCAAGGTGATCGGGCAGGTTTACGCGGTAGGCGCGGATGGCGCCCGTCGTCTCCTGGTGGAAGGGGACCGGCTGTTTGTCGGTGAGCAGTTGGTCACTGGAGCCGAAGGTGCGGTGGCAGTGCATCTGCAAAATGGCCAGGATCTGACCCTGGGCCGTGACAGCAGCCAGCAACTGACGGCGCAGTTGCTTGACCAGCAGGCCACTCAGGTCGATACCCCGCAAGTGCTGGCACCCAGCGATGCGCAACTGAGCGATGTCGAACAACTGCAACAAGCCATTGCCGCCGGTGATGACCCCACCCAAACCGCTGAAGCCACTGCGGCGGGCCCCACCGGTACCGGTGGCGCGCCGGGTGCCGAGGGCGGCGGTCACAGCTTTGTTCTGCTGGAGGAAGTCGGGGGCCGGGTCGAGCCGGTGATCGGCTTTCCGACAGCGGGCTTCAATGGCATCCCCGAATTTGTCCCTGAGCGCATCGATGGCCTGCTTCCGATCAATGGTGCAACCCCCAACAACCCGGTGAGCCTGAGTGGGCTTGCGGTGGAGGGCGGTGAACTCACGGTCAATGAAGCCAACCTGGAGCAGGGCTCGGCAAGCAACCCGGCGGCCCTGACCCAGAGTGGCACTTTCACAGTCTCGGCCCCGGATGGGCTGTTCAGTCTGAATGTCGGTGGCATCAATGTGGTCAGCGGCGGCGTGGCGGCGGCTTTTCCACAATCCATCGCCACCGGCCTGGGCAATACCCTGACCATCACCGGCTTCAACGCGGCCACCGGGGTGGTCAGCTACAGCTACACCCTCAATGGCAATGATCTGCACTCCGCGGCGGATGGCACCAACAGTCTGAGCGAGCAGTTCAGCGTGGTTGCCATCGACAGCAATGGCGACTCGGCCAGCAACACCCTTGACGTCAATATCACCGACGATGTGCCGACGGCAGTCAATGACAACAACGCAGGCACCGCCTCGGAAAGCCAACTGACCCTGAGCGGCAATGTGCTGACCAATGATGTGCAGGGCGCTGATCGGGTGGCGGCCGGACCTGTTACCGCCGGCACCTTCAATGGCACCTTCGGCACCCTGGTGCTGGCGGCAGACGGTAGTTACACCTATAGCGTGAACACCAGCGATCCGGCTTTCCTGGCGCTCAAGGGCGGCGGCAGCGGCACTGAAACCTTCGCCTATACCCTGACTGATTCCGATGGCGACGCCAGCACCGCCAACCTGGTGCTGCAGGTGAACAACAATGACGATCCGGTGCTGCTGCGAGGCTTGGAGGTCGAGGGAGGCGAGCTCACTGTCTATGAGAAGAACCTGACCACCGGCAGCGGCCCGGATACCCCGGCCCTGACCCAGAGCGGCACCTTCACGGTGACCGCCCTGGACGGCCTGCAAACCTTGACTGTCGGCGGTATCACTGTGGTCAGCGGCGGCGTACCGGCGGGCTTTCCGCAAAGCGTCACCACTGGCCTGGGCAATACCCTGACCATCACCGGTTTCAACCTGTCCAGCGGCGAGGTCAGCTACAGCTACACCCTCAATGGCAACGATGCCCATCCGAACGCCAATGGTGCCAATAGCCTTGGCGAGCAGTTCAATGTAGTGGCCACTGACGTGGATGGCAGCAGTGCCAGCGCCTCACTGGATGTGAACGTGGTGGACGACCTGCCCACGGCGGTCAACGACAGCAATCCCGGGACCGCTTCGGAAAGCCTGTTGAGCCTGACTGGCAATGTGCTGGGCAACGACGTGCAGGGCGCCGACCGGGTCGCTTCCGGGCCGATCACGGCCGGCACCTTCACCGGAACCTACGGCACCCTGGTGCTGGCAGCGGATGGTTCGTACACCTATACCCTGCATCCCACCGACCCTGCGTTCCTCGCGCTGGGCGGGGGCGGCAATGCTACCGAAACCTTCACCTACACCCTGACCGACGCCGATGGTGACCCCAGTACGGCCAATCTGGTGCTGCAGGTGCACAACAATGACGACCCGGTGACCTTGAACGGCCTGGAGGTCAATGGTGGCGAACTCACCGTTTACGAGAAGAACCTGACCACTGGCAGCGGCCCGGATACTCCGGCGTTGACCCAGAGCGGCACTTTTACTGTAACGGCCCTTGATGGTCTGCAGAGCCTGAACGTGGGCGGCATCAGCGTGATCAGCGGCGGGGTGGTGGCGGGTTTTCCGCAATCCATCGCCACCGGCCTGGGCAACACCTTGACCGTCACCGGTTATGACGCAGGCACCGGGGTAGTCAGCTACAGCTATACCCTCAATGGCAACGATGCCCATCCGACGGCCAATGGCGTCAATAGCCTCAGCGAGCATTTCAGTGTGCTGGCCACTGATGTGGACGGCAGCACCGCCAGCGGCTCTCTGGACGTCAACGTGGTGGATGACCTGCCTACTGCGGTCAATGACAGCAATCCGACTACTGCCTCGGAGAGCCAACTGACCCTGACGGGCAACGTGTTGACCAACGATGTACAAGGCGCGGATCGGGTGGTTTCCGGACCCGTCACTGCCGGAACCTTTACTGGCACCTACGGCACCCTGGTACTCAACGCTAACGGTTCCTACACCTACACGCTGAACACTGCGGATGCTGACTTCAAAGCCCTGCGCGGCAATGGCAACGGCACAGAAACCTTCGCCTACACCGTCACCGACTCCGATGGCGACCCCAGCACAGCGAACCTGGTGCTGCAGATCCATAACAACGACGACCCGGTGACCTTGAACGGCCTTAACGTCAACGGTGGCGAGTTGACGGCCTATGAGAAAAACCTCAGCGATGGCAGTAGCCCGGATACCCCTGCGTTGACTCAGAGCGGCACGTTTACCGTGACCGCGCTGGACGGCCTGCAAACCCTGACCGTGGGCGGCATCAATGTGGTCAGCGGCGGCGTCGCGGCGGGCTTTCCGCAAAGCGTCACCACTGCTTTGGGCAACACCCTGACCATCACTGGCTACAACGCCGGTACCGGAGTCATCAGCTACAGCTACACCCTGCTGGACAACGAGGCCCACCCGAGCGCCAACGGTGCTAACGGCCTCAGCGAACAGTTCAATGTGGTGGCTACGGATGTGGATGGCAGCAGTGCCACCGGAACTCTGGATGTGAACGTGGTGGACGACCTGCCTACTGCGGTCAATGACAGCAATCCGACTACTGCCTCGGAGAGCCAACTGACCCTGACGGGCAACGTGTTGACCAACGATGTACAAGGCGCGGATCGGGTGGTTTCCGGACCCGTTACTGCCGGTACGTTCACCGGCACCTACGGCACCCTGGTGCTCAATGCCAACGGTTCCTACACCTACACGCTGAACACTGCGGATGCCGACTTCAAAGCCCTGCGCGGCAATGGCAACGGCACAGAAACCTTCGCCTACACCGTCACCGACTCCGATGGCGACCCGAGCACAGCGAACCTGGTGCTGCAGATCCATAACAACGACGATCCGGTGACCTTGAACGGCCTTAACGTCAACGGTGGCGAGTTGACGGTCTATGAGAAAAACCTCAGCGACGGCAGCAACCCGGATACCCCTGCGTTGACCCAGAGCGGCACGTTTACCGTGACCGCGCTGGACGGCCTGCAAACCCTGACCGTGGGCGGCATCAATGTGGTCAGCGGCGGTGTGGCTGCGGGCTTCCCGCAAAGCGTCACCACTGCCTTGGGCAACACCCTGACCATCACCGGCTATAACGCCGGTACCGGAGTCATCAGCTACAGCTACACCCTGCTGGACAACGAGGCCCACCCGAGCGCCAACGGTGCCAACGGCCTCAGCGAACAGTTCAATGTGGTGGCTACGGATGTGGATGGCAGCAGTGCCACCGGAACTCTGGATGTGAACGTGGTGGACGACCTGCCGACTGCGGTCAACGACAGCAATCCGACCACTGCCTCGGAGAGCCAGCTGACCCTGACGGGCAACGTGTTGACCAACGATGTACAAGGCGCGGATCGGGTGGTTTCCGGACCCGTTACTGCCGGTACGTTCACCGGCACCTACGGCACCCTGGTGCTCAATGCCAACGGTTCCTACACCTACACGCTGAACACTGCGGATGCTGACTTCAAAGCCCTGCGCGGCAATGGCAACGGCACAGAAACCTTCGCCTATACCGTCACTGACTCCGATGGCGACCCTAGTACAGCGAACCTGGTGCTGCAGATCCATAACAACGACGATCCGGTGACCTTGAACGGCCTTAACGTCAACGGTGGCGAGTTGACGGTCTATGAGAAAAACCTCAGCGATGGCAGCAGCCCAGATACACCGTCCCTGACCCAGAGCGGCACGTTTACCGTGACCGCGCTGGACGGCCTGCAAACCCTGACCGTGGGCGGCATCAATGTGGTCAGCGGCGGTGTGGCTGCGGGCTTTCCGCAAAGTGTCACCACCGCCTTGGGCAATACCCTGACCATCACCGGCTACAACGCCGGCACCGGAGTCATCAGCTACAGCTACACCCTGCTGGACAACGAGGCCCACCCGAGCGCCAACGGTGCCAACGGCCTCAGCGAACAGTTCAATGTGGTGGCTACGGATGTGGATGGCAGCAGTGCCACCGGAACTCTGGATGTGAACGTGGTGGACGACCTGCCGACTGCGGTCAACGACAGCAATCCGACCACTGCCTCGGAGAGCCAGCTGACCCTGACGGGCAACGTGCTAACCAACGACACTCAAGGCGCTGACCGAGTGCCCAGCGGGCCAGTGACTGCCGGAACCTTTACGGGCACCTACGGCACCCTGGTACTCAACGCCAACGGTTCCTACACCTACACGCTGAATACTGCGGATGCTGACTTCAAAGCCCTGCGCGGCAATGGCAATGGCACAGAAACCTTCGCCTACACCGTCACCGACTCCGATGGCGACCCGAGCACAGCGAACCTGGTGCTGCAGATCCATAACAACGATGATCCGGTGACCTTGAACGGCCTTAACGTCAACGGTGGCGAGTTGACGGTCTATGAGAAAAACCTCAGCGATGGCAGCAGCCCGAATACCCCTGCGTTGACCCAGAGCGGCACGTTTACCGTGACGGCCCTGGACGGCCTGCAAACCCTGACTGTGGGCGGCATCAATGTGGTCAGCGGCGGTGTGGCTGCGGGCTTCCCGCAAAGCGTCACCACCGCCTTGGGCAACACCCTGACCATCACCGGCTATAACGCCGGCACCGGAGTCATCAGCTACAGCTACACCCTGCTGGATAACGAGGCCCATCCAACGGCGCTGGGCGCCAATAGCATTGCTGAACAATTCAATGTGGTGGCCACCGATGGCGACGGCAGTACCGCGTCCGGGGTGATAGACGTCAACATCGTCGATGACCTGCCCGGCGCCGTGGCGGATACGGCCAGCGGCACGGAAGGCGCCACCATCAATGTCAGTGTGCTGGGCAATGATGTGCTGGGCGCCGATGGTGCAGCCGTTGGTGGCGCGGTGGTCGGCGTGCGCGCCGGCAGCAATACCGCCACCTCGGCCATCGGCGGGCTGGGCAGCAGCATCGCCGGCACCTACGGCACCCTGACCCTGGATGCCGCCGGCAACGCGGTGTACCACAGCAATCCGAACTCGGTGAGCCCGCCCGGGGCCAGTGATGTCTTCACCTACACCATCCGCGACAGAGATGGTGATGAGAGCACCACCACCCTGACCATCAATGTCACTGACAGCGGCCTCAAGGCAGTGACCGATCAGGACGTCACCGTCTATGAAAAGGCCCTGGACCTGAATAAGGATGGTCAGGACCTGGCTGCTGGCACCGTGGCTGGTAGCGATCCGGGCTCCACCGCGGAAACCGCCAGCGGTACCTTGGTGGGCTCGGTCACCGGCGGCTCTGGAGGTATCACCTTCAGTCTGGTGGGCAGTGCCACGGGCAGCTACGGGCAGATTCTGCTCAACCCCAATGGCACCTACACCTACACCCTGACCTCGGCGCCGAAAACCACCCCCAACGCCAACGATGGCGCCAATACCTTGAGTGAGAGCTTCACCTACAAGGCCACCGATGCCCTGGGCAACAGCACCACCGGCAGCATCCTGGTGAGCATTGTCGATGATGTGCCCAAGGCAGTGGCCAGCGAGCGTTCGGTCACGGCGGTGGAGGTGGACTCCAACCTGCTGCTGGTGATCGACGTGTCGGGCAGCATGGCTGATCCTTCAGGTGTTTCCGGGCTGACGCGGCTGGGCCTGGCCAAGCAGGCCATCAGCGCCTTGCTCGACAAGTACGACAACATGGGCGATGTCAAAGTCCAGCTCGTCACTTTCAGCAGCTCCGCTACCGCCCAGACTCCGGTGTGGGTAGACGTGGCCACGGCCAAGGCAATTGTCGCCACGCTGGTGGCAGGAGGCGGGACCAACTACGACGCGGCGGTGGCGGCGGCGAAGCTGGCCTTTGTCACCAGTGGCCAGCTCAGTGGCGCGCAGAATGTCGGCTACTTCTTCTCCGACGGCGCACCTACCTCAGGCCAAGGAATCGGCACCGCGGACGAGACGGCCTGGAGAGCCTTCCTCGACGCCAATGGCATCAAGAACTATGCGATCGGCCTGGGCAGCGGGGTCAGCAATGGCAACCTCGATCCGCTGGCCTATGACGGCAGTACTCACGTCAACACCAATGCGGTGGTGGTCACCGACCTGAACCAGCTCAATTCGGTGCTGTCCGGTACGGTGCAAGGCTCTCCGGTCACCGGCAGCTTGCTGGGGGATGGCGGCAGCTTTGGTGCCGACGGCGGGTTCATCAAGTCGATCGTGGTGGATGGCGGAACCTACACCTACGACCCCAAAGGCAACAGCAATCAGGGCTCGCTGACCTTCAGCGGCACCACCAACAACGGTACCTTCAATACCGTCAACAACAGCATCAGCATTGCCACCAGCAATGGCGGCACCCTGGTGGTGAACCTCGATACCGGGGACTTCAGCTACAGCTCGCAAAAGGTCACAAACTCCGTAATCACTGAGACCTTCGGCTATACGGTGAGCGACAACGACGGTGACCTGGCGAGCTCGACTCTGGTGGTCAAGGTCAATCCCAATGCGTCTCCGGTCGCCGGGGATGACCACATCATCACCAACGTATTGTCCAGCAGTGTGGCGATTCCCGAGGATGTACTGCTGGCCAACGACAGTGACGTCAATGGTGATCCTCTGAATGCGGCGCCCACCACTTTCAACACCGGCTGGGCGGCCAAGGGCGCGGCGTTCACGGCGGCGAGTCAGCAGACCATCGGCTTTGCCGGGAATGGAAACAATGGCGCCAACCAGGCCATCACCATCGATCGCGCCTCGTTCAATGCCAACGCCGCGACCATGACCGCGGTGGTGCTGGTCAGCGGTTACCTGGGAGCCGTCACTAACGCCAATGCCAACGATGAGGACGTGATCACCGTCAATCTCAAGCAGGGGGAAACCCTGAATCTGAATCACAATCTGGCCGCCGGCCGCGTCTCCATGGAATACGCCTTTAACGGTGGAGGCTACACGGCGATCGCCGATGGCGGCACCTTCACGGCGGCGGCGGATGGGCCTTACCAGATCCATATCGTCAACATCACCAACACCAGCGGCGGCAACACCACGGCAGCGGAAAACTATCAGCTGACCATGACCGTGAATTACTCCGGGGCGCAGGACGTCACCCCGGATTACCACGGCACCTACACCGCCAGCGATGGTCACGGTGGCAGCGATGTGGCGGCGGTGAGCATCTCCTATCAGGATGGCAACACCCTGACCGGCACTTCCGGTGACGATGTGCTGGTGGCGGGCAGTGGTAACAACATCCTCAATGGCGGCGATGGCAACGATGTGCTCACCGCAGGCTCGGGCAACAACACCCTGAATGGTGGCAGCGGTAATGACCTGCTGTTCAGCGGGCCGGGCAATGATCTGCTGGATGGCGGTGCGGGTATCGATACCGCCAGTTACGCCCATGCCACGGCGGCGGTGACGGTCAACCTCGGCCTGGCGGGGGCGCAGAACACCCTGGGCGCGGGCACTGACACCCTGACCGGCATCGAGAACCTGGTGGGCTCCAACTACAACGACACCTTGACCGGCGATGGCAACGCCAACGTCATTACCGGCGGGCTGGGGAACGATGTGCTCAATGGCGGTGGTGGCGATGACCTGCTGATCGGCGGGATGGGCAACAACACCCTGACCGGAGGCGGCGGCAGCGATACCTTCCAGTGGCTGCAGGGTAACAATGGGCACGATGTGGTGACCGACTTTACGCCGGGCACCGACAAGCTGGACCTGTCGCAGCTGTTACAGGGGGAGAATGCGACTTCCGCTTCCCTGGATGACTACCTGCACTTCAAGGTCACTGGCAGTGGCGCGACCCTGGTCACCAGCATTGATGTCAGCGCGGTGGCAGGGGCGACGCCGACCCAGACCATTGACTTGGCGGGGGTCGACCTGGCCAGCCATTACGGAGTCACGCCAGGGGCGGGCGGGGTGATTGCCGGAGGGGCGGACACGGCCACCATCATCAACGGCATGCTCAACGATCACTCGTTGAAGGTGGATACCGTCTGATGGTTGTCACGGTCCTTGAGGCCGCTGCCCAGGCAGCGGTCGCTGGGGCTGCTCAAGGGCGCCGCAAGGTTTTCTGGCGCAGGATGTAAATGCTGACCAGCACCGCGCTGGTCAGCATGAAGCCTCGCGCCCAGGGCAGTGGCACCAGGTAGCACGAGAGCCCAATGCTCAGCCACATCAGGCCGATCGCATACACCTTGCCCTTGAGCGGAATGCCATTGCCATCCAGGTAGTCGCGGATCCACGGACCCAGGCGCGGGTGTTGCACCAGCCATTGGTAGAAGCGTGGAGAGCTACGGGCGAAACAGGCGGCCGCCAGCAGTAGAAAAGGGGTGGTGGGCAATACCGGAAGGAAGATGCCGAGTACCCCCAGCGCTACGCTCAGCCAGCCGATGGCCAGCAGAACGTAACGTAATACCAGGGGGCGTTGGCCTATGGGCTTGGCCATAGGCGCCGACTCAGTGGTGGCGAGGCTTGAGCAGCGCCGGTTTTTCGTCGGGTGCGTTGCACAGCAGGTACAGCGCGGTCAGTGCTTCGGGGATCTGCACGATCATGTCGTCCATCAGGTTGGCATCGCTGGCGATGTCGGAGAATTCCGGCTGCTCGTCGAACAGGCCGGAACCCACCATGATCGGCAGCAGCATCTCGCTGACTTCTTCCTCTGCGGTTTCGAACCAGGCTGCTTCACGCAGGAACACGCCTTCCATGAAACCGATGCACCAGCCGCGCAGGTCGGAGTCGTCCGGGTCGTCGCCCAGATCGAGTTCGCAAGGTAGCTCGAACTCTTCATCGGAAGCCAGTTGGCGCGCGATGTGCGCCTTGAGGGCCAGCAGCGTGGACTCGATCGCTTCGCGTTCGGCGTCGTCGCTGTAATGCGGCTCTTCGGCGAACAGGGCGTCGATCCATTCACGGTCGGGAACGCTTTCCGAGCAGATCGACAGCGCGGTCAGGTAGCCGTGAGCGGCCACGTAGTCCAGCGCCTCGTCGTGCAGATCATCTGCGTCGAGGAAGACTTGCAGGCGGGTTAGTTGCTCAGCGAAGGACATTGACGGCTACCTTGGGGAATAAACGATGCTGAATTCTAGGCTTTCTTGAGCGCTCAAGCCAGCCACGGGGCAGATTTGAGCGGTTCTAAAGGTTACCAGCGGTCCATTGTCGGCGCCCTCTGCCGGGAAGGGCTCGGGTATACTCGCGCGTTTTGTGATGCCCTGCAGGCCCGACGGCAAGTGCGGACAAGTCCGCTAACGCATTTGTCGGTGAACCACGCCGACTTTTCGGCCAGTCTGCATCCAGGGAAATCGGCGATTTTTGGAGTTTTTCATGCTCGAACAGGCTCAACGCGTCCTCAAGGACATCTTCGGCTACGACAGTTTCCGTGGTCGCCAAGGTGCGATCATTGAGCGCGTTGCCAGCGGCGGCGATGCCTTGGTACTGATGCCCACCGGCGGTGGCAAGTCGCTGTGCTTCCAGGTTCCGGCCCTGCTTCGCGAAGGCCTGGCGGTGGTGGTCTCGCCTTTGATCGCGTTGATGGACGATCAGGTGGCCACCCTTGAGGAACTCGGTGTTGCGGCCGCCGCCTTGAACTCGACCTTGAGCGCCGAGCAGCAGCGTGACCTGGCGGCGCGTATTCGTCGCGGCGAGGTGAAAATGCTCTACCTGGCACCGGAGCGCCTGGTTCAGCCACGTATGCTGGCGTTCCTGCAGAACCTCGATATTGCTCTGTTCGCCATTGACGAAGCTCACTGCGTGTCCCAGTGGGGGCATGACTTCCGTCCTGAATACCTGCAGTTGGGGCAGTTGGCGGAAATGTTCCCGAACGTGCCGCGCATTGCCCTGACCGCCACCGCCGACAAGCGTACCCGGGAAGAGATCGTCAATCGCCTGCACTTGCAGGACGCCGAGCGTTTTCTTTCCAGCTTCGACCGACCGAACATCTTCTATCGCATCGTGCCCAAGGAACAGCCGCGCAAGCAGTTGCAGGCCTTCCTCAACGAGCGGCGCAGCGATGCCGGGATCGTCTATTGCCTGTCGCGCAAGAAGGTTGACGAAGTGGCGGCCTTCCTCTGTGAACAGGGCTTTACCGCGCTGCCGTATCACGCTGGCCTGCCCAACGAGTTGCGCGCCTATCACCAGAAACGCTTCCTCAATGAGGAAGGCCTGATCATGGTGGCAACCATTGCCTTCGGCATGGGCATCGACAAACCCAACGTGCGGTTTGTGGCCCACATGGACCTGCCCAAGTCCCTGGAGGCGTACTACCAGGAGACCGGTCGTGCCGGCCGTGACGGCCTGCCGGCGGACGCCTGGATGGCCTACGGACTGCAAGATGTGCTGATGCTCAAGCAGATGCTGCAGAACTCCGAAGGCGACGAACGCCACAAGCGTCTTGAACAGCACAAGCTCGATGCGATGCTGGCCCTGTGCGAGGAAACCCGCTGCCGGCGCCAGACATTGCTGGCCTATTTCGATGAGGACATGCCCCAGCCTTGTGGCCATTGCGACAACTGCGTCGATGGCGTGCAAACCTGGGACGCCACCGAGCCGGCGCGCCAGGCACTGTCGGCCATCTATCGCACTGGTCAGCGTTATGGTGTCGGTCACTTGGTGGACGTGTTGCTGGGCAAGGACACCGAAAAGGTCCGCAGCTTCGGTCATCAGCACTTGTCGGTGTTTGGGGTCGGCAAGGCCCGTAGCGAAGGCGAATGGCGCTCTCTGTTTCGCCAACTGGTGGCTCGCGGGCTGGCGGACATCGACCTTGAAGGTTATGGCGGTCTGCGTCTGAGCGACACGTGCCGGCCCTTGCTCAAGGGCGAGGTAACCCTGGAGCTGCGACGCGATCTCAAGCCGCAAAGCACTCCCAAGAGCAGCACCAGCCAGGCCAGCCAACTGGTACGTGGCGAGGAGCGCGAGCAATGGGAGGCGCTGCGAGCCCTGCGGCGCAAGCTGGCGGAAGAGCATGGGGTGCCGCCCTATGTCATTTTCCCCGACTCAACCTTGTTGGAGATGCTTCGCAGCCAGCCCGGCTCCATGGCGGAGATGGCCGAAGTCAGTGGTGTCGGTGCGCGCAAGCTGGAGCGTTATGGCGCAGCGTTCCTCGAAGTGCTGGGGGGCGGTGTCGAGGCGGCGAAGGTGGTCGCCGATATCCGCCACGAGCTGATTACCCTGGCCCGTGCCGGGATGACCCCGGTGCAGATCGCCGGGCAGCTGCAGTGCACGGAAAAGAACGTCTACACCTTGCTGGCTGAAGCCATTGGCAAGCAGCAACTGTCCCTGGAACAGGCGCTAGATCTTCCGGAAGACTTGCTGGGGGAAATCCAGGACGCCTTTCTCGACGGTGAGGGCGAACTACCGCCCGTGGTCGAGATCAGCCAAGTGTTTGCCGGACGAGTCCCCGAAGGTGTTTTGTACTGCGTGCGTGCCGCGCTGCAGTCGGAGTTTGAAATGTGAAGGGGTGCGTCAATGTTGTAACGATTCAGTCCCTTAGAGGCCTTGCCTCCTGGCAAGTGTCATGCTTAGCTGACTAATAATTAGTTTTTCTTTATTTTCAGTCTGATCATGAGTGTTTTATGCCGTTAACCGATGAACACCGTTTTGGTATGCAGCTGGCGCATATGTCTCGCGGCTGGCGTGCCGAACTGGACCGCCGCCTGGCCGGGCTTGGCCTGTCCCAGGCCCGCTGGCTGGTGCTGCTGCACCTGGCCCGTTTTGAAGACGCGCCAACCCAGCGTGAGCTGGCGCAAAGCGTTGGCGTAGAAGGGCCAACCCTGGCTCGGCTGCTGGATAGCCTGGAAACCCAGGGCCTGGTCCAGCGCCAATCGGTGGTGGAAGATCGCCGGGCGAAGAAGATCGTCCTCTGTCCTTCCGCGCGGCCCTTGATCGAGCAGATCGAGACCATCGCCACTGCCTTGCGCCATGAATTGTTCATTGGTGTCGACGACGAAGACCTGCGGGTCTGCATGCGCGTTCATGGGCGCATCCTGGCTAATCTGGAAAAATCCTGATGCCTTCAGCCGGGGTTGCCTGACCCCGGTTCGTCCTATTTTCGCTTCCCTTGAATCCTGCTGATTGCGCCCTCCGGTGCGGCATTTGTGCGCCTGTCAGAAGGTTTGGCCAAGGTTCAGCGACAGGGCCTTCTGGTTGTCGTCGTTGAAGCCGTAGCTGAAGTTCAATGGGCCCAGCGGGGTGTCGAAGCCCAGGAAGATGCTCGCGGCATTGATATAGCCGCTGTCGAAGGCGTTGTCGTTGTTCCACACCCGCCCGCGTTCCAGTGAGCCGCCCAGGTAGAGCGGGAAATCCAGTGGCAGGTAGGAGCGTGGTGTGAGTCGGCGAAAGTACACGGCGCGGGCCAGGGTGATGTTCTGCCCGGACAGGGCATCCTGACGGAAGCCGGACAACTGTCGTGCGCCCCCCAGAAGGAAACTGGAGGTCACGACATCGGCATTGTCCAGGGTTCGGCCATAGCGCCCTCCCAGTACGAAGGTATTGGGGCCGCTGCTCAAGGCCTTGTCGAGCTTGAACTCCCACTGTCGGTAGCGATTGTCCGAACCCAGGCTCGGTTCGAACTGGCGCAGGGTCAGGCCGATGTCTTCACCGGAGTGGGGGAAGTAGACGTTGTCCAGGGAGTCGAAGGAGTACTGCAGCTGGTAATAACCCTCATTGAAGTTCTCGCTGGGCAGGTCGTGGTCGCCGATCCGCACATCGGCCTTGCCCCAGGCCTCGCCCACACCGAAACGCACTTCGCCGCTGTTGCCGATCTGCCGCCCCAGATTCAGGCCCAGGCCGTAGCGTTCCAGGCGGTATTCGGCGATCGGATCGTTATCCAGCACCGCCTCGACATTCTGCGCTTGGGCAGCGATAAACGGCGCAATGAAATAGCGTGAACCGGCATCCAAGGGTTGATAGAACTCGCTATAGATTTCCTGCCGGTCGCCGATCTGTACCCGGGTCAGCCATTCTGCACCGAGGCTGTTGATACCGTTCATGCGATAGCTGGCACCGATGTTGAAGGCGCTGTCGCCGCGCATGTCATCGGACAGGTTCAGGCCCAGGCGCAAGTAGTCAGTGCCGCTGCGCTTGCCCCGCGCGCTGATCACCAGGGTGTTGTCCTGGCCTTTGTGCACCACGCGGTATTGCACCTGTTCGAAGAAGTCCAGGCCGTACAGGGTGCCCATGTCGGTTTCCAGGCGGCCCAGGTCCAGGGGTTCGCCGATGTGTTGGCGGATGTAGTAGCGAATGACCTCATCGCTGACCTTGGAGTCGTTCTCCACCTTGATTGCGCTGATGATCGGCGTGCGCTGGCTGGGCAGGCGCGCGGCGGCCAGTTGCGCATCCTGTGGTTGGGTCGCACGCAAGCGCGCCAGGCGGGCGTCGAGGATACGGGTGGCGCGATAACCGGCGTCGATCACCTCCTGGGCTCGACCGAAGTCGGTGACGCCGAAGCTCGACAACGACGGCTGGATCAGCACGTCGTCCTTGTGCAGCGTCGCCAATTGTTCCTCGGAATTGCGCCGGGTCATCAGGGTAATGGACTGGTTGAGCACGTCGACCACGGTGTTGAGTTGCTTGCGCGAGCGCAGCGGCGTGCCGATGTCCACCACAATGGCGATGTCGACCCCCATGTCCCGGGCGACGTCCAGGGGAATGTTGTCGGTCATGCCGCCGTCCACCAGTAGCCGGCCATCGAGCTCCACCGGCGCAAACACTGCCGGAATCGACATGCTGGCGCGGATCACCTGGGGCAGGTGGCCCTTGCGGAACACCACCTTTTCGCCGCTGGCGATGTCGGTGGCCACGGCCCGGAAGGGTATGGGCAGCTTGTCGAAATCCCGGGTGTCGCTGGCGTGCGCCAGCTTGCTCTCTAGCAGTAACGCCAGGTTCTGGCCCTGGATCACTCCCAGTGGCAGGCCCAGGCTGCCGTCGTCACGGAAGCTGAGTTTCTGCTTGACCAGGAAATCCCGATCGTCCTGCTTGCGCCGGAAGGGCACGTCTTCCCGGGGCGGAGCGTCGGACAGCGCTTGCCTCCAGTCGATGTTCAGGGCGAGTTTTTCCAGCTCGTCGATCTTGTAGCCCGAGGCATAGAGCCCGCCGATCACCGCGCCCATGCTGGTGCCGGCAATCGCGTCGATGCGGATGCCTTGCTCTTCCAGGGCCTTGAGCACGCCGATATGCGCCATGCCACGGGCAGCGCCTCCGGACAGCACCAGACCGATTTTCGGTCGCGGCGCTTCACTGGATTGAGCGAGCAGGGGCAGCAGGCAGAGGAACAGGCAGGACAGCAGGCGGCGCATCGTGGTTCTCGGGGACGGACGATAAAGCCGGCTATTATAGCGACGCCCTTGAACTCAGGAATCGGCCGTACCATGACTGAACGTAAACCCGAAGTGGTCATCACCTATTGCACCCAATGCCAGTGGCTGTTGCGAGCCGCCTGGCTGGCCCAGGAGTTGCTGAGCACGTTCAGCGATGACTTGGGCAAAGTGTCTCTGGAGCCTGCTACCGGTGGCACGTTCCGCATTTCCTGCGATGGCGTGCAGATCTGGGAGCGCAAGGCCGATGGCGGTTTTCCCGAGGCCAAGGTACTCAAGCAACGGGTGCGCGACCAGATCGATCCGGAGCGCAACCTGGGCCACAACGATCGTACTCAGTGAGAGCCGGCTTCAGCCGTGGCAACCTTGCTGCCTGAGCCCATCGACAGGCGACTTGAAACCACGATGGCAACGATGATCAAGGCTCCGCCCATCAGCATGCGCAGCGTCGGATTCTCGCCGAACAGCAGCCAGGCCACGGTAATCCCGTAGACCGGCTCCAGGGCGAAGACCACTGCCGCGGTGCGTGCCTTGATCACTGCCAAGCTGGCGACAAACAGGCTGTGGGCCAGGCCAGTGCAGAAGATTCCCAGCAGACTGATCCACAGCCAGTCCATGGCCCGGACCTGGCCAAGCTCCGGTGCCGCCACCGGTAACAGGCATAGGGCTACCACCACGTTCTGGCAGAGGGCCGCCTGCACCGCAGGAATACGTCCGGAGCTGGCGCGGTTGTTCAAGGACAGCAGTGCAAACAGCAGGCCCGACCCCACGGCCCAGAGCAAACCGGTGGTGGCCTGGCTGGCCAGATCGAAGTCTGGGGTCACCAGCACCAGGCCGATGCTCACGAGGATCACCAGCAGAATCTCGTTAAAGCGGATTCGCTCGCGGAAGATCAGGCCTTCGAGAATCACCGTAAAGGCCGGGAAGCTGGCAAAGCCCAGGGTGGCGATGGCCACCCCGGCAACTTTTACCGCGACGAAGAAACTCACCCAGTGGCCGGCCAGCAGCAGGCCGCTGACCAGCAGGCGCCGCCCATCGGTGGCGGCCAGTTTCTGCCAGGGGGTATTGCTGGCCAGACGGGCAAAGACGCCCAGGGCGAGTACGGCGAAGGCGGCGCGGCCGAAGACGATGACCGCAGGCGAAGCGGCGGCGAGCTTACCGAATACACCGGTCAGGCCGAACATCAGGGCGCCGATATGCAGGGCGCCAAGGGCGGTACGCGGAGTCATCTCTATCCTTAGCCACAAGACGGGCAGTAATGGCCTTAGGCTTTGTACAAAAAGCCTTGATACTCGGTGATGCTGCGTCGAAAACGGTCTCGTGCGCGAGTCCGATCGGAATGCTCATTTACAACCCGTAAAGTCGAACGCGACCCCGGCCGTTCCTCGACTGTTTTCGCCTTGCCTGACCTTCGTCTCAACACTTTTCGTACAGAGCCTAGGCGGCAATGAGCTCAGTCTAGGGGCGGGCGACCTGTTGGTCTGTCGCGATCCTGGCGTTTTTTGTCGAGGGACTAGCGTCTGCCCCTTGGCGCAGTTGGCGCGGCGAGTGGCCGTACTGCCGCAGTATCGCTGCGGCAAAGGCACTCTGGGAGCTGTAACCCACGCGGCTGGCGATTTCGCCCATGGGCAAGGCTGATCCGCGCAACAGTTCCAGGGCCATGTGCAGGCGCCGGCGTCGCACGTATTCCATGGGGCTGGCCCCGCACTCGGCGATGAACCGTGCGTGCAGACGGGCAGCGGACAGCCCGGCGATGCGGGCCAGGTCGGCCACCTGTAAGGGGTGGGCGGCGTGACGATCGATATGGGCATTCAGGGCGGCATAGGGCAGGCGGCGCTCGCCAGGCTGGCTGTCGGCGCAATGGTTGAGGCTGGCCAGCAGCAGGACAGCGCCTTGTTGGGCAATCAAGGGGTCGTCCACCGGGCTGTCCGCCAGCCAGTTGACCAAGCGGCTCTGGCTCGGTCCCAAGACCTGATGTCGGGGCGCATCGAGCAAACGTCGGCTGGCCTCGGCATGTTCGCCCAAAGACTGTTGCACCCAGCGTTCACCGGGTATGTCCAACACCAGGCAATGGCTTCCGCTGGGGCTGCCGCAGACATGCCGGGCGCCGGCCGGCACCACCACGAAGCTCTGCTGCTGCACTTGGCTGCCCTGGCCTTCGACTTCGAACTGGAGCTGGCCACGCAGGCCGAACACCAGTTGCGCATGCTCGTGGCTGTGGGCGATCAGGTCATGGGTGTAGTGGCGTAGGGTGAGGATAGATCCCATCACGGTCTCCTTGGCAGGCGGCCAGTGTACACCGGCGGTCGGAGGGCTCGCGTTGTCATCGCACTGCCGCATTTTTGTCATGGGCTATTAATCGCTGCGGCGCAAGCTCGCAAAAAATCCCGGAGAGCGTCCATGACCCATGCCGAACTCGCCAAGCCCAGCCGCAAGCAACGGGTACGGACCTTATGGATTTCCGATGTGCATCTGGGCACCCGGGATTGTCAGGCGCAACACCTGGCGCAGTTTCTCAAGGGGTATCAGGCCGACCGTATCTATCTGGTTGGCGACATCATCGATGGCTGGAAACTGCGGGGCGGCATGTACTGGCCCCAGGCCCATACCAACGTGATCCGCCGCTTGCTGACCATGAGCAAGCGCGGCACCGAGGTGATCTACGTCACCGGCAATCACGATGAGTTCCTGCGCCGTTACTCCAAGCTGATTCTGGGCAACATCCAACTGGTGGACGAAGCCGTGCATGTCACGGCTGACGGCCGCCATCTGCTGGTGATCCACGGTGACCAGTTCGACGTCATTACGCGATATCACCGCTGGCTGGCCTTTCTCGGCGACTCGGCCTACGAGTTCACCCTGACCCTCAATCGTTGGCTCAATCATTGGCGGGCGCGCTATGGCTACGGTTACTGGTCGCTGTCGGCCTACCTCAAGCACAAGGTCAAGACTGCGGTGAGCTTCATCAGCGACTTCGAGGAGGCCATTGCCCACGAGTGCGTCAAGCGTGAGTTGCACGGGGTGGTCTGTGGCCACATTCACCATGCCGAGATCCGTAAGGTGGGCGAGGTGGATTACCTCAATTGCGGCGATTGGGTGGAGTCCTGCACAGCCCTGATCGAGCACTGGGACGGCAGCATCGAACTCTATCGCCTGGCCGAGGCCCAGGCCCGGGAAGCCCAGCTCAAGGCCGAGCGCATGAAGATGGCGGAGCCGGCCTGAGCGATGGCTTGTCGATCAGGCTTCAGGTGGGGCTGGCCTGTTCCATCGCCGCCTTGTACAGCGACGCTCGGGGCTGGAGTCTATGCCTGCGTCCCGTCACCACAGTGGCTGTAGGGGACGGCTTGCTGTCCGGCCGGGCCTAGAAGGGGACCTTGCCGAGAATCATGTCGCGGTACATGACGAAGTCCCCCAGCAGGCTGTACAGCGGATGCTGGAAGGTGGCCGGGCGATTTTTCTCGAAGAAGAAATGCCCGATCCAGGCAAAGCCATAACCGGCAACCGGCAAGGCCAGCAGTAGCAGCCAGGCGCCTTTGCCGATGGCAAAGGCCAGGAGGAAGATCACCAGGCTGGTGCCGATGAAGTGCAGGCGACGGCAGGTGCTGTTGCTGTGCTCACTCAGGTAATAGGGGTAGAACTCGGCGAAGCTGTTGAACTGTCGGATGTTTTCCATGGCCGCGATCTCTGTGCTTGTTGTTCGTGAGCGGATGTTCTGCGGGGAGCTTATTTGAGTCTAGAGTCCTTGGCAGCGCTGGCCAGTGACAATAGGCGCCACTTTAGTATCCTTGTGAAATTGGCCGTAGCATGCGGCTCATCATGTAAGAAACCCTCATGAGCGAACGAACGACTTCTGCAAGCTGGGCCTTGGGAATAGTCAAGGCCCTGGAGATGGACGGCCTGGATTGCCGCGCTTTGTTCCTGCAGTTAGGGCTCGACTATGGCGCCCTCGACGACCCCGACGCACGTTTCACCCAGGACTCGATGACACGGCTCTGGCAGCGTGCGGTCGAGTTGTCCGGCAACCCGGCGATTGGCTTGAACATGGGCAAGTTGGTTCGCCCGGCGTCCTTCCATGTGGCCGGTTATGCACTGATGTCGAGCCGCACCCTGGTAGAGGGCTTTCAGCGCCTGGTGCGTTATCAACGGATCATTGCTGAAAGTGCTGACCTGAGTTTCCGTCTTTTACCTGAGGGTTATGCGCTGATTCTGACGGTGCATGGCGATCATCTGCCCCCTACCCGGCAAAGCTCCGAAGCCTCGCTTGCCTGCGCCCTGGCCTTGTGTGGCTGGTTGACGGGGCGCGCCCTGCAGCCGCGCAAGGTGCTGTTGCAAGGGCCGCAACCGCAGGATGTGCAGCCTTACAAGGACATGTTTCATGCGCCGCTGGTGTTCGCTGCGCCTTTTGATGCGCTGATTTTCGAGCGGGCCGACATGGAAGCGCCACTGCCGACTGCCAACGAGGCCATGGCCTTGTTGCACGATCGTTTCGCCGGCGAATACCTGGCGCGTTTCTCCGAGAGCCGGGTGACCCACAAGGCGCGGCAAGTGCTGTGCCGTCTGCTGCCGCAGGGCGAGCCCAAACGCGAGATGGTGGCGCAGACCCTGCACTTGTCCCAGCGTACGTTGCAACGCCGCTTGCAGGAGGAGGGCACCAGCTTCCAGACCCTGCTCGATGACACCCGCCGCGAGCTGGCCGAACAGTACCTGGCACAGCCGCGCATGACCTTGCTGGAAATTGCCTACCTGTTGGGGTTTGCCGATCCGAGCAATTTTTTCCGGGCGTTTCGTCGCTGGTTCGATGTCACGCCCGGAGAGTACCGGGCGCGGTTGCTGGCGCTGCCGGGCTCGATCAATGACGCCAGAACGCCGGAATGCACAGCACGAACACCGTGATGATTTCCAGCCGGCCCAGGAGCATGCCCAGGGACAGGATCCACTTGGCAGCGTCGGGCAGGGTGGAGAAGTTGCCCGCCGGGCCGATGGTTTCTCCCAGGCCCGGGCCCACCCCGGATACGGTGCTGGCGGCGCCGGTCAGGGCGGTCATCCAGTCCAGGCCCAGCAGCGACAGGGCGAGGGCGATCATGCAGATGGTGATCGCGAAGAAGAACGAGAAGGTCAGGATCGAGCGGACGATTTCCTCGTCCAGGCGATGGCCGTTGTACTTCTGCTTGATCACCGCCCGGGGGTGGATCAGCTGATTGAGGTTGGCCTTGAGCAGGATGTAGGCGACCTGGAAGCGGAAGATCTTGATCCCGCCCGCCGTTGACCCCGAACACCCGCCGACGAACCCCAGGTAAAAGAACAGCATCAGTGAGAAGTTGCCCCACAGGCTGTAGTCACCCAAGGCAAACCCGGTGGTGGTGACCACCGAGGTCACGTTCAGTGCTACGTGACGCAAGGCCTCCAGCCAGTGCAGGTTGGTGGTCCACCAGTACCAGGTGCCGAGCACCAGCCAGGTCACCAGGAGCATGCCCAGCAAGCCCTGGACCTGCTGATCCTTGATCAACGCTTTGCGGTTGCCCCGCAGGGTTGCCACATAGAGGGCGAAGGGCAGGCTGCCGAGGATCATCACCACTACCGCCACCCAGTGCACCGCCGGTTGCTGCCAGTTGGCCAGGGATTGGTCAGAGGTAGAGAAGCCCCCAGTGGAGATCGCCGACATGGCGTGGTTGATGGCATCGAAGATGTTCATCCCGGCCCACCAGAAGGCCAGGCTGCCGAAGATGGTGATGCCCACGTAGGTGGCGACAATCAGGCGTGCCACCATGTGCGAGCGAGGCATGACCTTTTCCGAGCGGTCCGAAGATTCGGTCTGGAACAGGCGCATGCCACCGATGCGCAGCAACGGCAGGATCGCCACCGCCATGCCGATAAAGCCGATCCCTCCCAGCCAGTGCAGCATCGAGCGCCAGATCAGGATGCCCGGGGACATGTTGTCCAGGCCGCTGAGCACGGTGGCGCCGGTGGCGGTGATGCCGGACATGCTTTCAAAGAACGAGTCGGTGTAACTGATGTGCTGGGTCAGCAGGAACGGCAGGGCGGCGAAGATACACACCACCACCCAGCTGGAGACCGTCAGCAGGTACATGTCCCGGGGGCGCAGGTGAATATGTTCGGGACGGCCAGGAATCACCAGAGCCAGGCCGGCGATGAAGGTGATCATGCTGGCCCAGAGGAAGGACGGCAGGTCGCCGGTGCGTTCGAAGATCACCAGTGTCGCCATCGGCACCACCATGGCGATGGCCAGGGTGATGAGGAAGATGCCGATAATGAAACCAATGATCCTTAAGGTCGGCAACGCCATGTGTTCCGCTCGGGCTGGTATGAGAAGGGCGCCCATTCTACCTGCGGTGCAGGGCATGTAAACCGGCACCCGGCCGGCAGATACCGCTAGAATAGCCGGACATTTTTTTCAGGAGGTGGCCGATGGAGGCTCTCGACGCTTTGCTCAACCGTGTTTCCGTGCCGCGCCTGGTGGAGCCAGCCCCCACGGCGCAGCAACGCGAAGCACTGTTCGCTGCCGCCTTGCGGGCGCCGGATCACGGGCAACTGCGGCCTTGGCGCTTTCTCACCGTTGAAGGCGAAGCCCGTGACCAGTTGGGCGAACTGCTGGTCGAAGCGGTACAAATGCAAGGCGGCGAAGTGACTCAGGCCGCGTTGGACAAGGCTCGGGCCATGCCGCTGCGTGCACCGCTGGTGGTCGTGGTCGTGGCACGGCTGCAGGAGCATTTCAAGGTGCCCAAGTCCGAGCAATTGCTGGCGGCGGGCTGTGCAGCCCACGGTATTTTGCTGGCAGCCTATGCCCAGGGTATCGGCGCGGTATGGCGCACGGGCGAGTTGTCCTATTCGCCCCATGTGGCCAAGGGGCTCGGCCTGGCAGACGGCGAAGAGATCATCGCCTTCCTTTACCTGGGCACGCCGCTGAACGAACCGCGGGTCGCACCGAAAGTCGACACCGTCGAGTTCGTCAGCGCCTGGACCGCCAGGGCCTGATTATCCCCTTCGAAAGCTGAGTACCTTGCGGGCAAGCCCGCTGCTGTCGAACCTCGCAGCAGCGGCTTGCCCGCGTTGCATTCAGGCCTGCACCACGGCTCCCGGGACCAGGGGCAGCTCCAGCGTGGCGATGAATCCGCCCAGGGGATGGTTGCCCAGTATCAGGCTGCCGCCGTGGCGTTCCGCTGCGCGGCGGGCGATGGCCAGCCCCAGGCCATGGCCTGGAGCACTCTGCCCTGGGGCGCGGAAGAACGGCTCTCCCAGTTGTCGCAAGTGCTCGGCATCCACGCCAGGACCATGGTCGCGCACGCTGATCTGGATCTTCTCGCCCTGGCGCAGGGCCGTGACTTCGATCGGTTGCCCGGCAGGATTGAAGCGCTGGGCGTTGCGCAGCAGGTTGTCCACCGCCCGTTCAAGCATGGTCGGCCAGCCCCGCAGGCTCAGTTGCGCTTGGGCAGTGATCTGGACCTGCTGCTCGGGACAGGCCAGTTGCGCGTCTTTTTGCAGGGCCAGCAGCAAGGCGTTGAGGTCGACCTCTTCGGCGCTGGCGTTGTCCGCATCGACCCGAGCCAGCACCAGGATCTCGCTGATCAGGGCCTCCAGACGATCACATTCCCGTGTCAGGCGTGGCCAGAGTCTCTCCCGTTCTTCGGGGGCGGCGCGCTCCGCCAGTGCCAGGGCAATACGCAGGCGCGCCAGGGGCGAACGCAGTTCGTGGGAGACATCCCTGAGCAGTTGGCGCTGGCTGCCGATCAGGCTCTGCAGGCGTGACCCCATGCGGTTGAAGTCTCGGGCCAGCACGCCGAACTCGTCACGGCGATTGGCCAGGCGCGCCAGGCTGTTCTGCTGATAGGTGGCCTGGCCAAGGTCGTGAACCGCGCCGCGCAGGCGGCTCAAGGGGCGGGTGATGGACAGGGTCACCAGCAGGCTGAACAGGGTCAGCACCACCAGGGCAATGGCCAGGGCGCTGAGGGGCCAGGTCAGGCTGTCGCGATGCCAGGCATCCAGTTCCGGATGGGGGATGCGGTAGATGAACAGGTAGGTGTCGCCGGTGGTCGGGCTGGTGTATTCCGCTGTCAGGCGGCGCCAGGGCAGGTGGCGGTCATCGTTGTTCTGCCGGGCTTCGAAGGCAGCCGCGCGGCGCGGGAAAGTCCCGCGTACCACCGGGTCGCCGCTCTCGTTGAGTACCTGAACATCGATGTGGTACTGGCGCTTGCGCTGCTGGAGGATGTCCTGGGCGGCGTCTTCGCCCTGGGTCTCGTAGGTTTGCGTCCACTGCGCGGTGAGGCTGTTGAGCCCCGGATGGCGGCTGAGAATCCAGGCGTCCTGGTTGAGCATGTGCCCAAGCAGGATCGACAGTCCTGCAACCAGGGTGATGGCCAGCCAGAAACTGGCCAGGATGCGCCAGAACAATGAACGCACAGGAACTCCTCGAACGCGAAAGCCCAGTGGGGGAGGCCACTGGGCTATTAGGGTGAACGCTAACGCATTATTGCGCTTTTTGCGGCTGTTGCGCTTTCCAGGCCTTGAACTGGGCCCATTCGGCGCGACGTTCCTCTTGTTTCTTGACGATGGCGTCGAACTCTTTCTGTTGTTCGGGCTTGAGCAGGGCGCGGATGTCGGCCTGGGTTTTCTGCTGTTTGGCGGCCAGTTCATCCTTCATGGCTTTCTGGTCGGCCGGCGAGAGTTTCTCCAGGTACTTTTCCACCACGGCCTTGCGGTCGTGCATTTGCTCGCCCATCAGTTTGCCGATCTGCTGACGCTGTTCACGGCTCAGGTCCAGTTCGCTGAAGGGGCCTTTGCCGCGCATGTGTTCGCTGTGCCGAGGGCCGTCCATCGGACCCATCGGGCCGTTGCCTTCAGGCATGGCCATGGCCACGGTTGGCAGGGCGGCGGCGAACATCAGGGCGATCAGGGTCTTGCGCATGGTGTGTCTCCTTGTCTCATTCCCGGTAAGTTCCGGATGAGTTCAGGTTACCCAGATCAAGGTCAGCGGCAGTCAGCGGAGGGTAAAGCTTGGGTAAAGAAGGTATTTCCGGGCCCTGACAAATGCGCCAGGGCACATTGCAATCACAGGCTGTAGTAATAACCGCGGCTGCGCAGGGCGACGATTCGTGGGCGGCCGTCGGGGTGGGGGCCGATCTTCTTGCGCAGGTTGCTGACGTGCATGTCCAGGCTGCGGTCATACAGGGTCAGTTTTCGGCCCAGGGCGATCTGCGCCAGCTCCTGCTTGTCCAGGGGCTCGCCAGGCTGCTTGAGCAGGGCTTCCAGCAGGCGGCTTTCGGAAACGGTCAGGGCGATGTCCTGATCGTCGATGTTGACCACACCGCGCACTGGGCTGAAGCACAGATCGCCCAGCTCCATCTGGCTGGAGGCTGCCACCGGGTGGCTGCGGCGCAGCACGGCGCGCAAGCGGGCGGTGAGTTCGCGAGGGTCGCAAGGCTTGGCCAGGTAGTCGTCGGCGCCCAGTTCCAGGCCGAGGATTCGGTCCAGGGGCTCGCCCCGGGCCGAGAGCATCAGTACCGGCAGGTCGGGGTGGTCGTTGCGCAGTTGCTTGAGCAGCTCCAGGCCGCTGCCGTCGGGCAGCATCACGTCCAGGACTACGGCAGACGGGGCCATTTCCGACAAGGCCCGGCGTGCACTCAGGCCATCGTGGCAGGCCCGCACTTGAAAGCCTTCCTGGCCGAGCCAGCTGCTCAGGAGCTCGCACAGCTCCTGGTCGTCATCAATCAGTAACAGGTCGCTCATGAATCACTCAATTTAGCCATTGTCGACGCTTGCGATGTCCGCCACTGGCAAAGATACCGCAGAGCAGGGCGATGAGGGCCACGCCGCCGCCGGTGACGAACCATTGCTGCTGGTCGGTCAGCAGGCGTGGCGCCGGGTTGGCCTGGGCCTCTTTGAGTTGCAGCTTGAGGCGCTGGTTCTCCTGGCGCAAGCGGGTCAGCTGCGGGCTTTCCCGTTCGGCATCGGCATTCTGCAGTTGTTTGCTCAGCTCTTCACGCAGGCGTTCGCTTTCTTTCAAGCGTTGCTGCAACTCGGTGATCTGACTGCCGGCACTCAGGGACAGCGGCGTGGAATGGCCGGTTTCCTGGGTTTCCTCGGCAAGGGCCGGAGCCCCGATCGACAACATGACCAACAGCAGGCACAGCGGACCTTGGCGCATCGAAACTCCTGATTCCAATCGAGTGTTGGGCAGGTTGTCGGCCGTCAAACGAGAATAATGAGCGATTGAGAACGCGATGAACCGTGAAGGTTCATCGCGTCAGGGAGGATTTACGGCATCGATTGCCTGAACGGCTTGACCTGCACATGGGCATAGACGCCGGAGGTCACGAAGGGGTCGGCGTCGGCCCAGGCTTGGGCGGCGCTCAGGGAGTCGAACTCGGCGACGATCAGGCTGCCAGTGAAGCCGGCGGCGCCAGGATCATTGCTGTCGATCGCCGGGTGTGGGCCGGCCAGCACCACACGCCCTTGGTCCTTGAGCACTTGCAACCGTTCCAGGTGCGCCGGCCGGTTGGCCAGGCGTTTTTCCAGGGAGTTGGCGACGTCTGTGGCAATGATTGCGTAAAGCATGTCAGTCCTCGGTTTTCGGGGTAGTGGGATCAGCGTCATGCAGGTGGCGCGACAGGTAGACGCCCTGGCCCACCAGGAACAATACAGTCATGCCCAGGCTGCCGAAGACCTTGAAGTCGACCCAGATGCTCTGGAAGGTGAAGGCGACGAACAGGTTGGCGGCGCCGCAGAACAGGAAGAAGGCGATCCAGGCGATGTTCAGGCGGGTCCACACCGGGTCCGGCAGGGTCAGGGCATGGCCCATGATGCGCTTGATCAACAGGCGATCGCCGATGAAGTGGCTGCCGGCAAAGGCCAGGGCGAATAGCCAGTTGACCACCGGCGCCTTCCATTTAAGGAAGGTTTCGCTATGGAAGGCCAGGGTCAGGCTGCCAAAGACCAGGCAGGCGATCAGGGTCAGCCATTGGCTTTTTTCCAGTTTGCGCTGGGAAATGAACAGTGCGCCGTAAACCGCCAGGGAACTGATGATCAGTACTGCGGTGGCGCTGTAGATACCGCCCACGCTGACTTCGTGACCGGCAAGGTCGACGATCCGGGGATCGATTTTGTAGACGATGAAAAACAGGAACAGCGGGATGAAGTCGATGAATTGTTTCACAGTGGCAGCCAGAAGCAGGATGTGGCGGCATAATAACAAACATCCTTGGTAGCGAAAGCGCCAGCTGACTTGAGGTTTTATCGTCCTGTGAATGTTGATTTGCACTGCCATAGCACGGCCTCCGACGGCGCCCTGGCGCCTGCGGTTCTGGTTGCGCGTGCGTACGAGAGAGGCGTGCGAATCCTGTCCTTGACCGACCACGACACCCTCGAAGGCCTGGCGGAGGCCCGTCAGGCAGCGGCGCAACTGGGCATGCAGTTGGTCAACGGCGTCGAGCTGTCCTGCACCTGGGGCGGCGCCACTATTCATGTGCTGGGCTACGGATTCGATACCCAGGCCCCGGCTCTGGTGGCGGCCATCGACAAACTGCACGAGGGGCGCTGGCTGCGCTCCGAGGAGATCAGCCGCAAGCTGGCCCTCAAGGGCATGCCCGGGGCGCTGGAAGGCGCCAGGGCGATCCAGCAGGAGTTGGGGGACAGTGGCAATGCCCCGGCGCGGCCGCACTTTGCCGACTATCTGGTACGTGCCGGTTTTGTGAAGGATCGTGCCGAAGCTTTTCGCAAATGGCTGGGGGCGGGAAAGCTGGGGGACGTCAAACAGCATTGGCCGACGCTGGAAGACACCGTCGGCACCCTTCGCGAGGCGGGGGCCTGGGTCAGTCTGGCCCATCCCTGGCATTACGATTTCACCCGCAGCAAGCGCCGCCGCTTGATTGCCGACTATATTCAAGCCGGCGGCCATGCAATCGAAGTAGTCAATGGCCACCAACCTGCAGAGCAAGTGGGCAGTTTGGCTATCCTTGCTCGTGAATTCGGACTGCTGGTCAGCGCTGGCAGTGACTTTCATGGCCCAGGAGGCTGGTCCGAGATCGGCGAGTATCGTCCGGTTCCGGAGGACCTGCCGCCACTTTGGTGTCGGTTCAAACATGAGCCAATTATTGCCGCCTGAACAGGTAGAGACAGTGAGTCAATTTTTCCAGATCCACCCGGAAAACCCACAGCCACGTCTGATCAAACAGGCCGTCGAGATCATTCGCGGCGGTGGCGTGGTGATTTATCCCACGGATTCGTCCTACGCCGTTGCCTGCCAGATGGGTGACAAGGGCGCGATCGAACGAGTGCGGCGCTTGCGTCAACTGGACGACAAGCACAACTTTGCGCTGATCTGCAGTGACCTGTCGCAGTTGGGGCTGTTCGCCAAGATCGATACCGGCACTTTCCGCCTGCTCAAGGCTCATGTGCCGGGGCCTTACACCTTCATTCTCAACGCCACCCGGGAAGTCCCGCGCCTGCTGCTGCACCCCAAGCGCCGCACCATCGGCCTGCGGGTGCCGAGCAATCCTATTGCCCTGGCGCTGCTGGCCGAGCTGGGTGAGCCACTGATGAGCGTCAGCCTGATCATGCCCGGCGATACCGAGGCTCTGAGCGACCCCTATGAAATGCGCCAGCTACTGGAGCATCAGGTGGACCTGATCATCGACGGCGGCTTTGGCAGCACCGAGTCCTCCACGGTGATCAGCCTGGCCGATGGTGAACCGGAAGTGATTCGCGTCGGTTGCGGCGACCCTGCGCCGTTCATGGCCGAGGCCTAGATGTCCGTACTGGAAACCGTCGACGAGCAGGCCGGCGCCCAACAGGAGCTGCCATTCGCCATGGTCTACGGCCAGGCGGTCATGGAAATGCCCCTGGACCTGTACATCCCCCCGGATGCCTTGGAGGTCTTCCTCGAAGCCTTCGAAGGCCCGTTGGACCTGCTGCTGTACCTGATCCGCAAACAGAACATCAACATCCTCGACATCCCGGTGGCGGAAATCACCCGTCAGTACATGGGCTATGTGGAGCTGATGCAGTCGGTGCGCCTGGAGCTGGCCGCCGAGTACCTGGTGATGGCGGCGATGCTGGCCGAGATCAAATCGCGGATGCTGCTGCCGCGCTCCGCTGAGATCGAGGAAGAAGAGGATGATCCCCGGGCCGAGCTGATTCGCCGCCTGCAGGAGTACGAACGCTTCAAGGCGGCCGCCGAAGGCATCGACGGCCTGAGCCGGGTCGGCCGCGACGTGGTGGTGCCCAAGCTCGATGCCCCGGAGGCCCGGGCGCGCAAGCTGCTGCCGGATGTGGCCCTGGAAGAGTTGCTGATGTCCATGGCCGAGGTGCTGCGCCGTGGTGACATGTTCGAAAGCCATCAGGTCAGCCGCGAAGCCTTGTCCACCCGCGAACGCATGAGTGATGTGCTGGAGCGGCTCAAAGGCGGTGGCTTCGTGCCCTTTGTCGAGCTGTTCACCGCAGAAGAGGGGCGCCTGGGAGTGGTGGTGACCTTTATGGCGATCCTCGAACTGGTCAAGGAATCCCTGGTCGAGCTGGTGCAGAATGAGCCCTTTGCGGCCATCCACGTACGGGCGCGAGCCGAATAACGAGCTTAAATCATGAATTTGAATGAACCCCGCGAGCTGGCGCCCCTGCTCGAAGCCTTTCTGTTGGCCTCGGGAAAACCCCAGTCCCTGGAGCGCCTGTTCGAGCTCTTCGAAGAAGCAGAGCGGCCGGACCCGGCCGTCTTCAAGAAGGCCCTGACCCTGCTGGGCAAATCCTGCGAAGGGCGGGCTTTCGAGCTCAAGGAAGTGGCTTCCGGCTATCGCCTGCAGATCCGTGAAAAGTTCGCGCCCTGGGTCGGCCGCTTGTGGGAAGAGCGCCCGCAGCGCTACTCCCGTGCCCTGCTGGAAACCATGGCCCTGATTGCCTACCGTCAGCCGATTACCCGGGGCGAGATCGAGGATGTGCGCGGCGTTGCGGTCAACAGCAACATCGTCAAGACCCTGCTCGAACGCGAGTGGATTCGGGTGGTGGGTTACCGCGATGTGCCGGGCAAACCGGCGATGTTCGCCACCACCAAGGCGTTTCTCGACCATTTCAACCTGAAGAACCTCGATGACCTGCCGCCCCTGGCCGAGTTGCGGGAGATCGAGGCCGAGCCGGTGCTGGAGTTCGACGATGCGCCGGTGCCCGAGCACCTGCAGCAGTTGGCCGATGCCAGCGCCGAGCCTGAGGAACCCAAGGAAGAAACCAGCTTCCATAGCCTGCTGCTGGAGCTGGACTCCATGGAGGAGGGAATCAAGACCGACTTCGACGACCTGCATCGTGATGGCGCGGTTGAGCCAGAGAACCCGGAGCCGGTGGTCGATCAGCCTGAGGGGCAAACCGAGGCTGCCGTCCCTGATGACAACTCTGATGACACCGATGAACTTGCGGTCGAGCCCGAAGAGGAGCCGCTGCTTGACGCCGAGGACGATGTGCTGGGCGTTGCCGAGGCCCGAGCCAAGTTGCTGGCTGCCGTTGCGGCCCTGGAGCCTTCGGCGCCGGACTTGAGTGAAGAAGAGGCCGAAGCCCTGGCCCTGGCCGAAGCGATCGAAAACGAACGCCGTCTGCTGGACGACTGACCGTAGCTGGCTGGCCAGTGAAGGTGTCGACCGGTTGGGTGCAAGGCGTGTGGGCCTCTTCGCCGGCAAGCCGGCTTGTGCAGAAGGGGCGCCGGTGGGCGGAAAAAAGCCTGGGCGGCGACTTATCAACTAGTCTGTGATGCGCAACCGCCGCCATGAGCGTATGATTCGCGACCCTTTGGCGATCCCTTCGCCAGAGAACCTGTTTTCACGTCTTCAGGCCGCTCTAGCCTGAAGCGATACACCGGGAGGTGCCCAGATGAGCGATAACGATCAGAACGACCAGGAAATCCGTCCAGCCGGCGAGAAGCTGCAGAAAGTCCTCGCCCGCATTGGCGTCGGCTCGCGCCGCGACGTCGAGTCCTGGATCAGCCAGGGCCGGATCAAGGTCAACGGCAAAGAGGCCACCCTGGGCCTGCGCGTCGACCTGCATGACGCCATTTCCATCGATGGCAAGGTGATCAAGCGCGAAGAGGCCGCCGAATCGGTGCGCCGCGTGATCATGTACAACAAGCCCGACGGCGAGATCTGCACCCGTGACGACCCGGAAGGCCGTCCGACCGTGTTCGACAAGCTGCCGCGTCCGCGGGAAGGCCGCTGGATCAACATCGGCCGCCTGGACATCAACACCACTGGCTTGCTGATGTTCACCACCGATGGTGAGCTGGCCAACCGCTTGATGCACCCCTCCTACGAAATGGACCGCGAGTACGCGGTGCGTGTGCGTGGTGAAGTCGACGACGAGATGATCGAGCGCCTGAAGGCGGGCGTTATGCTCGAAGACGGCCCGGCCAAGTTCACCGATATCCAGCAGGCGCCCGGCGGCGAAGGTTTCAACCACTGGTACCACTGCGTGGTGATGGAAGGCCGCAACCGTGAAGTGCGTCGCCTGTGGGAGTCCCAGGGCCTGGTGGTGAGCCGACTGAAGCGCGTGCGTTTCGGCCCGGTGTTCCTCAACTCCGACCTGCCCATGGGCCGCTGGCGCGAAATGAGCCAGTACGAAGTCGACGTGCTCAGCGCCGAAGTCGGCCTGACGCCGGTGGCGCTGCCACAGCTCAACGCCAAGTCCAAGGACAAGCTGGAGCGCATGCAGCGTAAATCCTCGCGTCCGGTAGGCAAAAGCGAGCGTGTACGCACCCTGCGTCCGGCCAATGGCGCACCGGCCAATCCGCGGGTGTCCCGCGAGCCGCAGATCGAAGGCGAGCGTCCAGGGCGCAAGCCGGCGGCCCGTCAGGATGGCGAGCGCGCGCCACGTGCACCGCGTCCGGCAAGCGGCCGTGGTACTCCAGTAGCCGAGCGTCCGGCGGACACCAAGCGTCCAGCCAAGCCGGCACCGAAGTCCAAGCGCCCAAGCCTGGTGCTGGACAAGGACGCACCGTCCGGCAAGCGCCGTGGCGCCCCGGCCGGTAGCGGCCAGCGTCCTGGCTTCGGTCGTCGCAAGCCTGAATAAGCCTCGGCCCGCAGACAAAAAAAACGCCAACCTTCGGGTTGGCGTTTTTTTTGCCCGGTGCTTCGTAGGAGCCGGCTTGCCGGCGAATAGACTCTCAAGCCTTGGGCAAGGCTCATGATCGCCTTCGCCGGCAAGCCGGTTCCTGCATCAAGAGGGGTTAAAAGGCGAACTGGCCGTCGAACACCGGTTTGTTGTCCACCGTCAGCACGCCGGCGCTGAAGATCAGGTCCAGGTGGTGGCTGCCCTTGGCTCCACCTCCCAGCCCCAGATGCAGGCCGCAATGACGCTCTTCAAAGCCGGAGTTGCGTCCGTACAAGGACTTGATGCCTTCGTTGGTGCCGATCCCCAGCTCCTCGATGCGTCGGTTCGACGGGTTGGCGTCCAGGTACTTGTTGAAGTCATTGGCCAGCCCGGGCACCTGGGTGGCGACCTGGCGGATGCTGGAGTTCTCGATCCACAGCTCCAGCGGAGTCTGCAGCACCCCGTATTTACGAGCAAAGGGGATGGTGCTGAGGAAGGTGCCGAGGAATTTCACATGGCCATTGATTGCATCGCTGTGGGTGGCGATCTCACCCGGTGCCAGGTCGTAATTGCCCACGCCGTTGATGTCGGTCCACTTCTTCACGCTGTTCAGGGGCGCCTCGAAATATGAGCCCTGGGGATCGCTGAAACTCAGGGTGCTGGCGTGGGACAGGCGCCGGATCAAGGTGGCGTTGAGGTCGGCGATACGTTGTGGCTCGACGCTGAAGGTGTCGTAGAAATAGTCGCCGTAATCCTTGAACAGCAGGGACTTCTTCCAGTGTTCGGCCATCAGGCCATGCAGGGGGCGGAGGAATTCCGGGCCATCGGGGCGTGGCTGGGGCAGGGTCGAGGAGTCGTAGAAGAAGATGTACAGGTCACAGTCGATGATCGCCTGGGCGAGGCGTTCGGCCGGCTCCAGGTCCAGGCGCAGGGCGCTGACAGTCAGGGGTGTGGCCTGGCGCGATTGTTCGATGATGGCGTTGGCCATGGCCTGGTAGTCGGCGGTATGACCGATCACCACATTCGATGCTTGGGCACCGCTCAAGGCCGGATGGCGTTCGAGGTAGTACAGGAAATGGCGGATGGCGCGGGTCTGGTCCATAAAACCTCCCTGGAGGACAAAGGTGACCGGGGCAGGCGCGAGGCCTGCTCCGGTCCGGGCGCCTTACATCGGCCACATCGCCGTGCCGAACGGCACCACCGCCTCGGCCTGCATCATTTCCACGGCCGCATCGTGGGTTGCCGCTTCGAACCAATCGTCCAGTTGCAGTTCGGTTTCCAGGTCTTGTTCCAGTGTTTGCATGGTGACTCTCCTAGATGACATAGGGCACAGCAGTCCATTGGCGGAACGGATCAACAGCGGCGAACGGGATGGTTGCGAGGGCTGCTCATCCACTCCTCGTACTTGTCGGATGAGGCATCCGGCAAGTGGCTGGAAACCTAGTTCAGGGGATTTTGAAGTGCAAAAAAATAATTAGATTATTTTCTACTGAACTTTATTTTCTATTTCAGGGGCGGAAATATATCACCTGAAAACAAAAAGCTAAGGCTTTTTCCGATGTGGGATGGCGTGCGCGTCAATTTGCAGTCGCCGCGCTGGTCGATCTGGTTTGGCAAATTCACGTTACGCACTGTAAAGAAAGTTTTACGAAATCCTCCGTGTTTCGCCCTGAATCGGCCAAGGCCCGGACGCTGTAAGGAAAAGCTGCCGCCGGGCATCGGTTAATCCGCTCGCCAGAGCTCTGGCCCGCTTGTTCCAGGGCGCCAAGGCAGGTGAGATGCACACCTGCCTGCGTACAGGTGCATAACAAGAAGGAGGCGCAATGAACGCCGTAACCGACTTTCACCGACACCCTTCGAAGGGCGATGGTCATCGCACCTTCATCGACGACCCCACTCGGTCCGTCCAACTTTGCGCCGCCGATGCCGAGCATCGAGCAGGCCCCTCAGGATCCCGGTTACCGGCACGCTGATACAGCGGTGTCTGGCGGCAGGGGGTCAGGGGTGTACAATGCGCGGCGTTTTAACTGTGACCCAACTGCGTACCCGCGCACTTTGCGTCTGCGCCGCGTGTTTCAGCCTGCTCCCAGGGCGCTGAAGACACTGCTGCCGGGCCAATAAACTCAAGGTTATCCACCTTGTTCACTCCGCCGCGTCACGAGCGTGGTGGGTTCGATTTCGTCACAGATAAAAACAAACAGGTGACGCATGACCGTTAGAAAAACGCTGAACTTCGGGTGCCTGCGCTGGGGTTTGCTCCGCGCCGCTTAAGCCTTCACCGGGCGGCAACGTCTTGCAAACATCATCAAACCTTGCGTGAGAACCTTTTCATGAGTGGACAAAACTCGCATTCGGGCGAGCTGAAACGCGGCCTGAAAAATCGCCATATTCAACTGATCGCCCTGGGTGGCGCGATCGGTACCGGTTTGTTCCTGGGGTCGGCCGGGGTGCTCAAATCCGCCGGTCCGTCGATGATCCTCGGTTACGCCATCTGCGGTTTCATCGCCTTCATGATCATGCGCCAGCTGGGCGAGATGATCGTTGAAGAGCCGGTGGCCGGTTCTTTCAGTCACTTCGCCCATAAGTACTGGGGCGGCTTTGCCGGTTTCCTTTCCGGCTGGAACTGCTGGATTCTCTACATCCTGGTGGGCATGTCGGAACTGACTGCGGTCGGCAAGTATGTGCATTACTGGTGGCCGGAGGTGCCGACCTGGGCCTCGGCGGCGGTGTTCTTCGTGATGATCAACGTCATCAACCTGGCCAACGTCAAGGTGTTCGGCGAGGCTGAGTTCTGGTTCGCCATCATCAAGGTGGTGGCCATCGTCGGCATGATCGCCCTGGGCAGCTACCTGCTGGTCAGCGGTAACGGCGGCCCGCAGGCATCGGTGAGCAACCTCTGGTCCCATGGCGGCTTCTTCCCCAACGGCGTCAGCGGACTGGTGATGGCCATGGCGATCATCATGTTCTCCTTCGGCGGCCTGGAAATGCTCGGCTTCACTGCTGCCGAGGCCGACAAGCCGAAAACCGTGATCCCCAAGGCCATCAACCAGGTGATCTACCGCATCCTGATTTTCTACATCGGCGCCCTGGTGGTGCTGCTGTCGCTGACCCCGTGGGACACCCTGCTGGTGACCCTGAATGCCTCTGGCGATGCCTATAGCGGCAGTCCGTTCGTCCAGGTGTTCTCGATGCTGGGCAGCAACACGGCAGCGCACATCCTCAACTTCGTGGTCCTGACTGCAGCGTTGTCGGTGTACAACAGCGGCACCTACTGCAACAGCCGCATGCTGTTGGGCATGGCCGAGCAGGGCGATGCGCCGAAAGTCCTGGCCAAGATCGACAAGCGCGGCGTGCCGGTGCTGTCGATCCTCGCCTCGGCGGTGGTGACCTTCGTTGCCGTGGTGCTCAACTACCTGATTCCCCAGCACGCCCTTGAGCTGCTGATGTCCCTGGTGGTGGCAACCCTGGTGATCAACTGGGCCATGATCAGCTACTCGCACTTCAAGTTCCGCCAGCACATGAACCGTACCGGTCAGACCTCGCTGTTCAAGGCGCTGTGGTACCCCTACGGCAACTATGTCTGCCTGGCGTTCGTGGTGTTCATCCTCGGCATCATGCTGATGATTCCAGGCATTCAGATCTCGGTGTACGCGATCCCGGTGTGGGTGGTGTTCATGTGGGTCTGCTACCTGATCAAGAACAAGCGCAGTGCTCAGCACTCGCTGCAAGCAGCCAGCACTGCGCTGAAGTAAGCGCGGCCTCGGCCATGACAGACCCGGCTCCGGCCGGGTTTTTCATGCCTGTGATCTTTGTGGGAGCGAGATCGCTTTCGTCGGCCAGTCGGCTCCTGCATGGGAGCTGCCTGTTGCAGGTGCTGGCTTGCCAGCGAACAGGTCCGCAAGAGCGTGGGGAATGGGGGTATCCTGTGCACCCTGAAGACGGATTCCTGTTCCATGCTGGTGATTTCCAACAACGTGCATCTGCCGGATGCCGAGATCGAGCTGACCGCCATCCGCGCCCAGGGCGCCGGTGGTCAGAACGTCAACAAGGTGTCCAGCGCAGTGCATCTGCGCTTCGATATTCCTGCCTCGTCCCTGCCACCTTTCTACAAGGAGCGCCTGCTGGCGCTGCGCGACAGTCGCATCACCAGTGACGGCGTGATCATTCTCAAGGCCCAGCAGTACCGCACCCAGGAGCAGAATCGCGCCGATGCCCTGGAGCGTCTCACCGAGCTGATCCTCAGCGCCGTCAAGGTGGAAAAGAAGCGCCGCCCCACCAAGCCGACCCTGGGCTCGAAGAAGCGCCGCCTGGAGACCAAGGCCAAGCGCGGCAGCATCAAGGCTGGCCGCGGCAAAGTGGACTTCTAGCGGTTCGAACGTTCCTTACGCTGCTTGGGGGCCTGGTGATACAGGTACAGGCTTAGCAGCAGGCCGCAGCACGCGGCGATGGCGGCAAACAGGAAGATCGAGGCAAAGCCGAAACCGCCGGCAATCGCCCCGGCCAGTGGTCCGGTGATGCCCAAAGACAGGTCGATGAACAGCGAGTAGGCGCCCACCGCCGCGCCACGGCTGGAGGCCGGCACCAGATTGACCGCTTCCACGCCCAGTGCCGGGAACACCAGGGAGAAGCCAAAGCCGCTCAAGGCCGCGCCGGCCAGGGCCCAGTTGGCATCGGGGGCCAGCCACAGCAGGAGCAGGCCGAGGGTTTCCACCGACAGGCAGGCAATGGCCACGCGAAAGCCGCCGAGGCGGTTGATCAGGTTGCCGAACAGCAGGCGTGCACCAATGAAACTGGCGCCGAACAGGCTCAGGCACAGCACCGCGTTGGACCAGTGCTGGGTCGTGTAATACAGGGTGATGAAGGTGGCGATGGTGCCAAAGCCGATGGAGCCCAGGGCCAGGCCGCAACCGTGAGGGAAGACTTTGCCCAGCACATGGATGAACGGCAGGCGTTCCCCGGCGACTATCGGCGCGGCGAGTTTTGGCCAGGCCAGTAGCAGGCCGAGCACCGCCAGCAGAATGATGCTTACCCCCATGCTCCACAGGCCCAGGCGGTTGACCAGCCAAACCCCCAGGGGCGCGCCGATGGCCAGGGCGCCATAGCTGGCGATGCCGTTCCAGGAAATCACCTTGGCGGTGTTCTGTGCGCCGACCCGGCCGATGCCCCAACCAATCGACCCCGAGCCCACCAGGCTTTCCGCGCTGCCCAGTACCAGGCGGCCGATCAGCAGGCTGATCAAACTCAGGGTCGGCTGACCCTGCAGCCAGGCGGAAAGCAGCATGAACACGCCGCTCAGGCCGCAGCCGGCCAGGCCGTACATGACGGCGCGCTTGCAGCCCAGGTTGTCGATGATGCGTCCGGCGTAGGGACGGCTGAGGAGGGTGGCCAGGTATTGCACGCTGATCACCAGGCCGGCGATCACTGCGCCAAACCCCAGGTCGCTATGGACGTAGCCTGGCAGTACCGCCAGGGGAATGCCGATATTCAGGTAGCCAATAAAGGTGAACAGGACGATGGAGACGACTTGCAGCGTGACCGTCAAGGGGCGCTGGGTATCTGGCATGGGGATGGGTCCACTGCGACAGCTAAATAGATAGGCTGCTTATGATACCGATGTGGACGGGGATGCAGGGGCAGAAATCGACGCGTTGTTCAGAACGTCCCTGGTTGAGGGATTGAGTCAGGCGTCTTTGGCGCTCAGCAGCTGAGTGGTGACCAGAGCGGCCAGGGCATTTTCCTGGGTGCCGAAACGGGCCAGCAGGGCGGCCTGTTTTTCCGGGCTGAGGCGATTCCAGATCTCGATCATTTTTTCCGCAGTACCCAGCAGTACGCTGGCTTGGGTTTCGCTGAAGGAGTCGGTCATGGTTCGGCAGGGGCTCGGGGGGGGGAAGATTCAGGCGGTGTGGAAAGCGCTTGAGTAGCGCTTTCCACACGGTCTGGTTACAGCTCTTTTCAGTCTTCGCTGTCGGCCTTGCGGCTGTCGGCGGCTTCTTGCACTACAGGCTTTTCGGCACTGGCTTGTGGCGTGGTTGTCTGCTCAGTTTCGTGCAGGCTTGGGAAGGGGAGATTCGGGATCTCATGCATGTCGTTGCTCCTCGCAAAGTCTGTTTTTTAAATCGCTGGGTAGGTCCGCGCTTTTAAAAAGCCTGGGCAGGATACAGCACTGGAAATGACAAAAAGATTTTTATCGCGATTTCGGGATGAAAGGACAAAGCGGCGGCAGGAACCGGCTTGCCAGCGAAGGCACCCTCAGGGCCTCCCGCGCCGGCAAGCACGCGCTCTGCTTTTAGACGACCCGAGCGATCGCCTCAGCCAGCAGGTTCAGGCGCGAAGCGTCGATTCCGGCCACGTTGGCCCGGCCGGAACTGACCATGTACACGCTGTGGTGTTCACGCAGTTCCTTGACCTGAGACGGGCTCAGGCCGGTGTAGGAGAACATGCCGCGTTGCACGCCGATGTGGGCGAAGCGCTCGGCCAGTCCATAGGGCTGCAAGGCTTCCAGCAGGCCGGCGCGCAGTTGGGCGATGCGCTGGCGCATGGCTTCCACTTCGTCGGCCCAGAGGCTTTTCAGCTCCGGGTCGCCGAGGATGGTGGCGACTACTGCGGCCCCATGATCCGGTGGTGTGGACCACAGGTTACGGGCGATATGGGCCAGTTGACTGCGCACGTCGATGAGTTTTTCGGCGTCCCGGGTGCAGACGATCAGGGCCCCGGTGCGATCGCGGTACAGGCCGAAGTTCTTCGAGCAGGAACTGGTGATCAGTACTTCCGGCACTTCGGCGGCGAACAACCGCACCGCCCAGGCATCCTGTTCCAGGCCGTCGCCAAAGCCCTGGTAGGCGAAGTCGATCAGCGGCAGCAGGTTGCGCTTGCGCACCACCTCCAGCACCCGTTGCCAGTCGGCCTGGCTCAGGTCGAAGCCGGTGGGGTTGTGGCAGCAGGCGTGCAGCAGCACCACGTCGCCCTCGGGCACCCGGTTCAGGGTGTCCAGCATGGCCTCGACGTCCAGGCGGTTGTCGCTGCCCACGTAGGGGTAGTGACTGACCTTGACCCCCGCTGCGGCAAAGATGGTTTCGTGGATCGGCCAGGTCGGGTTGCTCAACCAAACGCCGCGGCCCGGCAGGCACTGGGCGATGAAGTCGGCGCTCAGGCGCAGGGCGCCGGTGCCGCCGGGGGTCTGGGTAGCACCGGCGCGCTGCGCGGCGATGAGTGGCGAATCACTGCCCAGTACCAGTTCATTGATTACCTTGCCGAAGGCCGCGTCACCGTGGCCTCCGATGTAGGTCTTGGTGGTCTGGCGATCCACCAGGCGCTGCTCCGCCAGCTTCACCGATTGCGGGATCGGCGTCAGGCCCTGAGCATCCTTGTAGACCCCCACGCCGAGGTCGAATTTGCGCGGATTGGGATCGTTGGCGTAGGCCTCCATCAGGCCGAGAATCGGATCGCCGGGTACGCGACCGATGGCATCGAAATGCATTACTTGCGTCCTTCTGCGGTCTTGGCCACTTCGTCGGTGCGGGCGGCCATGATGAAGTCGTTGCGGTGCAGGCCCTTGATCGAGTGGCTCCACCAGGTCACGGTGACTTTGCCCCATTCGGTGAGCAGGCCCGGGTGGTGGCCTTCGGCCTCGGAGATCTCGCCCATGGCATTGGTGAAGGCCAGGGCGAATTTGAAATTCTTGAACAGGAAGACTTTTTCCAGCTGCATCACGCCGTCACGAACTTCGATGTTCCAGTCGGGGATCTGCTTGATCAGTACCGGCAGTTCTTCGTCGCTGACCTGAGGGGCATCGGCGCGGCAGGCTTCGCAATGGGCTTGGTTCAGAGCGGTCATGGTGTATTCCTGAGTTCGATTCTTGTTGGAAGTTACTATCTTTCGCAGCCGCCCGCGAGGGCGGGCTGCTCAGGCCGCCTTGGGTTTTGGCGGGAATTTGGGGGCGTGCAGGCCCAGCTGCATGCCTTGGTGAACCAGGGCCATGATGTCTTCATGGGCCAGGTCGAACAGGCGCTTTAGGTTGGGCAGGGCAAAGTAGATGGGTTGCAGGATGTCGATGCGATAAGGCGTGCGCATGGCTTCCAGCGGATCGAAGGCCTGGTGCTCCGGCTCTTCGGACAGGCTGTAGACGGTTTCCTTGGGCGAGGAGAGGATGCCGCCGCCGTAGATGCGTCGTCCGTCCGGGGTGTCCACCAGGCCGAACTCGATAGTCATCCAGTACAGACGCGCCAGGTAAACGCGCTCTTCCTTGGTGGCTTGCAGGCCGAGCTTGCCGTAGGTGTGGGTGAATTCGGCGAACCAGGGATTGGTCAGTAGCGGGCAGTGGCCGAAAATCTCGTGGAAGATGTCCGGTTCCTGCAGGTAGTCCAACTCTTCAGGAGTACGAATGAAGGTCGCCACCGGAAAGCGCTTGCTGGCCAGCAGTTCGAAAAAGGTCTGGAAAGGAATCAGTGCCGGCACCCGGGCCACTTGCCAGCCCGTGGTTTCGCCGAGGACCTTGTTGATTTCACTCAGCTGCGGGATGCGGTCGTGGGGCAGTCCGAGCTTGTCGATGCCGTCCAGGTACTCCTGGCACGCGCGCCCCTCGATCACTTTCAACTGGCGCGTGATCAGGGTGTTCCACACCGCGTGTTCTTCGGGTGGATAGTCGATAAAACCTTGCGCGTCGGGCTCGCGGGCCACGTACTGCGTCTGCTTCATGCTGCTCTCCTGCCAGGGGATGCGTTCTTGTTATGTGTGACCCCAGTGATACCCCAGGGTGCGACGCTTTGCAGCAGCTGACTGGCGCTGACGGAGGGGGTTAGGACGTTAATTTGTAAACTAATCGTTACGGTTTTGCCCAGGGCTCCCAAGTATTGTGGGTTTTCAGGTTTGAAAAAGCCCTTTGCTGTCACATAATCTTGACGATTATCTGCGCCATCCAGCAGAAAGTTTGCAAATGCCGACGTCAAAAGCGTCGGTTTTCGGCGTTTATGCCCTCCATTATCCGCTTCGGGCCTTTCTTCATGCGTATCAAAGTTCACTGCCAGAACCGCATCGGCATCCTGCGGGACATCCTCAATCTGCTGGTGGAATACGGGATCAACGTGGCCCGGGGCGAGGTGGGGGGCGAGCATGGCAACGCCATCTATCTGCACTGTCCGAACCTGATCAACCTGCAGTTCCAGGCATTGCGCCCCAAGTTCGAATCCATCGCCGGAGTGTTTGGCGTCAAAAGGGTCGGGCTGATGCCCAGCGAGCGTCGGCACATGGAGCTCAATGCGCTGCTGGGTGCCCTGGAGTTCCCGGTGCTGTCCATCGACATGGGCGGCTCCATCGTGGCCGCCAACCGAGCGGCAGCGCAGTTGCTGGGCGTGCGGGTGGATGAAGTGCCGGGGATTCCGCTGTCACGCTACGCCGAGGACTTCGATTTGCCGGAGTTGGTGCGGGCCAACCAGTCGCGGATCAACGGGCTGCGGGTCAAGGTCAAGGGCGACGTGTTTCTGGCGGACATCGCCCCGCTGCAATCCGAGCACGATGACAGCGAGGCCATGGCCGGTGCGGTATTGACCCTGCATCGGGCGGATCGGGTTGGTGAGCGTATCTACAATGTGCGCAAGCAGGAGCTGCGGGGCTTTGACAGTATTTTCCAGAGCTCGAAAGTCATGGCAGCGGTGGTGCGGGAAGCCCGGCGCATGGCGCCCCTGGATGCGCCTCTGTTGATTGAAGGCGAGACCGGCACCGGCAAGGAGTTGCTGGCCCGCGCCTGCCACCTGGCCAGCCCTCGGGGCCAGTCGCCGCTGATGGCTCTGAACTGCGCCGGGCTGCCGGAATCCATGGCCGAGACCGAGCTGTTCGGCTATGGCCCCGGGGCCTTCGAAGGGGCTCGGGCCGAGGGCAAGCTCGGGCTGCTGGAACTGACGGCCGGCGGCACGCTGTTTCTCGATGGTGTGGGGGAAATGAGCCCGCGCCTGCAGGTCAAGTTGCTGCGTTTCCTCCAGGATGGCTGCTTCCGTCGTGTCGGCAGTGACGAGGAGGTGTACCTGGATGTGCGGGTGATCTGTGCGACTCAGGTGGATCTGTCCGAACTCTGTGCCCGGGGCGAGTTTCGCCAGGACCTGTACCACCGACTCAACGTGCTGTCCCTGCATATTCCGCCGCTGCGCGAATGCCTCGATGGTTTGACGCCCCTGGTGGAGCACTTCCTCGATCAGGCCAGTCGCCAGATCGGTTGTCCGCTGCCACGGCTGGCTCCGGCGGCCATGGAGCGCCTCAGTCACTATCACTGGCCGGGCAATGTCCGGCAGTTGGAGAACGTGCTGTTCCAGGCGGTCTCGCTGTGTGATGGCGGCATGGTCAAGGCCGAGCATATCCGTCTGCCGGACTATGGCGCCCGCCAGCCCCTGGGGGACTTTTCCCTGGAAGGCGGCCTGGAGCAGATTGTCGGTCGCTTTGAAAAGGCGGTGCTGGAAAGTCTCTATGCCGAGCATCCCAGCAGTCGGCAGCTGGGCAAGCGCCTGGGGGTTTCCCATACCACCATCGCCAACAAGTTGCGCCAGTACGAGGTCGGCAAGGAGTCGCCGGAATGAAAAAAGCCCCGCTTATGAAGCGGGGCTTTTCGTTTGGCTCGGGGCTGGCTGTCTTCAGATATGGAAGTAGCCGACACAGGAGTCAAAAGGCAGGCGCTTGAGTTCGATCTTGTTCATGTCGAACACTTCGCGCAGGGCCTTGGTTTCGCCCGGGAAGTTGCGGTAGGCGACTTCGTCGAGAACCACGATAGCGCCCTTGGGCATGTACGGCAGGAAGGTTTCCAGGGCGACCTTGGTGGGCTCGTACAGGTCGGTGTCGAGGATCAGCATGGCCACTACCAGGTCCGGACGCGACTTGACGAATTCCGGCACGGTCTTGCAGATGTCGCCCTTGACCAGCTCGCAGCGCGGGATGCGGTTCACCGGACGCAGCAGGTCGTTGGCATCGATCATGTCCTGGATCAGCGACTGGTCGGTGTCGGAGAACATGGTCTCGTTGATGTCGGCCGGGTCCTCGTCCTTGTTGATGCTGGTGAAGCCTTCGAAGGTGTCGAAGCCGACGATGGAGCGGTTGATGGCATAAGGCTCGAGGATCATCGACAGGTGCATGTAGAGCATCAGCGAGTTGCCCTTGTACACGCCGCACTCGATGATCGCCCCGGGCACATCCATGACCTTCTTGAACAGCTCCATGCGCGACAGCGCGGCGGTGACGTTGATGCGGTTGGCGAAGACGAAGGGCGCGTCGGCTACGTACTCGGCGTCGACCCGCTTGAGTACGCCGGCGCGGGTTTCGTTGTATTGGGCTTCGGCGGGGGTAAGGCGACGTTTGGTCATGGCTTGAATCCTTGGAAATTCGAGAAGTCGTGGGCGTGGAAGTAGTCTTTGAAGCCGGAGCCGACGTCGGGGCAGGCGCTGTCTACGTTGGGGGCTCCGCGGTTGTGTTTCAGGTCTTCGAGGTGCATCAGGCGGAAGTCCACGCTGAAGCGGGTGCGGTCGGTACGGTTGGGGACAGTGCCGTGCAGATGCGAGCCGGAGAACACCAGCATCTCGCCTGAGTTGCCGGCGATGCGCAGTTCAGAGCTGTCGTCGATCTCCCCGAGGGGCACCGGGTGGACCCGTACTTCTTCGGTCAGGTTGTCCTTGGCCTTGTGTCGCTGGTTGCTGATCCAGTCCTTCAGGCTCCAGTCCTTCGAGGTGTTGGCCACCGGCTTCTCGAAGTAGCTGGGGTTGATCATCATGGTCTGGTCCGGGGTGATGGTGTAGACCGGCATCCAGGTGTTGATCTGGCAATCCACGCTGCCGTACCAGCTGTCGCGATGAGGCTTGTAGGCGTAGCTGACGCCAGCGTGCAGGTAGTCGTAGTTGGGCACGACCCGCAGGCGCGGTACGTCGAAAATGTAGTCCCGAGGATCGATGCCGATCTCGTGAATGAAGCCAAGGATCAGATCCTTGACGCGCTGGCTGTTGGTGAACTGGCCCTTGAGTCGGGTAACCCGGCTGACGAACTCTTCTACCGGCATCATCGTGTGCAGAGCCTGGTGGTTGGTTTCGCCATCGAATGCCGCGGTGATGCTTTCCTTGGCGTACCCGCAGAGTTCTTTTGCGGTGGCCAGGTCAGTGTCCAGGAAGATATCCCCGGAATAGATGGCTTCCTTGAAGTCAGCTGTCTTGCGCAGCTGATTGAGGTACAGGTTCAAAGTGGTTCTCCTTGGCAGTCACTGGCTTAGGTGTCGGCCACCCCTGCGCAAACTGAAGTTGCGATAGCCAGTCACTGTGCCTAGCAAGATCCGTTCACAAAGTGTCCAGCCCGAGTGCGGAACGAACCCAGGGCGTGCGACCGAGGCTTGCCGTTAGCGGCATAAGTCCGCCGTTTTTTCGTCTCTCATTCCGCCCTGAAAAACCCGTTGCTCGCGGCAAAGCCCCGGCCTGTATGGGGAGCGCTGTTGGAAGTTAAAGTTGGTGTAGAAATTGCTTACGCCATGCTCAGTACAGTGTGGGGCGGCAAACGTCCGGCAGATGAGGAACGATTGTGGACAAGTACCTTTATGTGGCAATGACCGGCGCCAGCCAGAATGCTCTGGCGCAAAAGGCTCATGCCAACAATCTGGCGAACATCTCCACCAACGGTTTTCAGCGCGACCTGGAGCAGGCGCGCGCGATGCCGGTGTTTGGTGACAGTTTTCCGGCGCGGGCCTTTGCCATGGGGGAGCGGCCGGCAACGGATTTTACTCCCGGCTCTATGGTGGAAACCGGTCGTGACCTGGACGTGGCCGTCAGCGGCAAGGGCTGGATTGCCGTGCAGAGCCCCGATGGCAGCGAAAGCTATGTGCGTACCGGCAGTTTGAATGTCGACGCTCTGGGCGTGCTGCGTGCAGGCAATGGCATGCCGGTCATGGGCAATGGCGGTCCTATCGCCGTGCCGCCAGAGCAGAAGATCGAAGTCGGCCAGGACGGCACCATCAGCATTCGTGCCATGGGTGAAGGTCCGCGGGTCATGGCCGAGGTCGATCGCATCAAGCTGGTCAATCCGGATATCAAGAACCTGACCAAGGGCCTGGATGGGTCGATCAAGACCAAGGACGGCCAGCCGGCGCCTGCCGATGCCAATGTGCAGTTGGTCTCGGGTTTCCTGGAGTCGAGCAACGTCAATGCCGTGGAAGAAATGACCGCGGTGCTGGCCTTGTCCCGCCAGTTCGAATTGCACGTCAAGATGATGAACAGCGCCAAAGAAGACGACCAGGCCATGGCTCGGGTCTTGCAGATCAGCTAATTACCAGTATCTAGCGCCGTAAAACAGGCGCGAGAGGAGAATCGAATGCTTCCGGCTCTATGGGTTGCCAAAACCGGTCTGTCCGCCCAGGACACCAACCTGAGTGTTATTTCCAACAACCTGGCGAACGTCTCGACCACGGGTTTCAAACGTGATCGCGCCGAGTTCCAGGACCTGCTGTATCAGATCAAGCGCCAGCCCGGTGCCCAGTCGACCCAGGACAGCGAACTGCCAACCGGCCTGCAGGTCGGTACCGGTGTGCGCATTGTCGGGACCCAGAAGAACTTCACTGCCGGCAGCCTGCAGACCACCGAGCAGCCTCTGGACCTGGCCATCAATGGCCGTGGTTTCTTCCAGATCCTGCAGCCCGACGGCACCACGGCCTATACCCGTGACGGTACGTTCCACCTCAATTCCGATGGCCAGATCGTCACTGCCAGCGGTTTTGCCCTGGAGCCTGCGGTGGTTGTGCCCAACGACGCACAGACCTTCACCGTGGGTCAGGACGGCACCGTATCCATCACCATCGCCGGCAACCCGGCTTCCCAGGTGATCGGTAACCTGCAAACCGCCGACTTCATCAACCCGGCTGGCCTGCAGTCCCAGGGCAACAACCTGTTCCTGGAAACCGCCGCCAGTGGCGCGCCGCAAATTGGTACTCCAGGCCTTAACGGCTTCGGCACCACGCTGCAGAACACCCTGGAAGCGTCCAACGTCAGCACCGTTGAGGAAATGGTCAACATGATCACTACCCAGCGGGCCTACGAGATGAACTCCAAGGTGATCTCCACTGCGGACCAGATGCTCTCGTTCATTACGCAGAAGCTGTAATCAAGTCTTGAGGTCGCCACGGGTCTGAAGTGGCGCACCGGCAACATCGTGAGGAAGGGTCATGAATCGGTTTATGTGTGTTCTAGCGCTGAGTGGGAGTGCCGTGCTCGCGGGCTGTGTTGCTCCGCCGCCCAAGCCCAATGACCCTTATTACGCCCCGGTGTTGCCGCGCACGCCGCTGCCTTCCGCGTCCAACAACGGCTCGATCTACCAGGCCGGTTTTGAGCAGAACCTGTACAGCGACCGCAAGGCGTTCCGGGTGGGTGACATCATTACCATCACCCTGAACGAGCGGACCAGCGCCAGCAAGGGCGCCAACTCGGCCCTGAACAAGACCAGCTCCAACAGCATCGGCCTGACCTCGCTGTTTGGCGCTGTGCCCAATGTCAACAACCCGTTGAGCGATGGCGACCTGACGTTGAATGCCGGCTACAGCGGTAATCGCGCCACCAAGGGCGACAGTAAGGCCGCGCAGAGCAACAGCCTGACCGGTTCGATCACCGTCACCGTGGCCGATGTATTGCCCAACGGCATCATCGCGGTGCGCGGCGAGAAGTGGATGACGCTCAACACCGGCGACGAACTGGTGCGCATTGCCGGTCTGGTACGGGCAGACGATATCGCTACCGACAACACCGTCTCCTCGACCCGGGTGGCAGATGCCCGCATTACCTATTCGGGTACCGGCTCGTTTGCCGATGCTAACCAGCCTGGCTGGTTCGATCGTTTCTTCCTCAGTCCGCTGTTCCCTTTCTAGGTGATGAGAAGCCTCATGTTCAACTTCAAGCACCTGATGGCGGCGGCGTTGTTGCTGTCCACTTCCCTTGGCGTCCAGGCCGAGCGGTTGAAGGACATTGCCAGTATTTCCGGCGTGCGTTCCAACCAATTGATCGGTTACGGCCTGGTGGTCGGGCTTAACGGCACCGGCGACCAGACGACCCAGACCCCGTTCACTCTGCAGACGTTCAACAACATGCTGTCGCAGTTTGGCATCAAGGTGCCGGCCGGCTCCGGCAACGTGCAGTTGAAGAACGTCGCGGCGGTGTCGGTCAGCGCCGATCTGCCGGCATTCGCCAAGCCGGGTCAGCAGGTGGATATCACCGTTTCCTCCATCGGTAACTCCAAGAGCCTGCGTGGCGGCACCTTGCTGCTGACCCCGCTCAAGGGGATCGACGGCAACGTCTACGCCATTGCCCAGGGCAACCTGGTGGTGGGCGGTTTCGATGCCGAGGGGCGTGACGGTTCGAAGATCACCGTCAACGTGCCATCTGCCGGACGGATTCCTGGTGGTGCCTCGGTGGAGCGCGCCGTGCCCAGCGGTTTCAATCAGGGCAACAGCCTGACCCTGAACCTCAATCGTTCGGACTTCACCACCGCCAAGCGCATTGTCGACAAGATCAATGACATGCTCGGCCCGGGCGTGGCCCAGGCCATCGATGGCGGTTCGATCCGGGTCACCGCGCCTCTGGACCCAAGCCAGCGCGTGGACTACTTGTCGATCCTGGAGAATCTGGAAGTCGATCCGGGGCAGGCGGTGGCGAAGGTCATCATCAACTCCCGTACCGGCACCATCGTCATTGGCCAGAACGTCAAGGTGTCGCCGGCGGCGGTGACCCACGGCAGCCTGACCGTGACCATTACCGAAGACCCGATCGTCAGCCAGCCCGGCCCTCTGTCCAATGGCCAGACCGCTGTGGTGCCGCGTTCGCGGGTCAACGCCCAGCAGGAAGCCAAGCCGATGTTCAAGTTCGGCCCGGGCACCACCCTGGATGAGATCGTCCGTGCGGTGAATCAGGTCGGGGCTGCGCCAGGTGACTTGATGGCGATCCTCGAAGCCTTGAAACAGGCCGGCGCCTTGCAGGCCGACCTGATCGTGATTTGAGGTGAGCGCCATGGATATTCGTAAGAGCGGACTGATTGGCAGCGGCGATTCCGGGTCTTACTCCGACCTCAATCGCCTGCAGCAACTCAAGGTCGGCGACAAGAACGGCGAAGCCAACGTGCGCAAGGTGGCGCAGGAGTTCGAGTCGCTGTTCCTCAATGAAATGCTCAAGTCCATGCGCAAGGCCACCGATGTCATTGCCCAGGACAATCCGCTCAATACCCCAGCCGCCAAGCAGTACCAGGACATGTACGACCAGCAGCTGGCGGTATCCCTGTCTCGTGAGGGGGGCGGTATCGGCCTGGCCAATGTGCTGATGCGCCAGATGATGAAGAACAAACCGGCCAACCCGGGCGCGACCCATACGGCCTTGACAGCCGCGGCGCCGGTGGCTACTCCGACCCCGATTGCCGCCGGTACCACCGCCCAGGATGGTCCGTTGAGCCGGGTCAATGGTCAGCGTCCAATGTGGGCCTCGCGTGCCCAGGACCCGTTGCGCAGCACGGTGTCGCATAACGATATGGCGTTGCTCAATCAACGGCGCCTGTCGTTGCCGAGCAAGCTCACCGATCGCCTGTTGACCGGTATCGTGCCTTCGGCCGGTGCGACTGCTGACGCCTCTACCCAGAACGTTGCGCCTACCCGCAATAGCGCAGCCGCCGATGCAGTGCTGCGTGGCGAGTGGCGGGTCAACCAGGGCTACGCCGAGTCCCAGGGCAAGATGCGCGTGTATGGCCGGGCCATGGCTCAGCCGCCGCTGGCGCCGGCCAAGCGCGCCTTCAGTTCCGCAGATGATTTTGTCGCCACCATGTTGCCGATGGCGCAGCAGGCGGCCCAGCGCATCGGTATCGATCCGCGTTATCTGGTAGCCCAGGCCGCGCTGGAAACCGGCTGGGGTAAATCGGTCATGCGTCAGCAGGATGGCAGCAGCAGTCACAACCTGTTCGGCATCAAGGCCAACAAAAGTTGGCAGGGCGCTCAGGCCCGAGCGATCACCAGCGAGTTCCGCGATGGGCAGATGGTCAAGGAGACGGCGGCGTTCCGTTCCTATGATTCCTACCAGGACAGCTTCCACGATCTGGTGACCTTGTTGCAGAGCAATAATCGCTATCAAGAAGTGCTGAAGGTTGCCGATAAACCAGAACAGTTTGTTCGCGAGTTGCAAAAAGCCGGGTATGCAACGGACCCGGATTACGCTAGCAAGATTTCGCAGATAGCCAAGCAGATGAAGAACTACGAGAGCTACGCTGCGGCGGGCGTTTCCACGAATTTATAAGGTCTGAATCATGAGTTTGCTCAATATTGGGATGTCGGGGCTGGCCGCCAGCCAAACGTCGTTGGTGACTACGGGTAACAACATTGCCAACGCCGACACCGCCGGGTACTCGCGCCAGCAGACCGTGCAGGGCACCAAGGCCTCCGCTCAATTCGGCAATGTCTTCATCGGCACCGGTACCACCCTGGCGGACGTACGCCGGGTGTACAACAGCTTCCTCGATGCCCAGTTGCGCACCGCCACGTCCTTGAACAGTGACGTCGCGGCCTACCAGGGCCAGATCAGCCCGGTCGACCAGTTGCTGTCGGACAACGGCACCGGCATGAACGGCGCCCTGACCAAATTCTTCGCCTCGCTGCAGAACCTCAACGCCAAGCCTACCGACGAGGCTTCCCGGCAGTTGCTGCTCAGCGACACCCAGGCCTTGAGCAACCGTTTCAACTCGGTGTCCAGCCAGCTCAACGAACAGAACAGCAACATCAACGGCAACATGGCGAGCATGGCCGACCAGGTCAACAAGCTGGCCAATACCGTCGCCCAGCTCAACCAGAAGATTTCCGAACTGTCGACCAACGGCAACGGCATGCCCAACGACCTGTTGGATGCCCGTAACGAAACCGTGCGCCAGCTTTCGACCTTTATCGGCGTCCAGGTGTCGGAGCGTGGTTCCAGCCTCGACTTGTACTTGGGCAGTGGCCAGCCGCTGGTGATGGGCAACTCCGCCAACACTCTGGAAGTGGTGCAGGGCAAGAACGACCCGACGCGCTCCATGCTGCAGCTCAATCGCGGCACCAGCACCGTGGACATCACCAACGTCACCACCGGTGGCGAGATTGGTGGCCTGTTGCGCTATCGCAGTGAAGTGCTGGACCCGGCAATGAATGAACTGGGGCGCGTGGCCCTGGTGGTTGCCGACCAGATGAACAGCCAGATGGCCCAGGGTATCGACAAGAACGGTGAGTTCGGCGGCAACCTGTTCAACGACATCAACAGCCTGCGGATGATCAGTCAGCGCAGTATGGCCAGCGCCGCCAACAGCGCGGGCTCGGGCAACTTCGATGTGACCATCAAGGACACCGGCCAGCTGAGCACCGGCGACTACACCGTGACCTTCAGCAGCGCCACGAATTACAGCGTCAAGCGTTCCGACGGCAAGGACATGGGCACCTTCAGCACCACGACCAGCCCGGCACCCGTGATCGACGGCTTTTCGCTGAACCTCAATGGTACGGTGGCCGCCGGTGACAGCTTCAAGATCACCCCGACCCGCAATGCCGCAGCCACCATCCAGACGGAAATGACCGACGCCAAGCGCCTGGCTCTGGCTGCGCCGCTGAAGGCCGAGATCGGTGCCGGGGTCAAGAGCTCCCTGAGCATCTCTGCGCAGCCGTCCCTGGCGGTGCCGATCAACAACTACGATGCAGCCAGCAAGCTGGAAATGCAGACCGCCCTGAAGAACTCCGGCCCGGTCAAGGTGGTGTTCAATGCGGCCTCCGGCGGCAGCCAGACCTACGATTACTTTGACGCCAAGGGCGTCAAGATGGGCAGCGGCTCCATCGTGCCAGGGCAGAGCAATGTCCTGAACCTGCAGATCAAGATGCTCGATGCCAGCGGCAACCCGATCACTGACGGCGGCGCGCCACCTGTGACCAAGACCTTCACGGTGCAGATGACCGTTGCCGGTTCGCCCAATGCCGGCGACAACATGAACATTTCGGTGAATGGCGCCGGTTCTTCGGATAACCGCAACGGCCTGGCGCTGTCGGGTCTGCAGACCAAGCAGACCGTGGACACCGGTTCGGCGAGCAAGGGCATCACCCTGGTGGATGCCTACGGCAAGCTGATCGAGAACGTCGGCGCCAAGGCCAGCCAGGCCAAGCTCGACAGTGCTGCCAACGGTTCCATCCTGGCCAACGCCAAGGGTGCCCGTGACTCGCTGTCCGGGGTCAACCTGGACGATGAGACCGGCAACCTGGTCAAGTTCCAGCAGTACTACACCGCGTCTTCGCAGATCATCAAGGCTGCGCAGGAAACCTTCAGCACGCTGATCAACAGCCTTTAAGGAGTCGTAGCCCATGCGCATTTCCACCGCCCAGTATTACGAGACTTCGGCTGCCAACTATCAGAAGAACTTCTCCAACGCGATCAAGAGCGGCGAAGAGGCCAGCAGCCTGGTCCGGGTCAAGACCGCCGCCGACGATCCGGTGGGCGCTGCCCGTTTGCTGCAGCTGGGTCAGCAGGCTTCCCTGCTTGATCAGTACAAGGCCAACAGCAACTCGATCAAGGCTTCCCTGGGCCAGGCCGAGTCGGTGATGACCAGCATCAACAACGTTCTGGACCGGGCCAAGCAACTGGCCGTCGGCGCCGGCAGCGCCGGTTACACCAATGCCGACCGGCAGGCCAATGCTGCCGAGCTGGGGCAGATCGAAGAGCAGCTGCTGAGCCTGATGAACTCTCAGGACGAAAACGGCAAGTATCTCTTTGGCGGCTCCAAGGACGACGTTCCGCCGTTCAGCCGCAACTCCGATGGCACCTACAGCTACAACGGTGACCAGAGCAGCCTGAAGCTGCCGGTGGGCGACACCATGATGATGGCTGCCAACAGCACCGGTTGGGATGTGTTCCAGCAGGCGCTCAACACCAGTCGTAGCCAGGTCACCATGACCTCGCCGGTGGTGGATGATGGGCGGGTTTCCCTGTCCAATGGCCAGATGACCAACAGCGGCACCTACAACAGCCAGTTCCGCGGTGGCGAGCCTTATACCGTGTCGTTCGTCAGCGGTACCCAGTTGCAGATCCTCGATGGCAGCGGCAACGATGTGACGGCCGAGGCCAGCAAGGGCGGCGTGATCGGTACTTCACCGAATCAGACGGTGAGTTTCCGTGGTGTCGATCTGAACCTGAACATCAATCTCAAGTCCGGCGATGTCGCTGGCACGGTGCTGCCGGGGCACAGTTTCACCTTGGCGTCGAAGCCGGACACCTTCAACGTTGCACGTTCTCCGGGCAACCCGAGCATGACTCAGGTCTCGGCCGCCAGCGTGACTGATCCGGTGGCCTACAACTCGACGTTCCCGAGTGGCTCTGCCGTGCTCAAGTTCACCAGCGCCACCAACTTCGATCTGTATGCCGCGCCGCTGACGGCAGACAGCAAACCGGTGTCTTCGGGTGTGGTAGGGCCGGGCAATATCGCCACTGCGGCAGGCGTGAGCTTCACCCTGACTGGCGCTCCTTCGCCGGCCGCCAACGATCAGTTCAGCGTGGCGGTTAACACCCACGAAACCCAGAACATCCTGGACACCGTGAGTCAGTTGAAAAACGCGTTGAGCACACCCACTGACGGTGACGTCTTGGCAACCCAGAAGCAGTTGGCCGACCTCGCGTCGGGCATGGCCAACCTGGCCAGTGGTGTCGATCAGCTGTCCATCGGCATCAGCTCCATCGGTGGTCGTGGTTCGGCTTTGGCCACACAGAATGAAATCAACGAAAGTCTGGCGGCAGCCAACGTCACCACCCGTTCTGCCATCAGTGATTCCGATCCGGCCGAAGTCATGACCCGCCTGACCCTGCAGCAGACCATGTTGCAGGCCTCGCAGTTGGCCTTCAGCAAGATCACTCAGCTCGGCCTGTTCAACAAGGTCTGAGAACATGGCGTTCGAGCTGCGGCTCGAACGCCATGACCGTCGAGCCGTCAGCCGTCTTTTTTAAGCGGTTCTGCAGCCTTGGTCTTTCTGGCCAGGGCTCGCCGCTCGAGAGTTTGCAACCGTGAACCAAGCCCCTCTAGTCAGCATCGTTATCCCCGCCTTCAACCCGCGCTTCTTCAGCCAGGCCCTCGACAGTGCCTTGGCCCAAACCTACCAGCCCCTGGAAATCGTCATTTGCGACGACAGTGCCGACGATCAGATCCAGCGTATCGTTGAAGCCGTGGCCGAGCCTGCGCACCCTGTGCGGTACCTGCGCAACCCGCAACGCCTTGGGCTGCAGAAGAACGTTCTGCGCTGTGTTGAAGAGGCGCGTGGCGAGCTGATCAAGGTGTTGTGTGACGACGATCGGCTGTTTGCACCCAGCATCGCACTGCAGGCGCCGGTGCTGATCGACAATCCGGATGTCAATCTGGTGTGTGCGCTGCGGGTATTCAGTGACGCTGGGAATTTCATCCTGCCGCCGCGGGTCGACAACTGCCGTTTTACCTACAACGATGCCGTGCTCAAGGGCGAGGATATGCTGGCGATCTTCGAGAGCACGCCACGCAACTTCCTCGGCAACTTCAGCTCGGCGCTGATGCGTCGTGCCGATGTGCTGGAGCTGCTGCCGGCATTGATCCAGGAGGGCGCGGGTTTTGTCGCGCTGCTGGATTTCGCCCTGTTCATCTGCCTGATGCGCCGTGGCAATCTCGCGGCGCTGGTGACGGTGCTCAGTTGCGAACGCCTGTACCCGGGGCGCCTGAGCGCTACCCCGGAAATGCTCAAGCAGGCACGCAGTGAGTGGGAGTGGCTGGTGCAGATGCTGGCCGCCCGCAGTGGCGAGTCGGCGCCGGCGGCAGGCTGGGTGCGGTATGTCGATATGGCTCGGGAGGCCGGGCAGCCGCGCAACTGGCAGGAGCTGTGCGTGACCCGGGTGCTGGGCAACCGCAGTACCGTGGTCGATGGCCGGGTGGGTGGCGAGAGCATCAGTTACGAGGATTTCTATCGAGAGTGGCTGTCGGTACGCAAGTTCTCGGCGGTGGAGCAGCGGCTGATGCCTCAGCGCATCGACAGCTGGCCGCGGCGGGTGCAGTTGGTGCCGGTGGTCCTTGACTTCGAGGGCGATGGCGAGGCGCTTGCCCGGACTCTGGACAGCATTGATGGCCAGCTGTTCGCGCCTGCCGCGGTGCTGGTGTTGTCGGTGGGCGAGGAGCAGGTGCGTGACCGGGTTCTGCACCAGCCTCTGCGAGGCGACTGGGTGCAGCAGCTCAATGAGCTGCTGCCGCAGTTGGAAGGTTGCGACTGGTTCTATCTGCTGCAGGCCGGTGATCGCCTGCAGGAGTCGGCACTGTTGATCCTTGCCGAGCGCATCGCCAATACCCCGGCCATGCTCTGCGCCTACAGTGATGAAGGCGCGCTGGTAGAGGGTGAGTCGTCGGAGCCGGTGTTCAAGCCTGACTTCAACCTCGACCTGATGCGCTCCTATCCCTATGTCGGTCGTGCCCTGGCTTTTTCCCGCGAGCGCTTCATGGCCGAAGGCGGGTTCGATCCGCGCCATGGCGAACTGGCGCCCCATGATCTTCTATGGCGGATGGTGGAGGCGGCGGGGCCCCGGACCATCGAGCACATTGCCGATATCCAGCTGGAGTCCGAGTTCAGCTTCGCCCAGTGGTTGTCCCGCCCCCAGGTGATCGAGGCCAGTGAAGGGCTGGTGGCCGCGCATCTGCAGCGGATCGGTGTGGAACACCGGATTGTTCACGATGACCTGCCCCTGCTCAATCGCATCGATTACCTGCATGGCAGCCGGCCGCTGGTGTCGATCATCCTGCCGTGCGGTGACTCCCTGGCGACCCTGCAGCGCTGCGTTGAAAGCCTGATCGAGCAGACGGCCTACAACCACTACGAAATTGTGCTGGTGGATGCCGGCAGTCGCGACCCGGCCATGGCCGACTGGCTGGCGGCCATGGCCCAGCTGGGTGGTGCGATGCTGCGGGTTCTGCCTTATGTCGGTCCGCACAGCCAGGCTGCGCTGATCAACAGTGCGGCGAGCCAGGCGCGTGGCGACTACCTGTTGCTGCTCAATCCGGGGGCGCTGATCTGCAGCGGCGACTGGCTTGATGAGTTGCTCAATCAGGCCCAGCGTCCGGAGGTGGGCGTGGTGGGGGCGCGGATTCTGGCCACCGATGGCTCCATTCTCCATGCCGGCCAGGTGCTGGGCATGGCCGGGCCTGCGAGTTCGCCCTTTGTCGGCGAAGCCATGGACGCCCGGGGCTACATGCAACGGCTGCAAGTGGTACAGAACTGGAGTGCGGTCAGTGGCGATTGCCTGATGGTACGCAAGGAGGTCTTCGACAGCCTGGGCGGCTTGGATGCGCAGGCGTTCGCCGACGAATTGGGTGCGACCGACCTGTGCCTGCGGGTCGACCGCAACGGCTATCTGGTGGTCTGGACGCCTCACGCCACCCTGATGCTGCGGCCAGCGTCGCCTGCCGGTGATGACAGCGAGCGGCAGCTGGCCCGCGAGGCCGAGCAGGAGCGCTTCTACCAGCAGTGGATGGCGAAGATCGCTCGCGATCCGGCCTATAACCCGGCCCTGAGCTTGGGCTACTCCAGCTTCAGTCTGGAGCCTTCCTTGCGCAACAACTGGAATCCGTTCTGCAGTCGCGCCTTGCCCTTGATCCTCGGCTTGCCGGTCAACAGTTCCGCGGTCGGGCATTACCGGGTGACCGGTCCCCTGACGGCGTTGGAAGAAGCGGGGCGGGTGATTGCCCGGGTGGCCTACGAGTCGCCGTCCACGGCGGACATCGAGCGCCTGTCGCCGGATACCATCATCCTGCAGTGCCGCTACAGCGAAGGGGCGGCCAGTGACATTCTGCGGATGAAAAAATACTCCAGCGCCCTGCGGGTCTTCGAGCTCGACGACTACATCGTCAGTGCGCCGAAGAAGAACACCCACGCTCGGAACAAGCCGGTGAACACCGAGCAGATGCTGCGCGAAGGCATCGGCTTGTGTGATCGCGTGGTGGTGACCACCCAGCCCCTGGCCGATGCCCTGTCGAGCATGCACAGCGACATTCGCGTGGTGCCCAACATGCTGGCGCTGGACCCCTGGGCCAGTTTGACCAGTCGTCGTGGTACCTCCAGCAAGCCGCGGGTGGGTTGGGGCGGTGGCACCAGCCATACCGGCGACCTGGAGATCATCGCCGAGGTGGTGCGCGAGCTGGCGAACGAGGTCGAGTGGGTATTCTTTGGCATGTGCCCTGACGACCTGCGTCCTTACGTACACGAATTTCACTCGCTCACCAGCCTGCAGAGCTATCCGTTCAAGCTGGCCAGCCTGAACCTGGATCTGGCGCTGGCGCCGCTGGAGTTTCATATCTTCAACGACTGCAAGAGCAACCTGCGGCTCCTTGAATACGGTGCTTGCGGTTACCCGGTGATCTGCACCGACACCGAGGCCTATCGCGGTTTCCTGCCTTGCACCAAGGTCCGCAGCAACAGTACCGAGGAATGGTTGCAGGCGATCCGCATGCACCTGTCCGACCCGGCAGCCAGTTACCGCATGGGGGATGAGCTGCGAGAAGCGGTGCATCGCGACTTCATGCTGCGCGACGACAACCTGCGGCACTGGCTGTGGGGATGGTTGGCCGACTGATCGTCCTCCCCCGGGCCGGCGATTGCCATCGTCGTTGGCCGGGATGTGGGGCAATCCTCCGTTCGGGTGGTTGCTCTCGCTGTCTTCTGCGGCGCCTGCGGGCGCCGCGCACGCAATTGGCGCACTTCCTGCAAGTCCTCGGCAAATCGCCATAAATCCTTCACTGCGGCGCAGTGCAAGGGCCCCTTTGGTTGCGATGAATGATCTGCATCTGGCGCCGTGCCAGTCCTGAAAGGGCTGGGCTGGCCCACGAAGAGCAAGAGGACAGCGATGAAGGCAGTAATTCTGGCAGGTGGACTGGGTACGCGAATCAGCGAAGAGTCCCACCTCAAGCCCAAGCCCATGATCGAGATCGGTGGCAAGCCAATTCTTTGGCACATCATGAAGCAGTATTCCGCCCACGGGATTCATGACTTCGTGATTTGCCTGGGCTACAAGGGCTACGCGATCAAGGACTTCTTCGCCAACTACTTCCTGCACACTTCGGATGTGACCTTCGACATGCGCAACAACCGCATGGACGTGCATCAGAATTACAGCGAGCCGTGGAGCGTGACGCTGATCGACACTGGAGAGGAAACCATGACCGGCGGACGCTTGCGCCGGGCCGGACGTTATCTGCAGGAAGACGAGGCTTTCTGCTTCACCTATGGCGATGGCGTATCCGATCTGGATATCGGTGCATTGGTGGATTTCCACAGGTCCCACGGCAAGCTGGCCACGGTCACGGCCGTGCAGCCTCCGGGCCGCTATGGCGCCCTGGATCGTGATGGCGACCAGGTCCTGGGCTTCACCGAGAAACCCCGTGGCGATGGTGGCTGGATCAACGGCGGGTTCTTCGTGTTGTCGCCCAAGGTGCTGTCCTACATCGATGGCGACAGCACCACCTGGGAGGCCGAGCCGCTGATCCAGTTGGCCAAGGATCAGCAACTGAGCGCCTACGAGCATTCGGGATTCTGGCAGTCCATGGATACCCTGCGGGACAAGAATCATCTGGAGCAGCTCTGGCAAAGCGGGGAGGCCCCGTGGAAGCAATGGGACTGAGCCAGGAATTCTGGCGTGGCAAGCGGGTCCTGCTGACCGGCCATACCGGTTTCAAGGGCAGTTGGCTGAGCCTGTGGCTGCAAAGCCTGGGGGCCCAGGTCAGCGGATTCGCCCTGGACCCGGGGACCGAGCCGAGTCTGTTCGAACTGGCCCGGGTGGCCGAAGGTGTCGACGATCATCGTGGCGACCTGCGAGACCTGGGCAGCCTGCTGGAGCTGATCGCCCAGGTGCAGCCGGAAATCGTCCTGCACCTGGCTGCCCAGCCCCTGGTGCGCGAGGCCTACCGTGATCCGCTGGGGACCTACTCAAGCAACGTCATGGGCACCCTCAACCTGTTGGAAGCGATCCGTCAGGTCGGTGGGGTCCGTGCCTGCGTCCTGGTGACCACTGACAAGGTCTACGCCAATCAGGAATGGCTGTGGCCCTATCGGGAAAACGAAGCCCTGGGCGGCCACGATCCCTACAGCAGCAGCAAGGCTTGTTGCGAATTGCTGGCCCAGTCCTATGCCTCATCCTTCTTTGCTGCCGAGCGTTATGCCGAGCACGGCCTGGCCCTGGCCACGGCCCGGGCCGGCAACGTGCTGGGCGGTGGCGATTTCGCCCCCGAGCGGTTGATTCCCGACGTGCTCAAGGCCTGGTCGGCCGACGAGCCGGTGACCTTGCGTTATCCCCAGGCGGTACGCCCCTGGCAGCACGCCCTGGAGCCCCTGGCCGGTTACCTGCAACTGGCAGCCGGCCTGTACGTGAACGGCCCGCAATACGCCGGTGCCTGGAACTTCGGGCCCGGTGAACAGGACATGTGCAGCGTCGGTGAAGTGGTGGAGTTGCTGGCCCGGCAATGGCCCGAGGCCCCGGGCCTGCGAATCGAACCCAGTGAGCTGCACGAAGCCGGCCTGCTGCGTCTGGACAGCAGTCGTGCGCGCCAGCTGTTGGGCTGGAAACCTCGCTGGACGCTGCAACAGTGCCTGGCGCAGACCCTGGACTGGCACCTGGCCTGGAAGAGCGGCGCGGACATGCGTGCCGTGACCCTTGGGCAGTTGAACCTGTACCGGGGGGCGCTGTGAGCGAGTTCCAGGTCCTGGCTCTGCCAATGGCCGGGTTGTTCGAGGTGCGCCACAAACGCTTCGAAGATCAGCGCGGGCATTTCTCCCGGCTGTTCTGCGAAGGCAGTCTGAGCGCCTTTGGCCAGCCCTTCCATATTCGCCAGATCAACCACTCCTGCACCCGCGAACAGGGCAGCGTGCGTGGCTTGCACTATCAGACCGCCGCCCGGCCCGAAGCCAAGCTCATCAGTTGCTTGCGCGGCGAAGTCTGGGATGTGGCGGTGGACCTGCGCCCCGAGTCACCGACCTTTTTGCATTGGCATGCCGAGCACCTGCGTGGCGGCGATGGGCGCAGCCTGTTGCTGCCGGCGGGTTTCGCCCATGGCTTCCAGGCCCTGAGCGACGATGCCGAGTTGCTCTACCTGCACAGCGCCGACTACGCCCCCGAGCACGAGGCCGGGTTGTCGGTGCTGGACCCGCGACTGGCGATCAACTGGCCGTTGCCTGTCAATAATCTGTCGACCCGGGATGCCAGCCACCCCTTGCTCGATGCTGCCTTCGCTGGAGTAAGACTATGAATTGCCGCGGTTGTGGCGCATGCCTGAGCCTGCCTCTGATCGACCTGGGCACCTCGCCGCCATCCAACGCCTACCTGCGGGCCGAGCAATTGGATCAGGCCGAGCAGTGGGTGCCGCTCAAGGTCCAGGTGTGCCAGCAATGCTGGCTGGTGCAGACCGAGGACTACACCCGCGCCGACCACCTGTTCGACGCCGACTATGCCTACTTCAGTTCGTTCTCCAGCACCTGGTTGCAGCATGCCCGAGACTACGTGGCGCAGATGGTCGAGCGTTTCGGCCTGGACGCCCGGAGCCGGGTGGTGGAAGTGGCGGCCAACGACGGCTACCTGCTGCAGTACGTGGCCCAGCGTGACATTCCCTGCCTGGGGGTCGAGCCGACCCGCAGCACCGCCCAGGCTGCGCGGGCCAAGGGCCTGCAGATCCGCGAGCTGTTCTTCGGCCGTGGCACTGCCGCGCAGTTGCTGGAGGAGGGCTGGGCCGCCGACCTGATGGCGGCCAACAATGTGCTGGCCCATGTGCCGGACATCAACGATTTCCTCTGCGGTTTCGCTACGTTGCTCAAGCCGGCGGGCGTGGCGACTTTCGAGTTTCCCCAGCTGCTGACCCTGATGGCCGGGCAGCAGTTCGACACCCTGTACCACGAACATTATTCCTACCTGTCGCTTACCGCCGTCCTGAGCCTGTGCCAGCGCAACGGCCTGGAAGTCTTCGACGTCCAGACCCTGGCCACCCATGGCGGTTCGCTACGGGTCTTCGTGCAGCGCATCGATGGCTCGCGCCGGCCGGTGCAAGACAGCGTGGCGCAGCAGTTGCTGTTGGAACAGCGTGCCGGGGTGAACACGCCCGAGTACTACCAGACCCTGGCGCCAGCCGCTGAGCGGATCAAGCACGAGCTGCTGCGCTTCCTGCTCCAGGCCAAGGCCGAAGGCAAGCGCGTGGTGGGCTACGGCGCGGCAGCCAAGGGCAATACCTTGCTCAACTACGCTGGGGTCAAGGCTGACTTGCTGGCCTGGGTCGCCGACGCCAGCCCGCACAAGCAGGGCAAGTTCCTGCCGGGCAGTCGCATCCCGGTGGTGGCCCCCGAGCGCATCGACCAGGAGCAGCCGGACTATGTGCTGGTGTTGCCCTGGAACCTGTTGGGCGAAGTCAGCGAGCAACTGGCCCAGGTGCGGCAATGGGGCGGGCGTTTCGTGATTGCCGTGCCTGAGTTGAAGCTGCTGTGAAGGGCATGACGGTGCTGGTCACCGGCGCCACTGGCTTTGTCGGCCGGCATCTGGTCGCGGCCTTGCTGGCCCGGGGTTGCCGGGTCCGTGCGCTGGCCCGGGATCTGGACAAGGCGCGGCAGATGCCCTGGTTCGACGCGGTAGAGTTTCGTGCGCTGGATGTGCATGACCCGCAGCTGGATGTCGCGGCCCTGGTGGACGGGGTCGATGCCTTGGCCCATCTGGCCTGGCCCGGATTGCCGAACTATCAGGCGCTGTTTCACCTGGAGCACAACCTGATGGCCGACTATCGCTTTATCAAGGCGGTGGTCGAGGCGGGGGTGAGCCAGGTGCTGGTCACCGGCACCTGCTTCGAGTACGGCATGCAGAGTGGACCTTTGACAGAACAGACCGAGGCTCGTCCAGGCAATCCCTACGGCTTGGCCAAGCACAGCCTGCACCTGTTCCTCCAGGCCCTGCAGCAGCAGTTGCCCTTCAGCTTGCAGTGGGCGCGGCTGTTCTACCTGCATGGCCCCGGACAGAATCCCAAGAGCCTGCTGGCGGCACTGGATCGGGCCATCGACGGCGGTGACGAAGTGTTTGACATGTCCGGCGGCGAGCAGTTGCGGGACTACCTGGCCATTGAAGAAGCGGCCGGCTACCTCACGGCACTGCTGCGCCAGCGGACGTTTTCCGGGGTGGTCAATTGCTCCAGCGGCCGGCCGATAGCCGTGCGTTCCCTGGTGGAGCAGCGCATCGCCCAGCGCGGTTCGGCGATTCGCCTGAACCTGGGGCATTACCCATACCCGGACTACGAACCCATGGCGTTCTGGGGCTTGAACCAGCGCTTGCTGCAAATAACAGGAGCCGAACATGGCGCATGAGTTGTATCGGGTCGCCGACTTGCCGGTGCTGCAGAACCGCACCTTCGCCGATGCCCAGAGTGCCCGGGCCTCGGCGTCTGCGGACATCGTGCTGGTGCAGGATCTCAAGAGCGGGCTGATCTTCAATCAGGCCTTCGATGCCGACAAGCTCAGCTACGACAGCGACTACCAGAACGAACAGGCCCATTCGGCGCAGTTCCAGCAGCACCTGATGGATGTGGAGGGCATCATCGCCCGGCACTTTAAGGGGCGCGAGCTGATCGAGGTCGGTTGCGGCAAGGGCTACTTCCTCGAACTGCTGCGCAGTGAGGGCTATGCCATCACCGGCATCGACCCGGCCTACGAGGGGATCAACCCCGAGGTGATCAAGGCGCCTTTCACCCGTGGCCTGGGGCTGGCTGCCGAGGCCATCGTGTTGCGTCATGTGCTGGAGCATATTGCCGATCCGCTGGCCTTTCTGGCAGAGATTGCCGATGCCAACCAGGGCGGGCAGATCTATATCGAAGTGCCGTGTTTCGACTGGATTCTCGAGCATCGCGCCTGGTTCGACGTGTTCTATGAGCACGTCAACTACTTCCGCCTCGAGGACCTGCAGCGCATGTTCGGCACCGTGCACGAGGCCGGGCACCTGTTCGGCGGCCAGTACCTATATGTGGTGGCGGACCTGGGCAGCTTGACGTCGTCGTTGCCGGCGCCGATCCAGCCCTTGCAGATGCCGGCGGATTTCACCGCCAGCATCGAGTGCGCCAAACGCATCATCGGCTCGGCGCCGCACACCGCTGCCGGGATCTGGGGCGCGTCGTCCAAGGGCGTGATCTATTCGCTGTTCCTGCAACGCGCGGGTGTGGCGGTGGATCAGGTCGTCGATATCAACCCGGCCAAACAGGGCCGGTACCTGCCGCTCAGTGGCATGCGTGTGTCATCGCCACAAGAAGCCATGGAGGCACTGCCGGCAGGCGCCAACCTTTTCGTGATGAATTCCAACTACCTCGAAGAAATCAAGCGCATGACCGACGGCCGTTATGTCTATCACGCCGTCGACAGCGCTTCGTTCAGCTAATTTGCCATTGAGAACCGAACATGACCGAGCACAACGTCATTCAAGCCTTTGAACAAGAATGCCAGGCGCAGATCAGCGCCCAGGGCCAGGATGAAAAACTCAAGGGCCTGGCCCGTGACTTTTTCAACGAGTCGGCGACCCACAAGTACAGCTATCACTTTTCCTGGATGGGCCGGCCGATCATCCAGCTGCCCCAGGACATGATGGCGATGCAGGAAATCATCTGGCAGGTCAAGCCGGACCTGGTGATCGAATGCGGTATCGCCCACGGCGGCTCGATCATCTACTACGCCTCGCTGCTGGAGTTGCAGGGCCATGGCGAAGTGCTGGGCATCGACCTGGATATCCGCCCGCACAACCGCGAAGCCATCGAGCAGCATCCGATGAGCAAGCGGATCCGCATGATCGAAGGTTCGAGCATCGACCCGGCCATCGCCGAGCAGGTACGGGCTGCAGCCGCCGGCAAGAAGGTGATTCTGGTCCTGGACTCCAACCATACCCACGAGCACGTGCTCGAAGAGCTGCGTCTGTATGCGCCGCTGGTGTCGGTGGACAGCTACTGCGTGGTCATGGACACCGTGGTCGAGGACATGCCGGAAAGCTTCTTCCCGGATCGTCCCTGGGGCCCGGGTGACAACCCGAAAACCGCAGTCTGGGCCTATCTGGAGGAGAACCGCGATTTCGAGATCGACTACCAGATGCAGAACAAGCTGCTGATCACCGTGGCGCCGGACGGTTACCTGCGTCGGGTTCGTTAACTATCAATGGTTGCAGATTTAAGGCGTTTGGCCGGTTGTGGGGAAGTACCTATGTGGGTTGGAGACAAAGCAATGAATGACAAAGCACCCCTGAGTGAGCGTTTCACCCTTGTGCTGTTGTCCCACAACCGCAAAGCGTTCATGCGGCGCACCTTGCAGTATTACAGCACCTATCCGTGCTCGATCCTGGTACTGGATTCGTCGCTGGAGGCGGATGAGTCACTGGCGCAGCTCTATCCCCAGGTCGACTACCGGCATCTGCCGCAGTTCGGCTACAAGGGCCTGCAGGACAAGCTGACCTACGGCATGAGCCTGGTGACCACGCCTTACATGGCGTTCGCTGCCGATGACGATTTTCTCCTCCATGATGCGCTGACCAGCTCCCTGGAGTTTCTTGAGGCCCATCCCGACTACGGGCTGTGCCATGGCTACGGGATGATGTATCTGGCCCGGGCTTCGGAAACCAATTACTACCGCCGTGATCGCCGGGTCATGGAGGACTATGACGCCGATGATGCCCAGGATCGGGTGATGAACTTCATGGGGCATTTCCTGCCGCCGTTCTATGCGGTAACCCGCACCGACCTGCTGCGCCAGTGGTATGAGCTGCTGCCGCCGGGAGTGAGTTTCGAATGGCAGGAAATCGGTCACTCCTTCTTCCTGCTGGCCTGTGCCAAGGCGCGGATCCTGCCGATTCCGTTTGCCGTGCGTGAGGCCAACTACGGGGCCTCGGAGCACAACACCAATGTGCTGACGGTGCTGACCTACAAGGACGCGCAATCGGTGGCCCAGCGTGAGGCGTTCGCCGAGTTCCTCGCCTCCCTGCCCACCGGTTTCAGTGGTCGGGACCCCGAGCAGGTGAAGCAGATCGCCCTGGACAGTTTCACTGCCATGGCCGACTGCCTGCTCAGCGGACGTTCCCTCAAGGGCACGGCGATCTTTCGTTCGGCCTGGGTCGAGGTCGGAGCTGAGCCGGTACGCTCCTTCGGTCCCGAGCAGTTCGTCGAGATGCCGTTCTACAACCAGCCGATGTTCGATCTGCTGACCGAGTTGGAATTCCTCATGCATGCCATGCCCACCGGGCGTCTGCAGCTCAAAGAGCTGGAGGGTGTGTTGCTGCGTCAGGAAGAGTTGATGCGGGTTCATCCCAACGACACACCAGAGAGCCTGCGCGCCCGGTTGTGGGAAGCGCTGACCCTGAACCTGTTCAACCGCGAGGTGGTCAAGCGCCTGGCCGAGTCGATGCAAGACAGCGACGAGCCCGAGGAGGCGCGCAAGCTGCAGGCCTGGGCCGAGCGCCTGGCGTCGGTACCGGGGTCGGACAGCCGTGCGCTGTTCAACGCGACCGAGTCGGGACGCTTGCTCAAATGGCTCGAGGCCCGTGCTCCGGAGCCGGCACAGTTGAGTGCCATCGCTGCGCACCTGGCCCGCCATGCCGGTGGCCCGCAGGTGCAGATCCTGCTGCTGGACCTGGACGCTGACCTGGTCAAGTTGCAGGCCACGCTCGACAGCCTGCTGGCCGGTCATTACAAGGCGTTCAAACTGGTGGTGTTCACCACGGGCGAGCTGCCGGCCACCACCACGGCCCAGGACACCTTGCATTTCGTCAAGGTCACGGAAAACAACTACGTCGAGCGCATCAATCAGGCCATGGCCCAGTCCCGTGCCGACTGGGTGCTGTTGGCCGAGGCCGGTGATCAGTTCACCGCCAGCGGCCTGCTGCGGGCGAGCCTGGAATTGCTCGGCGCCGAAGGCATTCGTGCCGTGGCCATGGACGAGATCCAGCGCCGTACCGATGCCACTTTGACTTCGGTGTTCCGCCCCGGGGTCAACCTCGATCAATTGCAAGGCACACCGGGGCTGATGGCCCGGCATTGGCTGCTGGACCGCGAGACGGCGCTGCAGGCTGGTGGTTTCTCCCGTGAGCTCAAGCAGGCGCTGGAGCTGGACCTGCTGCTGCGCCTGATCCAGGACGGCGGCCTGGCCGGTCTGGCCCACCTGGCCGAGCCCTTGCTGATTTGTCAGGCTCCGGGGGACGAGGCTGACGCCGAAGAGCGGCAGGTGCTGACCCGGCACCTGGCCGCACGAGGCTATCGCGCTCAGGTCGGTTCGGCGCAGCCGGGTACCTACCAGATCGAGTATCAGCACGCCGAGCGGCCGTTGGTATCGATCATCCTGCCCAGCCAGGACAATTTCGCCGAGTTGCAACGTTGCCTGGTCAGCGTGCTGCAGCGCACCCGCTACCAGCGCTATGAAGTGCTGATCGCCGAAAACCACAACCAGAGTGCCGAGCTCGACAGCTGGCTGACCAGCCTGGAAGGCCGCGGCGAGCGCATTCGTGTGTTGCGCAGCAGCCAACGCCTGAGCGCTTCGGCTTTGTTCAACATGGCTTGCCGGGAAGCTCGGGGCGAGTACCTGGTGCTGCTTGCGGCCGATGCCGAGGTGGTCAACGCCAACTGGATCGAGAGCTTGCTCAACCAGGCTCAACGCCCGGAAGTCGGGATTGTTGGCGCCAAGCTGGTGAACGAAAACGGCGTGACCACCCAGGCCGGGCTGATCCTGGGGTTCGACGGCCACCTGGGTGCGGCCTTCGCCGGTGAGACCAAGGAGGCTGCGGGCTACATGAATAGCCTGTGGGTGGAGAAGAATTATTCAGCGGTGTCCGGTGCCTGTCTGATGATCGGCAAAGCGCTGTTCGAGGCGGTGGGCGGGCTGGATGAAGAGCATTTCGACCAGGCTTTCGCCGATGTCGACCTGTGCCTGAAAGTGGCCGATGCCGGTTACCTCACGGTACTGACGCCCCAGGCCCAGGTGCAGCATCCGGGGACGTTGCCGCAACACCCACAGGCGGCCGCGGCCCTGCAAGACAAATGGGCGGCACGCTTTGCCCAGGATATTGCCTATAACCAGAACCTGGCGTTGAGCGGCAAGGGTTTTTCGCTCGGTACCGCCAGTGGTGTGGATTGGCTGCAGATGATTGCCAATTGATTGCTGTTTAGAGGGACCCAAACATGCTCAATAAGCTTTTGATTGTCCGCTCTGCGCATCATGGCTTGACACCTGCTTGCGGTGGGAGACGGCCATGACTCCCTACAGGATTCCTTATGGCTGCCAGAGCATCAATCAGGCGGACATCGATGCGGTGCTGCAGGTGCTCAAGTCTCCCTGGCTGACCCAAGGGCCGACTATCGAGCGTTTTGAGCAGGCCCTGGCCGACTATTGTCAGGCCGGGCATGCGGTTGCCGTGTGCAATGCCACGGCGGCGCTGCATATTGCCTGTCTGACGGCGGGGTTGGGGCCGGGCGACTTTCTGTGGACCAGCCCCAATACCTTCGTCGCATCGGCCAACTGTGGGCGTTACTGCGGTGCCGAGGTCGATTTTGTCGATATCGATCCCCATACCTGGAACATGGATGCTGCTCTGCTGGCGCAGAAGCTCGAGTTAGCCGAACGCAACGGCACCCTGCCGAAGGTGGTGGTGGTTGTCGCATTCGCCGGACAGAGTGCCGATATGCAGGCCATTGCCGAGCTTGCCGAGCGCTACGGATTTGTCTTGATCGAAGACGCGGCACATGCCGTGGGGGCCTCCTACCTGGGGCTTCCAGTGGGTTGCGGAACCTATGCGGCAATGACCATCTTCAGCTTTCACCCGGTGAAAATCATCACCAGTGCCGAAGGCGGAATGGTGCTGACCAACCGGCCTGAGTTTGCCGAACGCCTGCGCCGTTTGCGCAGTCATGGCATTACCAGCGACCCGGCACTGATGCAGATCCCGGATACCGGCCTGTGGTACTACCAGCAACTGGAGCTTGGTTTCAACTATCGGATGACCGATTTGCATGCAGCACTGGGACTATCTCAAATGTCCCGGCTCGACGAGTTCGTGGCTCGGCGCCGGGAGCTGGCGGCGCGCTACCAGATGTTGCTGGCCGACTTGCCGCTGACCTTGCCGGTGGCGCAGAGCGGGTCCGACTCGGCTTGGCATCTGTATGTGGTGCGTCTGGATCTGAGCCGTATCCGGCTGACCCAGAAGCAAGTCTTTGACGAATTGCGTGCGGCGGGGCTGGGGGTGAACCTGCATTACATTCCCGTGCATCTGCAGCCTTATTACCAAGAACAGGGCTTTGCCGAGGGTGATTACCCCGAGGCCGAACGTTACTTCCGGGAAGCCCTCAGTCTGCCCCTTTATCCAGAGTTGACCGATGAGTTGCAAGACGAAGTGGTGACGCACCTGCAGCGGATTCTGGACTGAGAGGTATTGATGATGGTTTTTTCCTGGCCTGGGATGCGCTGCGTCCGCGCGGAGGCTACGGCTCCAGGCTGCCTGCCTGAGTCAGGGGTGTGCAAGTTGGAGTCAGGCCTGTGAGTTGTGTGGCGTTGATTCCTGCCCGAGGCGGCAGCAAGCGTATCGCGCGCAAGAACCTCAGGGCCTTTGATGGGGTGCCGATGCTCGCTCGCTCCATTGACAAGGCCTTGAGTTGCGGATTGTTCCAGCGAGTGGTGGTCAGCACCGACGATCCAGAGATCGCCGAACTGGCGCTCGCCTGTGGCGCCGAGGTGCCGTTTATTCGGCCACAGTCCCTGGCAGATGACTTCACCGGCACGGCAGCGGTGATTGTCCATGCCCTGCAGGCGTTGCAGGAGCAGGGGCAAGTGTTTGAGTACGCGTGTTGCATCTACGCCACCGCGCCCTTGCTGCAGGTGCGTTATCTGCGCCAGGGGCTGGAGACGCTGGTGCAGCACCCGGACAAGGCGTTCGCCTTCTCGGTGTGCAGCTTCGGCTTTCCCGTGCAGCGGGCGCTGACTCTCGATGAGCAAGGGGCGCTCAATGCCCTGTACCCGGAATTTCGCCAGAGCCGTTCCCAGGATCTGCCACCGGCCTATCAGGATGCCGGGCAGTTCTACTGGGGCAGGAGCCAGGCCTGGCTGGAGGGGGAGGTGCTGTTCTCGCCCCGCAGCCTGCCGGTGATCCTGCCCCGTCATCTGGTGCAGGACATCGATACCGAAGAGGACTGGCAGCGAGCTGAATACCTGTATACCGCGCTGAAGGCCACAGGAGAGCTGGAGTGAGGGTGCTGATCCGCGCCGACGCGTCGCCGCCCATCGGCAGTGGCCACGTGGCCCGCTGCCTGACCCTGGCCCAGGAACTGCGCCGTCAGGGTGCTGATGTGGCATTCGCCTGTCGGCGTCTGCCCGGCCATCGCCTGGAGGCGCTGCGGGCCGAGGGCTTCCAGGCCTTTGAATTGCCGGAGTGCTACGTCGGCGAGCATCCAGAGCTGGGGATCGAGGCGCCTTTGCCCTGGCAGGCGGACATTGCCGCGCTGCAGCTGGCATTGGCCTCTCAGCCGGCCTTCGACTGGGTGCTGGTGGATCATTACGGCCTTGATCATCAATGGCAGAGCGCCGCTCGCCAATGGGCGCCGAGGATTGCAGCGATCGATGATCTGGCCAACCGCAAGCATGCCGTGGACCTGTTGCTGGACCAGAATTTCAGCGGCAGTGCCCAGGCTTATTCCGGATTGCACGATGCGTCGTGCCGGACCCTGTTCGGCCCGCACTACGCCTTGCTGCGCGAAGAGTTCCGCCGTCCACCGATATCGATCCGGCCACAGGCGCGGCGCTTGCTGGTGAACTTCGGCGGCTTCGATGCCGCCGGTCAGACCCACAAGGCCATGTTGGCACTGCTGGATTTTCACGATCTGCAGGTGGACTTCGTCGCCGGCAGCGGCAATCCGGACTGGCAGGCCATGCAGGCCCTGGCTGCCGAACGGCCGCACTGGCGACTGCACAGCTATGTGAAGGATTTTGCCGGGCTGTTGGCCGAGGCCGACCTGTGCCTGGGCGCGGGAGGCGGTACCAGCTGGGAGCGGGCGGTATTGGGCGTGCCTACGCTGTGCATCACCGTGGCCGCTAACCAGGAGGCCAATGCCCGGTTGCTGGCCGAGGCGGGTGCCCACTTGTACCTGGGGGCCTGTGAGCAGGTCAGCGTGGAGCAGGTGCGCCAGGCCCTAAGCCTGTTGCTGGGCAATCCGGGGCTGCGGCATAGCCTGTCTCGCCGGGCCCGCAAGCTGGTGGATGGTCGGGGCGTGCAGCGAGTGGCGGGGGCGTTATTCACTGCGGTACTGCGCTTGCGTCCGGCGACTATGGAGGATGCCCGGCTACTGTTCGACGGGCGCAATGCTGAGCCTGTCAGGCGTTGGTCCCAGCAGCCTGAGGCGCTTGAGTGGCCGGACCATGTGCGCTGGCTGGAGGCCGCTGTGAATGATCCGCAGCGGCTGTTGCTGATAGCGGAAATAGCCGCGGGGGCCGTGGGGGTGCTGCGCTATGACCGCCAAGGCGTTCAGGTGGATGTGTCCATCTACCTGTTTGCCGAGCACCTGGGCTTGGGCTGGGGGCGGACGCTGCTGGAGCAGGGCGAGGCTTGGCTGGTGCGCCATTGGCCCGATGTGCAGCGTCTGGGGGCTAGGGTGCTGGCAGAGAATCAGGTTTCGCTGACATTGTTTCGCCGGGCCGGCTATTGCCAGGCGCCCTGCGAATTCACCCGTGTGTTGAAGGAACATCTGGATGACTAGTTTCAAGATCGGCTCGCGCTGCGTGGGCGCGGGTGCGGCGCCGTTGATCATCGCCGAGATGAGCGGCAACCATAATCAGTCGCTGGATGTGGCCCTGCAGATTGTCGAGGCCGCAGCCAGGGCCGGTGCCCATGCCCTGAAGTTGCAGACCTACACCGCCGACACCATGACCCTGGACCTGGATCAGGGGGAGTTTTTCATCAAGGACCCGGACAGCCTTTGGGCCGGTTCATCGCTTTACGACCTGTACCAGCGTGCCCATACGCCATGGGAGTGGCACGAGCCGATCTTCGCCCGGGCGCGGGAGCTGGGCATGCTGGCGTTTTCCACGCCGTTCGACGAGAGCGCGGTGGACTTTCTCGAGAGCCTCGACGTTCCGGCCTACAAGATCGCCAGTTTCGAGAACACCGACCTGCCGCTGATTCGCCGGGTCGCCGCCACCGGCAAGCCGCTGATCATTTCCACCGGCATGGCCAGCATCGCCGAGCTGGACGAAAGCGTGCAGGCCGCCAGGCAGGCCGGCTGCCGGGATCTGGTATTGCTCAAGTGCACCAGCACCTATCCGGCTTCGCCGGCCAACAGCAACCTGCTGACTATTCCTCATCTGCGGGAGCTGTTCGGCTGTGAGGTGGGCTTGTCCGATCACAGCATGGGGGTTGGGGTCTCGGTGGCTGCTGTGGCCCTGGGCGCCACGGTGATCGAAAAACACTTCACCCTGGACCGTTCGGCCGGTGGGGTCGACGCCAGTTTTTCCCTGGAGCCAGGGGAGTTGGCCAGCCTGGTGGTGGAAACCGAGCGAGCCTGGCAGGCCATGGGGCAAGTGCGCTATGGCGCTACTCAGGCCGAGAGCAAGTCGCTGATGTACCGTCGGTCGTTGTATGTCACCCGGGACATGCAGGCCGGGGAGCTGTTCAGTGCCGACAACGTGCGGGCAATCCGTCCCGGGCTGGGGCTGGCTCCCAAGCACTACGATGCGCTGCTCGGCCGTCGTGCGCGTCAGGCCCTCAAGCGCGGCACGGCACTGGACTGGGCGCTCATCGAATAGGCCTTTGTGTGGCTGATTCGGCAAAATAGCGTGACCTGCGAGTCATAACGTGCATCTTCACTGTATTGTATTGCCCGGGAAGATGGCGCCAGCCCTGCGTGACAGGACCCGTGATAGCCCTTGGTTCTTCCCGATGCCGTTGTGTTCGGCGCAAGTATCTGTGTTTCTTTCGGCAGCCCCTGCTCAGTGACTGAGCGGGGGTATTGAGCTGTTTATTATTGGGAAGCCGTAATGATTGGCATAAAAAGCATTGCGAGCTACGTGCCTGTAGCCGGCGTGGACAATTACGCACAAGGTGCAAAATTCGCCAAGGATGAAGATTTCATCCTGGGCAAGATCGGTTCTGCTTTTTTGCCGCGCAAAGACGACGGGCAAGAGACTTCCGATCTGTGTGTCGAAGCGGTCAATGCCCTGTTCGCCAGCAACCCGGAACTCAAGCGTGAAGCTATCGACGTATTGATCGTGGTCACCCAGAACGGTGACGAGGAGGGGCTGCCTCACACTGCCGCGATCGTTCAGGACAAGCTGGGTCTGCCGACCACAGTGGCGGCCTTCGATATTTCGCTGGGCTGTTCCGGGTATGTCTACGGTATCTATGCCATCAAGGGCTTCATGGAAGCTGCGGGCCTGAAGAACGGCCTGTTGGTCACCGCCGATCCTTATTCGAAGATCGTCGATCCTGAAGACCGCAATACCACCATGCTGTTCGGCGATGCCGCCACCGCCACCTGGCTGGGTGAGGGCGCTACCTGGCAGTTGGGCAAGGCCAAGTTCGGCACCGATGGCTCCGGTGCTCCGCACCTGAAAGTCAGCGACGGCGTGTTCTTCATGAATGGCCGCCAGGTGTTCAACTTCGCGCTGCTCAAGGTACCTGCCCACCTGCACGAGTTGCTGGCCGAGTCGGGCTTGCAGCCTGACGATATCGATGCCTTCTGCATTCACCAGGGCAGTGCCGCGATTGTCGACGCCGTGGCCCGGCGTTTCGAGGGCGATCCGGACAAGTTCATCAAGGACATGGTGGAAACCGGTAACACGGTTTCCTCGAGCATTCCGCTGCTGCTGGAAAAGCACATGTTCGACTCCAGCTGGAAACGCGTGGCCTTGAGTGGTTTCGGCGTTGGCTTGTCCTGGGGGTCGGCGATTATCTATCGCTCCTGACACTCAGCTTCCGGCGGCACACGTAGCGCTCAAGGTGTAATCTTGAGCGCTATTTTTTTGCGCGAGTGATAAGCGAGGCAGCATGAGCGACAGCTTGGAACACAATGCCCGGATCTTGGGCGAGCGCTGGCCGGTGCTGCTGGAGCGGCTGCAGGCTGAAGACAGTGGTGCGTTGCAGGCCGATCTGGTTGAGGGGCTGGGCTCGACCCTGAGCATTGCAGGTATTCAGCTCACCAGTCGTCATGATCGTACCCGTGAGGCGCATACCCAGGCCGCCAGCCTGCCTGAGGCGCCGGTCCTGCATCTGTACGGCTGTGGCTTGGGGGATCTGCAACTGGCGTTGCTCCAGCGGCCGGAGCTGAAGCGCCTGTACGTGCACATCCTCAATGGCGCGGTGTTCAGGCTGGTGCTGCAACTGCTTGATCAGCAGGACTGGCTGGCCGATCCGCGGGTCGAGTTGCTGTATGCCGGCGATCTGCCGGAGATTCAACTGCCGTTCTTTGCCCTGCCGGCCGAGTTGGTGCTGGCCGATGACTACAACGCGAAGATTCGTGATCGGCTGATCAGCGAGACCCATCTGTCCTTCAACAATCGTTTGTTTTCGGCCGATACGCCGGATATCGCCGCGCGCCTGGCTGCCATCGAGCCTTGGGTTGGGGCGGATCGAGATGTTGCCGAACTGTTCGATCTTCACCCTGGGCGCGAGGTGTTCGTGATCGCTACGGGGCCAAGTCTGGAACAGCATTACTCGGCATTGCGGGTCGTGGCCGGACAACCTGAGCGGCCGTTGTTGATCTGTGTGGATACGGCCTATCTGCCCCTGCTCAAGCAAGGCATCCGGGTGGACCTGGTGGTCAGTATCGATCAGCGAATCTCCACGCGGCACCTGCCGGGCCAGGGCAGTGAAGGCGTCGTCCTGGTCTATATGCCCCTGGCGGACCCGCTGGTTCTTGAAGGTTGGCAAGGGGCGCGGTATGTGGGCTATTCCTCCAGTCCGGTATTCCAGGCGTTGCGCCAGCGGCTGCCGCGGGCGCAGTTGCATGCCGGAGGCAGCGTGATTCATCCGGCCGTGGACCTCGCGGTGAAGATGGGAGGCAGGCGGATCACTCTGTTTGGTGCTGATTTCGCTTTTCCTCAGAATCGTACTCACGCCGGTTGGCAGGACGGTGATCTCGGGCCTCAGGCCGGCGTGGCCCGGCATTGGGTGATGGACGGTTACGGACAGCGGGTCAAGACTCAGCTCAACTTTCGCAGCTATCTGTGCGAGCTGGAGCGTTACATCGCGAGTCGGCCTGAAGTGGCGTTCTTCAATACCAGTCGCAGTGGCGCGATGATCCTGGGCACCACCTTCCATGGGGACTTTGTTCAATGACGCGACTTGAGCCTGTGTTTGATCGTGCGCGGGAAGTTGCCGATCTGTTCCGGCTGGGCCGGGATGTAGAAGCTGTAGGGGGTATGGTGGAGTTGTTCGAGCCCATACAGTTGTGGGTGGACAGTGCGCCGGTTTCGGTTCAGCAGGACTGGGCTCGGCTGCTGGGCCTGATGCTGGCCTGCCAGGAAATGCAGAACTGGTTGGGTCTGGCTGATTATCTTGAATATGAAATGTTGGATTGGCTGCAGGTTGGGCTCGACGGTTGACGAGGTATCCCATCTGAGGGCTCAAAGTTGGTTTTTGCGTGGGTTTTCTGGCGTCATTTTTTCGCTTGTTGATGGGCTTAACCCCTTGTTTTCCAAGGGGTGGCAGGGTGATGGCAAATATTTTTGAAAAAGCCCTAAAGCAACTTGCATTGGCGACGATAACTATTACGAAGGTTCTCTAGGCCATTACCCGGCGGTTGCCAGGGCCGGAAGCCGCAGTACCCAACCAACGAGGAATTCGTCATGGCTTTAACAGTAAACACTAACGTCACGTCGTTGAACGTTCAGAAGAACCTGAACCGCGCTTCCGACGCTCTGTCGACTTCGATGACTCGCCTGTCTTCCGGCCTGAAAATCAACAGTGCAAAAGACGACGCCGCCGGCCTGCAGATCGCTACCCGTATGACTTCTCAGATCCGTGGTCAGACCATGGCGATCAAGAACGCCAACGACGGTATCTCCATCGCCCAGACCGCTGAAGGCGCGATGCAAGAATCCACCAACATCCTGCAGCGTATGCGTGAACTGGCTGTTCAGGCACGAAACGACTCCAACGGTACTCAAGACCGTGTTGCTCTGAACAAAGAATTTGCTCAGATGTCGGACGAACTGACCCGTATCGCCAAGTCGACCAACCTGAACGGCAAGAACCTGATCGACGGTACTGCTGGCACCATGACCTTCCAGGTTGGTTCCAACACTGGCGCTACCAACCAGATCACCATCACTCTGGCCAGCGGCTTCGACGCTGCAACCCTGAGCGTGGGTTCCGCGACCATCGCCATTACCGGTACTGACAGCACCACTGCTGAAGCCAGCACCAAAGCTGCTATGGACGCTATCGACAAGGCGCTGCAGACCATCAACTCCAGCCGTGCCGACCTCGGTGCTGCCCAGAACCGTCTGACCAGCACCATCTCCAACCTGCAGAACATCAACGAAAACGCCAGTGCTGCACTGGGTCGCGTACAAGATACCGACTTCGCTGCTGAAACTGCCCAGCTGACCAAGCAGCAGACTCTGCAACAAGCTTCGACCGCAGTTCTGGCCCAGGCCAACCAACTGCCATCCGCTGTACTGAAACTGCTTCAGTAATAGCTGGCTAAGCCTTGGCGGGGGAGTGCGCTGGTCGTGCTCTCTCGCTTTTTTACTTTAAGAGGTGATGGGCATGGATATGAGCGTGAGGCTGAACTTGTCTTATCCAGCGGCCAAGCCGGTGACGCCCGTTGCTGACAAGCCCGTGGAGAAGCCTCGAGAGGTGGTGCCTGCTGTGGTTGAGGCTGCCAGCCAGGACAGCAAGAAAGATGCTCAGACCGAGCAGGACAAGTTGAAGATGGCCGTTCAGGAAATCGAGAAATTCGTCCAGTCGGTCAAGCGCAATCTGGAGTTCTCGATCGACGAGCCCTCCGGCCAGGTTGTGGTCAAGGTGATTGCCAGTGATTCGGGTGAGGTGGTTCGTCAGATCCCCAACGAAGAAGTGCTGAGATTGGCCAATAGCTTGAATGACGCCAGCAGTCTGCTGTTCAGCGCGAAAGTCTGATAGCTGGCATGAAACTTGTTGCTGTGTTCTTTTGGACGTTGTAGTGGTCAAAAGACCGGCGGCACACTGAAGGGAGAAACACATGGCAAGTCCAATTCTACCGGGTACCGGTCTGGGTTCCGGCCTCGACACCGGTGCTATCGTCAAGGCGTTGGTTGCGGCTGATAAAGCGGCCAAGCAGGGTCAGATTGACCGTGCAACTGCCAGCAACAGTGCGAGCATTTCCGGTATCGGCACCTTGCAATCGCTGTTGTCGACTTTTCAGAGCACCCTCTCGGTCACAGGGCTTGGAAGTTCGGTCAATCCCTCCTTTGCCGGCTTTGCGGCGACCTCCAGCGACAACAAAACTGTGGATGCCACAGCCGACAACTATGCGGTAGCTGGCAAGTACACTGTTGAGGTGTCCAATCTTGCAACTTCGTCAAAAGTGGCCAGTCAGGCTTTTGCCGGAGGAAATACCAGTGCCATTCCGAGTGGTACGTTGAACATCACTCAAAATGGCATTAACTATCCGCTGACGATCGGCGCGAATGCGACATTGCAGTCGGTGCGTGACTCGATCAACGCCGACTCCAAGATGGCCATGTCCGGAATCAGTGCCAACATTGTGACTGACTCGTTCGGCTCGCGTCTGGTGATTGGCTCTGACAAGACCGGTGCGGGCTCTGATATTTCTGTCAGTGGTATCGCCGGGTTGGAAATTGACGGCACCCAACCTATGTTGGCAGGCGCCGCTGCATCGGGCAACATTGGTGGGCTGGCCAAGGATGCGGTTTTCACAATCGATGGCATGCAACTGACCAGCAAGACCAATACCGTCACTCAGGCTGTTTCCGGTCTTAAACTCAACTTGGTGGCCAAGACCGATAAGCCGATAACTATCACCGTTGCGACCAATACTGAAGGTCTGAAAACTTCGATTCAGAAGTTTGTCGATGCCTATAACGCCGTGGCCAATGGTATTTCGACCTTGACCAAGCCCTCGCTGGACGACGACGGCAAGCTGACGGTCCCTGCTCAGTTGACCGGTGACGCTCTGCCTCGTTCGATTCTGGCGGCGATTCGTGCGCCGTTGTCGGAAGTGGGGGCGGGTGACAAGTTGACGGTACTGGCGCAGTTGGGGATTACCACCAACCAGAAGACTGGCGCCCTGGACTTCGACGATAAGAAGTTCACTGCCGCCATGACCGATAAAAAGCTCGGTGGCGAGGTGCAGAAGCTGTTTTCCGGTGATGGCACCAATCCGGGCCTGCTTGATCGCATGACTTCCGCTATCAAGCCGTTCACTCAGGGCGTAGGCAGTATGACCGAGGGGATTCTCACCACTCGGACCAAGACCCTGGATATCACCAAGAAAAAGCTCAGCGATCAGCAGGATGCTCTTGACCGTCGAGTGGCGACGCTGACCGCGGTACTGACCAAGAAGTACAACGACATGGATACTTTGGTGGGCAAGTTGAAGGCCACCGCCAGTAACATCACGTCGATGTTCGAAGCGTTGAACGCACAGAAAAAAGGCTAATATCCAGCCTGCGCCAAAAGCCCGGCAGCGTTTTTTCAGCGCTCCGGGCTTTTGCATTTGATCTAAAGTTTTTTGACGTTGCGTCGATACATTGCTTATACGAACCCTTGATTTTTGAAGAGGTATCACATGAATCCGATGTTAGCCCTTCGGCAGTACCAGAAGGTGGGTGCACAGGCACAGACCTCAGAAGCCAGTCCGCATCGTCTGGTACAGATGCTGATGGAAGGCGGTCTGGATCGTATTGCGCAGGCCAAGGGCGCGATGGAGCGCAAGGATGTCGCCAACAAGGGCGTGTTCATCGGCAAGGCCATTGGCATCATCGGTGGCTTGCGTGAGGGGCTGGACCTGGAAAACTCCATGGATACCCTGGGGGATCTGGACAGTCTTTATACCTACATGATGAAGCGTCTGGCTGAAGCCAATATCAAGACCGATCCGAAGATTCTCGATGAGGTCGCTGATCTGCTGCGTACGGTCAAGGAAGGCTGGGATGCCATCGCTGCACCGGGTCCGCAGTTCTAAGGAGGAACACCATGAGTGCTGTCCTGCAACGCATCGAAGAAACCCGCGAAGCCCTGGTTGGTGCCTTGGCTGAGCGCAACTGGCAAGCCATTGGCGAGTTGGATCTTGCCTGCCGTTCGTGCATGGAAGATGTGCTTGGTGAGGCTCAGGTTGACGAGGTCGCCTTGCGGGACAATCTGGAGGAGTTGCTGGGTGTTTACCGGCAGCTGCTTGAGGTGGCAACCGGTGAGCGTCAGGCAATAGTCGACGAGATGTCGCAGATCACCCAAGCACAGAACGCAGCAAAGGTTTACCATTTGTTCGGTTAATGTTGAGTTAATCCGAACGTTGCGCGCCATAAATTTGACTGTGCACGCATTTTTGACTTAACTAGTGGCTGTTTTCAGATTTCAGGCGTCTATAAGGCAGAAAATGCCTAAAGCGCGTCTAGCTTGCCCCTCATTCTGGGCATTGAGTTGACTAGGGAAGTTGCTATTGCATGTGGCGTGAAACCAAAATTCTGCTGATCGATGACGATAGCGTGCGCCGCCGCGACTTGGCGGTGATTTTAAATTTTCTCGGTGAAGAAAATTTACCCTGCGGTAGCCATGACTGGCAGCAGGCTGTCGGCTCTTTGTCGTCAAGTCGTGAAGTAATTTGCGTCCTCATCGGGACTGTAAATGCTCCTGGTGCGCTTTTGGGCCTGTTAAAGACACTCTCAACCTGGGATGAGTTCCTTCCGGTTTTGTTAATGGGCGAAAATTCTTCCATCGACTTGCCAGAAGACCAGCGTCGTCGAGTGCTTTCCACTCTGGAAATGCCTCCTAGCTACAGCAAGTTGCTTGACTCCCTGCACCGTGCCCAGGTCTATCGTGAAATGTACGATCAGGCCCGCGAGCGTGGTCGTCACCGCGAACCCAACCTGTTTCGCAGCCTGGTAGGCACCAGTCGTGCGATCCAGCACGTGCGGCAGATGATGCAGCAAGTGGCGGATACCGATGCCAGCGTGCTGATCCTTGGTGAGTCCGGGACCGGCAAGGAAGTGGTGGCTCGTAACCTGCACTACCACTCCAAGCGCCGTGACGCGCCATTCGTTCCGGTCAATTGCGGAGCCATTCCTGCAGAGTTGCTGGAAAGCGAGCTGTTCGGCCATGAGAAGGGCGCATTTACCGGGGCCATTACCAGTCGTGCAGGGCGCTTTGAACTGGCCAACGGTGGCACCCTGTTCCTCGACGAAATCGGTGATATGCCGCTGCCAATGCAGGTCAAGCTGTTGCGGGTGCTGCAGGAGCGTACCTTCGAGCGCGTAGGTAGCAACAAGACCCAGGGTGTCGATGTGCGAATCATCGCAGCCACCCATAAAAACCTTGAAAGCATGATTGAAGTGGGCAGTTTCCGTGAGGATCTGTACTACCGCCTCAACGTGTTCCCCATCGAGATGGCGCCGTTGCGTGAGCGAGTGGAAGACATTCCGCTGCTGATGAACGAGTTGATCTCGCGCATGGAGCATGAGAAGCGCGGTTCGATCCGCTTCAACTCCGCGGCCATCATGTCCCTGTGCCGGCATGGCTGGCCGGGTAACGTCCGCGAACTGGCGAACCTGGTGGAGCGCATGGCGATCATGCATCCGTACGGCGTGATCGGTGTGGTCGAGCTGCCCAAGAAGTTTCGCTACGTCGATGATGAAGACGAGCAGTTGGTGGACAGCCTGCGCAGTGACCTGGAAGAGCGCGTGGCGATCAATGGCCATGCGCCGGACTTTGCTGCCACCGCCATGCTGCCGCCGGAAGGTCTGGATCTGAAGGATTACCTCGGTAGCCTGGAGCAGGGTCTGATCCAGCAAGCGCTGGATGATGCCAATGGCATTGTGGCTCGGGCCGCAGAACGCCTGCGCATTCGTCGCACCACCCTGGTGGAGAAGATGCGCAAGTACGGCATGAGTCGTCGTGAAGGTGATGAACAGGCGGATGATTGACGCCTGTTTTTCAAGTTGTTGAAAAAAGGGCGGTTTTTTTTAGGCACGGGTATTGCTAAGTCTCTTGCAACGTTCCGTTTAACTGACGGTCAGCCACGCGAGAAAGCACGATGCCCCAAGCCGCCCAGATGTCTCCTGCCCCTGATACTTCGGGGCAATCGTCGTCCGTAGAGCAGGCAAGCCGGCTGGGTCTTGAGCAGGCCTTCGCCTTGTTCAACCAGATGTCGAGCCAACTTACTGACTCTTACAGCATGCTTGAGGCTCGGGTGACTGAGCTCAAGGGCGAGTTGGCTGTGGTCAGTGCCCAGCGGATGCAGGAGCTGGCAGAAAAAGAGCGTCTGGCCAACCGTCTGCAAAACCTTCTCGACCTGTTGCCCGGTGGCGTCATCGTCATCGATGGCCAGGGTATCGTCAGCGAGGCCAACCCGGCGGCGTGTGATCTGTTGGGGCTGCCGCTGGAAGGGCAATTGTGGCGCAACATCATCGCCCGCAGCTTTGCGCCTCGCGAGGATGACGGTCATGAAATATCCCTGCGCGATGGCCGGCGCCTATCGATCGCTACCCGTTCACTGGATGCCGAACCCGGGCAACTCGTGCTGCTTAACGATTTGACTGAAACCCGTCATCTGCAGGATCAACTGGCCCGTCACGAGCGCCTGTCCTCCCTGGGCAAGATGGTCGCTTCCCTGGCGCATCAGATTCGCACGCCGCTCTCGGCGGCCCTGTTGTATGCCAGTCACCTCACCGAGCATGAACTGCCAGTGGCCACTCATCAGCGTTTCGCTGGGCGCCTCAAGGAGCGACTGCACGAGCTGGAGCACCAGGTGCGCGACATGCTGGTGTTCGCTCGTGGTGAGCTGCCTCTCACTGATCGCCTGACTCCCAAGTCGCTGCTGCAATCACTGCAGGCCGCAGCCCTGACCCATGTCCAGGATGTTGCCGTGCGCTGGCAGTGCGACAGTCATCAGGGAGAGTTGCTGTGCAATCGCGACACCCTGGTGGGTGCCTTGCTCAACCTGATCGAAAATGCCGTGCAAGCCAGTGCCGGCGCGGCGCGGCTTAAGGTGCACCTGTACAGTCGTGGTGACACCTTGCGGCTGTGCATCAGTGACAGCGGCAGTGGCATCGATGCGGCGGTGCTGGAGCGTCTGGGAGAGCCGTTTTTCACCACCAAGGCCAATGGGACCGGGCTTGGCCTGACGGTGGTCAAGGCGGTGGCTCGTGCGCATCAGGGAGAATTGTCGCTGCGTTCCCGTCCTGGGCGCGGTACTTGTGCGCTGGTGACATTGCCTCTGTTCTCCAGTGCTCATGGAGTGGAGTGAAGGTAATGGCAATCAAGGTTCTACTGGTTGAAGACGATCGCGCGTTGCGCGAGGCCCTGGCGGACACTCTGCTGCTGGCCGGTCATGACTACAAGGCGGTCGGCAGTGCGGAAGAGGCGCTGGAAGCGGTCGCCGTGGAGTCCTTCAGCCTGGTGGTCAGCGATGTCAACATGCCTGGCATGGATGGTCATCAGTTGTTGGGTCTGTTGCGTGCCCGCCAACCGCAGTTGCCGGTATTGCTGATGACTGCCCATGGCGCCGTCGAACGAGCCGTGGAGGCCATGCGTCAAGGCGCTGCCGATTATCTGGTCAAACCCTTTGAGCCTCGTGCCCTGCTGGAATTGGTGGCGCGCCATGCCCTGGGTTGCCTGGGGGGGGGCGAGGATGAGGGGCCTGTAGCCTTTGAGCCGGCCAGTGCGCAATTGCTGGAACTGGCCGCGCGCGTGGCCCGTAGTGATTCCACTGTGCTGATTTCCGGCGAGTCCGGCACGGGCAAGGAAGTGTTGGCGCGTTACATCCACCAGCATTCCCATCGAAGTGCCCAGCCCTTTATCGCCATCAACTGTGCGGCGATTCCCGACAACATGCTTGAAGCCACCCTGTTCGGGCATGAGAAGGGTTCTTTCACGGGGGCTATCGCCGCGCAGCCCGGCAAGTTCGAGCAGGCCGACGGCGGCACTATTCTCCTGGACGAAATTTCCGAAATGCCCCTGGGGCTGCAGGCCAAGTTGCTGCGGGTGTTGCAGGAGCGTGAAGTGGAGCGGGTGGGGGCGCGTAAACCTATCGCTCTGGATATCCGGGTCGTGGCCACCACGAACCGCGACTTGGCAGGAGAGGTGGCGGCCGGACGCTTCCGCGAGGATCTGTATTACCGTCTTTCGGTGTTTCCTCTGGCCTGGAGACCATTGCGCGAGCGTACCGCCGATATCTTGCCGCTGGCCGAGCGTCTGCTGGCCAAACACGTCAATAAAATGAAACATGCCGCCGCCAGGCTCTCGGCTGAGGCGCAAGCGTGTCTGCTGGCCTATCCATGGCCGGGCAACGTCCGGGAGCTGGACAACGCTTTGCAGCGGGCATTGATCCTGCAGCAGGGTGGCCTGATCCAGCCGGAAGATTTCTGCCTGGCCGGGCCGGTGGCCTGTGCACCCCTGCCGGCTCTGGCTCCTGCCGGTCAGTCGGCGTTGCGCGGCGTGGTCGGCGAGGATGAGGGCGTGCCTCAGGAGTCGGGTGGCCTGGGGGATGATCTGCGGCGCCGGGAATTTCAGATGATCATCGATACCCTGCGTTCCGAGCGTGGGCGGCGCAAGGAGGCGGCGGAGCGTCTGGGGATCAGTCCGCGCACCCTGCGTTACAAATTGGCGCAGATGCGTGACGCCGGAATGGACGTCGAGGCCTATCTGTTTGCGACCTGATTACTGATATGCAAAGTCCTGGATGGGCTTTTGTCGAGTTGGGCCATGGAGCTGGCACCCTTGTTGCTAACACCTCACTAACCGCACGGTGAGCGTCAAAAAATTGCGGGTCGTCAGAGAGAGTAGACCATGAGCCAAGGTGTTGAATTTAATCGGTTGATGCTGGATATGCGGGCCATGCAAATGGACGCGATGTCGCAGCCTAAATCCGCCGCAGTGGCAGAGGTCAGCGGCAGCAGTTTCGCTGACATGCTTGGCCAGGCCGTGAACAAGGTCAACGACACCCAGAAGGCGTCCAATCAGTTGGCCAGTGCCTTCGAGATCGGCAAAAGCGGTGTGGACCTGACGGATGTGATGATTTCCTCGCAAAAGGCCAGCGTGTCTTTTCAAGCCTTGACCCAGGTTCGTAACAAGCTGGTTCAAGCGTATCAAGACATCATGCAGATGCCGGTTTAAGGACGAGATTGAGTCATGGCAGAAGCAGTCGCCGATAACGTACCGGCCAAGGCCACCCCGATAGACGGTAAACCGCCGCTGTTCGGTTTGTCCTTCCTGGAAAACCTGTCCCAGATGACCATGCTGCGTCAGGTTGGCCTGTTGGTAGGCCTGGCCGCCAGCGTGGCGATCGGCTTTGCCGTGGTGCTGTGGTCCCAGCAGCCCGATTACCGGCCGCTGTACGGCAGCCTGGCCGGGATGGACGCCAAGCAAGTCATGGACACCCTGGCCTCTGCCGACATTCCTTACACCGTCGAGCCCAACTCCGGTGCCTTGCTGGTCAAGGCCGATGACCTGTCTCGTGCTCGCCTGAAACTGGCTGCCGCCGGTGTCGCGCCGGGTGACGGCAACGTCGGCTTCGAGATCCTTGATAAAGAGCAAGGCCTGGGCACCAGCCAGTTCATGGAAGCGACCCGTTATCGTCGCGGCCTGGAAGGCGAGCTGGCCCGTACCATCTCCAGCCTGAACAATGTCAAGGGCGCCCGGGTGCACCTGGCGATTCCCAAAAGCTCGGTGTTCGTGCGCGACGAGCGCAAGCCCAGTGCTTCGGTACTGGTAGAGCTGTACTCCGGCCGCTCCCTGGAGCCAGGCCAGGTCATGGCCATCGTTAACTTGGTGGCTACCAGCGTCCCCGAATTGAGCAAGTCCCAAGTCACAGTGGTCGACCAGAAGGGCAACCTGCTCTCCGATCAAGTGGAAAACTCCGCGCTGACCATGGCCGGCAAGCAGTTCGACTACAGTCGTCGCCTGGAGGGCATGCTGACCCAGCGGGTGCACAACATCCTGCAGCCAGTGCTGGGCAACGATCGTTACAAGGCTGAGGTCTCGGCGGATGTCGACTTCAGCGCCGTTGAATCCACTTCCGAACAGTTCAACCCAGACCAGCCGGCCTTGCGCAGCGAGCAGTCGGTCAACGAGCAGCGCTCCAGCAGCAATGGTCCGCAAGGCGTTCCGGGTGCTCTGAGCAACCAGCCGCCTTCGCCGGCTTCGGCGCCGCAAACCACCGGTGGCGCTACCGCCGCCGCAGGCATGGTGCAGCCAGGTCAGCCGCTGTTGGACGCCAACGGTCAGCAGATCATGGATCCGGCTACCGGCCAGCCGATGCTGGCACCGTACCCGTCGGACAAGCGTCAACAATCCACCAAGAACTTCGAACTCGATCGTTCCATCAGCCACACCAAGCAACAGCAGGGGCGTCTCAATCGCCTGTCGGTAGCGGTGGTGGTGGATGATCAGGTCAAGGTCAACCCGGCCAACGGCGAAACCAGTCGCGCTCCTTGGAGCGCCGATGAATTGGCGCGCTTCACTCGCCTGGTGCAGGACGCAGTGGGCTTCGATGCCAGCCGTGGCGACAGTGTCAGCGTAATCAACGTGCCGTTCTCCGCCGAGCGTGGGGAAGTGATCGCCGACATTCCGTTCTACTCGCAGCCGTGGTTCTGGGACATCGTCAAGCAAGTGCTGGGCGTGTTGTTCATCCTGGTGCTGGTGTTCGGCGTGCTGCGCCCGGTGCTCAACAACATCACTGGCGGCGGCAAGAACAAGGAACTGGCAGGGCTGGGCAGCGACGTCGAGCTGGGCGGCATGGGCGGCCTGGACGGCGAGCTGGCCAACGACCGCGTCAGCCTGGGCGGTCCGCAAAGCATTCTGCTGCCGAGCCCGAGCGAGGGTTATGACGCTCAGTTGAACGCAATCAAGAGTCTGGTGGCTGAAGACCCGGGTCGTGTGGCTCAGGTCGTGAAAGAGTGGATTAACGCAGATGAGTGATAACCGAGCCGCTACCGCCAAACTGACCCGGGTTGACAAAGCCGCGATTCTGCTGCTGTCCCTGGGTTCCACCGATGCCGCGCAAGTGCTGCGCCACATGGGGCCCAAAGAGGTTCAGCGTGTGGGTGTGGCCATGGCGCAAATGGGCAACGTGCACCGTGAGCAGGTCGAGCAGGTGATGAGCGAGTTCGTCGACATTGTCGGCGATCAAACCAGTCTCGGCGTCGGTTCCGATGACTACGTGCGCAAAATGCTTACCCAGGCCCTGGGCGAAGACAAGGCCAATGGCCTGATCGACCGTATCCTCCTGGGCGGCAACACCAGTGGCCTCGACAGCCTGAAGTGGATGGAACCACGGGCCGTGGCCGACGTGATCCGTTACGAGCACCCGCAGATCCAGGCCATCGTGGTGGCTTACCTCGATCCGGATCAGGCCGGTGAAGTGCTGGGCAACTTCGACCACAAGGCGCGCCTGGACATCATTCTGCGGGTTTCCTCGCTCAATACTGTGCAGCCAGCGGCCCTGAAAGAGCTGAACCAGATTCTCGAGAAGCAATTCTCCGGCAACTCCAACGCGTCCCGTACCACCTTGGGCGGTATCAAGCGCGCAGCCGACATCATGAACTTCCTCGACAGCTCGATTGAAGGCCAGCTCATGGACTCGATCCGCGAAGTCGACGAAGACCTGTCTGGTCAGATCGAAGACCTGATGTTCGTGTTCAACAACCTGGCCGATGTCGATGACCGCGGTATCCAGGCCCTGTTGCGCGAAGTGTCTTCCGATGTCCTGGTTCTGGCCCTCAAGGGGTCGGACGAAGGGGTCAAGGAAAAGATCTTCAAGAACATGTCCAAGCGTGCGGCGGAGCTGCTGCGCGACGACCTGGAAGCCAAGGGCCCGGTTCGCGTCAGCGACGTGGAAACTGCGCAGAAGGAAATCCTCACTATTGCCCGCCGTATGGCCGAAGCCGGAGAGATTGTTCTCGGTGGGAAGGGCGGCGAAGAAATGATCTAAGGTCGCTTTATGTCGTCCAGCAGTGATGAGTCCCAAAGCGAACTGATTCGTGCCCGGGACGTCGAGGGTTTTGACGTCTGGGCGCTGCCCAGTTTCGATCCCGAGCCGCCCGAGCCTGAGCCGGAGCCTGAAGAGGTGCCGGAAGAAATCGAGGAAGTGCCGCTGGAAGAAGTCCAGCCACTGACCCTGGAAGAGCTCGAGAGCATTCGCCAGGAAGCCTATAACGAAGGTTTCGCCACCGGCGAGAAGGAAGGCTTCCACAGCACCACGCTCAAGGTTCGTCAGGAGGCTGAAGTCGCCCTGGTCGCCAAGTTGCAGGCGCTCGAACAGTTGATGGTCAATTTGTTCGAGCCCATCGCCGAGCAAGATACGCAGATCGAACAAACCCTGGTGGATCTGGTCAAGCACGTCACCCGGCAGGTGATCCAGCGTGAGCTGGTGATGGATTCCAGTCAGATCGAACACGTCATGCGCGAGGCCCTCAAACTATTGCCGCTGGGGGTTGGCAATGTACGTCTTTATGTCAATCCGCAGGACTTCGAGCAGGTCAAGAGCCTGCGCGAGCGGCACGAGGAAAGCTGGCGCATCGTCGAGGACGAGGCGCTGCTGCCCGGTGGTTGCCGGGTCGAGACCGAGCACAGCCGCATCGACGCCAGCATCGAAACCCGGATCACCCAGGCCTTGGATCAACTGTCCGATCAGTTGCATGAGCAGTCGCTGCACCCGGCGGCTGCGGACCTGAGCCTGGACCTCGGCCCAAGGACTCCGTCGGCGCCGGATGTCGACGCCGCAGAGTTCAGCGTTCCAGAGCAGGCCGAGCCTGCGGAACACCCCGATGCGCCTTGAACGCACCAGTTTCGGCAAGCGCCTGGAAGGTTACGCCGAGGCCGTCAAGCTGCCAGGTCAGCCGATTCTTGAAGGCCGCCTGCTGCGCATGGTCGGCCTTACTCTTGAAGCCGAGGGCCTGCGCGCCGCCATGGGCGCCCGCTGCCTGGTGATCAACGATGACAGCTATCACCCGGTTCAGGTCGAGGCGGAAGTCATGGGTTTTTCCGGGAGCAAGGTGTTCCTGATGCCAGTCGGTAGCGTGGCCGGGATCGCTCCTGGTGCTCGGGTTGTCCCTCTGGCTGATACCGGGCGCTTGCCCATGGGTATGGGCATGCTCGGGCGTGTGCTGGATGGCGCCGGACGCGCTCTGGATGGCAAGGGCGGCATGCGTGCCGAGGACTGGGTGCCGATGGACGGTCCTACCATCAACCCCCTCAAGCGCGACCCCATCAGCCAGCCGCTGGATGTGGGCATTCGCAGTATCAACGGTTTATTGACGGTAGGTCGCGGCCAGCGCCTCGGTCTGTTCGCTGGTACCGGCGTGGGCAAGAGTGTGCTGCTGGGCATGATGACTCGCTTCACCGAGGCCGACATCATCGTGGTCGGGCTGATCGGCGAGCGGGGCCGTGAGGTCAAGGAGTTCATCGAGCACATTCTCGGTGAAGAAGGTCTCAAGCGTTCAGTGGTGGTGGCTTCGCCAGCGGACGATGCGCCGTTGATGCGTTTGCGGGCGGCGATGTACTGCACGCGGATCGCCGAGTATTTTCGCGACAAGGGCAAGAACGTCCTGTTGCTGATGGATTCCCTGACCCGTTTCGCCCAGGCCCAGCGGGAAATCGCTCTGGCCATTGGCGAGCCGCCGGCCACCAAGGGTTACCCGCCTTCGGTGTTCGCCAAGCTGCCCAAGCTGGTGGAGCGGGCCGGTAATGCCGAGGCCGGTGGTGGCTCGATTACCGCGTTCTATACCGTGCTGTCCGAGGGTGACGATCAGCAGGACCCGATCGCCGACTCGGCTCGGGGCGTGCTCGACGGGCATATCGTGCTGTCCCGGCGCCTGGCCGAAGAAGGGCATTATCCCGCCATCGATATCGAGGCCTCCATCAGCCGGGTCATGCCGGCGGTGATCAGCCCCGACAACATGGCCCGGGCGCAATACTTCAAGCAGTTGTGGTCGCGTTATCAACAGGCTCGGGACTTGATCAGCGTTGGCGCTTACGTCGCCGGTGGCGATCGCGATACCGACACCGCAATCTCCCTGCAGCCGGCGATGGTTGCCTACCTTCGCCAGGGCCTTAACGACAACGTCAGCCTGGGTCATAGCCAGACCCACCTGGAAATGCTTTTCGCTCCAGCGACGGGGGGCTAACCGGCCATGGCCGACAGCCGTGCGGCGCGTCTGGCGCCGGTGGTGGACATGGCGGAAAACGCCGAGCGTACCGCTGCCCAGCGTCTGGAGTACTTTCACGGCCAGGTGCGTGTGGCCCAGAGCAAGCTCGGGGACCTGGAGCGTTTTCGTGGCGACTACCAGGAACAGTGGGTCGAGCGCGGCAAGCTCGGCGTCAGTGGTCACTGGTTGATGAACTACCAGTATTTTCTCAGTCAGCTGGATACCGCCGTGGCCCAGCAGCGGCAAAGCCTTGCCTGGCATCAGAACAACCTTGATCGCGCGCGCGAGGCCTGGCAGCAGGCTTATGCCCGGGTGGAAGGGCTGCGCAAGCTGGTGCAGCGTTACATTGATGAGGCTCGAGCGCTTGAGGACAAGCGCGAACAGAAGCTGCTGGATGAACTTTCCCAGCGTCTGCCCCGTCAGAACCCTTATTGAGAGCGCTCATTTTTCGTCTGCAGGTTGTTCGCCGGGTCAGTGGGTGCTAAACCTTTTGAACGTCGTCAATGACAAGGAAGCAGTCACATGTCGGTCGTTACAGAAATATCCCCGGACGGACAAAAACTCACGATTTCCATCAGGGGGCGCTTCGATTTCGGACGTCACCAGGAGTTTCGTGAATCCTATGAGCGCCTGAACCGGACGCCAGAGTCCATCGTGGTGGACCTCAAGGAGGCCACCTACCTCGACAGCTCGGCCCTGGGCATGCTGTTGCTGTTGCGTGATCACGCCGGTGGCGACAATGCCGATGTCCGGGTGATCAACAGCAACTCGGATGTGCGCAAGATCCTTGCCATCTCCAATTTCGACAAGCTTTTCGACATCAGTTGAGCGGTATGCGCTCGATGACCGAGCCCCTGTGTGTGCTGATCGCCGAAGATGGCGCGGCGGACCGCTTGCTGCTGTCTGGCATTATCCGGCGCCAGGGGCATCAGGTGCTGGCGGCCAGTAATGGGGCCGAGGCCCTGGCGTTGTTCGAGCAACAGCGTCCGCACATAGTGCTGATGGACGCGATGATGCCGGTGATGGATGGCTTTGAGGCCGCGCGACGGATCAAGACCCTGGCGGGCGAGACCCTGGTGCCGATCATCTTCCTCACCTCCCTGAGTGAAGGGGAGGCGCTGGCTCGCTGTCTGGAGGCAGGTGGCGACGACTTTCTGGCCAAGCCCTATAACCCGGTGATTCTGGGGGCCAAGATCAACGCCATGGACCGTTTGCGGCGCCTGCAGGAAACCGTGCTGGCGCAGCGGGACCAGATCACTCGTCACCACGATTACTTGCTCAACGAGCAGCGGGTGGCCAAGGCGGTGTTCGACAAGGTCGCCCATTCCGGTTGCCTGGATGCGCCGAACATCCGCTACCTGCAGTCGCCTTACGCGCTGTTCAATGGCGACTTGCTGCTGGCGGCCTACACCCCGGCGGGTGACATGCATGTGCTGTTGGGGGACTTCACCGGTCATGGCTTGCCAGCGGCGGTGGGGGCCATGCCCCTGGCCGAGGTGTTTTATGGCATGACCGCCAAGGGTTACGGGCTGCCGGAAACCCTGCGGGAGATGAATGCCAAGCTCAAGCGCATCCTGCCGGTGGATATGTTCTGTTGTGCGACCCTGCTGTGCCTGAGTAACCAGCGACGGTCAGTGGAAGTGTGGAATGGCGGCATGCCCGAGGGGTATCTGTATCGTCATGCCGGCAGTGCGCGTACGCCTCTGGTGGCGCGACATCTGCCCCTCGGGGTGCTGAGTGCCGAGGCTTTCGAAGATCGCACTGAAGTGTTCCCCATGGCGCCGGGGGATCGGGTATTCCTGCTGTCCGACGGGGTGATCGACACCTGCAACACCGCCGATGAGTTGTTTGGTGTGGAGCGGTTGCACCGGGTGTTTGCCGCCAACCGCGAGCAGGAGCGACTGTTCGAGGAGATTCAGCAGGCCCTGGAGGACTTTGGTGGCAGTGCCCGGGACGATGTGAGCATGGTCGAAGTCGGCTTGCCAGAATTTCCCAGGCTGGCGCCGCCGGCCCCGGTGTACTCCGACAGCGGCCAGTCCTGTCCGCTGGATTGGTCGGTGAGCTTCGAGTTCCGCGCCGCTACCCTCAAGCGCTTCAATCCTTTGCCGTATCTGTTGCAGTTGTTGCTGGAGGTGCACGGCCTGCGCTCCCAGAGCGGGGCTCTGTACAGCGTGCTGGCCGAACTCTATTCCAATGCCTTGGAGCACGGTGTGCTCAAGCTCGACTCCCGGCTTAAACGGGATGCCGAGGGCTTCAGCCGCTATTACCGCGAGCGATCCGTGAGGCTGGCGGAGCTAGAGGATGGCTTTGTGCGGGTGCATTTGCAGGTGCAGCCCCTGGAGACGGGAGGGCGCCTGATAGTGCGGATCGAAGACAGTGGCGAGGGCTTCGATGTCGCGGCAATCCTGGCTCGGCCCAACGATACCGAGCGTTTGTCGGGGCGCGGCGTGAGCCTGATCCGACAGATGAGCCGCCAGGCCGTGTGGGCGGACGATGGGCGCAGTGTCTGCGTGGAGTTTTCCTGGGAGGCTCTGGCATAATCCTGGGGTTCTTGATCAAGGAGTGAACAAGTGGCTGAGATACATCTGGACCACACGGTGCTCAACGCATTGCAGGAAGTCATGGAGGATGAATACCCCGTCCTGCTGGACACTTTCGTCTGCGACTCCGAGGAACGAGTGCGGCTGTTGCGCAAGTCCGAGGATGCTCTGCAGCTAGTGGCGACCGCCCACAGTCTCAAGGGCAGTAGCAGCAATATGGGGGCGATCCGCCTGGCTGAGCTCTGTCATGAGCTTGAGGTGCGGGCCGGACAGTCGGCCGTTGATGGCATTCGCCAGCTGGTGGGGGAGATCGATGGCGAGTTCGCCATTGTCCGGCGCTTGTGCGAGCAGGAATTGCAGCGCTTCCACTGCTGAGAAACGACCTTTTGTCAGCAGGTTGATAAAGCTGGCTCGACCTTTGCAGTCAAGTCTCTGAACTGTACCTTTGATCCCCGTGCAGCGGAGACTGTCCCATGGCTGTTACCCCTAATTCGCTTCTTCAGGCCATAGCTCAGGCCAACGCTAAGTCCAAGACTCAAGCGGCCCCTGCCAGCCCTCTGGCAAGCGTTGCCGAGCCTGGGGACAAGGCGTCCAGCTTCGCGCAGCTCTATGCCAAGGAGTCTCAGAGCAAGCCGCAGAACAAGTCGCCGGCCCTCGCCGACAACTCGCCCAAGCCCGTACGGGACAAGAGCGTCGACAACAGTCCGAAGAAGGATGTTGCCAGCGATCAGTCTGCCGCGCCGCAGCCGACGGTTGCCGATAGCGGCAAAACCTTGCCTGCCGATAAGCCGGTGAGCAGCGACAGCAAGCCCGCCACTGCCGCCAGTGATGACAGCAAGCCGGCCGATACCACGCAGGCCGACGCCTCGGTGGATCCGGCGCCGGTGGACCCGAGTCTGTTGCCGGCGATCCAGCCGCAACCTCAGGTTGCTGAAGTGCCGCCGCCGGTAGTGGCTGCGCAACCTCAGGTGGAAGTGCCCGTGGCGCCGCCCGCTGGGGTGGCAGCAGCGGTAGTGCCGACAGTGGCGCCTGTGGCGGAGCCGCCCAAGGAGGCCTTCGATCCTGAGGCTGATCCGCTGGATGCCTTGCCAGCGCTGCGTCTGGCCATGGAGCAAGGCGGGCATGTCTCGGCTTCCAGTCAGTCTCAGCCCAAGGCTGCACCTGCGAATGCCGATGCCGACGGTCAGTTGACGTCGGTGCAGAACTTCGCCAATGGCATGGCCGGCATGCTTGAGCAGCACACCAGCAAGAACAGCACCGAGCAGGGCGGCGAAAAGGCCTTCACTGGCCTGATTGCCGACGGCCTGAAAGACCTCAAGGGGGCTTCCAGCGATACCCGGGTGGATGATTTCGCCAATCGTCTGGCGGCCCTGACTCAGGCCGCGACGCCGAAGACCGCCAATGCGGTGCCGGTCAACCAGCCGCTGGCCATGCACCAGAGCGGTTGGACCGATGAAGTGGTCAATCGGGTGATGTACCTGTCCAGCGCCAACCTCAGGTCGGCGGACATTCAGTTGCAACCTGCGGAGCTGGGACGCCTGGATATTCGCGTACACATGATTCCTGATCAGCAGACCCAGGTGACCTTCATGAGTGCCCATGCCGGTGTCCGTGAAGCCCTGGAAGGGCAGATGCACCGTATGCGAGACATGTTCAACCAGCAGGGGTTGGGGCAGGTGGACGTCAACGTTTCCGACCAGTCTCGCGGCTGGCAGGGTCAGGAACAGGCGCAGCAGGAGCAGAACCGCAGGAGTGGTTCCAGCACCAGTGGCACGCGCCTGGACGGTGGCGACGAAGAGTTGCCCCATGGCGTGGCTGAAGTGGCTGCCCCGGTGCAGACCGTGATTGGCACCAGCGCTGTGGACTATTACGCCTGATTGAGTGACAGAGGGGGCGTGGCCGAGAGAGCTCGCCATGCCCCTTGCTTCTCCTTCCCCGCTGCTTATCCCCCCATTTCGGACAAATCTGGCATAACACTTGCTCTTGCCTTGCCGTGCGACTGTGAACCCCCGAATAGTGACGGATTATTGGCATGGCGAAGAGCGAAGCAGCAGAAAAACCCACCGCAGGGAAAAGCAAACTCAAGCTTATCCTCTTGATTGTTCTGGCGTTGTTGCTGGCCATCGGCTTGTCGGTCGGCGCCACCTGGTACTTCATGCACAGTGCTCAGAGCAAGCCTGCGCCGGTTGCGGAAACCGCCAGCAACGTCAAGCCCGCAGCGATCTACGAGCCCATGGCCCCGGCCTTCGTCGTCAACTTCACGCAGAACGGTCGTCAGCGCTACATGCAGGTGAGCATTACCCTGCTGGCGCGCAACCAGGCCGACCTGGATGCGCTGAAAGTGCACATGCCGGTGATCCGCAACAACCTGGTGATGCTGTTCTCAGGACAGAGTTTCGACACCCTGGCGACTCCGGTTGGCCAGGAAATGCTCCGCCAGAAGGCCACTGCCAGCGTCCAGGAAGTGGCGCAGAAAGAGGTGGGCAAAGTGGTGGTCGAGCAGTTGCTCTTTACTAACTTCGTACTGCAGTAGGAACACGACATGGCCGTGCAGGACCTGCTGTCCCAGGATGAGATCGATGCGCTGCTCCATGGCGTCGACGACGGTCTGGTACAGACCGAACACGCTGCCGAGCCCGGCAGTGTCAAAAGCTACGACCTGACCAGCCAGGATCGCATCGTCCGCGGACGCATGCCGACCCTGGAAATGATCAACGAGCGTTTCGCCCGCTATACCCGGATCAGCATGTTCAACATGCTGCGTCGTTCCGCCGATGTGGCGGTAGGTGGCGTGCAGGTCATGAAGTTTGGTGAGTACGTGCACTCGCTGTATGTGCCCACCAGCCTCAACCTGGTGAAGATCAAGCCGCTGCGTGGCACGGCGCTGTTCATTCTCGACGCCAAGCTGGTGTTCAAACTGGTGGACAACTTCTTCGGCGGCGACGGCCGCCACGCGAAGATCGAAGGGCGTGAATTCACGCCTACCGAGCTGCGGGTGGTGCGCATGGTGCTGGAGCAGGCCTTCGTCGATCTGAAGGAAGCCTGGCAGGCGATCATGCCGGTCAACTTCGAGTACATAAACTCGGAAGTGAACCCGGCCATGGCCAACATCGTCGGCCCCAGCGAAGCCATCGTGGTGTCGACCTTCCACATCGAACTCGATGGCGGTGGCGGCGACCTGCACGTGACCATGCCGTACTCGATGATCGAGCCAATCCGCGAAATGCTCGACGCCGGCTTCCAGTCTGACCTGGATGACCAGGACGAGCGCTGGAGCAAGGCACTGCGCGAGGACGTGCTGGATGTGGCAGTGCCGCTGAGCGCCACCGTGGCCCGTCGTCAGTTGCGCCTGCGGGACATCCTGCACATGCAGCCGGGCGATGTGATCCCGGTGGAACTGCCGGAAGACATGATCATGCGTGCCAACGGCGTACCGTCGTTCAAGGTCAAGCTGGGTTCCCACAAGGGCAACCTGGCGCTGCAAGTGATCGAGCCGATCGAGCGCCGTTGAGCGGCGCTCCAACCTGTTTGCTGTTCAATGAATTTTTGCCCGTCGAGGACCCAAGATGGCTGACGAAATTAACTCCCAGGACGACCAGGCACTGGCCGATGAATGGGCTGCTGCACTGGAAGAAACCGGTGATGCCGGCCAGGCCGATATCGACGCCTTGCTGGCCGCCGATGCAGGCGCCGCATCCGGCTCCGGGCGTTTGCAGATGGAAGAGTTCGGCAGCATGCCCAAGAGCCATGAGCCGGTCACGCTAGACGGTCCCAACCTGGACGTGATTCTCGATATCCCGGTATCGATCTCCATGGAAGTGGGTAGCACCGACATCAACATCCGCAACCTGCTGCAGCTCAACCAGGGGTCGGTGATCGAGCTTGATCGCCTGGCCGGCGAGCCGCTGGATGTGCTGGTCAACGGCACCCTGATCGCCCATGGCGAGGTGGTGGTGGTCAACGAGAAGTTCGGTATTCGCCTGACTGACGTGATCAGCCCCAGCGAACGCATCAAGAAGCTGCGCTAAGTGAACAAGCTGCTTGGCGTGGTCGTGCTCGGTTTGCCCCTGGGCGCCCTGGCTGCAGAGTCGGCGGCGACAGCTGCGGCTGCAGCCCCGGCAGTGGGCAGCGTCAGTGGGCAGTTGACCCAGCTGGTGCTGGGCCTGCTGCTGGTGATCGGGCTGATTTTCTTCCTCGCCTGGCTGCTGCGCCGGGTGCAGCAGGCCGGTCCCGCCGGGAAGGGACAGGTGATCGAGTTGATCGGCTCTCGGGCCCTGGGGCCGCGCGATCGCCTGGTGCTGGTGCAAGTGGGCAGCGAGCAGATTCTACTGGGCCTGACCCCGGGCACTATCACCCCGCTGCATGTACTCAAAGAACCGGTGCAGGTGCCCAGTGCCGAGCAGGCGACGCCCGAGTTTGCCCAGCGCCTGATGGAGCTGTTGGGCAAGGATCATAAGGATAAGAAGTAATGCCGTTGCGCATCATCTTGACGTTGGCACTGATGTTGGTGGCGCCGCTGGCGCTGGCGGCCGACCCGTTGTCGATCCCGGCGATTACCCTGGGCACCAATGCCGACGGTCAGCAGGAATACTCGGTCAGCCTGCAGATCCTGCTGATCATGACCGCGCTGAGTTTCATCCCGGCGTTCGTCATGCTGATGACCAGCTTCACCCGGATCATCATCGTTTTCTCGATCCTGCGTCAGGCCCTGGGTCTGCAGCAGACGCCGTCCAACCAGATCCTCACCGGCATGGCGCTGTTCCTCACCATGTTCATCATGGCTCCGGTGTTCGACCGGGTGAACCAGGATGCCTTGCAGCCTTACCTGGCGGAAAAACTCACGTCCCAGGAGGCAGTGGCCAAGGCCCAGGTGCCGATCAAGGACTTTATGCTGGCGCAGACTCGCAGCAGTGACCTGGAGTTGTTCATGCGCCTGTCCAAGCGCACCGACATTGCCAGCCCCGACCAGGCACCGCTGACCATCCTGGTGCCGGCCTTCGTCACCTCGGAGCTCAAGACGGCCTTCCAGATCGGCTTCATGATCTTTATCCCGTTCCTGATCATCGACCTGGTGGTGGCCAGTGTGCTGATGGCCATGGGCATGATGATGCTGTCACCGCTGATCATTTCCTTGCCGTTCAAGATCATGCTGTTTGTCCTGGTGGATGGCTGGGCCCTGATCATCGGCACCTTGGCGGGCAGTTTCGGCGGTGTTTAAAACCTTGTTTGCGGATGCTCGACAATGACTCCTGAAGTCGCGGTAGACCTGTTTCGCGAAGCCCTCTGGCTGACCACCCTGATGGTGGCAGTGCTGGTGGTGCCCAGCCTGCTGGTGGGCTTGATGGTGGCCATGTTCCAGGCGGCCACTCAGATCAACGAACAGACCCTGAGCTTTCTGCCGCGCTTGCTGGTGATGCTGGTGACCCTGATTGTCGCCGGTCCCTGGCTGGTGCAAACCTTCATGGAATACATCCGTCAGTTGTACGGCAGTATTCCTCAGCTGATCGGCTGAGCCGATGTCCCTGTTGGCGCTGACCGACACTCAGATCAGTACCTGGGTGGCGAGCTTCATGTTGCCGTTGTTCCGGGTCACTTCGCTGCTGATGGTGATGCCGATATTCGGTACCACTCTGGTGCCGCGTCGCGTGCGTTTGTATTTCGCCCTGGCGATTACCGTGGTCATAGTCCCGGGCCTGCCGCCCATGCCCGAAGTGCGTGCCTTGGATCTCAGCGGCCTGCTGCTGATTGCCGAGCAGATTCTGATCGGTGCGGTGCTGGGGTTTTCCCTGCAGCTGTTCTTCCAGTCCTTTGTGATCGCCGGGCAGATCGTGGCGATCCAGATGGGCATGGGCTTCGCTTCCATGGTCGACCCTACCAACGGCGTCTCGGTGGCGGTGATCGGGCAGTTTTTCACCATGCTGGTGACCCTGCTGTTCCTGGCCATGAACGGCCATCTGGTGGTCTTTGAAGTCCTTACCGAAAGCTTCACCACCCTGCCAGTGGGCGGTGGCCTGATGGTCAACCACTACTGGGAGCTGGCGGGCAAGCTCGGTTGGGTCATGGGAGCTGCGCTGTTGCTGGTACTGCCGGCGATCACCGCGCTGCTGGTGGTCAACATCGCCTTTGGCGTGATGACCCGAGCCGCCCCGCAATTGAATATCTTCTCCATCGGCTTTCCCCTGACGCTGGTGCTCGGCATGGGCATTGTCTGGGTCAGCCTGGCTGACATTCTCAATCAGTATCAACCGCTGGCCTCCGAGGCCCTGCAGTTTTTACGCGAACTGGCAAAGGCGCGTTGAGCCATGGCAGAAAGCGAGAGCGGTCAGGACAAGACAGAAGACCCCACGGAGAAACGCAAGAAGGACTCCCGGGAAAAGGGTGAGATTGCCCGTTCCAAGGAGCTCAATACCCTGGCCGTCATGTTGGCAGGGGCGGGCGGTCTGCTGGTGTATGGCGGTGGTCTGGCCCAGGACCTGCTGGAAATCATGCGTCTGAATTTCTCCTTGCCCCGGGAGGTGCTGCTCAGCCCGGGAGCCATGGGGCAGTACCTGCTGCACTCGGGCAAGATCGCCATCCTGGCGGTGCAGCCGGTGCTGCTGACCTTGCTGCTGGCGGCCATCATCGGGCCGATTTCCCTCGGGGGCTGGTTGTTCGCGGGCAAGAGTCTGGCGCCCAAGTTCAGTCGGATGAATCCGGCGAGTGGTCTTAAGCGGATGTTTTCCACCAATGCGTTGATCGAGCTGCTCAAGGCCCTGGCCAAATTCGGCCTGGTGCTGTTCGTGGCGCTTTCGGTGCTGTCGGCGGACATTGATGATCTGCTGCGTATTGCCCACGAACCGCTTGAACTGGCGATCATCCACAGCGTCCAGGTGGTGGGCTGGAGCACGTTGTGGATGGCGTGCGGGCTGATCCTGATCGCGGCGGTGGATGTACCGGTGCAGATTTACCAGGCCCATAAGAAGTTGTTGATGACCAAGCAGGAGGTGCGTGACGAGCACAAGGACCAGGAAGGTCGTCCTGAGGTCAAGCAGCGGATTCGCCAGACCCAGCGCGAGATGTCTCAGCGGCGGATGATGGCGGCAATCCCCGAGGCTGACGTGGTGATCACTAACCCGACTCACTACGCCGTTGCCCTCAAGTATGACGCCGAGAAGGGTGGGGCTCCGGTGTTGCTGGCCAAGGGCAGCGATTTCTTGGCCCTGAAAATCCGCGAGATTGCCGTGGCCCATGAAGTGATGCTGCTGGAGTCGCCGGCTTTGGCGCGTTCCATCTATTACTCCACTGAGCTTGAAGAAGAAATCCCTGCGGGCCTGTACCTGGCGGTGGCGCAGGTCCTGGCCTACGTCTATCAGATCCGCCAGCACCGCGCGGGCAAGGGCAAGCGTCCGGACCCGCTCAAGGACTTGCCGATTCCGGCGGATCTGCGGCGCGACACTGGCGGCAAGCAATCCTCGGGCGGCCCCATCGAGCCTCTGTAGCTGCAGGCATGCAGGGCCTGGCTTGCCAACGAGTGCGTCCTGCTTTCGTCAGAAAAATGGCTAATTGCCATTATTTCGCCTTGTAACCTTGTTTCTTGCAGCTGACCCAGGGCGCTTCGCCAGCCGACAATGGTGGTCCCGCGATCTTGTCCGCCGGTAGCCCGGTTCTTCCTGGTCAAGGATGGGATTGCGCCGCTTTGGCAAAGTTGGAAGGCTTCTTGCAGTAGCAGCCCCGAGCCGCTTCAGGCGTCAAAAGTTTGCTTTACGGAACGGGGTAAATCGGTGGATCGCTCTCAGTTAATCAACACGGCTCGCAGTAACCTGGCTGACCTCGGTCGAGGCAACCTGGGTGTACCGCTGCTGCTGTTGGTCATGCTGGCCATGATGATGCTGCCAGTGCCGGCGTTCCTGCTGGATGTGTTCTTCACCTTCAACATCGCCCTTTCGATTGTGGTCCTGCTGGTCTGCGTGTACGCCCTGCGACCACTGGATTTTGCGGTATTCCCCACCATTCTGCTGGTAGCCACCTTGTTGCGGTTGGCACTCAACGTGGCCTCGACCCGGGTGGTGATGCTCCACGGTCAGGAAGGCCATGCCGCCGCTGGTAAGGTGATCCAGGCCTTTGGTGAGGTGGTGATCGGCGGTAACTATGTCGTGGGTATCGTGGTCTTCGCGATCCTCATGATCATCAACTTCGTGGTGGTGACCAAGGGTGCCGGACGGATTTCCGAGGTGAGCGCGCGCTTCACCCTGGATGCCATGCCCGGCAAACAGATGGCCATCGACGCCGACCTCAACGCCGGCCTGATCGATCAGAATCAGGCCAAGCTGCGCCGTCTGGAAGTGGCCCAGGAGGCCGAGTTCTACGGCTCCATGGACGGTGCCAGCAAGTTCGTTCGCGGCGACGCCATCGCCGGCCTGCTGATCCTCTTCATCAACCTGATCGGCGGCATTGCGGTCGGTATCTTCCAGCACAACATGACCTTTGCCGACGCCGGCAAGGTCTATGCCTTGCTGACCATCGGTGACGGTTTGGTGGCGCAACTGCCATCGCTGCTGCTGTCCACCGCGGCTGCCATCATGGTGACTCGTGCTTCGGGTTCCGAAGATATGGGCAAGCAGATCAATCGGCAGATGTTCGCTTCGCCCAAGGCGCTGGCAGTGGCAGCGGGCCTGATGGCGGTGATGGGGCTGGTGCCGGGCATGCCGCACTTCTCCTTCCTCAGCCTGGCGGCAGTGGCCGGTGGTGCGGCTTATCTGCTCTGGAAGAAGCAGAACCAAGTCAAGGTCAAGGCTCAGGAAGAAATCCAGCGTCAGCAAGACTTGCTGCCTTCACCGGCTCGGGCCATGGAGACCAAGGAGCTGGGTTGGGACGATGTGACTCCAATCGACATGATCGGCCTGGAAGTTGGCTACCGCCTGATTCCTTTGGTGGATCGCAACCAGGGCGGGCAACTGTTGGCGCGGATCAAGGGTGTGCGCAAGAAGCTCTCCCAGGACCTGGGCTTCCTTATGCCCACGGTGCATATCCGTGACAACCTGGATCTGGCCCCCAGTGCCTATCGCCTGACCCTGATGGGGGTGATCCTGGCGGAGGCCGAGATCTATCCGGATCGTGAACTGGCGATCAACCCCGGGCAGGTCTACGGCACCCTCAACGGTATCTCGGCCCGTGACCCGGCCTTTGGCCTGGAGGCGGTGTGGATCGAAATCAGCCAGCGGCCTCAGGCGCAGTCCCTGGGCTACACCGTGGTGGACGCCAGTACCGTGGTCGCCACCCACTTGAACCAGATTCTGTACAAGCACTCCAGCGAGCTGATTGGTCACGAGGAGGTGCAGCAGTTGCTGCAAGTGCTGGCCAAGAGTTCGCCGAAGCTGGCGGAGGAGTTGGTGCCGGGCGTGCTGTCGTTGTCGCAGTTGCTCAAGGTGTTGCAGGCGCTGCTGGCCGAACAGGTGCCGGTACGGGACATCCGCAGCATTGCCGAGGCGATCGCCAACAATGCCGCCAAGAGTCAAGATACTGCCGCTTTGGTTGCCGCGGTTCGGGTCGGCTTGTCTCGCGCCATCGTCCAAAGCATTGTAGGTACTGAGTCTGAGCTGCCTGTGATTACCTTGGAGCCAAGGTTGGAACAAATTTTGCTCAGCAGTTTGCAGAAGGCAGGACAAGGCCAGGAAGAAGGCGTTCTGCTGGAGCCAAGCATGGCTGAAAAGCTGCAACGTTCGCTGATCGAAGCGGCGCAGCGTCAAGAGATGCAAGGTCAACCGGTGATTCTGTTGGTAGCGGGTCCGGTCCGCGCCATGCTCTCGCGGTTCGGGCGTCTCGCCGTTCCCGGGTTGCATGTGCTGGCGTACCAGGAAATTCCCGACAACAAGCAAGTGACCATCGTTGCGACAGTAGGGCCCAACGGCTGAGGTAGTGGGTTATGCAAGTTAAGCGTTTTTTCGCCGCCGATATGCGTCAGGCCATGAAACTGGTTCGTGATGAGTTGGGCGCTGAAGCCGCCATTATCGGCAACCGGCGGATTGCCGGGGGCGTCGAGTTGACGGCTGCCCTGGATTACAAGTTGTCAGCCTTGTCGCCGCGGGTTCCGAACATGGAACTTGAAGACGAGTTGCGCAAGACCCAGTCGCGTATCGTCACCGCCCAGGCCGAACTGAGCCTGCGGGGCGAGGGCGACAGTGCCTCGATCACCAATCGCCAGTTGTTCGCCGGTCTGCCGTTGACTGCCGCCGAGCCGCTGATCGAGCCGACCCTGACCGAACGTCCGCGTCCGGCCCCGGCTCCTGTTGCTCCGGCGCCCGATAACCGGGCCTTGGACTCCATGCGTTTCGAACTCAACGGTCTGCGTGAGCTGCTGGAAGTGCAGTTGGGCTCCCTGGCCTGGAGCCAGTTGCAGGGCAGCCGCCCGGAGCAGGCCAACCTCTGGCGTCGCCTGCAGCGCATCGGCCTGTCCGGCCCGCTGGCGCGCGACCTGCTGGCACTGATCAGCGAAATCGACGAGCCCCGCCAGGCCTGGCGCATGTTGCTGGCGCACCTGGCGCGGATGATCCAGACCCCGGAAGTCGAGCCACTCGAAGAGGGGGGCGTGATTGCCATGGTCGGTCCTGCCGGCATGGGCAAGACCACCACCCTGGCCAAGCTGGCAGCGCGCTATGTACTCAAGTACGGCGCACAGAACATTGCCCTGGTGAGCATGGACAGCTTCCGTATTGGCGCCCAGGAGCAGCTCAAGACCCTGGGGCGCATCCTTAATGTGTCGGTGACCCATGTCGATCCTGGTCAGTCCCTGGCTCAAGCCCTGGACCCGCTGCTGCGCAAACGCGTGGTGTTGATCGACACCGCCGGCCTGCAAGCCAGCGACCCGGCGTTGCGCATGCAACTGGAAAGCCTGGCCGGTCGTGGGATTCGGGCGAAGAATTACCTGGTGCTGGCCACCACCAGCCAGAAGCAGGTGCTGACGGCTGCCTACCACAGCTACAAACGCTGCGGTCTGGCCGGTTGCATCCTCACGAAACTGGATGAAACAGCTAGTCTTGGCGAGGTCTTGAGCCTGGCCATCAGTCACGAATTGCCAGTGGCCTATCTCACCGATGGCCCACGGATTCCCGACGATTTGCATCTGCCTCGCCGCCACCAGTTGGTGAGTCGTGCTGTCAGTGTGCAGATGCAGGAAGAACCCAGCGAAGAAGCCATGGCCGACATGTTCGCTGACCTCTATCACAGCCCGACCAAGCGGGTCGGCTGAGGTAGACATGAATAGATTGCAGTGTATCTACATCGATGGTCTGCCATGCATTGTTCCAATGGTGAACGCGCAGCCAGTTATGTGGCCCCGTCTAAGTAAGACAAGGTAAAGAAAGAACATGGGCAGCATGCATCCCGTACAGGTGATTGCGGTGACCGGCGGCAAAGGTGGCGTCGGCAAGACTAATGTGTCAGTGAACTTGTCCCTGGCTCTGGCTGAGCTCGGTCGGCGGGTCTTGCTGCTGGACGCCGATCTGGGACTGGCCAACGTCGATGTCCTACTGGGTCTGACCCCCAAACGCACCCTGGCGGATGTCATCGAAGGGCGCTGTGAGCTGCGCGACGTGCTGCTCCAGGGGCCTGGCGGCATTCGCATCGTTCCGGCCGCCTCGGGCACCCAAAGCATGGTGCACCTGAGTCCTGCCCAGCATGCGGGCCTGATCCAGGCCTTCAGCGACATCGGCGACAATCTCGATGTGCTGGTGATTGACACCGCTGCGGGCATTGGTGACTCGGTAGTCAGTTTCGTCCGCGCTGCCCAGGAAGTGTTGCTGGTGGTCTGCGACGAACCGACCTCCATCACCGACGCCTACGCGCTGATCAAGTTGCTCAACCGCGACTACGGCATGAACCGTTTCCGGGTCTTGGCCAACATGGCCCAGAGCCCTCAGGAAGGGCGCAACCTGTTTGCAAAATTGACCAAGGTCACGGATCGTTTCCTGGACGTGGCCTTACAATACGTCGGCGCAGTTCCCTACGACGAAAGCGTACGCAAGGCCGTGCAAAAGCAGCGTGCGGTCTATGAAGCCTTTCCTCGTTCGAAGTGTGCATTGGCGTTCAAGGCCATCGCGCAAAAAGTCGATACCTGGCCGTTGCCGGCGAACCCACGCGGGCATCTGGAGTTTTTTGTCGAGCGCCTAGTGCATCAAACAGCGGGACCGGTGCTATGACTGCCAGCGGCTACAACCTCTACAAGAAGTCGGCACGTGACAGCCAATACGAACTGATCGAGCGCTATGCGCCACTGGTCAAGCGTATTGCCTATCACCTGCTGGCGCGGTTGCCGGCCAGTGTTCAGGTGGAAGACCTGATTCAGGCCGGAATGATCGGTTTGCTCGAAGTGTCGACCAAGTACGACGCGAGCAAGGGGGCGAGTTTCGAAACCTACGCGGGTATCCGTATCCGCGGGGCGATGCTCGACGAGGTTCGCAAAGGCGATTGGGCACCGCGTTCGGTGCACCGTAATACGCGCATGGTCAGTGATGCCATTCGCGCAATTGAAGCTAAAACCGGTCGTGACGCTAAAGATCACGAAGTTGCGGCCGAACTTCAATTGAGTCTCGACGATTATTACGGGATTTTGAACGACACCTTGGGCAGCCGCCTGTTCAGTTTCGACGATCTGTTGCAGGACGGCGAACATGAAGGGCTGCATGAGGATGGCGCCAGTGCTCATCTCGAGCCGTCACGGGACCTGGAGGATGAACGCTTCCAGGCTGCGTTGGCGGATGCGATTGCCAATTTGCCGGAGCGCGAGCGACTGGTGTTGGCGCTGTACTACGACGAAGAGCTGAACCTCAAGGAAATCGGTGAGGTCCTGGGGGTCAGCGAGTCGCGGGTCAGCCAGTTACACAGCCAGTGCGCAGCCCGCTTGCGGGGGCGTTTGGGGGAGTGGCGAGCGCGCTGACAGGCAGTGTGGGGACACTGCGATCAGGACCGGTGAAGCAAGCGCTGCACCGGTCTTGCAGTATGTGCTCCATGCAGTCGTTGTGTGTTATGCCGAATTGATTGAATGGCGCGTTCAGGTGCTGGATGCGTTTAAGACTGCTTGGAGGTCGAATTGGACAAGAACATGAAAATCCTCATCGTTGATGACTTTTCAACGATGCGGCGGATCATAAAAAACCTGTTGCGTGATCTGGGTTTCACCAACACGGTCGAGGCCGACGATGGCACTACCGCCATTCCGGTACTCAACAGCGGGAGCATCGACTTTCTGGTAACGGACTGGAACATGCCGGGCATGACCGGTATCGACCTGCTGCGCCACGTGCGTGCCGATGAAAAACTCAAGCACCTGCCGGTATTGATGGTGACTGCTGAAGCCAAGCGCGAGCAGATCATCGAAGCGGCCCAGGCCGGCGTAAACGGCTATGTCGTCAAACCATTCACGGCTCAGGCGTTGAAAGAGAAGATCGAAAAGATCTTCGAACGCATCGGTTGATGTACGTAGCCATTCCGCCACGGGGGAGCTATGGAGCATAACGAATCTTCACTGGGCGACTTTGAGTCGACCCTGAAAAAACATGCGCTGGAACTGGTCGAAAGCCTTGAAAAGGGCAGGTTTGGCGAAGCGGTGCAATTGATCCATGAGCTCAATCAGACCCGTGACCGCGGCCTGTATCAGGAAGTGGGCAAGCTCACCCGCGAGCTGCATAGCGCGATCGTCAATTTCCAGATTGACCCGCACATGCCGCAAGCCGAGGAAGTTTCACAGATCACGGATGCCACTGAGCGCCTGTCCTATGTGGTCCGGCTCACGGAAGCCGCCGCCAACCGCACCATGGATCTGGTAGAGATCAGCACTCCGTTGGTCAATGGCCTGAGCACTGAAGCCCAGGCCTTGAGCGCAGACTGGGGGCGCTTTATGCGGCGCGAGGTCGGCGCTGAAGAGTTTCGCGAACTGGCACGCCGGGTCGACAGTTTCCTGACGCGTAGCGAGCAGGAAACCCGCACCGTCTCGGGCCACCTCAACGACATTCTGCTGGCGCAGGATTACCAGGACCTGACCGGTCAGGTGATCAAGCGTGTGACCCAGTTGGTCACGGAAGTCGAAAGCAATCTGCTCAAACTCGTCTTGATGGCCAGTCAGGTCGATCGTTTCGCCGGCATCGAACATGACCGTGAATCGATCCTCGCTGAAAAAGATCCGCAAAAACATCTCGCCAAGGGTGAAGGTCCGCAGATTCATGCCGATAAACGGGAAGACGTTATGTCCGGTCAGGACGATGTAGACGATTTGCTTTCCAGCCTTGGATTCTAGGAGCACCCATTAATGAGCTTCGGCGCCGATGAAGAGATCCTTCAGGATTTCCTGGTTGAGGCCGGCGAGATTCTAGAGCAACTGTCCGAACAACTGGTCGAGCTGGAAAGCCGGCCAGATGATGCGGACTTGCTCAATGCAATTTTTCGCGGTTTTCACACTGTTAAAGGGGGCGCCGGCTTCCTCCAGCTCAATGAGCTGGTGGAGTGCTGTCACATCGCCGAGAACGTCTTCGACATCCTGCGCAAGGGTGAGCGGCGGGTCGACTCGGAACTGATGGACGTGGTGCTTGAGGCTCTGGACGCGGTGAACGGCATGTTTGGCCAGGTCCGTGAGCGCACCGAAATTACTGCCGCGACACCTGAGCTGCTGGCCGCCTTGGCGCGCCTGGCTGAGCCTGCCGGTGCCGAACCTGCAGCGCCGGTGGTTGAAGAAGTGGCCGAAGCCGTTGTCGAGCCTGAAGCGCAGGCTCCGTCAGGGGACATCACCGATAACGAATTCGAACTCTTGCTCGACTCGCTGAATGCCGCCAAGGCCGACGCCGAAGTCGCACCTGCTGCCGCACCGGTGGCCGAGGGCGAGCCCGCCAGCGACGAGATCACCGATGCTGAGTTTGAGTCCCTGCTGGACCAACTGCATGGCAAGGGGCAGTTCGCACCCGATGCCGTAGCCACCGCAGCGCCTCCTGCTGCCGCTGGTGCTGCCGCGGCGGGCGACGAAATCACCGATGACGAATTCGAAGCCCTGCTGGACCAGTTGCATGGCAAGGGCAACTTTGCCGTGGACGCACTGGAGTCAGCAGTGGCCGCGGTGCCTGCCGCGCCGACGCCAAGCGCCGCCGCAGCCGGCAGCGACCTGATCACCGATCACGAATTCGAATCCCTGCTCGATGAGCTGCACGGCAAGGGCAAGTTCTCTGAAGCTCCGGGTGCGGCCAAACCGGCAGCGGCTGTTGCCGCGGCGCCGGCTGCTGCAACCAGCACCGCCGTCGCCAAGCCCGTGGCGAAGAAGCCCGAAGCCAAGGCCGAGGCGCCAAAACCGGCAGCGGCTGCAGCGCCGGCACCGGCTCGTGCCGCAGCTGCGCCACCAGCGGAAAAGCCTGCCAGCGAAGCAGAAACCACGGTGCGGGTCGATACCGCGCGCCTGGACGAAATCATGAACATGGTGGGCGAGCTGGTTCTGGTGCGTAACCGTCTGGTGCGCCTGGGGCTCAACAGCGGCGACGAAGCCATGTCCAAGGCCGTGTCGAACCTGGACGTGGTGACGGCCGACCTGCAGACCGCGGTGATGAAGACCCGCATGCAGCCGATCAAGAAGGTGTTCGGGCGCTTCCCGCGTCTGGTTCGCGACTTGGCCCGACAGCTCAAGAAAGAGATCAACCTGGAGCTGGTGGGGGAAGAAACCGACCTCGACAAGAACCTGGTCGAGGCCCTGGCCGATCCGCTGGTGCACTTGGTGCGCAACGCGGTGGACCATGGCATCGAGTCGCCGGAAGAGCGCGAAGCCTCGGGCAAGGCCCGTGGCGGCAAAGTGGTGCTGGCGGCGGAGCAGGAAGGTGACCACATCCTCCTGTCGATTTCCGACGACGGCAAGGGCATGGACCCCAACGTTCTGCGAGCCATTGCCGTCAAGCGCGGCGTGATGGACAAGGACGCGGCCGACCGCCTGAGCGACACCGAGTGCTACAACCTGATCTTCGCCCCGGGCTTCTCCACCAAGACCGAGATCTCCGACGTCTCCGGCCGTGGTGTGGGCATGGACGTGGTGAAGACCAAGATTTCCCAGCTCAATGGCTCGATCAACATCTACTCGACCAAGGGCCAGGGCTCGAAGATCGTCATCAAGGTGCCGTTGACCCTGGCGATCATGCCGACCCTGATGGTGATGCTGGGCAACCAGGCGTTCGCTTTCCCTCTGGTCAACGTCAACGAGATTTTCCACCTCGATCTGTCCCGCACCAATGTGGTGGATGGCCAGGAAGTGGTGATCGTGCGTGACAAGGCATTGCCCCTGTTCTACCTCAAGCGCTGGCTGGTCAGTTCCGCCGCTCATGAAGAGCAGCGTGAAGGCCACGTAGTGATCCTTTCGGTGGGCACCCAGCGGATCGGCTTTGTCGTCGATCAACTGGTAGGCCAGGAAGAAGTGGTCATCAAGCCCTTGGGCAAAATGCTTCAGGGAACCCCGGGCATGTCCGGCGCCACCATTACCGGTGACGGCCGCATCGCTCTGATTCTCGATGTTCCGAGCATGCTCAAGCGTTACGCCGCACGGCGTATTTGATTCGGCGGGGAGGGGCGGTTGGCCTCGCCCCACCTAACGGAGTGTTTATGGCAGTCAAAGTCCTGGTGGTGGACGATTCGGGTTTTTTCCGCCGCCGCGTCTCGGAAATTCTTTCAGCGGATTCGAATATCCAGGTCGTCGGTACGGCGACCAATGGTAAAGAGGCGATCGATCAGGCCCTGGCCCTCAAGCCGGACGTGATCACCATGGACTACGAGATGCCGATGATGGATGGCATCACCGCAGTGCGGCATATCATGCAGCGCTGCCCGACGCCGGTCCTGATGTTCTCTTCCCTGACCCACGAAGGCGCTCGAGTGACCCTCGATGCGCTGGATGCCGGGGCTGTGGATTTCCTGCCGAAGAATTTCGAAGACATCTCGCGCAATCCCGAGAAGGTCAAGCAACTGCTGTGCGAGAAAGTCCACAGCATTTCGCGCAGTAATCGCCGTTTCAGCAGCTACAGCGCCCCGGCGCCGCAACCGGCTGCACCGGCTCCGGCACCGTCGAATTTTGGCGGCAGTCGTCCGGCGCCTGCGCCTGCTCCAGTCCGTGCTCCGGCACCGGCTGCCGGCCCGGCATCGCCGGCGCCCAAGCGCAAGGCCTACAAGCTGGTGGCGATCGGTACTTCCACCGGTGGCCCGGTGGCGCTGCAGCGGGTCCTGACCCAACTGCCGGCCAACTTCCCGGCACCTATCGTGCTGATTCAGCATATGCCCGCGGCCTTCACCAAGGCCTTTGCCGAGCGTTTGGACAAGCTGTGCCGGATCAGCGTCAAGGAAGCGGAGGATGGCGACATCCTGCGTCCAGGCCTGGCGCTGCTGGCGCCGGGCGGCAAGCAGATGATGATCGATGGTCGTGGCGCGGTGAAGATTCTTCCTGGCGACGAGCGCCTGAACTACAAGCCGTGCGTGGACATCACCTTCGGCTCTGCAGCCAAATCCTACAGCGACAAAGTTCTGGCGGTGGTGCTGACCGGTATGGGCGCTGACGGTCGTGAAGGCGCGCGTCTGCTCAAGCAGGGCGGCAGCGCGGTTTGGGCCCAGGATGAAGCCAGCTGCGTGATCTACGGGATGCCCATGGCCATCGTCAAAGCCAATCTGGCGGACGCGGTGTACAGCCTGGACGACATCGGCCGGCATCTGGTCGAGGCCTGTCTCTGATGGATGTGCTCAGCCTTATCGGGATCATCATGGCGTTTGTCGCCATCATTGGCGGCAACTACCTGGAAGGGGGGCACCTGTCGGCCCTGGCCAATGGCCCGGCGGCACTGATCGTGCTCGGCGGGACCATCGGCGCGGCTTTGCTGCAGTCGCCTTTGAGTGCCTTCAAGCGAGCCATGCAGATCCTGGTGTGGATTCTGTTTCCGCCTCGGGTGGACCTGCCCGGGGGCATCGATCGGGTGGTCAACTGGAGCCTGACCGCACGCAAGGAGGGCCTGCTGGGCCTGGAAGGCGTGGCGGACGCCGAGCCTGACACCTATTCGCGCAAAGGCTTGCAGCTGTTGGTCGATGGTGCCGAACCGGAAGCCATTCGCAGCATCCTTGAGGTGGACTTCTACACTCAGGAGAGCCGCGATATTGAGGCTGCCAAGGTCTTCGAAAGCATGGGCGGTTATGCGCCGACCATCGGCATCATCGGTGCGGTGATGGGCCTGATCCACGTGATGGGCAACCTGGCGGACCCGTCGCAGTTGGGCAGTGGTATCGCCGTGGCCTTCGTCGCCACCATCTACGGGGTGGCCAGCGCCAACCTGGTGCTGTTGCCGATCGCGGCCAAGCTCAAGGCCATTGCCTTGCGCCAGTCCCGTTACCGGGAAATGTTGCTCGAAGGCATTCTGTCGATTGCCGAAGGCGAAAACCCTCGCTCCATCGAGTTGAAGCTGCAAGGCTTCATGGACTGATTATGGCTCGTCGTCGCCAGCAAGAAGAACACGTCAACCACGAACGCTGGTTGGTTTCCTACGCCGACTTCATCACCTTGCTGTTCGCGTTTTTCGTGGTCATGTACTCCATCTCCTCGATCAACGAGGGCAAGTACAAGGTGATTTCCGAAGCCTTGATCGGGGTCTTCACCGACTCCGATCGCAGTCTCAAGCCGATTCCCATCGGTGACGAGCGGCCCAAGACCGTGACCCCGGCCAAGCCGCTGGTCAAGGACAGCGAACAGACCGACGCCGGCATTTCCGGTGGCAGTGACCCGCTGAAAAGCATCGCCGATGACATCAGCGCCGCTTTTGGCGACCTGATCAGCTCCAACCAGATGACTGTGCGTGGCAATGAGTTGTGGGTGGAGATCGAACTCAACTCCAGCCTGTTGTTCGGCAGCGGCGATGCCATGCCCAGCGATCAGGCGTTCACCATCATCGACAAGGTGGCGAAGATCCTCAAACCCTTCGACAACCCGATTCATGTCGAAGGCTTCACCGACAACCTGCCGATCCAGACCGCGCAATACCCGACCAACTGGGAGTTGTCTTCGGCCCGTTCGGCGAGCATCGTGCGGATGCTGGCGATGCAGGGGGTGAACCCCGCGCGAATGGCTTCGGTGGGGTATGGCGAGTTCCAGCCGGTGGCCAACAATGCCACCGCCGAAGGCCGGGCACGCAATCGCCGGGTGGTGCTGGTGGTATCGCGCAACCTGGATGTGCGTCGCAGCCTGACCGGTACCGGAACCGCCAACGCGACACCGGATGCGGCACTCAAGCGTGCTGGCACACAAACTGCACCAACCCCAGTGAAAACGCCGGTACAGGGAAGCGCCGTCAATTCTCCGTCACCCGCTTTATAACTTAGCGCTATGTCTCGCCCCGCTGTGGCCGGGCGGGAGGAACAAACCGAATGAGAGTCTGGGCAGTTGCCAATCAAAAGGGTGGTGTCGGTAAAACCACCAGTTCCATCGCTTTAGCCGGTTTGCTGGCCGAGGCGGGCAAGCGCGTGGTCGTGGTCGATCTCGACCCCCACGGTTCCATGACCAGCTACTTCGGCTATGACCCGGACAGCCTGGAGCACAGCAGCTACGACCTGTTCCTGCACAAGGGCAATGTGCCCCAGGACCTGCCGGGCCAGTTGTTGCTGGGCACCAGCCATGAGCGCATTTCACTGTTGCCGTCGAGCACCGCCCTGGCCACCCTTGAGCGTCAGTCACCGGGGCAGAGTGGTTTGGGCCTGGTGATCGCCAAGAGCCTGGCACAGCTGTGGCAGGACTTCGATTACGCGGTGATCGACAGCCCGCCGCTGCTCGGTGTGTTGATGGTCAACGCCCTGGCGGCCAGCCAGCAGTTGGTGATCCCGGTGCAGACCGAGCACTTGGCGGTCAAGGGGCTGGAGCGCATGGTCAACACCCTGGCGATGGTCAATCGCTCGCGCAAGCAGCCGCTGCCGTTCACCATTGTGCCGACCCTGTTCGACCGCCGGACCCAGGCTTCCCTGGGCACTCTGCGCATCCTGCGGGACAAGTTTCCCGACGAAATCTGGCAGGGCTATATCCCGGTGGATACCCGCTTGCGGGATGCCAGCCGGGCAGGGGTCACCCCATCTCAGTTCGATGGCAAGAGCCGCGGTGTACTGGCCTACAAGGCCTTGCTCAAGCATCTGCTGGCCCAGCAACTCGTGGCGCAGGTGGCTTGACGTGAAGCGCTATTCAAGTCACTTGACCGCTCGGCCGATAACCCCTACAGATCACTGTATCGGGGTTTTTGCGTGGGCATCCTCATGAACCGTCCTCTGGATATCAAGAGCCGGCCTCAGCTGGCGCTGCAGTCGTACCTGGACGCTTTGCTGCAGGATGCTACTGAAGAGGAACAGCTACCGGAGCCTCCGGTCCAGGTTGCTCCGCCGGTCCCGCCGGTAATGTCCCCGGCTTCCAGCGAAGTGCTGGATGAGTTCCAGGCTGCAGTGTTGGAAGAGCAGGCGCGGGACGCACAGGCCCAGCACCAGGCGGCACCTGCTGTCCGGGATGCTGCACCTGTACCTGCGGTAATGGAGGCGCCGGAACCCTTGCCGAGTTCGATCTCGCCGGTGGTGCCGATGCTCCAGGCCCTGGTGCCGCCACTGGTGGAAGTTCATCTGCCGCCGAACAATACACCGCCTCCGGTTTCCGGTAGCGACCGTCCCAGCTGGGCGGCCGAACCTTTCGAGTGCCTGTTGTTCGATGTCGCCGGCCTGACCCTGGCAGTGCCGTTGGTGTGCCTGGGGTCGATCTATTCCCTGGCGGGGCAGGAACTGACACCGCTGTTCGGCCAGCCGGAATGGTTCCTCGGCATCCTGCCGAGCCAGGCCGGTAATCTGAAAGTCCTGGATACCGCTCGCTGGGTCATGCCGGATCGCTACCGTGATGATTTTCGCCAGGGCTTGCAGTATGTGATCTCGGTCCAGGGCTACGAGTGGGGGCTGGCAGTGCATCAGGTCAGTCGCTCCCTGCGCCTGGACCCCAACGAAATCAAGTGGCGCAGTCATCGTGGCCAGCGTCCGTGGCTGGCCGGCACGGTGATTGAGCATATGTGCGCCTTGCTTGACGTTGCTGAACTGGCCGAGTTGATTGCCACCGGTGGCGCCAAGCAGATGGCTATCAGTCAAGCGGCCCACAAGCCGAAGTAAACCAACAACAGGCTACGTCCGTCGGACGTGGCCACACAGAACACACGCCGTTTTCAACGGTTTTTTGAGGGGTCAGGGTATGAATAAGTCGTCGTCTGCACAGGGTTCCGAAGATCCGATCCTGCAATGGGTCACCTTCAAGCTGGATAACGAGTCCTACGGCATCAACGTGATGCGCGTCCAGGAAGTCCTGCGCTACACCGAGATCGCTCCGGTACCGGGTGCTCCCAGCTATGTGCTGGGGATCATCAACCTGCGGGGCAATGTGGTCACCGTGATCGACACCCGTCAGCGTTTCGGCCTGGTGCCGACCGAAGTCAACGACAACACCCGGATCGTCATCATCGAAGCCGACAAGCAAGTGGTCGGGATCATGGTCGACAGCGTGGCGGAAGTGGTTTACCTGCGTCAGTCGGAAGTCGAGACCGCGCCGAATGTCGGTAACGAAGAGTCGGCCAAGTTCATTCAGGGTGTCTGCAACAAGAACGGCGAACTGCTGATTCTGGTTGAACTGGACAAGATGATGAGCGAAGAGGAATGGTCGGAACTGGAGAGTATCTGATTGATCCTCGAGGTAGCGGTGATTGTCCTGGCGATCCTTTGGGTCGCCACTGTGGCGCTATTCCTGTCGTACACCCGCAATCAGCGGCAGATCGCTGCCCAGCAGGCCGAAGGCGATGCCGTGCGCGACCAGCGGATCAAGGAGCTGGCCAAGCGCGTCGATCATTACCAGAGCGGTACGGTGCGCATGGGCGAGGATCTGCACGAGCTGCGAGCGGTGGTGGCGCCGTTGCCGGACAAACTGGCCCAACTGGAGCAGCGTGACCCCTCCAGCCTGTCCTTCGCCCAGGCCGCGCGCCTGGTGGGCATGGGCGCCAGTGTCGACGAGCTGACCCAGTCCTGCGGCCTGACCCAGGCCGAGGCGGAGCTGGTCAGCAAGCTGCACAAAGGCTAGCCACAAGTCGCAAGCTTCCCGAGGGACGCTTGCGACTTAGCGCTTACCGCGGCTTCTCTTCAATAATCGTCACCGCGCTCGGTGATGTCTTTCTCCAGTTCCACCTGATGCGGATCATGCCCGGCCGGAAACTTGCCCTTGAGGTTCCAGGCGAAGGCGATGATTTCGGCGATGGTCCGGTACAGCTCCGGTGGAATGCTCTCGCCCAACTCCAGGCGCGCCAACAGCTTCACCAGCTCGGCGTTCTCATAGATCGGCACTTCATAGTCCCGGGCGATCTTCAGGATGGCTTCGGCCAGTTCATCGTCACCCTTGGCGGTCAGGGTCGGGGCTTGCTGGCCGTCGTACTTGAGGGCAATGGCCTGGCGTGGAGGAGGTGTGTGCTTCATGCGGTTTCGTCGACCCAGCGTTGTTCCAATCGGGTTTGCGGGCCCTGGGGCGGGATGCCCAGGTGGCAGTCCAGGTCACCGACATCCAGCCCTGAAGCCAGCAGGCGTTCGCGCAGGTTGCCCAGGTGGCTTTCGATCAGGCTCGCGGTGTAGGGGCGTTCGGCCCACAGCTGGCTGGACAGCCGACCTTGAATCAGTTGAGCCTGGACCTGCAGCGGGCCCAGGGGCTCCAGGTCGAAGGCCAGATCGAGCCGCCACAAGGCCTGCTTGGATTCTCGCTCTTCACGTTTTTGTTGCGGCTCAGGTTCCGGCGCTTCTTCGCGCTGCATTTTGACCTGCAAGGGCACGATGTCCTGCAGGTTGCGCATGGGAATTTCCAGCTGCCAGGTGGTCAGTTGCCGGCCATCGTCGGTCTGGCCGCTTTGTTCCAGGCTCGCCAGTTGATGGCTCTGCAGGCGTGATACCGCAGCGGCGGCCAGGCGCAGCAAGTGTTCCAGATCGCCTTCGCCCTCCAGGCTTTGCAGCAGCCGTGCCGGCAGCGGGAAGCCGCTGGGTGAGGTCTTGGCGCTGACCTGGCCGAGGGTGCCCAGGGCGCTGCGCACGAAGCTCGGCAGCGATTGCGCCAGGGTGTTGGCGGCGATGATCGCATTGAAGCTGCTGGAGGAGGGCAGCCCCGGGGTCAACTGGGCGATCAGGCGCAGCAGGTCGCCCTTCAGGTCTGGCGTCTGACCGGGATTGGTGCCGGCCAGCAGCTTGGCTTCCAGAAACAGGCCGCTGCCCAGCAGAGCCTGGGCCACGCCGCGCGAGGTGCTCAACTGCTGATGGTCCGGCAGACCGGCCAGCAAGCGCTCCACGGCGGCCCGCAGGTCGGCGGAGGAAGTGGCCAGTTCGCTGTCGGCGGGCAGGTTCTGCAGAAGGTTGATCAGTCCATTCAGGGAACCCTGGCGGCTTTGCTGGCTGGCCAGTTGTGCGGCGATGGCCAGTTGTTCCTGGCGGTTGCCCAGAGGGACGAAGTTCAGGGTCTGTGCATCCGCGACCTGGGCGCTGAGCAGGCTGCCGATACGCAGCGGCTGCGGGCTGTCGATGCTCAAGGTGGCGCCACTTTGCGCCGTGTTGAGCAGGCTCACCAGGGAACGGTAGATCGCCGGCTGATTGCTGCCCTGGGGCAGGAGTTGGGTAGTCAGCACCTTGCCCTGGAGCAGGGTGCCGGCGGGCAGTTGGCTGGTATCCAGGCGAGTCAGGGCGGCGACGCTGGAGGCAATGGCCTGCTGCACGGTGATCGCCAGGTTGCCGGCCGAAGGCTGGATCACCGCCAGGCTGGTGCCCTGGGGCAAGGGCTGGCTGCTGGTGGCTTGCACGGTGGTTTGCCGGCCGTTGTCCAGGGTCACCTTGAGCAACAGCTGGAAGGTCTGGTCGGTCTGCTTGAGCGACAGCACTTCAGCCTTGGCGCTCTGACCGGCGGCAATCAAGCCTTCCAGTGGCGGCACCAGCTTGAGCAGTTCGCCGCTGATCGGCTGAGGGCGCGAGGGGCCGGGAGCGGGCACCTGGGGCAGTGGCAGGATGTTTATTTCGCCAGTCATTCGGACACAACCTGTGGAAATTAGCCCTCTTGAGAGTAGGGCTTCGCATGTATAATGCCGCCCGTCTTTGGGGGAGTGGGGAAAACATTGCAAATGTTTGACGCAGCTCTCTAGAACAGGCCGCCAATGCATTTATCCTGCATCCCTTTAACGGCCGCTCCACTGCCGACTTGAACCCGTAAAGGCCCACCATCCCTTGACCAGCCCTCTTCTCGAAGCCGTAGCACTCGCCTGTGAGCGCGACTGGCGGATGCTGTTTGAACACTTGGAGTTGCGTCTGACCGGCGGAGACATGGTGCAGATCAGTGGCCCCAACGGCAGTGGCAAGACCAGCCTGCTGCGTTTGCTCGCCGGCCTGATGCAACCCACCAGCGGTCAGGTGCTGCTCAATGGCCAGCCCTTGCATGCCCAGCGCGCCGAACTGGCGCGCAACCTGCTGTGGATAGGCCATGCCGCCGGAATCAAGGATGTCCTGACCCCCGAGGAAAACCTCAACTGGCTCTGTGCCTTGCACCAGCCGGCAACGCGCGACGCTATCTGGCAGGCCCTGGCGGCCGTCGGCCTGCGCGGCTTCGAGGACGTTGCCTGTCACACCCTGTCCGCCGGCCAGCAGCGTCGTGTGGCCTTGGCCCGGTTGTATCTGGACGGCCCGCCGCTGTGGATCCTCGACGAACCCTTCACCGCCCTGGACAAACAGGGGGTGGCCCAGCTCGAGGAGCACCTGGCCAATCATTGTGAACGTGGTGGCATGGTGGTCCTGACCACTCACCACACGCTGACCCGTATGCCCTCCGGCTACCGCGATCTGGATCTGGGGCGGTGGGCGGCATGAGCGTCTTTGCCCAATTGCTGGCCCGTGAAGCGCGCTTGCTGTTCCGACGCCCGGCGGAGCTGGCCAATCCCCTGGTGTTCTTCGCCATCGTCGTTGCACTGTTCCCATTGGCCGTGGGACCTGAGACAAATCTGTTGCAAACCTTGTCTCCCGGGCTGGTCTGGGTAGCGGCCTTATTGTCCGTCCTGCTCTCGCTGGACGGGCTTTTTCGCAGTGATTTCGAGGACGGATCCCTTGAACAGTGGGTCCTTTCGTCGCACCCCCTGCCTCTTCTGGTTTTGGCCAAGGTACTGGCACACTGGGCCTTTTCCGGCCTGGCACTGGTATTGCTTGCACCCTTGCTGGCCTTGATGCTCGGCTTGCCTGCCGCCTGCCTGCCGGTGTTGCTGGCTTCATTGATGCTGGGCACTCCGGTGCTGAGCCTGCTGGGCGCAGTGGGCGCAGCACTGACGGTGGGGTTGAAGCGTGGAGGCCTGCTGCTGGCGTTACTGATCCTGCCTCTGTACATCCCGGTATTGATTCTCGGCAGTGGCGCCCTGCAGGCGGCACTGCAGGGCATGCCGGCGACAGGTTATCTGCTGTGGCTTGGGAGCCTGACCGCCCTGGCAGTAACCCTTACACCCTTTGCAATAGCTGCTGGCCTGAAGATCAGCGTCGGCGAATAATGAGGTCTGGTTGTTTTTTAACCAGTAAAGACCCTGGCTGTTCGTGAAAGCGAAGAGCAACCGTGATGGAAGCAATGAATGAACTGGACTTGGTTTCATAAGCTCGGCTCGCCTAAATGGTTTTACGGCATCAGCGGCAAGCTGCTGCCCTGGCTGAGCGTCGCCGCCGTGTTGCTGATCGGTATCGGCGTGGTCTGGGGCCTGGCCTTTGCGCCACCGGATTACCAGCAGGGCAACAGCTTTCGCATCATCTATATCCATGTGCCAATGGCGATGCTGGCCCAGTCCTGCTACGTCATGTTGGCCGTGTGCGGTGTGGTCGGGCTGGTGTGGAAAATGAAACTGGCCGATGTTGCCCTGCAATGCGCGGCGCCCATCGGGCATTCGATCACCTTCCTGGCCCTGGTAACCGGGGCGATCTGGGGCAAGCCGACCTGGGGTTCCTGGTGGGTCTGGGATGCGCGACTAACGTCGATGCTGATCCTGCTGTTTCTGTACGCAGGTCTGATTGCGCTCAATGCCGCCATCAGCAATCGTGACAGCGCCGCCAAGGCCTGCGCGGTGCTGGCGATTGTCGGCGTGGTGAATATCCCGATCATCAAATACTCGGTGGAGTGGTGGAATACCCTGCACCAGGGGGCGACTTTCACCCTCACCGAAAAGCCCGCCATGCCGGTGGAAATGTGGCTGCCGCTGCTGCTGACGTCCTTGGGTTTCTATTGTTTCTTTGGCGTGCTGCTGTTGCTGCGCATGCGCCTTGAGGTGCTCAAGCGCGAAGCCCGCACCAGTTGGGTCAAGGCCGAAGTCCAACGCAGCCTGGAGACCGCACAATGAGTTTTGCATCCTTCAGCGATTTTCTCGCCATGGGCCATCACGGCCTCTACGTCTGGTCGGCCTATGGCATTTGCCTGGTCGTCCTGGCTCGTGAGCTGGTGGCGCCGATCCTGGCGCGCAAGCGTTATCTGCAACAAGAGGCGCGTCGTCTGCGCCGGGAGAACGGTAAGTGAATCCGCTGCGTAAAAAGCGTCTTTTGATCATCCTGGCGATCCTGGTGGGCGTCGGCATTGCCGTCGGCCTGGCCCTCAGCGCGCTGAAGGAAAACATCAACCTGTTCTACACCCCGACCCAAATTGCCAATGGTGAAGCACCGCTGGACACGCGGATTCGCGCTGGCGGCATGGTCGAGGCCGGCTCCCTGCAACGTTCCGCCGACTCCCTGGACGTGAAATTCGTGGTCACCGACTTCAACAAGTCAGTGACCATCACCTACCGCGGCATTCTTCCGGACCTGTTCCGCGAAGGGCAGGGCATCGTCGCCCTGGGCAAGCTCAACGCCGATGGCGTGGTGGTGGCCGATGAAGTGCTGGCCAAGCACGACGAGAAATACATGCCGCCGGAAGTCACCAAGGCGTTGCAAGACAGCGGCCAGTCGGCACCGACACCAGCGAAAGAGGGTTAAGCCATGAGTTCCGCACTGTTCGTTCCCGAACTCGGTCATCTGGCGATGATCCTCGCCCTGTGCTTTGCCCTGGTCCAGGCCGTGGTGCCATTGCTGGGCGCCTGGCGCGGCGACCGCCTGTGGATGAGCCTGGCCCAGCCGGCCGCCTGGGGCCAGTTCGCTTTCCTGGTATTCGCCTTCGGCTGCCTGACCTACGCCTTCATGAGTGACGATTTCTCGGTGGCCTATGTCGCCAGCAACTCCAACAGCGCCTTGCCCTGGTACTACAAGTTCAGCGCGGTGTGGGGCGCCCACGAAGGTTCGCTGCTGCTCTGGGCGCTGATCCTCGGGGGCTGGACCTTCGCTGTGGCGGTGTTCTCGCGCCAGTTGCCACAAGTGATGCTGGCCCGGGTGCTGGCGGTGATGGGCATGATCAGCACCGGCTTCCTGCTGTTCCTGATCATGACCTCCAACCCGTTTTCACGAATCCTGCCCCAGGTGCCGGCGGACGGTCGTGACCTCAACCCGCTGTTGCAGGACGTCGGCCTGATCGTCCACCCGCCCATGCTGTACATGGGTTACGTCGGTTTCTCGGTGGCCTTTGCCTTTGCCATCGCCGCGCTGCTGGGCGGTCGCCTGGACGCTGCCTGGGCCCGCTGGTCGCGGCCCTGGACCATCGTCGCCTGGGCCTTCCTTGGCATCGGTATCACCCTGGGCTCCTGGTGGGCCTACTACGAACTGGGCTGGGGCGGCTGGTGGTTCTGGGACCCGGTGGAAAACGCTTCCTTCATGCCCTGGCTGGTGGGCACGGCCTTGATCCACTCCCTGGCAGTAACGGAAAAGCGCGGTGTATTCAAGAGCTGGACCGTGCTGCTGGCCATTGCCGCTTTTTCCCTGAGCCTGCTGGGAACCTTCCTGGTGCGCTCCGGGGTCCTGACTTCAGTGCACGCTTTCGCCTCGGACCCTGAGCGCGGCGTGTTCATCCTGATCTTCCTGCTGTTCGTGGTGGGGGGCTCCCTGACCCTGTTTGCCTTGCGAGCGCCGGTGGTCAAGAGCCATGTGGGCTTCAACCTGTGGTCCCGGGAAACCCTGCTGTTGGGCAACAACCTGGTGCTGGTGGTGGCGTCCTCGATGATCCTGCTGGGCACCCTGTATCCGCTGGTGCTGGATGCCCTGACCGGGGCCAAACTGTCGGTGGGCCCGCCGTATTTCAATGCGCTGTTCATTCCGCTGATGGCCCTGCTGATGGTGGTGATGGCGGTGGGCGTGCTGGTGCGCTGGAAAGACACCCCGGTGAAATGGCTGCTGGGCATGCTCGGTCCGGTGCTGCTGGGCAGCGTGGCCCTGGCCGTGGTGGCCGGCATTGCCTACGGCGACTTCAACTGGGCGGTGCTGGCGACCTTCTTGCTGGCGGCCTGGGTGCTGCTGGCCGGGGTGCGTGACATCTTCGACAAGACCCGCCACAAGGGCCTGATCAAGGGCCTGCCAAGCCTGACTCGCAGTTATTGGGGCATGCAGCTGGCGCACCTGGGCATTGCGATCTGCGCCCTGGGCGTGGTGCTGTCGAGCCAGAACAGCGCCGAGCGCGACCTGCGCCTGGAGCCAGGCGAGTCCATGGAACTGGCCGGTTATCAGTTCATCTTCGAAGGCGCCAAGCATTTCGAAGGGCCGAACTTCACTTCCGACAAGGGCACTGTGCGTGTGGTGCGCAACGGCAAGGAAGTGGCGGTGCTGCACCCGGAAAAACGCCTGTACACCGTACAGAGTTCGATGATGACCGAAGCCGGCATCGATGCCGGTTTCACCCGTGACCTGTATGTCGCCCTGGGCGAATCCCTGGGTGATGGCGCCTGGGCGGTGCGGGTACACGTCAAGCCGTTCGTGCGCTGGATCTGGTTCGGCGGCCTGCTCACCGGGTTCGGTGGCTTGCTGGCGGCGATGGATCGGCGTTATCGGGTCAAGGTTAAAAGCCGCGTGCGCGAAGCGCTGGGCATGACAGGAGCCGCCGCATGAGACGCTGGATGATGATGTTGCCCCTGGCGGTGTTCCTGGTGGTGGCGGTGTTCCTCTATCGCGGGTTGTATCTGGACCCGGCCGAGCTGCCGTCGGCGATGATCGGCAAGCCGTTCCCGGAGTTCTCCCTGCCGTCGGTGCAGGGCGACAAGACCCTGACCCGCGCGGACCTGCTGGGCAAGCCGGCTTTGGTCAACGTCTGGGGCACCTGGTGCATTTCCTGCCGGGTCGAGCATCCGGTGCTGAACAAGCTGGCCGAGAAGGGCGTGGTGATCTACGGCATCAACTACAAGGACGTCAATGCCGACGCCCTGAAGTGGCTGGCCGAGTTCCACAATCCCTACCTGTTGGATGTGCGTGACGAGGAGGGCTCCCTGGGGCTGAATCTGGGTGTCTACGGCGCTCCGGAAACCTTCTTCATCGATGCCAAGGGCATCATCCGTGACAAGTTCGTCGGGGTGATCGACGAAGTGGTGTGGCGCGAACAGCTGGCGGCCAAGTACCAGGCCCTGGTCGACGAGGCCAAGCCATGAAGCGCTGGTTAGCCGCCGCCATCCTGGGCCTGAGCATCGCTGGCGTGGCCCACGCTGCCATTGATACCTACCAGTTCGCCAATGACACCGACCGCGAAAGGTTTCGCGAGCTGACCAAGGAACTGCGCTGCCCCAAGTGCCAGAACCAGGACATCGCCGATTCCAATGCACCGATTGCCGCCGACCTGCGCAAGGAGATTTTCCGCATGCTCGGCGAGGGCAAGGACAATCAGCAGATCATCGACTTCATGGTGGATCGCTACGGTGACTTCGTGCGTTACAAGCCGGCCCTGACCGGCAAGACCGCCTTGCTCTGGTTCGGTCCTGCCGGCCTGTTGCTGGGTGGGCTGGTGATCATTGCCGTGATAGTCCGGCGTCGTCGCGTCGAGCGCAGCGACAGCCCGAACACGCTTTCCGTCGAAGAGCGTCAGCGCCTCGACCAACTGCTGGATAAAACCCCCCATGATTGATTTCTGGCTTGCAGCAGGTCTGCTGCTCCTGATCGCCCTGAGTTTCCTGTTGATCCCGGTATTGCGTGAGCGTCGTGCCCAACGTGAGGAGGATCGTACCGCGCTGAACGTGGCGCTTTATGAAGAGCGCGTGGCCGAGCTGCATGGCCAGCAAGCGCAAGGCGTGCTCAGTGCCGAGCAGATGGACGCGGGGCGTGCGGAAGCGGCCCGGGAACTCTTGGCGGACACCGAAGGCAGCGGCCCAGTGCGGACCTCGCGTCTGGGCAAACCGCTGCCGCTGCTGGCGGCGCTGCTGGTGCCGGTGCTGGGCTTGGGTCTGTACCTGCATTTTGGTGCCAGCGACAAGGTCGAGCTGACCCGGGAGTTCGCCCAGGCGCCGCAGTCCATGGAAGAAATGACCCGGCGCCTGGAGCGCGCAGTGGCGGCCCAGCCGGATTCTGCCGAGGGCCTGTACTTCCTTGGGCGTACCTACATGGCCCAGGACCGTCCAGCGGACGCGGCGAAGATCTTCGAGCGTACCGTGGCTCTGGCCGGACGCCAGCCCGAGCTGTTGGGGCAGTGGGCCCAGGCGCAGTACTTCGCCGATAACAAGCAATGGTCGGACAAGGTCCAGGGCTTGACCGATGAAGCGTTGAAGGCCGATCCCAACGAAGTCACCAGTCTCGGGTTGCTGGGTATCGCCGCTTTCGAAGGCGGGCGTTTCCAGGAGGCCATCGATTACTGGAAGCGCCTGCAGGCGCAACTGCCGCCGCAGGACAATTCCCGTGCCGCGCTGCAGGGAGGCATTGATCGCGCCAGCGAGAAACTGCTGGCAGCCGGTGGCAAGGTCGCGGCCGAGCCTGCGGTCAAGGCCAAGGGCGCCTTGCTCAAGGTCCGGGTCGATCTGGCTGCGGAGCTCAAGGCCAAGGTCCAGCCGGGTGACAGCGTATTCATCTTCGCCCGTGCCACCCAGGGCCCGCCCGCGCCGTTGGCGGCCAAGCGCCTGACCGTCGCCGACCTGCCGGCCACTGTGGAGCTGGGGGATAGCGACGCGATGATGCCGCAGTTGAAACTGTCGAACTTCCCTGAAGTCCAATTGGTTGCGCGCATTTCCCGTGCCGGCCAGCCAACGGCCGGCGAGTGGATCGGGCAGAGCCAGCCCCTGCCCAGCAGCACCACGGCCGCGCAACAGCTGACCATCGACAGTCCGGATCAATAATCAGAGAAGCCGCCATGACCGCCATCGCTCGTATCACCCTGTTGTCACTGGTCCTGGGGTTGAGTGCTTGTACGGTCCACCGGCCGGCGCCGACCTCCTCTGAACCCATCCCGCCTGCGGGGCCGAGCACGCGCCCGGCCCCGTCCACGGCTCCTGCGCCAGGCAAGCCCGGGGCGCCGATTCCCGCCGCCAAGCCCCTGCCACGCACCTCCGCCAGCTTTGCTCCGCCACCCGGCGGGCACAGCCACTGGGATGCGCGGCTGGGGGTCTATGTGCTGGATAACCAGAGCAACACCTTCTATCGCCAACGCACCTATTACCGTTGGAACAACGGCTGGAGCCGCTCCATCAGCCCCGACGGTCCTTGGGAAGACACCGACATCCATGGTGTACCCGCAGGGCTGGGGCGTCAGTTCCAGTAATTTCCAACACCATTGACTGACTGTACAGGCGCGGGCCAGAGCCGGCGCCGGCCTTGCCATGGTCAGCGGATTATTTAAGCCCTGCCCAGGCTGGCCGATACAGCGGGGTGTTCCTGAGTATCAGCCGTTGAGCGCCCGATGAAGAAAGACCTGAACAAACCCTATGTCGCGCCGATGGTGTTCTGGCTGGCCGTGGTCTGCGTCCTGTTGCTGTTGTACGGCCTGGGGCCGGCGGACGTGCCGGAGCTGATCTATCTGTCCCTGGCACCGGTGTACCTGCTGGTGGCCTTCGCTTTCATGTACTACTTCTTCTGCTGGAGCCTGATCTCGGTTTTCCGCTTGGGGGAGGTCGGCTGGAAGAAAGTCGACTACGGCTGGTTGCTGCTGGCTGCCCTGGCCCTGATCAGCGCCACCCAGGCGGTGCGGGTGGACTGGTTCCAGAGTGACTACCAGCTGGCACAAAGTGCCCGGGACGCAGCGCAGCGCAGAGTGCTGGCCGAGATCGACGACATGCTCGGCAGCGCTCACTGCAAGGCGGCGCTGGAGCTGCATGAGCCCCAGGATGCCGCCCAGGTCATCAGCCTGTGCGAACGCTTTGGCACATTGGAGCGTTCTGCCGATGGGCGTCTTTCGGCTTTGGCCGTGATCAAGGTGCAGCAGGCCCTGGGCGACCTTCGTGGTGAGTATTCAGCGCCTCTGGTGCAGCAATGGCTGCAGCGTCTGGGGGACACCTTCGGTGAGCTGGAGCACCAGCGGGCCGAGGTACACCGTCTGCATGGCCTGACCGAGGCCAGTCAGACCGAGAGGCTCTATGGCTACTGCGCACCTTTGCTGCTGGTGATCGCCCTGGCGCTGCGGGCGTCCAAGGTGACCGGCGAGGTACTGCTCAAGGCGCCGCGCCGGCGCAAGCTATGGCTGATCGTCAACCGGCGGGTAGTGATCGACGGCCTGGGCTTTGTCCGCGGTGCCCGCGCGCGCCTGGACGAAGCCCTGAGGAACTGGCGTGTGGCGCAATGGGGCGTGGTGCACCTGTCCTGCCCGTTCATTGCCGGAGCCAGCCCCCAGGACACCCCGGTCCCGGTGATCCCAGGTTTCTACGAGAACGAGTTCCAGCTCGCCAGTCTTGGCGAGTTCGACAGCAGTGAGTTCGTCCAGTGGGCCGCGATCCAGACCATCGACGTCCTGTATCTGGTGGGTGAAACCGACCTGAGCCTGATCGACCGGCTGCGGCGCTGGGGTGAGGCGGCGAATATCGAAGTGCTGGTGCGCGAGCGGATCTGAGGCCGGGGTTTCACAGACGCTCCAGCAACTGCTCCACATAATCCACGAACGCCCGGGCCTTGGCACTCACCAGGCGCCCGCCGGGAAACACAGCCCACAGCTGCTGCCGGGGCAGTTGCCAATCCGTGAGCACGGCCTTGACCGCACCCTTGGCCAGCTCCGGGGCAAACATCCATTGCGAGGCCATTGCCAGCCCCTGATGGGCCAGTACCGATTCGCGCAAGCCTTCTGCGGCATTCACTCGAACCCTGCCACTGACACTTACCCGTTGCTCGTCGTCGCCTTGGGAAAAGTGCCAGAGATTGCCGGGCCCCCGGCTATAGATCACCGCTTGATGCCCGGTCAATTCACCGGGATGCTGCGGCTCGCCGTGCTCGGCGAAGTACTCGGGAGTGGCCAGCAGCAGGCGCGGGCACTCGGCGATCTGGCGGGCGATGAGAGTCGAGTCGGCGAGGCTGCCCATGCGCAGGGCGACATCGACTCCCGCCTCCACCAGATTGATGGTGTGATCATCCATCACCACGTCGATCTGCAACTCGGGGTGCTGCTCCAGAAAGGGCCCCAGGTGAGGAATGATATGCAGGCGGGCGAAGGTCACCGCCGCACAGATGCGCAAGGTGCCACGCAACTGGGAGGCCGAGCCCCGGGCGGCATTTTCCGCTTCGCTGGCTTCCTCCAGGGTGCGTTTGGCCCGTTCGAAGAAGGCCAGGCCGGCTTCGGTGGGGCTCAGGCCGCGGGTGGAGCGCAGCAACAGCCGCACCTGCAGATAGGCCTCCAGTTGGGCGATGCTTTTCGATACGGCGGGCTGACCCAGGTTCAGACGCCGGGCGGCAGCGGAGAAGGAGCCGCTTTCCACCACATGTACAAAGGTTTCCATCGCGGCCAGGCGGTCCATCGGTTGTCCTTGCTGGGTTGAGAAGGGGTGAATCGGGGAGTGTGCGCCAAAACGTTCACCGAGTCCTGGGCGCACGGCCTAGGCGCTGGCCGCGCGGCGGTTGTCCGCCACCAGCAGGAAGCGCAGCAGGGCCAGCAGTGGAAACCCACTGCCCACCAGCACCACTCCCAGCCAGCCGCCGTGTTCGTACACCGCACTGGCAATCGACGAGCCGAAGGCGCCACCGATGAAGATGCTGGTCATGTACAGCGCGTTGAGGCGACTGCGACTGTGGGCGTCCAGGGCATACACCGCCCGTTGGCCGAGCACCATGTTCATCTGCACACAGAAATCCAGGACCACCCCGGTCACTGCCAGGCCGATGACGCTATAGGCGGGATGGATCAGTGTCGGGATAAAGCTCAGGGCTGCCAGGAGCATGGCCAGCAGCGAGGCGATGCGGGTATGGCCGGCATCCGCGAGACGTCCGCTGATGGGGGCGGCGATGGCGCCGATGGCGCCCACCAGGGCAAAGATCGCGATCTGGCTTTGTGACAGGCCGTGATGCCGTGCCAGTTCCAGGGGCGCGGCGGTCCAGAACAGGCTGAAGGTGGCGAACATGCAGCCCTGGTAGAAGGCTCGCTGGCGCAGGACCGGCTGCTGGCGCAGCAGGCCGCCCAGGGAGCGCAGCAGTTGGCCGTAGGTGGCGCTGTGGGCCGGCTGGCGCTTGGGTATGGTCAGCATCAATACCAGGCTGATGGCGGCCATCAGCACGGCGGCGGCGATGAACATTGCGCGCCAGCCGAAGAGATCGGTCACCACGCTGGACACCGGGCGGGCCAGGAGAATCCCCAGCAGCAGGCCGCCCATGATGCCGCCCACCACTCGTCCTCGGGACTCCTCCGGGGCCAGGTGCGCAGCCAGGGGAATGAGGATCTGTACCGACACCGAGCTGAAGCCGATCAGCAGCGATACCAGGAGGAAGGCGTTGGGCTGCTGGGTATACGCAGCCCCCAGCAGGCTGGCGATGGCCACCAGGGTGGTGATGATCATCAACCGACGGTTTTCCAGCAGGTCTCCCAGGGGCACCAGGAAGAACAGGCCCAGGGCATAGCCGATCTGGGTCAGGGACACGATCAGGCTGGCCAGGGAGCTGGACAGGCCCAGGTCCGGGGCGATCAGCTCGATGATCGGTTGTGCGTAGTAGATGTTGGCGACGATGGCGCCGCAGCAGAAGGCGAACAGCAGCACCATGCCTCGGGTCATTGTCACGTTGCTGGCGGGCAGCACCTGGGTCGTGGAAGTCATCAGGTTTCTCTTGGCGACGAAAGGATGGAACGAGGTTAAGAGACCGCGCAGTAACGCAGTAGAGAGGGCGGGGCGATAGCATTCATTCCTGTTGGGAATAAATCTCTGAGTCATGAGGCTCTGGAGATGGCCGGGGCGTGCCGCTGCCGAGGGCCGATGATACATTTACTTACATCTTGTTCGATAGCATGCTCATGTTCTTCACGGCCCTGGGGGCAGCCTGCTCAAGGCTGGCAACCCCGCGCTGAAGCTTGCGTTGCCAAATGTTGCTGCGCTGCGCTTGCAGTGGAAGTCGCTGAGGCCTTGGTTTAGGGTTTCCGGTCGTTCAGTGCGGTGGGAGTCCCTTATGGAAAAGTCAACGTTCAACCCAGCCAGTGTGTTCAATTCCCTGCAATACGGTTTCAGCCAGGCGGTGGAGGTGCGCGGCGGTCGACGCCTGCTGCTGTCCGGTCAGGTGGGGGTGGATGAGCAGGAGCGCACCGTAGGACCGGGCCTGCGGCAGCAGACCGAGCAGGCCTTCGACAATATCGAGAAGGTCCTGGCCGAGGCGGGAGGCCAACTGGCGGATGTGGTGATGTTGCGGATCTACATCGCCGAAGCGGCGCGGGATCAGCAGGAGCACATCAGCGCGGTATTGCTCGAGCGTTTTGCCAGCCAGCCACCGGCGTCCTCATGGATCATCGTCAGCGGGCTGTCGTTGCCGGAGTGGTTGATCGAAGTCGAGGCGGAGGCGGTGCTGGATGAGCGTTATCAGGCAGCCGAAGCCGCGCAGTTCAGTTCGGCGCGGGCTCTGTGACTCCCTGATCGGCGGCATAAAAAAAGCGACCTTCACGGTCGCTTTTTTTATCGGGCTACCAGCGTCACTTGGCGTTGGTATAGATCTGGTCGAAGACCCCGCCGTCGTTGAAATGGGTCTTCTGCACGCTGCGCCAGTCGCCGAAGGTCTTCTCCACCGACAGGAAGTCGACTTTCGGGAAGCGGTCGGTGTACTTGGCCAGGACTTTCGGGTCCCGTGGGCGCAGGTAGTTGTTGGCGGCGATTTCCTGGCCTTCCGGCGACCACAGGTACTTCAGGTACTCCTCGGCCGCAGCGCGGGTGCCTTTCTTCTCCACCACTTTGTCTACCACCGACACCGGCGGCTCGGCTTCAGCGGAGACGCTTGGGTAGATCACTTCGAACTGATCGCGGCCGAATTCGCGGGCGATCATTTCCGCTTCGTTCTCGAAGGTCACCAGCACGTCGCCGATCTGGTTGGTCATGAAGGTGGTGGTGGCGGCGCGGCCACCGGTGTCCAGTACCGGGGCCTGCTTGAAGAGTTTGCCGACGAAGTCCTTGGCCTTGTTCTCGTCGCCGCCGTTCTTCAGCACGTAGCCCCAGGCCGAGAGGTAGGTGTAGCGGCCGTTACCCGAGGTCTTGGGGTTGGGCACTATCACTTGCACGCCATCCTTGAGCAGGTCTGGCCAGTCTTTCAGGGCCTTGGGGTTGCCCTTGCGGACGATGAACACGGTGGCCGAAGTGAAGGGCGCACTGTTGTTCGGCAGGCGCGTTACCCAGTTGTCCGGCACCAGTTTGCCGTTGTCCGCCAGGGCGTTGATGTCGGTGGCCATGTTCATGGTGATGACATCCGCCGGCAGGCCGTCGATCACCGAGCGCGCCTGCTTGCTGGAGCCGCCGAAGGACATCTGCAGGGTGATGTTTTCGTTGTGCTCGGCTTTCCAGTGTTTCTGGAAGGCGGTGTTGTAGTCCTTGTAGAAGTCGCGCATCACGTCGTAGGACACGTTGAGCAGGGTCGGTGCGGCCTGGGCGACGCTGCCCAGGGCCAGGCCGGCGGCCAGAAGCGAGGCGCTGAAGAGTTTTTTCACTGCGCATTCCTTTTGTTCGAGAGTGAAGGCAATTTGCCGCCGACTATAGCCGGGGCGCTATATCTCTTTAAAGATTAAAAAGTACTTTGCTTATTCCATTTTCTTGAACAGCGCGTTGCCACAGCGAGAGCAGAAGGCTGCGGCCGGTTCGTGACTGTTCTTGCGGCACACCGGGCAGTCGTGCTTGAGCTGTTCGCCGCGCATGGCGCTGGCCAGCTCCGCGGTGAAGATCCCGGTAGGCACGGCAATGATCGAGTAACCGGTGATCATCACCATGGACGAAATAATCTGGCCGATCACGGTCTTGGGCACGATATCGCCATAGCCCACGGTGGTCAGGGTGACGATGGCCCAGTAGATGCCCTTGGGGATACTGGTAAAGCCATGTTCCGGGCCTTCCACCACGTACATCAGGGTGCCGAACACCGTGACCAGGGTGCAGACGCTGAGCAGGAACACCAGGATCTTCTGCTTGCTGCCGCGCAGGGCATCGAGCAGGTAATGGGCCTGTTTCAGGTAGGGCGACAGCTTGAGCACGCGGAAGATCCGCAGCATGCGGATGATACGAATGATCAACAGGTACTGGGCGTCGCTGTAGTACAGGGCGAGGATGCCGGGGACGATCGCCAGCAGGTCCACCAGGCCATAGAAGCTGAAGGCATAGCGCAGGGGTTTGGGGGAGCAATACAGGCGCAGTCCGTACTCGATGAGGAAGATCAGGGTGAAGCCCCATTCGATGTACGCCAGGACGTCGGCGTAGTTGCTGTGCACCTCGTCGATGCTGTCGAGAATCACGATCACCAGGCTGGCGAGGATGATCAGCAGCAGGGTCGTATCGAAGCGTCTTCCGGCCACCGTATCGGTCTGGAAGATCATCACGTAGAGGCGCTGGCGCCAGTTGTCGCGGTTAACCATGGGAATCGCCTGAATCAAAGATCAGCGAAGCCTAGGGGGAGTTGCCGGGGGAGCGCAAGGTGCGTGGTCCCCAGGCGCTGGCCCCAGGACCCGGGTGGCGACATGCATCAGCCAGCAGGCCAGGACGAAGGGGGCGGTGAGGGGCGCTAGCCCCAGGGCGACGATGCCCGGGGTAATCAGCAGCGCCAGGCACATTCCTGCCAGTGGCCGCCACGGACGTCGGGCCCCTTGGCCCAGGGCCAGTGCCACCAGTGCGCAGTTGTAGCCGCCCAGGCCCAGCAGGGCCCGGCCGGGCTCATGCAGCAGCAGTGTCAAGGCCAGGCCGCTGGCGGAACCGATCAGGGCCCAGGTCGCTGCGCGGCGGTTGGCCAGCAGCAGGCCGAGGAGAATCAACAATCCGGCCAGTGGCTGACCGAGGAACATGATCTGGCCCAGGCCCTGGAACAGTCCGCTCAGCAGGCTCCACAGGGACAGGTCGGGCAGCGCCTGGGGCATGGATTGCATGGGTTCCATCAGGCTCAGCAACAGCCAGCCCAGGCCCACGAAGGGCGCGGTGTAGGCCGGCAGGCTGGCGGGGCTGCGGGCCCGTTTCAGCCATTGCTGGGTGATGATCGCGCTGAGGCCGGCGGCGGCGATGATCAGCGGCGGCAGCAGCACCGACCAGGGCAGGTACAGGCTCAGCAGCAGGCCCAGGAGCACGCCGTTATAGCTGAAGAGTCCGGCTTGCCGGTCGGCCTTGGCATAGCCCCGTTGCTGGGCGGTGAGCAGGCCGGCCAGGGCACCCAGCAGGGCGCCCCCGAGCAGGGCCGGGGCGCTGATCAGGATCGCCAGCAGGCACAGCAGGCCGCACAGCGGGTGGCGCTGGAGGAAAATCTGACTGAAACCGTTGAGCAAGGCAGTGGCCCAGTCGGGGCAGAAGGCATTGAAAGACTGTGCAGGCATGACGAGAGTCGGCGAGTGCGGTGGTTGTCGTACCGCAGCGTTCGACCCCAGCGGCATCCTCCTTGGGAGGCTCGCTGCAGGTCGCGGGCGCTGCGGCGGGTCAGAGAAGGGTTTCGACGCGCAGGGAGTTGGTGGTTCCCGGCTGGCCGAACGGCACGCCGGTGGTGATCACCACGGTATCCCCGCGTTTGGCCAGGCCCTGGGCCTGGGCGATTTCCAGGGCCGTGGCACAGACCTCGTCCACCTGGCGCAAGCGGTCATTGACCACCGAGTGCACACCCCAGGCCAGGCTCAAGCGGCGCGCTGTCTGCAGGTTCGGCGTCAGGTTGAGGATAGGTACCGAAGGACGTTCCCGGGCGGCACGCAGGGTGGAACTGCCGGACTCGCTGTAGTTCACCAGCACCGCCACGGGCAGGATGCTGCACACCCGGCGGATCGCGCAGCTGATGGCGTCGGATACCGTGGCTTCGGCCTGGGGGCGGCTGACGTCCAGTTGAGTCTGGTAGTCGGGGCCGGTTTCCACCTGGCGAATGATCTTGCTCATCATCTGCACCGCTTCCAGCGGGTATTCCCCGGAGGCGGTTTCCGCCGAGAGCATCACCGCATCGCTGCCTTCGGCCACGGCATTGGCGACGTCGGTCACCTCGGCTCGGGTGGGCGCCGGGGAGAAACGCATGGACTCCAGCATCTGTGTGGCGACCACTACGGGTTTGCCCAGCTGACGGCAGGTGCTGATGATGTTCTTCTGGATCTGCGGCACGCTTTCCGCCGGGACTTCCACCCCCAGGTCACCTCTGGCCACCATGATCGCGTCGCTCAGTTCGGCGATTTCCCGCAGTTGGGCCACCGCGGAAGGCTTTTCGATCTTGGCCATCAGGTAGGCCTTGTCGCCAATCAGGGTACGGGCTTCACGGATGTCTTCCGGACGTTGCACGAAGGACAGCGCCACCCAATCCACGCCCAATTCCAGGCCGAAGCTCAGGTCGCGGCGGTCCTTGGCGGTCAGCGGGCTGAGGTCGAGCACTGCCTGGGGCACATTGACGCCCTTGCGGTCCGACAGTTCGCCGCCATTGAGCACGGTGGTCTCGATGGCGTCCGCGTGCTTGGCGATGACCCGCAGGCGCAGCTTGCCGTCGTCCAGCAGCAGGTCCATTCCGGGCTCCAGGGCCGCGATGATTTCCGGGTGCGGCAGGTTGACCCGCTGGGCGGTCCCCGGCGTCGGGTCCAGGTCCAGGCGCAGGGCCTGGCCGCGTACCAACTGCGCCTTGCCCTCGGCGAAGGTGCCAACCCGCAGTTTCGGTCCTTGCAGGTCCATGAGGATGCCCAGGGGGCAGTTCAGCTCGCGTTCGATCTGGCGAATCCACTCATATCGCTGAGCATGGTCGGCATGGCTGCCGTGGCTGAAGTTGAGTCGGAAGATGTTTACGCCGGCCTGCACCAGTTCGCGGATGTCCTCGATGCTGTCGGTGGCCGGCCCCAGGGTGGCGAGGATTTTGACTTTCTTGTCAGGCGTCATGTTTGGGGTTCTCGAGGATCAGGATGGCGCGGAAGTCGTTGACGTTGGTACGGGTCGGCTCGGTGACGATCAGGTCGCCCAGGGCTGCGAAGTAGCCATAGCCATTGTTGTTGTCCAGCTCGTCGCTGGCGCTCAGGCCCAGGGCCGCAGCCCGAGCGTAGCTGTCCGGGGTCATGATCGCCCCGGCATTGTCTTCGGAGCCGTCGATGCCGTCGGTATCGCCGGCCAGGGCGTAGATCCCGGGATGCCCCTTGAGGCTGTCGGTGAGGCTCAGGAGGAACTCGGCGTTGCGGCCGCCGCGACCTTTGCCGCGCACGGTAACCGTGGTTTCGCCACCGGAAAGGATTACGCAGGGCGCCGCCAGGGGCTGGCCGTGCAAGGCTACTTGGCGGGCGATGCCGGCGTGAACCTTGGCCACCTCCCGGGATTCGCCTTCCAGGTCGCCGAGGATCAGCGGGCTGTAGCCGGCCTGGCGGGCTTTGACCGCGGCGGCTTCCAGGGATTGCTGGGGGCGGGCGATCAACTGGAAGTGGCTGCGTTCCAGGCACGGGTCGCCGGGCTTGACGGTTTCCGAGTCGGGGTTCTGCAACCAGTTGCGTACTGCTGCGGGTACTTCAATGGCATAGCGCTTGAGAATCGCCAGGGCTTCGGCCGAGGTACTCGGATCGGCCACTGTGGGGCCGGAAGCGATGACCGTGGCCAGGTCGCCGGGGACGTCGGAAATGGCATAGGTGTAGACCGTGGCCGGCCAGCAGGCCTTGGCCAGGCGTCCGCCCTTGATCGCCGAGAGGTGCTTGCGCACGCAGTTCATCTCGCTGATGGTGGCGCCGGATTTCAGCAGGGCCTTGTTGATGGCTTGCTTGTCGGCCAGGGTGATGCCCGTGGCGGGCAGGGCCAGCAGCGCCGAACCGCCGCCGGACAGCAGGAAAATCACCCGATCCTGTTCTGACAGGTTGCTGACCAGCTCCAGTACCCGCTTGGCCACGGCCAGGCCGGCCGCGTCGGGCACCGGGTGAGCGGCCTCGACCACTTCGATCTTGGTGCACGGGGCGCCGTGGCCGTAGCGGGTAACCACCAGCCCGGAGACGTCGCCCTGCCAGCTGCGTTCCACGACTTGGGCCATGGCCGCCGCTGCCTTGCCGGCACCGATGACGATGACGCGGCCGCTGCGGTCGCTGGGGAGATGGGCTTCGAGAACCTGTTGCGGATGGGCGGCGTCGATGGCTGTGGCGAACAGCTCTCGGAGGAATTGTTGCGGATCGACCGACATGGCGGGCTCCCGGATTTCTTGTTATGGGGGGCTTGAAACGGGTGTAGCCGCCACCTCAGGCGGCGACAAGGTCAGCAGGGCCTGTCCCTGGCCCGCCGTGAGGCGTTTCCTGCAAACCTTGGCGCTGCTTGGGGTAGCGGCTACGGACGCTGCTTATTTCTTATCGCGGATCGAGAAGTTGGCCATGTGTTCCAGGCCCTTGATCAGGGCCGAGTGGTCCCAGTTGCCGCCACCAATAGCGGTGCAGGTGCTGAACACTTGCTGGGTATTGGCGGTGTTGGGCAGGTTGATCCCCAGCTCGCGGGCGCCACTGAGGGCCAGGTTCAGGTCCTTCTGGTGCAGGTTGATGCGGAAGCCTGGATCGAAGGTGCCCTTGATCATGCGTTCACCGTGCACTTCGAGGATCTTCGAGGAGGCAAAACCGCCCATCAGCGCTTCACGCACCTTGGCCGGATCGGCACCGTTCTTCGAGGCGAACAGCAGGGCTTCGGCCACGGCCTGGATGTTCAGGGCGACGATGATCTGGTTGGCCACCTTGGCGGTCTGACCGTCACCGTTGCCCCCCACCAGGGTGATGTTCTTGCCCATGCTCTGGAACAGCGGCAAGGCGCGCTCAAAGGCCTGGCTGTCGCCACCGACCATGATGCTCAGGGTCGCGGCCTTGGCCCCGACTTCACCGCCGGACACCGGTGCGTCCAGGTACTGCGCGCCTTTCTCGTTGATCTTGGCGGCGAAGGCCTTGGTCGCGGTGGGGGAGATGGAACTCATGTCGATGACGATCTTGCCCTTGCCGATCCCGGCGGCAACGCCGTCGGCACGCAGCAGCACGTCTTCGACCTGAGGGGTATCGGGCACCATGATGATGACGAATTCGGCTTCCTGGGCCACTTCTTTGGGCGAGGCCAGGGCCACCGCGCCGGCGGCGATCAGGTCGGCCGGGGCCTTGCCGTGGTGTTCCGAGAGCAGCAGGGAGTGACCGGCTTTTTGCAGGTTTGCCGCCATGGGATGACCCATGATGCCGGTGCCGATAAATCCGATTTTAGCCATGATAAAAATCCTCTATTCAACGGGACCTTGTAGGAGCTGGCTGGCCAGCGAAGGCGCAGCACGGCTTGCGGGCCTGTTCGCCGGCAAGCCGGCTCCTACAGGGGGGCGGTTTCAGATTGCGTTGTGGGTTTTCAGCCAGCCGAGGCCCGCTTCGGTGGTGGTCAGCGGCTTGTATTCGCAGCCGACCCAGCCCTGGTAGCCGATGCTGTCCAGGTGCTCGAAGAGGAAGCGATAGTTGATCTCGCCGGTGCCGGGTTCGTTGCGTCCTGGGTTGTCTGCCAGCTGGATGTGGTTGATCTGGTTGAGGTGGTTGGCCATGGTCCGCGCCAGGTCACCTTCCATGATTTGCATGTGATAGATGTCGTACTGCAGGAACAGGTTGGCACTGCCTACTTGTTCGCGGATCGACAGCGCCTGGGCGGTGTTGTTGAGGTAGAAGCCGGGAATGTCGCGGGTGTTGATGGCTTCCATCACCAGCTTGATGCCGACCGCCTGCAGTTTGTCGGCGGCGTATTTGAGGTTGGCGACGAAGGTCTTTTCCAGCAACGCGGCATCAGCCCCCTGGGGACGGATGCCGGCCAGGCAGTTGATCTGGGTGTTGCCCAGGACCTGGGCGTAGGCGATGGCCAGGTCGACGCCGGCACGGAATTCCTCGACCCGGTCGGGCAGGCAGGCGATTCCGCGCTCACCCTTGCCCCAGTCGCCGGCGGGCAGGTTGAACAGCACCTGGGTCAGGCCGTGGGCATCGAGTTGCGCCTTGATCTCGGCGGAGCTGAATTCGTAGGGGAACAGGTATTCGACGCCGCTGAAACCGGCATCGGCGGCGGCCTTGAAGCGAGCGAGGAAGTCCTGTTCGGTGAACAGCATGGACAGGTTGGCGGCAAAACGCGGCATGGTGGTCTCCTGTGAATCGGTGAAGCCTGTAGAGCGGGCGAAGGCTGCAGTCGAGCTGCCCCGGCAGTGCCTCTTGAAGAGGGTGCGGGGCAGATCCCGGCCAGGTTCTGCGAACCTGATGGCAGCCTGGGGGCGCGGCTACAGGGTTTAGTCGAGCAGGGAAATGGCGGTAGGGGCGTCGTTGCCCACCAGCGCCAGGTCTTCGAACTCGTTGACCGCGTTGATTTCGGTGCCCATGGAAATGTTGGTTACGCGCTCCAGGATGATCTCCACGACCACCGGTACCTTGAAGGTCTGGAGCATTTCCTGGGCCTGGCGCAGGGCCGGCTGGATGTCCTTGGGTTCGAACACCCGCAGGGCCTTGCAGCCCAGGCCTTCGGCGACCGCGACGTGGTCCACGCCGTAGCCGTTGAGCTCCGGCGCGTTGAGGTTGTCGAAGGACAGCTGCACGCAGTAGTCCATCTCGAAGCCGCGCTGGGCCTGGCGGATCAGCCCCAGGTAGGAGTTGTTCACCACCACGTGGATGTACGGCAGGTTGAACTGTGCCCCTACTGCCAGCTCTTCGATCATGAACTGGAAGTCGTAGTCGCCGGACAGGGCCACCACCTGGCGGTTCGGATCGGCCTTGACCACGCCGAGGGCGGCGGGGATGGTCCAGCCCAATGGGCCGGCCTGACCACAGTTGATCCAGTGGCGTGGCTTGTAGACGTGGAGGAATTGCGCACCGGCAATCTGCGACAGGCCGATGGTGCTGACGTAGCAGGTGTCCTTGCCGAAGACCTGGTTCATCTCTTCGTAGACCCGTTGCGGCTTGACCGGCACGTTGTCGAAGTGGGTCTTGCGATGCAGGCTGGCCTTGCGCTGCTGGCAGTCATGCAGCCAGGCGCTGCGATCTTTCAACTTACCGGCGGTCTGCCATTCACGAGCCACTTCCAGCAGTACGGTCAGGGCGCTGCCAGCGTCGGAGACGATGCCCAGGTCCGGAGTGAATACCCGGCCGATCTGGGTTGGCTCGATGTCCACGTGAATGAACTTGCGGCCTTCGGTGTAGACGTCCACCGAGCCGGTGTGGCGGTTGGCCCAGCGGTTGCCGATGCCCAGCACCGTGTCGGATTTGAGCAGGGTGGCGTTGCCGTAGCGATGAGAGGTCTGCAGGCCGACCATGCCCACCATCTGTGGGTGATCGTCAGGGATGGTGCCCCAGCCCATCAGGGTCGGGATCACTGGAATGCCGGTCAGTTCGGCGAACTCCACCAGCAGGTCGCTGGCATCGGCGTTGATCACACCGCCACCGGCTACCAGCAACGGGCGTTCGGCCTGGTCCAGCAGGGCCAGAACCTTTTCCGCCTGCAGCCGGGTGGCCGCCGGTTTGGCCAGGGGCAGTGGCTGGTAGGCGTCGATGTCGAATTCGATTTCCGCCATCTGCACGTCGAATGGCAGGTCGATCAACACCGGACCAGGACGGCCGGAGCGCATTTCATAGAAGGCTTTCTGGAAGGCGTAGGGCACCTGGCCCGGTTCCAGCACGGTGGTGGCCCACTTGGTCACCGGCTTGACGATGCTGGTGATGTCCACGGCCTGGAAGTCTTCCTTGTGCAGGCGGGCCCGGGGCGCCTGGCCGGTGATGCAGAGAATCGGGATCGAGTCGGCCGAGGCGCTGTACAGGCCGGTGACCATGTCGGTGCCGGCCGGGCCGGAAGTGCCGATGCACACGCCGATGTTGCCGGCCTTGGTGCGGGTGTAGCCCTCGGCCATGTGCGAGGCGCCTTCGACGTGGCGAGCGAGGACGTGATCGATGCCTCCGACCTTCTGCAGCGCGGAATACAGCGGGTTGATGGCGGCACCCGGGATGCCAAAAGCGGTATCGACCCCTTCACGGCGCATCACCAGAACGGCGGCTTCGATTGCTCTCATTTTGCTCATGGTTTTGTGCCTCTTGCGTTTTGTAATTGTATACAAGTGGTTTTGCGCAAAGTGTATTCACGGCGGATGGCGCAGGTCAATCCATTTTCTTGAACGGTAGGGACTTTCGATGGGGCCCTGTAAACCGGCGTCCTTTTGTCGCATGAGCTACCTTTCTCGAATTATTGTATACAAAAAATAAATTCATTGTGTTCTATTTGCTGCATCGGACTTCTCCTGCAAGAAGCTTCCACCAGGCTTTCCCAATAACAAGATAAGGACGGCACCCATGAGCGCTTTAACCTTGAAAGTCGCAGTCAACCTGGCCAATCAGGCCATCAATGCGGGGCGCAAGATCAATGCGGCCCCGCTGACCATCGCGGTGCTGGATGCCGGCGGGCATCTGGTGACCCTGCAACGGGAGGATGGCGCCAGCCTGTTGCGTCCGCAGATCGCCATCGGCAAGGCCTGGGGCGCGGTAGCCCTGGGCAAGGGCTCGCGCCTGCTGGCGCTGGATGCGCAGCAGCGCCCAGCGTTCATCGGTGCGTTGAATGGCCTGGGACAGGGCAGCGTGGTGCCCGCGCCGGGCGGGGTGTTGATTCGGGATCAGGCGGGGGCGGTGCTGGGAGCGATCGGCATCAGTGGCGATACCTCGGACATCGATGAGCAATGCGCGATCAGCGCGATCGAGGCTCAGGGCCTGGCGGCGGACGCCGGCGTCAGCGCTTAGCCCTTAACCTTGCGGGCCCGGCCCGGCCCGGCCCTGGCCTGTAGCCGCTGCCGAGTCCGCGAGGCTGCGAAAAGGTCCGCAGGACCTTGCCTGGTGTCTTGATATTCCTGTGCGCAGTTTGCAGCAACAACACAAATGCACGGGAAAGGGCCGAAGCGTGATCAGCGATCCAGTTCACAGCCTTTGAGCACCAGGCGGATGATGGTCTGCGCGGCAGCTTCGTAGTCGTCTTCGTCAAGTTTGCTCTTGCCGGTGACCACCGAGATCTGCCAGTCGAAGTCGGCGTAGGTCTGGGTCGCGGCCCAGATGCTGAACATCAGGTGGTTGGGGTCGAGCGGGGCGATCAGGCCGCGATCGATCCAGGTCTGGATGCATTCGATGTTGTGCTTGGCCTGGGCGTTGAGCTGTTCCACCTGGTCCGGGCTCAGGTGCGGCGCACCGTGCATGATTTCGCTGGCGAACACCTTGGAGGCAAAAGGCAGGTCGCGGGAGATGCGGATCTTCGAGCGGATGTAGCCGCTGAGCACTTCACTGGGTACGCCGTCGGCATTGAACGGAGTGGAAGCCTGGAGGATCGGTTCGATGATGCTTTCCAGCACCTCGCGGTAGAGGTTTTCCTTGGACTTGAAGTAGTAGTAGACGTTGGGCTTGGGCAACCCGGCCTTGGCGGCGATGTCGCTGGTCTTGGTCGCTGCAAAGCCCTTGTCGGCAAACTCTTCACTGGCGGCCCGCAGGATCAGTTCTTTATTGCGCTCGCGGATGGTGCTCATAAACCGGGGGATTCCTTGCCTGTTCGGGCGGTTGCGCATGGTAGCACCGGGGTCGCGAGGGGCTCAAGAATGCCCGTTGGCCGCGGTTTTCCTGCTTCTGACATCTCGCTTGTCCGGCCTTTGACGCGGTATGCTGCGCGCCTTATTTAACGCAGGGAAGCCTGGCCCATGGCAGGAAGCAGTTTGCTGGTTTTGATCGACGACATCGCCGCAGTTCTCGATGACGTAGCCTTGATGACCAAGATGGCGGCGAAGAAGACCGCCGGGGTATTGGGCGACGATCTGGCGCTCAATGCCCAGCAGGTTTCCGGGGTTCGCGCCGAGCGGGAAATTCCCGTGGTCTGGGCCGTGGCCAAGGGCTCGTTTCGCAACAAATTGATCCTGGTGCCGGCGGCGCTGGCCATCAGTGCCCTGGCGCCCTGGCTGGTGACGCCGTTGCTGATGATCGGCGGGGCCTACCTGTGTTTCGAAGGCTTCGAGAAGCTGGCGCACAAGTACCTGCCCCACGGCGACGATGCGGCCGAACATGAGCAGACCTTGCGGGCGCTGGCAGACCCTCAGGTGGATCTGGTGGCCTTTGAGAAGGACAAGATCAAGGGCGCGATTCGTACCGACTTCATCCTTTCCGCGGAAATCATCGCTATTACTCTGGGCACGGTGGCAGGCGCCTCCCTGAGCCAGCAGGTGGTGGTGCTCTCGGGGATTGCGATTGTCATGACCGTTGGCGTCTACGGTCTGGTGGGGGGCATCGTCAAGCTCGATGACCTGGGGTTGTGGCTGGCGCAGAAACCGGGCGCCCTGGCCAAACGCATCGGTGGTGCCATCCTGCGAGCGGCGCCGTGGATGATGAAGAGTCTGTCGGTGATCGGCACGGCGGCGATGTTCATGGTGGGCGGCGGCATCCTCACCCACGGCGTCCCTGCCGTGCACCATCTGATCGAGAGCCTGGCTGAGCGTAGTGCCACAGTCATGGGCCCGGTGTCGGTGATCATGCCGACCCTGCTCAATGCCGTGGCCGGGATCATTGCCGGTGGGCTGGTACTGCTGGCCGTGACGCTACTGGGCAAAGGCTGGCGGGCCTTGCGCGGCTGAGATCCGAGTCAGCCGGTTGCCGCTCTTGCGGTCGGCAACCGGTACAGCAGGTTACTCGGCGATCTGCAGTTTGCGCGATTCGGTGTACACGTAGCGCACCTTCTCGTATTCAAACGGCGAGTTCAGCTGGCCATAGCGAAAGCTGGTCTGGTAGCGCTTGTCGACACCACGCAGCGCCCAGATCTCGGGGTGATTGCTGCTGACTTCCGAGACGTTGAGGAAGTTGATCGCCGATTCGGCGGTGTAGTCCACCGCCAGCCCGGCCGTATCCCTCAGGTTCGACGGGCCGAGGATCGGCAGCACCAGATAGGCGCCGCCGGGCACGCCATAGAATCCGAGGGTCTGGCCGAAGTCTTCGCTATGGCGTTGCAGGCCCATCTTGGTGGCCGGGTCCCACAGGCCGGCAACGCCGATGGTGGTGTTGAGCAGCAGGCGCGCCGTGGTTTCCATCGACCGATGGCCCTTGAACTGCAACAGGCTGTTCATCAGGTTCGGGACGTCGCCGAGGTTATTGAAGAAGTTGCTGACCCCGCTGCGCAGGAAGCTCGGGGTCACATAGCGATAACCGTCCACCACCGGCAGGAACACCCACTGATCGAAGCGGTAGTTGAAGTGGTAGACCCGGCGGTTCCACGACTCCAGCGGGTCATAGATATTCAGTGCATTGAGGGTCGAACGCTCGAACTCGCGCTGGTCCAGCCCCGGGTTGAACTTGAGTTTCTTCAACGGCTCGGTGAAGCCTTCGGGGTCCTGAACTGTGGGGGCGTGGGCCTTGCTGTTGTCGGCTTGGGCATAGCCTGCGCAGAGCAACGCAGCGATAAGCAGGAGATGTTTAGCCACGGAAGAACTCCAGCATGGCGTCGCTGTTGACGCGGTAGTTGAGGTTGCCGCAATGCCCGCCATGGGGGTAGACGGTCAGGCGGTCGCCAAAGGTTTTGCGCAGGAAGCCCAGGTCGCCGGGGCCGAGGATCACGTCATCGGCGTTGTGCATCACGGCAATCTTCGGGCTGGCCTTGAGGTAGTCCTGCAGGGCGTAGAGGCTTACCTGGTCGATCAGTTGCAGCAGGCTGCCGCCGTCGGTGCGGGCGCGCCACATCGGGATCACCTGTTCGGTCAGGTAACAGTCGAAGTCGCACTGCAGGGCACGCTTGAGAAACGGGGTAAGGCTGGTGCCTTCGCGGATCGGGTACTTGGGCGGGGTGATCAGGCCGCGGCGGTTGATCAGGTCCGAGGTGAAGGCGATGTCCGCTGCCGAGAAGCGGAAGGAGGTACCGATCAGCATGGCCATCTGTTCGTTGGTCAGGTGTTGCTTGGACTGCTGGAAGTCGTAGAGCAGGGCGTCGTTGAGGTCGATGTAGCCCTTCTGCTGGAAGTAGCGGGTCAGCTTGCCCAGCACCAGTTCATAGAAGGTGGTGCTGTTGTTGATGCCCTTGACCTCGGTCTGTACCAGTTTGTCGAGGTTGGTGATCGAGGTGTAGAGGTTGACCGGCGGGTTGAGCAGCAGCACTTTCTTGAAGTTGAAGCTGCGTCGGGTCTCATCCAGTTTGCTGATGAACGCCGCGTCCAGGGCGCCGAGGCTGTAGCCGGTGAGGTAGAACTCGGTGATCGGCAGCTTGGGGTGCTGGGCCCGTACGGCCTGCATGACCCGGTACATGTCTTCGGCGTCTTCCTGGCTCACCCCGGGGGTGGCGAAGCGCGAGGCGGCAGTGATGAAGTCGAAGCTGGTGGGCGAGGATAGCTGCACCACATGGTAGCCGGCCTTGTAGTAGAGCTTCTTCAGGTACTCGTTGAGGCTGCTGTCGTAGCGCGCGCCGGTGCCGGCGATCAGGAAGATCAGTGGCGCGGCGTGGTCCTGGGTGGCGATGCGGTAGGTGAGCTTCTTCACCGCCCAGAAATTGTCCGGGAGGATGAACTCGCGCTCCGGCCGCAGGTTCAGGCTGTAGTCGGACTGACGGATGTCATCGTTGGCGGGCAGTTCCGGGCGCAGCTCCGGGGGGGTGGTGGCGATGGTGGCTTCAAAGGGGTTGGTCAACGGGTAGCCATAGCTGGCCGGGTCGACATCCACCGCCAGTGCGGACGCACTCAGGATAAGGCCGCCGAACAGGGCAGCGAGGCGCAAGGAACGAAGCATGACTGTATCCCTAGAAGGAAGGTACCGAATGAGGTTCGCAGGCTATGACCACCGCGCTGCTGCCGAAGTGCCATGGGTGGGCACAAATAACCCCGGCCACAGGCCTGCTGGGGGGTGATAGTAGCCGGACGATACACTTTGCCGCTATTTGCTGAACAGTTATCTGTGCGTCGTGCTTGCCAAGCGTCCGTGGGCGATTATGCTGGGCGCCGTTTTGATTGTTCGGAGTGTTTCATGTCCCGCCGCCTTCCCGTGATTGTGCTGCTCGTTGTCCTGCCGCTGTGGCTGGCCGCCAGTTATGGCCTGCGCTATGGCTTTATGGAGGATGCTCGGTGGGTGGGCGTCTGTGTTGATGAGGCCGGTCGCTGGGAGTGTTCGCTACGTTCCAGCCTGGGCTGGATGATCCACTTCAAGGTGCTGGGCTGGAGTGCCTTGGGCGCAGCGCTGCTGGGGTTTGTCGTGCCCGGTCGTGCCGGCTGGTGGCTGGCGGTGCTGGCCTTGCTGGCGGGCATTCCGGCCCTGGCCTTGTACAACACCACGCTGGCGGTGTTTGCGGTGGTGATTGCGGCCTTGCGCCTGGTGCGCGCCGCCAAGCCCTAGCCGCAGGCGAAACCTGCGGCTAGGGCTGTGTTCAGGCGATGCGGGCCCGCAGGCTGCGCCACAGCGCGGCCACCATCAGCAGGCTGACCAGGGCCCAGCCCCAGGCCTGCTGGTTGGCCAGGCCTTCCTGATACAGCTGCGGAGCGATGCCGGCACCCAGGATAAAGGTCAGCAAGGCGATTTCGCGGCGTGGCACGCGCACTGGGCGGCACAGGTAGACCAGCGCCGGCAGCAGCAGGGCCGCGCTCGGGAAGCTGCGGTAGCGCGGGTCGAACACCAGCTCCAGCATCATCACCGCGGCGGCGAATCCTGCCGTTGCCAGCAACCAGCCTGCACGCTTTTCCAGGGCATTGAAGGCCCGCAGACGCCAGCCTTCGCGAGGGCTCAAGGCCAGGGCGGCATGGGCCAGAATCAGCAGGTTCAGGCCCAGTAACAGTCCGGCCCAGCACCATTCGCCAGCGAAGCGGCTGGTGACCCGCGCCAGTTCGCCCCAGGTACCGATGGTGCACGCCGCCAGCGCGCCCAGCAGCGGCAAGAGCAGCGCAGCGCGTCGACTGCGAACCCGGCCACCCAGGATCAGGGTGCCGAGGAATATCACTGCGCCCGCCCCCAGCCATTGTGGCCAGTAAGGCAGGTTGGACACCGGGCCTGCGAGGATGCCCTTGTCCTGGCGATCGGCATCGAACAGCCCCCAGTAACCGCCGACTGCGCCCTCGCTGGCGCGTTTCCAGGGCTGATCGAAGGCTTCGATCAGGTTGTAGTGCCAGCCGTTGTGTTCCGCCAAGGCAACAAAGCCACGAATGAACTTGGCCTCGTTGACTCGACTCGGCAGCGCCGTTTCTCGCTGGCGGCCTTCGCTGGGCCAGCCGGTTTCACCGATCATCACGTCCTTGGGGGCAAAGCGGTTGCCGAATACCTGGCGTACCTCGGCCACGTGGTTCAGGGCCGCGTCGATGTTCGAGGGGGCGTCTTCCCAGTACGGCAGCAGGTGAATGGTGAGGAAGTCCACCGCTGGCGCGATCTCCGGGTGCTTGAGCCAGAATTCCCAGACATCGGCATAGGTGACCGGCTGCTTGACCCCAGCCTTGACCTTGAGGATCAGCCGCGCCAGTTGCGGGCCGGTGACTTCCTTGCGCAGCAGCGCCTCGTTGCCGACGATCACCGCGCTGACGACATCCGGGTTGGCATTGGCCGAGGCGATCAGCAGGTCGACTTCTTTCTCGGTGTCTACTGGGTTGCTATTGACCCACGCGCCGATCATCAGCTTCAGGCCGTGCTTGCGCGCCAGCTCGGGCAGGGCTTCGAGGCCGGTCATGGAATAGGTGCGGATGCATTCGAAGCGGGTGGCCAGCAATGCCAGGTCGGCGTCCATGCGTTCGGGGCGCAGTTTGAACGGCTGGTCGAAGGGCGATTGGTCCTTGTCGAACGGCGTATAGGAGGCGCATTGCAGTTTGTGGCTGGCGCTGGCGACGTCCGGCAGCGACACCGGCCGGCCAAGGCCGTACCAGTAGCTACCAAGGGCCAGCAGGCCGAGCAGGCAGGCGAACAGATAAGCGAGGGTGGGGAAGCGGGCTGTGGCGGGCATGGTCAGGCCGTAGTGGAACAAAGCGGGGCATCTTACCCGCATTTGTCCACAGCTTGGTGGCCTGCATGATTTTGACATGCAAAGTTTGGGCGGGCCCTGAGTCGAGGAGGTCGCAGCACCTGGTTACTGGCTATCTGATGTCGTTGCTGGTTGCCTTGAGGTCGCAGGCAGAGCAGGTCGCGGGCGGTGGCGGGTTGATGATCGAAGCATCAGTACTCCGCTGATGATCGAACGCGTTCGCGGTGAGGCGTGATGGGGGCGCTGAGCACCATAACCATACGTTGACGTGCCCGGCAGCCGCCCGGCACTGCACTTTTCGGGGAAGTAACGATGAAGATGCGACGACTCTTAGGCGCAGGTGCCGCACTGGTACTTGCCATCAGCTCCACTCTGGCCAGTGCCGACAGCAAAACCCTGAGCATCGGCTACGTCGACGGCTGGTCCGACAGCGTGGCGACTACCTATGTGGCGGCGGAGGTGATCAAGCAGAAGCTCGGTTACGACGTCAAACTGCAAGCGGTGGCGACCGGGATCATGTGGCAGGGCGTGGCCACCGGCAAGCTCGACGCCATGCTCTCGGCCTGGTTGCCGGTGACTCACGGCGAATACTGGACCAAGAACAAGGACAAGGTTGTCGACTACGGTCCCAACTTCAAGGACGCCAAGATCGGTCTGATCGTGCCGGAGTACGTCAAGGCCAAGACCATTGAGGACCTCAAGACCGATACCAGCTTCAAGAACAAGATTGTCGGCATCGACGCCGGTTCAGGGGTGATGCTCAAGACCGACCAGGCGATCAAGGACTACGGCCTGGACTACAAGCTGCAGGCCAGTTCCGGTGCGGCGATGATCGCCGAACTGACCCGGGCCGAGGATAAGCAGGAATCCATCGCCGTGACCGGCTGGGTACCGCACTGGATGTTCGCCAAGTGGAAACTGCGCTTCCTCGAAGATCCGAAAGGGGTGTATGGCGCCGCTGAAACCGTCAACAGCATCGGCAGCAAGGGCCTGGAGAAGAAGGCGCCAGAGGTGGCAGCGTTCCTGAAGAAGTTCCAGTGGGCGTCTAAGGATGAAATCGGCGAGGTCATGCTGGCCATTCAAGATGGCGCAAAACCGGATGTGGCAGCCAAGGACTGGGTGAGCAAGCACCCGGAGCGGGTTGCCGAGTGGACTGCTAAATAGCCGTCAGGCGTCTAGAACGAGGGTTGTGAGGCCGGCCGCTGAAATCAGCGGCCGGCCTTGTGTTTTTTTGGGGGGGAAGTTGGCGAGGTGGCTAATGTCGTTCTAATACTAAGGTCGTCTGGAACCTGCCTCACAGCCGCATAGAGTGGATTAGGTTCTACCTAAAATCTGTGCTGCGAGGATAAAAACAATGAACGACAGCATTTACCTCTCGATTCAAAACAGCCCGCGTTTCAAGGAGCTGGTCAGTAAGCGAGAGCGGTTCGCCTGGATTCTCTCGGCGATCATGCTTGGGCTTTACTCGGGCTTCATTCTGTTGATCGCTTACGGTCCGCAGATCCTGGGCGCCAAACTCAGTCCAACTTCATCCATCACCTGGGGCATTCCCATTGGTGTCGGCTTGATTGTCTCGGCCTTCATCCTGACCGGTATCTATGTGCGACGCGCCAACGGCGAGTTCGATGACCTGAACAATGCGATCCTGAAGGAGGCTCAGCAATGATCCGACGTCTATTCGCAGCACTCGGTCTTGCCGCTTTCGCTCCTGCCCTGTGGGCCGCAGACGCTTTGACTGGCGAAGTCCACAAGCAACCCCTCAACGTCTCGGCGATCGTGATGTTCGTGGTCTTCGTCGGGGCCACCCTGTGCATCACTTACTGGGCCTCCAAGCGCAACAAGTCGGCTGCCGACTATTACGCCGCGGGTGGCAAGATCACCGGCTTCCAGAATGGCCTGGCGATTGCCGGTGACTACATGTCGGCGGCGTCCTTCCTGGGGATTTCCGCGCTGGTGTTCACTTCCGGCTATGACGGCCTGATCTACTCCATCGGCTTCCTGGTGGGCTGGCCGATCATTCTGTTCCTGATCGCCGAGCGCCTGCGCAACCTGGGCAAGTACACCTTTGCCGACGTGGCGTCCTATCGCCTCGGGCAGACTCAGATCCGCACTCTGTCGGCCTGTGGTTCGCTGGTGGTGGTGGCGTTCTACCTGATCGCGCAGATGGTGGGTGCCGGCAAGCTGATCCAGCTGCTGTTCGGCCTCGACTACCATGTGGCGGTGATCCTGGTGGGGATCCTGATGTGCCTGTATGTGCTGTTCGGCGGCATGCTGGCCACCACTTGGGTACAGATCATCAAGGCAGTGCTGCTGCTGTCCGGTGCGTCCTTCATGGCGCTGATGGTGATGAAGCACGTCAACTTCGATTTCAACACCCTGTTCTCCGAGGCGATCAAGGTTCACCCCAAAGGTGAGGCGATCATGAGCCCTGGCGGTCTGGTGAAGGACCCGATCTCGGCATTCTCCCTGGGTCTGGCGCTGATGTTCGGTACTGCCGGCCTGCCGCATATCCTGATGCGCTTCTTCACCGTGAGCGATGCCAAGGAAGCCCGTAAGAGCGTGCTCTACGCCACTGGCTTCATCGGTTACTTCTACATCCTGACCTTCATCATCGGCTTTGGCGCGATCCTGCTGGTGAGCACCAATCCGGCCTTCAAGGATGCCGCAGGCGCCTTGCTGGGTGGCAACAACATGGCGGCGGTGCACCTGGCCAATGCGGTGGGCGGCAGCGTGTTCCTTGGCTTCATCTCGGCGGTGGCTTTCGCCACCATTCTGGCGGTAGTAGCGGGCCTGACCCTGGCAGGTGCTTCGGCGGTGTCCCATGACCTGTATGCCAGTGTGGTCAAGAAGGGCAAGGCCAACGAGAAGGATGAGATTCGCGTTTCCAAGATCACTACCGTGGCCTTGGGCGTGCTGGCCATCGGCCTGGGCATTCTCTTCGAGAGTCAGAACATTGCGTTCATGGTGGGCCTGGCGTTCTCCATCGCTGCCAGTTGCAACTTCCCGGTGCTGCTGCTTTCCATGTACTGGAAGAAGCTCACCACGCGTGGCGCCATGATTGGCGGCTGGTTGGGTCTGGTCAGTGCGGTGGCATTGATGGTTCTCGGTCCGACCATCTGGGTGCAGATCCTGCACCACGAGAAGGCAATCTTCCCGTACGAGTACCCGGCGCTGTTCTCGATGATCATTGCCTTTGTCGGTATCTGGTTCTTCTCCATCACTGACAAGTCGGCTTCGGCGGCCAATGAGCGGGCCTTGTTCTTCCCGCAGTTCGTGCGTTCGCAGACCGGCCTGGGCGCCAGTGGGGCGGTGTCGCACTAAGCTCGGCCTGTGTATCGGCTTCTATATAGAAGCTGTGTAATAGCAAAATGCCTCGATCGAAAGATCGGGGCATTTTTTTGTCTGCTCGCCCTGTTCAGATACCCTCGACTGCGGGCGCAGCGATAGTCGAGATGCAAGGAGCTGGCGTGCCAGCGAAGGCTTATTTGAGGGGGAGGCAGGGCTGCGGGGTTCTTCGCCGGCAAGTCGGTTCCGGCAGGGGGATAGGTGAGGGGAGGGGAGCAGAAACAAATACGACCTCTGTTAGAGGCCGTATCCGGTGCAGCTAAGACGTGTGCGCAAGGCAGGTCTTACTTGCGGTCTTCCAGCTTGGTGATGTCGCGCGATTCGTAGCCGGTGTACAGCTGACGAGGACGGCCGATCTTGTAAGGGCTGGAGAGCATTTCTTTCCAGTGGGAGATCCAGCCGACGGTCCGCGCCAGGGCGAAGATCACGGTGAACATGCTGGTTGGAATGCCGATCGCCTTGAGGATGATCCCCGAGTAGAAGTCGACGTTCGGGTACAGGGAGCGTTCGATGAAGTACGGATCGGTCAGGGCGATCTCTTCCAGGCGCATGGCCAGTTCGAGCTGAGGATCGTTGTTTATGCCCAGTTCTTTCAGGACTTCGTCGCAGGTCTGCTTCATTACGGTGGCGCGCGGGTCGCGGTTTTTATACACGCGGTGACCGAAGCCCATGAGTTTGAACGGATCGTTCTTGTCCTTGGCCTTGGCGATGAACTTGTCGATGTTCGATACATCGCCAATTTCGTCGAGCATGGTCAGTACGGCTTCGTTGGCACCGCCGTGGGCAGGGCCCCAGAGCGCGGCGATACCGGCAGCGATACAGGCGAACGGGTTGGCACCCGAGGAGCCGGCAAGGCGTACGGTGGAAGTCGAGGCGTTCTGTTCGTGGTCGGCGTGGAGGATGAAGATCCGGTCCATCGCCTTGGCCAGTACCGGGCTGATCGGTTTGATCTCGCACGGGGTGTTGAACATCATGTGCAGGAAGTTTTCCGCGTACGACAGGTCGTTGCGCGGATACATCATCGGCTGGCCCATGGAGTACTTGTAAACCATCGCTGCCAGGGTCGGCATCTTGGCGACCAGGCGCACGGCGGAAATTTCGCGGTGCTGCGGGTTATTGATGTCCAGGGAGTCGTGGTAGAACGCCGAGAGTGCACCCACTACGCCGCACATTACCGCCATTGGGTGGGCGTCGCGGCGGAAACCGTTGAAGAAGCTCTTCAGCTGCTCGTGAACCATGGTGTGGTTTTTCACGGTGCTGACGAACTGGGCCTTCTGTTCGGCGGTAGGCAATTCACCGTTGAGCAGCAGGTAGCAGGTTTCCAGGTAGTCCGACTTTTCAGCCAGCTGTTCGATCGGGTAGCCGCGGTGCAGCAGAATGCCGTTGTCGCCGTCGATATAGGTGATTTTCGACTCGCAGGAGGCGGTCGACATGAAACCCGGGTCAAAAGTGAAGCGGCCCGTGGCCGTCAGGCCCCGAACATCAATTACATCGGGACCAACGGTGCCGGTTAAAATGGGCAGCTCGACGGGGGCTGCGCCCTCGATGATCAACTGCGCTTTTTTGTCAGCCATGTGGCCTCCTATTTATGCTTGAAATCATCAGACAGACCCCCCACGCAGGGCCCGCACCACTATAGTGAGATAAATCTGAATGTCAATTTGCCTAAAGTCTTGTCCCAGAAGGCTTTGGGAGGGATTTTTTAGCGAAATTCAGCGCCATTTACGCCTTTTATAAGGCTAACGCAATCAGCTATTAGGGGAAGGTGTTTGCGTTGTCATTAGTAGCCTAACTGTCTATACTCGGCCACCGACCTCCGTAGGCTTCTGGGCCCGCTTTATTGGGGGTCGCACTCCCTGGGTAGTGGTTACCTGACCAGTGCACTCCCCAACAACTTTGCCCTGATTGTTAGGGGCTCTTCAGTGTGAAAAAAGCCGTGAATAGCCAACGACCTGTAAACCTAGACCTAAGGACCATCAAACTCCCCATCACCGGCGTTACGTCGTTTCTTCACCGTGTTTCCGGCATCATCCTCTTCCTGGGCATCGGCATCATGCTTTATGCATTGAGCAAATCCCTGGGCTCCGAGGAAGGCTATGCCGAGGTGAAGGCGTGCTTGACCAGTCCGCTGGCCAAATTCGTTGCGTGGGGCCTCCTGTCCGCCTTGCTGTATCACTTGGTGGCCGGTGTACGCCATCTGATTATGGACATGGGCATCGGTGAGACGCTGGAAGGCGGCAAGCTGGGCTCGAAAATCGTTATCGCCGTATCCGTGGTGGTAATCGTTCTGGCGGGAGTTTGGATATGGTAACCAGCGTTACGAACCTGTCGCGTTCGGGCCTTTATGACTGGATGGCACAGCGTGTGTCTGCGGTCGTTCTCGCGGCTTATTTCATTTTCCTGATCGGATACCTCGTAGCGAATCCGGGCATTGACTACACCCAGTGGCATGGCCTGTTCGCAAACAACTGGATGCGTATCTTCAGTCTGCTGGCCATGGTGGCCCTGGGCGCTCACGCCTGGGTCGGCATGTGGACCATCTCGACTGACTACCTGACGCCGATGGCGCTGGGCAAGTCGGCGACAGCAGTGCGTTTCCTTTTCCAGGCAGTATGCGGCGTTGCAATGTTCGCTTACTTCGTCTGGGGTGTGCAGATTCTCTGGGGTATCTGATTCATGGCTAACATTCCAACCATTTCTTTCGACGCCATCATCATTGGCGGCGGCGGCGCCGGCATGCGTGCCGCACTGCAGCTGGCCCAGGGCGGCCACAAGACTGCTGTGATCACCAAGGTGTTCCCGACCCGTTCGCACACTGTGTCTGCCCAAGGCGGCATCACTTGCGCGATCGCTTCGGCGGACCCGAACGATGACTGGCGCTGGCACATGTACGATACCGTCAAGGGTTCCGACTACATCGGTGACCAGGACGCTATCGAATACATGTGTCAGGAAGGTCCGGCTGCGGTCTTCGAGCTGGACCACATGGGTCTGCCGTTCTCTCGTACTGAAACCGGTCGTATCTATCAGCGTCCTTTCGGTGGTCAATCCAAGGATTACGGCAAGGGCGGCCAGGCTGCTCGTACCTGTGCTGCGTCCGACCGTACCGGTCACGCACTGCTGCACACCCTCTATCAGGGCAACCTGAAAGCCGGCACCACGTTCCTTAACGAGTGGTACGCGGTCGATCTGGTGAAGAACCAGGACGGCGCTTTTGTCGGCGTGATCGCGATCTGCATCGAAACCGGCGAAACCACCTACATCCGCTCCAAGGCCACCGTTCTGGCTACCGGCGGTGCAGGTCGTATCTACGCTTCCACCACCAACGCCCTGATCAACACCGGTGACGGTGTAGGCATGGCGCTGCGTGCCGGCGTTCCGGTGCAAGACATCGAAATGTGGCAGTTCCACCCGACCGGTATCGCCGGCGCTGGTGTACTGGTGACTGAAGGCTGCCGCGGTGAAGGCGGTTACCTGATCAACAAGCACGGCGAGCGTTTCATGGAGCGTTATGCTCCGAACGCCAAAGACCTGGCAGGTCGCGACGTTGTTGCGCGCTCCATGGTCAAGGAAATCATCGCCGGCAACGGCTGTGGCCCGAATGGCGACCACGTGATGCTCAAGCTTGATCACCTGGGCGAAGAAGTACTGCACAGCCGCCTGCCTGGCATCTGCGAGCTGTCCAAGACCTTTGCCCACGTTGACCCGGTGGTTGCTCCGGTTCCGGTCGTTCCAACCTGCCACTACATGATGGGTGGCGTTGCCACCAACATTCATGGTCAGGCGATCACTCAGAATGCTGCTGGCGAAGACACCATCATCCCTGGTCTGTTCGCAGTGGGTGAAGTGGCTTGCGTATCGGTACACGGCGCCAACCGTCTGGGCGGCAACTCGCTGCTGGACCTGGTGGTGTTCGGTCGTGCAGCTGGCCTGCACCTGGAAAAAGCGCTGACCGACGGTATCGAATACCGCGATGCCAGCGACACCGACGTCGACGTTGCCCTGAACCGCCTGGCCAAGCTCAACGAGCGCACCACCGGTGAAGACGTTGCAACCCTGCGCCGCGAGCTGCAGAACTGCATGCAGAACTACTTCGGTGTATTCCGTACCGGCGAGTACATGCAGAAGGGTATTGCTCAGCTGGCTGAGCTGCGCGAGCGTATCGCCAACGTCAAGATCAACGACAAGTCTCAAGCTTTCAACACTGCGCGTATCGAAGCACTTGAGCTGCAGAACCTGCTGGAAGTGGCTGAAGCCACTGCCATCGCTGCCGAAGTGCGTAAAGAGTCCCGCGGCGCTCACGCCCGTGAAGACTTCGAAGACCGTGACGACGAAAACTGGCTGTGCCACACCCTGTACTTCCCGGGTGAGAAGCGCGTTGCCAAGCGTGCGGTCAACTTCTCGCCGAAGACTGTTCCGACTTTTGAACCAAAAGTCCGGACTTACTAAAGGGTGATCGATATGTTGCAAGTTGAAGTTTATCGTTACAACCCTGACACCGACTCGGCTCCGAAAACCCAGGTTTTCCAGGTCGACACCGGTGGCAAGGACTTGATGGTGCTGGACGTGCTGGCGCTGATCAAAGAGCAGGACGAGGGGTTCTCCTATCGTCGTTCCTGCCGTGAAGGCGTTTGCGGTTCCGATGGCATGAACATCAACGGCAAGAACGGCCTGGCGTGCATCACGCCGCTGTCCGCCGTGGTCAAGAAGAACAAGCTGGTTGTTCGTCCGCTGCCAGGTCTGCCGGTTATCCGTGACCTGGTCGTCGATATGAGCATCTTCTACAAGCAATACGAGAAGGTGAAGCCATTCCTGCAGAACGACACGCCGGCTCCGGCCATCGAGCGTCTGCAGTCCCCGGAAGAGCGCGAAAAGCTCGACGGTCTGTACGAGTGCATCCTGTGCGCTTGCTGCTCGACCTCTTGCCCGTCCTTCTGGTGGAACCCGGACAAGTTCCTGGGCCCGGCTGCTCTGCTGCAAGCCTATCGCTTCCTGGCAGACAGCCGTGACACCAAGACATCCGAGCGTCTGGCTTCCCTGGACGACCCGTTCAGCGTATTCCGCTGCCGGGGGATCATGAACTGCGTCAACGTTTGTCCGAAGGGCCTGAACCCGACTAAGGCCATCGGTCACATTCGTAACATGTTGCTGCAGAGTGGCGTGTGATTCAGCTGTTGTACCCGTAGGACCGCTGTACCCGTAAAAGCCAAGGCGCGGGCTTCAACCCGCGTCATGGCTCTAACCTGAGCAGCAGCTCACAAAGTGGCTGCTTTTATTTTTGAAGAAATGAGACAAGCAGGGGCATCCGGGCTGGTACCCGGACTATCAGCGTGATCCTAAGTGGCTTGTTTTGGTCGCTGCATTCGGACTTCTGCAAGCTTGCTCGGTGTCTTCGCCGGTGGTGTTCCCCTAACCGAGGGTGACCAAGCATGCAAGAAAGCGTGATGCAGCGCATGTGGAACAGCGCCTACCTATCCGGTAGTAACGCTGCCTATGTGGAAGAGCTCTACGAGCTCTACCTGCACGACCCTAACGCTGTGCCAGAAGAGTGGCGCACTTACTTTCAGAAGTTGCCTACCGACGGCAGCACTGCCATCGATGTTTCGCACTCGACAATCCGCGATCATTTCGTCTTGCTGGCAAAGAACCAGCGCCGCGCCCAACCGGTATCCGCCGGCAGCGTGAGCAGTGAGCACGAGAAGAAGCAAGTTGAAGTGCTGCGATTGATCCAGGCCTATCGGATGCGTGGCCACCAGGCAGCCCAGCTGGACCCGCTGGGGCTGTGGCAGCGTCCTGCACCTGCAGACCTGTCGATCAATCATTACGGCTTGACCAATGCCGATCTTGATACGACCTTCCGTGCCGGCGACCTGTTCATCGGCAAAGAGGAAGCGAGCCTACGCGAAATTCACGAAGCGTTGCAGCAGACATATTGCCGCACCATCGGCGCTGAATTCACGCACATCACCGATTCCGAACAGCGTCAGTGGTTCCAGCAGCGTCTGGAAAGCGTACGCGGCCGTCCGACCTATTCCGCCGACATCAAGAGCCACTTGCTCGAGCGCGTCACCGCCGGCGAAGGCCTGGAAAAATACCTGGGTACCAAATACCCGGGCACCAAGCGTTTCGGTCTGGAAGGTGGTGAAAGCCTGATTCCAATGCTCGACGAGCTGATCCAGCGTTCCGGTTCCTACGGCACCAAGGAAGTCGTGATCGGCATGGCTCACCGTGGCCGTCTCAACGTCCTGGTCAACACCTTCGGCAAGAACCCGCGCGAGCTGTTCGACGAGTTCGAGGGCAAGAAGAAGGTCGAGCTGGGCTCCGGTGACGTTAAGTATCACCAGGGCTTCTCGTCCAACGTGATGACCGCCGGCGGTGAAGTTCACCTGGCCATGGCGTTCAACCCGTCCCACCTGGAAATCGTTTCTCCAGTGGTCGAGGGTTCGGTGCGCGCCCGTCAGGATCGTCGCAACGACCAGACCGGCGACAAGGTTCTGCCGATCTCGATCCACGGTGACGCGGCGTTTGCCGGTCAGGGCGTGGTGATGGAAACCTTCCAGATGTCCCAGACCCGCGGTTTCCGTACCGGCGGCACTGTGCACATCGTGATCAACAACCAGGTAGGTTTCACCATCAGCAACCCGCTGGACTCGCGCTCCACCGAGTACGCTACCGACGTTGCTAAGATGATCCAGGCGCCGATCCTCCATGTGAATGGTGATGATCCGGAAGCCGTGTTGTTCGTGACCCAGCTGGCCATCGACTACCGCATGCAGTACAAGCGCGACGTGGTGATCGACCTGGTCTGCTACCGTCGTCGCGGCCACAACGAGGCCGACGAGCCAAGCGGCACCCAGCCACTGATGTATCAGCAGATCACCAAACAGCGCACCACCCGTGAGCTGTATGCCGATCGCCTGATCCAGAGCGGTGTGCTCGACGCAGAGCGTGTTCAGGCGAAAGTCGATGAGTACCGCAATGCGCTGGACAACGGTCTGCACGTAGTGAAGAGCCTGGTCAAGGAACCGAACAAAGAGTTGTTCGTGGACTGGCGTCCATACCTGGGCCACACCTGGACCGCACGTCACGACACCACCTTCGATCTCAAGACCCTGCAGGAACTGTCCGCCAAGTTGCTGGAGCTGCCGGAAGGCTTCGTGGTTCAGCGTCAGGTTGCGAAGATCTACGAAGACCGTCAGAAGATGCAAGCCGGCGGCCTGCCGATCAACTGGGGTTACGCTGAAACCATGGCGTACGCGACCCTGGCGTTCGAAGGTCACCCGATCCGCATGACCGGCCAGGACATCGGCCGCGGCACCTTCTCGCACCGCCACGCCGTTCTGCACAACCAGAAAGATGCCAGCACTTATGTGCCGCTCAAGCATCTGTTCGAAGGTCAGCCGCGCTTTGACCTGTACGACTCCTTCCTGTCGGAAGAGGCGGTACTGGCATTCGAATACGGCTACTCGACCACCACGCCGAACGCGCTGGTGATCTGGGAAGCCCAGTTCGGCGACTTCGCCAACGGTGCACAAGTGGTGATCGACCAGTTCATCACCAGCGGCGAGCACAAGTGGGGCCGTCTCTGCGGTCTGACCATGCTGCTGCCTCACGGTTACGAAGGTCAGGGCCCTGAGCACTCCTCGGCGCGTCTGGAGCGTTACCTGCAACTGTGTGCCGAGCACAACATTCAGGTGTGCATGCCGACCACTCCGGCACAGATCTACCACTTGCTGCGCCGTCAGGTGATCCGTCCTCTGCGCAAACCACTGGTGGTTCTGACTCCGAAGTCGCTGCTGCGCCACAAGCTGGCCATCTCGACTCTGGAAGATCTGGCCGAAGGTTCGTTCCAGACCGTGATTCCGGAAATCGACGTACTGGACCCGAAAAAGGTCGAGCGCCTGATTCTGTGTAGCGGCAAGGTCTACTACGACCTGTTGGAAAAACGCCGTGCCGAAGGTCGTGAAGACATCGCCGTCGTGCGTATTGAGCAGCTGTATCCGTTCCCTGAGGACGATCTGAACGAAGTCCTGGCTCCGTACACCAACCTCAAGCATGTGGTTTGGTGTCAGGAAGAGCCGATGAACCAGGGCGCCTGGTACTGCAGCCAGCACCACATGCGTCGCATCGTAGGCAATCACGACAAGTCGCTCGTACTCGAGTACGCGGGCCGTGACGCCTCTGCTGCGCCAGCTTGTGGCTACGCGTCGATGCACGCCGAGCAGCAGGAAAAACTGCTGCAAGATGCCTTCACTGTTTAACGCCTTCGCGCACCTGAAACCGAATTTAAGGAACCACTGATAATGGCTATCGAGATCAAAGCCCCCACTTTCCCGGAATCGGTTGCCGATGGCACCGTTGCCACCTGGCACAAGCAACCGGGCGAAGCCGTCAAGCGCGACGAGCTGATCGTCGACATCGAGACCGACAAGGTTGTGCTGGAAGTGCTGGCCACCGCTGATGGCGTGCTGGGCGCTATCGTCAAGAACGAAGGCGACACCGTTCTGTCCGACGAAGTTCTGGGCTCCATCGTTGAAGGCGGTGCTGCTACCGCTGCTCCTGCTGCCGCCGCTGCTCCGGCCGCTGCCGCTGCTGCCCCGGCTGCCGCTGACGGCGAAGACGATCCAATCGCCGCTCCTGCCGCGCGCAAGCTGGCTGAAGAGAACGGCATCAACATCGCCTCCGTTGCCGGTACCGGCAAAGGCGGTCGTGTGACCAAGGAAGACGTAGTGGCTGCCGTTGCCGCCAAGAAAGCCGCTCCGGCTGCCGCGCCTGCCAAGGCTCCGGCTCCAGCCGCTGCTGCTCCAGTCTTCGCTGCCGGCGATCGCGTCGAGAAGCGCGTACCTATGACCCGCCTGCGGGCCAAGGTTGCCGAGCGTCTGGTTGAAGCCCAGTCGAACATGGCCATGCTGACCACCTTCAACGAAGTCGACATGACCGAAGTCATGGCTCTGCGTTCGAAGTACAAGGACCTGTTCGAGAAGTCCCACAATGGCGTGCGCCTGGGCTTCATGTCGTTCTTCGTCAAGGCCGCCACCGAAGCGCTGAAGCGCTTCCCGGCAGTCAACGCTTCGATCGACGGTTCCGACATCGTCTACCACGGCTACGCCGACATCGGTGTTGCGGTGTCCAGCGACCGTGGCCTGGTGGTTCCGGTCCTGCGTAACGCCGAGCTGATGAGCCTGGCCGAAATCGAAGGCGGCATCGCCACCTTCGGCAAGAAGGCCCGCGACGGCAAGCTGTCGATGGAAGAGATGACCGGTGGTACTTTCACCATCACCAACGGTGGTACTTTCGGCTCGATGATGTCGACCCCGATCGTCAACCCACCGCAAGCCGCTATCCTGGGCATGCACAACATCCTGCAACGTCCTATGGCGATCAACGGTCAGGTAGTAATCCGTCCGATGATGTACCTGGCGCTGTCCTACGATCACCGTCTGATCGACGGTAAAGAAGCTGTGACGTTCCTGGTGACCATCAAGAACCTGCTGGAAGACCCGGCGCGTCTGCTCCTGGACATCTAAAAAGCAGTTGCAAGCTGCAAGCGACAAGTTCCGAGCCCTTAAGGCGAGGGGCTTCAAGCTTGCGGCTTGCGGCTTCTAGCTTGCCGTTAAAAGGAACCTTTTTATGACTCAGAAATTCGACGTAGTAGTGATTGGCGCGGGCCCAGGCGGTTATGTAGCTGCAATCAAGGCAGCACAGCTTGGTCTGACGACTGCTTGCATCGAGAAGTACACCGATAAAGAGGGCAAGCTGGCCCTCGGCGGTACTTGCCTGAACGTCGGTTGCATTCCTTCCAAGGCGCTGCTGGACAGCTCCTGGAAATTCCATGAGGCCCAGGACGGTTTCGCCATCCACGGTATCAGCCACGCTGGCGTGACCATGGACGTACCGGCCATGGTCGGTCGCAAGGCCAACATCGTCAAAGGCCTGACCAGCGGTGTTGCCACCCTGTTCAAAGCCAACGGCGTCACTTCGATCCAAGGCCACGGCAAACTGCTGGCAGGCAAGAAAGTCGAAGTCACCAAGCCGGACGGTTCGGTTGAAGTCATCGAAGCTGAAAACGTGATCCTGGCTCCAGGTTCGCGTCCAATCGACATTCCACCGGCCCCGGTCGATCAGAATGTCATCGTCGACTCCACCGGCGCGCTGGAATTCCAGGCCGTACCAAAACGTCTGGGCGTGATCGGCGCTGGCGTTATTGGTCTGGAACTGGGCTCGGTCTGGTCGCGTCTGGGCGCGCAAGTGACTGTCCTGGAAGCCCTGGACACCTTCCTGATGGCAGCTGACACCGCTGTTTCCAAGGAAGCGCTGAAAACCCTGACCAAGCAGGGTCTGGACATCAAGCTGGGCGCTCGCGTGACCGGCTCCAAGGTCAACGGCGAAGAAGTCGTGGTGACCTACACCGACGCCAACGGCGAACAGACCATCACTTTCGACAAGCTGATTGTCGCCGTTGGTCGCCGTCCGGTGACCACCGATCTGCTGGCTGCCGACTGTGGCGTGACCCTCGACGAGCGCGGTTTCGTGCACGTTGACGATCACTGCGCTACTACCGTACCGGGCGTCTACGCCATTGGTGACGTGGTGCGCGGCATGATGCTGGCTCACAAGGCCTCGGAAGAGGGCATCATGGTTGCCGAGCGCATCAAGGGCCACAAGGCCCAGATGAACTATGACCTGATCCCTTCGGTTATCTATACTCACCCGGAAATTGCATGGGTCGGTAAAACCGAGCAGGCCTTGAAAGCTGAAGGCGTTGAAGTTAACGTCGGCACCTTTCCGTTTGCCGCCAGCGGCCGTGCCATGGCAGCCAACGACACCGGTGGTTTCGTCAAAGTCATCGCCGATGCCAAGACTGACCGCGTATTGGGCGTCCACGTGATTGGCCCAAGCGCTGCGGAACTGGTTCAGCAAGGTGCAATCGGCATGGAATTCGGCACCAGCGCCGAAGACCTGGGCATGATGGTTTTCTCTCATCCGACCCTGTCCGAAGCCCTGCACGAAGCAGCTCTGGCTGTGAATGGCACTGCCATCCACATTGCCAACCGCAAGAAACGCTAAGCAATAATAAGAAACCACGGCGGTTGGCCCGTCGTGAGCCTTGTGCGCAAGACTCACCGCGGAATATCCGCTGGACTCGACCTCTTGAGGTAGCGCCACACACTGGATCGGGGCCCAGGCTCCGGGTTCAGGTGTGGCGCTGGTTTGAGAGTAGCGGTCACAGGTGGTGCGGCACTCAATCTTGAGCGCAGCGCCGAATGCGCAGTACCTAACGAAGACGGTAAAAAGCATGAATCTTCACGAGTATCAGGGTAAGCAGCTGTTCGCTGAATACGGCCTGCCAGTATCCAAAGGCTACGCGGTAGACACCCCGGAAGAAGCAGCAGAAGCTTGCGACAAAATCGGCGGCTCCGAGTGGGTTGTCAAAGCCCAGGTTCACGCCGGTGGTCGCGGTAAAGCGGGTGGCGTTAAGCTGGTTCGCAGCAAAGAAGACGCTAAGGCATTCGCTCAGCAGTGGTTGGGCAAGCGTCTGGTGACCTATCAGACTGACGCCAATGGCCAGCCTGTCACCAAGATCCTGGTTGAATCGTGCACTGATATCGCTAAAGAGCTGTACCTGGGCGCTGTCGTTGACCGTTCGAGCCGTCGCATCGTGTTCATGGCTTCCACCGAAGGTGGCGTGGACATCGAGAAAATCGCTCACGACACTCCAGAAAAAATTCTGAAAGCCACTATCGACCCACTGGTTGGCGCTCAGCCATTCCAGGGTCGCGAGCTGGCTTTCCAGCTGGGTCTGGAAGGCAAGCAAGTTGCCCAGTTCGCCAAGATCTTCGTGGGTCTGGCCAAACTGTTCCAGGATCACGATCTGGCCCTGCTGGAAGTGAACCCGCTGGTGATCAAGGCTGACGGCGATCTGCACTGCCTGGACGCCAAGATCAACATCGACGCCAACGCCATGTACCGTCAGCCTAAGCTGAAGACCTTCCACGATCCGTCGCAGGACGATCCGCGCGAAGCACACGCTGCCAAGTTCGAACTGAACTACGTAGCCCTGGAAGGCAACATTGGCTGCATGGTCAACGGTGCCGGCCTGGCCATGGGTACCATGGACATCGTCAACCTGCACGGCGGTAAGCCAGCCAACTTCCTCGACGTGGGCGGTGGTGCTACCAAAGAGCGCGTGACCGAAGCTTTCAAGATCATCCTGTCCGACACCAACGTCGCTGCAGTACTGGTCAACATCTTCGGCGGCATCGTTCGCTGCGACATGATTGCCGAAGGCATCATCGGCGCTGTGAAAGAAGTCGGCGTGAAAATCCCGGTTGTTGTTCGCCTTGAAGGCAACAACGCTGAACTGGGCGCTAAAGTACTGGCAGAAAGCGGCTTGAACATCATCGCTGCTACCAGCCTGACCGACGCTGCTCAACAAGTTGTCAAAGCTGCGGAGGGCAAATAATGAGCGTCCTGATCAATAAAGACACCAAAGTTATCTGCCAGGGTATTACCGGTTCGCAAGGTAGTTTCCACACCCAGCAAGCCATCGAATACGGCACCCAGATGGTGGGTGGCGTAACTCCAGGCAAAGGCGGTACCGAGCACCTGGGTCTGCCAGTGTTCAACACCGTGAAAGACGCTGTAGCTGCCACTGGCGCCACCGCCAGCGTGATCTACGTTCCAGCTCCTTTCTGCAAGGACTCGATCCTGGAAGCAGCTTTCGGCGGCATCAAGCTGATCGTCTGCATCACCGAAGGCATTCCTACCCTGGACATGCTGGACGCTAAAGTTAAGTGCGACGAGCTGGGTGTTACCCTGATCGGCCCTAACTGCCCTGGCGTGATCACTCCAGGCGAATGCAAGATCGGCATCATGCCAGGTCACATTCACTTGCCAGGCAAGGTCGGTATCGTTTCCCGTTCCGGCACCCTGACTTACGAAGCCGTTAAGCAGACCACTGACGCCGGTTTCGGTCAGTCCACCTGCGTCGGCATCGGTGGTGACCCGATCCCAGGCTCCAACTTCATCGACATCCTGAAGCTGTTCCAGGAAGACCCGAAGACCGAAGCGATCGTGATGATCGGCGAGATCGGCGGTTCGGCTGAAGAAGAGGCGGCTGCCTACATCAAGGCTCACGTGACCAAGCCGGTTGTTTCCTACATCGCTGGTGTGACTGCTCCTCCGGGCAAGCGCATGGGCCATGCTGGCGCAATCATCTCTGGCGGCAAAGGCACTGCAGACGAGAAATTCGCTGCGCTGCAAGACGCAGGCGTGAAAACCGTGCGTTCGCTGGCAGACATCGGCAAGGCCCTGGCCGAGCTGACCGGTTGGGCTGTCAAGTAAGCCTCGCGCTTAACTGACGCTTCAACCACAAAGGCCACCTTCGGGTGGCCTTTGTGCTTTCTGCCCCAGCAGCCGACTTGCCGGCGTAGAGGCCTTCAGTTCAGTTGCTGCCCTGGGGGAGGGCTTCGCTGGCAAGCCAGCTCCTATACAAGCCGCGCTTACCTAATTCGGCTTCTATACGATTCGGCTCCCAGCATGCTGGCTGGTGTGCGGGGATAGGATTAAGCCCGATGGAAATATAATTTCGAAAATGCGACATCCCAATGTCGCATATCAGAAAATTCTCATTGCGCCGGTGCGTTCGTCTTGCAGATTCGGTAGGCTAGCCGCCTCTTTTTGCGTCTGCTGCCCACAAGGTAACTGCGCGCTAAACGGGTCAGTCTTATACGGATTGACAGCATTTCCCTCACCCATAAGGGAAATCCCTCTCTAAATTCCGATTCAGTAGTGTGGTATTTCCTTAATGAAAGTGTTGAAAGGCCAGGACATTCTGGCACTCGGCTTCATGACTTTTGCCCTGTTCGTCGGGGCTGGCAACATCATCTTCCCTCCTATCGTCGGTTTGCAGTCCGGACCCCATGTCTGGATGGCGGCGCTAGGCTTTCTGATCACGGCGGTCGGCCTGCCAGTGATCACCGTGGTTGCCCTGGCCAAGGTCGGTGGCGCCATGGATGCCCTGAGCAGCCCCATCGGTAAAGTCGCTGGCGGTCTGTTGGCGGCGGTCTGCTACCTGGCGGTTGGCCCGCTGTTCGCCACGCCGCGTACGGCTACTGTGTCCTTTGAAGTGGGCCTGGCGCCACTGACGGGCGAGAGCCCGCTGGCGCTGTTCCTCTACAGTTCGGCCTACTTCCTGCTGGTGTTCTTCATCTCCCTGTATCCGGGCCGCTTGTTGGATACCGTTGGCCGTTTCCTGGCGCCGTTGAAGATCATCGCGCTGGCGGTTCTGGGGATTGCAGCGGTCGCGCTGCCAGCGGGTACTGTTGGCGAGGCCACGCCCGAATATGTGGCAGCGCCGTTTTCTCAAGGTTTCATCAATGGTTACCTGACCATGGATACCTTGGGCGCTCTGGTGTTCGGTATCGTTATCGTCAACGCCATTCGCTCGCGAGGAGTCGAGTCGCCTCAACTGATCACCCGTTACGCGGTGATCGCCGGCCTGATCGCCGGGGTTGGTCTGGCGCTGGTCTATGTCAGTCTGTTCCGTCTCGGTTCGGGCAGCCATGAAGTGGCCGCCGGGGCCACCAATGGCGCGGCGGTGCTGCATGCCTATGTCCAACACACATTTGGCTCCCTGGGCAGCGGCTTCCTCGCGGTACTGATCTCCCTGGCTTGCCTGGTGACCGCCGTGGGCCTGACCTGTGCCTGCGCCGAGTATTTCAGCCGCGTAACACCGTTGTCCTATAAGACTCTGGTGGTGATCCTCGCGGTCTTCTCGCTGTTGGTGTCCAACCTTGGCCTGACCAAGCTGATCGCCTTCTCGATCCCGGTACTGACTGCCATCTATCCACCGTGCATTGCCCTGGTGGCCCTGAGCTTCTGCAAGGACTTCTGGCAGGACCAGCGGCGTATCGTTGGCCCGGTGATGCTGGTGTCTTTTGTGTTCGGTCTGATCGATGCGCTCAAGGGGGCCGGCCTGGCCGATGGTTTGCCTAGCCAGCTGGCCCACTTGCCGTTGAGCGAGCAAGGCCTGGCCTGGCTGGTGCCTTCGGTGATCGTCCTGGCGGTTGCGGTGGTTTTCGACCGTATTCTGGGCAAGCCGGCCCAAGCCCTGGCTTGATCTGCCGCTGATGGCTCTGGATCGCCACAAGCGATCCATGAGCGCCAAGGAAAATGCCTCGTATCCATCGATACGGGGCATTTTTTATGGGGCTTGGGCGGTGTCTTTTTCCTCGGCGTGGCGTCGAAGCAGTGTCCTTGTCTTTTGCCAACGCCTTACAGGAATTTGCATGTCGTTTGTCCAAGCCAACCTGATTCATCTACTGGCCGCTCTGTGGTTCGTCGTCTGCTGGGGCGGCTATACCCGCTATGCCACCTGGAAGGGCCGGGACACGGCATGCCTGGCCAGCGTCCTGCACCTGTACCGCGAGGACTGGATGCGTCGCATGCTGCTGCGGGACAACCGTATCGCCGACGCCAGTGTGATCGGCAACCTGGAGCGCAACGCTTCGTTCTTCGCTTCCAGTACCCTGATCATCCTGGCAGGCATCCTCACAGTGCTCGGTGCATCGGAGCGCGCGGTGTCGCTGCTGGCGGACATTCCGCTGGTGCAGCAGGCGTCCCAGGGCATGTCGGAGATCAAGTTGCTGTGCCTGGCGCTGGTGTTCGTATATGCCTTTTTCACCTTCAGCTGGTGCATGCGCCAGTACAACTTTGCGGCGGTGCTGGTGGGGTCGGCGCCGATGATCGGCGAGCGACATGTCTCCGAGCAGGAGCGCAAGGCGTTTGCTTTGCGGGCAGCCCGGGTGATTTCCATGGCGGCCAACCAGTTCAACTTCGGGCTGCGTTCCTACTATTTCGGCATGACCATGCTGGCCTGGTTCGTCAGCCCCTGGTTGTTCATGCTGATGAGTGCAGGCGTGGTGTTTGTCCTGTACCGGCGGGAGTTTCATTCCGACGTACTTGACGTCATGGTCTATACCCCGACTGAACAGCCTTTGGCCGATAGCCCCAAAGACGCAGTCTGAGCGGGGAGGGCTGATCGATTGATCTGTTGCCCGGTTAAAAGGAGTTGGCCAATGAGTAAGCTGCGTGCCCTGATGTGCCTGTGCCTTTCATTCATTTTGTTGTCCGGTTGCCGGGTGCAAACCCTGTATCTGAATGGCGACGCCCGTGGCCAGGTGGTGGATGCATTGAGCGGCATGCCGATCGCCGGGGCCAGGGGCACCTTGTGTGGGGCGCAGTTCCTGACTGGCGAGGACGGACGCTTCCAGGTCGAGCAGGCAACCGACTGGGAACTGGTGATGGTGCTGGCCGGCCGCGCGCCCCAGGACACCCCGCACCCTTGCTACATGAGTATCACCGCGGTCGATTACCAGACTCGCCAGTGGTTGGCACCCTTTACCGCCCACTACGACTTTCCCATCAGGCTATTGCCCGTATCCAGTTCCTTGCACTATGCGTTGGAGTCTTCAGCCAGTGGAGTGTCTGGACACCCGTTGCAGGCAGAGCCGCTCCAGGATGAGTTGTTCCTGGAGTCAGGGTATTGAGCTTCAGTGCTTAGTTACCTATTCGACAACTAAACACCGTTGTATTGAGCTGCTGTTTTGCAGACAAGAAAAAGCCCGCACTTGGCGGGCTTTTTGGTGTTGCGCTAAAACCGACTTAGTTGGTTTTAGGTGCTGCTTCCTTGGCGCTTTCTTCAGCAGCGGCCTTGTTGGATTCAGCCTGATCTTTGGCGGCTTCGGCGTTTTCTTTCGCTGCCTCGTTCACCTTATCCTGAGCTTCGTTCATTTTTTGTTGAGCTTGCTCAGCATGTTGGTTGGCATCTTGAGCTTTGTCCTCGGATTTTTTGTCGCAGGCAGCCAGACCGAGGGAAGCGGTCAGCATCAGGGCAATAGCTAAAGTCTTACGCATGGGGTGTTTCTCCTTAGTGAAGATATCTACTGGCCTTTCGATCATGGCCTTGTGATTTAAGTTCCTTGAGGCTCACAGATATATTAAGTATTCGTTTCACGGAACTTTTGTCTGCTTCATTCAATGCACATTCCTGACAATAACAAGAGGCATAAGCCATGGTGCAGAACCCAATTTTCGAGCGTGCGACGCGCTTTCTTTCCGCTCTGCGCCACTGTCAGGTGCTGGATATCAGGGTACACAGCGCCTCGGTGGAAGGCATGACTCTGACCTTGCCCTACAGCCCGCAGATTGTCGGTGACCCGCAAACCGGGATCATTCATGGCGGCGCCCTGACCACGCTGATGGACAGCGCCTGCGGCATGGCCACGCTTTGTGTGCTGCCGGAGTTCGAAGTGTGTCCGACCCTGGACCTGCGCATAGACTATATGCATCCGGCGATGCCTCATCATGACGTGCACGGCTTTGCCCAGTGTTACCGGGTCACCACTGACGTGATCTTCACCCGTGGCTTTGCCTATCAGGACGATCCCGAACGCCCCGTAGCCCACGTGGTCGGTACCTTCATGCGCATGGGCAAGGGGCTCAAGGGCAGTCGTGGGTTTGCCGGCTCCATCAAGGGAGAGCGGGCATGAGCGGGGGTCTTGCAGGGTTATTGGAGCAGGCTCGTCAGCAGGGCGATTACGCCGCGTTGCTGGAGCAGATTCCCTACGCCAGATTGATCGGCATCGAGTGCACGCCGCTGGGGGATGAGCTGCTGTTTCGCCTGCCGGCCAATAAGGACAATATCGGCAATCCTCTGCTGCCGGCCCTGCACGGTGGGGTGATTGCCGGTTTCATGGAGCTGGCGGCAGCCCTGCATTTGCTGATTCTCACCGGCTCGCCCGGCGTGCCGAAGATCATCGATTTTTCCCTCGACTACCTGCGTGCCGGACAGTTTCGTGACACCTTCGCTCGCTGCCAGGTGTGGCGGCAGGGGAGGAGGGTGGCCAACGTCGCCATCACGGCCTGGCAGAGCACCGCCGACGAGCCAATTGCTACCGCCCGGGCACATTTCAAGATTGAAGAGAGTCTCGCCCCTTGAAATCCAGTCAGCTACCCCCACTTCCATGTCATCCCGCCGCTCTCCGCTTCCGGAGCGCGACCACAGCCATCTGATTGGAGTTTGATGACCATGAGTGTGGAAACTCAAAAGGAAACCCTGGGCTTCCAGACCGAGGTGAAGCAACTGCTGCACCTCATGATCCATTCGTTGTATTCCAACAAGGAAATCTTCCTTCGCGAATTGATCTCGAACGCCTCTGACGCCGTCGACAAATTGCGTTTCGAAGCCCTGTCCAAGCCTGAGTTGCTGGAAGGTGGCGCCGAACTGAAAATCCGTGTGAGCTTCGACAAGGACGCGAAAACCGTCACCCTCGAAGACAACGGTATCGGCATGAGCCGTGAAGATGTCATCACTCACCTGGGGACCATCGCCAAGTCCGGCACCGCCGATTTCATGAAGAACCTCACCGGCGACCAGAAGAAGGACTCGCACCTGATCGGTCAGTTCGGCGTGGGTTTCTACTCCGCGTTCATCGTTGCCGACCAGGTCGAAGTGTTCAGCCGTCGTGCCGGCCTGCCGGCCAGCGAAGGCGTGCACTGGTCGTCCAAGGGCGAAGGCGAGTTCGAAGTGGCGACCCTCGACAAGGCCGAGCGCGGTACCCGCATCGTCCTGCACCTCAAATCCGGTGAAGACGAGTTCGCCGATGGCTGGCGCCTGCGCAACATCATCAAGAAGTACTCCGACCACATCGCGCTGCCGATCGAGTTGCCCAAAGAAGCCGCTGCCGCCGAAGGCGAAGAGAAACCGGCGTTGGAGTGGGAAACCGTCAACCGTGCCAGTGCCCTGTGGACCCGTCCGCGTACCGAGATCAAGGACGAGGAATACCAGGAGTTCTACAAGCACATCGCCCATGACTTCGAGAACCCGCTGAGCTGGAGCCACAACAAGGTCGAAGGCAAGCTGGAATACAGCTCGCTGCTCTACGTGCCGGCCCGTGCACCGTTCGACCTGTACCAGCGTGAAGCGCCGAAGGGCCTCAAGCTCTACGTGCAGCGCGTGTTCGTCATGGATCAGGCTGAGTCCTTCCTGCCGCTGTACCTGCGCTTCATCAAGGGCGTGGTGGATTCCAACGACCTGTCGCTGAACGTCTCGCGGGAAATCCTGCAGAAAGACCCGATCATCGACTCGATGAAATCGGCACTGACCAAGCGCGTCCTCGACATGCTGGAAAAACTGGCGAAGAACGAGCCAGAGCAATACAAGGGCTTCTGGAAGAACTTTGGCCAGGTGATGAAGGAAGGCCCGGCCGAAGACTTCGCCAACAAGGAAAAGATCGCTGGCCTGCTGCGCTTCGCTTCCACTCAGGGCGACGACGGCGAGCAGACAGTATCCCTGGCCGACTACCTGGCTCGCGCCAAGGAAGGTCAGGACAAGATCTACTTCCTCACCGGCGAATCCTACGCTCAGGTGAAGAACAGCCCGCACCTGGAAGTCTTCCGCAAGAAAGGCATCGAAGTGCTGCTGCTCACCGACCGTATCGACGAGTGGCTGATGAGCTACCTCAACGAATTCGATGGCAAGAGCTTTGTCGACGTGGCGCGTGGTGACTTGGACCTGGGCAACCTGGACTCGGAAGAGGACAAGAAGGCTGCCGAGGAAGTCGCCAAGACCAAGGAAGGCCTGGTGGAGCGGATCAAGACCGCCCTGGGCGAGAGCGTCAGCGAAGTGCGGGTTTCCCACCGCCTGACCGACTCCCCGGCGATCCTGGCCATCGGCGAGCAGGACCTGGGGCTGCAAATGCGCCAGATCCTTGAAGCCAGCGGGCAGAAGGTTCCGGATTCCAAGCCGATCTTCGAGTTCAACCCGACTCACCCGCTGATCGAGAAACTCGACGGTGAGCAGAGCGAAGAGCGCTTTGGCGACCTGTCGCACATCCTCTTCGATCAGGCGGCCCTGGCGGCCGGTGACAGCTTGAAAGACCCGGCGGCCTATGTGCGCCGACTGAACAAGCTGCTGGTTGAACTGTCGGTTTAACCACGTTGCAAGAAAAACCCGCTTCGGCGGGTTTTTTCATTCTGGTGTCCCTCTACTGGAGAAGCTGAGTCATGAGTCAAATCACAGTGCGTTCCGTGGTCTATCAGATCGATGGCCAGCCCTATGAAGGTCGACTGGCCTTCGATGCCGCCCATCAAGGCGCGCGCCCGGGGTTGCTGATGGCGCCGAACTGGATGGGCGTCAGCGCCGGCGCGGAGAAGATCGCCGAGGCGGTGGCGGCCAAGGGCTACGTGGTACTGATCGCTGATCTGTATGGCCAGTCGCTGCGTCCCAGCGATGCCAGTGAGGCCGGGGCCGCGATGATGCCGCTCAAGGATGACCGGGCGTTGTTGCGCAAGCGCATGCAGGCGGCCTTTGCGGCCTTGCAGAGTCAGGGCGAAGCAGCGGTGGACACTTCCAGGCTGGCCACCTTCGGTTTCTGCTTTGGCGGCTGCTGCGCCCTGGAGCTGGCCCGCAGTGGCGCGCCAGTGAAGGCGGCGGTGTCGTTCCACGGCACCCTGGACACCCCCAACCCTAGCGACGCGAACAATATCAAGGGTTCGGTACTGGTACTGCACGGTGCGGCGGACCCGTTAGTGGCCAAGGAGCAACTGCCGGCCTTCGAGGCGGAAATGGATGCGGCGGGTGTGGACTGGCAACTGGTCAGCTATGGCGGTGCGGTGCATTCCTTCACCGATACCCACGCCAATGTACCGGGCAAGATGATGTACGACGCCAAGACCTCGGCGCGGGCCTTCGCCACCATGCATTACCTGCTGGACGAAGTTTTCTGCGGCTGACCCGCCGCCTCTGATTCCGGAGCTGGCTTGCCAGCGAAGGCATCAGTGAGAGCAACGCCAGACTCACGGGCCTGTTCGCCGGCAAGCCGGCTCCTAGCGATCAGTGGCGGGCGGGTGGCAATTCGATGCGCTCGCTTTCTCCTGGCACCTGCGGCCAATCCCCGGCTGCCCAGCGTTGGCGCGCCTCCTCGATACGCGCCGGATCGCTGGCCACGAAGTTCCAATTGATCCGGCGCGGACCGTCCAGGGGCGCGCCGCCGATCAGCACTGCGTGACAATCGCTTTCGGCGAACAGCGTGGCGTTCTCCCCCTCCGGCAATACCACTAGCGCGTGCACGGGCAAAGGCTCGCCGTCCAGTTGTGCCTCGCCGTCCAGTACATACAGCGCGCGCTGCGGGTGCTCGGTGGGAATCAGCAGGCTGGTGGCGGTCTGCAGTCGCAGTTCGGCGTACAGGGTGGGGGAGAGTACCGGCACCGGCGATTCCAGGCAGAAGCCGCTGCCGGCGATCATGCGGATGCTCACCCCCAGGTTGTCGCTCACCGGCAGGCTGCTGGCCGGGTGATGGCTGTAATGCCCCGGGCCTTGCTCCTGCTCTTGGGGCGAGGCCAGCCAGACCTGCAGGCCGTGCATGGCGAACCCCTGGGCCAGCAAGGGGGCTGGCGTGCGTTCGACATGGGCGATGGCGCTGCCGGCGGTCATCCAGCTGACGTCTCCGGCCTCCACGATCTGGTCGGAGCCCAGGCTGTCCTTGTGCTGGATCTGCCCGGCGAACAGGTAGGTCAGGGTGGACAGGCCGATATGCGGATGTTGGCGGATATTCATGCCCTTGCCCGGCGGGTAGCGGGTTTCCAGCATATGGTCGAAGAACACGAAAGGCCCGACACTGCGGCACTGGGCCGAAGGCAGGGGGCGCAGGATGGGCTGGCCTTCAACGTCCTCGGCACGGGGACGGATCACGAGGGGTGAGTTCATGGCGGATTCCAGGCTGATCGGGTTATGCCTGGGAGCATAACCCGCGTGTGCCAGCCTTGCCGCTATTGGCTGAAGGCGCCTTCGGAGAGGTGGGTCTCGATGCTGACTTCGCTGGTGGTCATCAGCTTGTGGATCGGGCAACGGTCGGCCACCCGGTGCAGCTCATCACGTTGGGCATCGGTGAGCACGCCCTTGAGGGTCAGCTTTACATGCAGGGCGTATTTGCCTTGCGGTTCCTGGCTGTTGTCGTGCTTGAGCTCCACCGTGACCCCGGTCAGCGGGATGTTCTTCTTCTGCGCATAGAGCTTCAGGGTCAGGGCCTTGCAGGCCCCCAGGGCGGCATCGAAGTAGTCATGGGGCTCGGGGGCGGTGCCTTCGCCACCGGCGTACTGGGGCAGGTCGGTGAACAACTGGTGGTCATCCACCTGGATGCTGTGGCGGAAACCTTCGCTGGACTCGGTATTGACGGTAATGGTCATGGCAAACCTCAGGCAGTGATGAATATCGGATCAGGCTGTAAAGGTGCTGAAGTTATAGAGCATGGTGAGGCACAGGCGTTCCCCTTTTTTCTGAACCTGCTGCTGGGGTGCAGGGTCTACCCGGCTGCAACCCTTTGGAGACGCTGCGGTGTACTGGAATCATTTATACGGAACCTGCCTTGGAGCGTTGCTGATGCTGCTGCCCGGCGTGGCGGCCCAGGCACGGGATTACCGCTACAGCGATGCTCACTTGCATTACGTGGACTTCTTCCAGGAATCCGCGGGCATGGATGCGTTGCTCAAGGCCATGGCTGACAACCGTATTGAACAGGTGATGATTTCCGGCATTCCGGTGGCCAAGAAATGGCACGAGGATGAACCCAAGCGTCCACGCTATTACGCCGGTGATGATGCTGATGCCTATTGGTACAGCGCCACCGACGTGCTGGTGGCGGCTGCGGTTAAGCAACTGCCCCCTGAGCAGCGTCGGCGTTTTCATCCCTTCCTGTCCGGTTTCAATCCCAATGACAAGAACTCCGCGGCGCATATCCAGCGCATGCTCGACCTTGATCCGGGGCTGTGGCAGGGCATCGGTGAGGTCTTCACCCGCCATGACGACCTCACGGCCTTGACTGCCGGAGACACGCCACGGGCCAACAACGAGGCGATGACCAAGGTCTATCACCTGGCTGCGGAGAACGATCTGCCGGTCATGCTGCATTCCAACATCACCTCCAAGCGCGAACGCAACCCGCTGTACCTGGCAGAAATCGAAGAGCCGCTGCGCAATCACCCCCATACGCGCTTTATTTGGGCCCACGCTGGCACCAGCGCCGAGATCCATCGTCACCAGACACGCCTGGAATTCTTGCTGCCGACCCTGACGCGGCTGCTGGAGAGCTACCCCAATCTGTACATCGACCTGTCCTGGAGCCTGCTCACGCCCTATCTGCTGGATGAGCAGGGCAACCCCAGCCAGGCCTGGCTGCAGCTGGTGGAGCGCTTCCCGGAGCGCTTCATGCTCGGTTCGGATGTGGTCGGGCGCTTCAACAAGCTGGGGCGCGAGCTGCACAGCTTCGATGTCTTCCTCGATGCCTTGCCGGAGGAGGTGGCGCGCAAGGTGGCCCATGACAATTTCCTCGCCATCCTTCCCGCCAAAAGTCGCCCTTAGCAGGCCCCAGTCTGTCATCAGCCTGTCACGCCTGCTTCATAAGCTCGCGCCATCTCAATCAAGGAGCGCGATATGCACCTCACTCGTTTAAGCGCATTGGCGGCGCTGATGATCTTCACTGGCCTGGCCAGTGCCGAAGTCCGTGTTGAAGGACCGGTGGAATACGGCGTGTTCGAAGGGCCCAAGGCCGAGCTGCAATCGGGGGAGCGGGTGCTGCGCCGCAGCAACGAGAAGATCCAGCAAACCTCGGTGGTGCCCGCCAAGCTGGGGACCAAGTTCGGTATGCGTTACCAGTTGCTGGGCAAGGTGGCCGAGGATCAGCCCCTGACCCTGCTCTACCTGACTCCGGGCATCCGTACCCCGGACGGGGCGCGCCACGACAAGTTCGAGATCACCCAGAAACTGGTGCCCAATGCACCTCAGGATGTGATGGCCTACGAATTCACGGAGAACCATGAAGTGGTGCCCGGCGAATGGCACTTCATGGTCTTTCAGGGCGACCGTTTGTTGGCAGAACAGCGATTTTCTGTGCGCTGAATCGTTTTACGCCCAAGTATTGGAGTGCTAGGGCGTTTTGATATCACGTTTTTGTCTTACGCAATTTTCCAACGGCCCGATACCGTCTAAGAGCACCCTGCTGCAAGTTCTTGCAGCGCTCTAGGAAGGAGCCAGAGGAATGAGCCTTAGAAGTCTCAATATCGCGCCGCGCGCAGGCCTGGGTTTCGGCTTGCTGGCGCTGATGGTGTTTGCCCTCGGGGCATTCGCCCTGATGCAGATGGCCAATATGCGCCAGCAGTCCGATGAAGTGGAAAGCAATTGGCTGCCCAGCGTCATGTTCGTCGGTGACATGAGTCAGGACCTGCTGCGCATCCGTGCCCTGACCCTGCGTCTGCTGATCAATCGCGACCCGCAAGCGATTGTCCAGAACGAAAAAAAGATCAACGACATCAAGACTGGCCTGGGGGTTGCCCAGGGGCGCTATGAGTCATTGATCGTGCTGCCCCAGGAACGGGTCCTGTTCGATCGTTTCAAGGCCATTGAGAAGCAGTACCTGCAGCGCCAGGCTCAGGTCATGGCCTTTTCCAGCCAGAACCAGCTGGAAGAGGCGATCAAGGTGGTCAATGGCGAGATGAATCAATTGGCCGATGACATGGCGGCGACCCTGCATGAACTGGTCGAGTTGAACAAGCAGAGCGCGACCCAGGCCACGGACCTGGCCCAGGCCGTGTTCAGCAAGTCGCGGGTCTGGGTGGTGGGCATGATCGCGGTGGCGGCGCTGGTGACCATTGGCCTGGCATTGTTGCTGACCCGCAGCATCGTCCTGCCCCTGGCCCAGTCCCTGAGTGTCGCCGAGGTGGTGGCCGGCGGCGACCTGACGGGTGACATCACGGTGGTTGGCAAGGATGAACCGGCGCGACTGTTGCAGGCGCTCAAGGCCATGCAGCACAGCCTGCGGGAAACCATCCGGCGCATTTCCGACTCTTCCAGCCAGTTGGCCTCCGCCTCGGAAGAGCTCAGTTGCGTGACCGAGGATGCGACCCGGGGCCTGCATCAGCAGAGCCTGGAAATCGAGCAGGCGGCCACTGCGGTGAATCAGATGACCGCCGCGGTGGAGGAGGTGGCCAGCAATGCCGTGGCCACCTCCGAAGCCTCTCGGGAGTCGGACCGGATCGCCCAGCATGGGCGTGAGCAGGTGCATCAGACGGTGCTCTCCATCGAGTTGCTGGCCGAGGATGTGACGACCAATGCCAGCCAGGTGGAAGACCTGGCACAGAAGGTCTATGGCATCAGCAAGGTGCTGGATGTGATCCGCTCCATCGCCGAACAGACCAACCTGCTGGCACTGAACGCGGCCATCGAGGCTGCGCGAGCCGGGGATGCCGGGCGCGGGTTTGCCGTGGTGGCGGACGAAGTGCGGGCCCTGGCCCATCGGACTCAGCAGTCGACCCAGGAAATCGAGCAGATGATTGGCGGGATCCAGCAAGGCACCGACCAGGCGGTCAGTTCCATGCAGCACAGCAACAGCCGGGCCCGCTCGACCCTGGAAGTGGCCAAGGCGGCAGGTCAGGCACTGGAGGAAATCGCTTCGGCCTTCACCCTGATCAACGAGCGCAATATCGTGATTGCCAGTGCCTCGGAGCAGCAGGCCGCGGTGGCGCGGGAAGTGGATCGCAATCTGATGAACATCCGCGATCTGGCGCTGCAGACCTCGGCGGGGGCCAACCAGACCAGCGCCGCCAGCCAGGAGCTGTCACGGCTGGCGATAGATCTGAACACCATGGTGGCGCGCTTCTCGGTGTGAGGCGCTTTCGCTGGCAAGCAGGCTCGTGCAGGTTGCTTGGGCGTCGGCTTACCGGCGAACGCCAGGCGAAAAAAAGCCCCGAACCAGTCGGGGGCTTTTTCATTCGGCGAAGCGGCGGGGCTTACTTGCCCTGCCAGCGTTTCAGCACCAGGGTAGCGTTGGTGCCACCGAAGCCGAAGCTGTTGCTCATCACGGTGTTGATGGTGGCGTCTTCGCGAGTCTTGGTCAGGATCGGCATGTCGGCCACTTCCGGGTCCAGCTCGTCGATGTTGGCCGAACCGGCCATGAAGTTGCCTTCCATCATCAGCATGCAGTAGATCGCTTCGTGAACGCCGGCGGCGCCCAGGGAGTGACCCGACAGGCTCTTGGTGGAACTGATGGCTGGAGCCTTGTCGCCGAACACTTCACGCACGCCCTTCATCTCGGCAACGTCGCCGACCGGAGTCGAGGTGCCGTGGGTGTTCAGGTAGTCGATCGGTGCGTCGACGGTGGACATGGCCATCTGCATGCAGCGGATTGCGCCTTCGCCGCTTGGAGCCACCATGTCGTAGCCATCGGAAGTGGCGCCGTAGCCGACGATTTCCGCGTAGATCTTCGCGCCACGGGCCAGAGCGTGTTCCAGCTCCTCGACCACCACCATGCCGCCACCGCCGGCGATGACGAAACCGTCACGCTTGGCGTCATAGGCGCGGGAGGCCTTTTCCGGGGTTTCGTTGTACTGGGTGGACAGGGCGCCCATGGCGTCGAACAGGAACGACTGGGTCCAGTGCTCTTCTTCACCGCCACCGGCGAAGACGATGTCCTGCTTGCCCATCTGGATCTGTTCCATGGCGGTACCGATGCAGTGAGCACTGGTGGCGCAGGCAGAAGCGATGGAGTAGTTCAGGCCCTTGATCTTGAACGGCGTGGCCAGGCAGGCGGAAACGGTGCTGCTCATGGTCCGCGTTACACGGTACGGGCCAACGCGCTTGACGCCTTTCTCGCGCAGGATGTCCAGCGCTTCCATCTGGTTCAGGGTCGAAGCGCCGCCGGAGCCGGCGATCAGGCCGGTGCGGGGGTTGGACACTTGCTCTTCGCTCAGGCCGGAGTCGGCGATGGCGTCTTTCATGGCCAGGTAGGCGTAAGCCGCTGCGTGGCCGACGAAGCGATAGATCTTGCGATCGATCAGTTCTTCAAGATTCAGGTCAATGGAGCCGGAAACCTGGCTACGCAGACCCATTTCGGCATATTCCGGGTTGAAGCGGATGCCAGGGCGACTTGCACGCAGGTTAGCGGAGACGGTCTCTTTGTCATTGCCCAGGCACGAAACAATGCCCAGACCAGTGATAACGACGCGGCGCATGCGGATAACCCTTAGAAGTTGTCAGTTGAGGTAAACACGCCGACCCGGAGGCCTTCGGCGGTATAGATTTCGCGGCCGTCAACGCTGACCGAACCATCGGCGATGGCCATGTTCAGCTTGCCCTTGAGCACGCGCTTGATGTGAATGTTATAGGTGACTTTTTTCGCAGTCGGCAGTACCTGGCCGAAGAATTTCACTTCCCCCGAACCCAGGGCGCGGCCGCGGCCCGGCAGGCCTTGCCAGCCGAGGAAAAAACCGACCAGTTGCCACATGGCATCCAGGCCCAGGCAGCCCGGCATTACCGGATCGCCTTCGAAGTGGCAAGCGAAGAACCACAGGTCTGGAGTGATATCCAGCTCAGCGACCAATTCACCTTTACCGTACTTGCCACCCTCTTCGCTGATATGGGTGATGCGATCCACCATCAGCATGTTGGGGGCGGGCAGTTGCGCGTTACCTGGGCCGAACAGCTCACCGCGACTGCAGCGCAGCAGGTCTTCCCGAGTAAAGGCGTTTTGTTTGGTCATGCGAGCTCCTCAATAGTCCCGTGCGGCAGGGTTGGGCAATCTTCCCGGCCGATCGAAGCGTTCATGCCTCGAGCCGGCAGCCTACTCATAGACTATTGCGTTGTAGTGAAAGTCACAGCGCAAAGGGCATGAATGTACACTTGTGCACTGAAATTTTTTTTGAGGGCCTTTTCGGGGCCCGTCGGGTGCCTAAGACTGCCGCACTTTCGCCCGTCACGCCAGTCGCACCTGTTGGAAAATAGCCTGTTACTGCACCCAACGTTGGAGAATTTGCTGCAGATCAGCCCGCTTGAACGGCTTGGCCAGGTAGTCGTTCATGCCCGCCGCCAGGCAGGCCTCACGGTCGCCCTGCAAGGCGTTGGCGGTCAGGGCGATGATCGGTAAATCAGCGCAGCCGGGCAGTTGGCGGATCTGCCGGGTGGCTTCGTAGCCGTCGACCAGTGGCAGTCGGCAGTCCATCAGAATGGCCTCGAAAATCAGGCTTTCGGCGCTGCGTACCGCCTGGGCGCCGTCGGTGACGATGCTGACGGTGAAGCCCAGGCTGCGCAACATGGCCTGGATCACGGTCTGGTTCACCGGGTTGTCCTCCACCAGTAGCACGTTGCGGCCTTCGCCCTGGTGAGCGGCCGTGTTCACTCGCGGCGCCAGCACGGGCAGGCTTTGCTGAAACAGCGCCAGGGGGATTTCCAGGGTGAACACCGAGCCCTGGCCTTCCTCGCTCTGGGCCCGCAGGGTGCCGCCCATGCGTTCAGCCAGGGTCCGGGCGATAGGCAGGCCGAGGCCCGTGCCGCCGTAGCGTCGGGAAATCGAGCTGTCGGCCTGCTGGAATGCATCGAACATCAGCTCCAGGCTGGCCGGGCTGATGCCGATCCCGCTGTCGCGCACCGAGCAGGTGAACCACAGGAGTTCGTGATCCAGGGCCTGCCACTGGGGTTCGATGGTGACGCTGCCTTGTTCGGTGAACTTCAGCGCGTTGCCGATCAGGTTGACCAGGATCTGGCGGATTCGCGTCGGGTCGCCCTTGACCTGCAGCGACTCCATGCCCGGCGGCAGCCGCAGTTGCAGGTCCAGGCCTCGTTGCAATGCGCTGTGCTGGAAGGCCTGGGCGCAGCTGCTGATCAACTCGGCGAGGTTGAACGGAATGTGTTCCAGCTCCAGGGCCGAGCGTTCGATGCGCGAGAAGTCGAGGATGTCATTGATCACCTTCAGCAGGTGCTCGGTGGACTCCGAGGCCAATGCCGCGTACTCGCTCTGCTCTTGGGTCATCTCGGTGGTTTCCAGCAATTGCAGCATCCCCAGTACGCCGTTCATCGGGGTACGCAGCTCATGGCTCATCATCGCCAGGAAGTCCGATTTGGCCTTGTTCGCCCGCTCGGCATCTTCCCGGGTCTGGATCAGTTGTGACATTGCCTGTTGCTGCTCACGGCTGGCCAGTTCCAGGCCGGCGGCGAGGTTGTTGATATGTCGCGCCAGATTGCCCAGCTCGCCGTCGTCGACAATCGGCAGTGGCGTCTTGAAGTCGCCTTCCTGAATCGCCTTCACCGCGTGGCCCATGGCGCTGATGGGTTGCGCCAGGCCGGCCGCCAGGCGTCGGGCCAGGAAGAAGGTGAAGAGCAGGGCGAACAGGGCGAGAATCCCGGCCTTGAGGAGGATTTCCTGTTGACGCTGGCTGAAGGCGTCATTGGACATGCCGACAATAACCCGCCCCAGGTAACCGTCGCCCTGGGGGCTCAGGCTGGCGGGATCATTCTGCAGAAAGTCGTTGTGCACCTGAATGCGCTGCAAGCGCACCGGCGCCTGGAAGACCTTGATCTGCTGGGCATGGTTGTGACTGGCGGACGGCTGCTCGACATACACCAGGATGTTGTTGGCACTGTCCTGGACTTCCAGAAAGTGCACATGAGGCGTGGCCAGAGTGGCTTGCAACAGGCTTTCCAGGCCCTCGTTGTTGCCGGAGATCACCCCGTACTCAGTGGCCGGGGCCAACTGGTTGGCGATCAGTTGGCCGGTATGGTTCAACTCCTGGCGCAGATCCTGGAGGCGCACGAAGGTGAAAAAGCTGATCAGCAGCAGAGTCAGGAGCAGGGCCGGGCCCAGGCTGATGAGCTGAGTGCGGGTCTGGATATCCCACCGGCGACGCAATGTCATGGGCGTTTCTCTCCTTCACTCAACTGGTGCGCGACGGCTTGCGGGTCGATTTCCTCGATGCCCAGGGAGCGTGCCACCTGTGGATTGCTCAGTACTTTGAAGGCCGCCGGGTACAGCTCCCTGGGCCAGTGGGCTGGTGCCTGATCCAGCAGGCTGTCCAGGGTCTGCAGCCAGTCCTGCTGGTCGCTGTAGGTGCTGGCCAGGCTGCCGGCCCTGACGAAGCCGGCATTGGGCCCGATCAGCGCCTGTTGCCGGGCGTAGCTGCTCAGCAGCAGGTTCTTCACGGTTTTCGGGTTGTACAGCTTGGGGTCGTCCAGGCCCAGCAGCACCTGGCTGTTGCGCAACAGGTTCTGCAGCGGGCGGCTGTCATTGGTGCTGTCCCAGGGTTCGGCGACGATTTCCATGTCCATGGATTGCGCTGCGTCGCGCAGTTCCTTGAGCAGGAACTGGCTGTCCTCGCTGTACAGCACGCCGACCCGGCGTACCTGGGGCAGCACCTTGTGGATCAGCCGCAGTTGGCGGCTCAAGGGCGGGTCGCTCCAGAGCAGGCTGAGTTTGGGGTGAGGCGCGCCTTGCAGGCGCTGCTGGGCCTGCAGGCGGCTGATCCGCAGGACCAGGGTGGCCGGCCCTTGCGGGTCTTGCAGGCGCCAGTCGAGGCTTTGCGGGTCCAGCAGGATCAGGCGCGTGGCTGCGGGCAGTTGGCTCGGTGCCGGCAGTTGTGCCAAAGGCACGAAGCGCACCTGGTCCTGAGGCCGCTGGGTGGCCAGTTCCTCGGTGAAGGTGCGCACGCTGTCGCTGCCTTCACTGGCGGTCAGCAACACGTCGGCTGCTCGCAGCGGAGTCGCCAGCAGCATGCCCAGGAGGATCAGGCAGATACCGAGACAGCGATGAATGCCCAGGGCCTTCCAGGGCCCGCGCTGGCCCATGCTAGAACTCCAGCTCGGCACTGAGGTAGGCCACGTGCCGTGAGTCGTAGAGGTTGTCGGCGAAGGTGGTGGGCTCATGGTCAAGCCGCTGTTGCAGCGTGCCTGCCAGTTCCAGGCTGGCCTTGCCCAGGACCAGGCGCTTGGCGATGCGGGTGTCGATGCGCTGGAAGCGGTAGCCGTTGAGGGCGTTGTCACCATAGTAGAAGAGGGCGCTGGACCAGCCCTGGCCCCAATTGCGCAGCCAGCCGGCAGAACCGCTGTTGCTGGCGGTCAGGTGCTGGTCCAGGCGATTGCTGGCTTGCGCGTGGACATAGGCGTAGGTCAGGCGCAGGCGGTCGGCGCGGCTCAGTTGCCAGTCCAGCTGGCCCTCGGTGCCGGAGAAGCGCGCCGAGTTGTTGTTGCTGGCGATGTACTGGTTGTTGCGCAGCGGTTCGCTGATCATTCCGCTGATTTCGTCGTAGAACAGCTTGATGTCCAGATTCAGTGCCTGGTCGCTGAAATAGCCGTTGTAGCCCAGCTCCCGAGAGCGCATGTGCTCTTGGTCAAGATTGCCGGGGCCACGGGTCCTGACGAAGTACTGGGCGCTGTTCTGGCCGTAGACCGGAGCGCTCAGGCCGGTGACCCGGTAGCTCCAGTTGACGTTGTTCTCGAACATGTCCGCAGAGCGGATGGCTTCCGAATACACCGCGCGCAGCCCGTGGCGCGGGTTGATCAGGTAGTTGACGGCGATCCGTGGCGTCAGCGAGTTGCCGGTCAGCTGGGTGTCTTCGTACATAGCCCCGCCCTGGATCAGCCAGTGCTCGCTGGCCCGCCACTCCAACTGGCCGAACAGGCGCCAGGTGGTGTCGTCGAGGGTGCCGTTGAAGTAGGTTTCGGAGTCGGCCCGGTCGTAACGATAGTTCATGCCGCTGACCAGCCGCAGGTTATCTCTGAGGCTCAGGGTGTCCTGCAACTCCAGGTCGTAGCGGGTCTCCCGGGCGCTCTGGTCGATATTGCCGCAGACGGTTTGCTTGCCGCCGGCGCTCCACTGGGTGAGGACCTGCTGGGCTATGGCCTGCTCGGCGGGAGATCCCGGGGGCGGGGTACCGGCATCGCTGAAACCTTTGATGCCGCGCGCCAGGCGCTCGGCGTAATTCGGATTGATTTGCCACAGGCGGGTCAGCTCGGGGCTGAAGGAGATCGCCGCGTCACAGGCGCGCCAAGTCTGCTGGCGATCCCAGTGTTGGGCCGAGCCCTGGACATAAAGGCTGTGCTGCGGGTTGAGTTCCAGGTTCCAGCGCAGTGACCCGGCGTAGTCCTTGGCCACCACGTCGGAGTTGTTGCCCTGTTGGGACACGCCATAGAACACCGGCTTGTAGGTATAAGGCCGCTGGTTGGTGCCTTCCTTGGCATTCAATTGCCAATCGATGCTCTGCTGTTCATTGAGCATCTGGCTCACCGACAGACTGACGCGATTCAAGCGCCTGCTGTCGCGGTAGTCCGAACCGTCGAGGCGGCTGTCGAAGCCATCGTCTTCCTGCCCCGACAACGACAGCCGCAGGTCGCCGCTTTCCCAGCCGGTGCCCTGGCTGGCGTACCAGTCGTTGATGCCGCGCTGGCCCCTGGTCACCTTGAAGCGCGTGCCGTGGCTGTTGGCGGGTGAGCGGGTAATGATGTTGACCACCGCCATCAGCGCGTTGGCGCCGTAGCTGACGGTGTTGGGGCCGCGAAACACTTCGATGCGCTCGATGTCTTCCATGGCTACCGGAATATCGCTCCAGTCCACCGTGGCCAGACCTGCGCGATACACCGAGCGCCCATCGATCAGTACCTGCATGCGCCGGGCTTCGCTGGCGTTGGTGCCGTGGTAGTTGACCGTGGCCTGATTGCCGCTGATGGCGCCGACCATCATCCCCGGCACCAGGCGCAGCAGTTCGCTGATGTCCCGCGCGCCGCTGGCCTTGATCAGTTCATTGTCGAGCACCGTCATGCTGCCGGGGACGGCGGCTGGGGATTGCTTCAGGCGCGTGGCGGTGAGGACCTCGGGCAGGGCGCTGCCATCCATGAACAAATCGTCGGCCAGCGCTGGATAGCCGAACAACATGCCCAGCAGCAGTGACAGACGAAGAGGTGAGGGGCCAATGGACACGGCACAGCCTTGAATCTTGAAAGATGGCGCGCATGTTAACCGAGACAGTCGAGTTTTCCAGTCGATAAGCCCGACATTCCCCGAATGAGTCCACCCGTTCCCGACAGATCGTCTGAATGGCCGCTGGGGCTGGTGGTGGGGAAACCGCCCCGTATAATGCCGCCATCGCCACTGCTATGGATAAACGGATTGCATATGACACAACAGCGCCCTATTGCGGTCCTGGGAGGCGGAAGTTTTGGTACCGCCGTGGCCAATCTGCTGGCCGAGAACGGTCACCCGGTGCGGCAGTGGATGCGTGACCCCGAACAGGCCGAGGCCATTCGGGTCAATCGCGAGAATCCGCGCTATCTCAAGGGCATCAAGATTCATCCGGCGGTGGAGCCGGTCACCGATCTGCTGGCCACCCTGAATGACAGTGACCTGTGCTTTGTCGCCTTGCCTTCCAGCGCCCTGCGCTCGGTACTGGCCCCCCACGCGCAACTGTTGAGCGGCAAGATGCTGGTCAGTCTGACCAAGGGCATCGAGGCCCAGACCTTCAAGCTGATGAGCGAGATCCTCGAGGATATCGCCCCGCAAGCGCGGATCGGCGTGCTCTCTGGGCCTAATCTGGCCCGCGAAGTGGCCGAGCACGCCCTGACCGCCACCGTGGTCGCCAGCGAAGACGAAGAACTGTGCCAGCAGGTCCAGGCTGTGTTGCATGGCCGGACGTTCCGCGTCTATGCCAGTGCCGACCGCTTTGGCGTGGAGCTGGGCGGAGCGCTGAAGAACGTCTACGCGATCATCGCCGGCATGGCGGTGGCCCTGGGCATGGGGGAAAACACCAAGAGCATGCTGATTACTCGCGCGCTGGCGGAAATGACCCGCTTTGCCGTGAGCCAGGGTGCCAATCCTATGACCTTTCTCGGTCTGGCGGGTGTCGGTGACCTGATCGTCACCTGTTCCTCGCCCAAGAGCCGCAACTATCAGGTGGGCTTTGCCCTGGGCCAGGGCCTGAGCCTGGAAGAGGCGGTGACGCGTCTTGGCGAAGTGGCGGAGGGCGTTAACACCCTCAAGGTGCTCAAGGTCAAGGCTCAGGAGTTGGGGGTCTACATGCCGCTGGTAGCCGGGCTGCACGCGATCCTGTTCGAAGGGCGTACGCTGAATCAGGTGATCGAGCTCTTGATGCGCGGCGAGCCGAAAACCGACGTCGATTTTATCTCCACCAGCGGATTCAACTGAGTAGCACAGGAGCCAGACATGAACGATACGAATTCCGAAGCCAAATACGAATCCATCCTCCTGCGCGTGCTGTGGATGCTGGTGTTCGTGATGGTGTGGCAGGTGGCGCAGTTTCTCCTTGGTGCCCTGGTCCTGGTGCAGCTTGTTTATCGGTTGATCTACGGCGCTCCCAATGCCGGCCTGATGAACTTCGGTGACAGCCTGAGTCAGTTCCTGGCTCAGATCGGCCGTTTCGGCAGCTTCCATACCGAACAGAAACCCTGGCCGTTCTCGGATTGGCCAACCCCACGAGCACCTGAAGGGGAGGCTCCCCATAGCGTGCCGCCAGCGCCCCATCCGGTGCGCGATGAGGAGCCTAAGCTGTGAAACTGTGGGTCCTGCGCCATGGCCAGGCCGAATCCCACGCGCCCACCGATGCCCAACGCAATCTCACCGCCCACGGCCGTGAGGAAGTGCTGGGCAGCGCCGCGCAACTGATTGGCCAGCCCATCAGCGCAATCATCGCCAGCCCTTATGTACGAGCCCAGCAAACGGCCCAGCTGGTACGTGAGGCCCTGGGGTTCGAAGCAGAGATCCGTACCGTGTCCTGGCTGACGCCGGAGGCCAATCCGCTGCTGGTGCTGCAGCAACTGGACGGTGCGGACAATCTGCTGCTGGTCAGCCATCAACCCCTGGTGGGTAGCCTGATCGGCCTGTTGCAGCATGGCCATCTGCGTGATCCCCAGCCCATGAACACAGCCAGCCTGGCGGAGCTGGAAGGCGACTGGCCTCTGGCGGGGCTGATGACCCTTAACGGTGTCAAGCACCCTTGATGCTGGCGGCGGCCAGGGAATCCCCTGGCCGTCATGACCTTTTGCCCCCGCTCGGTATCGGGTCGTGATCCGCTACATTTCTTAACTTGCAGCGCTCCTTTGTGCGTGGAATAGTCAGCCAAGCAAGTGCTTGGTTGGTGTCGCGAACAGAATAAAAACAAAGGAGCGAGTCATGGCTGCTGCTTTTCGTTTGCCGCTGCAAGTGTTCTACGAGCGCGAAGCTCGTCATCCCCAGCAACGTTTCCTGGTGCAGCCCAGCGCCGGAGGGCAGGTGCAGGCGTTGAGCTGGTTCGACGTCGGCCAGCAGGCCCGTCGTGCCGCCCAGTGGCTGCGGGAACGGCAGCTGGCTCCTGGCAGCCACATTGCAATCATTGGCAAGAACTCCGCGCACTGGATCATCAGCGACCTGGCGATCTGGATGGCGGGGCATGTGTCGGTGCCGCTGTATCCCAACCTCACAGCCGATTCGGTGGCCCAGGTGCTGGAGCACTCCGAGTCGGCCCTGGCATTCATCGGCAAGCTTGATGACTGGCCGGGCATGGCCCCGGGGTTGAAGCCCGGGTTGCCCACCATCCGTCTGCCGCTGGGCCCCGAGGGGCATTTCGATTTCGACTGGGAACAGGTGCAGCGTAGCGAGCCCCTGGCGGATAGCCCTTGCCCGCCTGCGGATCAACTGGCCACCATCATCTACACCTCCGGCACCACCGGCCTGCCCAAGGGCGTGATGCACAGTTTCGGCAACCTGGGCTTTGCCGCCAGCCACGGCGTCGGGCTTTTCGGCCTGGGCCCCGAGGATCGGTTGCTGTCCTACCTGCCGTTGTGTCATGTGGCCGAACGCATGTTCGTCGAGATGGCGGCGATCTACACCGGGCAGACTGTGTTCTTTGCCGAAAGCCTCGACACTTTCCTGGTTGACCTGCAGCGGGCCCGGCCCACTGCACTGTTTGGCGTGCCGCGGATCTGGACCAAGTTCCAGATGGGGGTGTACAGCAAGGTGCCGGCCAAGCGTCTGGATTTTCTTTTGGGCCTGCCTTTTATCAGCAGGCGCGTCGGTCACAAGGTGCTGGCCGGATTGGGGCTCGACGCATTGCGCGTGGCCTTGTCGGGCGCGGCGCCGGTACCCCAGACCCTGTTGCATTGGTATCGCCGCCTGGGCCTGGACGTGCTGGAGGTCTACGGCATGACCGAAAGCTGCGGTTATTCCCATATCGGGCGGTCCGGGGAGCATGTTCCGGGCTGGATCGGCCGGCCCTGTCCGGAGGTCGAAGTGCGTATCGATGAGGCAGGGGAGGTCCAGGTGCGCAGCGGGGCCACCATGCTGGGGTATTACAAGGACCCGCAGAAAACGGCGGAAACCATCACCGAGGATGGTTTTTTGCGCACGGGGGACAAGGGGGAGCAGGATGCTGCCGGCAATTTGCGCCTGACTGGCCGGCTCAAGGAAATCTTCAAGACCAGCAAGGGCAAGTATGTGGCCCCGGCCCCCATCGAGAATCGCCTGGCGGTGCATGCCCATATCGAGCAGGTGTGTGTGGTGGGCGATGGCTTGAGCGCGCCCCTGGGGTTGTGTGTGCTTTCGGCGGCCGGCTTGCAGGCTGCTGGCGGCAGCTCCCGGGAAGGTCTGCACAGCAGCCTGGAAAGTCTCCTGGTTCAGGTCAACGGCAGTCTGGACAAACACGAGCGTTTGCATCGGCTAGTGGTGGTCAAGGACAACTGGGCCGTGGAGAACGGCTTTCTGACCCCGACCCTGAAGATCAAACGCAATGTGATCGAAGCCACCTATGGCGGGAGTTTTCAAACCTGGAGCGAGCGTGGCGAAGCCGTGCTGTGGCAGGATTGATCGACAAGAACAACCCGAGAGAAGGAAGCGGCGATGAGTCTGTGGCGTACCACTCCGAACATCGAACAACTGAACGCAATCCAGAAGAACACCATCGGCGAAGTGCTGGATATTCGCTTCGAGTCCTACGACGAGGAGTCGTTGACGGCGAGCATGGTCATCGACCATCGCACCCACCAGCCCTATGGCCTGTTGCATGGCGGCGCGTCGGTGGTGCTGGCGGAAAGCGTCGGCTCCATGGCCAGCTATCTGTGCATCGATGCCAGCCAGTTCTATTGCGTGGGCCTGGAGATCAACGCCAACCACCTGCGGGGCTTGCGCAGCGGTCGGGTGACAGCGGTAGCCAGGGCCATTCATATCGGACGAACTACCCATGTCTGGGACATCCGCTTGAGCAGTGATGAAGGCAAGGCCAGTTGCGTCTCGCGCCTGACCATGGCCGTGGTGCCACTGGGACAGAAACCGCCGGTGGCTTGAAACAACGGGTCATAGGCTGAGCCCGGGTGTCAGCATTCCTGTCCGTTACGGTCATTGCCCTGGTACGGGGCCTTGCGGACAATCGTTGTTGGTTTGGTGGATGGATGAGTCGGTATGTCGCAACAGGTTTTTTTCGCTCACGCCAATGGGTTTCCCTCCGGGACTTACGGCAAGTTGTTCGCTGCCCTGGCGCCTGAGTTCCAGGTCAGCCATTTGCAGCAGCACGCCCATGACCCGCGTTTTCCGGTGGACGATAACTGGCGCAGCCTGGTGGACGAATTGATTCACCACCTGCAACAGCAGGCCCAGCCGGTATGGGGCGTCGGACATTCATTGGGCGGGGTGTTGCACTTGCATGCGGCCTTGCGTTGTCCGGAACTGTATCGGGGCGTGGTCATGCTCGATTCCCCGGTGCTGACCCGGGCCGATCAATGGGTGATCCGCGCCGCCAAGCGGTTTGGTTTCATCGACCGCTTGACTCCCGCCGGGCGCACCCTGGGACGTCGTGAGGAATTTGCCGATATCGAAGCGGCCCGCAGCTACTTCTCGCGCAAGACCCTGTTTCGCGCGTTCGATCCGGACTGTCTGGACGCGTATTTGCAGCATGGCCTGCAGCAAGTGGGCGACCGCCTGCGGTTGCGCTTCGATCCGGCTACCGAGATCAGCATCTATCGCGGCGTGCCCCACACCAGCCCTGGCAGCGCCCGCCAGCTAAAGGTGCCCCTGGCGGTGGTGCGGGGGCAGCAGAGTCGGGTGGTGATGCGTCATCACACCAGTGCAGTGGGGCGCATGCCCCATGGGGAATCGCTGACCATGCCCGGCGGCCACATGTTTCCTCTTGAGCGGCCCACTGCCACGGCGGCCTTGCTCAAGGAGCTGTTCAGCCGCTGGGACGATCGCCAGCAACGGAGTTGTGCATGAGCCATACCGTCGAGGAAGTGCGCCTGAGTCTGCGCCACATCGAACTGGCGGCTCATCTGTTCGGGCCCGAGGACGGTTTACCGGTCATCGCCCTGCACGGCTGGCTGGACAACGCCAACAGCTTTGCCCGGCTGGCGCCCAAGCTCAAAGGTCTGCGTATCGTTGCCCTGGACCTGGCCGGCCATGGTCATTCCGGGCATCGCCCCCTGGGGGCCGGCTATGCCTTGTGGGACTACGTGTACGACGTGCTGCAAGTCGCTGAACAGCTGGGCTGGAAGCGTTTCGCCCTGATGGGCCATTCCCTGGGGGCGATCGTATCCCTGGTGCTGGCGGCCGCGCTGCCGGAGCGGGTCAGCCACCTGGCCTTGATCGACGGGGTCATTCCACCGACCGCCAAAGGCGAGGACGCCGCCGAACGCCTGGGCATGGCCCTGCAGGCGCAAATCAACCTGCAGGACAAGAGCAAACCGGTCTATCGCACTCTGGAACGGGCCATCGAAGCACGGATGAAGGGACTGGTCGCGGTCAGTCGCGAGGCTGCCGAACTGCTGGCCCAGCGTGGCCTGATGCCGGTTGCCGGTGGCTACACCTGGCGCAGTGACAGTCGCCTGACCCTAGCCTCGCCGCTGCGGCTGACCGAGGAACAGGCCATGTCCTTCGTCCAGCGTGTCAGTTGTCCAACTCAACTGGTGGTTGCGGCCGATGGCATGTTGGCCAGGCATGAAGCGCTGTTGCAGCGTCTACCCTTTAGCCGTGAGCAGCTGCCAGGCGGCCACCATCTGCATCTCGACGATGAGACCGGTGCCCGCTTTGTCGCAGACTGTTTCAATCGGTTTTTCGCCGTTCCTTGACTTGACGGGGTCAACTGTCGAGGCTGGGCGGGTTGAAATGGGAGACAACCATGATAGATCTGTACACCGCTGCGACCCCCAATGGCCACAAGGTTTCCATCCTGCTCGAAGAGCTCGGCCTGCCCTATACCGTGCACGCCCTGAGTTTCGACAAGCGGGAGCAAAAGGCGCCAGCGTTTCTGAAGATCAATCCCAATGGACGTATTCCGGCCATCGTCGATCGCGACAATGGTGATTTCCCCGTATTCGAATCTGGCGCGATCCTGGTGTACCTGGCCGAGCGCAGTGGCCAGTTGCTGCCCGCCGACCCCAAGGGCCGCTCCATCGTCATGCAATGGCTGATGTTCCAGATGGGCGGGGTGGGGCCCATGCAGGGCCAGGCCAACGTATTCTTCCGTTATTTCCCGGAAAAGCTCCAGGGCGCCATCGACCGCTACCAGCATGAAACCCGGCGCCTGTACGAGGTGCTCGATACTCGTCTGCAGCAGGTCGAATACCTGGCCGGGGACTACAGCATTGCCGACATCGCCACTTTCCCCTGGGTGCGCGGTCATGAATGGTCCGGTGTCTCGGTACAGGGATTGCCGGCCCTGCAACGCTGGATGGCGGCCCTGGAGGCCCGGCCTGCGGTCCAGCGCGGCTTGCAGGTTCCGCAGCGCAATGATGACGCCAGCGTCGTCAAAGGCGCCCAGGCCATGCTTATCCGATGAGAGTGTTCATGCGTTCAATCAGTGCTTTGAGCTTGGCCTTGTTAAGCTCGCTGGCGCTTGCCGCCGATCTGCCGGGCAGTCATGACCTGCCTTTGGTTCCCCGTCTGACCGACGCACAAATCGTCGACTACCGCCCCGAAGTGGAGCAGGAGCGCGTCTACCCCTTGGGGTCGGTCCGCAGGATCAGCGGCCAGCTGCGTTTTGACGGACAGGTCAATGCCAGGGGCAAACTCACCGCCATTACCTACCAATTACCCGCCGAGCGCACCTCCAACGAGGCCTTCACCCTGGCCCGGGAGGCCCTGCAGAAGCAGGGGGCCGAGCTGTTGTTCTGGTGCCAGGCCAGGGATTGCGGCGAGAGCAGCCTGTGGGCCAATCAAGTGTTCGGCAACGCCAAGCTGTACGGCGCCGATGAGCAGCAGGCCTATCTGCTGTTGCGCCTGGCGGAGCCCCAGGAGAACACCCTGGTGGCCTTGTATAGCATCACCCGGGGTAATCGCCGGGCCTACCTCCATGTGGAACAGTTTGATGCTGCAGCGCCTCTGGGCGATCTGCTGCCCACCTCGGCGACCTTGCTACGGCAGCTGAAGGACACGGGAAAACTGGATCTGCCAAAACTCGCGGACCCCCAGCCCGTCTGGCTCAATCTGCTCTCTCGTGGCTTGAATCTGGACACCACGATGCGGATCAGCCTGTCCGGCAAGCAGGCTGAAGCCTGGCGCCAGGCCCTGATCAGCCAGGGCGTGCTGGCCACGCGCATGGAGACCGGCAACACCGAAGTGACCGGCTTGCACGTCGAACGGCTGCGTTAAGCTGTTTCAGGCGGCCCGCATTCGCGGGTTCGCCTACTCTTCTCTGATTCTTCTTGCGCGAGACATTTCATGCCCAATAACGATCGCCTGCTGGTGCAGATCCTGCTCCTGGTGTTGTTCGGTGCCAGCTTCTGGGTGATGGCGCCTTTCTGGTCGGCGCTGTTCTGGGGCGCGGTGCTGGCCTTTGCCAGTTGGCCTCTGATGCGATTGCTGACCCGTTGGCTCAATGGCCGCGAATCCCTGGCCGCAGCGCTGCTGACCCTGGGCTGGATGGTCCTGGTGGCGGCGCCCCTGGTCTGGCTGGGCCTCAATCTGGCGGACCATGTGCGCGATGCCACGGCCTTTATCAAGGACGTACAGGTGGACGGGCTGCCCGAGGCTCCCGCCTGGCTCGGTGGCTTGCCATTGGTCGGAGAGCGCTTGGTGGCGTTGTGGGACAGCATCGACCAGCAGGGCGCGGCCCTGATGCTGGCGGTCAAGCCGTACCTGGGGCAGGTCGGCAACTGGTTGCTGGCCCGCAGTGCGCAGATTGGCGGGGGCATTCTTGAGCTGACCCTGAGTATTGTCTTCGTGTTTTTCTTCTACCGCGACGGTCCGCGCCTGGCGCTGTTCGTGCACAAGCTGCTGGAACGCCTGATCGGTGACCGGGCCGGGTATTACATCGAACTGGTGGCCGGCACGGTGCAACGGGTGGTCAACGGAGTCATAGGTACCGCAGCGGCCCAAGGCGTGCTGGCGCTGATCGGATTCCTGATTGCCGGCGTTCCCGGGGCGCTGGTGCTGGGTATCGTCACCTTCCTGCTCAGCCTGATTCCCATGGGACCGCCCCTGGTATGGATTCCGGCCACGGCCTGGCTGGCCTGGAAGGGCGAATACGGCATGGCGGTGTTCCTGGGAATCTGGGGCACCTTCATCATCAGCGGCGTCGACAACGTGCTCAAGCCGTATCTGATCAGTCGCGGCGGCAATCTGCCCCTGGTGATCGTGCTGCTGGGCGTGTTCGGCGGCCTGATCGCCTTTGGCTTTATCGGCCTGTTTATCGGGCCGACCCTGCTGGCGGTGGCCTACAGCCTGCTGCTGGACTGGAGTGCCAGCCAGGCCCGTGCCCAGGAACCGCGCTGACGTGCGGATTGCCGCTCCCCGAGGGAGCGGCAAGGGGCCAACAGACGGCGACGTTGACGCTGCTGCCGGGGTTCAACTGATACTGCTTGCTGAGGTTGGCGATCATCTTGCCCAGGGCTTCGGCGATGTTGGCCTGCTGGTTCTGGGCGTCGCTGTCCTGGGTACTTGAGTTTAGTACCCGTCGCTACACAAGGCGCTCAGGGGCGGGGCAGGTGCAACACTGCAGTCAGGCCGCCGCCCGGGGTTTCGTCCAGCAGCAATTGCCCACCCATGCGCTCCGCCGCCTCGCGGGCGATGGTCATGCCCAGGCCGACGCCGCCGGAGTTGCGGTTGCGTGAGCCTTCGAGGCGGAAGAAGGGCTCGAACACGGCCTCACGCTTGTCGGCGGCAATCCCCGGCCCGTGATCGATGACCCGGATCAGCAACTGCTCACGGTTGTCTTCCAGGGTCAGGGTGGCCTGCCCGGCATAGCGCAAGGCGTTGTCCAGCAGGTTGTTGAGGCAGGACTGCAGGGCCATCGGCTGCACCAGCAGGGGCGCGCAATGGCCTTGGGCCTGGACGTCGGCGCCCTGGTCCTGGGCGTTCTCGCACAGCGACTCCACCAGCGCCTGCACATCCATCCATTGCGCCGCCTCGCTGGTGCGCTGTTCATGCAGATAGCTGAGGGTGGCATCGAGCATCTTGATCATGTCGTCCAGGTCCTGGCGCATCTGCCCTTGCAGCTTGCTGTCCTCGATCTGTTCCAGGCGCAGCTTGAGGCGTGACAGTGGCGTGCGCAGGTCATGGGACACGGCGCCGAGCATGCGCCCCCGCTGCTGAACCTGTTCCTGTATGCGTTTTTGCATCTGGTTGAAGGCGCTGGCCGCTTGTCGCGCTTCCCGGGGGCCGACTTCTTCCAGGGGCGGGCTGTCGAGATTTTCACTCAGGCGTTCCGCGGCATCGCTGAGGCGCTGGATGGGGCGCGATAGCAGCTTGGCGCCGTACCAGGCGGCGATGATCAAGGAAATGAACTGGAAAGTCAGGGGCACCAGCGGGCCACCGAACCAGGGCCGTGGCGGGCGTCTCGGGAAATGCGGTGGCTGAACTGGAGGCTGGCCATTGTTGAACGTCGCCGAATGGGGCGGCGGCGGTGGGGGCGGTGGTCCGTAATGGTGAAACCAGAAGAACGCCAGCAGGTGGGCGAGTACGATCGCGATCAGCAGGACGCCGAACAGGCGGCCGAACAGCGTATCGAAACGCCCACGCATCAGCCGATATCTCGGGCGTCGAACAGGTAGCCCTCTCCGCGCACGGTCTTGATCAACTGCGGCGATTTCGGATCATCCCCGAGCTTCTGCCGCAGACGCGAGACCAGCAGGTCGATGCTGCGATCAAAGGCTTCGATGGAGCGTCCGCGGGCGGCGTCCAGCAGTTGTTCGCGGCTCAACACCCGGCGCGGGCGTTCGATGAATACCCACAGCAGGCGGAACTCGGCATTGGACAGCGGCACCACCAGCCCATCGGCCGAGATCAGTTGGCGCAGGACGCTGTTCAGGCGCCAGCTGTCGAAGCGGATATTGGCTCGCTGTTCGCTGCGATCATCACGGACCCGGCGCAGGATGGTCTGGATTCGCGCCACCAGCTCTCGGGGTTCGAAGGGCTTGGCCATGTAGTCGTCGGCACCCAGTTCCAGGCCGATGATGCGGTCGGTGGGTTCGCAGCGGGCGGTGAGCATGAGGATCGGAATATCCGATTCGGTGCGCAGCCAGCGGCACAGGGACAGGCCGTCCTCCCCGGGCAGCATCAGATCCAGTACCACCACGTCAAAGTGTTCGGCCTGCAGGGCCTGGCGCATTGCTGTTCCGTCGGTGACGCCACTGGCATGGATGTTGAAGCGCGCCAGGTAGTCGATCAGCAGTTCGCGGATCGGTGCGTCGTCGTCGACGATCAGGGCCCGGGTGTTCCAGCGCTTGTCATCGGCATTGACTGCTGCTTTGGAGTCGTTGAGAGGGGCTGGAGTGTTGTGCATGGGGCGTTCATCTGCCAGGTAGGCTTGCCGCCACTAGAAGGTGACGGCGGGGTTGTGGCTTCAGCATAGGCGTCCGGCCCGGGGGCTGGAAGTGCTGTTCGAGGGTATTGCGGCTGGGGAGGGTAGCGTCGGGGATTGTTGCTGACGTGTCGTCAGTGTATCCGGCTTGATACAAAGTCCGCGTCTCCCGGGGGATTTGTCGGCCGGATCGGCATTCGCGACCACCGTTGAGGATGTTTTACCTTTCATCGGGTCCCGGAGCGCCACGGCTTGCGCTACAATCCGCGCCGATTTCGACTTGCCTGAGAGCCCCTTCATGTCCGCCTGCCAGACTCCTATCATCGTCGCCCTGGATTTCCCCACCCGTGACGCCGCACTGAAACTGGCCGATCAACTGGACCCGAAACTGTGCCGGGTCAAAGTCGGCAAGGAACTGTTCACCAGCTGTGCCGCCGAGATTGTCGGGACCTTGCGTGACAAGGGTTTCGAAGTGTTCCTGGACCTGAAGTTCCACGACATTCCCAACACCACCGCCATGGCGGTCAAGGCTGCTGCGGAAATGGGCGTGTGGATGGTCAACGTGCATTGCTCCGGCGGCCTGCGCATGATGGCTGCCTGCCGCGAGGTGCTGGATCAGCGCACAGGTCCCAAACCGCTGTTGATCGGCGTCACCGTGCTCACCAGCATGGAGCGTGAAGACCTGGCCGGTATCGGCCTGGACATCGAGCCCCAGGAGCAGGTCCTGCGCCTGGCCGCCCTGGCGCAGAAGGCCGGCATGGACGGCCTGGTGTGCTCGGCCCTGGAAGCCCAGGCACTGAAGAGCGCCCATCCGACTCTGCAACTGGTGACCCCGGGGATTCGTCCGGCGGGCAGCGCCCAGGACGACCAGCGGCGGATTCTCACCCCGCGTCAGGCTCTGGACGCAGGCTCCGATTACCTGGTGATTGGTCGTCCCATCAGCCAGGCGGCCGATCCGGCCAAGGCCCTGGCCGACGTAGTGGCCGAACTGGCTCTGTAACACGCCTCCTCTCGCAGGAGCCGGCTTGCCGGCTCCTGCAGGTCAGACCTTCAGTACCAGCTTGCCGAAGTTCTCGCCGCTGAACAGCTTGGTCAGCGTTTCCGGAAAGGTCTCCAGGCCTTCGACAATATCCTCCTTGCTCTTGAGTTGCCCCTTGGCCATCCAGCCGGCCATTTCCTGTCCGGCGGCGGCGAACTGCGAGGCGTAGTCCATCACCACGAACCCCTCCATGCGCGCACGGTTGACCAGCAGCGACAGGTAGTTGGCCGGTCCCTTGACAGCTTCCTTGTTGTTGTACTGGCTGATGGCGCCACAGATCACCACCCGGGCCTTGAGGTTCAGGCGGCTGAGCACGGCATCGAGAATGTCGCCGCCGACGTTGTCGAAATACACATCGACGCCTTTGGGGCACTCACGCTTGAGCCCGGCGTGCACGTCTTCGCTCTTGTAGTCGATGGCGCCGTCAAAACCCAGTTCGTCGATGAGGAACTTGCACTTGTCCTGGCCGCCGGCGATGCCCACCACCCGGCAGCCTTTGATCTTGGCGATCTGCCCGGCGATGCTGCCCACCGCGCCTGCCGCACCGGACAGCACCACGGTGTCACCGGCCTTGGGCGCGCCGACATCCAGCAGGGCGAAATAGGCCGTCATGCCGGTCATGCCCAGGGCTGAAAGGTAGCGCGGCAGAGGGGCCAGCTTGGGGTCGACCTTGTAGAAGCCCCGGGGCTCGCCCAGGAAATAGTCCTGCACACCCAGGGCACCATTGACGTAGTCGCCGACTGCGAATCCCGGGTTGTTCGAGGCAATCACCTGGCCCACCCCAAGGGCGCGCATGACCTCGCCAATCGCCACCGGAGGGATATAGGACTTGCCTTCATTCATCCAGCCGCGCATCGCCGGGTCCAGGGACAGGTATTGGTTCTTCACTAGAATCTGCCCCGCTGCCGGTTCGCCGACGGCGACCTGCTGGTAGGTAAAGGTCTCGCGGGTGGCTGCCCCGACGGGACGTTTGGCAAGCAGGAACTGGCGATTGGTCAGGGTGGTCATGACAGGCACTCAAGGGGTGAATGAAGCTCTAGTTGATAGACCCTCAAGGACGTTGTCGCAAGGTTTGCCAGTCCAGCGAATGGGAGCCAATCCAGTGTGGTGATGTAGAGAGGGGGGCGTTCATCACCAGCAGGCATAAGACCTCAACCGGCCTTTTGATAGTGCTGACGCGACCATGGCCGGCTGTGGCTAGATTGGATTGGGTAGCTGACCCGTACTTGATCGAGGATCTTTGCAATGAGCATGACGTTTTCCGGCCAGGTGGCCCTGGTAACCGGCGCAGCCAACGGTATCGGCCGGGCGACTGCCCAGGCGTTCGCCGCAGAAGGTTTGAAAGTGGTGGTGGCGGATCTGGATGTGCTCGGAGGCGAAGAGACGGTGGCGCTTATCCAGGCGGCTGGAGGCGAGGCGCTGTTCGTGTCTTGCAACGTCACCCGGGAGGCGGATGTGCAGAACCTCATGGCCCGGACAATCGAGGCTTATGGCCGTCTGGACTATGCCTTCAACAATGCCGGGATCGAGATCGAGAAGGGGCGGTTGGCGGAAGGCTCCCTGGATGAGTTCGACGCCATCATGGGGGTCAACGTCAAAGGGGTCTGGTTGTGCATGAAGTACCAGCTGCCGCTGCTGCTTGCCCAGGGCGGCGGCGCGATCGTCAACACCGCTTCTGTGGCTGGCCTGGGCGCCGCTCCGAAGATGAGCATCTATGCGGCGTCCAAGCATGCCGTGATCGGCCTGACCAAGTCAGCGGCCATCGAGTACGCCAAAAAGAAGATTCGGGTGAATGCCGTCTGCCCGGCAGTGATCGATACCGACATGTTCCGCCGTGCCTATGAGGCTGACCCGAAGAAGGCCGAATTTGCCGCGGCGATGCACCCGGTGGGGCGTATCGGCAAAGTCGAGGAGATTGCCAGTGCGGTGCTCTATCTGTGCAGTGATGGCGCCGCTTTCACCACTGGACACGCCTTGACCGTCGACGGCGGCGCCACGGCCATCTGACTGCAGGCTCGGGCCTTGGCGCAACAGCCCGCCGGGGCCCGATGGAATCGACCTCCAGTGTCCTGAAAACGACCTCGGCGTAGCTTTTTGCCATTATTCCGACGTCAGAGACTTGTGCGCCGGTACACGCCGTTGCGACCCTTCGCAAAGACAAAATGGCCTGATTGCCATTGGGGATTGGAAGGGGACTGCGCACCATGACTTCGGCCGCGAGTGGACGTTTTGCCAACCTGGGCATGGCAAAGAAACTGGGTATCGGTTTTGCCCTGGTGTTGCTCTTGACGGCCCTGGTGGCCGGCATCGGCGTTTGGTCCCTGCAAACCGTCAGCCAGCGTTTCGATGGCCTCAAGCAGATGTCCCAGCTCAACAGTGGCGTGCTCAAGGTGCGACTGCTGGAGCAGGACTATGCCTTGCACGGCGACAGCAAGACAGTGGACAGCCTGCATGAAAGCCTGGATGCACTGTTGCTCCTGGCCCAGCAGCTCAAGGGGCAGTCGACCGCCAACCAGTCAGTGATGGGGGAGGTCGAACTGGCGCTGGCGGACTACCGCAAGGCCTTCGATGAATTCGTCGAGCTCACCCAGGCCAAGGACCTGGCCCTGGAAATGGCCAGTTGGTCGGTGTCCAGTGTGGCCAACAACCTTGATGTGCTGCAGGCCGGTCTGGCGGATGACGGCGCCTATACGCTCAAGGATTCCCAGGGCAAGGAGGGCGCGGAGTTCATCGAACAGGCCAATCAGATCAGCCAGGTTTCGCGCCTGATGCTGCAAGCCATGAACGAAGCTCGGGTGCGCCTGGACCAGAATCGCAAGGGAGATGAGCAAGGCAGGGCCGAGCAGGGCAATATCGAGCAGGCCGAGCAGGCCCTGGCTCAAGCCGAGCAGTTGAAGAGCGCAGTCAAGGATGGCGGCTACCAGACGGTGCTCAACGAGGTCGCTGGGCACATCGGCAACTTCAGCGAAAAACTCAACGAATACACCGGCCTGTTGGCTCAGGAGAAGCAGGTCTATCAGACGTTGCATGAGCGCGCCGCCCAGGTGATGGCACGGGTCGACCAGGCTTATGCCGCTGAAGATCTGTCGATGCAGGGGGAGCTGGAGAAAAACACCCTGCTGATCATCGGCTCCTCGGCCTTGGCATTGCTGGTGGGGCTGCTGGCGGCCTTGAGCATCACTCGCCTGATCGTTCGTCCGCTACGCAGCGTGATGCATGTGGCCCAGCAGATCGCGGCGGGGGACCTGAGCGCCACGGTGGTGGTCACCCGGTGTGACGAGATCGGCCAGTTGATGCAGGCGATGCAGCAGATGGGCAGTGGCCTGAGCGGTATCGTCAGTGGCCTGCAGGCCGGGATCGAGCAACTGGCCAGTTCGGCCCAGTCACTGTCCTCGGTGACCGAGCAGACCAACCTTGAAGTCAGTACCCAGAAGGAAGAAACCGAACAGGTGGCCACCGCGATGAATCAGATGACCGCCACGGTGCACGATGTGGCGCGCAATGCCGAGCAAGCGGCCCAGGCCGCCCAGGCGGCGGATGACAAGGTGGAGAGTGGCCAGCAGGTCGTGCGCCAGAGCATGCAGCGCATCGAGCAGTTGGCGGATTCCGCGACCCGGGCCAGCAGCGGCATCGAGAGCCTGAGCGCAGAGATCGACAACATCGGCAGCGTGCTGGATGTCATCAAGAGCGTTGCCGAGCAGACCAACCTGCTGGCCCTCAATGCCGCCATCGAGGCGGCAAGGGCGGGGGAGCAGGGCAGGGGCTTTGCGGTGGTGGCCGATGAAGTTCGGGCCTTGGCCAAACGTACCCAGCAGTCCACCGAGGAGATCGCGCGTCTGGTGACGGCATTGCATGCCGCTGCCGACTCTTCCGTGCAGCAGATCCAGAGCAGCGGCGAGCTGGTGAAGCTGGCGGTCAGCGATGCCCTGCAGACTGAAAGTGCCCTGGGCAGTATTGCCGCGGCGGTGTCGTTGATTCAGCAGATGAACCAGCAGATTGCCGCTGCCGCCGAACAGCAGAGTTCGGTGGCTGAAGAGATCAATCGCAGTGTCACCAGCATTCGTGCCAGTGCCGACCAGTCTTCCCTGGCCATGCAAGGCAATGCTGCGTCGAGCATAGAGCTGGCGCAGTTGGGTGTGGAGTTGAAGGGGATGGTGGGGCATTTCCGCTTGTAGCGGCGAAGAGGGCGCTGTTGCATCGAACCCCTGCCCGGCGCTGGATGCGCCAGGCAGGGGTTTTCATATCAGTCGTAGATGGCTTTCTTCTTCCAGTCGGCGTCGGCTTCCACGGTCTTCAGGCCTTGGGTCAGCTCGTTGTCCTCGTCTGGCGCGGGCTCCAGGGTCGACAGCACCATGGCGTTGGCACGGGCCAGGAGCTTATCCAGGTATTCCAGCTGTTCCTTGTAGACCGCCGGGTCCGGTTGCTTGCGCAGGTATTGCACGCCGCGTTCGAAGGCCAGGCGGGCCTGGCCCGGCTGGTTCTGTTGCAGGGCGTATTGGCCCAGGTTGTTGAAGAACTCGATATGCAGCAACACCAGGATATGGCGGATCTCCTTGATCCAGCGCTTGGCTTCATTGGGTTGCAGGAAGCCATCGTGGGCGGCACGGGTGACCTGGCCGTGCATGGCCTCCAGCAGGAAGCGAACATCCTTGGCCTTGGCTTCGGTCTGGATCGGCGACGGTGGATTGTTCACCGGAATCGATTCGCCCTGTCCCACCAAGGTATTGAGCTCGGCCAGACGCGCCTTGAGAGCGCTATCTGCCTTGTCGAGGTTGAGCATGCGCTGCACAACGTTGAGTTCCAGGCGTGTCAGCAGCAGCTTGAGGGCCGGTGACATGAACTGGCCAGGGAAGGTTTCGGTGATCTCGCCGCAGCGACGCAGGCGATCATTGAGTTCGACTTTGGTGCGGGCCTTTTCCAGTTTGTTGTTTTCCACCACATGGTTCATGTAGCCAATGGCGATCAATAGTGCGATCCCGGCTATTACCAGCAGGGTGATCATGAGTGGTGTCACCGTTAAAACCTCGTTATAGGATTCGCGTGCGAGTGTAGTGGCTTGGCATTTAGACGCATAGCGCCGCTCGACGAGCCGGGCATGAGTTGTGCTGCTTATATAGGTATAGAACCACCAGGGTGAGCCCCAGGTTCAAATTGCCATCACCGGCTGCGGGGGACTATAGCGTCTTGTCGAGTGCCAGAATATAGGCGTCAAAGCGCGGACGGCAGAAAAGCCCGAAGTGAGCCTAAAACCACTCCGAAGTCATTGATTTAAATAAAATTATATCTGGGGGTTGACGGCCTCCCAAAGCATCCATAGAATGCGCGCCACTTTCAACGGAAAGCAAAGCGCGAAACGTTGAAGGTAGTGAATGTTGTAGCGTGTCCCCTTCGTCTAGTGGCCTAGGACACCGCCCTTTCACGGCGGTAACAGGGGTTCGAGTCCCCTAGGGG